>NZ_JBVKAY010000017.1:0-172272 GCF_055657445.1 Streptomyces sp. NPDC107538 | reverse complement strand
ACGCCGCCGCCGCCCTTCAGCGCGCCCTCGACCGCAGGGACAACGGCGGTTCGACCGGGCACTGAGCGCCCGCACCGACCGGGAGCCGCACCCCGTTCGGAGTGCGGCGCGGCCGTAGGTGGACGCCTACGGCCCGCCGCACCCCGAAGCGGACGTCACGCGCCGCACCGCGCCCCGAAGTGGATTCACGCCCCGCGCCGCACCTCGAAGTGGTCGATGCGTTCGCCGTCCTGGGCCAGCGCCGACACCTTCAGGGCCGGCCGCGCGCCGCTCTCCGCCTCGACCGAGAGCAGGGAGAAGCCCCGGTAGCGCACCCGTGACCACTCCACCGTCTCCGCCTTCGACCTGCGCGACTTGGTCCACTCGAAGGTCTCGACGGCGTCGTGCCGGGTGACATGGCCCTCGTAGCTCTCCTTCACGCCGGACGGGAAGCCGTACAGATCGCGCCCGCCGCCGCCCGCCGTGACGTACACGATCCCGTCCCGCGTCGGGTCGGTCGACGCGCCGATGGGCACCGCCCTGCCGACCTTGCCGTCCCTGACGGCGTCGGTCCGCTCGTAGACATGGTTGTGGCCGTTGATCACCAGATCGACCTGGTGCTTCGTGAACAGCGGCAGCCAGGTGTCCCGGATCCCGCCGTCGGAGGCGTGCGCGGACGTCGAGTAGGCGCAGTGGTGGAAGAAGACGACGACGAAGTCGACGCCCTTCGCCGCCCGCAGCTCACCGAGCTTCTTGTCCAGCCACTTGGTCTGCCGGCCGCCGGAGTAGCCGAAGTTGGCGGGGATCTCGTACGACACGTCGTTCGCGTCCAGGGCCACGAAGCCGACGTTGCCGTAGGTGAACGCGTACACGCCCGGGGACGAGCGCGGGTCGAAGCCGTTGTCCGGGAGGGACCAGCGGGCGACCTGGCCGCCGTAGCCGTCCGGCGAGTACCAGGCCTCCATGTCGTGGTTGCCGGTCGTCACCATCCAGGGCACGGACCGGGCCACCGACTCGTTCTGCTTGAGGAACAGGTCCCAGAACGCGGGGTCGTAGCCGTCCGACTCCACGCCCTTGCCGTTGCCGTTCGCGTAGCAGATGTCACCGGCGTGCAGATGGAAGGCGGGCTTCTGGCGGACGATCAGGTTGTCGTTGGCCGCCGCGGCCTTGCCCACGCCCTGGTCGCCGAAGGCGGTGAACACGAACTTCTCGGGCGCGGCGGGCGCCGTACGGAACGTGCCGATGGTCGAGCGGTGGTCCGGGGCGGCCGGGTCGAAGCCCTCGTGGCCCACGCCGTAGTAGTACGTCGTGCCGGGACGCAGCCCGTCCAGCGCCGCGTGCAGGTAGTACTGCTCCAGCTCCAGCCGTACACCCTCCACGCCCGGTGTGTGCAGATCGCGGACCTCGGCGTCGATCTTCCGGCTCAGCTCCTCCGGCTTCAGACCCACCCGGACGTACGGCTTCTTCACCGCGAGCGGCACCTGCCAGGAGATCCGCATCTCCGTCTTCGGGTCGGCGCCGAAGGCCAGATGGCGGCCGAAGGGGGTGACGGCGGAGCCGGGGAGCTTGGAGGTGGCGGGCGACGGGGACGAGGACGCCGACGTGGTCGCCTTCGGCGAGGCCGACGATCCGGAGCCGCCGCAGCCGGTCAGCAGCCCGCCCGCCGCGAGCGAGCCGGCCGTCACCAGGGTGCGGCGCCGCGTCAGCCTCGTGCGCAGGTACTCGTGCTGCTCGGCCATGCTCATCCGGCGCGCGAGCTGCGGCGGGATACCGAAGTCGGGTATATCCATGTCGACGAAGTTCCCAGCGAATCCCAACACCCGCCCCCCGTACGGGTGAACGCGGGGTGACGTGTGGGCACCGTCACCCTTCCCGGCCACCCTCCGGCCGCCTTCCTCGCGCGTCCGTATCGCGGACACCCCATGTCATCCCCTGGGACAAGGAGTACGGTGCCGTCATGTCTCGCAGCCTCAATCTCGCAGTGATCCCCGGTGACGGCATCGGTCAGGAAGTCGTGGCCCAGGGGCTCAAGGTCCTCTCCGCCGTCCTTCCGCAGGATGTGAAGCTGGAGACCAAGGAGTTCGACTTCGGCGCCCGGCGCTACCACGCCACCGGTGAGACCCTCACCGAGGCGGACCTGGACGCGCTGAAGAAGCACGACGCGATCCTGCTCGGCGCCATCGGCGACCCGAGCGTCCCCTCCGGGGTCCTGGAGCGCGGCTTCCTGCTCAAGCTCCGCTTCGCCTTCGACCACCACGTCAACCTGCGTCCGTCGAAGCTACTCCCCGGTGTCGCCACCCCGCTCGCCGGTCAGCCCGAGATCGACTTCGTCGTGGTCCGCGAGGGCACCGAGGGCCCGTACACCGGCAACGGCGGCACCATCCGCAAGGGCACCGAGCACGAGGTCGCCACCGAGGTCTCCGTGAACACGGCCTTCGGTGTCGAGCGCGTGGTCCGGGACGCCTTCGCCCGCGCCCAGGCCCGCCCGCGCAAGAAGCTCACCCTCGTCCACAAGAACAACGTGCTGACCTTCGCCGGTCACCTGTGGACGAACATCTTCAACAAGGTGGCCGAGGAGTTCCCCGAGGTCACCACCGACTACATCCACGTCGACGCGGCCACCATCTACCTGGTCACCGACCCGGCCCGGTTCGACGTGATCGTCACCGACAACCTCTTCGGCGACATCATCACCGACCTCGCCGCGGCCGTCTCCGGCGGCATCGGCGTCGCGGCCTCCGGCAACATCAACCCCTCCGGCGAGTTCCCGTCCATGTTCGAGCCCGTGCACGGCTCGGCCCCGGACATCGCCGGCCAGGGCAAGGCCGACCCCTCCGCCACGGTCCTGTCCGTCGCCCTGCTCCTGCGCCACCTCGGCTACGAGGCCGAGGCCGCGCGGATCGAGGAGGCCGTCTCCGCCGACCTCGCGGAGCGCGTCGGCAAGCCCGCCCGTTCGACGGACGAGATCGGCGACGCCCTCGTCGTACGAGTAGCCGGCTGACCCGCCGCGCCACTCGAATTCTTTCGAAGCCGCCGGGTCGCACCAGCACCCGGCGGCTTCCGTATGGCTTCCCCATGGTCCCGCCGGGTGTCACCATCATCCCTGGGTCGCATGCACGCCGTCTTCACGCCGTTTTCGTCCGCCGACTCCGCTTGCGATAATCGAACGCGGAGCCGCCGAATGAGGCAATGCTCGGACGTCCTAGCACTCGCCACTGGCAGTACGGATGTGCACGCGGCCCGTCACACACAACCGGTGAAGGACAACCACTCATGACGCCCACGATCGAGCTCAAGCCCTCCGCGAGTCCCCTCTCCGCCGCCGAGCGCGACGCGGTCCTGGCGAACCCCGGCTTCGGCCGCCACTTCACCGACCACATGGTCGTCATCAAGTGGACCGAGGGCCGGGGCTGGCACGACGGCCAGCTCGTTCCGTACGCGCCGCTCTCCCTCGACCCGGCCACCATGGTCCTGCACTACGCGCAGGAGATCTTCGAGGGGCTGAAGGCCTACCGGCAGCCCGACGGGTCCGTCGCCACCTTCCGTCCGGAGAAGAACGCGGCGCGCTTCCAGGCCTCCGCCCGCCGGCTCGGCATGCCGGAGCTGCCGGTCGAGACGTTCATCGAGGCCTGTGACGTGCTGGTGCGGCAGGACCAGGCCTGGGTCCCGGCCCACGGCGGCGAGGAGTCCCTTTACCTCCGCCCGTTCATGATCGCCACCGAGGTCGGCCTGGGCGTCAAGCCGGCCAACGAGTACCTGTTCCTGGTCATCGCCTCCCCGGCCGGCGCCTACTTCCCCGGCGGTGTGAAGCCCGTCTCCATCTGGGTCTCCGAGGACCACGTCCGCGCCGTCCCCGGCGGCATGGGCGACGCCAAGACCGGCGGCAACTACGCGGCCTCCCTGCTCGCCCAGGCCGAGGCGGCGGCCGAGGGCTGCGCCCAGGTCTGCTACCTCGACGCGGTCGAGCGCACGTGGGTCGAGGAACTGGGCGGCATGAACCTGTACTTCGTGTACGGCGACCGCATCGTCACCCCCTCGCTCACCGGCTCCATCCTGGAGGGCGTCACCCGTGACTCCCTGCTGACCGTCGCCGCCGACCTCGGGTACACCGCCGAGGAGGGCCGGATCTCCATCGACCAGTGGCAGGCCGACTCCGAGAGCGGCGCCCTCACCGAGGTGTTCGCCTGCGGTACGGCCGCCGTCATCACCCCCGTCGGCACGGTCAAGCGCACCGGCGCCGCCTGGCAGCAGTCCGCCGGCGAGCCCGGCCCGGTCACCCTCAAGCTCCGTGAGGCGCTGCTGAACATCCAGCGCGGCACGGTCGAGGACAAGCACGGCTGGATGCACGAGCTGGGCTGACCCCGGCCGCGGATCTCCCCCAGGGCCGCCACGGACACCTCGTCCGCGGCGGCCCTGCCGTGTTCGGGCCCACGTTTTTTAGAGCGTTGCTCAATTGTTGGTCTCCTTCTCTGCTCCGCGCCTTCCCTGCTCGGGTCCCGTCTGTTTAGAGTGGCGTTCTAAACCGAGGGAGCGAGGAGGTGTCGCCGGATGCGACTCACCCCCACCGAACGCGACCGGCTGCTCCTCTTCGGCGCCGCCGAGCTGGCGCGGGCCCGGCGGGCGCGGGGCCTGAGGCTGAACGTGCCCGAGGCCACCGCCCTGATCGCGGACACCGTGTGCGAGGCGGCCCGGGACGGGGTGCGGCTCGCCGAGGCGATCGAGCGGGCGCGCGGTGTGCTCGGCCCCGAGGACGTCCTGCCCGGTGTCGCGGCCATCGTCACCGAGGTGCAGGTCGAGGCCGTCTTCGACGACGGGTCACGGCTGGCGGTGGTCACCGACCCCCTCGGCGGTCCCGTCGGCGGCGGAGGGCTTGGCGGAGGGCCTGGCTCCGGGGCGCCCGGCGCGCTGCTGCCGGGGCCAGCGCACCGCGAGCCCGAGGCGGTCGTACGGCTCACGGTCACCAACACCGCCACCGTGCCGGTGTCGGTCACCTCCCACTTCCACTTCTTCGAGGCCAACCCCCGGCTCGACTTCGTACGGGCGACGGCGTACGGGATGCGGCTCGCCGTCCACGCCGGATCGTCGGTGCGGTTCGGGCCGGGGGAGAGCGTCGAGGTCGGGCTCGTGCCCCTCGGCGGTGACCGGGTCGCGATCGGGTTCGCGGGACTCGTCGACGGGCCGCTGGACGCGCCGGGTGCGCAGGAGGAGGCCCTGCGCAGGGCCGCCGCCTGCGGATACCTGGGAGCGGCGGAGCCCCGCGGGGGTCAGGTGGCGGAGCGATGAACCCGTACGCCTACGCCGCCACCCACGGGCCTCGCGCCGGCGACCGGCTCCGGCTCGGGGACTCGGGGCTCGTGATCCGGGTCGAGTCCGACTCCCAGCGGTACGGCGACGAGTTTCTGGCCGGCTTCGGGAAGACCGCGCGGGACGGGCTGCACCTCAAGGCGGCGGCCGTCCGGGAGACCTGTGACGTCGTGATCAGCAATGTCGTGGTGATCGACGCGGTGCAGGGCGTCCGGAAGGTGTCCATCGGCATCCGCGAGGGCCGGATCAGCGCGATCGGACGGGCCGGGAACCCCGACACCCTCGACGGCGTGGAGGTCGTCGTCGGCACGGGCACCTCCATCGTCTCCGGCGAGGGGCTGATCGCCACCGCCGGGGCCGTCGACACCCATGTCCATCTGCTGTCGCCACGGATCATGGAGGCGTCCCTCGCCTCCGGGGTGACCACGATCATCGGGCAGGAGTTCGGGCCGGTGTGGGGCGTCGGGGTCAACTCGCCCTGGGCGCTGCGGCACACGTTCAACGCCTTCGACGCCTGGCCGGTCAACATCGGCTTCCTGGGCCGGGGTTCGTCGTCCCACCCGGCGCCCCTGGTCGAGGCCCTCGCCGAGGGAGGCGCCTGCGGTTTCAAGGTGCACGAGGACATGGGCGCCCACACCCGGGCGCTGGACACCGCGCTGCGGGTCGCCGAGGAGCACGACGTCCAGGTGGCCCTGCACAGCGACGGGCTGAACGAGTGTCTGTCGGTCGAGGACACCCTGCGGGTGCTGGAGGGCCGGACGATCCACGCCTTCCACATCGAGGGCTGCGGCGGCGGGCACGTACCGAACGTCCTGAAGATGGCCGGGGTCCCGAACGTCATCGGTTCCTCCACCAACCCGACCCTCCCCTTCGGCCGGGACGCCGTCGCCGAGCACCACGGGATGATCGTCTCCGTCCACGGCCTCAAGGCCGACCTGCCCGGTGACGCGGCGCTGGCCCGCGACCGCATCCGCGCCGGGACGATGGGCGCCGAGGACGTGCTGCACGACCTTGGCGCGATCGGCATCACCTCGTCGGACGCGCAGGGCATGGGCCGCGCGGGGGAGACCGTCCGCCGGACCTTCGCGATGGCCGGGAAGATGAAGGCCGAGTTGGGCGCCCCGGACGAGGACCACGACAACGAGCGGGTCCTGCGGTACATCGCCAAGCTGACCATCAACCCGGCCGTCGCCCACGGGCTTTCGCACGAGATAGGCTCCATCGAGGTCGGCAAGCTGGCCGACCTCGTGCTGTGGCGGCCCGAGTACTTCGGCGCCAAACCCCAGCTCGTGCTGAAGTCCGGCTTCCCGGCGTACGGCGTGGTCGGCGACCCCAACGCGGCGACGGACACCTGTGAACCCCTGGTCCTGGGCCCGCAGTTCGGGGCGTACGGGGCCACGCCCGCCGACCTCTCCGTGGCCTTCGTCGCACGGGCCGCCCTCGACCAGGGCCACGACTCGATGCCGACCCGGCGCCGCAGGGTCGCCGTGCACGGCACCCGGGGGATCGGCCCGGCGAACCTGCGCCTGAACTCCCGTACCGGATCGGTCGACGTCGACCGGCGCACCGGTCTGGTCACCCTCGACGGCGAGCCGCTGCGCTCCGGACCGGCCGAGTCCGTCTCCCTCAACCGCCTCTACTTCCTCTGAGGACCCACTATGTCCGCTGCCGCCGACGGCTTCCGCATGCCCGCCGAGTGGGCCCCGCACGAGCGCACCTGGATGGCGTGGCCGGGGCCGAACCCGACCTTCGAGGATCCGGACGACCTCGCGGCCGCCCGGCTCGCCTGGGCGTCGGTCGCCCGTGCCGTCCGCCGCTTCGAACCGGTGACGGTGGTGTGCGGGCCGGGGCAGTCGAAGGAGGCGCGCACGCTGCTGGGCGAGGGCGTCGACACCGTGGAACGGGAACTGGACGACGCCTGGATGCGGGACATCGGGCCGACCTTCCTCACGAACGGCGGTGAACTGGCCGCCGTCGACTGGACGTTCAACGGCTGGGGCGCCCAGCCCTGGGCCCGCTGGGAGCACGACGCGAAGATCGCCGGGCGGGTCGCGGAGCTGGCGGGCGCCCGGACGTACCCCTCGACGCTGGTCAACGAGGGCGGGGCGATCCATGTCGACGGCGAGGGGACCGTGCTGCTCACCGAGACCGTGCAGCTCGGGCCGGAGCGCAACCCCGGCTGGAGCCGTGAGCGGGTCGAGGCGGAGATCCACGCACAGCTCGGCACCCGCAAGGCGATCTGGCTGCCGTGCGGCCTCACCGGCGACTATCCCCCGTACGGCTACGGCACGCTCGGCCATGTCGACATCGTGGCGGCCTTCGCCCGCCCCGGGGTGGTCGTGGCCCACTCCCAGCCGGACCCGGCCCACCCCGACCACCGGATCACCCGGGAGATCACCGGCCTGCTCCGGGCCGCGACCGACGCGCGCGGGCGGCGCCTGGAGGTCGTCGAGGTCCCCGCGCCGACCGTGCTGGAGGCGGACGGCCGCTGGGCCGACTACTCCTACATCAACCACTACCTCTGCAACGGCGGAGTCGTCCTGTGCGGCTTCGACGACCCGCGTGACGAGATCGCCGCCGGGATCTTCCGCCGCCTCTTCCCGGAGCGGACGGTCACGCTCGTCGACGCCCGCACGCTCTTCGCGGGCGGGGGCGGCATCCACTGCGTCACCCAGCAGCAGCCGAGGACGGGCGCCCCGCGTCCGGTAGAAACGTACCGATGACCACGCCACCGCCCCTGCCCCCGCCTCCGCCCACCACGGCCCGGCGCCGCAACACCGCCCCGCCCCGCGAGGACGTCCTCGCCGCCGCCATGGGCATGATCGCCGAGCGGGGTCTGGAGAAGCTCACCATGGCGGCGCTCGGCCGCGAGGTCGGCATGAGCAGCGGCCACCTCCTCTACTACTTCCACTCCAAGGACGAGCTGCTGCTGCGGACCCTGGAGTGGAGCGAGGACCGGCTCGGCGCGGACCGCGCCCGGCTGCTCACCCGCACGGGCACCGCCCGCGAACGGCTGGAGGCGTACGTCGACCTGTACGTCCCCGACGGCCACCGCGACCCGCACTGGACGCTCTGGCTGGAGGTCTGGAACCGCTCGCAGAACGCCGACGACGACGCCCGCGACCGGCAGGCCGCCATCGAGGGCGCCTGGCACCGCGACCTGGTGGCCCTGCTCGCGGAGGGGGTGTCGAAGGGCGAGTTCCGCGAGATCGACCCGGACCGGGTCGCCGCCCGGCTGCGGGCCCTGCTCGACGGCTTCTCCATCCATGTGGCCATCGGGCTGCGCGGGACGGACCGTGGCCAGATCCTGTCCCACGTACGGGAGTTCCTCGACGAGTCCCTGGGGCCCCTGGGCTGAACGCGCCGGACGGGGCTCGCGCGACGGCCGCCGGGTCCCTTTCACCATGACACCGGCCACGTCACCGGACCCGGGCACGCCCTGCTGAGCCAGGACGGCGCACTGACCCTCGTCGATCTGCGCACCGGCGCGCACCGGCCCGTGACCACGGCCGGTACCGCGCTCCCGGGCGCGGTCGCCCGTCACGGCCGCGCCGTGGTGTTCACCTCCACGGCTGACGACCTGGTCGCGGACGACACCAACGGGGTCGCGGACGTGTTCATCCGGCGAGGCCGCTGAACCGGCCACCCACACACCGGAGTTCACCGGGCACACAGGGGGAACAGATCTTGTACGCCGGCACACGCACCACGCTCGCCGCAGCGCTCGTCGCCACCGTGGTGGCCCTGACCGGGCCCCCGGCGGCGAGCGCCGCACCCACCGCTCCACCCGCTGCCGCACCCACCGCTCCCCGCACCGAACCGATCAGCGTCACACCCGGCGGGAAGGCGGGCGCCGGCGACTCCGGGCACGCGGTGCTCAGCCGCGACGGCCGGTACACGGCCTTCTCCTCGACCGCCACGGACCTAGGGGGTGTTTCGAAGGTCCCGGGCAAGCCCGGCGGTGTCTTCGTCCGCGATCTGCGCACCGGGAGACTGGAGCGCGTGGCGGCCGGCCTCGCCCCGTCGATCAGCGCCGACGGCCGCCATGTCGCCGTCGGCAGCACCTTCAAGCTGCACGACCGGCGCACCGGCCGCTCCGAACGCCTCGACACCGGCCTGCCGAAGGGCTTCACCCCCTCCGGCGAGATCTCCCTCAGCGCCGACGCCCGGTACGCCGTCTACGTCGCGTCCAGCGAGGAGGAGGGCTACGTCGTCTTCCTGCGCGACCGCGCCAAGGGCGTCACCGAGCGGATCAGCCACTCGAAGCCGACCTGGGAGACCCGCAACGCCTTCGCCCCGACCGTCAGCGACGACGGCAAGCGGGTCGTCTACCAGTACACGTACGCCAATGGCCCGCGCGGCGACGACTGGGGCGACATCTGGCTACTCGACCGCGCCACGGGCAAGCGGACCCAGATCGACCGCTCCTACGACGGCTCCCCGACCGAGCGGGAGTCCCTGGAACCCTCGATCAGCGGCGACGGCCGCACGGTCGTCTTCGAGTCCCGGGACACCCGTCTCGTCCCGAACGACGACGACGGCAGCTGGAACGTGTTCGTCCACACCGTCGCCACCGGCGAGAACCGGCGTCTGCACGCCACCCACGGCGGCCCGCACACCGCCCACACCCGCACCCCGGCGGTCAGCGCCGACGGCCGCTTCGTCACCTTCACCTCGCGGGTGGTGGAGGCGGGCAGCCAGGACGGCTCGGAGTACCCCGTCTACCTGCGGGACCTGAAGAAGGGCACCACCGTCCTGCTCACCCCGGACACCACCGGCGGCACGGCCACGGCGTACGTCGAGCCCGGCATGATCGCGGACGGTGCCACCCGGATCGCCTTCGAGTCCCAGGACCCGTCGCTGATCCCGGCCGGCGACACCAACGACGCCCGGGACGTCTTCGTACGCCACACACGATGACGGCGACGGGTGTTCACGAGGCGACGGGTGTTCATGAGGTGATCAGCGCGCTGTTCGCATCCTGAGACGGACGGTGAGCACGGGGACGGTCTGTGCCAGACTGCCCCCGTGCTCTCGTTCGCCACGATTATTGGCAGCAGGCGCGCCGGTCCGCAGTGACCGCCACGTACGACCAGGTACGGGCGGACACCGTCGTCTCGACCCGCGCGCAGACCTCTCGCACCCGCGAGGGGTTTTTCGCTTTTCTGGCCCATCTTCAGCCGGGAGCGCAGCGTGAGGGACCATTGGGGGCGGTGGAGCCGGTCATTCCGGTACAGACCGAGATCCAGCGGGATCCAACAGCAGGAGCCTTGACACCATGACGGACACCAGCGAACTCGACGACTCGTTCCACGTCTTCGACACCACCCTGCGCGACGGCGCCCAGCGTGAGGGCATCAACCTCACCGTCGCGGACAAGCTGGCCATCGCACGGCACCTGGACGACTTCGGCGTCGGCTTCATCGAGGGCGGCTGGCCCGGCGCGAACCCGCGGGACACCGAGTTCTTCGCCCGCGCGCTGAAGGAGATCGACTTCAAGCACGCCCAGCTGGTCGCGTTCGGCGCCACCCGCCGCGCGAACGGCAAGGCGAGCGAGGACCCGCAGGTCAAGGCCCTGCTGGACTCCGGCGCCCCGGTCATCACCCTCGTCGCCAAGTCTCACGACCGCCATGTGGAACTGGCCCTGCGCACCACCCTCGACGAGAACCTGGAGATGGTCCGCGACACCGTCTCCTACCTCCGCTCCCAGGACCGCCGGGTCTTCGTCGATTGCGAGCACTTCTTCGACGGCTACCGCGCCAACCCCGAGTACGCCAAGGCCGTCGTCCGCGCCGCCGCGGAGGCCGGCGCCGACGTGGTCATCCTCTGCGACACCAACGGCGGCATGCTCCCCGCCCAGGTCCAGGCCGTCGTCGCCACCGTCCTCGCCGACACCGGGGCCCGCCTCGGCATCCACGCCCAGGACGACACCGGCTGCGCGGTCGCCAACACCCTGGCCGCCGTCGACGCGGGCGCCACCCACGTCCAGTGCACCGCCAACGGCTACGGCGAGCGGGTCGGCAACTCCAACCTCTTCCCGGTCGTCGCCGCGCTGGAGCTGAAGTACGGCAAGAAGGTCCTCCCCGAGGGCGCGCTGCGCGAGATGACCCGGATCTCGCACGCCATCGCCGAGGTCGTCAACCTCACGCCCTCCACGCACCAGCCGTACGTCGGTGTCTCCGCCTTCGCGCACAAGGCCGGCCTGCACGCCTCCGCGATCAAGGTCGACCCGGACCTGTACCAGCACATCGACCCCGAGCAGGTCGGCAACACCATGCGGATGCTGGTCTCCGACATGGCCGGCCGCGCCTCCATCGAGCTCAAGGGCAAGGAGCTGGGCGTCGACCTCGGTGACGACCGCGAGCTGGTCGGCCGGGTCGTCGAGCGGGTCAAGGAGCGCGAGCTGCGCGGCTACACCTACGAGGCCGCCGACGCCAGCTTCGAGATCCTGCTGCGCGACGAGGTCGCGGGCAAGCCGCAGCGGTACTTCCGCACGGAGTCCTGGCGGGCGATCGTCGAGGACCGCCCCGACGGCAGCCACGCCAACGAGGCCACCGTCAAGCTGTGGGCCAAGAGTGAGCGCATCGTCGCCACGGCGGAGGGAAACGGGCCGGTCAACGCGCTCGACCGCGCCCTCCGGGTCGCCCTGGAGAAGATCTACCCCCAGCTCGCCAAGCTGGAGCTCGTCGACTACAAGGTCCGCATCCTGGAGGGCAAGCACGGCACCAACTCCACGACCCGCGTCCTCATCTCCACGACGGACGGCACGGGGGAGTGGTCCACGGTGGGCGTCGCCGACAACGTCATCGCCGCGTCGTGGCAGGCGCTGGAGGACGCGTACACGTACGGGTTGCTGCGGGCGGGGGTCGAGCCGGCGGAGTAGGGGCGCGCGCCGGGGTGCGTTGCCGGGTGCGGGTGCGTGGGGGCTGGTCGCGCAGTTCCCCGCGCCCCTGAAAAGCAGGGGCTGCGCCCCGTGCTTTCCAGGCCCGTAGGGGCCTGTGTCTTTTAGGGGCGCGGGGAACTGCGCGAGAAGCCCCACCGGACCCGCACCCGACGACGACCCCCCCGGCGAAGCCGTCAAGCCGCGGCGGCCCTCAACACGCCCCCTCCGCCAGCTCCTCGAACTCCCCCACACCCATCACCCGGTCATCCGCCCACACCTGCCCACTCTCCAACCGCCCCAGATCCCGCGTGGTGAACGAGACCGCCCCGTTCGCATAGTCGTCCGTCTGCCCGTAGAAGATGAACCGGTACGTGTGACCGGACTTGAGCCGCCGCTCCCCCCTCACCTCGGCCTTCCACGCCCCCGGCGGCGAGAAGAGCGGGAACTCCTGGTCCCCCGACCACTCCCCGTCCGCCGTCCACACCGTCGTGTCCGCCTCGTCGTCACTCGGCTCGTCCTCGTACGCACCGGCCCAGCCGGACAACGTAGGCGCCTCGTACGCGTCGCCGTCGCACGGCCGCATCAGCACCCGAGGCGCCCCCTCCGCATCCACCGTCACGGCCGCCAGCGGCAACTCCTCCGCCGAGCAGCCGCTCAGCAGCACGACCCCGGCCACCACCGCGAGAACTCTCCGCAGCATTCCGCTCACCCCCGTCGCCCTACGTGACCCGCACCCCTCCCGAACGGTTGTACAGCCGTCTTGACGAGGCCGGCCACCCCCTGTTCGCGGGCCGCTACACGGAGGCGCCGAAGGAGGCGTGGGGAGGCGTTTTGAACGGCGTGACGCTCCACTTCGCCTCCCTGTCACTGATCGGATCGTCCGTTTTCGCGCCGATAGAGGTAGCTTCGAAGGTATGAAGGGCGCACCGGTCCGACGTCTGCTCCGCCTGCTCATGCTGCCGCTCGCCGCGACGGCACTCGCGATCCTGGCGGTGCTGACGGCCGGTGCGCCGGGCGCGCACGCGGCCACCGATCTGTCGACGGTGGCCGCGGCCCTGCGCGAGAGCCCCGTCTACGTCGATCCGGCCGCCTCCGACCAGCTCTCCGCCGCGGACGCCGAGGCCCTCGCCGACAAGATCGAGGACGCCGACGAGCCGATCTTCGTGGCCGTCCTCCCGGCCGACCAGCCGACCGCGAACCTCTTCCAGAACCTCCGCACGGAGACCGGTATCACCGGCCTCTACGCCGTCCGCCTCGGCGACCGCTTCGACGCCCGCGCCGACAGCGGCGTGCTGAGCCAGCAGGCCGTGCGGAACCTGGTCACCTCGGTCCAGGGCGCCGGCGATCCGAAGGCCCAGCTCAACGACTTCGTGGACGACGCCCTGCGCAGCAACCCCGGCGGCACGGCCCCGGCCGGTTGGAGCGACGGCGGCGACACGGGTGTGGACGCGGGCGCCCTGGCCGTGGCGGGCGCGGTCGTGGCCGCAGGCGGCGTGGGCGCGTACGCGCTGGTCCGCCGCAACCGGCGCAAGAAGGAGGAGGAGCGCCGCGAGGCGCTGGCCAGGCTCGCGGTGGTGGTGGACGAGGACATCACGGCCTTCGGCGAGGAACTGGACCGGCTGGACTTCCACCCCGCCGAGTCGGGCGCCGACGACGCGATGCGCGCCGACTACGAACGGGCCCTGGACGCCTACGAGAAGGCCAAGTCCCTCATGGCGGCGGCCACCCGCCCCGAGGAGGTCCGCGCGGTCACCCAGACCCTGGAGGACGGCCGTTTCTCCCTCACCCAGCTCGCGGCCCGCAGACAGGGCCTCCCCCTCCCCGAACGCCGGGCCCCCTGCTTCTTCGACCCCCGCCACGGCCCGTCCGTCGCGGACGCCCCGTGGACCCCGGGCACCGGCACCGAGCGCGAGGTCCCGGTCTGCGCCGCCGACCGGGCTCGGCTCGCCGGCGGGCAGGACCCCATGATCCGCGAGGTGGAGACGGCCTCCGGCGGCCGCCGCCCCTACTGGGACGCGGGCCCGGCCTACGGCCCCTGGGCGGGCGGCTACTACGGCGGCGGCCTCCTCCCCGGCCTCCTCGTCGGCACCCTGCTCGGCAGCATGATGGCCACCCCGTCCTACGCCGCCATGTACGGCTCCGGCTACGGCGACTTCGGCGCGGCCTCCGGCTACGGCGGCGGCGACGTCTCGGGCGGCGACTTCAACACCGACGACTTCACCGGCGGTTTCGGCGGCGGAGACTTCGGCGGGGGCGGCGATTTCGGTGGCGGCGGGGACTTCGGCGGCGGCTTCTGAACACACCGGGCCCCGGCTCGGAACGGAAACGGGCACGGGCCCGGCGCTGGGAGCCGCCGGGCCCGTGGACGTCGTACGAGAGCGGGTGCGGGACCTCGCTCAGAGCGTGGCCGCTCCCGCCGCGATCTGGGACGCGAAGGTGGACACCTCGGTGTAGACACCGGGGGCGTTGGGCTGAGCGCACCCTATGCCCCAGCTGACGATGCCGACCTGGACCCATGCGTTGGCGTTGTCCCGGCGGAACATCGGACCGCCGGAGTCGCCCTGGCAGGTGTCGACGCCGCCCGCCGCGAACCCGGCGCAGATCTCCTCACCCGCGACGAGCCCGCTGTAGCCGCTGTAGGAACGGCAGGTCGCGTCGCTCACGAACGGCACGGTGGCCTTGAGCATGTACCGCTGCTGGGCGCCGCCCTGGACGGCCGCGCCCCAGCCGGCGACCGTGAAGGTGCCGGTGTTGTACGCGGTGGTCGTGGCGATCTTCAGCGTCGGGAGGTTGATGGGTGAGGCGAGCTTGATGAGCGCCCAGTCCTTGCCGGTGCCGTTGTAGCCCGGGGCCCGGTACACCTTGGTCGAGCGGACCTGGACCCGGCCGCTGGTGGACTGGAGGTCCACGACACCGGCCGTGGCCGTGATGCTGGTGTTGTTGCCGGTCGCGCCGACACAGTGCGCGGCCGTCAGCACGATCTGCTGTGTGTACAGCGCGCCGCCACAGCCCATCGACAACCGGACCATGAACGGGAACTCGCCCTGCGCGGCCCGCGTTCCGCCGACCACCGGCGCCGGCGCGGCCTCGGCCGCCGATACGGGCTGCAGACTGGCGATCGCGAGCGCGGCGGCACCGACAACCGCACATCTCTTCAGAGCGGTGATGAGTCGCTTCAACGTGATGCCTTCCGTGGGGGGTTGACATGCGATGACTCGTGCGATGACTCGAAGAACCGAAGCGCAGACATGACGCAGGCATGCCAATGAGGCGACAGGAAATCACCCTTGATGGCATGCCCAGGTCAATTTCTGTTGCGAGATTATGAGAACGCCGAAAGCCTCCACACAAGAGGCGTGAACCAGCCAGCCTCACTAGGACAGGATCCGGCCTACTGCCTCGCTACCGTGCGGAGCATGACCACCCCCGAAGGCTCCGCACCGCACGCGTTCCCCGACGCCGACCATCTCGACGCCTGGCTGGGAGCGCACCCCGCGCCGCCCTCCGGGGGTCTCTGGGTCAAGGTCGCCAAGAAGGGGAGCGGGCTGCGTTCCGTCACCGCCGGTGAGGTCAACGACGTCGCCCTCTGCCACGGCTGGATCACGGGCACCCGACGGCGCCTCGACGAGGCGTACTTCTTCCAGCGGATCTCTCCGCGCCGGCCGGGCGGCGACTGGTCGAGGGTGAACGTCCGCCGCGTGGCGGAGTTGAGAGCCGCCGGACGCATGCGGCCCGGTGGCCTCGCGGAGGTGGCCGCCGCGAAGGCGGACGGGCGGTGGGCGGCGGCATACGAGTCGCAGAAAGAGGCCGCCGTCCCCGAGGCGCTCGAAGCCGCACTGGAGCGCAACCCCCGTGCGAAGGCGGCCTTCGACGGGCTCGGCAGGACGGAGCGGTACCTCGCCATGCTCGGGGTGCTGCGGGCCCGCACCCCACGGAGCCTGGCGGCCCAGGTGGCGGCGGCGGTGGCGAGGCTGGAGCAGACCTCCGGACACGCCGAGCACCCGCCCTCCTGATACGGGGAGTCGGAGGGCGGGTGTGCTCAAGGGGAGGCGGCGGAACGGCTCGGTGTCGCCGCCGGGCGGTTCACGCGTTGCGGATCGCCGAGATGTCGAAGGTCAGCTTGATCTTGTCCGAGACCAGGACGCCGCCGGTCTCCAGCGCCGCGTTCCAGGTGAGGCCCCACTCGGAGCGCAGGATCTCCGCCTTGCCCTCGAAGCCGACGCGCTCGTTGCCGAACGGGTCCTTGGCGGCGCCGTTGAACTCCAGGTCGATGGTGAGCGGCCTGGTCGTGCCGAGGATGGAGAGGTCGCCGGTGATGCGGTAGTCGTCGCCGCCCAGGGCCTCCGCCGCGGTCGAGCGGAAGGTCATCGTCGGGAACTCCTCCGTCTTGAAGAAGTCCGCGCTCTTCAGGTGACCGTCACGGTCGGCGTTGCCGGTGTCGATGCTGTCCATCGTGACGTCGATGGAGGCGGTGGACCGGGACGGGTCCGAGCCGTCCAGGTGCAGGCTGCCGGAGAAGTCGAGGAAACCGCCCTTGACGTTGGTGACCATGGCGTGGCGGGCGGTGAAGCCGATCGTGGTGTGCGACGCGTCGATCGTGTAGTCACCGGTCAGCGCGGCCAACTCCGGGTTCACCGCGGAGACGGCGGCGGAGTCGGTCCCGGTGGTCGTGGTGGTGCGGCCGAAGATGCCCATGACGTACTCCTTGAGTGATGTCGTTCAACGTTCAACGAACTGAACACGGCCTACCGTAGACCTATTCCGTTCAAGTTTCAACCGTGTCGATTCGGTGATCATTGTGTCACGCATTGTTGATCCGGCGACGCCCAGGTGATACACGGCATGGGCATGACCCCCACGCGCCGTACCGTCCTGCTCCTCGCCTCGGCCCTGGCCGCCGCGACCACCGTCACCCCCACCGCGCACGCGGCCGACGACGAGTACGACACCCTCCGCCGCCGCTGGTCGGCCCTCACGCTCGGCACCGGCTACGACCCCGCCGCCGAGCCCTACGCGAGCCGGCTCCGCGAGACCGGCGACCTCGCCCACGCCTTCCGCGCGGCCATGGCCCCCACCGCCGACTCCCTCTGGCCGGGCCACCCCTTCGACCCGCCCGCCGGCATCACCCAGAGCTACAGCCGCCTGTGGACGATGGCCCAGGCCTACGCACAGTCGGGCACCGGCTCGACCGGCGACCCCGCCCTCCTCGCCGACATCGTGCGCGGCCTCGACCACCTCACCGCGACCGTGTACAACCCCTCGACCACCCGCTACGGCAACTGGTGGGAGTGGCAGATCGGCAGCCCCCGCCTCCTGCTGGACATCGTCACCGCCCTCCACGACGACCTCACGCCCGCCCGGCGCGCCGACGCCTGCGCGGCGGTCGACCACTTCATCCCCGACGCGATGCTCCGCGACTACACCGGCACCTCCACCGGCGCCAACCGCGTCGACCTCTGCCGGTCCGTGGCCCTGCGCGGCATCGTCGGCCGCGCCCCCGAGAAGATCGCCCTCGCCCGGGACGCCCTCTCACCCGTCTTCCCGTACGTCACCCGAGGGGACGGCCTGTACGCCGACGGCTCGTTCGTGCAGCACACCTGGGTCGCCTACTCGGGGACGTACGGGCAGGTCCTGCTCGACGGGCTGGGCCGGCTCTTCGCGCTGCTGGCCGGGTCGAGCTGGGCGGTGACCGACCCCGACCGGCAGATCGTCCTGGACAGTGTGGAGAGGGCGTACGCCCCGCTCATCCACGACGGGCTGGTGATGGACAGCGTCAACGGCCGTGCCATCAGTCGGGGTTACCTCAAGGGCGACGACCGGCACATCCTGCGGAGCGACCACTTCCACGGCCAGGGGATCATCGCCGCGATCGCCCTGCTCGCGCTCGGCGCCACCGCCGCCGAGCGCGAGCGGTGGCACGGACGGATCAAGGGCTGGATCGAACGCGACACGGTGACCCCGGTCCTCACGGCACGGCAGTTCGGCGTCGCCGATCTCGCCCGGCTGCACGCCGTCGCCGCCTCCCCGGTCGCCGCCGCGCCCGAGCCCGTCGGGCACCGGCTCTTCCCCGCCATGGACCGGGCCGTCCACCGCCGCCCGGCCTTCACGGCCACCATCGCCATGGCCTCCGACCGCATCGCCCACTACGAATGCGGCAACGGCGAGAACCCGCGCGGCTGGCACACGGGCGCGGGCCTGACCCTCTGGTGGACCGAAGGCCACGGCGACCAGTACACGAACTGGTTCTGGCCCACCGTCGACTGGTACCGGCTCCCGGGCACCACCGTCTCCACCCGACGGCTCGCCGACCGGGAAGGCGGCGAATGGGGTGCGCCGAAACCCGACGTCCGCTGGGTCGGCGGCACCACGGACGGCGAGTACGCGGCGATCGGCCAGCACCTGAAGGGGCTCGGCTCCACGCTCGTCGCCCACAAGTCGTGGTTCTGCGTCGAGGACGCCGTCATCTGCCTGGGGGCGGGCATCAGCTGCGCGGACGGCGTGCCGGTGGAGACGGTGGTCGACAACCGGAACCTGGGGGAGAGCGGCGGTGCCGCTCCCCAGCCGCTCGTACGCGGCCGGCACTGGGCGCACCTGGAGGGCCACGGGGGCTGGGTCCTGTCCGCGGACCCGTCGAACGGCGCCCTGCGCACCCTCCGCGAGGACCGCACCGGCGCCTGGTCCGACATCAACACCGGCGGTACGAGCGAGCGCCGGACCCGGCGCCGGCAGACCCTCTGGCTGGACCACGGCACCGATCCGGTGAACGCCGGCTACGCCTATCTGCTCATGCCCGGCGCCTCCCGCCACGCCGTCGAGGCCCGTGCCGCCGACCGGCGCTGGTTGTCGATCCTCGCCAACGACAGCGCCTGCCAGGCCGTCCACATCCCCTCGCTCGGGCTGCTCGCCGCCAACTTCTGGCGGTCCGGCACGGTCGGCCCGCTCACCGCGTCCGCCGGGGCGAGCGTGCTGGTCCGCCGCCGGGGGAGGACCGCTACCCTCTGCGTGAGCGAACCACCGCGCACCGGCGAGCCGGTGGAGATCATCTGGAGCGGCCCGTTCCGTACGGTGGTGCGGGCGGACGACCCGGTGGAGGTGCGGGAGTCGGCCCCCGGCCGGCTGCGCCTCCGCGTCACCCCCGGCACGGCCTGCGCCACCCACACCTGTGACCTGACTCTCCCCTGAGTGGCCCGACCCGCCTTTGTGTGACCCCTACAAGCCCCACACCCCCTGAGCAGTCGGTTCGGCTGCATGCCGACGAGGTTCTGTTCAGGGGTACCAGGAAAACACGCCGGAGACTGTACGGAGTCGACGGACCGCTTTCCTCGCTCGGCTTCGTATGGTCACTACATGACCGTTTTGGATGAGGCACCGGGTGAGCCGACGGACGCGCGCGGGCGAGTGGCCGAACTGCACGAGATTCGTGCCCAGGCGTTGGCCGGCCCCAGCGAGAAGGCGACCGAGGCGCAGCATGCCAAGGGCAAGCTGACCTCCCGGGAGCGCATCGAGCTGCTGCTGGACCCGGGCTCATTCAACGAGGTCGAGCAGCTGCGCCGGCACCGGGCCACCGGATTCGGTCTGGAGGCCAAGAAGCCGTACACCGACGGTGTCGTCACCGGCTGGGGCACGGTGGAGGGCCGCACGGTCTTCGTCTACGCCCATGACTTCCGCATCTTCGGCGGCGCGCTGGGCGAGGCCCACGCCACGAAGATCCACAAGATCATGGACATGGCCATCGCGGCCGGGGCCCCGCTGGTCTCGCTGAACGACGGCGCGGGCGCCCGTATCCAGGAGGGCGTCTCGGCGCTGGCCGGCTACGGCGGCATCTTCCAGCGCAACACCCGGGCGTCCGGCGTCATCCCCCAGATCTCGGTCATGCTGGGCCCCTGCGCCGGCGGCGCGGCCTACTCACCCGCCCTCACGGACTTCGTCTTCATGGTCCGCGAGACCTCGCAGATGTTCATCACCGGCCCGGACGTCGTCAAGGCGGTCACCGGCGAGGAGATCACCCAGAACGGCCTCGGCGGCGCGGACGTGCACGCCGAGACCTCCGGCGTCGCGCACTTCGCGTACGACGACGAGGAGACCTGCATCGCCGAGGTGCGCTACCTCCTGTCGATGCTGCCGCAGAACAACCGCGAGAACCCGCCGCGCGCCGAGGCCTCCGACCCGGTGGACCGCCGCGGCGACGTCCTGCTCGACCTGGTCCCGGCCGACGGCAACCGGCCGTACGACATGACCAAGGTCATCGAGGAGATCGTCGACGACGGCGACTACCTGGAGGTCCACGAGCGCTGGGCCCGCAACATCATCTGCGCCCTCGGCCGGCTCGACGGCCAGGTGGTCGGCATCGTCGCCAACCAGCCGCAGTCCCTCGCGGGCGTCCTGGACATCGAGGCCTCCGAAAAAGCTGCACGCTTTGTCCAGATGTGTGATGCTTTTAACATCCCGATCATCACGCTGCTGGATGTCCCCGGCTTCCTCCCGGGAGTGGACCAGGAGCACGGCGGAATCATCCGCCACGGCGCGAAGCTGCTCTACGCCTACTGCAACGCGACCGTTCCCCGGATCTCCCTGATCCTGCGCAAGGCGTACGGAGGTGCCTACATCGTCATGGACAGCCAGTCCATCGGTGCGGACCTCACGTACGCGTGGCCGACCAACGAGATCGCCGTCATGGGCGCCGAGGGTGCCGCCAACGTCATCTTCCGGCGGCAGATCGCCGAGGCCGAGGACCCCGAGGCGATGCGGGTCCGGATGGTCAAGGAGTACAAGGCCGAGCTGATGCACCCGTACTACGCAGCCGAGCGCGGTCTCGTGGACGACGTGATCGACCCCGCGGACACCCGCGCGGTCCTCATCCGCTCGCTGGCGATGCTCCACACCAAGCACGCGGACCTGCCGTCCCGCAAGCACGGCAACCCGCCGCAGTAACCCGACGGTTCCTTCGCGGTCCCTCTGCGGAAACCTCTCTCACGGAGACTGACACCCATGAAGCTGCCTGATATTCGCGTCGAGAAGGGCCACGCCGAGCCCGAGGAAGTGGCCGCGATCACCGCGCTGCTGCTCGCCCGCGCCGCCGCCCAGCCCGAGGCCGACCCGGTCCACCGCGGCCGCCTCCGCGCGGGGTGGCGGCGCCTGGAGCGCGAGCCTGGCTTTAGGGCGCCGCACAGCTGGCGCTGAGCCTTGTTCTTTGAAGGGGCCCTCTCCGAATGGAGGGGGCCCCTTCGTCGTGCGTCGGCTGCGGGCCGGTGGGGGCTGGTCGCGCAGTTCCCCGCGCCCCTAAAAGACCCAGGCCCCCGCAGCCCTGAAAGGCGACCAGGGGCCGGGTCTGAAAGGCATGGGGCATAGCCCCCTGCTTTTCAGGGGCGCGGGGAACTGCGCGAGAAGCCCCACCGGGCCGCAGCCGACCCACGACGAAGGGGACCCCCTCCCAGAACCAGGAGGGGGTCCCCTTTCGTACTCGGCCGAGCGCCGCGGGCCTAGCGCAGGCGGGCCATCAGCGCGTGCTCGACCAACGTGATCAGCGCCGACTTCGCATCGGACCGATGCCGCGCGTCCGTCGTGATGATCGGAGTGTCCGGACCGATCTGCAGGGCTTCCCGGACCTCGTCCGGGTTGTACGGCTGCTGGCCGTCGAAGCCGTTCAGGGCGATGACGAAGGGGAGTCCGCTGTTCTCGAAGTAGTCGACGGCCGGGAAGCAGTCGGCGAGACGACGGGTGTCCACCAGCACGATCGCGCCGATCGCGCCCCGCACGAGGTCGTCCCACATGAACCAGAAGCGGTCCTGACCGGGGGTGCCGAACAGGTACAGGATCAGGTCCTGGTCGAGGGTGATGCGGCCGAAGTCCATGGCGACCGTGGTGGTCGTCTTGTCCCCGGTGTGGGTGAGGTCGTCGATGCCCGCGGACGCGGACGTCATCACGGCCTCGGTACGCAGCGGGTTGATCTCCGAGACGGCCCCGACGAACGTGGTCTTGCCCACGCCGAAGCCACCCGCCACCACGATCTTCGCTGAGGTGGTGGAGCGGGAAGGACCGCCGCTAGAGCTTGCGAAGTCCACTGAGCACCCTTTCGAGCAGTGTCACGTCTGGCTGGCCGCCGGCGCTCTCGTCGCCGCCGGGCTGATGAATGGCGACCAGGCCCGCCTCCGCCAAGTCGGCGACGAGGATCCTGGCCACGCCGAGGGGGATGGTCAGGAGCGCCGAGATCTCGGCGACCGACTTGATCTCTCGGCAGAGGTTGCAGATCCGCTGATGCTCGGGCAACTGGCCCTGCATCTGATGCGGCTGCGCGGTGGTGTGCACCAGCGCCTCGATGGCGAGCTGGTAACGCGGCCTGGTGCGGCCGCCCGTCATGGCGTACGGGCGCACCAGGGGGTTGGTCGCCGCCCCCGCGGGCGACGGCTCAGGGGTGCGGCGTTGCGGCTGCACGGGCTGGATGCGCGGCGCCGGCGGCTGGTCGTACGGCGAGGGCCCGGGGCCCTGCGGTGCGTACGGCTGCTGGCGGCTCGGTGCGGAGGGGAAGTTGTACCGGTTCTGGTCACCCTGGCCCGGCCCCTGGCCAGGGTAGGACCAGTTGCCCGACGATGAACCGCCTGGGGGTGTTGCCACGTTCTCTCCTCCTCCGACTGTGCTGGCATCCATGGCTCATTGGAAGCCGCGTCCCGAAACCTTACGGCCCCGGGACGTCAAAACGCACCGTCTGACTGTTAGTTGAGCAGGCTGCCCTGGAGCTCCGCACGAAGATCGGGCGTCAGGACCGAACCGGCACGGTCCACCAGAAGTGCCATCTCGTACCCGATGAGGCCGATGTCGGCTTCCGGATGTGCGAGAACGGCGAGCGACGAACCGTCGGATACGGACATGATGAACAGGAATCCCCGCTCCATCTCCACAACCGTCTGATTGACGCTGCCACCTTCGAAGATGCGGGAGGCACCCGCGGTCAGAGAGGTCAGACCCGACGCGACGGCCGCCAGCTGGTCGGCACGGTCGCGGGGAAACCCTTCGGACATCGCCAGAAGGAGTCCGTCGGCGGAGACCACCACCGTGTGCGACACCCCGGGGGTGTTGTCCACGAAATTGGTGATCAACCAGTTCAGGTTCTGTGCCGCCTGGCTCATCGGGCTCACACTAACGCTCCTGGTTGTAGGTGCTGTCAGGACCACTGTGCTGATTTCTAGTGGCCTGGCCGTTCGTTTCACTGCCTGCGTTGCGCCCACGCTGGACACCCCGGCGCAGGTTGCTCAGCCTGCCCCGGACGTCCTCGGGAGCGCGGGAGATCTGTGGACCTCCCTGCGGGGTCGTCGTGGCGGCTCCCTCGACCAGGTTGGCCTTGGGCACCCGCCTCGGCAGGCCGGAGGAGGTGACCCCGCCCGCCTTGGGCTTCTTCAGCTGGGAGGCCTGCTGCCAGCGCTCGTCGTTGGCCGAGCGCCAGTCGCCGTTCGGTCCCCCGGCCGTCGGCTGGTCCTGGGCCACTTCCTGCCGTCCGTTCACGGCGCCCGCGCTCGTGCCGCCCGCACTCGCGGTGGAACCGCGGCGGGGCAGGCCGGCGTCGGTCAGCGCGTGGCCGGCGGAAGGGGTGGGTCCCGGACGGTCGAAGCCTACGCGGTCCGGCTCCTTCACGTCAGCGGCCTGCGCAGATTCCGGTTCCGGAGCGTACTCGGAGCGGTACGAGCTCTGGTAGTCCTGCTGCTGCGGCCAGTCGTCCTGATAGGACTGCTCTTCGAAGCCCGTGTACGTCTCCGGGGCCGTCGCGGCGGCCGCCGCGTGGTCCTCCTGGACGGGCTCCGCATAGGCGGGCTCGGGGTAACCGCCGGTAGCGCCGAACGTGTCGTTCCCGCCCGGCAGCGGCCCGTTGCCGTTCGGCACGCCGTTGCCCTGGCCGAAGTACGCCTCGTCGTACGACGGCTGCTGCTGCCCCTCGTACGCCGTCTGCTGGTCGTACGACCGCTGCGGGTCCACGTACGCGGTCGCGCCGTTGTCGTAGGACGGCTCGGGCGACCGGAAGTCGTCGCCGTAGCGCGGCGCCTCGCCGCCCGGGGGCAGCTGCGGGTTCTGGTGGGTCTGGGCCTCCAGGGCCGCGCGGCGCTCGTCGCGTATCAGGGAGCGGCCGACGGGGTCCAGGTCCCGGATGTCGTCCGGGACCTCGTAGCGGCTGTCGTCGAAGCCCAGTTCGGCGGCGGTCCGCATCGGGGCCAGGCCCGGCTGCTGGAAGGCGTGCTGCTGCTCCGGGATGATCTGCGAGACCGTGAACTGGTCGGCCGCCGGCTGCTGCTGCTCGCCACCGCCACCATGGGTGATGACATCCGGGAGCATGACCAGCGAGGTCGTACCGGCCTGCTCGCCCGAGGGGCGGAGCTGGACCCGGATGCCGTGCCGGTCGGACAGCCGGCCGACCACGAACAGACCCATGCGCTGCGAGATCGCGGCGTCCACGGTCGGCGGGTTGGCCAGCTTGTGGTTGATGTCCGCGAAGTCCTCGGCGGTGAGGCCGATGCCCTTGTCGTGGATCTCGATCATCACGCGGCCGTCGGGGAGACGGGTCGCGGTGACGCGGACCTTGGTCTGCGGGGAGGAGAACGTGGTGGCGTTCTCCAGCAGCTCGGCGAGCAGGTGCACGAGGTCGGTCACGGCGCGGCCGTGGATCTCGGCCTCCGGGACGCCGGAGAGCTCGATGCGCTCGTACTGCTCCACCTCGGAGGAGGCGGCGCGCAGCACGTCGATCAGCGGGACCGGCTGGTCCCAGCGGCGGCCGGGCTCCTCGCCGGCGAGGACCAGGAGGTTCTCGCCGTTGCGGCGCATACGGGTGGCCAGGTGGTCCAGCTTGAAGAGGTTCTCCAGCTGGTCCGGGTCGGCCTCGTTGTTCTCCAGGTCGGTGATGAGGGTCAGCTGGCCCTCGATCAGCGACTGGTTGCGGCGCGACAGGTTGGTGAAGATCGCGTTGATGTTGCCCCGCAGCAGGGCCTGCTCGGCGGCGAGCCGGACGGCCTCGCGGTGGACCTGGTCGAAGGCGCGGGCGACCTCGCCGATCTCGTCCGTGGAGGTGATCGGGATCGGTGCGACCCGGGTGTCGACCCGGCCGGGGTCGGTGCGCGAGAGCTGGTCGACCAGCATCGGCAGGCGCTGCTCGGCGATGCCGAAGGCGGCGTTGCGCAGCTGGCGCATCGAGCGGCTCATCTGGCGGGCCATGATCCCGGCGAGGATGAACGCGGCGAGCAGGGCGACGATGACGATGGCGCCGTTGACGTAGGCGTCGCGCTGGGCGTCGGAGGCGATCTGGCCGGCCTCGTCCACCGCACGGTTGATCAGCTCGGTCTCGACCTCGCTGTAGCCCTCGAACTTCAGCGTGGAGGCCGCCATCCAGTTCTGGTAGGTGACTCCCTGCTTGGCGAGGTCCTCGGGGGAGGCACCGCTGCCGATCGCCTGGATCATCTTCAGCATGGTGTCCGGCGGCGCGACGTAGTCGGGGTCCTTCGCGGCGGCCTCGGCCGCCTGCTTCTTGCCCTCTTCGGTCTTCTGCGCCATGACGGACTCGAGCCGCGCGGCGTCGGCCTCGGTGCCACCGGAGATGTACTCCTGAACGGCGATGTTCTCCAGGTAGGCGTACGAGGTGAACGCGGTGACCTGCTGACGGAAGACCTGCTGGTCCTCGCTGCGCCGGATCAGCAGGTGGGTGCCGATGGCGCGCTGCAGCGAGGCGGCGCCCTTGGCGAGCGTGACCGCGTAGACCGTACGGCCGTACGCGGTGATGTTGCCGGTACCCAGGCCGAGCTCGTTGGAGAACTCCGCCAGGAGGTGCTCGACGGTGACGTAGCCCTCTTCGGTCTGTACCGGGTCCGCGGCCCGGGTGTAGGCGGTCTGCCGGAGCTTCTCCAGCGCAGGCTCGGCCTCTTCCACCAGACGCAGACGGCGCTCCAGGCCCTGCCCGGCGGGCATCCCGACGACCTCCGCGTGGAAGGCGTCCGCCTTCTCGTCGGTGAAGGCGCGGGCGTCCTTGACGACCTCGCTGTCGCGGTTGCCCTCCAGCAGCGGCTGGGCGGTGAGGTCACGCTCGTTGAGCAGCGCCTCGGCGTAGACACCGGCGGCGGCCACGATCTTGGCCACCTTCTCGGCGTCCCGGGCCTCCTGCCAGGTGTCGATCGAACCCTTCACCTGGAAGCCGCCCATGACCAGGCCGACCAGCACGGGTATGAGGAGGATCGCGTTCAGGCGAGTGGGTACACGCCAGTTGCGGGGGGAGAGACGACTGCCGCTGGCTGCGGGAGCTGCCGTCGGCTCCGGACCGGTCACTTGTGCGGGTGCCGCTCCGCGCGGCGGCGGGGTGAAGTTGCCCCGCGCCGACGGCTCGGGACCTTTCTTGCTTCGCCTCACTCGACCAACAACCTCTCGGCGCCGGCACCTACGTCGTGCCGCGGGTGACTCCACGCCCTAGTACGTCTTTGACTAATGGGCAGTTCAGGCATTCCAGCACGTCACGCTGAGGACTTCCAAACACTGGGAGGCAACGATTCCGCGTGATGTAAGTCCCAGATAAAACGGTCATAAAGAACGAGCCCCGGCAAAAAGCGGGGCCATGGTGAGCGCAGCGGCACCGATCGACCGCGACGCGTGGTCGTACCACCATATTTCTCTGTCGAAACGTTATGAACACCGGGGCCGACCGTGTCAAAGGACACAGCCGGCTCCGGTGTAACTACGACAACTGCCGTATGAGGTTGTGGACTTGGGTCCTGTTTTGGGCCCAGGTGCGGTACTTCGGTCCCTGAAGCCCTAGCGGAGTCGTGCCATGAGCGCGTGCTCGACCAGGGTGATCAGGGCCGACTTGGCGTCCGCGCGGTGGCGGGCGTCCGTCGTGATGATCGGGGTGTCGGGCCCGATCTGCAGTGCCTCGCGCACCTCGTCGGGCGAGTAGGGCTGGTGCCCGTCGAAGCCGTTGAGCGCGATGACGAAGGGGAGTCCGCTGTTCTCGAAGTAGTCGACGGCCGGGAAGCAGTCGGCGAGACGACGGGTGTCCACCAGCACCACGGCACCGATCGCACCGCGGACCAGGTCGTCCCACATGAACCAGAAACGATCCTGCCCCGGCGTGCCGAAGAGGTACAGGATCAGGTCCTGGTCGAGGGTGATGCGGCCGAAGTCCATGGCGACCGTGGTGGTCGTCTTGTCCCCGGTGTGGGTGAGGTCGTCGATGCCCGCGGACGCGGACGTCATCACGGCCTCGGTACGCAGCGGGTTGATCTCCGAGACGGCCCCGACGAACGTGGTCTTGCCCACGCCGAAGCCACCCGCCACCACGATCTTCGCCGAGGTGGTGGCCCGCCCCGATTCAGAGCTTCCGAAGTCCACTGAGCACCCTTTCCAGCAGAGTCACGTCCGGGGCGCCACCGGCGTTCTCGTCGCCACCGGGCTGGTGGATCGCGACGAGTCCGGCCTCGGCGAGGTCCGCGACAAGGATCCGTGCCACACCGAGCGGCATGGACAGCAGGGCCGACACCTCGGCCACCGACTTCACCTCGCGGCACAGGTGGCAGATCCGCTGGTGCTCGGGGAGCAGCCCCATCAGGTGCGCGGGGTCTGCCGTCGTGCTGATCAGCGCCTCGAGGGCGAGCTGGTATCGCGGCCGCGTCCGGCCACCGGTCATGGCGTACGGCCGAACCAGAGGCTGGTCGCCCTCGTCTCCGTACGGCTCTGCGTACGGATCGTGAGGAGCGGTGGGCGGGGTCATTGATCCTCCGAGCGGGACAGCAAGTCGGTCAGTCGTGCCGTCTGACGGGGGCCGGTGGGGGGACTGTGACGGCCGGACGGTGATGTGGTGAGTTCTGTGGATCCGCAGGCGTCAGTGGAGCAGACTGCCTTGGAGTTCGGCGCGCAGGTCGGGCGTGAGCACGGCACCCGCGCGGTCGACGAGCAGTGCCATCTCGTAACCGACCAGGCCGATGTCGCACTCGGGGTGGGCGAGGACGGCCAGAGACGATCCGTCGGAGACGGACATCAGGAAGAGGAAACCGCGCTCCATCTCGACCACGGTCTGGGCCACGTCCCCGCCCTCGAAGATCCGGGAGGCCCCGGCCGTGAGTGAGGTGAGCCCGGAGGCGACGGCCGCGAGCTGATCGGCGCGGTCGCGTGGGAAGCCTTCCGACATCGCCAGAAGAAGACCGTCGGCGGACACGACGACGGTGTGGGACACCCCGGGGGTGTTGTCCACGAAGTTGGTGATCAACCAGTTGAGGTTCTGTGCCGCCTGGCTCATCTGGCTCAACTAACGCTCCTGCTGGTGAGTGGGGCTCGGGAAGCTGCCGGTCTGGCCGGTACCGGCCTGTCGACCCTGCGCGATGCCCCGACGGAGATTGGTCAGCCGGCCGCGAACGTCGTCAGGCGAACGCGAGACCTGCGGACCGGTTTGGTGCTGTTGCTGCTGAGCCGTGCCCGGCACGAGGTTGGCGCGCGGGACCCGGCGCGGCAGGCCGGAGGTGGTGACCCCGCCCGCCGAAGGCTGACGGGCTCGTTCGGCCTGGCGGACCAGGTCGTCGTTGGGCGTGCTGCGCCAGGTGGGGGAAGCGGGCGCGGCGGGTGTCGCCGGACGCTGGGGGGCGGCCGGAGTCTGGGGAGCCGGCGCGGTGGGCGCCTGCGGAGCGGAACCGTTGGTCTGCTGGTGGCCGCCCTGCTGGTGGCTCTGCTGCTGGCCGTTCTGCCCGCCCTGACCGTGGAACCAGTTGGTCTCCAACGTGTCGTACAGCGGCGTACGGCCGTCGATCGGACCCGTCGCCGGGGGCAGTGCCTCCGGCTCCTGCGGGCGCGCGGGGCGCTGCGGGGGCACCGGGGGGCGCTGCGGCGGCACCGGCGGGCGCGGGGCGCCGAAGCTCTCCTCGTTCACCTGCGGCCGCTCGAACTGACCGGTGTCCTGGCCGTTCTGGCGACCCGGCACGTTGAACTGCCCGGTGCCCTGGCCGTTCTGCCGGCCGGGCGCACCGAACTGTCCCGTGTCCTGCGGGTTCTGCCGGCCCGGGACCCCGAACTGGCCGGTGTCCTGCGGGTTCTGCCGGCCCGGCGCCGGGAACTGGCCCGTGCCGGAACCGTCGTAGCCCTGCGTGGGGAACTGGCCGGTGGACGACGGATCCTGCGGGGCGCCCCGGGACGGACCGGTGGGCGCCGGCGGAGCACCGGCCCCGCCGAACACGTCGGAGCGGACGTAGGACCCGGTGCCGTTCTGCGGTGCGGGCGTGCCCGCGCCGGGACGCCGGCTGTCGAAGTCGGCACCCGGGGAACGCGGGAAGTCGGTGGGCGAACCCGGAGCCTGGCCGGGGTCGACGCGCGGCATCGGCGCGGTGACGTCCGGCTGCTCCTCGTGGCCGCGCGGGGCGTCCAGCGAGGCACGCGGCACGGGCGGCTGCGCGTTGTCGTCGCTCCAGCTGGGCGTCCGCGAGGAGGAGCTGCCACCGGGCAGTTCGGCGCGTGCGCCACCGCGGCCGGGCAGCTGCGGACGGCGCCTGCCGGAACGTTCCTTGCCCTGCTTCGGCGGCACGGCGCCCGGACCGTTGTCGGTCCCGCCGGGCCGGCCCGCACCCGCGTCACCCGGGCCACCGGCCGGGCGCAGACCCGAGCCGCCGGCCGGGAAGCCGCCCTGGCGTCCGGAGTCGTCGAAGCTCTCGAAGCCGTTCGGCGCACCGGTCCCGGCGGCCTGCAGCCCCTGCGGGGCCCCCGGCGCCTGACCGCCGCCGAACCCGCCGGCACCGGCCGGCGGCCGGCCGCCCTGCGGAGGCACCGGCGGACCACCCTGCGGCCCACGCGGACCACCGGGGTTGCCGAAACCGCCCGGACCACCGGGGTTGCCGGGCAGTGCGGCCCGCGGGCCCTGGCCCGCGCCGACCTGTCCACGCTGCGGAGGGGCACCGAGCAGACCGCCACCGGAGGACGGGCCGCCGAGCGACGGACCGGACTGGTTGCCGGCCTGGCGACGCGCGGCGGCGGCACCGGCCGCGGCCTGCGCGGCGGCGGGGCCACCGGTGGAGGGAGCGCCCTGGCCGGGCTTGCCCGGGGTGGGCTTCTTGTTGCCCTGCGCCACGTCGACGGGAAGCATGACCAGCGCGGTCGTACCGCCCGAGTCGGACGGGCGCAGCTGGATACGGATGCCGTGCCGCTGCGACAGACGGCCGACCACGAACAGACCCATGCGGCGGGAGACCGACACGTCCACGGTGGGCGGCGAGGCGAGCCGCTCGTTGATCGCGGCGAGGTCCTCGGGGGAGAGGCCGATACCGGTGTCGTGGATCTCGATCAGGACGCGGCCGTCGGGCAGCGCGTGACCGGTGACCTTGACCTTGGTCTGCGGCGAGGAGAACGAGGTGGCGTTCTCCAGCAGCTCGGCGAGCAGGTGCACGAGGTCGTTGACCACACGGCCGGCCACTTCGGTGGTCGGCACGGAGGCCAGCTCGATGCGCTCGTACTGCTCCACCTCGGACGCGGCGGCGCGGAGCACGTCGACCAGCGGGACCGGACGGGTCCAGCGGCGGCCGGGCTCCTCACCGGCGAGGACGAGGAGGTTCTCACCGTTACGGCGCATGCGGGTGGCGAGGTGGTCGAGCTTGAAGAGGGAGGACAGCTGGTCCGGGTCGGCCTCGCGGGACTCCAGTTCGGAGATGAGCGACAGCTGACGCTGGATGAGGCCCTGGGAGCGGCGCGAGAGGTTGGTGAACATCGCGTTGACGTTGCCCCGCAGCAGGGCCTGCTCGGCGGCGAGGCGGACGGCCTCGCGGTGCACGTCGTCGAAGGCCGCGGCCACCTGGCCGATCTCGTCCCGGGAGTGCACACCGACCGACTCGACGGAGGTGTCGACGTCCTGCGGGTCCGACTCCGACAGCTGCTTGACCAGCTCGGGCAGCCGGTCCTGGGCGACCTTGGTCGCCGTGTCCTGGAGCCGGCGCAGCGAGCGGATCATGGACCGGGCCACGACGAACGCGCCGACCAGGGAGACACCGAGGACGAGCAGGATGAGCGCACCGGAGATGATCGCCTCTTGCTCGGCGTCGGCGCGGAGATTACGAGCGGTCTGCTCCATCTCCTCGAGGAGCGAGCCCTCGATCTTCTTCATCCGCTCGATCTTGGCCCCGGAGTCGTCGACCCAGTCCTTGTACGAGCGCTTGTCCTGCCCGCCCAGACCGCCCGCGCTGGCAAGCACCCGGTCCGCGTAGACGTCGGAAGCCTCGACGGTGGGACTCGCGTCGTCGATCGGCTTGGTCACGTCCTCGGCGCCGGTGCCGTAGATGTCGGAGAACGTGCTGCGGTCGGACTCCTCGTTCGCCAGCGCCGCGTTGGCGTACAGCCGGTCGTTCTCGGAGAGCTCGCCGGCCTTGTCGTCGGAGTCGGGCAGCGCCGCCGCGATCACCGCGCGCTGTACGGAGGCGTACTCCTTGGCGGAGGAGAACGCCGCCAGGGCACGGGTCCGCTTGATCATGTCCGGGTTGCTGGTGGCCTCGGCCATGTCCGTGGACAGCTCCAGCAGCTGGTCGATCAGGCGGTGGTAGGCCTCGACCGTCTGAGTGGAGTTCGTGGGGTCCACATAGGCGTTCTTGCGGATGCTGCTCAGGTTGTAGAGCTCGCGTACGACCCGGACGAGGCTGTCGCGGACACCGGGCATCTTCGCGGTGGTGTTCGCGGTCTCCGCGGCCTGGGTCGCGTCGGTGAACTGGATGCGGGCCAGGTCGGTCTTCTCGCGGGCGCCCTTGATCGTGTAGTCGCTCGCGTCCACGCCGTGCGCGAGGGGGCCGGCGGACTCGTCCCGCTCGTTCTGGAGCGCGGTGGCCAGCTCGGTCGCCTGCTTGGTCATGTCGGTGAGCAGCCGCATGTTGTCGAGCTGCTGGATGTCGTCCACGTTGTCGCCGATGCGCAGGGCACCGAGCGAGGTCGCCGCCACCACCGGGAGCGCGAGCAGCGACACCAGACGGGTCGAGATGCGCCAGTTGCGCAGGGCTATTCGGGAGCCGCCGCTACCGCCGCCGCCGTTGGGGCCGCCCTGGGGCTTCCCGGGCGGCACGGGAGCAACTGACGCGCCGGGGCGCCCGGAGCGCTCCCCGCCGTCGCCGATCTCCGCCGGACCCGGGTTCTGGGCGTGCTGGGGGGAGGAACCGTTGCCGGCTCCGTTGTGTGGCTCCGGCTCCGCCGAAGCGCTGCCATCCCTCTTGAAACGTCCCTGCACTAGCGTCGCAACCTCTGGACCAGGCGCCCCACCGCGTGAACGGCGGGACGGTGTCGGCGTCTTCGGGGACGCCCTGAATACGTCCCCATCGGTGGTCGTGAGTGACCGGCGCTGGCTCCCCCTCCACCGCCGCCAGGCGCTGTTGTTCTGCGCCCCTGCGCGCCGGCACGATCCTGCGGCGGTCCGTGGAATTCCAGCACAGTGCCGGATCTCCAACAAGGCCAATGGGTAACGGTCTGTTCACTGTGACAGCATGTGAGGACCACGTCACCAGGCGTGGAAGGTGTTTCTGTTTATTACGGACATAGTGGTGCGATCCCGTGGTGTGAGCTGGGTGTCCCAGTCGCCATGATCAGGAGCGGAATGGGGGCTTCAGGTGGCCAATGTCCGTTTTGTGGGGCCGCATTGATAGCCGGGAATGCCCGTTTTGCCCATGACTGAGTGAGGAAACTCACACGCCGATCATGTCTTCTTCACGACTTGACCCGGGAATCGGATGTTTAGCCTGACGCTTTACAGGGATGGCGAATCCGACAACCCGCGCCAGTGGGACGGCCTTTGCGGCCCTCCCGGCGCCCGTACACGACGAGGTCCAGGACAACAGTGAAGACGACGACGATGTTCCGCACGATAGCCAACCCCCGGCGCACGACGCTGGCCCACCTCGCCGACGCCGAGGACCTGCGCACGCCGGAACTGGAGCACTCCGTCGACCTCCCCTCCGTGACCGCCAACCCCCGTCGGACGGTCCTGATGACGGTTCCGGTCCAGACGGCGGAGTAGTTGCACGCTCAAGTACGCGCGGAATCGGCCGACTGCTCAAGCCGGTTCCTGTGAAGAATCAGCGGATTCCGGTGAGGACTCCGCGAGGGGGCGCTCGGTGCATGCCGGGCGCCCCTTCGCGTATGCATATCCCTTGGTCGCGCGGTACGGCATGTGAAAGCCTGCGCAGATGCATTCTGCGCAATAAGGTAATCCGTGCCATTCGTGCGCAAAACTCCCAGCATGCTCCAGATTGGATACTTAGGGATGAAAGTAGCGTCTCGATTTCGCCTGTCGGCCGTGGTCGCAGCGGCGGCGTGCCTGGTCATCGGCACCGCCACGTCCGCCAGTGCGGGCACGAACTCGCCCCTTTCGTATGCGAGCAACGGCGATGGAAACGCGTATTTCGTAGCCAACGGCGACAATTTCCTCATCCATGACTCAAAGTGCGACGGCGACACCGTCTGGGCCCAGCTGACTTGGTACAAGTCGGGTGAGGGGTGGCATTTCAGAACAATACGCAACACCTCTGGATGCAACATCACGGACACCATGCACCCGTGGAACATCCCCGAAGGGGCGACTGTGTGGGTGCTGGCTTGCGGCAGTGTGGAGAGCGACTACTCCAACAGCGGCAACGGCTACCTCAGCGCCGGTCACGACTGCGACTTCGGGGGCAGCCAGGAGGGCAAGGCCTGAGTGATCGGCGTGCCTGTCCCACACGAGGGCGCTGTGCCGCGTCCGGTGGGACAGGCCGCACCATACGGGGGCGCTCCGAGTGGCCCCCTCACACGTCTGTCGCCGAGGGTGTGCGGCCTTAATACGCGAGGCGGGCACCCCGCCCCGCGTTAGCCTGGACCGTCAGACTCCAGCCAGCTCAGTTAAGGGGCGCAAGCAACCCGTGCGCATCGCCAGGTTCTCCATCGACGGGAACGTAGCCTTCGGCGCGGTCGAGGGCGACAAGCCGGACGAGCTCGTCCTCGACATCATCAAGGGCATCCCGTTCGCGGACTTCGAGCTCTCCGGTACGAAGGTCCCGGTCAACAAGGTCAGGCTGCTGCCGCCGGTGCTCCCCAACAAGGTCGTCGCCTTCGGCCGCAACTACGCCGAACACGCCCGTGAACTGGGCAACGAGGTCCCCGACGCCCCCTTCGCCTTCTTCAAGCCGGCCACCTCGGTGATCGGCCCCGGCGACGAGATCCAGTACCCGGCCTTCTCGCAGGAGGTGCACCACGAGGCCGAGCTGGCCGTCGTCATCGGCCGGCTGTGCCGCGAGGTCCCGCGCGAACGCGTCAAGGACGTGATCTTCGGCTACACCTGCGCCAACGACGTCACCGCCCGTGACGTCCAGAAGCGCGAGAAGCAGTGGGCCCGGGCCAAGGGCTTCGACACCGCCTGCCCGCTGGGCCCCTGGGTGGAGACCGACCTCGACCCGGGCGACCTGACCATCCAGCTCACCGTCAACGGCGGACAGCGCCAGCTCGGCCGCACGAGCGAGATGATCCACTCCATCGAGGATCTGATCGTCAACATCACCGAGGCCATGACGCTGCTCCCCGGCGACGTGATCCTCACGGGCACCCCGGCAGGGGTCGGCCCCCTCAACGTCGGCGACGAGGTCGCCGTCACCATCGAAGGCATCGGCACTCTCACCAACAAGGTGATCAAGCGTGGCTAACGGCTCCGTCCGCGTACGTTTCTGTCCGTCCCCGACCGGCAACCCCCATGTGGGCCTGGTCCGTACGGCCCTGTTCAACTGGGCGTTCGCCCGCCACACCGGCGGCACGTTCGTCTTCCGCATCGAGGACACCGACGCGGCCCGCGACTCCGAGGAGTCCTACGGGCAGCTCCTGGACTCCCTGCGCTGGCTGGGCTTCACCTGGGACGAGGGCCCCGAGATCGGCGGCCCGCACGCGCCGTACCGCCAGTCGCAGCGCATGGAGACCTACAAGGAGGTGGCCGAGAAGCTCAAGGAAGCCGGCCACGCCTACTACTGCTACTGCTCCGCCTCCGAGCTGGAGGAGCGCCGCGACGCCGCCCGCGCCGCCGGCAAGCCCTCCGGCTACGACGGCAAGTGCCGCGAGGTCACGCCGGAACAGAAGGCCCGGTACGAGGCCGAGGGCCGCGAGCCGATCGTCCGCTTCCGGATGCCCGACGAGACGATCACCTTCACGGACCTGGTCCGCGGCGAGCTGACCTTCACCCCGGAGAACGTCCCGGACTACGGCATCGTCCGCGCCAACGGCGCCCCGCTCTACACACTCGTCAACCCCGTCGACGACGCCCTCATGGAGATCACCCACGTCCTGCGTGGCGAGGACCTGCTCTCCTCCACGCCCCGCCAGATCGCCCTCTACAAGGCGCTGATCGACCTGGGCATCGCCAAGGAGATCCCCTCCTTCGGGCACCTGCCGTACGTGATGGGCGAGGGCAACAAGAAGCTCTCCAAGCGCGACCCGGAGTCGAGCCTCAACCTCTACCGGGAGCGCGGCTTCCTCCCCGAGGGCCTGCTCAACTACCTCTCCCTGCTGGGCTGGTCGCTCTCCGCCGACCAGGACATCTTCACGATCGAGGAGATGGTCGCCGCCTTCGACATCGCCGACGTGAACCCCAACCCGGCCCGCTTCGACCTGAAGAAGGCCGAGGCGATCAACGCCGACCACATCCGGCTGCTGGATGTGAAGGACTTCACCGAGCGCTGCGCCCCGTGGCTGAAGGCCCCGTTCGCCCCCTGGGCGCCCGAGGACTTCGACGCGGCCAAGTGGGAGGCCGTAGCCCCGCACGCGCAGACCCGCCTCAAGGTCCTCTCGGAGATCACGGACAACGTCGACTTCCTGTTCCTGGCGGAGCCCGTCGAGGACGAGGCGTCGTGGACGAAGGCGATGAAGGAGGGCAGCGACGCCCTTCTGCGCACGGCCCGCGAGAAGCTGGAGGCGGCCGACTGGACCTCCGCCGAGTCCCTCAAGGAGGCCGTCCTGGCCGCCGGCGAGGCCCACGGCCTCAAGCTCGGCAAGGCCCAGGCCCCCGTCCGCGTAGCCGTCACCGGCCGCACGGTCGGCCTCCCTCTCTTCGAGTCCCTGGAGATCCTGGGCAAGGAGAAGACGCTGGCGAGGATCGACGCGGCGCTGGCGAGGCTGGCGGCGTAACGCCCGCGGGCGCGTCTTACGGAGGGGCGGCACCCGGGGGCCCGGGTGCCGCCCCTCCGCCGTCCTGGCGTGCTTCGCGCTCCCTGCTCCGTCCTCCGGACAGGACGGGCGATCGCGGGCTACCGTCGGACCATGAACATCAAGGCCGTGCTCTGGGACGTCGACGACACCCTTTTCGACTACACCGCGGCCGATCGGACCGGTATGCGGGGCCATCTGACCGCCGAGGGACTGCTGCCCGGGCACGACTCCGTCGAGGCGGCCCTCACGCGCTGGCGCGAACTGGGCAGCGTGCACTGGCGGCGGTTCACGGCGGGCGAGGGCGACTGGGAGGCCATCCGCCGCGACCGGGTACGGGACTTCCACGGCAGCCCCCTCACCGACGCCGAGGCCGACGCCTGGTTCGATCGCTACGTCGCCCACTACGAGCGGGCCTGGTCGCTCTTCCCCGACGTGCTGCCCGTCCTGGACGCGCTCGCCGCCAGCCACCGGCACGCGGTGCTCTCCAACTCCAGCCTCCCCGTCCAGGAACGCAAGCTGCGCGCCCTCGGCGTCTGGGACCGCTTCGAGACGGTCCTGTGCGCCGAGCAACTGGGCGTCCACAAGCCGGCCGCCGAGGCCTTCCACGTCGCCTGCGAGGCGCTGGAACTGCCGCCGCACGAGGTCGCCTACGTCGGCGACCACCCGGAGATCGACGGCCGGGGCGCCGCCGACGCGGGCCTGCTGTCCGTGTGGATCGATCGCGGCGGCCTCTACGCGACCGTCGACCCGCCCGTGGGGCCGCACCGGATCGCCACCCTCGCCGAACTCCCCGCGATCCTCGGCTCGGATACCCGTTTTGGAGCGCCGTCCACCTTCGGGTAATGTTCTTCCTGCGCCGCCGGAGAGCGGGCCGAAAGGCCGGAACCGACGGAGCAAGCTAGAACAAGAACCCCACAGGGGCTTGCGTTCCAGTGGCCTATGGTGTAATTGGCAGCACGACTGATTCTGGTTCAGTTAGTCTTGGTTCGAGTCCAGGTAGGCCAGCTCGCAGAGCTCATCTGCAGGCGGAGATCAACTCCGCGAAGCCCCCGTTGTGTAGCGGCCTAGCACGCCGCCCTCTCAAGGCGGTAGCGCCGGTTCGAATCCGGTCGGGGGTACAGATCCTTCCCGCGAAGGTGGACAGGGTAGCTCCCACCACCATCGATGCAGGATCGCTAGGGCCCCCGTTGTGTAGCGGCCTAGCACGCCGCCCTCTCAAGGCGGTAGCGCCGGTTCGAATCCGGTCGGGGGTACGGAACTGGTCTAAACCACATTGGTCTATGGTGTAATTGGCAGCACGACTGATTCTGGTTCAGTTAGTCTTGGTTCGAGTCCAGGTAGACCAGCTCGGACCTGCGGCGGTTTGGTTTCAAACGCCTGCAGGCTCCACGCCCCCGTTGTGTAGCGGCCTAGCACGCCGCCCTCTCAAGGCGGTAGCGCCGGTTCGAATCCGGTCGGGGGTACGTAGAGAGAAGGCCCTTCACTTCGGTGGAGGGCCTTCGCCGTTCCCAGGCTCTCGTCGGCGTCGGCCTACTCGTACCCGTAGCGCCGCGCCGACTCCTCCTCCTGGGCCAGCCGGTGCAGGGCACGCAGCACCGGTTCGAAGAGCACCGCCGACGAGACCGCCGTCTCCACCTTCTCCGTGTCGGACGCGTAGCTCTCCAGGCGGTCCAGGTCCCGCGCGGCCGCCTGGTGCATCAACTCGGCGTACGGGCGCATGAGTTCGGCGTCGCACGGATAGCCGAGCCGCAGCAGCGTCGCCACCAGCGCGACCAATGAGCGGTGCACGGGGGAGAGGGCGCCGGTCTCCCGCGCCGAGTCCCAGCCCAGCATCCGCAGCAGCCGGTCCACCTCGGCCGTCGCGGCGACCGTGACGGGATCCTCCTCGTCCGGGTCCGGGGCCTGGGGCAGCGCCCACAGGGCCGCGCCCAGCCGGATCGTACGGCCCAGGGACTCGTCGTCGACGTGCTTCAGCACCTCCCGGGCGTTCGCCACCGGCACCTTGCCCACCTGGATCAACGCCCGCACCAGCCGCAGCCGCCGCAGATGCTCCTCGTCGTACTCCGCCGTCGTCGCGTTGATCTGCCGGCCGGGCGCCAACAGCCCTTCGCGCAGGTAGTACTTGATCGTCGCGGTGGACACCCCGCTGCGTTCACTCAGCTCCGCCAGCCGCATATCTCTTGCGCCTCTCCTTGGTAAGTGTCACTATCCAAGCATGGCGGCTCGGATAGTGCCGCTCACCAACCAGGGGGAGACATGTTCGGAAAGCGGGTCGTCGCAGGCCGTACCACCGCCGCCGCCGAGGGCGATGTGGTGGTGCTGCTGATCGGCGTGCGGATCAATCACTTCTGGGCCGTGCACCACTGGGGGCCCGTGCTCTCGGCCATGCCGCGGATGCTGCGCGAACTGCGCAAGGACCCGGGCCGGGGGCTGCTCAACGCCGTGCTGCTGACGGCCTCGCCGCGGACGTACTACGTCGTCCAGTACTGGGAGTCCAAGGAGAAGCTCTACGGGTACGCGCACGCGCCCGACGCGTTCCACCGCGTGGCGTGGGCCGCGATGAACCGCAGGGAGCGGAAGGGGAAGGGGCGGCAGCATGTGGGGCTCTGGCACGAGACGTATGTGGTGCCGGAGGGGTCCTATGAGTCGATCTACGCTGATATGCCGGCGTTCGGGCTCGCGGCGGCCACGGGGGTGCTGCCGCTGGAAAAGCGGGGGAGGTCGGCGAAGGAGCGGTTCGCCCACCGGCGGGGGGTGAGCGCCTAGTCGCCTTGGGGGAGCTGTGGTCGGGCGGGTGCGGGTGCGTCGTGGTTGTTCGCGCAGTTCCCCGCGCCCCCAAAAGATCAGGGGCGCCCCCTCGTGAAGATCAGGGGCGCCCCTCCACGCGAAAAGGCCTGCCGCGGCGTTGAGGCAGGCCTTCTCGCATGGGTGGACGGGGGTGCTGGTCAGCCGGTGCGGCGTAGGGCCTCCGAGAGGCGGCCCGCGGCGTCGATGACCGCCTGGGCGTGCATACGGCCGGGGTGGCGGGTGAGGCGCTCGATGGGGCCGGAGACCGAGACGGCGGCCACGACCCGGTTCGACGGGCCGCGCACCGGGGCGGAGACCGAGGCGACGCCCGGCTCGCGCTCGCCGATGGACTGGGCCCAGCCCCGGCGCCGTACACCCGAGAGCGCGGTGGCCGTGAAGCGGGCGCCCTGAAGACCGCGGTGCAGCCGCTCCGGCTCCTCCCAGGCCATCAGGATCTGGGCCGAGGAACCGGCTTTCATCGTGAGGGTCGAGCCGACCGGGACCGTGTCCCGAAGGCCCGACAGCCGCTCCGCGGCGGCGACGCAGATCCGCATGTCGCCCTGCCGACGATAGAGCTGCGCGCTCTCGCCCGTGATGTCGCGGAGGTGGGTGAGCACCGGGCCCGCCGTCGCGAGGAGGCGGTCCTCGCCGGCGGCCGCGGCCAGCTCGGCCAGCCGTGGGCCGAGGATGAATCGGCCCTGCATGTCGCGTGCCACCATGCGGTGGTGTTCCAGAGCCACGGCCAGGCGGTGGGCCGTGGGTCGTGCGAGTCCGGTGGCGCCGACCAGACCCGCGAGGGTGGCCGGACCGGACTCCAGAGCGCTCAGGACCAGGGCCGCCTTGTCCAGAACGCCGACGCCGCTACTGTTGTCCATGCAACGATACTCGCGTCTCACTCTGTGAAACGCAAGTTCAATTTCGCGTGGACCTTGCCACTCTGGAAGCAGAACGAAGCACGACGAAGCAGAACAACGGCTCGCGGACCAACGAGCCCGGCGGCCGGCGCTCATACGAGGGGTACGTGCGCTCGCCACCTCCGATATCTCTAGTTGGGCCGGCGCTCGGACAAGCCGGCCGGAGGGAAAGCGATGGGTAGGACACTCGCGGAGAAGGTCTGGGACGACCATGTCGTCCGGCGCGCCGAGGGCGAGCCCGACCTCCTCTTCATCGATCTGCACCTGCTGCACGAGGTGACCAGCCCCCAGGCCTTCGACGGTCTCCGCAAGAGCGGGCGCACGGTGCGCCGGCTCGACCTGACCATCGCGACCGAGGACCACAACACCCCCACCCTCGACATCGACAAGCCCATCGCGGACCCGGTCTCCCGCGTCCAGCTGGAGACGCTGCGCGCGAACGCCGCCGAGTTCGGTGTGCGTCTGCACCCGCTGGGCGACGTCGAGCAGGGTGTCGTGCACGTCGTCGGCCCGCAGCTGGGTCTGACCCAGCCGGGCATGACCGTCGTCTGCGGCGACTCCCACACCTCCACGCACGGCGCCTTCGGCGGTCTGGCCTTCGGTATCGGCACCTCCCAGGTGGAGCATGTGCTGGCCACCCAGACCCTGCCGCTGGTCCGCCCCAAGACCATGGCCATCACCGTCGAGGGCGAGCTGGCCGACGGCGTCACCGCCAAGGACCTGATCCTGGCGATCATCGCCAAGATCGGCACCGGCGGCGGCCAGGGCTATGTCCTGGAGTACCGGGGCGCGGCCATCGAGAAACTCTCGATGGAGGCCCGGATGACCATCTGCAACATGTCGATCGAGGCCGGCGCCCGCGCGGGCATGATCGCCCCCGACCAGACCACCTTCGACTACCTCAAGGGCCGTCCGCACGCCCCCGAGGGCGAGGACTGGGACGCGGCCGTCGCGTACTGGAAGACGCTGAAGACGGACGAGGACGCCGAGTTCGACGCCGAGGTGATCATCGACGGCGCCGCCCTGTCGCCGTTCGTCACCTGGGGCACCAACCCCGGCCAGGGCGCCCCGCTTTCGGCGTCCGTCCCCGACCCGGCTTCGTACGAGGACGCCTCGGAGCGCCTCGCCGCCGAAAAGGCCCTGGAGTACATGGGGTTGGAGGCCGGCCAGCCGCTGAAGTCCATCAACGTGGACACCGTCTTCGTAGGTTCGTGCACCAACGGCCGCATCGAGGACCTGCGCGCCGCCGCCGAGCTGATCAAGGGCCGCAAAGTCGCCGACGGCGTACGGATGCTGGTCGTCCCCGGCTCCGCGCGCGTCGGTCTGCAGGCCGTCTCCGAGGGCCTGGACATCGTCTTCAAGGAGGCCGGCGCCGAATGGCGGCACGCGGGCTGCTCGATGTGTCTGGGCATGAACCCCGACCAGCTGGCCCCCGGTGAGCGCTCCGCGTCCACCTCCAACCGCAACTTCGAGGGCAGGCAGGGCAAGGGCGGCCGCACCCACCTGGTCTCGCCGCAGGTCGCCGCCGCCACGGCCGTCCTGGGCCACCTGGCGTCCCCCGCCGACCTGACCGACGCCACCGCCCCCGCGCCCGCTGGAGTCTGAACAGCCATGGAAGCATTCACCACACACACCGGCCGGGCCGTCCCGCTGCGCCGCAGCAACGTCGACACCGACCAGATCATCCCCGCCCACTGGCTCAAGAAGGTGACCAGGGACGGCTTCGAGGACGGACTGTTCGAGGCCTGGCGCAAGGACGAGACCTTCGTCCTCAACCAGCCCGAGCGCCACGGCGCCACGGTCCTGGTCGCCGGCCCCGACTTCGGCACCGGCTCCTCACGTGAGCACGCCGTGTGGGCGCTGCAGAACTACGGCTTCAAGGCCGTCATCTCCTCCCGCTTCGCCGACATCTTCCGCGGCAACTCGCTCAAGAACGGCCTGCTCACGGTCGTCCTGGAGCAGAAGATCGTGGACGCGCTGCAGGAGCTCGCCGAGAGGGACCCGCAGGCCGAGATCACCGTCGACCTTCAGGCCCGCGAGGTGCGCGCCGAGGGCATCACCGCCTCCTTCGAGCTGGACGAGAACTCCCGCTGGCGGCTGCTGAACGGGCTGGACGACATCTCCATCACCCTCCAGAACGAGGCCGACATCGCCGCGTACGAGGCCAAGCGGCCCTCGTACAAGCCGAGGACGCTGAAGGTCTGATCCGGCGGCGCGGGCCACCCCCTCGGGGGCCCGCGCAAGTCGGATTCCAGCCACCGCGACACCCCCAGGTACCCCCAATCGTGCACGGTTGGGGGTACCGCCATGTCCGGGTTCCGCGGCCTTCGAAGTCATGTGCAGAAAGGTTTCAACTCCCCTAGTTACAAAGGTGATTGCCGGGGTACGCGCACCATGGTGCGGCATCCGCCGGGGGCACCCGAAAGGCCCCCGGGAGACGGCAGTTGCCCCCTGCGCAGGCGACAACTCGCCCCAGATGGCACAATCTGTGCATGGAACACGACGGCCAACTCGAGCTCTATACGGCGGTCGCGGGCCAACTCAAGGAAGCGCACACAAGAGTGCGCGCACTGCAAGTCCCGGAGGGCGTACGCATGGCGCTGACCCGGAAGCTGCTGGTCATTACGGCCGTGGCCAAGCACGATCTCGCCGACGCGGCAAGGCGGCTGGAGAGCTTCACGGCGGACCTCGACGAGGGGCGAATGCCCACAGGGGAACGCTGACGGAACTCCATGACCGCCGAGTTCGTTGCGGCACAAGGGTGATAAGCCCGTTTCGTGTTTGATTTGCGGTATATATCTGCCTAACGTGCGAAAAAGCTTGAACACTTTCGTTCTGGCGATGTCTCCGAAGGGGAAGACGTGAACAAGGCGCAGCTCGTAGAAGCGATTGCGGACAAGGTCGGCGGGCGTCAGCAGGCCGCCGACGCGGTCGACGCCGTTCTGGACGCCATCGTCCGCGCGGTCGTCGCCGGGGACCGGGTGTCGGTCACCGGCTTCGGTTCCTTCGAGAAGGTCGACCGGCCGGCCCGTTACGCCCGCAACCCGCAGACGGGTGAGCGGGTTCGGGTCAAGAAGACCTCGGTGCCGCGGTTCCGCGCGGGCCAGGGCTTCAAGGACCTGGTGAGCGGTTCGAAGAAGCTTCCCCGTGGTGGCGAGGTCGCGGTCAAGAAGGCGCCCAAGGGCAGCCTGAGCGGTGGCGCTTCGGCGACCGTCAAGAAGGCGGCGGCGAAGAAGACCACCGCCAAGAAGACGACCGCCCGCAAGACCACCGCCGCGGCCAAGAAGACGACGGCCGCCGCGAAGAAGACCACGGCGAAGAAGACGACCGCGAAGAAGGCCACGACCAAGTCGGCGGCGGCGAAGAAGACGACCGCCAAGAAGACCACGGCGACGGCGAAGAAGACCGCCGCGAAGAAGGCGCCGGCCAAGAAGGCCACCGCCAAGAAGGCGCCGGCCAAGAAGTCGACGGCTCGCAAGACGACCGCGAAGAAGACGGCCGCGCGTCAGGCATAGGGCGTCGGGTACTCACTCACACGCGCCGGGCCGGGCTCCTGTTATTCGGAGCCCGGCCCGCGGCGTGTTCTTGGGGGATCGGGGATTGCGGAGTGCCTACCCGTCGTTCGAGAACTGTGAGAGGGCGGGTGCGGGTCGGGTGTGGCTGGTCGCGCAGTTCCCCGCGCCCCTTTCGGGGCGCGGCCCTGGGTAAGAGTTCGTTCAGAAGGTCTGCAGGGTGATCAGCGTGATGTGCAGGGCTTCGCCCTCGCCCTCCGTCTCGATGCGGACGCGCTGGCCCGGGCGGAGCAGGCGCAGGGCGCCCGCGTCGAAGGCCCGGGTGTCGAAGGGGAGCGGGGTGCCGTCGTCCAGGAGGACCTGGCCGGTGCGGGTGGCGGGGTCGTAGGTGTACGCGGTGGCCTGCATGGCCGCAGCCTACTGGCCGGGGATCAGCAGGCGCGCGGCCGCGGCGGCCGTACGGGGGCCGACCCCGAGACCCAGGGCGGCGCGGAGGTCGTCGCCGGTGTCGACGTCCTGGCGTACGGAGTCGACGGCGGCGGGGGAGAGTTCCACGGCGCCGGAGCGGCGGTGGCGCAGCCGGGAGTCGGGGCCGAAGACGGGGGAGAGGTCATGGCCGGGTGTCGCGGCGAGCATGGTGGTGCCGGTGCCGGCGGCGTCCGGGAGGAAAGAGCGGGGGAATTCGGCGGCCGCGTTCAGAACACGGGTCAATTCCTCGGGGCGCAGGGCCGGCAGATCGGCGTTAAGGGCCGCTACGGGGCTTTGCGGGCGTACATCGCGTACGACCGCCGTTCCGTGCCGCAGAGCGGCGTTCAGGCCGTCCGGGGAGCCGTTCCGGGGATCCTCGGGGACGGTGCGGGCGCCGAGGGCCGCCAGTTCACGGGCGGCGAGCGGGTCGTCCGTGACCACGACCACACCGTGGACCGCCGTGGCGGCCAGGGCCGCGGCCACCGTGTCCTGGGCGAAGGCGAGCGCCAGCCCGGGGCGCACCGCGTCGGCCGCGGTGTCCGAGAGCCTGCTCTTGGCCCGCGCCAAGGGCTTCACGGGTACGACCAGGGTCCACTGCACTCGGGTTCCGCCCCTCTCTTGTCGCCGCCATTGTCACCTGGGCGCAATGGTCCGTCGCAGGGCGGGGCGTACGGTGTTCTCGACAGACCGGCAGCCCGGGGCGACACTTGTGCGGCTCCGGGCCCCGGAACAGGCCCTGGGAAGTCCTAGAGGAAGGTGTCCGCGTGCCCCGCCGGAGAATCGGCTTCTGGTACCGCCTCGCCGCGGTGATCGCCAAACCACCCCTGGTGGTGCTGATCAAGCGGGACTGGCGTGGAATGGAGAACATTCCGGCCGAGGGTGGATTTATCACCGCCGTGAACCACAATTCGCATGTCGATCCCTTTGCGTACGCCCATTATCAGTACAACAGCGGCCGGGTTCCGCGTTTTCTCGCGAAGAGCGGTCTCTTCGGCAAGGGATTCATCGGTGCCGTCATGCGTGGCACCGGACAGATCCCCGTCTATCGCGAGAGCACCGACGCGCTGAGCGCCTTCCGGGCCGCGATCGACGCCGTGGAGCGCGGCGAGTGCGTCGCCTTCTACCCCGAGGGCACCCTCACCCGAGACCCGGACGGCTGGCCGATGACCGGCAAGACCGGTGCCGCGCGGGTCGCCCTGCAGACCAAGTGCCCGGTGATCCCGGTCGCCCAGTGGGGCGCCAACGAACTACTGCCGCCGTACGCCAAGAAGCCCAGCATCCTGCCGCGCAAGACCCACCGTGTGCTCGCGGGCCCGCCCGTGGACCTCTCGGCCTTCTACGGCCGGGAGATGAGCCCCGACCTGCTGAAGGACGCGACGGAGGTCATCATGGCCGCCGTCACCCGCCAGCTGGAGGAGATCCGCGGCGAGAAGGCGCCCGAGACGCCGTACGACCCGAAGCGGGAGCGGATCGAGCAGCGGCGCAGGACCGCCCGTGCGGTCGAGCACCAGCGGTCCGAGCCGCACAATGGGGCGTTGCGGGGGCAGGAACGTCAGGAACGTCAGGAAGAGGGGCAGGGCAAGTGAGCAAGCCGGTCAAGGCGGCCGTGTTCGGCACCGGTTCATGGGGCACGGCCTTCGGGATGGTGCTCGCCGACGCGGGATGCGACACCGTTCTGTGGGGGCGGCGTCCCGAACTCGCGGACGCGGTCAACTCCACCCGGACCAACCCGGACTACCTGCCCGGCGTGGAACTCCCGGAGAATCTGCGGGCCACCGCGGACCCCGCCGAGGCCGCCGCCGACGCCGACTTCACCGTCCTCGCCGTCCCCTCGCAGACCTTGCGGGCGAACCTCGCCGAGTGGACCGGGCTGCTGGCCCCCGGCACCGTCCTCGTCTCCCTCATGAAAGGCGTCGAACTCGGTTCCGCCATGCGGATGAGCGAGGTGATCGAGGACGTCGCCAAGGTCGGGCAGGACCGTATCGCCGTCGTCACCGGGCCCAACCTGGCGCGGGAGATCGCCTCCCGGATGCCGGCCGCCTCGGTGGTCGCCTGTACCGACGAGGCCGTCGCCCAGCGGCTCCAGACCGCCTGCCACACCCCGTACTTCCGCCCGTACACCAACACCGATGTCGTCGGCTGTGAGCTGGGCGGCGCGGTGAAGAACGTCATCGGGCTCGCCGTCGGCATCGCGGACGGCATGGGTCTCGGCGACAACGCCAAGGGGTCGCTGATCACGCGCGGTCTCGCCGAGACGACCAGGCTCGGCCTCGCGATGGGCGCCGACCCGCTCACGTTCTCCGGACTCGCGGGCCTGGGCGACCTGGTGGCTACCTGCTCCTCGCCGCTCTCGCGGAACCACACCTTCGGCACCAACCTCGGCAAGGGCATGACGCTGCAGGAGACCATCGCGGTCACCAAGCAGACCGCTGAGGGAGTCAAGTCCTGTGAGTCCGTGCTGGACTTGGGGCGCCGGCACGGCGTCGACATGCCCATCACGGAGACGGTCGTCGACATCGTCCACGACGGCAAGCCGCCGGTGGTCGCGCTCAAGGAGATGATGTCGCGCAGCGCCAAGCCCGAGCGACGCTGAGCGAAAGCGACCGTATGGGCACTGACTGGCCCACTACCAACGGGTACTCTCAACGCGATATGAGCACCGAGAACCTTCCCCAGAGCCCTGAGCAGCCGTCCCGCAAGCCGCGCGTGGCCGTCGTCTTCGGCGGCCGCAGCTCGGAACACGGGATCTCCGTGGTCACTGCAGGCGCCGTCCTGCGGGCGATCGACCGGACCAAGTACGACGTCCTGCCGATCGGCATCACCCGGGAAGGCCGCTGGTTCCTCACCGCCGACGAACCGGACCGCATGGCGATCACCGACCGCCGTACGCCGAGCGTCGAGGAGCTCGCCGAGTCGCGGGAGGGCGGTGTGGTGCTCCCCGTCGACCCCGCCAACCGCGAAGTCGTCTACAGCGAGCCCGGATCGGTGCCCAAGGCGCTCGGTGAGGTCGACGTCGTCTTCCCCGTCCTGCACGGCCCGTACGGCGAGGACGGCACCCTCCAGGGCATGCTGGAGCTGTCCGGGGTCCCGTACGTCGGCTCGGGCGTCCTCGCCTCGGCCGTGGGCCAGGACAAGGAGTACATGAAGCGGGTGTTCACCTCCTTCGGGCTCAAGGTCGGCCCGTACGTGGTGATCCGGCCGCGGGAGTGGCAGCTCGACGAGTCCGCCGCCCGGAAGAAGATCATCGATCTCGCCGGTGCGCACGGCTGGCCCCTCTTCGTGAAGCCGGCCCGCGCGGGCTCCTCCATCGGCATCACCAAGGTCGACGACCTCGCCGGGCTCGACGAGGCGATCGCCGAGGCCCAGCGCCACGACCCGAAGATCCTGGTCGAGGCGGCGCTGCGGGGCCGGGAGATCGAGTGCGGTGTCCTGGAGTTCGAGGACGGCCCGCGCGCCTCCGTCCCCGCCGAGATCCCGCCGCCCGAGGCGCACGCGTACTACGACTTCGAGGCCAAGTACATCGACTCGACGCCCGGCATCGTCCCGGCCCCGCTCACCCCGGAGGAGACCGCCGAGGTCCAGCGGCTCGCGGTCGACGCGTTCGAGGCGGCCTCCTGCGAGGGCCTGGTCCGCGCGGACTTCTTCCTCACCGAGGACGGCGAGTTCGTGATCAACGAGATCAACACGCTCCCCGGCTTCACCCCGATCTCGATGTACCCGGCGATGTGGAAGGCGAGCGGCGTCGAGTACGGCGAGCTGGTGGACCGCCTGATCCAGGCGGCGCTGCACAGGTCGACGGGCCTGCGCTGAGCCGTGCCCCTGATGGGCCGAAGGCCCAAAAGGGGCGCGGGGAACTGCGCGACCTGCCACAAACCGGCCCGCAGCCTCCCGAGGCACCCCCTTAGGAGGCCACGCCTTCGGGAACCGCCTTCTTGATGGCAGGCGCCAGCCCGACGAGGATCGGCGAAGTATCCTCCGCGGCCCGCTCGGCCGTCACGGACACCTCCACGTACACGGAACGATTGGCTGTAGTGAAGCGGTAAGCGCCCCCGTCCCGCTTCTCCATCAGCCAGTCCACCCCATCGACGGCGCCGGCCACCGCGTCCGCGTCCCGCCCCTCCGCGACCCCGGGGTCGATCATCTTGGGAGGCTGGGGCACACCGCAGCGCAGTATGATCACCGCGTCGCCCCAGCCCGCCGTCAGCGCGGAGGCGGGCTGAGGGTCCCGGCGGCCTAGACCGTCCACTTTTCGCGGCAACACCTCGTCCAGGTTCCGGCACAGTTTCACGGCGGCGGCACCGGCGCCGGGAACCGCCGCCGAGCCGCCGTCGTCTGCTGAGGAGCAGCCCGCGACGGCGATCAACGACACGGCCAGGACGGGCAGCCCGAGACGAGCGGGGCGCCGGTGACGGAACGAGTTCACCGGCCAAGGGTAGACGGGGGCTACAGATGCACGACCGGGCAGGTCAGGGTGCGGGTGATCCCGTCCACCTGCTGGACCTTCGCGACCACCAGCCGGCCGAGGTCGTCGACGGTGTCGGCCTGGGCGCGCACGATGACGTCGTACGGACCCGTCACGTCCTCGGCCTGGACGACCCCAGGGAGCTTGCTGATCGTCTCGGCGACGGTCGACGCCTTGCCGACCTCCGTCTGGATCAGGATGTACGCCTGTACCACGGAACCTCCAGGGCGGCCACGAGGATCATGTGGATCATGTCGGGAAAAGGAACGCCACGGTATCGCGTCGCCGAGCGCCAGGGGGAGACCCCTGGAGGCCGCGCCGCACGCACCGGGGTGCGGGGACGACGGAAGTTGACGGTCCACTCGACCGTACCGAGGACGAGAACGGCCCGCGACCGGGCGCCTGTGACACTGGAAGCGGCACAAGAAGGGGCGATACGACGATGAAGGGCACCGTGGGAGAGCTGGGGGAGTTCGGGCTCATCAGGGAGCTGACCTCCCGGCTCACCACCACCCCGGCGGTCCGGGTCGGCCCCGGCGACGACGCGGCCGTGGTGGCGGCGCCGGACCGCCGGGTCGTGGCGAGCACCGACCTGCTCCTGGAGGGACGGCACTTCCGGCGCGACTGGTCCACGGCGTACGACGTCGGACGCAAGGCCGCCGCGCAGAACCTCGCGGACATCGCCGCCATGGGCGCCGTGCCCACCGCGCTGCTCCTCGGTCTCGTGGCGCCCGTGGAACTCCCGGTGACCTGGGCCACCGAGCTGATGGACGGTCTGCGCGACGAGTGCCAGGTGGCCGGCGCGGCCGTGGTCGGCGGGGACGTGGTCCGCGGTGACACCATCATGATCTCGATCACCGCGCTCGGTGATCTGCGCAACCACGAGCCCGTGACCAGGGGCGGAGCCCAGCCCGGCGACGTGGTGGCCGTCACCGGCTGGCTCGGCTGGTCCGCCGCCGGGCACGCGGTGCTCTCCCGGGGCTTCCGCTCGCCCCGCGCCTTCGTGGAGGCCCACCGGCGTCCCGAGCCGCCGTACCACGCGGGTCCGGCCGCCGCCTCGCTCGGCGCGACCGCGATGTGCGACGTGAGCGACGGGCTGATCGCGGATCTGGGGCACATCGCCGAGGCCAGCAAGTGCCGGATCGACATCCGTTCCGGCGCCATCGACATCCCGACCCAGATGCACGACATCGGGCAGGCCGTCGGCGTCGATCCGCTCCAGTGGGTGCTCACCGGCGGCGAGGACCACGCGATCGTGGCGACCTTCCCGAACGACGTGAAGCTGCCCGCGCGCTGGAAGGTGATCGGGGAGGTCCTCAACCCCTCCGCGCTGCCCCAGGTGACCGTGGACGGGGCGCCCTGGACCAGCAAGGGCGGCTGGGACCACTTCGGGGACATCGAGTCATGAGCCCGGCTCCCGTGCGGGTCCTGACGGTGGCCGGCTCCGACTCCGGGGGCGGCGCCGGGATCCAGGCCGACCTGAAGACGATGCTGGCGCTCGGGGTGCACGGCATGAGCGTCGTCACGGCCGTCACCGCGCAGAACTCCCTCGGCGTGCAGGGCGCTTGGGAGCTTCCGGTGGAGGCCGTACGGGCCCAGTACCGCAGTGTCGTCGACGACATCGGAGTACGGGCGGTGAAGACCGGCATGCTCGCCTCCGCCGAACTCGTCGAGGCCGTCGCCGAGTTGCTGGCCGCGACCGACGCGCCGGTCGTCGTCGACCCGGTCGGCGTCTCCAAGCACGGCGACCCCCTGCTCGCCGCCTCCGCGCTGGACTCCGTACGGCAGCGGCTGCTGCCCGTGGCGACCGTCGCGACGCCGAACCTCGACGAGGTGGCCCAACTCACCGGCGTACGGGTCGAGTCGGAGGCCGGGATGCGCGAGGCGGCCGAGGCCGTGCTCGCGTACGGGCCCCGCTGGGCGCTGATCAAGGGCGGCCATCTCGCGGGCGACGCCGTCGACCTGCTCACCGACGGCTCGGCGGAGCACTGGCTGCGCGCCCCCCGGCACGACAACCGGCACACCCACGGCACGGGGTGCACCCTCGCCTCGGCGATCGCGTCCCAGCTGGCGAAGGGGCAGACCGTGCCGGAGGCCGTGGCGGCGGCCAAGGAGTACGTCACCGGGGCGATCGCCGCCGGGTTCGCGCTCGGCGGGGGCATCGGCCCCGTCGACCACGGCTGGGCCCTCACCCGGGGGACTCCGGCAGCCTGATGTCGGTCGCCGACTTCTCGGTGAGCCGCGTGAGTTGTCGAGCACGAGCAGAAGCTCACGCACTTCCGGGGCGGCCGGCAACCGTTCCACGAGGGCGGCGTACGGGATCTGCGCGCCGTCGGTCAGGGGTTGGCGGCACCGTACGGTCCGCTTCGAGGAGCAGCGGGGTCAGCAGGGCGCGGGGGCTCGGAGGGGACGGGCGGGTGAATGGGCACGGCAAAAAGCCGGTCCACCCTGCGGTGGACCGGCTCTGTGCGGCGAACCGGCAGTGGCCGCGCGCTGGCTGAGCGTCAGCGCGAGACCTTGCCGGCCTTGATGCACGAGGTGCAGGCGTTCACGCGCTTCGGCGTCCCGCCGACCACGGTACGGACGCGCTGGATGTTCGGGTTCCAGCGACGGGACGTACGGCGGTGCGAGTGCGAGATGTTGTTGCCGAAGCCCGGCCCCTTGCCGCAGACGTCGCAGTTGGCAGCCACGGGTCACTCCAAAGACTTCAGATGCACTTACGGTTGATCCCGGCATGCCGGGATCACGACCCCAGTGACTGGGGTCTGAGTGGCGTTGCCAGGGGGAGAGTCCGATCTGGATCGTCGAGAATCGTCGGTCTGGATCGGACAACCGGAGCAGCATACAACGACTGCGTCCGTACAACGAAACTACCATGGCTGGTCCGGGCCCCGACCCGGCCCTCTTACCGGCGGTCACCACCACGGGTCTACGCTGCGTGCGACGTGCGGCGTCCCCTGGCCCCACGTCCCGCAGCCAGGCAGGGAAGCAGGCAGCAGTTCAAGGAGGCGCAGGTGCCGCAGGTGCCGCAGACAGTCTTCGACGCTCTCGCGGTGCGCACCTGGTGCGGCCTCGCGCTGGCATCGCTGGGCCGCGCGCGCGAGGAGATCGACGCCATCAACGTGTACCCGGTGGCCGACGGCGACACCGGCACCAACCTGTACCTGACGATGGAGTCGGCCGCGGCGGCCGTCGAGGCGGTGTTCGCGGGCCACGAGGCCGGAGGACCGCCGGCGGGTGCGGGCCGGCCCACGCTCGCCGAGGCCGCGCGGGCCATGGCGCACGGCGCGCTGATCGGCGCCCGGGGGAACTCCGGGACGATCCTCGCCCAGCTCCTGAGGGGCATGGCCCAGGTCCTCGCCGACGACGGTGACGCGATCCACACCGACGGCCGCGGCCTGCGGCACGCCCTGCGGCACGCCGCCGACTCCGCGCGGGACGCCGTCGCCCACCCCGTCGAGGGCACCGTCCTCACGGTCGCCTCGGCGGCGGCCGACGCGGCCACCGGCGCCGAGGGTGACTGCGGGACGGTCGCCCGCGCGGCCTACGAGGGCGCCGGCACGGCCCTCGCGGCGACCCCCGCCCAACTGGCCGCCCTGGCCCGCGCCGGCGTCGTGGACGCGGGTGGACGGGGGCTGGTGGCGGTGCTGGCGGCGCTGGTGGAGACGTTCACCGGGGAGGCGCCGAGGGCGCTGGCCGTTCCGGTCGTCCCCGCGCGCGTGGACGCGGCCGGGACGGTGGTGGACGGGACCGTGGCGGAGGTGTGCGACGGCGACGACCGGCCCGAGACGGGCGGACCCGCCTTCGAGGTGATCTACCTCCTGGAGGCGTCGGACGCGGCCGTGGCCCGTCTGCGGCGACGGCTGGACGAGCTGGGCGACTCGCTCGTGGTGGTCGGCGGGGACGGGCTGTGGAACGTCCATGTGCACGTCGACGACGCCGGGGCCGCCGTGGAGGCGGGCGTCGAGGCCGGGCGGCCGTACCGGATCCGGATCACGCACTTCGGGGCCGAGGACGCCCATATGACCGGTGAGGCCGGGCGGCAGCCGCGCGAGCGCGCCCAGCGGGCCGTCGTGGCCGTCGTCCCGGGGGAAGGGCTGGCCGGGCTGTACGCCGAGGCCGGTGCGACCACGGTCCTGGCCCGGCCCGGGGAGCCGCCCGCCAGCGGGGAGCTGGTGGAGGCCGTACGGCGGGCGCACGCGCGCGAGGTGGTGCTGTTGCCCAACGACGCGGATCTCCGCCATACGGCTGCCGCCGCGGCGGAGCAGGCCCGGGCCGAGGGCGTCCGGGTCGCCCTCATCCCCACCCGCTCGGCCGTCCAGGGCATCGCCGCGCTCGCCGTCCACGAGCCCGACCGGCGCTTCGACGAGGACGTCGTCTCGATGACCTCCGCCGCCGGTGCCACGCGGTACGCCGAGGTCGTCGTCGCCGAGCGGCAGTCCTGGACGATGGCCGGGATCTGCCAGGCCGGTGACGTCCTCGGCCTCATCGACGGCGACGTCGCCGTCATCGGCTCCGACGTCACGGTGACCGCGGCGGCGGTGGTCGACCGCATGCTCGCCGCGGGTGGCGAGATGGTCACCCTCGTCCTGGGCGACGAGGCCCCCGTCGATGTCGTGGATCACGTGGAGACTCGGGTGCGTGAAGGGCACTTGGCGGTGGACACGGTGGTGTACCGGGGCGGTCGGCAGGGGGCGTTGCTGCTGATCGGCGTGGAGTAGGTGTCGGGTGCGGGTCCGGTGGGGGCTGGTCGCGCAGTTCCCCGCGCCCCTTAAGGACCTACGGCCCTTTCGGGCCGAAAAAGCACGGGGCGCAGCCCCTGCTTTTCAGGGGCGCGGGGAACTGCGCGAGAAGCCCCACCGGACCCGCACCCGACCACGCACCCCCCTCGGACGAACCCCCGCTCAGCCCTCTCCCCGTACCCCCGCCGCCTCCGACAACCGCTCCGCCTCCGCACGCCGGGCCACCGCCGTCTCGTCGTCGAGGGCGGTGGACGCGGCGAGGACACCCCGGGCCCGCGCCCCGGCGGCAGCCGGCCGGCGGAGGTCGAGCTCCAGCCACCCCGCGGCCAGCTCGGCGGCGGTGCGCGCGTCCAGGAAGTCCGCCCCGAGGGACGCGTACACCGACACCGCCCGCTCGACGAACCCGAGTGCCTCCTCGAAGACCGGCGCGAAGGAGACGAGTTCCGCGTCCTCGGCGACGGAGCGGGCGAGCAGGTCGCCGAACTGCCGGCAGGTCTCGGCGAGTTCCGCGAGGATCCGCCGCCGGTTCTCCTCACCCGTCACGTCGGACAGCGCCGCCTCGCAGCCCACCACCGCGTCACCCATCAGCTCCCGGGCGTCGTCCAGGGACGCCGACCCGGCACCCTCCCGCGCCGCGTACCAGGCCCGCGCCCGCAGCGCCCGCACATACCCGTGGACGTTCCCCAGCTCACCCCAGAGGTCGACGGCGCGCGCGTACGCGCGGTCCGCCTCGGACGGCAGCCCCGCGCGCGCGAGCGCCTCAGCGGCGAGATGCGCGAGCATCGCGTGATCCTGCTGCTCGGGCCAGTGCCGGGCGATGTCGGCGGCCCGCAGCCACCGTTCCGCGGCCTCCCGGTGCTCACCCAGCTCGGTGTGGCAGTCGCCGAGCCACCACAGGGTCTGGGCGACGGCCCCGTCCCCGTGCGTCTCGGCGGTCAGATCCGGAAGCGCCGACTCCAGTACCTCGGCCGCCTCCGCCCACCGCCCCAGCCGCAGCAGGAACCCGCCGAGCAGATGCCGGGCCCAGGCGCCCAGCGTCGGCCCCTCACCCGCCTCGTCGGCCCAGTGCGCCGCCTCCAGGGCGTGTCCGGCCGCCTCCGCCACCCGATCCCCGGCACCGAGCAGTTCGGCCAGCTGGAGACGCAGCTGAGCCTGACCCACCGGCTCCAGCTCCGCCCCGCCGTGCTCCAGCGCCGCCAGGGCCGCCCGCTCGGCGGTCTCCAGGTCCCCCAGGTGCTGCGCGACCCCGGCGAGCCGGGCCTCGTACTGCACCGCGAACCACGGCAGCCCGGCCGCCACATAGCGTTCCGCGGCCTCCGCGAACAGCTCGGCGGCGGCCTCCGCGTCCCCGCCGCGCGCGGCCAGCTCCCCGAACATCGCCCGCGCCTCCGCGGCCCGCGAGGCCAGCCGGACGTCCTCCGCGCGACGCGGCTCCACGAACTCCGCCAGTTCCCGCACGGCGGCCTCGGCGGGCGCCACCGCGTCGGCGGCCTCGTCGCCGTCCCCGGCCTCCGCCTCGTGCATCCGCTGCACGAGTATCCGGGCCCGTCCCACCAGCACGGACGCCGTCTGCCGCACCCCCGTCCCGCCGTCCGCCCAGAGGGCGAGGACCCGCTCGTAGGGCTCGGAGACCAGCTCCAGGGCGGCGTCCGGGTGGCCCGCCAGGGCGTGGACGTTCGCCCCGCGCGCGCGTGCCGCCAGCGCCTCGCCGGGGTCGCCGGCCTCCTCGTACAGCTCGGCCGCGCGGGCGAAGAGGGCGTGGCCCTCGGGCCCGAGGGCGATCGCCTCATGGTCGACGATCTCCGCGCGGTCCCGGGCGTCCAGCTCCGCGCCTTCGGCCTCGGCGGCCCGCGCCACCGCGGCCCAGGCCTCGACGGACCCCGGATGCAGCGACTCGGACAGCCGCCGCGCCTCGGCGAGGAGACCGGGCAGGCCGTCCGGGGACGGGCCTTCCGAGGCCGCCACGCGCTCGACGGCGGCGGGCCGGCGGGGCGCCGGCACCGGAGCGACCGCCCCCGTCGAGCGCACCCCCAGCGGCAGCCGCTCCAGCAGCGGCGCCCGGTCCATCCGCTCCCGGACCTGCGTGCCGACGTACGCCGTGCCGTTGCGCTCGTCGAAGAGCGCGGCCAGGGACAGGGCCTCCTCGCGCGCGTGGGAGGCCAGTTCGCGGGCGGTCCAGGTGCGGTCGGGCGGACCGGGGACCGTCTGACCGCCGAACCCGCGTGCCGTGAGGCGGTCCATGAGCAGGGCCACCACACTCAGGAAGTCCAGCTTGCTGCGCGGGTCCCCGGAGGCCGTGAAGTACGCCGGACGCTCGGCCAGCAGCTCCAGGCCGCGCCCCTCGTTGCCGGTCAGGGCACAGAACTCCACATGGTCCGCGTACGCGCCCCGCATGCTCTCCATGGACCGCACCAGCCGGAAACCCCGCAGATGGTGGGCCCGCGCCTCGTCCTCGCGCCCCAGACGCAGCAGCGGCACCAAGGAGGACGCCAGGACGGTGTGCGGCTCGTGGGCGCACGCGTACTCGCCCTCCAGGACCGGCGCCCACAGCTCCAGCGCCGCCTCGTCCTCACGCCGCCGGGCCCGCCACCAGCCCTGCCCGTGCAGCTCGCACGCGTGACAGTCGGCCATCGTGTCCCGGTCGGCGGCCAGCCACGCCCCGTACGCCCGCTCGGCCCTCGCCAGGTCGCCGATGTGCGCGGCCACGCTCAACTCGGCGCTCCGCACGGCCCGTTCCGAGTGCCCGGCGAGCCGGTAACGGCGCTCCATCTCGCCGAGCCACTTCTCGATGGAGGCGAGCGGGACGTGCGGCTGGTTGAGCATGCCGGCCGACATCCACTTGAACACCCAGTGCAGGGAGTGGACCTCGTACTCGTCGAAGTCCTCCGGGCGTTCGTCCCACATGCGCAGCAGCCGCGCGAAGGGGACGAACATCTTGTCCTTCTCGGAGCTGTAGTTGTAGACCTTCAGCTGGTGCCCGAGCGCCTCGATCACAGCGAGCGGCACGTTCAGCTTCTCGGCCTCCACGAGCAGCCGCTCCGCGCACGCGTTGCGCGCGGGGCCCTCCGGCTGCTCGTAGTTCTCCGCCATGGCCCGGCGCAGCTCGTCGAAGTCCATGGCGTCCATGGCACCCATGGCGTCCGTCACGTGCGGCCGTTCCCCTCGGTGTGCGTGGCCCACTCCAGCAGGCCGATGAAGGCGCGGTTCAGCAGCGCCGAGTCCGCGGGCCTGAGCGGCCGTTGGGCCATCAGCAGGGCCTGCCCGTACAGCGACTCCGTGGCCGTGCCGATCAGTTCGCGGTCGGACAGGGAACTGATCCGCCGGATCAGGGGGTTGAGATGGTTGAGCACCAGCCGCGCGCGCGGGGCGCTGCCCCGCAGCGAGCCCAGGATGCCCGCCCACAGGTCGTCGGCCTGCTCCTCGGCCTCCGCGCGGGCCTGCTCGTGCCGCGAGGACCGGTCGTCCAGGTGCAGCGCGGGCACCGACAGCGGATGGAAGGCCCGCAGCACCACGTCGCAGCCCAGCGGGTCGAGCTTGGCGCGCGCGGCCGACAGGAAGCCCGCGAGCGCCAGCTCCTCGTCCGGGTCCAGCACGTCCAGATGCGCGGTCACCGTGTCCGCGTCCAGCTCGGCGACCACCGTCCCCGGGCGGACCGACGGCAGCGCCTCGACCAGCTCGCTGTCGTACGTGTAGCCGCCGTTGACCACCCCGACGCCCTGCGCGGACGCGATCGGGGCGACCTGCCGGTACTCCTCCACCGTGCGCGTGAAGTGCACCACCGGGTGCCGCTGCGCGAACTCCTCCAGGGACAGCCGCCCGTCGGTCGTCTCGAAGGGCAGCCACGGCAGCATCGTGCGCAGCATCTCCCGGTCGTGCCGCGCCAGGGACTTCACCCCCAGGTAGTGCACCGACAGGAAGGCCGCCAGCCGCTCCGGATCACCGGCGGCGAGCCCGGTGAGCCAGCCCCGGATCCGCTCGCCCAGCGCCTCCCGTACGGCCGCCAGGGTCTCGTCCTCGTACAGCGACTCCCGGGACGCCGTGGGCCGCAGACTGTCCGTGTCGAGGACGCAGCGCACGAAGAACGCCCAGTCCGGCAGCAGCTGTTCGGCCCGCTCGGTGAGCAGCATGCCCTTCAGATGCACCCGGTGACTCGCCCGCTGGGCCGGGCTGGCGGCGGCCGGCAGGACGTACGCCACACCCCGGATCCCGGCCAGCGGCACGTCCAGCTCTATGGAGTCCAGCGGGGTGAACCCGAACAGGTCGTGACAGTGCCGGGCCAGCGCCACCCGCCGGCCGGTGGGGGAGGGGTACGCCCGGTCCCAGGGCGCCGGGAGATCGGTGATCCGCTCGTCGCCCACCCGGACGTCGTACGGCAGCAGCGACCCGAAGTCCCGCGCCAGCGTCAGCACGCGCGCGGGGGAGAGCCATTCGGCCGCCCCGGGCCGCGCCACCAGGTGCACGGTCGTGCCCGGCTCTGGACGCGCCGCGTCGGGCAGCGTCCGCACGGTGTACGAGCCGTCGTCGGTGGCCGTCCACTCCACGGGCGGCGCGTGCGGCGTACGAGCGCTGCGGCTGACCACCCGGATGCGCTCGGCGACCACGAAGCACGCCAGCAGCCCGATGCCGAACTGCCCGAGGAAGTCCGACCGGACCTCCTGGAGGGAGCCGTCGTCCCGCTTGGAACTGCGGCCGATCGTGGCGAGCAGGTTGTGCACATCGGCCTCGGTGAGCCCGATGCCCGAGTCCTCCACCCGCAGCGCACCGCCCTCGGCGAACAGCCGCACCCGCGCGGGCGCGTCCGGCTGCTCGGCTCTGCGCGCGGTGATCGCGTCCACGGCGTTCTGCAGCAGCTCGCGCAGATAGACCTTCGGACTGGAATAGAGATGGTGCGAGAGAAGATCCACCAGGCCACGCAGATCGACCTGGAAGGTGTGAGGCGACTGAGGTGCCTGAGGAGTCTGGGGTGCCTGGGATGACTGTGAGGTCATTGAATCCATCGTCGCAGCGCCGGGGGGAAGGGGATTCTGGCGACGGCGGCGGGGTCGGGCGGTCCCGCAGGACGGTGACCGCGGACGGAGGCGGTACGGGCCCTGACGTGGCCGGGCCCGGGAGTGCGTCATCCTAGGCGCGAACGACCCGCCTGACCAGCGGATTTCGAGTATGTATACGGCAATGTCAGTGCCGTGGTGTGCAATGGATCTCGTGCCCGCGCTCGAAGAACCGCTCAAGAACACGCTCGGCGCCGCCACCGCGAAGGTGATGGCCGAGCACCTCGGCCTGCACACCGTCGGGGACCTGCTGCACCACTACCCCCGCAGATACGAGGAGCGCGGCCAGCTCACCCACCTCGCCGACCTGCCGATGGACGAGCACGTCACGGTCGTCGCCCAGGTCGCCGACGCCCGCCTGCACAGCTTCGCCTCCGCCAAGGCGCCCCGGGGCAAGGGCCAGCGCCTCGAAGTCACCATCACCGACGGCAGCGGCCGCCTCCAGCTCGTCTTCTTCGGCAACGGCGTGCACAAACCCCACAAGGACCTCCTCCCCGGCACCCGCGCCCTCTTCGCCGGCAAGGTCTCCGTCTTCAACCGCCGCCTCCAACTCGCCCACCCGGCCTACGAACTGCTGCGCGGCGACGACGTCACGGAGACCGTCGACACCTGGGCCGGCGCCCTCATCCCGCTCTACCCGGCCACCGCCAAGCTGGAGTCCTGGAAGATCGCCAAGGCGGTGCAGACGGTCCTGCCGAGCGCGCAGGAGGCCGTGGACCCCCTGCCGGACTCCCTGCGCGAGGGCCGGGGCCTGACGACCCTCCCCGAAGCCCTCCTGAAGATCCACCGCCCGCACACCAAGGCCGACATCGAGTCCGCCCGTGACCGCCTCAAGTGGGACGAGGCGTTCGTCCTCCAGGTCGCCCTGGCCCGCCGCCGCCATGCCGACGCCCAACTCCCCGCCGTCGCCCGCCGCCCCGCCCCCGAAGGCCTCCTCACGGCCTTCGACGCCCGCCTCCCCTTCACCCTCACCGACGGCCAGCGAAAGGTCTCCAAGGAGATCTTCGACGACCTGGCCACCGAGCACCCGATGCACCGGCTGCTCCAGGGAGAGGTGGGCAGCGGAAAGACCATGGTGGCCCTGCGCGCCATGCTCGCCGTCGTCGACGCGGGCGGGCAGGCGGCCATGCTCGCGCCCACCGAGGTGCTCGCGCAGCAGCACCACCGGTCGGTGACCGAGATGATGGGCGAGCTGGCCGAGGGCGGCATGCTCGGCGGCTCCGAGCACGCCACCAAGGTGGTGCTGCTCACCGGCTCGATGGGCGCCGCGGGCCGCCGACAGGCCTTGCTGGACCTGGTCACCGGTGAGGCGGGCATCGTCATCGGCACCCACGCGCTGATCGAGGACAAGGTCCAGTTCCACGACCTGGGCCTGGTAGTGGTGGACGAACAGCACCGCTTCGGCGTGGAACAGCGCGACGCCCTGCGCGGCAAGGGCAAACAGCCGCCCCACCTCCTCGTCATGACGGCCACCCCCATCCCGCGCACGGTCGCCATGACCGTCTTCGGCGACCTGGAGACCTCGGTCCTCGACCAGCTCCCCGCCGGCCGCTCACCCATCGCCAGCCATGTCGTCCCGGCCGCCGACAAGCCGCACTTCCTCGCCCGCGCCTGGGAGCGCGTCCGCGAGGAGGTGGAGAACGGCCACCAGGCGTACGTCGTCTGCCCCCGCATCGGGGACGAGGAGGACGACCCGAAGAAGGCGGGCCGGAAGTCCCCCGAGGACGAGGCCGAGAAGCGCCCGCCGCTCGCCGTCCTCCACATCGCCGACCAGCTCGCCAAGGGCCCCCTCCAGGGCCTGAGGGTCGAGGTCCTGCACGGCAGGATGCACCCCGACGACAAGGACGCGGTCATGCGCCGCTTCGCCGCGGGCGAGACCCATGTCCTGGTCGCCACCACGGTCATCGAGGTCGGCGTGAACGTCCCGAACGCCACCGCCATGGTGATCATGGACGCCGACCGCTTCGGCGTCTCCCAGCTCCACCAGCTCCGCGGCCGGGTGGGCCGGGGCTCCGCCGCCGGCCTCTGCCTCCTGGTCACCGAGATGCCGGAGGCCAGCGCGGCCCGCCAGCGCCTGGGCGCCGTCGCCTCCACCCTCGACGGCTTCGAACTCTCCCGCATCGACCTCGAACAACGCAGAGAGGGCGACGTCCTCGGCCAGGCCCAGTCCGGCGCCCGCACCAGCCTGCGCATGCTCACCGTCATCGACGACGAGGAGATCATCGCGGAGGCGAGGGAGGAGGCGGCGGCGGTGGTCGCCGCCGACCCCGACCTCACCACCCTCCCGGGCCTGCGCACAGCCCTGGACGCCCTCCTGGACGAGGAGAGGGAGCAGTACCTGGACAAGGGGTAGGGAGTGCCGCTCCGCCGCGGGCCGAGAACAGCCGCGCCGCTTTTGCTTTCAGGGGCGCGGGGAACTGCGCGAGAAGCCCCACGAACCCGCGGTCGCCCACGACGCGAAGGCCTCCCCACCTTCGACTGCCAGACTGGACCTGTGACCACGTCCACGAACAAGGACCCAAGATGACCCGCGTGATCGCCGGCGCAGCCGGCGGACGCCGCCTCGCCGTCCCCCCGGGCACCGGCACCCGCCCCACCTCCGACCGCGCCCGCGAGGGCCTCTTCTCCACCTGGGAATCCCTTCTCGGCGGCCCCCTGCACGGCGAACGGGTCCTGGACCTGTACGCCGGCTCCGGTGCCGTGGGCCTGGAGGCCCTCTCCCGAGGCGCGGCCCACACCCTGCTCGTGGAGGCCGACGCCCGCGCCGCGAAAACGGTCCGGGACAACGTCCGATCGCTCGGCCTCCCCGGCGCCGAGGTGAGATCGGGCAAAGCGGAGCAGATCGTCCAGGGCCCGCCGCCGGCCGAGCCGTACACCCTCGTCTTCCTCGACCCCCCGTACGCCGTCCCGGACGACGATCTTCGGGAGATCCTGCTCACACTCCGTACCGGGGGCTGGCTCGGCGAGGAAGCCCTCGTCACCGTGGAGCGCAGCACCAGAGGCGGTGAATTCGCCTGGCCGACCGGTTTCGAAGCCATCAGGGCCCGTCGCTACGGCGAGGGAACGTTTTGGTACGGTCGCGCCGCCTCTACGTGCGAAGACGCACGATGACCGGACCGGAGAGCGAGGGACCTCAAGTGCGCCGTGCCGTCTGTCCCGGGTCGTTTGACCCCATCACCAACGGACACCTCGACATCATTGGCCGCGCCTCCAAGCTGTACGACGAGATCTACGTCGCGGTGATGATCAACAAGTCCAAGAAGGGCCTCTTCGAGGTCGACGAGCGGATCGAGCTGATCCGCCAGGTCACCTCCGAGTACGCGAACGTACGCGTGGAGGCCTTCCACGGACTGCTCGTCGACTTCTGCAAGCAGCGCGACATCCCGGCCATCGTCAAGGGCCTGCGCGCGGTCAGTGACTTCGACTACGAGCTGCAGATGGCCCAGATGAACATCGGCCTGTCGGGCGTGGAGACCCTCTTCGTCCCCACCAACCCGACTTACAGCTTCCTGTCCTCCTCCCTCGTCAAGGAGGTCGCGACCTGGGGCGGCGACGTCTCCCACCTGGTGCCCCCGCTCGTCCTCGAAGCCCTGAACGAACGCCTGAAGCAGGACTGACGCGGCACCGACACGGCACGGACGCGTGACGGACACGGGACTGGGCGGACGAACGTCCCCCGCTGGCCGTACAGTCGACCCGACCGTCTCCAACCCGGCTGTAGAGAGTGGCGAGCACACGGTGGACCACACGGTGGACGTGCAGAAGAAGCTCGACGAGATCGTCTCGGTGGTCTCCGGTGCCCGGGCCATGCCCATGTCGGCCTCGTGCGTGGTCAACCGCGCCGATCTGCTCTCCCTGCTCGACGAACTGCGCGCCGCCCTGCCCGACTCCCTCGCCCAGGCCCGGGAACTGATCGGCGACCGCGACCACATGGTCGAGCGGGCCCGTCAGGAGGCCGAGCGGATCATCGAGACCGCGCACGCCGAACGCGGCTCCCTGATCTCCGACACCGAGGTCGCCCGCCGCTCCCAGAACGAGGCCGACCGCATCCTCGGCGAGGCCCGCCAGGAGGCCGAGGACGTCCGCGCCGAGGCCGACGACTACGTCGACTCCAAGCTCGCCAACTTCGAGGTCGTCCTCACCAAGACCCTCGGCTCGGTAGGCCGGGGCCGCGAGAAGCTCCTCGGCACCGGACCGGGCGTCGACGAACGGGGCTACGAGGACGAGGACGCCCCCGAGCGCAGCCACGACCCCGAGACCCTGCGCCGCGACGCCGACGCCTATGTGGACGCCAAGCTCGGCGCCTTCGAGGCGGTCCTCGCCAAGACCCTGGAGGCCGTCGGCCGGGGCCGCCAGAAGCTCCACGGCCGGATCGCCACCGACGACCTCGGCGCCCTCGCCCTGAGCGACGACGGCTCCTCCCCTCAGCTCACCAGCGACGCCGACTACCTGGCCGGACTCGCCGAACTCTCCGACGCCCCCGCCCAGCAGTCCCCGTCCGTGCCGGGGCAGCAGTCGTACGGCCAACAGCAGGACGCGTACCAGGCCACGGCGTACCAGCAGGATCCGTACGGCGGCTACCAGCAGCAGTACGCCCAGCCCCAGCAGGCCGCCGACCCTTACGGCTACCAGCAGGCCGACCCGTACGCGGCCGGCTACCCGCAGCAGCCGGCGTACGACCCGAACCAGGGGCACCTGGACGCCCAGGGCCACCAGGAACAGCAGGGGCCCCAGGGGTACGCGCAGCAGCCGGCGAACACGCTCGACGAGACCAGCCTCTTCGACACGACCATGATCACGGCGGAGCAGTTGCGCCGCTACGAACAGGGCCGCTGACAGCGGATGGGGAGCGGATTGGGCCGAGAGCGAAAGGTCCAGTATCCTGGCTCTTCGGTCGCGTGTACGTCCGCGATCAACGCTGCCCGGGAATCATCGAAGGGCGGCGTTCTCGAGTTTCAAGATCGAAAGCAGGAATGGCCCTGAACGCCCGCCTCGACCACCGCAACCCTCTCGTGTTCGACACACACGAGCTGGGGCGGCGTCCTGGCGCGCTGCAGCGCCTGACCCGCGAGATCGACGCTCCCAAGGATCTCGGGATCCAGGGAGTGATCGGGGTGCCGGAAGGCGCCCCGGTGGAGCTCGGACTCCGTCTGGAGTCGGTCATGGAAGGTGTGCTTGTCACAGGCACCGCCCGTGCACGGGCCAAGGGGGAGTGCGTAAGGTGTCTGGAGCCGCTGGAGCTGGAGCTCCAAGCGGACTTCCAGGAGATGTTCTCGTACCCTGACGCCGACGACCGGGGCCGCCCCAAGGCGGAGCCGGCCGACGACGCCGAGGAAGACGAGGACAGGCTCTTCATCGAGGACGGCCTGTTCGACCTCGAACCCGTGCTGCGCGATGCGGTGGTGCTCGCACTGCCCATGCAGCCGGTGTGCCAGGACGACTGCCCCGGCCTGTGCTCCGAGTGCGGAGCCCGGCTGGCGGACGACCCGGACCACCACCACGACGCCGTCGACATCCGTTGGGCGGCACTGCAGGGACTCGCCGGTTCACTCGAACCCGGCGAGAAGGACGAGATCAGCGGCGCCGATGCGAAAGCGGGCGTCGACGAGAAGCAGGAGAAGTAGCCGTGGCTGTTCCGAAGCGGAAGATGTCGCGCAGCAACACGCGCCACCGCCGGTCGCAGTGGAAGGCTGCGGTCCCCACCCTGGTTGCGTGCGAGCGCTGCCACGAGCCCAAGCTGCAGCACATCGCGTGCCCGTCTTGCGGCACCTACAACAAGCGCCAGGTCCTCGAGGTCTGAGCGGCTGGTGAGAGGCTCTATGTCTGACGCCAAGGCGGAGACCAACGCCAAGAAAAAGGCGGAGAACACAGCCTCGTCCCACACGCTTCTGGAAGGGCGGCTCGGCTATCAGCTCGAGTCCGCCCTTCTGGTGCGTGCGCTGACCCACCGTTCGTACGCGTACGAGAACGGCGGTCTGCCCACCAACGAGCGCCTGGAGTTCCTCGGGGACTCCGTGCTGGGCCTGGTGGTCACGGACACGCTGTACCGCACCCACCCCGACCTGCCCGAAGGCCAACTGGCCAAGCTGCGGGCCGCGGTGGTCAACTCTCGTGCGCTGGCGGAGGTGGGCCGCGGGCTCGACCTCGGCTCCTTCATCCGGCTCGGCCGTGGTGAAGAGGGCACAGGTGGCCGGGACAAGGCATCCATCCTTGCCGACACCCTCGAAGCGGTGATCGGTGCGGTCTATCTCGACCAGGGGCTGGACTCGGCGGCGGAGCTGGTGCACCGCCTGTTCGACCCGTTGATCGAGAAGTCCTCGAACCTCGGTGCCGGCCTGGACTGGAAGACCAGTCTCCAGGAGCTCACCGCGACCGAGGGGCTCGGTGTGCCCGAGTACCTGGTCACGGAGACCGGCCCCGACCACGAGAAGACCTTCACCGCTGCCGCCCGCGTCGGAGGCGTCTCGTACGGCACCGGCACCGGCCGCAGCAAGAAGGAAGCGGAGCAGCAGGCGGCCGAGTCCGCCTGGCGTGCGATCCGCTCCGCGGCGGACGAGCGGGCGAAGGTGGCGGCGGCCGAGGCCGCGGCCGCCGTACCCGACGAGTCCGCCGAGACTCCTTCGGACGCGTGACGGCTCCGCCGAGTGCGGGTGCGGTAGCGGTGAGTTGTCGGGTGCGGGTGCGTGGGGGCTGGTCGCGCAGTTCCCCGCGCCCCTGAAAAAGCAGGGGCTGCGCCCCTTGCTTTTTCGCCCCGAAAGGGCCGTAGGCCCTTAAGGGGCGCGGGGAACTGCGCGAGAAGCCCCACCCACCCGCACCCGACCCACGACATCACCCGCCCCCCACCCCCCCCGCACTCTCCGGAGGACTTCGTGCCAGAGCTCCCCGAGGTCGAGGTCGTACGACGCGGCCTGGAGCGCTGGGTGGCGCACCGTACCGTCGCCGACGTCGAGGTGCTGCACCCCCGGGCGATCCGCCGCCACCTGGCCGGTCCGGAGGACTTCGCGCACCGGCTGAAGGGCCGCCGTATCGGCGAGCCGAGCCGACGCGGCAAATACCTCTGGCTGCCGGTGGAGGACACCGGCACAGCCGTCCTCGCCCACCTCGGCATGAGCGGCCAGCTGCTCGTGCAGCCGTACGACGCGGTGGACGAGAAGCACCTCCGGATCCGCGTCCGCTTCGCGGACGACCTGCGCACCGAACTCCGCTTCGTCGACCAACGCACCTTCGGCGGACTGTCGTTGCACGACACCACCCCCGACGGCCTGCCGGACGTCATCGCGCACATCGCCCGCGATCCCCTCGACCCGCTGTTCGACGCGGAGGCCTTCCATCAGGCGCTGCGCCGGAAACGTACGACCGTCAAACGGGCCCTGCTCGACCAGTCGTTGATCAGCGGCGTCGGCAACATCTACGCGGACGAGGCGCTTTGGCGCGCCCGTATCCACTACGAGCGCCCCACCGCCGGTTTCACCCGCCCGCGCACCACCGAACTCCTGGGCCATGTACGGGACGTGATGAACGCGGCCCTCGCGGTGGGCGGCACGAGCTTCGACAGCCTCTACGTCAACGTGAACGGGGAGTCGGGGTACTTCGACCGGTCGCTGGACGCGTACGGCCGCGAGGGGCTGCCCTGCCGCCGCTGTGCCACACCGATGCGGCGGCGGCCGTGGATGAACCGGTCCAGTTACTTCTGCCCGATCTGTCAGCGGGCGCCGCGCGTCTCGTCGTAACGCTCCCGGGCCCGGAGCACGTCCTCCATGCGGTCCTCCACGCAAATGATGAGGGACAGCAGGCGCTCGGAGACCTCGCGGCCGAGCGGGGTGAGCGTGTAGTCGACACGGGGCGGGTTGGTCGGCTGGGCCTCGCGGTGGACCAGCCCGTCGCGCTCCAGGGCGTGCAGGGTCTGGGAGAGCATCTTCTCGCTGACGCCGTCCACGCGGCGCCGCAGCTCGTTGAAGCGGAGCGAGCTGTCGTGCAGCGCGCCCATGGTGAGCACACCCCAGCGGCCCGTGACGTGCTCCAGGGTGCCCCGCGACGGACAGTTCCTGGCGAAGACGTCGAAGGCCAGTTCGTCGAGGTTCACGAGGGCCGCGCGCTCGGCGGCCGGCGTCGGCGTCACGGCGGTCTGCGCGGCTGGTTCCATGCGCCCAGAATACTCTGGCACAGCGCTAACCAGAAGGTCGCACTAACTTCTGGTTAGCGACTCGGGGCGGTGGCCGCCCCGGTGTGGGCTAGTAGCCGAAGTCCTGTGTCCACCACGGTCCGCCGTCGCCCAGGTGGACGCCGACGCCGAGGGTCTTGAAGTCGCAGTTCAGGATGTTCGCCTTGTGGCCGGGGCTGTTCATCCAGGCCTCCATGACCGCCTCGGCGGTGGCCTGGCCGCGGGCGATGTTCTCGCCGCCGAGGCCGGTGATCCCGAGAGCGGCAGCGCGGTCCCAGGGGTCGTCGCCGTCGGGGTTGGTGTGGTCGAAGAAACCGCGCAGGGCCATGTCCGCGCTGAAGGTCTCGGCCAGCTTCGCCAGGTCGCTGTTCGCCGCCACGGGGCTGCAGCCCGCCTTGGCCCGCTCCTCGTTGACCAGCAGGAGGACCGCCGCCTCGGCCTGGGCCTCCACGGAGACCTCCACCGGGGGAGTGGTCTTCTCCTTCTCCTTGTCCTTGGGGGGCTTCTCGGACGGCGTCTTGGTCTTCTGCGCGCCGGCCCCCTTGCCCGCCTTGTCGGACGGCTTCTCGGTCGGCTTCTCCGAGGGGGACGGGGTGTTCGACGGGGAGGCCTCGCGCTCGGCGTCGCGGCTGGTGGACTCGTCCTCGCGCTGTTCCTGCGCGGCGCCGTCCGTACCGCCCTGCTGGGTGGCCGCACCTGTCGGCGAACCGGCAGGGACCACCGTCTCGGTGCTGCTGCCCCCGCTGACCGCGTACTTGTCGCCGCCGGGCAGTACGCCGGTGGCCACCGCGACGGTGCCGAGGGCGACGGCGGCGGAGACACCGAGGAGACCCGTCTTCACGGGCGTCACGGTCCGCTTCTTGCGGCGACGCGAACCACCGCGCGACGCGGCCTGCGCGGCGTCGGCCTCCAGGAAGGCGGCGAACCCGTACAGGTTCTCCGGGCCGTAATGGGGCTCCTCGGCAGCGAAGCCCGTGTCCGTGACACCGGCGGCGCGGCCCCCCCTGGCGGCGCGGCCGGCGGCGGAGCGTCGGTGGCGTCCCATCTTGTGGCCTTCCTCGTCCTTGCGTGTCCTGCGGTCAACGTTGAGATTGGGGATCTTGTCAACGTTGTGATCGCGGCCTTCACGAACCTCACACGAAGGAGTGAGTTTCATATGAGATTCATTGGGTCGGGACGGTACAGCATGGCGCCAGGGGAGGGAGAGACCCGAGGGACATTGGCCCGTTAGCGTGCAGCCATGAGCGAGGATGAACGGCTGGTCGCCTGGGTGCGCGGACGGGTGCAAGGGGTGGGTTTCCGCTGGTTCACCCGGGCCAGAGCGCTGGAGATCGGGGGGCTGAGTGGTTTTGCTCTCAATTTGGCCGACGGGCGGGTGCAGGTGGTCGCCGAGGGCCCCCGCGAGGCGTGCCAAGGGCTCCTGGAGTGGCTCCAGGGTGACGACACGCCCGGGCGCGTGGACGGTGTCACCGAGATCTGGGACACACCGCGAGGGGGGTACGAGGGCTTCGCCATCCGGTGACGGGGTTCGGTGAGAGGGGCTCGGCGGGAGCGGAGGGTGGCGCCACCGGCATATGCCAGGAGCATGCACAGAACAGAAATGTGCAGGTGATTGCCAAGACGGACTTGTCGTGGCAGGCTCCGAAGAGAGGATGATCCCCTCGCGCCGCCCACCAGGAGGGGTCGCCGAACGGCCGCAGCGTCGCCCTGTCGGGGCCGCGCGGCACCGGGACGCCCGCCACTGCGGCGCGTGATCGTGTTGACCGTCAAACTTTTTGGTGAGACGCTGAAAGCAACCCCGCGCACCTTAGCTGTTTGGCATGGAGAACGGCAGCGAAAACTCAACAGTGCCAAGCATCGCGGGTGCGATTCCCTCACGACCCACACCGCTTCGGTCGGTCACTCAGTGTGGAGGACCATCCATCATGGCAAAGGCGCTTCTCGGTTACGTCGGCGGCTCCGATCCGCGACTCCTCGCCGAGATGCGACGGCTCCAGCAGCGCGTCCAGGACCTGGAATCCGAGCTCGGACGAATCCAGGCGGAGAACGACGCGCTGACGGCTGCCGCTTCTCACGACTCGCTCATGGAGCTCGACGCACGCCAGGCGGAGCCTGCGCTCACCTGATCACTGCATCGCACCACGACAGACAGCAGTGGTTGGGCTGCCCGTATCAACCGCTAAGTTGTCAGATCTGCAAGGGACGCCTTCTCTAGAGGCGTCCCTTCTTTCTTTCCCCGAGCCCCCGCTCTTTCTCTTCCCCCGAGTCCCCGCGTTTTCCTCACCCTCTTCAACGTCTGATGTGCCCTGCACGTTCATGTGCGAAACCGCGCGTTCATGGAGTGGGACAAGGCCGGAAGGTAGAGTCCAGCGCCGTGCACCTCAAGGCCCTGACCCTCCGCGGGTTCAAATCGTTCGCCTCGGCGACCACACTCCGGTTCGAGCCGGGCATCACGTGTGTCGTCGGACCGAACGGTTCGGGCAAGTCCAATGTCGTGGACGCGCTCAGCTGGGTCATGGGCGAGCAGGGCGCGAAGTCGCTCCGCGGCGGCAAGATGGAGGACGTCATCTTCGCCGGCACCACCGGGCGCCCCCCGCTCGGCCGCGCCGAGGTGTCCCTGACCATCGACAACTCCGACGGGGCCCTCCCCATCGAGTACGCCGAGGTCACGATCACGCGGATCATGTTCCGCAACGGTGGCAGCGAGTACCAGATCAACGGTGACACCTGCCGTCTCCTCGACATCCAGGATCTGCTCTCCGACTCCGGCATCGGCCGTGAGATGCACGTCATCGTCGGCCAGGGCCAGCTCGACTCCGTCCTGCACGCCGACCCCATGGGCCGCCGCGCCTTCATCGAGGAGGCCGCCGGAGTACTCAAGCACCGCAAGCGCAAGGAGAAGGCGCTGCGGAAACTGGACGCCATGCAGGCCAACCTGGCCCGCGTCCAGGACCTCACCGACGAACTCCGCCGCCAGCTCAAGCCGCTCGGCCGGCAGGCCGCCGTCGCCCGCCGGGCCGCCGTCATCCAGGCGGACCTGCGCGACGCCCGACTGCGCCTGCTCGCCGACGACCTCGTACGGCTCCAGGCGGCGCTGCGCACCGAGGTCGCCGACGAGGCCGCGCTGAAGCAGCGCAAGGAAACTGCCGAGACCGAGCTGAAGAAGGCGCTCCACCGGGAGGCGGAGCTTGAGGGCGAGGTGCGTCGGCTGACCCCGCGCCTCCAGCGGGCCCAGGAGACCTGGTACGAGCTGTCGCAGCTCGCCGAACGGGTGCGCGGCACGATCTCGCTGGCCGACGCCCGGGTCAAGAGCGCCACCTCGTCGCCCCCCGAGGAGCGGCGGGGCCGCGACCCGGAGGACATGGAGCGCGAGGCCGCCCGTATCCGCGAACAGGAGGCCGAGCTGGAGGCGGCCTGCGAAGCCGCCGAGCGGGCGTTGGAGGACACGGTCGAGCACCGGGCCGAGCTGGAACGCCAACTGACCGTCGAGGAACGCCGGCTGAAGGATGTCGCCCGCTCCATCGCCGACCGCCGCGAGAGCCTCGCCCGGCTGGGCGGCCAGGTCAACGCCGCCCGCTCCCGCGCGGCCTCCGCCCAGGCGGAGATCGACCGTCTCGCCGCCGCCCGCGACGAGGCAGGGGAACGTGCCGCCACCGCGCAGGAGGAGTACGAGGCGCTGAAGGCCGAGGTCGACGGTCTCGACGCCGACGACTCCGAACTCGCCGAGCGGCACGACACCGCGAAGCGCGCCCTGACCGAGGCCGAGTCCGCCCTCACCGCGGCCCGCGAGGCCACCACCGCCGCCGAGCGCCGCCGCGCCGCCACCCAGGCCCGCCACGAAGCCCTCGCCCTGGGCCTGCGCCGCAAGGACGGCACGGGCGCGCTGCTCACCGCGAAGGAGCGGCTCGGCGGAGTACTGGGCCCGGCCGCCGAACTGCTGACGATCACCCCGGGCTACGAGGTCGCCCTGGCGGCGGCCTTCGGCGCGGCGGCGGACGCGATCGCGGTGACCAGCCCGGCCGCGGCCGCCGAGGCGATCCGCCTCCTGCGGAAGCAGGACGCGGGCCGCGCGGCCCTGCTGCCGGCGGGGGCGCCGGAAGACCTGATCTCCGAGCCCCAAAGAGGCGCGGGGAACTGCGCGACCGGCCACGACGGACCCGCGGACGAACAACGACCGCACCCGGGGATCCCCGCGGAGCGCCTGGTCCGGACCCCCTCCGACCTCACCCCCGCCGTCCGCCGCCTCCTCCACCGCATCGTCGTCGTGGACACCCTCGAAGACGCCGAGGCCCTCGTCTACACCCGCCCCGACCTCACCGCGGTCACCGCCGAGGGCGACCTGCTCGGGGCCCACTTCGCCCACGGCGGCTCCGCCGGCGCGCCGAGCCTGCTGGAGGTGCAGGCCTCCGTCGACGAGGCCGCGGCCGAGCTGGAGGAACTGGCCGTACGGTGCGAGGAGTTGGCCGAGGCCCAGGAGAGCGCCGTCGAGCTGCGCCGGGAACGGGCCGGGCTCGTGGAGGAGCTGGGGGAGCGGCGCCGGGCGGCCGAACGGGAGAAGTCCGCCGTCGCCCAGCAACTCGGGCGGCTGGCCGGGCAGGCGCGGGGCGCCGCCGGGGAGGCCGAGCGGTCCACGGCCGCCGCCGCCCGTGCGCAGGACGCGCTCGACCGGGCCGTACAGGAAGCCGAGGAGCTGGCCGAACGGCTCGCGGTGGCCGAGGAGATGCCCGTCGAGGAGGAGCCGGACACCTTCGTACGGGATCGGCTCGCGGCGGACGGGGCCAACGCACGGCAGACCGAGATGGAGGCGCGGCTCCAGGTGCGGACGCACGAGGAGCGCGTGAAGGGGCTCGCGGGGCGTGCCGACTCGCTCGACCGGGCCGCGCGCGCCGAGCGCGAGGCGCGGGCGCGCGCCGAACAGCGCAGGGCACGGCTGCGGCACGAGGCGGCCGTCGCCGAGGCCGTCGGCTCCGGCGCCCGGCAGCTGCTGCTGCACATCGAGGTCTCCCTCGCCCGCGCGGAGGCCGAGCGCACCGCCGCCGACGCCGCCAAGGCCCGCCGGGAGCAGGAACTCGCGCAGGCCCGGGGCGAGGGGCGCGACCTCAAGGACGAGCTGGACAAACTGACCGACTCCGTCCACCGGGGCGAGGTGCTCGGTGCCGAGAAGCGCATGCGGATCGAGCAGCTGGAGACGAAGGCGCTGGAGGAGCTGGGTGTCGAGCCGGAGGGGCTGATCGCGGAGTACGGGCCCGACCAGCTCGTACCGCCGTCGCCCCCGGCGGAGGGGGAGGAACTGCCGGAGGACCCGGAGCATCCCCGCAACCAGCCGAAGACGTTCCACCGGGCCGAGCAGGAGAAGCGGCTCAGGGCCGCCGAGCGGGCGTACCAGCAGCTCGGCAAGGTCAATCCGCTGGCGCTGGAGGAGTTCGCGGCGCTGGAGGAGCGGCACAAGTTCCTCAGCGAGCAGCTGGAGGACCTCAAGAAGACCCGCGCCGATCTGCTGCAGGTGGTGAAGGAGGTCGACGAACGGGTCGAGCAGGTCTTCACCGAGGCCTACTGGGACACCGCACGGGAGTTCGAGGGCGTCTTCGGGCGACTCTTCCCCGGCGGTGAGGGGCGGCTGATCCTCACCGACCCGGACAACATGCTCACCACCGGGGTGGACGTCGAGGCCCGGCCGCCGGGCAAGAAGGTCAAGCGGCTGTCGCTGCTCTCCGGCGGGGAGCGGTCGCTGACCGCCGTCGCCCTGCTGGTGTCGATCTTCAAGGCGCGGCCCAGCCCGTTCTACGTGATGGACGAGGTCGAGGCGGCGCTCGACGACACCAACCTCCAGCGGCTGATCCGGATCATGCAGGAGCTGCAGGAGGCCTCGCAGCTGATCGTGATCACCCACCAGAAGCGGACCATGGAGGTCGCCGACGCGCTGTACGGCGTGTCGATGCAGGGCGACGGCGTCTCGAAGGTGATCAGCCAGCGGCTGCGTTAGGCGTTTCCGAGCGGGGGTAGGCGGGGCTGGTCCAGCGGGTCTCCTGGCCCGCACCCCGACATCGGCGGCCTGTCCGCCGAGGAGTTCAGACGTGACCAGCACAGCGCAGCCCAAGGCGGGAGCCCGGGGCGCTCACCCCGACCATCTCTCGCACGTGATCTTCATCGCGGCGGCGGCCGCGATGGGCGGCTTCCTCTTCGGCTACGACAGCGCCGTGATCAACGGCGCCGTGGAAGCCATCCGGCACCGCTACGACATCGGCTCCACGGCCCTGGCGCAGGTCATCGCCATCGCCCTGATCGGCTGTGCCGTCGGCGCGGCCACGGCCGGCCGGATCGCCGACCGCATCGGCCGTATCCGGTGCATGCAGATCGCCGCCGCCCTCTTCACGGTCAGCGCCGTCGGCTCCGCGCTCCCCTTCGCGCTCTGGGACCTCGCCTTCTGGCGGATCGTCGGCGGCTTCGCCATCGGCATGGCGTCCGTCATCGGCCCCGCCTACATCGCCGAGGTCGCTCCGCCCGCCTACCGGGGACGGCTCGGCTCGTTCCAGCAGGCCGCGATCGTCGTCGGCATCGCCCTCTCTCAGCTGGTCAACTGGGGCATCCTGAACGCCGCCGACGGCGACCAGCGCGGTGAGCTGCTCGGCCTGGAGGCCTGGCAGATCATGCTCGGCGTCATGGTCGTCCCGGCCGTGCTCTACGGCCTGCTCTCCTTCGCCATCCCCGAGTCGCCGCGCTTCCTGATCTCCGTCGGCAGGCACGAGCGCGCCCGTGAGGTGCTCGCCGAGGTCGAGGGCAAGGACGTCGACCTGGACGCCCGGGTCGCCGAGATCGAGTCGGCCATGCACCGCGAGCACAAGTCGACCTTCAAGGACCTGCTCGGCGGGAGCCTCCTCTTCAAGCCGATCGTCTGGATCGGTATCGGCCTGTCGGTCTTCCAGCAGTTCGTCGGCATCAACGTCGCCTTCTACTACTCCGCGACGCTGTGGCAGTCCGTCGGCGTCGACCCGGCCGAGTCGTTCTTCTACTCCTTCACGACCTCGATCATCAACATCGTCGGCACCGTCATCGCGATGATCTTCGTCGACCGGATCGGCCGCAAGCCGCTCGCTCTCATCGGCTCCGTCGGCATGGTCCTCGGGCTCGCCCTGGAGGCCTGGGCCTTCTCCTACGACCTCGTCGACGGCAAGCTCCCCGCCACCCAGGGCTGGGTCGCCCTGATCGCCGCCCACGTCTTCGTCCTCTTCTTCGCCCTCTCCTGGGGTGTCGTCGTCTGGGTCATGCTCGGCGAGATGTTCCCGAACCGGCTCCGCGCCGCCGCCCTGGGCGTGGCCGCCTCCGCGCAGTGGATCGCCAACTGGGCCATCACCGCGAGCTTCCCGTCCCTCGCCGACTGGAACCTCTCCGTGACGTACGTGATCTACACGGTCTTCGCCGCGCTCTCCATCCCCTTCGTCCTGAAGTTCGTGAAGGAGACCAAGGGCAAGGCGCTGGAGGAGATGGGCTAGCCCGCACCCCAGGGGGTTCGTCAGCCGTCGAGGCGCGGGAGCACCTGCTCGGCGAACAGCCGCAGCCCGCGCCACCCCTCCTCGACCGGCATCCCACCGGCCAGCGGATGCAGGACGTAGTTGTCCAGGCCCAGCGCCACGCACTCGTCCGGCGTCACGATCCGGTACACGCCCTCCGCGCGCAGCTCCGCCACCGTCGCCGCCCCCGACCGCACGGCCGACCGGATGCCCGCCGACTGCCAGGAGGCGTACGTCCGCGCCTCGTGCAGGAAGTGCCCGCCGTACTCGGCCCACGCCCGGTCCGGATCCTCCGCCACGTGCAGCAACGGCGTCTCGGCGGCGGGCATCATCGTCCAGCCCTCGGTGCCGTACTCGACGAGCCGCTCCTTGTAGTACGCCTCCAGCTCCGGCAGATGCGCGCTCGGGAAGAACGGCAGCCCCAGGCGTGCCGCCCGGCGGGCCGCCGCCTTCGAGGAGCCGCCGACCAGCAGCAGCGGATGCGGCTGGGTGCCCGGACGCGGGGTGACCCGGACCGTGCGCCCCCGATGGCCGAACGGCTCACCGGTCCACGCCCGCAGCAGCGTCTCCAGCACCTCGTCCTGAAGCCTGCCCCGGCCCTTCCAGTCCACGTCGAACTGCGCGTACTCCTCCGGCCGGTACCCGATCCCGGCGACCGTCACCAGCCGCCCGCCGCTCACCAGATCAAGTACGGCGATGTCCTCGGCCAGCCGCAGCGGATCGTGCAGCGGCCCGATCATCGCCGACACGGTCACCGCGATCCGCCGGGTCGCCCCGAACACGGCCCCCGCGAAGACGAACGGCGACGGCAGCCAGTTGTTCTCGACCCCGTGGTGCTCCTCCGTCTGTACGGTGCTGATGCCCTGCTCATCGGCGTACGCGGCCATCTCGACGGCGGCCCGGTAGCGGGCCCGGAGCGAGGCGGGCGTGGCGCCGGGCTCGACCAGATTGAAACGGACGACCGTGACGGGCATGGGGGACCCCCTTCGGGCGGCTGTGGAGGGGGACGTTAGCTGACGGGCCATCAGGTATCCAGGGGTGTGGAAGGCCCGTGTGGCCCCGTACGGCGATCGAACGCGGCGCGGGGCGGTCCCGCATACTGGTCGGGTTATGGAACTCATCCTTGCTGTAGTCATCGCCGTGGTCGTGCTCGGCGTGCTGGGCGGGCTCGTCGTAGGCAGCCGCAGGAAGAAGCCGCTGCCCCCGGCGCCCCCCACGACACCCGACATCACCGCCCCTCCGGCCGAGCCGCATGTCGGCGACGAGGCCGAGACGCCGCGCGACGAACCGCGCCGCACGATCGAGGAGGTGGACCTCCCGGACGGCTCGGCGTCGGCGCCCGTGGCCGTCGAGGAACCGCCCGCCGCCCCCGAGATCGAGATCCCCGAGCCGACCGCCGGCCGTCTGGTACGGCTGCGCGCCCGTCTCTCCCGCTCGCAGAACGCCCTCGGCAAGGGGCTGCTCACGCTGCTCTCGCGCGAGCACCTCGACGACGACACCTGGGAGGAGATCGAGGACACCCTCCTCACCGCCGACGTCGGCGTCCAGCCCACCCAGGAACTGGTCGAACGGCTGCGCGAGCGCGTGAAGGTCCTCGGCACCCGCACCCCGGCGGAGCTGCGCGCCCTGCTGCGCGAGGAACTGCTGACGATCCTCGTCCCCGAGTTCGACCGCGAGGTCAACACCGACTCGCCGCTGGACACCCCGGGCATCGTGATGGTCGTCGGCGTCAACGGCACCGGGAAGACCACCACCACCGGCAAGCTCGCCCGGGTCCTCGTCGCCGACGGCAAGAACGTCGTGCTCGGTGCCGCCGACACCTTCCGTGCCGCCGCCGCCGACCAGCTACAGACCTGGGGTGAGCGGGTCGGTGCCCGAACCGTGCGCGGCCCGGAAGGCGGCGACCCGGCGTCCATCGCCTTCGACGCCGTCAAGGAGGGCATCGAGGAGGGCGCCGACGTCGTCCTCATCGACACCGCCGGCCGGCTGCACACCAAGACCGGTCTCATGGACGAGCTGGGCAAGGTCAAGCGCGTCGTGGAGAAGCACGCGCCGCTGGACGAGATCCTGCTCGTCCTCGACGCCACCACCGGTCAGAACGGCCTGGTCCAAGCCCGCGTCTTCGCCGAGGTCGTCGACATCACCGGCATCGTCCTCACCAAGCTCGACGGCACCGCCAAGGGCGGCATCGTCATCGCGGTCCAGCGCGAGCTGGGCGTACCCGTGAAGCTCGTCGGTCTGGGAGAGGGCGCCGACGATCTGGCGCCGTTCGAGCCGGAGGCGTTCGTGGATGCGCTGATCGGCGACTGATCGCCACCTGCGGACATCCGTAGGTGCGACAACAGGCGGTACAAGAAGCGCCCACCCCGAGATCCAGACGGGGGCGGGCGCTTCGCCGTACCTACGCTCGTGACCGGTGCGCCACGTACGCCAGCGTCCCCAGCAGCAGCCGCGCGGCCGGTGGCTTCGTCGCCGAGTCGAGTTCGGGGGAGCGGAGCCAGCGGACCGGGCCGAGGCCGCCGCGGTCGGAGGGCGGGGCGGTGACATGGCTGCCGGGGCCGAGGCCGCGCAGGTCCAGGGCGGACGGGTCGTCCCAGCCCATGCGGTAGAGGAGCGTGGACAGCTCGGCGGCGGAGCCCGGGGCGACGAGGAAGTGGGCGCGGCCCTCGGGGGTGGCGATCACGGGGCCGACGGGGAGGCCCATGCGTTCGAGACGGACCAGCGCGTGCCGGGCGGCCGACTCGGCGACCTCGATCACGTCGAAGGAGCGGCCCACCGGCAGCATCACGGAGGCGCCGGGGTACTCGGACCAGGCCTCGGTCACCTCGTCGAGCGTCGCTCCGGCGCGCACGGGAGGCGCGAAGCCGAGGGGATGCGCGCCGGGCGCGGAGCAGGCGCTCCGACCGCACGAGCACGCGCCTGACGCCGCCCGCGCGCCGGGGACGACGTCCCACCCCCAGAGGCCGGTGAACTCGGCCACGGCCGTGCATTCCGAGGAACGGCCGCGCCGACGTGTGCCGGTTCGCATCTCCCGGATGCCGCCGATCGTGAAGCCCATGCCCCCTCCAACGGGTCCAGCGCGCCGGTGGTTACGCGACGGAGTCGAAATGCGACGCTCTGCTTCCGCATGGGCGGCGCACTACGGCATCACGGGTGGCGCGGTCGGCGACGCGCGCCCCTGAATGCATCGCTCCGCCTGCTCCCGGCCGTCATGTGTCAAGTGAATCGCGGACCGGGGACCGTTAGTTCATTCGAAGGGGTGGCGAATGGTGGCGTTTCTGGAATCACCGTGGCCGGACGCGTGATCGTAGGATTACTTTGAGTGCACGGGACCTGGGGACGTATGCGCTCGTGGGTATGCCGGAGGCAAGTCGTCTTTCCGTTCGATGGGTGACAAGGGTCGGACGTACGGCGTGGTAACCGGCATTCTGGTAGGGCTTGGCGCACACAGCGCACAGGTGGTTTCAGGGATGGGGGCGTTCCAGTGGGCGGCAACGGCGGAAGCGGCACGAACGCTGAGAAGCGCCCGAACGAACTGCTGGGCTCGTGGTTCGTCCGCAGCGGCTGGTCGAAGGGCGAGCTGGCCCGCCAGGTCAACCGCAGGGCCCGTCAGCTCGGCGCCAACCACATCTCCACCGACACCTCGCGCGTACGGCGCTGGCTCGACGGGGAGAACCCGCGCGAACCGATCCCGAGGATCCTGTCCGAGCTGTTCTCCGAGCGGTTCGGCTGTGTCGTCGCCGTGGAGGACCTGGGGCTGCGCGCGGCGCACCAGGCCCCGTCCGTCTCCGGTGTCGACTTGCCCTGGACGGGCCCGCAGACCGTGGCGCTGATCAGCGAGTTCTCGCGCAGCGACCTGATGCTGGCGCGGCGCGGCTTCCTCGGGAGCTCGCTCGCCCTCTCCGCGGGCCCGGCCCTCATCGAGCCGATGCAGCGCTGGCTCGTCCCCTCGCCCCCCGCCCCGCGCGCGGAGCCCGAGCCGCCGGCCGCCGCCCGCCGCGCCGGCCGGCTCTCCAAACCGGAGCTGGACCTCCTCGAATCCACCACCGTGATGTTCCGGCAGTGGGACGCCCAGTGCGGCGGCGGTCTGCGCCGCAAGGCGGTCGTCGGCCAGCTGCACGAGGTGACCGACCTCCTCCAGGAACCCCAGCCCGAGGCCACCACCCGGCGGCTGTTCAAGGTCGCCGCGGAGCTGGCCGAGCTGGCCGGCTGGATGAGCTACGACATCGGCCTCCAGCCCACCGCGCAGAAGTACTTCGTCCTCGCCCTGCACGCGGCCAAGGAGGCGGGCGACAAACCCCTCGGCTCCTACGTCCTGTCCAGCATGAGCCGCCAGATGATCCACCTCGGCCGGCCCGACGACGCCCTCGAACTGATCCACCTCGCCCAGTACGGCAGCCGGGACTGCGCCAGCCCGCGCACCCAGTCGATGCTGTATGCGATGGAGGCCCGCGCCTACGCCAACATGGGTCAGCCCGGCAAGTGCAAACGGGCCGTACGGATGGCCGAGGACGTCTTCGCCGACGCCGAGGAATGGGACGACCCGGACCCCGACTGGATCCGCTTCTTCAACGAGGCCGAGCTGCACGGCGAGAACTCCCACTCCTACCGCGACCTCGCCTATGTCGCGGGCCGCAGCCCCACCTACGCCTCCCTCGCCGAGCCCGTGATGCGCCGCGCCGTCGAGCTGTTCGCCACCGACACCGAGCACCAGCGGTCGTACGCGCTGAACCTCATCGGCATGGCCACCGTGCATCTGCTCCAGCGCGAGCCCGAGCAGGGGGCCGCCCTGGCCAAGCAGGCCATGGACGTCGCCGGCAAGGTCCGCTCCGAGCGCGTCAACACCCGTATCCGCAAGACCGTCGACACGGCCGTCCGCGACTTCGGCGGGCTGGCCGAGGTCGTCGACCTCACCGACCAGCTCGCCGTCCACCTCCCCGAGACCGCCGAGGCGGTCTGACCCCGGCCCGGCACACCACGGGCCCCCCGCACTCCGGCCGCGGCCGGCCATCCCGACTGCCCGACTCGGCTCCCCCATGCCAGGTCATCGGATGGTCTGCCGTGGTCGGTCCGTTCGTCGACAACGCACTGGATGTTCCCCCGGAAGTTCCATCGGATACGAAACCGTTATCCGCAGGCGGTCCCGCAGGGGCTGGGCCCCACACGGGACGAATCCTCAGGGATTCACGTTTCACCTGTCTGTAACGTGATGGGCGCCTTCGTCACGTCCGGGAAACATTTCCAAACTTCCCGTGAAACGGTGCTGCGTCAGTCTCCTCAGCACAGTCGGCCCTCCCCGATAGCTCCCAAGCTTCCGCATCCGCACGGGCCGTTCCGACCACGAGGAGATACCGGCATTGAACGGCACAGATACCGGATTCGTATTGATCAGTGCGGCGCTCGTCATGGTGATGACGCCGGGCCTGGCGCTCTTCTACGGCGGCATGGTCCGTGCCAAGAGCGTGCTGAACATGCTGATGATGTCCTTCATCTCGCTGGGCATCGTCAGCATCCTGTGGGTGCTGTACGGCTACTCGCTCGCCTTCAGCGGTGACCAGGGCGGCTTCATCGGCAACCTGGACGCGATCGGCCTCAAGGGCATCGACGTCACCAGCACGGTCGACAGCTTCGTCGCCGGCGCCAACGGCGAGCCGCACAAGATCGCCGCGTTCGCCTTCATCCTCTTCCAGATGCTGTTCGCGGTCATCACCCCGGCCCTGATGAGCGGCGCCCTCGCCGACCGCGTCAAGTTCAGCGCCTGGATGATCTTCGTCGCGTTCTGGGTCACCCTGGTCTATTTCCCGGTCGCGCACTGGGTCTGGGCGCCGGGCGGCTGGCTCTTCGAACTGGGCGTCATCGACTTCGCCGGTGGTACGGCGGTCCACATCAACGCCGGTATCGGCGCGCTCGCCGCGGTCCTCGTCGTCGGCAAGCGGATCGGCTTCAAGAAGGACCCGATGCGGCCGCACAGCCTGCCGCTGGTCCTGATCGGCACCGCCCTGCTCTGGTTCGGCTGGTTCGGCTTCAACGCCGGCTCCTGGCTCGGTGTCGACGGCACCACCGCCCGCATGGCCATCAACACGCAGATCGCGACCGCCGCGGCCATCATCGGCTGGCTGATCTACGAGCGCATCCGCCACGGCGCGTTCACCACCCTCGGTGCCTGCTCCGGCGCGGTCGCCGGCCTCGTCGCGATCACCCCGTCCGGTGGTCACGTCAACGCCTTCGGCGCCATCCTGATCGGCGTCGTCGCCGGCGCGGTCTGCTCCTGGGCCGTCAGCCTCAAGTACAAGCTCGGCTACGACGACTCCCTCGACGTCGTCGGCGTCCACCTGGTCGGCGGTGTGCTCGGCACCCTGATGGTCGGCTTCCTCGCCACCGACGGGATCGGCGGCCTGGAGCAGTTCGGCAAGCAGGCCACCGGCGCCTTCTCCGTCATGGGCTACACCTTCGTGGTGACCTGGATCATCGCCTTCGCCATCCAGAAGACGATCGGCTTCCGGGCGTCCGAGGAGGACGAGGTCACCGGAGTCGACCAGGCCCTGCACGCCGAGACCGCGTACGACTTCAGCTCGGCCGCCGGTTCGCACATCTCCGCCAGCACCACGAGCGGCGTCGCCGCCGCCACCGAGAGCAAGAAGGTCGAGGCATGAAGCTGATCACCGCCGTCGTCAAGCCGCACCGGCTCGACGAGATCAAGGAAGCCCTGCAGGCCTTCGGGGTGCACGGCCTTACGGTGACCGAGGCCAGTGGGTACGGTCGACAGCGGGGACACACCGAGGTGTACCGCGGCGCCGAGTACACGGTGGATCTGGTTCCCAAGATCCGTATCGAGGTGCTTGCCGAGGACGACGACGCCGAGCAGCTGATCGACGTCATCGTCAAGGCCGCCCGCACCGGCAAGATCGGTGACGGCAAGGTCTGGTCCCTCCCGGTCGAGACGGCCGTACGGGTCCGGACCGGCGAGCGCGGCCCGGACGCGCTCTGACCGAAGAGAAGAACAGGAGTCGCTGGGTGACGAGTACGGACGTACGTACGGATGCAGAGGACTCGGGACCCAGCGGCTACGCGGCGGCCCGGCTGCGCCTCCTCCAGGAGGGGGCGCAGTCCGGGCCGCCGCGCCGTTCGGCCCTGGCCGAGCTGACCGACGACTGGCTCGCGGGACTGTTCGGCGCGGGCACCACAGAACCGCGCGGGGCCTCACTGGTCGCCGTCGGGGGATACGGGCGGGGCGAGCTGTCGCCCCGCAGCGACCTGGATCTGCTCCTCCTGCACGACGGATCCGACGAACGGGCGGTGGCCGCGCTGGCCGACCGCATCTGGTACCCCGTCTGGGACCTCGGGCTGGCCCTCGACCACTCCGTACGCACCCCCGCCGAGGCCCGCAAGACCGCCGGCGAGGACCTCAAGGTCCAGCTGGGGCTGCTGGACGCCCGGCACATCGCCGGTGATCTCGGCCTGACCGCCTCCCTGCGCACCACCGTCCTCGCCGACTGGCGCAACCAGGCCCCCAAACGCCTCCCCGAACTCCAGGAGCTGTGCGCCGAGCGGGCCGAGCGGCAGGGCGAGCTGCAGTACCTGCTGGAACCCGACCTCAAGGAGGCGCGCGGCGGGTTGCGCGACGCCACCGCCCTGCGCGCCGTCGCCGCCTCCTGGCTCGCCGACGCCCCGCGCGAGGGACTCGCCGACGCCCGGCGCCGCCTCCTCGACGTGCGGGACGCGCTGCATCTCACCACCGGGCGCGCGACCGACCGGCTCGCGCTCCAGGAACAGGACCAGGTCGCCGCCGAGCTGGGCCTGCTGGACGCCGACACCCTGCTGCGCCAGGTGTACGAGGCGGCGCGGGTCATCTCGTACGCCAGTGATGTCACCTGGCGTGAAGTGGGGCGCGTACTGCGGTCGCGCGCCGTGCGGCCCCGGCTGCGCGCCATGCTCGGCGGGGGCAAGCCCGCCCCCGAGCGGTCGCCGCTGGCCGAAGGCGTGGTCGAGCAGGACGGCGAGGTCGTGCTCGCGCGCGCCGCCAAGCCCGACCGGGACCCCGTGCTGCCCCTGCGCGCGGCGGCAGCCGCCGCCCAGGCCGGGCTGCCGCTCTCCCTGCACGCCGTTCGACGCATGGCCGCCGCCGCCCGGCCGCTGCCGACGCCCTGGCCCGCCGAGGCGCGCGAGCAGCTCGTCACCCTGCTGGGCTCCGGGCGGCCGACCGTCGACGTCTGGGAGGCGCTGGAGGCCGAGGGCCTCATCACCCATCTGCTGCCCGACTGGGAGCGCGTCCGCTGTCGGCCGCAGCGCAACGCCGTGCACATCTGGACCGTCGACCGGCACCTCATCGAGACCGCGGTCCAGGCCTCCGAGATGACCCGCCGGGTCCACCGGCCCGACCTCCTGCTGGTCGCCGCGCTGCTGCACGACATCGGCAAGGGCTGGCCCGGCGACCACTCCGTCGCCGGCGAGATCATCGTCAAGGACGTGGCCGCCCGCATCGGTTTCGACCGTGAGGACGTGACGGTCCTCTCCACCCTCGTACGCCACCATCTGCTCCTCGTCGACACGGCCACCCGGCGTGACCTGGAGGATCCGGCGACCGTGCGGTCCGTGGCCGACGCCGTCGGATCACCGGGCACGCTCGAACTGCTGCACGCGCTCACCGAGTCGGACGCGCTGGCCACCGGGCCCGCCGCCTGGTCCTCCTGGCGGGCCTCGCTGGTGACGGAGCTGGTCCAGCGGGTCGACGCGCTCTTCGCCGGGGAGGCCCCCGAGGAGCCCGAGCCCGGGGAGACCAGCGCCGAACAGGAGCGGCTCGCCATCGAAGCCTTCCGCACTGGCGGACCGGTGCTGTCGCTGCGCGCGCGGCCGGACGAGACCGCCGTCGCCGTCGAGGAGAAGGACGAGAAGAACGAGAAGGCCGACCCCGAGCCGCTCGGCGTGGAACTCCTCATCGCCGTGCCCGACCAGGCGGGCGTCCTGCCCGCGGTGGCCGGTGTGCTCGCCATGCACCGGCTCACCGTGCGCACGGCCGAACTCCGGACCTTCGACCTCCCGGACGGCGTCGAGGGCTCGGTGCTGCTGCTGAACTGGCGGGTGGCCGCCGAGTACGGCTCGCTGCCCCAGGCCGCCCGGCTCCGCGCGGACCTCGTCCGGGCGCTGGACGGGTCCCTCGACATCGCCGGACGGCTGGCCGAGCGGGACGCGGCCTATCCCCGGCGGCGGGGCGTCGTCGCACCCCCGCCACGCGTCACCGTCGCCGCGGCGGCCTCCCGGCACGCCACGGTCATCGAGGTCCGCGCCCAGGACGCCCCCGGGCTGCTGCACCGGATCGGGCGGGCGCTGGAGGACTCGGCGGTGCGGGTGCGGAGCATGCATGTGTCGACGCTGGGTGCGAATGCGGTTGATGCCTTCTACGTGACCGGTGGCAAGGGGCTGCCCTTGCCGGGGGACGAGGCGGCTTCGGTGGCGCGGAAGCTGGAGGAGACGCTGCGCGGCTGAGCGCGGACGGGTACGGGGCCGCCCGGCCCCGTACCCGTGAACCGGGCGTGTCGGGGCACTATCCACAGGGGTGGAGACCCGACCACACCCAGACAGATACCCTGGAGGGCAGCCCACCCTGCCCCCGACTCCGAGGACCGACACCGCCGTGTTCGATACGCTCTCCGATCGCCTCTCAGCGACTTTCAAGAACCTGCGCGGCAAGGGGCGCCTGTCCGAGGCGGACATCGACGCCACGGCGCGCGAGATCCGCATCGCGCTCCTCGAAGCGGACGTGGCCCTGCCGGTCGTCCGGGGCTTCATCAAGAACATCAAGGAGCGCGCGCTCGGCGCCGAGGTCTCCAAGGCGCTCAACCCTGCCCAACAGGTCCTCAAGATCGTCAACGAGGAGCTGGTCGGGATCCTCGGCGGGGAGACCCGCCGTCTGCGCTTCGCCAAGCAGCCGCCGACCGTGATCATGCTCGCGGGTCTGCAGGGTGCCGGTAAGACCACCCTCGCGGGCAAGCTGGGCCGCTGGCTGAAGGAGCAGGGCCACTCGCCGCTCCTCGTCGCCTGTGACCTCCAGCGCCCCAACGCCGTGAACCAACTCAGCGTCGTCGCCGAGCGCGCCGGAGTCGCGGTCTACGCGCCGGAGCCGGGCAACGGCGTGGGCGACCCGGTCAAGGTCGCCAAGGACTCCATCGAGTTCGCCAAGTCGAAGGTCCACGACATCGTGGTCGTCGACACCGCCGGCCGCCTCGGTATCGACGCCGAGATGATGCAGCAGGCCGCCGACATCCGGGACGCGGTCAGCCCCGACGAGATCCTCTTCGTCGTCGACGCGATGATCGGTCAGGACGCCGTCAACACGGCCGAGGCCTTCCGGGACGGCGTCGGTTTCGACGGCGTGGTCCTCTCCAAGCTCGACGGCGACGCCCGCGGTGGTGCCGCCCTGTCGATCGCCTCGGTCACCGGCAAGCCGATCATGTTCGCGTCGAACGGCGAGAAGCTCGACGAGTTCGACGCGTTCCACCCGGACCGGATGGCCTCCCGCATCCTCGACATGGGTGACCTGCTCACCCTGATCGAGCAGGCGGAGAAGACCTTCAGCCAGGAAGAGGCCGCCAAGATGGCCTCCAAGCTGGCGTCCAAGAAGGGGCAGGACTTCACGCTCGACGACTTCCTGGCCCAGATGGAGCAGGTCAGGAAGATGGGCAGCATCAGCAAGCTGCTCGGCATGCTGCCCGGCATGGGCCAGATCAAGGACCAGATCAACAACATCGACGAGCGCGACGTCGACCGCACGGCCGCGATCATCAAGTCGATGACCCCGGCCGAGCGCCAGGACGCGACGATCATCAACGGCTCGCGCCGCGCCCGTATCGCCAAGGGCTCCGGTGTCGAGGTCAGCGCGGTGAAGAACCTCGTCGAGCGGTTCTTCGAGGCCCGCAAGATGATGTCCCGCATGGCCCAGGGCGGCGGCATGCCGGGGATGCCGGGGATGCCGGGCATGGGTGGCGGTCCGGGGCGCAGCAAGAAGCAGCCCAAGCAGGCCAAGGGCAAGCAGCGCTCCGGCAACCCGATGAAGCGCAAGCAGCAGGAGCAGGAGGAGGCCGCCCGCCGCGCGGCCGCCGCTCAGGGCGGCGCCCTCGGACTGCCGGGGCAGCAGGGCGCTCAGGACTTCGAGCTGCCGGACGAGTTCAAGAAGTTCATGGGCTGAGGCCCGGGACGGCGGACGCCGCGTGACCGGCCGGGGGGTGTGGCCGGGCGCGCGGCGCCGGATGCCGTGTGCGTGGACGGCATGGTGTGGTGTCGCTCGTGATGCTCCTGCTGACAACTCCCGTACGCGGCTGTGTTGTTCCCCTGGATGATGCGTCAGGTTAGGCGCGTGGCGCGGGCCTTGGCCAAGAGAAAGCGCTACCGGCCCGCTTTCTTCACACCATTCACAACACCGTTCACACCCGCGAGGGAAGACGTCACGAAGACCTGTTCAGCCGAGGCCTTCTCGGGAAAGCCGTCTCAGGGTGTCCGCGCGATCAGGTAGCGGAACACGTTCGACATCCACACCGTGCCGTCCGGGCGGCGGTGCGGGTGCAGGGCCTCGGTCAGTTCCTTGTCCACCTGGTCCTGGTCGGTGGCCCGGATCGCCGCGTCGAACAGTCCGGTCGACAACAGTCCCCGTACCGCGTTGTCCACATTGGCGTACCCGAAGGGGCAGGCCACGCGTCCCGAGCCGTCCGGTTTCAGGCCGGCCCGCTGGGCGACCTCCTCCAGGTCGTCCCGCAGCGCCGGACGCCAACTGCCCGCGCTGCGCAGGGGATCGGCGAGTTTCGTGGCCACGCGGAGCACGGCCGAGGTGGTGCAGCGCTCCGGTGGGCCCCAGCCGGCGAGGACCACGGGGGTGCCGCGTTCCGCGAGCGGGGTCGCCGAGGCGAGCAGGTCGCCGAGGCCCTCGGAGTCCCCGGCCAGACAGCCGATCGGCTCGAACGCGGTCACCAGGTTGTACAGACCCTCGCCGGGGGCGCGGGCCGCGTCCTCGGGGGCGCCTTCCACGACCCGTGCACCGGCTCGCGTGCGGGTGCTCCACGCCTCCGGCTGCAGCCGCTCCCGCGCGAGCGCCGTGAGCGCCGTTCTGTCGGGCGACTCCGCGTCGACGCCGGTGACCGCCGCGCCCCGCGACGCCGCCATCAGCAGCGCGAGCCCCGAGCCGCAGCCGAGGCCGAGCAGTCGGGTGCCGGTGCCGACGTCGAGCCGCCGGTGGACGGCCTCGTACAGCGGTACCAGCATCCGTTCCTGGATCTCGGCCCAGTCACGCGCGCGTGCACACCGGTCCACGCGGGATGCGGTCCCCGCGCGAGGCAGTTGCTGCCGCACGAGCGTAGGTGTCATATCGAAAGCGCCCCAATCCGCCGTGAGTTGCCGTTGCCGGATTTCCTGGCCCCCGTGGCAGTGCGCGCTCGCACACCCCCCGTATGCCAGGTAACTCCGCGTCCGGCGTGTAGTCCAGGGGTCTCGGACACCGGTTTGCGGACTGTCCAGGGACGGGAAAAAGAATTCACATCGCCGCAATATGCCCCCGTACCATTCCGTCATGGCAAAGGCACCCGTACTCACGCCCAGGGCGGACGACTTCCCGCGCTGGTACCAGGATCTGATCACCAAGGCCGAACTGGCCGACAACGGCCCGGTGCGCGGCACCATGGTGATCCGACCGTACGGGTACGGGCTGTGGGAGCGGATGCAGCAGGAGATGGACGCCCGGATCAAGGAGACGGGCACGCAGAACGCGTACTTCCCGCTGCTGATCCCGCAGTCGTACCTCACCCGTGAGGCCGAGCACGTCGAGGGTTTCGCGCCCGAGCTGGCCGTGGTGACGCACGGCGGCGGCAAGGACCTCGAAGAGCCCGCCGTGGTCCGCCCCACCTCCGAGATGATCATCAACGCCTCCTTCTCGAAGTGGGTGCAGAGCTACCGCGATCTGCCGCTGCTGATCAACCAGTGGGCCAACGTGGTCCGTTGGGAGCTGCGCCCCCGGCTGTTCCTGCGTACCACCGAGTTCCTCTGGCAGGAGGGACACACGGCGCATGCGACGTACGAGGAGGCGCGCGACTTCGCCGCGCACATCCACCGGGAGGTCTACGAGGACTTCATGGTGAACGTCCTCGCGATGGACGTGGTCCCCGGCCGCAAGACCGTCAAGGAGCGGTTCGCGGGCGCCATCAACACCCTCACGCTCGAAGGCATGATGGGCGACGGCAAGGCCCTCCAGATGGCCACCAGCCACGAGCTGGGCCAGAACTTCGCGAAGGCCTTCAACACCCGGTACCTGTCGAAGGAAGGCACGCAGGAACTCGTCTGGCAGACCTCCTGGGGCTCCACCACCCGCATGATCGGCGCCCTGGTGATGATGCACGGCGACGACCACGGGCTGCGGGTGCCGCCCCGGCTGGCCCAGGTCCAGGCCGTCGTTCTCGCGATCAAGGGCGACGACGCGGTTCTGGCCAAGGTCCGCGAGCTCGGCGATCGGCTGCGGGCGGCCGGAATCCGGGTCCAGGTGGACGACCGCACGGACGTCCCCTTCGGCCGCCGCGCCGTCGACTGGGAGCTCAAGGGCGTGCCCGTACGCATCGAGGTCGGCCCCCGTGACCTGGAGAACGGCACCGCGATGCTGGCCCGCCGCATCCCGGGCGGCAAGGAACCGGTCGCCCTCGACTCCCTCGTCTCTCTGCTGCCCACGATCCTCGAAGAGGACCAGGCGCTCCTGCTGAAGCAGTCACGCGGGCGCCGCGTGTCCCGTACGACCGAGGTGTCCACGTTCGACGAGGCGATCGAGGCCACCGCGGCCGGCGGCTGGGCGCGTATCCCCTGGTCGACGCTGGGCGAGGAGGGCGAGACCAAGCTGGGGGAGCACGCCGTCACCGTACGGTGTCTGGTCGCGGAGGACGGGTCGGTGCCCGACTCCTATGACGCACCCGGTAACGTCGCCGTCGTGGCGCGCGCTTACTAGAGCACTCCGTTCCGCCGGGAGAGCGGCCGAAAGGCCCCTTGCGCATCTGCCGACCACAGGTGCCCCGGCGCGCGGACCTCGTCTACGCGCCGGGGCGTACGTGTGACTACGTACCGCCTTGTGGTGAGCTGTGAGGCTTCTCCGCAGATCAGCGCACCCGCCCTCGTCAGGACGCACTAGTGGCAACTGACGGGTACGTGCAAATTATTTGGGATGGCCCGGAATCGGAACACAGGGGCACTCCGGCTCGTTGTCATTACGTGAGCACGACACAGACACCACCTGTTCTCGCCGCAGAACTGGCACAGGCGTGGGCCGACATTCAACGGCACCACCCCGAGCTGCCGGATCTTGCCGCTCCCGAGTCCCTGATCGGAGAGTCGTCGTCCGCCTGCGGGCACGAACTCTCCTTCGAGCGACTGCTCCATGAGGCAGTCCATGGCATCGCCGCCGCGCGTGGGGTCCGCGACACCTCCCGGGCCGGCCGCTACCACAACCGCAGATTCCTCGCGATCGCCGAGGAACTCGGCCTCGACCACCCCGAGGAACCGCACCCCAGCAGTGGTTTCTCGCTGGTCACGCTGAACCCCGAGGCCAAGCGTCGCTACCGCCCGACCATCGACAGACTGCAGCGCGCCCTCAAGGCACACACCGCGGCGACCTCCGCGGACACCGCCCGCAGCTTCCGGGGCCCGGCCGCCCGCCACGGCTCCTCCGGCGGCGGTGTCCGCGTCAAGGCCGTCTGCGACTGCGGCCGCAACGTCCGGGTCGTCCCGTCCGTACTCGCCCAGGCGCCCATCGTCTGCGGCGGCTGCGGCAAGCCCTTCCGGATCCCGGAGGTCCTGGGCGCGGCGTGACACGACGAGCTGACCAGACGGCCGCTCGTGGCAGCCGTACCAGCGAGTCGTGCGGGGAGTGGGGGGTGCCGCCGACGGTGGCACCCCGCACGCGCCGGTGAGTGCGCCGGCGACGGAGAAGCACCCTGTCGCGGGGGTGCCGCTTCGGCACGGCCGCACCCGGCCCCGGTCAGAGGCGAAGCGCGGTGTGTGGCACAATGGCTAGCTGTACTCGACAGTCGCACAGGACCCCTCTCTCCTCCGGCTGACGCGTCCATCGGGCACTCGGGTACCGCAACCCCACGCGGCTCTCTCGCCGTGCCCACCCACGTCAAAACCAGGAGAACCCACTCCCGTGGCAGTCAAGATCAAGCTGAAGCGTCTGGGCAAGATCCGTTCGCCTCACTACCGCATCGTCGTCGCCGACTCCCGTACCCGTCGTGACGGTCGTGCGATCGAGGAGATCGGCAAGTACCACCCGACGTACCACCCGTCGATCATCGAGGTCGACGAGGAGCGCGTCGCGTACTGGCTGGGTGTCGGCGCGCAGCCGACCGAGCCCGTGCTCGCCATCCTGAAGAAGACCGGCGACTGGCAGAAGTTCAAGGGCGAGCCCGCTCCGGCGCCGCTCCTCGTGGCTCAGCCGAAGTCCGCGCGCCCGTCGTTCGAGGCCCTGGGCGGCGACGACGAGGGCAAGGGTGAGGCGATCACCCAGAAGAAGAAGGCCGACAAGAAGGACGAGGCCGCCGCCGAGTCCGAGTCGACCGAGGCCTGAGCATGCTCGAGGAGGCTCTCGAGCACCTCGTCAAGGGCATCGTCGACAACCCCGACGATGTGCAGGTCGCTTCCCGCAACCTGCGCCGCGGGCGCGTGCTCGAGGTCCGGGTCCACCCCGACGACCTCGGCAAGGTGATCGGCCGCAACGGCCGGACCGCCCGCGCTCTGCGTACCGTCGTGGGCGCCATCGGCGGCCGCGGAGTCCGTGTCGACCTCGTCGACGTGGATCACGTCCGCTGACGAAGATTCGCAGCACCGGCTCGGGCCGGGGAGGGCCACTGGGCCGTCCCCGGCCCGTAGTCGTATGACAGGAGATCAAGCACAGTGCAGCTCGTAGTCGCACGGATCGGCCGCGCCCACGGCATCAAGGGCGAGGTCACCGTCGAGGTCCGCACCGACGAGCCGGAACTCCGGCTCGGCCCCGGCGCCGTCCTGCTCACGGACCCCGCCTCGACGGGCCCGCTCACCATCGAGACCGGCCGGGTCCACAGCGGCCGACTGCTCCTGCGCTTCGAGGGCGTCCGCGACCGCAACGCCGCCGAGGCCCTCCGCAACACCCTGCTGATCGCGGAGGTGGACCCGGAGGAGCTGCCGGAGGAAGAGGACGAGTACTACGACCACCAGTTGATGGACCTGGACGTGGTCACCAAGGACGGGACCGAGGTCGGCCGGATCACCGAGATCTCGCATCTGCCCTCCCAGGACCTCTTCATCGTCGAGCGGCCCGACGGCAGCGAGGTGATGATCCCGTTCGTCGAGTCGATCGTCACCGAGATCGATCTGACGGAGCAGCGGGCGGTCATCGACCCGCCGCCCGGACTGATCGACGACCGGGCGGAGATCGCCTCCTCCCGGGACGCCGAGGATGCCGGGAACGCCGAGGACGCCGGGGACGAGGCCTGATGCGGCTCGACGTCGTCACGATCTTCCCCGAGTACCTCGAACCCCTGAACGTCTCCCTCGTCGGCAAGGCACGCGCGCGCGGACAGCTGCAGGTGCACGTCCACGACCTGCGGGAATGGACGTACGACCGGCACAACACGGTCGACGACACCCCCTACGGCGGCGGCCCCGGCATGGTCATGAAGACCGACCCCTGGGGCGAGGCGCTCGACGATGTGCTGGCCCGGGGCTACGAGACCGGAGCCGCCCGGCCCGCGCTCGTCGTCCCCACCCCCAGCGGCCGCCCCTTCACCCAGGCGCTCGCCGTCGAACTCTCCGCGTGCCCCTGGCTGATCTTCACGCCGGCGCGTTACGAGGGCATCGACCGGCGTGTGATCGACGAGTACGCGACCCGGATGCCCGTCCACGAGGTCTCCATCGGCGACTACGTGCTCGCCGGCGGCGAGGCGGCCGTCCTCGTCGTCACCGAGGCCGTGGCACGGCTGCTGCCCGGCGTCCTCGGCAACGCCGAGTCCCACCGCGACGACTCCTTCGCACCCGGCGCCATGGCCAACCTCCTGGAGGGGCCGGTGTACACCAAGCCCCCCGAGTGGCGCGGCCGAGACATCCCCGAGGTGCTGCTCAGCGGCCACCACGGGAAGATCGCGCGCTGGCGGCGCGACGAGGCCCTGAAGCGTACGACGGCCAACCGGCCCGACCTCATCGAGCGTTGCGACCCCAAGGCCTTCGACAAGAAGGACCGCGAAATGCTCTCCATCCTGGGCTGGGCCCCGGATCCGGAGGGGGAGGCGCACGGCCGATTTTGGCGGCGGCCGGAGGGCGTGGAAGAATAGGCCGCTGTTGTGCGTCGTCCGGCGCGCGCCCCTGCCACAGGGGGACACGACGCCCGCCCCGACCCGGACAGCAACCTCTCGAAACACCTAGCTCCCGCTTATGACCTGTGGCATGGGCGAAGAAAGCAGACGAAATGTCTCACCTGCTCGACTCCGTCGACTCCGCGTCGCTGCGCAGCGACATCCCGGCCTTCCGCCCGGGTGACACCGTCAACGTCCACGTCCGCGTCATCGAGGGCAACCGCTCCCGTGTGCAGCAGTTCAAGGGCGTAGTCATCCGTCGCCAGGGCGCCGGTGTCCGCGAGACCTTCACGGTCCGCAAGGTCTCGTTCTCCGTCGGCGTCGAGCGCACCTTCCCGGTGCACACCCCGATCGTCGAGAAGATCGAGCTCGTCACCCGCGGTGACGTCCGTCGCGCGAAGCTGTACTACCTGCGCGAGCTGCGCGGCAAGGCGGCGAAGATCAAGGAGAAGCGCGACAACTGATCGCGCTCGGGTCACGGCTCGCGCCGCGACCCGCGTCACAAAAGGTCGTCACAGCGGGGCCGGATACGATTTGGCCCCGATGGACACCGAAGCACAGCAGCACATGGAGCGCGACCGTTCCCCCCGCCCTTCCGGCGACGAGGTCTCCGAGGAGATCTCCGACACAGGAGGGCCGGAGGAGCGGTCGCGTTTCGCATGGGTGGACCGGGCCACCGAGTGGGTACCGGGCGGGTATTACACCCTGACCGTGCTGATCTGCCTGCTTTTTCTGGCGCTCTTCAGCAACTTCGTGATGCAGCCGTTCCAGATTCCCAGCAGCTCCATGGCCGGTTCATTGAGGATCGGGGACCGCGTTCTCGTAAATAAGTTGGCGTACCGTTTCGGATCTGAGCCGCAGCGCGGTGACGTCGTCGTCTTCGACGGCACCGGCTACTTCGGGAACGCCGACTACGTCAAGCGCGTTGTCGGCGTGGGGGGAGACCGGGTGGTCTGCTGCGACCAGGAGGGGAGGCTTGAGGTGAACGGCCGGTGGGTCGACGAGTCGTCGTTTCTGTACCCGGGCGACAGCCCGTCGAACGTCCCCTTCGACGTGGTCGTCCCCGAGGGCAGGCTGTTCCTCCTCGGCGACCACCGCGGTGACTCCAGTGATTCCCGTGACCACCTGGGCTCGCCCGGCGGTGGCATGGTCCCCCTCGACTCCGTGATCGGCAGAGCCGACTGGATCGCCTGGCCCGCCGACCACTGGACGCGGCTGGACCGTCCGGACGCCTACGCGCGTGTGCCCGCCGCCGGCGGTGCGCATGGGTAACCGTGGCAAACCCCGCGGTGCGCCTCCCGCCACCGCGGCCGCCAACCTGCTGCCCACCGGTTCGCGGCGGTCCGGCGGGGCCGCGCGGCCGAGCCGGGTCGAGCGGCGCAAGCTCGCCCGGAAGATCAAGCGGCGCAGGCGTCGCTCCGCGGTCAAGGAGATCCCGCTCCTCGTCGGGGTCGCCGTCCTCATAGCTCTGGTCCTGAAGACCTTCCTCGTCCAGGCGTTCGTGATCCCGTCGGGCTCCATGGAGCAGACGATCCAGATCGGCGACCGCGTCCTGGTCGACAAGCTCACCCCCTGGTTCGGCTCCAAACCCACCCGCGGGGACGTCGTCGTCTTCAAGGACCCCGGCGGCTGGCTGGAGGACGAGCAGACGACGGCGGCCACCGAGGACCCGATCGTCATCAAGCAGATAAAGGAAGGCCTGCAGTTCATCGGCCTCCTCCCGTCCGATGACGAGCAGGACCTGATCAAGCGGGTCGTCGCGGTCGGCGGCGACACCGTCAAGTGCTGTGACACCCAGGGCCGCGTCACGGTCAACGGCATGCCGTTGGACGAGACGGCGTACATCCACCCCGGCAACCAGCCCTCGACGCAGCAGTTCCAGGTGACCGTGCCCCAGGGTCGCCTGTGGGTGATGGGTGACCACCGGGAGAACTCCGCGGACTCGCGCGCCCACCAGTCCGACGACTCGACGACGGCGAAGTTCGGCGGGACGGTCCCCGAGGATTCCGTCGTCGGCCGGGCCGTGGTCATCGCCTGGCCGGTCGGCCACTGGGGGCAGTTGGAGGAGCCGGACACATTCTCCGCCGTGCCGAGCGGGTCGACCACGGCCCTCGGCGCTTCGCATAGGGTGGCCTCCGCGGATCGAAATGGATTGATCCCCCTCCCGACCCCTGCGGAACTCCCGCTCGTTATGGGAGTGGTGGGCCTGCACCGGCTGTGGCGCGGGCGGCGGTACGGAGTGAGGAGTGGATGTGGGGGATTTGGCGGTCGGCGCACGGTCCGGACACGGTGGTTCCGAAGAACGGCCCGAGCGGTCCGACGAGGCGGCTTCCCCGGCCGCGGAGAACATGGAGAACGTGGAGAGCACCGTGAATTCCGAGGGTTCCGCCGACTCCGGGAGTGACTCCCCGGACGCCACGGATGGCGCGGACGGCGGTGACGGCGCCACGACCTCGGCCGACGACGGCGACCGGAACGAGCGCCCCAGGAAGAAGCAGCGTTCCTTCTGGAAGGAACTGCCGATCCTCATCGGTATCGCGCTCGTGCTCGCGCTGCTGATCAAAACCTTCCTGGTGCAGGCGTTCTCCATCCCGTCCGACTCGATGCAGAACACCCTGCAGGAGGGCGACCGGGTCCTGGTCGACAAGCTCACCCCGTGGTTCGGCTCCGAGCCCGAGCGCGGCGAGGTCGTCGTCTTCCACGACCCGGACGGCTGGCTGAAGGGCGAACCCACCCTGGAGCCCAACGCCGTGCAGCGCGTCCTCGGCTGGATCGGCCTGATGCCGTCCGCCGAGGAGAAGGACCTCATCAAGCGCGTCATCGGCGTCGCCGGCGACACCGTCGAGTGCAACGGCACGGGCCCGCTCAAGGTCAACGGCAAGGCGCTGAACGAGCCGTACGTGTACCCGGGCAACACCCCCTGCACCGTCGACGACACCGGCGGCCAGTTCAAGGTGAAGGTACCCAAGGGCAAAATCTGGGTCATGGGTGACCACCGGCAGAACTCGCTGGACTCCCGCTACCACCAGAACGACAGCAACAAGGGCATGGTCCCCGTCGACCAGGTCGTGGGCCGCGCCATCGTGGTCGCCTGGCCGCCCACCCGCTGGTCCACGCTGCCGGTTCCCGACACCTTCGACCAGAACCTGAGCGCCGCCGCCCCCGGCGCGCTCGGCCTCGCGGGCGCGGTGCCGCTGGTGCTGTGGCGCCGGCGCCGCCTTCTGACCACCGCGGGCCCGAGGGTTTCTGGCACGGGTACCGCCGGGTAGGGTGCCGTCCCAGATCGCCGATCTTCCGCGGCCCGTACGGGGCCGGGACGGTCGATTCTCCGACCTGGGGGAGCACTGGGATGAGCGGGACGACACGTCGTACGGACGAGGGCCTCGGACGGCTCGGCAGCACGCTGTCGGGACTGGCCGTGGCCCTCGGCTGTGTGCTCTTCCTCGGCGGCTTCGTCTGGGGTGCGATCGTCTACGCGCCCTACACCGTGCCCACCGACTCCATGGCCCCCACCATCGTCTCCGGGGACCGGATACTCGCCCAGCGGATCGACGGCGCCGAGATCCAGCGCGGTGACGTCGTGGTCTTCCGGGAGGAGACCTGGGGCAACTCGCCCATGGTCAAGCGGGTCGTCGCGGTCGGCGGGGACACGGTCGCCTGCTGCACCGACGGCAAACTGACCGTCAACGGCAAGCAGATCGACGAGGCCTATCTGCACGGTGAGGACGCCGAGCTGACCGGCATCCCCGAGATCACCGTCCCCAAGGGCCGGCTGTTCCTCCTCGGTGACGAGCGCAGCGGCTCCCTGGACTCCACCGCCCACCTCACGGAGGCCGGCCAGGGCACGGTGCCCCGGGCCAACGTGGACGCGCGCGTGGACGCCGTCGTCTGGCCCATGGACGGCATGCTGGCCCGCCCCACGGGCTTCGAGAAGCTCGGCGCGCTCTCCTCTCCCGGCCCGCTGCGGCTGATCACCGCCGCGCTGGTCGTGGGCATGGTGCTCGTGCTGGGCGGCGCGGCCTACGGGCCCGTCGCGAAGCGCCTCGGGGGACGTGGCCGTACGACGCAGCCGGAGCCGGCCGGTGTCGGCTGAGGGCTCGCAGGGTGGCGCGCACGCGGCTCACGGGGGCGCGTCCGGGGGCGGCTCCGGCGACACCTACGCGGGCGGGCTGCGCCGGGTGGCGCGTGTGATCCTGCTGGATCCGGGGGAGCGCGTCCTGCTGCTGCACGGGCACGAGCCGGACGATCCGGCCGACGACTGGTGGTTCACGCCCGGCGGCGGTGTGGAGGGCGCGGAGACCCGTGAGGAGGCCGCCCTGCGGGAACTCACGGAGGAGACCGGGATCACGGACGTCGAGCTGGGCCCCGTGCTCTGGCGGCGGATGTGCTCCTTCCCCTTCGCCGGGCGCCGCTGGGACCAGGACGAGTGGTACTACCTCGCCCGGACCGCCGAAACTCACCACGTGGTGCCCGCCGCGGCGGGTCTGACGGAGCTGGAACGACGCAGTGTCGCCGGAGCACGCTGGTGGACGTGCGGGGAACTGGCCCGGACGCATGAGACGGTGTACCCGACCAGACTCGCCGAACTGCTGCGCACGCTGCTCGACGAGGGTCCCCCGGCCAGACCCGTGGTCCTCGACACCGAAATTGTCTAGAGGCTCGCGGGACTGGCGCACAATGGTGGGATCGCACGGCTGAAGGGGAACATGCCATGAGCGCCGAGGACCTCGAGAAGTACGAGACCGAGATGGAGCTGAAGCTCTACCGGGAGTACCGCGATGTCGTCGGTCTGTTCAAATACGTGATCGAGACCGAGCGGCGTTTCTACCTCACCAACGACTACGAGATGCAGGTGCACTCCGTCCAGGGTGAGGTGTTCTTCGAGGTGTCGATGGCGGATGCCTGGGTGTGGGACATGTACCGGCCGGCTCGGTTCGTGAAGCAGGTGCGGGTGCTCACGTTCAAGGACGTGAACATCGAGGAGCTGAACAAGAGCGATCTGGAGTTGCCGGGCAGCTGAGGTCGTCATTCGTGTGGGTGGCGAAGATATCCACAATCGGCTGTTTGTCCACCAAGATCCACTAGTGGGCTGAGCTGCCTTCAGTGTTGGCGCCGGAGGTGGTGCCGACATGAGCAAGGCACGAGGTGGCAGCGCACGAGGTGCGGTAGGGGCGCGAGGCGGTAACGCACGGGGTGCGCTCGGGAAGTACGGCGAGGAGCTGGCCGCGCGGCGGCTGGTGGAGGCCGGGATGACGGTCCTGGCTCGGAACTGGCGCGGTGGCAGGGTCGGCGAGATCGACATCGTGGCTCGTGACGGGGACGCGCTGGTCGTCTGTGAGGTCAAGACCCGCAGGGCCGGACCCTTCGAGCATCCGATGGCGGCCGTCACGCCCACGAAGGCCGAACGACTGCGCGGCCTCGCCGAACGCTGGCTCCAGGAACACGGAGGGAGTCCGCCGGGCGGCGTCCGCATCGACGTCGTCGGCGTCGTCCTCCCCGACCGCGGCGCCCCCGTCGTGGAGCACGTGCGGGGGGTGGCGTGATGGGATTCGCCCGCACATGCTCCGTGGCCCTCGTCGGCGTCGAGGGCGTCGTCGTCGAGGTCCAGGCCGACCTGGAACCCGGCGTGGCGGCCTTCACGCTGGTGGGCCTGCCGGACAAGAGCCTGACGGAGAGCAAGGACCGGGTCAGGGCGGCGATGGTCAACTCGGGCGCCGAGTGGCCGCAGAAGAAGCTCACCGTGGGGCTCAGCCCCGCCTCGGTGCCGAAGGCCGGCAGCGGGTTCGACCTGGCCATCGCCAGCGCGATCCTGGGGGCCTCCGAGCGGATCGATCCACGGGTGCTCTCCGACATCGTGATGATCGGGGAGCTGGGACTCGACGGGCGGGTCCGTCCGGTACGGGGCATCCTGCCGGCCGTGCTGGCCGCCGCCGAGGCCGGATACGAACAGGTGGTGGTGCCGGAGTGCGCCGCCGCGGAGGCCTCGCTGGTGCCCGGCGTCTCGGTACTGGGCGTGCGCACCCTGCGGCAGTTGATCGCGGTGCTGGCGGACGAGCCCGTGCCGGACGAGGAACCCGACGAGGGCCGCCCTGACCCCCTTATGGCGGGACTCCGGCTGCCGGGCACGGGAGCGGCCACCGGAATGCACACCGCCGGAGCAGCACAGCAGGACCTGGGCCACGACCTCGCCGATGTCGTCGGGCAGCTCGCGGCACGGACCGCCGTGGAGGTCGCGGCGGCCGGTGGGCACCATCTCTTCCTGGAAGGCCCGCCGGGCGCGGGCAAGACGATGCTCGCGGAGCGGCTGCCGGCCATCCTGCCGAAACTGGCCAGGGAGGAGTCGCTGGAGGTCACGGCGGTCCACTCGATCGCCGGTCTGCTGCCGGCGGGGAAACCGCTGGTCGACGTGGCACCCTACTGCGCGCCGCACCACTCGGCCACGATGCAGGCACTCGTCGGCGGTGGGCAGGGCATCGCCCGGCCCGGCGCGGTCTCCCTCGCGCACCGCGGGGTGCTCTTCCTCGACGAGACCCCCGAGTTCAGCAGCCAGGCCCTGGACGCCCTGCGGCAACCGCTGGAGGCAGGGCACGTCGTGATCGCGCGCAGCGCGGGAGTCGTGCGCTTCCCGGCGAAATTCCTGATGGTGCTCGCCGCGAATCCCTGTCCCTGTGGGCGCTTCTCGCGGACGGACGACTTCTGCGAGTGTCCGCCCGCGGTGATCCGCCGCTATCAGGCCCGGCTCTCCGGACCACTGCTGGACCGGGTGGACCTGCGGGTCGAGGTCGACCGGGTCACCCGCGCCGAACTCACCCGGCGTGGGGCCCGTGGCGAGTCCACCGCGACGGTGGCCGACCGGGTGCGCTCGGCCAGGGAGCGGGCGGCCGCACGTCTGCTCGGCACACCGTGGCGGACGAACAGCGAGGTGCCGGGACGGGAACTGCGCAGCCGCTGGCACGCGGCCCCGGGCGCGATGGACGAGGCCGAGCGGTGTCTGGAGCGGGGCATGCTGACCGCGCGCGGCCTGGACCGGGTCCTGCGGGTCGCCTGGACCATCGCCGACCTCGTCGGCCATGACCGTCCGGACGCGATGGACGTCAACCTGGCGCTGCAACTGCGCACCGGGGTTCCGCGAGGGGTGCCCATGGCGATCGGAGCGCTGGCATGAGGACCCCGGCCTGCGGCTCGTCGGCGGGTGGACCATGACCGGCGGCGGTGCGCCGGAGGACGAGCGGCTCGACCGGGCCTTCCTGGCCCGTGTCATCGAGCCCGGCGACGAACTCGGCGGGCGGTGGCTTCGGGAGTTCGGCGCCCGGGACGTCGTGCGGAGGCTCTCCGGGGGCGGGCGACCGCTTCCGGAGGCCTCGGAGAAGCGGTGGGCGGGCCTCTGCGCCCGTGCCGACCGCGCCGATCCCGAAGACGACCTGCGCCAGGCGCGGGCGGCCGGGGTTCGGTTCCTCGTGCCCGGGGACGGGGAGTGGCCCGGGCAGCTCGATGATCTCGGGGACGCGCGGCCGGTGGGGTTGTGGGTGCGGGGGCAGGCGAATGTGCGGATGTGGGCGTTGCGGTCCGTGGCCGTGGTGGGGGCGAGGGCCTGTACGGAGTACGGGGCGCACATGGCGGCCTCGCTGGGCGCGGGGCTCGCGGAGCGGGGGTGGGTGGTGGTGTCCGGCGGCGCGTACGGGGTGGACGGCGCCGCGCACCGGGGCGCGCTCGGGGCCGGTGGGGCGACCGTCGCCGTGCTGGCCTGCGGGGTGGACCGGCCGTATCCCCGGGGGCACGCACAGCTGATCGGCAGGATCGCCGAACAGGGGCTGGTGGTGGGGGAGTTGCCGCCGGGGGAGCATCCCACTGCGAGCCGGTTCATTCTGCGCAACAGGGTCATCGCCGCGCTCACCCGGGGCACCGTGGTGGTGGAGGCGGCCTACCGCAGCGGCGCGCTGGTCACGGCGCGGGCGGCGCAGCGGCTGGGCCGTTTCACGATGGGGGTGCCGGGGCCCGCGACCTCGGCCCTCTCGGCCGGCGTGCACGCATTGCTCCGGGGCGAGGCCGTGCTCGTCTCCGACGCCGCCGAAGTCGTCGAGCTGGTGGGTGACATGGGAGAGCTCGCGCCGGACCGGCGAGGGCCCGTGCTCCCCCGTGATCTGCTGGAACCGGCAGCGCGGCAGGTGCTCGCCGCGCTGCCGGGCCGGGGCGCCGCGGCGGCCGACGAGATCGCCCGGGGCGCGGGCACCACCGCGGACGAGGCGGTCGGGAGACTGTACGAACTCCGCGCACTCGGATACGTCGAACGACACGGCGACAGCTGGAAGTTGACACGCCAGGCGATGATCTCCGTCTCGCCGGATCGGAGGCCGGGTTGACCGAGCGTGTTCGGCCGTCCGGGGGAACGCCTACAGCCTTGCGGTTTCCGGCAGTTGGCGTCCCGGCCCGCTCACACAGGGCGATCGCCGTGACCCCGTGGGGCGTCCAGCGGAACGTATCTGCGCACCGGCGATCCACCGCCCTTCGCGCACTGCGACTCCCCAGTCACGCTACGCTCACGAGGATTCCCCCTCAGGACAGGCAACTCGACATCAGACCGACAGCTCACCCAGGCACCCCCAGTTCACGGCAGAACGGCACAAGGCGACGAATGCCCCAGCACACCTCCGGGTCTGACCGGGCGGCGGTACCCTCCGCCGCGCGCGGCACCGTGCGCCCGCCCGCCCCCTCGACACTCGACGAGCTGTGGCGGACGTACAAGACGACGGGCGACGAACGGCTGCGCGAGCAGTTGATCCTGCACTACTCACCGCTGGTGAAGTACGTCGCGGGCCGGGTGAGCGTCGGCCTGCCGGCCAATGTCGAACAGGCCGACTTCGTCTCCTCCGGGGTCTTCGGGCTCATCGACGCGATCGAGAAGTTCGACATCGACCGGGAGATCAAGTTCGAGACGTACGCGATCACCCGGATCCGGGGCGCGATGATCGACGAGCTGCGCGCGCTGGACTGGATCCCCCGGTCGGTGCGGCAGAAGGCGCGCAATGTGGAGCGGGCCTACGCCACGCTGGAGTCACGGCTCAGACGCACCCCGAGCGAGGGTGAGGTGGCCGTCGAGATGGGTATCGCGGTGGACGAACTCCACGCGGTCTTCAGCCAGTTGTCGCTGGCCAACGTGGTGGCGCTGGAGGAGCTGCTGCACGTCGGGGGTGAGGGCGGCGACCGGCTGAGTCTGATGGACACGCTGGAGGACACCGCCGCGGACAACCCGGTCGAGATCGCCGAGGACCGGGAGCTGCGCCGTTTCCTCGCGCGGGCCATCAACACGCTGCCCGAGCGGGAGAAGACCGTCGTGACGCTCTACTACTACGAAGGGCTCACGCTCGCGGAGATCGGGAACGTGCTGGGAGTCACCGAGAGCCGGGTGAGTCAGATCCACACGAAGTCGGTGCTGCAGCTGCGGGCGAAGCTGGCGAGTTTCGGTCGCTGACCTGGGGCGAACTGGGGCTGGTCGAGGGGTCGGCGGTGGCTCCTCGGCAGCCCCTCGGCGGTGGCTCGCCGGGGGCCGCGTCGGGGGAAGGCATTCCCGTCGGTGGTGGTCCGTCCGTAAAGTGGAGGACGTGCCAAGGATTCGAGCGGCCTCCGTGGCCGAGCACCGGTCGATGCAGCGAGCCGCCCTGCTGGACGCGGCTCGGTCCCTGCTGTCCGAGGGGGGAACGGAGGCGTTGACGTTCCCCGCGCTCGCCGAGCGGACGGGGTTGGCGCGGTCGTCCGTGTACGAGTACTTCCGGTCGCGGGCCGCCGTGGTCGAGGAGCTGTGCCAGGTCGACTTTCCCGTTTGGGCGGCGGAGGTCGAGGCGGCGATGGCCACGGCCGAGCGGCCCGAGGGCAAGGTCGAGGCGTACGTACGCAAGCAGTTGGAGCTGGTCGGGGACCGGCGGCATCGGGCCGTGGTGGCGATCTCGGCGAGTGAGCTGGACGCCGGGGCGCGGGAGAAGATCCGGGCCGCGCACGGTGGGCTCGTCGCGATGATCGTGGAGGCGCTCGCGGGGCTCGGGCAGGAGGAGCCGCGGTTGGGGGCGATGCTGTTGCAGGGGGTCGTGGACGCGGCTGTGCGGCGGATCGAGTTGGGGGCCGCGGAGGATCCCTCCGCGATCACCGAGGCTGCTGTGGCCATGGCTCTGCGGGGTGTGCGGGGCTGAGGGGGCGGCGTCTCGTATCGGGGGCGAGCCCTTGTCGCCGGGTGCACCGTGTTGGTTCGGGGCCGTGCCCTAGTGGCCGGGTGTCCTCCGCCCAGGGCTGCGCCCTCGTGGCTGGGCGCCCTCCTTGTGATGCTGAGCCCTCGTGGCTTCGGCGCCCTCGGCCAAGGCTGAGCTTGGGGCGGGGTTTCGCTCACCGGTGCTTGCCGGGTGCCGTCTGCGCCCAGTCGTGCCGCCCCAGCGGCACGACTGCCCGCAGGGTGGGGCGGGCGAGCGGGTGGGCGCTGCTCCGGTGGCTCGACCGGCTGCGTGGACAGGGAGGGCGCGCGAACCCCGTTACTCGGGGACCGGCAGCAGGCGGGACGGGCCTCGGCGCAGGAGCCATGGTGGCAGGAGGGTCAGGGGGTCGAGGTAGGTGTCGGCTCTGCGTAGGCCCCAGTGGAGGCAGGAGGTCGGGCAGTGGGACGGGGCTGGTTCCAGGGTGCCGAGGACGGTGCCCGCGGTTACCTCGTCGCCCTTCTTCACTGAGGTCCGGACCGGCTCGTAGGTCGTGCGCAGGGGTGGGTCGCCCGTGTCGGAGAGGGTGACCGTGACGACTCCCCGGCCTGCCACGCGGCCCGCGAAGGAGACGTGGCCCGGGGCCACCGCGCGGACCGGGGAGCCGGCCGGGGCGGACAGGTCGACGCCTCGGTGGCCCCGGGCGTAGGGGGTCGGCGGGGGTTCCCAGAGGCGGGCGACCAGGGGGCGGAGGCCCACGGGCCAGGTGCGGGCCAGGGCCGGGACGTGCCCCTCCGGGCCCGGTGGTGCCGGAGCGGCGCGGGGGCCCGGTGCCGCGCGCGGTGCCGGTGCCCAGGCCGTGGCCAGGAGGGCCGTCGTCAGGCACAGGAGCAGGGACAGCCAGGCGGCGGCGCGTCGTCGTGCGGTCGTTCGCCGGCGCCGGCGGGTCATCGCGGGAGGCGGCTCGTGCGGCAACTTGTCAGGCATCTCGTGGGACATGGGCAAAGCGTCCCGTGAGTGGCGCGATCATGGCCGGGATCTGTGGAGTACTCGTCGGTTGTGGATATCGGCGTCACCCGGGGCCTTCCGGGTCCCGTACACTTCTGGTGGCGATCCGGGTCACCGGGTCGACTTCGCACGCCCCGGTACGAGGCCCTTCCAGGCTCGTATCAGCGCCCCTCGGTCCTTAGCGGCAACGGCGCATCGCGGGCGTCAGGCGCGAGAGCCGTCCGGTTCTCGCGGCACAACCGAGAAATTCAAGGAGAACGGCCATGGCCGTCGTCACGATGCGGGAGCTGCTGGAAAGCGGCGTCCACTTCGGTCACCAGACCCGTCGCTGGAACCCGAAGATGAAGCGCTTCATCTTCACCGAGCGCAACGGCATCTACATCATCGACCTGCTCCAGTCGCTGTCGTACATCGACCGCGCCTACGAGTTCGTCAAGGAGACCGTCGCCCACGGCGGCACGGTCATGTTCGTCGGCACGAAGAAGCAGGCGCAGGAGGCCATCGCGGAGCAGGCCACCCGCGTCGGCATGCCCTACGTCAACCAGCGCTGGCTGGGCGGCATGCTCACCAACTTCTCGACCGTCTACAAGCGTCTGCAGCGCCTCAAGGAGCTTGAGCAGATCGACTTCGAGGACGTCGCGTCGTCGGGTCTGACCAAGAAGGAGCTCCTGGTCCTCTCGCGTGAGAAGGCCAAGCTGGAGAAGACCCTCGGCGGTATCCGCGAGATGCAGAAGGTGCCCAGCGCCGTCTGGATCGTGGACACCAAGAAGGAGCACATCGCGGTCGGCGAGGCCCGGAAGCTCAACATCCCGGTCGTCGCCATCCTCGACACCAACTGCGACCCCGACGAGGTCGACTACAAGATCCCCGGCAACGACGACGCGATCCGCTCCGTCACGCTGCTCACCCGTGTGATCGCGGACGCGGTCGCCGAGGGCCTCATCTCCCGCTCGCGTGTCGCGACCGAGGGCAAGGGCGACAAGGCCGCCGGCGAGCCGCTGGCCGCCTGGGAGCGCGACCTGCTCGAGGGCGAGAAGAAGGCGGACGAGGCTCCGGCCGCCGCTGAGGCTCCGGCTGCCGCCGAGGCGCCCGCTGAGGCTCCGGCCGAGGCCCCCGCCGCCGAGGCCGCTGCCGAGGCCCCCGCCGCCGACGAGGCTCCGGCCGCCACCGAGGCTCCGGCCGCGGACGCCGAGCAGGCCTGACCTTCACGGTCGTAGGGCTGTCGACATGACGGCGGGTGGCGCCGAGCGCGCCACCCGCCGTTCACCCACAGCCCGTAGATCTTTCGGCGGGCGCCCGCCCTACGAGCGGCGGCGGACGCCGACTTCGAGACTTCGAACTCCGAGAAGAGATTCACAGATCATGGCGAACTACACCGCCGCGGACGTCAAGAAGCTCCGTGAGCTCACCGGCGCCGGCATGATGGACTGCAAGAAGGCCCTGGACGAGGCCGACGGCAGCGTGGACAAGGCCGTCGAGGCCCTGCGCATCAAGGGCCAGAAGGGCGTCGCCAAGCGCGAGGGCCGCTCCGCCGAGAACGGCGCCGTGGTCTCCCTCATCGCCGACGACAACACCTCCGGTGTTCTGGTCGAGCTGAAGTGCGAGACGGACTTCGTCGCCAAGGGCGAGAAGTTCCAGGCCGCGGCCAACGCGATCGCCGCGCACGTCGCCGCGACCTCCCCGGCCGACCTGGAGGCCCTGCTCGCCTCCGAGATCGAGGCCGGCAAGACCGTCCAGGCGTACGTGGACGAGGCCAACGCCAACCTCGGCGAGAAGATCGTCCTCGACCGCTTCGCGCAGTACGCCGACGGTTTCGTCTTCTCCTACATGCACCGCACCATGCCCGACCTGCCCCCGCAGATCGGTGTCCTGGTCGAGCTGGACAAGGCCGACGCCGACGTGGCCAAGGGCATCGCCCAGCACATCGCCGCCTTCGCGCCGAAGTACCTGGCCAAGGAGGACGTGCCGGCCGAGGTCGTCGAGTCCGAGCGCCGCGTCGCCGAGGAGACCACCCGCGCCGAGGGCAAGCCCGAGGCCGCCCTGCCGAAGATCGTCGAGGGTCGCCTCAACGGCTTCTTCAAGGACGCCACGCTGCTCGGCCAGCCGTACGCGCTGGACAACAAGAAGTCCGTCCAGAAGGTCCTGGACGAGGCCGGTGTCACCCTGAAGCGCTTCACGCGTATCAAGGTCGGCATCTGAGTCCGTTACGCGACGGGCGCCCGGCCCCGATAGGGTCGGGTGCAGTCGTTCGCGTACGCCGCCACGCGCGCGCGTGACGCGCGACGGACGACAGCAGATCTGACGAGGAGGCCATTGCCGCGCATGGGATGCGAACACCACCCCACCGGCAGTGGCCTTCTTCGTATGTGCGGTATGTGCGACACGTAAAGAGGCGAATCTCCATGACCACCAAGCCCGAGAAGAGCGACGAAAGCAAAGCGGAACGCGGCCGGTTCATGCTGAAGCTGTCCGGAGAGGCGTTCTCCGGGGGCGGTGGCCTGGGCGTCGACCCGGACGTGGTGCACGCCATCGCCCGGGAGATCGCGGCCGTCGTACGCGACGGAGCACAGATCGCGGTCGTCATCGGCGGCGGCAACTTCTTCCGCGGCGCCGAACTCCAGCAGCGCGGCATGGACCGGGCCCGCTCCGACTACATGGGCATGCTCGGCACGGTCATGAACTGCCTCGCCCTCCAGGACTTCCTGGAGAAGGAGGGCATCGACAGCCGCGTCCAGACCGCCATCACCATGGGCCAGGTCGCCGAGCCGTACATTCCGCTGCGGGCCGTGCGCCACCTGGAGAAGGGCCGTGTGGTCATCTTCGGCGCCGGTATGGGCATGCCGTACTTCTCCACCGACACCACCGCCGCCCAGCGCGCCCTGGAGATCGACGCCGAGGCGCTGCTGATGGGCAAGAACGGCGTGGACGGGGTCTACGACTCCGACCCCAAGACCAACCCGGACGCGGTCCGGTTCGACTCCCTCGGCTACGGCGAGGTCATCACCCGCGAGCTGAAGGTCGCCGACGCCACCGCGATCACGCTCTGCCGTGACAACAAGCTCCCGATCCTCGTGTTCGAGCTTCTCAAGGAGGGCAATATCGCGCGGGCCGTCAAGGGTGAGAAGATCGGCACTCTCGTGGGTGATCAGGGAAGCCGGGCCTGACCGGGTCCTTCCCCTGCCCGGGGGACGGAGCCTGACCGGGGGATGGACAATGTCCTGCCGGTCGGGAACCGTGCAGGAACAAGACGCGACGCAGCCGGCCGCCGACCAGACCAAGTACAGCTGCCGGGCCTACTCAAGACACGCAGGAGCAAGTGGTGATCGAAGAGACCCTCCTCGAGGCCGAGGAGAAGATGGAGAAGGCCGTCGTGGTCGCCAAGGACGACTTCGCCGCGATCCGCACCGGTCGTGCGCACCCGGCGATGTTCAACAAGATCGTGGCCGACTACTACGGCGCGCTGACGCCGATCAACCAGCTGGCCTCGTTCTCGGTGCCGGAGCCGCGCATGGCCGTGGTGACCCCGTTCGACAAGACCGCCCTGCGCAACATCGAGCAGGCGATCCGTGACTCGGACCTCGGCGTCAACCCGAGCAACGACGGCAACATCATCCGAGTGGTGTTCCCCGAGCTGACCGAGGAGCGCCGCCGCGACTACATCAAGGTCGCGAAGAGCAAGGCGGAGGACTCCAAGGTGTCCATCCGCTCGGTCCGCCGCAAGGCCAAGGACGCGATCGACAAGCTCGTCAAGGACGGCGAGGTCGGCGAGGACGAGGGCCGTCGCGCGGAGAAGGAGCTCGACGACACCACCGCGAAGTACGTCGCGCAGGTGGACGAGCTGCTCAAGCACAAGGAAGCCGAGCTGCTCGAAGTCTGATGAACGACTCTTCCTGGGGCGCGCCGTCACAAGCCGGGTACTGGGCGCCGACCGACCGGGGACCTGTCCAGGGGCATGCCCCGGCGGGTCCCACGTACGATGCGCCTGAGGCCCAGCAGACTCGCCCCATGCCCATCGTGCCCGACGTACCCGCGCGTGGCGGGAACCAGGACGACGACCGGGGGGCCGCTCGGCAGGCAGGTCCCCCGTTCCATGACGAGACGCCGTCGGCGCACCCCTACGGGGAGGCGCCGCAGAAGCCGGAGCCCATGCCCGACGCCCCGCAGCCCGCCCCGCAGAAGAAGAGCGCGGGCCGTGACCTGGGCGCTGCCATAGGGGTCGGCGTCGCGCTCGGTGCGGTCATCGTCGCGTCGCTGTTCATCGTCAAGGCGGCCTTCGTCGGCGTGATAGCGGTGGCCGTGGTGGTGGGGCTGTGGGAGCTCACCTCGCGTCTGCAGGAACGCAAGGGCATCAAGGCGCCGCTCGTGCCGCTCGCGGTCGGCGGGGCCGCGATGGTCGTCGCCGGGTACGTCCGCGGGCCGGAGGGTGCCTGGGTGGCCATGGCGCTCACCGCGCTCGCCGTCCTGGTCTGGCGGATGACGGAACCGCCGGAGAACTACCTCAAGGACGTCACGGCGGGGGTCTTCGCGGCCTTCTACGTACCGTTCCTGGCCACGTTCGTGGCGCTCATGCTCACCGCCGACGACGGGCCGCAGCGGGTCCTGGTGTTCCTGGTGCTGACCGTCGTCAGCGACACGGGCGCGTACGCGGTGGGCTGGCGCTTCGGCACGCACAAGCTCGCACCGCGCATCAGCCCCGGCAAGACCCGTGAGGGGTTGCTCGGCGCGATCGCCTTCGCCATGGTCGCGGGCGCGCTGCTCATGGAGTTCGTCATCGACGACGGTGCCTGGTGGCAGGGCCTGCTGCTCGGTCTCGCCGTCGCGGCCAGCGCCACGTTGGGCGACCTCGGCGAGTCCATGATCAAGCGGGACCTCGGCATCAAGGACATGGGCACGCTCCTGCCGGGCCACGGCGGCATCATGGACCGCCTGGACTCCCTCCTCCCGACGGCCCCGGTGGTGTGGCTGCTGCTGGTGCTGTTCGTGGGGTCGGGCTGACGGGCACGGTTGTTGTACGCGTGGGCCTCGTCCTGGATCTCGGGGGCGGGGCCCACTGCCGTGGTCCCTCCGGGTGGGTGCGGCGGATTCGATAGGGTCCGGATGCATGGGGAGAGCGCGAGTGGGGGACGACGGCCGCTATCACGGCGATTTGCCCTGCCGGTGGTGCGAGACGCTCGTCGACCAAGCGGGCCGCCGCAGGCCGCGGCTGTACTGCCGGATGTCCCATCGCTGGAAGAACTACGGCGCGTGGGTCGTGAGCGTGGTCGGCGGAATCTTCTGACCTCCTGACGGGGACGGGTCACGTGATTCGATCTGCGACACTGGTTGAGCTATGCCTAAGCCCGGAGAACTGATGTGCGCCGGGCACGAAGAAGCCCCCCACCAGCGATGTTCTCGCCAGTAGGGGGCTGTCTTGTGTCCGCTGGGCCGTCCCTGGGCCGTCAGGGCTCCTGGGCCGTGTCGAAGACACCGTCCAAGGCCCGGCGAGCACGCTCACTGCTGCTGGGCATCAGGTGGGCGTACACCCGCAGCGTCATCGCCGGGTCGGAGTGCCCGAGGTATTCGCTCACGGCCTTGATGCTCTCCCCCGCGTCCAGGAGGACCGAGGCGTAGAAGTGGCGCAGGGCGTGCATTCCGAGGTGGCGGGCGGAGGCGTGCCGCTGGCCGGGTTCGGGAGTCGAGATAAGGCCGGCGGCGGCCAGGGCGCGCTTCCACTCGTAGGCGTTGAAGTTGCTGCGCCAGACGACCCCGTCGGCTGTGTTGGTGAAGATCAGACGCCGTTCGGTGAGCGGACCGTCCGGCCGGATCCACGGCAGCTTGATCGGCACGGGCGGGTGACTCGTCATATGGCGCCGGAGGGCCGAGGCGACCGAGGACGGCAGCGGTACGTCACGCTCCTTGTTGCCCTTGGGCGGAGCGAAGACGGCGACGCCCCGGATCAGCTTGACCTGAGCGGTGACCCGGAGGGTGTCGCTGTCGAGCTGCAAGGTGTCTTCGGACAGACCGATGATCTCGCCCTGTCGAAGACCGCAGCCGCTGCCCACGTCGACCATGGCTCGGTAGCGCTCGGGCAGAGCATCGCGGACCGCACGCACCTGGGAAGGGAGCCAGGGCACGACTCGGGCGGAGGAGGCGGCGGGCGGGCGGACCGACGCAGCCGAGCACGGATTCCGGGCGAGGTGGCCGTCATCCACGGCGGCCGAGAGCACCGCGCGGACGTTGGCGTAGATGTTGCGGGCGTAGGTGCCGCCGATGGAGTCGTTCTCCAGGTCGCGCACGAACTCGCGGATGTGGACCGGCCGGAAGGAACCGAGAGGCCGCGCCCCGAGTCGCGGGAAGGCGTGCAGCCGAAGACGGTACTCCGTTCCGATGCGCGTATTGAGGTCGGTCGTCAGACCGGCAAGCCAGCGTTCCGCATACTGCTGGAAGGTCGTGCGCGCAGCCTTGGGGTCGACGTACTGACCACGGGACATGTCGGCAGCCGTCTCGGCCAACCACTCTTCGGCACGGCGCTTCTGCCGGTCCGGGAAGGACTTGCTCTTCTCGGTGCCGTCCGGGCCGACGTACCGGGCCCGGTAGCGGAGACCGTTGCCGTAGCGGTCGGTCTTGACCTTTACCGGCTTGCCGTCCGGACCGGGCTCGGTCTTGTACCAGCGGTCTTGGATGTGCCCAGCCATCAGGCAGCCTCCCAAAGCTGAGAATCCACCCAGGCCCGTATGTCGCTCGGGTCGAAGCGAAGGTGCCGGCCGACCCGGAAGCCGCGGGGGCCGGTGCGCTTGCGACGCCACTGATAGACCGTCTCGACGCTGGGAAGTTCGAACATCTCGACCAGGTCCTCGGGAGTCAGGAACCGGTTCGGCAGCTCTGCGGCCATGGTCAGCACTCCCTTTCGTCGGCGAGCTGGTCGCGTAGGGCTTCGCGGGTGGTTTCGCGGTTGTGTTGGAGGTCGCGGGCGATGGTGGCGGCGAGGGCGGATTCGCCGGGGGTGTGGCCGTGTCCGGCGTATTGCCAGTCGGCGAGGACGAGCACGGTGTCCGGCTCGCGGTCATCGAGGCCGAGGGCGGTGCGTTCCTGGGCGGCGCGGTAGTCGGCGCGTGTCTGGCGGAGGGCGCCGAGGGTGGTGGAGTAGCGGCGGGACTTGGAGGAGAAGTGGCCGCGGAAGCCGAGCATGTGAGCCCAGGCCCACAGGCGGCGGTCGGGATAGAGCGGGTCGAGCCGCTTGCACGCTTCGATCAGGCGGCGGGTGTGGTCGGGGACTTGGTGGCGGTCGAGTTCGGAGAGTTCACCGATGCGGCGGTCGGGGGTGCCGGTGTTCTCGGCCGCCTTAGTGGCGTACTTGGCGACGTAGGAGGCGACAGCTTGTTCGGTGATGTCGGAGCCGTCGCCGAAGGCCTTGACGGGGCGTACGTCGAGCTGGGTGCCCCAGCGGAAGGTGCGGGCGGGCTGGTCGTCGGCGGCGGGGACGGAGACGGAGGTGTAGGAGTGCGTGGCGGTGGCGTGGATGGCGTCGGTGAGGAGGTCGACGGTCGCCCAGGACGGCGGTGGCGTGTCCGGACCGTCCGGGCCGTCGATGCGGATCACGGCGTGGAAGTGCAGGGCGCCGCGCTTCTGGAACTCGGCGACCTTGCCGTACGACAGGCGGGCCGCTTCTTTGAGTTCTCGCTGTGTCAGGCCCGCGCGGGCGGCGACCTCGCGGCGGAGCCGGTTGGTGAAGCGCTGCCACAGCTGGCCCGCGTGGTTGTTGAACAGGACGGCGCCCGCGTAGTCGTAGGTGGCCGGGTCGAGGGCGGTGCCGAGGGCGGGGTCGTCGGCGGTGTGGTGGGTGCCGCAGCGGCAGGCGCCGTGGTCGGGGCGGTTGTGGACGCGGCCGAAGGAGGGGGCGGTGAGGGTTGCGAAGACGCGGGGGTGATCGCGGACGGTGGCGGGTATGTCGCGGCGGTCGTCTCCGGCCAGGCCCGCACGGATGAGGTGGTAGGTGTCGCCCGCGTAGGTGAAGGCGCAGGAGGGGCAGCGGGAGGCGCGGCGGTTTCCGCAGGCGAGGCGGAGGCGTCCGCCCGGTTCGTTCTCGGTGGAGTAGTGGTGCAGCGTCTCGCCAGTGGTCTTGTCTTTGGCGATGGTCCAGCCGGTGAGGTGGATGGGGTCGGCGCAGCCGCCGGTGCGGCGGATCTGCTCGTGCCAGCGGTCGTAGTCAGCGGCCGAAGCCACCCTCAGCAGGTCGCCGAGGGTGGTCGGGTCGAGGAGCAGGTCAGGCACGGGCGCCCTCCCGGGTGCGGACCGGGCGGGTGCCGGTGCCGTGGCAGGCCGGGCAGTCCGCGGTGATGGTCCGCAGGTGACCGTGGGCGTCACGGCCGCCGAGGGTGATGGCAACGGAAGCGTGTCCGTCGCAGTTGGGGCAGATGCGGTGCGTCATGCTGGGGGTTCCTTCCGGCTCTTCGGGGTTCGGCAGGGGCAGGGCTCCCGGGCGGCGGAGACTTGGCGGTTGAGGCCGCCCGGGGGCCGGTCAGTGGCGCTTGGCTTCGGTGTTGATGAGCGAGCGGATGACCAGGGCGCAGACGGCGACCGAGGCGCCGGTGATGGCGACCGCGAGGAGCATCGAGACCAGAACGGCGCCGACGACCAGGACTACGGCGGTGCCGCCACCGACCAGGGCGAGCACGGAGCCCGGGGTGAGCTGAACCGTGGGCCGAGCCGAGACCGGGGCCGGGGCGAGCGGGGTGGTGGTCGGCTGGTGCTGGATCACGGCGGTCGGCTCGATGGCGGCGGGCGGGGTGATCAGGCCCGTCGGCTGGGGCATGATCGGGATCTTCGGGCGGAACATCAGCAAATCTCCCTTCTCGGGCGGGTTACTTGACGGCGGTGTCGATGACGGGGGCGAGGATGCTGTCGGCGATGAGGTAGCCGCCGAGAAGGAGGACCAGGACCAGCCAGAGGGGCGGGCGGATGAGCTTGATGCCGAGGTAGCCGATGGCGGCGAGGGCGAACCAGAGCGGGACTTCCATGGCGGTGGCCTCCTAGCGGGCGGTGCAGCGGTGGGTGCGGGCGGCGAGCTGGGCGGCGGTCTGGCTGGAGTAGTCGGCGGACCAGCCGCAGCGGTCGTTGGTGCACACGGCGGCGTGCTTGGTGCGGCCGTTGCGGTCGCGGTGGGTGCCGATCTGCACGGGGCCGATCCGCATGACGGAGTGGAAGTGATCGCGGGCAGGCATCGAGTCGGTTCCTTTCGGTTCAGGCGAGTTGGGCGGCGATGGCATCGGCCAGCTGCGGCGGGACGCCGAGGCGGGCGCGCAGGGTGTCGGTGTCGATCGGTGATCCGGTCCGGGCGTGGTGGTCGTTGGCGACCTTGCGGGCGTGGTCGACGAGCGCGGCCGGAACCGGCGGGGCCGGAACCGCGGGCGGAGACGGGACGGGCTCAGGCTCGGGTGCGGGAAGGGCCGGAGGTTCCTCGACCGCAGGTGGCAACGAGGTCGAGGCGTCCAGCTCCGTTGCTTCGGTGACCGGCTCGGGGTCGAGGTCGGAGTGGAGCGCGGGTGCCGGCGGATCCGGCACCCGGTCATCGGCGGAGTGGGCGAGGAGGGTGCCGCCCATGAAGGCCAGTGCGGGCCAGGCGGCGACGAGGATGCGGAGCCAGGCGGGGACGTTGTCGAGGTCGAGGAGTCCGGCGGTGGCGACGTTGGCGCCGAGCGAGGCGACCAGGGCGATCACGAACCAGCACCAGGCGAGCCGGGATGGGCCGTCGATGCGTAGGCGTCGCCAGGCGGCGACCAGGAGCAGGTCAACTGAGACCGGGTAGGCCCAGGCTTTCCAGCCGTCCTGTCCGGCAGCGGCGGCGAGGTCGTGCAGGTGGGCGAAGGACAGCGCCCCGGCAATGACGGCCTGGACGAGCACGGCGTCGACACGGAGGGCTGGGCGGGCCATCACAGCTCCTTTTCCGGTGTTGAGGCATGGCGGGGGTAGGGACCTGGCGCGAGACGGTCACGCCGACCGGTGGAGTGGGGAGAGGGTCAGGCGGTGGCGGGGACTGTCTTGGACAGCCGCACGCGGGCCGAGGGCAGTGGGCCAACCTCAGGGCGGAAAGCCGCCAGGGCGGGCAGGTCCGGGGTGCGTTCGGCGTGCTTGTTGCAGATGTTCACGGCCTCACGCAGCGAGGTGTGCGGGGCGCGGATGCGGGCCCAGCCGCCGGAGGCGTCACCCGTGACGGCGATGCCGGGGGTGTCGGTGGGGATCTGGATGGCGGCGAGGACGGCGTCCGGTGCGATGTCGCCGAAGGCCATGTTGGCGGAGGATTCGTCGTTGACGCGGTGGGCGGTGCGGCCGGTGAGCTGGGCGCGGAGCATGGTGATGCCCTTGCCGAGTTCGGAGCCGAAGCGCTGCCCACAGATCTCCAAGTAGATGCCGGCGGCGCGGCCGAGCTGGGCGAGGCGGACCAGGGCGGTGATGATGCGGTCGCGTCGTTTCTCGTCGTCCTTGGTGGCGAAGAGGGCGAGTTCGGCGACCTCGTCGACCAGGACCACGACCGGGACCGGGCGCAGGTCGGCGGGCAGGTCCCAGATGTCGGCGGCGATCTCCGCATCCGGCACGTTCACCGTGATCCGCTGGTTGGCCCGGATCAGCTGGTAGACCTCCTCCATGTGCGTGACGAGCGCTTCGAGCAGGGCGAGGGCGGTGTCAGGGTTGTCGGCGAGCGCGGAGAACCGGCGTGCCAGCGGGAAGAGTTCCACCCCTTGCTTGCAGTCGATGCCCACCAGCGCGACATCCAGCGGAGCCAGCCCGGCGACCAGGTTGCGCTGGTAGACCGACTTCCCCGATTCCGTGGCGCCGAGGGTCAGGCCGTGCGGGACGGTCCGGTAGTCGCGGTAGTGCACCGAGCCGTCCTCGCGCAAGGCGACCGGGACCCGCATCAGGCGGGCGTCGGTCTTCGCGGGCATCTGCACCCGCCTGAGCACGTCGTAGCCGGTCATCCGCACCTCCACCACACCCGAGCGCAGCTCACGCGAGGTGACGCCGTACACGCCGAAGGAGTGGCGCAGCCGGTCAGCGGACGCCGCGACGTCGAAGGCATCCTGTCCCGGGCGCAGGCCCAGACGCAGGACCAGGCCGGTGCGGGTCGGGCGGATCCGCAGGATGCGCGGCGGGCGGGACTGCGGCACCTCCCGGTTCGTCACCCGGGCCAGGGCCAGACGCCAGCGGGACGGCGGGACGGTCAGCCCGCAGGCGTCCATGACCGAGGCGTAGCGGACCAGGACCCGCACCGTGGCGAGAGCGACCCCGAAGGTCATCCAGTACCAGGCGGGGCGCCGCCACCGCAGGATCACTGCGGCAGCGACGACCAGCACCAGAGCGACCGTGAACCAGGTCATGATCAGGCAGCCTTCGGCTTCGAGGCAGCGGCGGCGAGCGAGGTGACCGCGACCGCGCGGAACGCGATGCCGTGGCGCTTCTGGCCGTTGAACTCGTTCTCCCACGCCGAGGCGACCAGGCCGGTCAGCGCGACCGGGGTGCCCATGGCCAGGTCCTCGGAGACGCCCGGCTGCGGAACGGTGAGCTTGAGGATCTCGACCTCGTCCGGGGTGGAGAACATGACCTCCACGGTCATCAGGGTCACGCCGTCCTTGTCGAGGGCGATCTCACCGGTACGGCGGTCCTTGACCTTCGGCTGCGGAGCCTTGGCGATCATCACGGTCGCGGCGGACGTGTCGACGGGGATCTGACGCATGATGGAACTCCCTTTCAGAGGGGTGGGAGCGGCGTACTTGCTTGGCGGTGGGTCGCCGCTCCCGTGCGTTGGCGATGCGCCCGCAGCTGAGCCGCAGGCCTTTGCGCTTCCAACTGGTGCGCACCAACAGACTGCAACTGGTGCGCACCAGATGTCAAGCGGTGTCGCCGATCCGGCGCTTCAACTCGCCTTACTGCGACGGTTCAAGAGAACCGTTTCCGCCAACGACCCGGTAGCCAACAGGGGTTAACACCTGTCGCGTTAACCCCTGCCGACCTGGGGTGATGTGAGGCATCCTGCTAGGAGGTCTCAACAACCCAAGCAGGGCGGCGCGACGTGACGAACGGACTCAAGGCAGCAAGGAGCGCACGAGAGTGGTCGCAAGAGCGGCTGGTTCGCGAGATTGAGCGCCATGCGCGACAGCACATGCTCACCGTCGCATCAATGGCGAGTCTGCGGGTGTACGTCTCGGAGTGGGAAAACGGTCGGCGCCCTATCTCGGCCGCTACGCGAAGATCCTCCGTGCTCTGCTCGGCATCACCGACGACGAACTGATGGGTCGGGCGGACACCGCAGCCGCGCCAGCCACGGCGGATGGATACGACGAACTCATGGGCCGGATCGATGCGGCTCGCACCGTCAGTCTGACCATGGTGAAGACCTTCATGGACCAGACGGAGCTTTTCAGGACCATGGACCGGCAGATGGGGGCCGCGAGCCTCGTCGACCAGATGGGCGCCCATCTGACCACCCTGGAGGACGCGCTCACGTTCGCTGTACTCCCTGAAACCCGGCGTCCGGTCGCTCGGGCTCTTGTCGGGGCGGCGACACTGGCAGCATGGCAGGCGCTGGACGTCGGAGCGGTAGAACGAGCCTGGCGCCACTACGAGTTGGGTAAGCGAGCCGCCCAGGAAGCCGACGAGCCGATGTACCTCGCGCACGCCACAGCCGAACAGGCCTACGTACTTTGCGACGCGGGCCGCGCCCCCATGGCGGTCGAGTTGATACGCGACGCTCAGCGACTCGGAGGCAAGGCCATGTCCCCGCGCCTCACGGCGTGGTTGTACGCGGCCGAAGCCGAGATATGTGCCCGAGCGGGTATGGCGGACGAGTGCCGGCGGGCGCTGGAGAACGCGATGCGGTCCCTTCCGCCGGGCGAGGAGGCCCGAGATCCGGACATGCTCAGCATCTTCCTCAACGAAGGGCACCTCACCAGGTGGCGTGGCAACGCGCTCGCCCTGATAGGCGACGACGAAGCCGTGAGCAGCCTTTACGCAGCCCTCGACACAGCCGATCCCACGTTCATACGAGCCTCTGCAGGACTGCGCTGCGACCTCGCACAGGCGCACATGGCCCGCGGCGAGTACGACCAGGCGCACGACCATCTACGCCAGGCCCGCTTGCTCGCCAGCCGCACGGGATCGGTACGCCAGCGACGTCGAGTCGAACAGCTCAGGCAGCGGTTGTAGGCGAAGCCCCAACACCCCGTGAGGCGAGGACGTGAAGCAGGGCGACGAGCGTTCCGGAGCCCATCAGTTCGCCACGCGCCATGAGCCCTGGAATGTCGGAGAGGGGCACCCAAGCGATGTGCCCAGCTTCTTCGAGATCTGTCGGTTCACCGACGAGCTTGGCACCCTGGCCGACGAAGATCTCATGCGGCGAGTCGACCATGCCAACCATGGGCTGATAGGTGACCACGTGCTCAAGAGCGTCCGGGCGCCACCCGGTCTCTTCCTCGACCTCACGTAGCGCCGTCTGCAAGGGCTCTTCACCCTCGTCGACGATGCCGCCGGGGAGCTCCCAGCCGAACGAGTTCGGGACGAAGCGGTACCGCCACATCATCAGCACGCGCTCTTGTTCATCGAGGATGGCAGCGATGGCCACATGGTGCAGCTTCACTACGTGGTGCTCGAAGCGCTCGACTCCGGGCGGCTCGACGTCGACGAGGCTGAGGGTCACCCAACGGTTGTCGTACAGGGTCCGCTCACCATGAATCTGCCACGGCTCGACATCCGTCGGCGCCTCAGTCGTCACAGACTGATCAGGCACCCGGTACGAGCTTCGGCCATGCACCTCGATGACGCCTTCGGTGATGAGCTTGGCGAGCACCTGGCGGAGTGCCGTACGACCGATGTCCAGCTCTTCCGACAGGGTCCGCTCAGACGGGAGCTTGGAGCCTGGCAGGTACGTGCCTGTCGCGATCCACTCTCGGATCGTTCGGTAGACCCGCTCTGACTTCGGTCCCATCCGGTGAGCACGCTCCCTGTCGTCGTGTTAGGTCGGCCGGCACAAGCGTAGCGACCACATCGGAAAATCCGTAGGTGGTAGCACGACCCTCGTAGATCACCAGAGCGCGGTAGAACTTTCCCTACTTCATCAAGAGCCCGCGCACGGCGCGGGCGCGCGCCGCCTCTGCGGCGCGGCCTGCCTCCTGTCTGCGCCCCGGCTGGCCGCGCCCGGCGGCGCGCTCGGCGACTGCGGGCATGAAGTGGGAGACACCCTCTGTGGCTGGGGCGGTCGGCTCCACGGCTTTAGGCAGCCACTTTGGGGCGAGCCTCTAAGATCATGGCCCCAACGTCGTGCTTTACGGGCAGGTCCACTGACTGCCCGACTCGCCATGAGCTTACGGGGCCATGATCACTCGCCCCAAAGCAGCTCCAGCCCAAAGCCGTTCCGCCGACCTCGTTGGCCAGCCGTGATCACACGGGAAGTTCTAGACCACCTTTTTTTAAGGGGCGAACCGGCGGATCTTTTCCGTAAGCTCCTCAACCTGATCAGCTGCCTCGGCTAGGAAGAGGGGGGACGGTACATTCCGTCCGTGTACTACGTTGTTGCGCAACCTCCGAAGCGAATCGATCTCATGGCGTGTCTCGGTGTCCAACATTGGTAGGCGCTCGAGGACTGATCGAGAAAGAGGTACCACGATTCGGTTGCTATCTTCACGCGGGAGCAGATTTCGTACCGTCTCCTCCAGTTTCACCCATCGTGTAAGGAAGCGGCCAATCTCTCGATGCATCCTTGAGCTCAGGGATTCAGGATCAAGGAGATGTTCGACATTGACCCGAACGAAATTGAAGTGGTCATACCGTGAAGGATCCTCGGCAAGAAGAGCATCGATTACCTGCTCCGAGAGGGGGCGCGTCTCGACATTGTCATGAAGGGAATCAAGGTACGGATCCAGGTCGGCTGGTGCTTCCTTTTTCAGTTCCCTCAAGAAGTTAAATAGTAGGTCTACTCGACCAAGGCCTGAGTCGCCGACTGGCTCACCTAGAATCTTTCCTGCCTGGTTCAGAAGGTATGCAGCGAGTTCATAGTGATTGAGGAAGCGGCCACTCCGGGTCACTCGATTTTCGCTCGCCTCTTGCAGCATTCTCAGTGACATCTCGCCAGCGATAACCAGTCCATTGAGCTGATCCAAGATTTGCTTTTCTGCATCGGACAGGTCGCCGGACAGTGGTTTGTAGGCGAGATCATGTTCCACCTCAGACCAGGCGTGCATGAGCACCGACGCAACCTGCACCTCGACGAGAGCTTTTGCGTATCGTGTATCCGGGTCGATTAGGTCGCGTTCCTTGAGTCGGACTCGATAGTGAGTCGCCGAATATCCGGAGAACTCCTTTTCTTTAGACCTCTTGTTCGACTCGGGGAAAGTCTTTTTCTCTACTAGATCGAAGAGGCGATTTACGGCCTTTTCAACTTGATCCTGCTCGGCTGGGAAATAAAGCGCAATGCGGACGCCTGCCAGGTCTACAATATCTTCGTAGATATCCTCCACTATCCTATACTTCTTCCTTGGTGCGCGCTGGCGGCACTTCTCTTCTAGTCTTGCAATGTCCTTCGCGCGATAGGTGACGATGCAGCGGACGCCTGATTCCTTCAGATCCCTTTCCAGGGCTTGCATGACTAGTTGCGCCGCCCTGCTATAAAAGTCGTACTCCCTTGCGTAGCGTGCAATAAATTGATCAATGATCTCCATGACTCCCTCTGGTCTTCCGATCCCGCATCCACGTCTATGCGTAGGATGCCGCAAAGTAGTGCTGGTGGGGGACCAATCGCCCACAGAACGCGTCACCTGGGCCACTTCGCAGTTCCAGACGGTGCCCACGCCCGCGTGCCTTCGATGCAACGACTTGCGTGCCGCAGTCATGCCGAATCTGTGGCCTCACTCTCAGCGTCTGGGCCGTCCCTGGGCCGTCCGAGGTCGACCAACGCCGACAGTCGCCACCCACGGGTGACCACCCCCACCCCCCTCTGGCCTGGGCTCCCCGAGTTGATCTGCGACACTGGGTGGGTTATGCCGAAGCCCGGAGAACTCACATTCGTCGCCCCCCGCGGAGCCAAGAAGCCGCCGCGGCATCTTGCTGATCTTTCGCCTGTGGAGCGGAAGGAGGCTGTTGCCGCGATCGGGGAGAAGCCGTTTCGTGCCAAGCAGCTCTCGCAGCACTACTTCGCGCGGTACGCGCACGACCCGGAGCAGTGGACCGACATCCCCGCGGGTGCGCGTACGAAGCTTCAGGAGGCGCTGCTTCCGGAGCTGATGACCGTCGTACGGCATCTGTCGACCGACCAGGAGACCACGCGGAAGACGCTGTGGCGGATGTTCGACGGGACGCTCGTCGAGTCCGTGCTGATGCGGTACCCGGACCGGGTCACCATGTGCATCAGTTCGCAGGCCGGGTGCGGGATGAACTGCCCGTTCTGTGCCACCGGGCAGGCCGGGCTGGACCGGAATCTGTCCACCGCCGAGATCGTCCATCAGATCGTGGACGGGATGCGGGCACTGAGGGATGGCGAGATTCCCGGTGGGGCCGCTCGGCTGTCCAACATCGTCTTCATGGGGATGGGCGAGCCGCTCGCCAACTACAACCGGGTCGTCGGCGCGATCAGGCGGCTGACCGATCCGGAGCCGGACGGGCTCGGACTCTCGCAGCGCGGGATCACCGTGTCCACGGTCGGGCTGGTACCCGCCATCCACCGGTTCTCCGACGAGGGCTTCAAGTGCCGACTCGCGATCTCCCTGCACGCGCCGGACGACGAACTGCGCGACACCCTCGTCCCCGTGAACACGCGGTGGAAGGTGCGTGAGGTCCTCGACGCCGGGTGGGAGTACGCGGCGAAGTCCGGGCGGCGGCTGTCCATCGAGTACGCGCTGATCCGGGACATCAACGACCAGGCGTGGCGCGGTGACCGGCTGGGCCGGCTGCTCAAGGGCAAGCCGGTGCACGTGAACCTGATCCCGCTGAACCCGACTCCGGGGTCGAAGTGGACCGCCTCACGGCCCGAGGACGAGAAGGCGTTCGTCGAGGCCATTGCCGCCCACGGGGTGCCGGTGACCGTCCGGGACACCCGGGGGCAGGAGATCGACGGGGCGTGCGGTCAGCTCGCGGCGACCGAGCGATAGACCGAGAGGTACCCTGAGTCCCGTACGTACATATTCATATTCCGACAGGGGAGCGCCACAGCGCTGAGAGTGCGGCAACCAGGCCGCAGACCCTCTGAACCTCGCCCAGGTCATTCTGGGTAGGAAGTTCGGTCTTCACTCGAGCTGTTGCGCCCTGCCCGGGAGCCGTTCACGGCCCTCCGGGCAGGGCCGCGTCTCTTCCTGGTCACTTCCAGGAGGAATGAAACCAGTGGGCATCACCAGAAGAGCGACGGTTCTTGTCGCCGGTCTCGGGCTCGTCACGCTGTCCGCGTGTGGTTCGTCGTCCTCCGGCGACGGCGGATCGGGCGGTGGGTCCAAGACCGTCACCCTCGTCAGCCATGGCTCCTTCGCCTACTCCAAGGACGTGCTGAAGGCGTTCGAGAAGGAGTCCGGGTACAAGGTCAAGGTCCTCAAGAGCGGGGACGCCGGGCAGGCCGTCAACCAGGCGATCCTGACCAAGGACAACCCGCAGGGCGACGTCTTCTTCGGCGTCGACAACACGCTGCTGTCCCGCGCCCTCGACAACGGCCTCTTCCAGCCGTACGAGGCGAAGGGGCTCGACAAGGTCGGCGCCCAGTACCAGTTGGACAAGGACGAGCACCGGGTCACGCCCATCGACTCCGGTGACATCTGCGTCAACTACGACAAGGCGTACTTTGAGAAGAAGAAGATCGAGCCGCCGCGGTCGTTCGATGATCTTGTCAAGCCCGCGTACAAGGATCTCCTCGTCACCGAGAACGCCTCCACCTCCTCGCCGGGGCTCGGGTTCGTCCTCGGTACGGCCGCGAAGTACGGCGACGAGGGGTGGGAGGGGTACTGGGAGAAGCTCAAGGCCAATGGCGTGAAGGTCGTCGACGGCTGGGAGCAGGCCTACTACCAGGAGTTCTCCGGGTCGACGGACGGCAAGAAGGCCGGCGGCGACCGGCCGCTCGTCGTGTCGTACGCCTCCTCGCCGCCCGCCGAGGTCGTCTTCGCGGACCCGCGCCCGAAGACCGCGCCGACCGGGGTCGCGGAGGGCACCTGCTTCCGGCAGATCGAGTTCGCGGGGCTGCTGAGCAACGCGAAGAACGCCGAGGGCGGCAAGGCGCTGATCGACTTCCTGATCTCGAAGCGGTTCCAGGAGGACATGCCGCTCAACATGTTCGTGTATCCGGTGGTCGAGGGGGCTGCCGTGCCCGCCGAGTTCACCGAGTACGGGCCCGCGGCGAAGGATCCCGAGACCATGGCGCCCGCGAAGATCGCCGAGAACCGTGACCAGTGGGTCAAGTCGTGGACCTCGCTCGTACTGAAGTAGCCGAGGTACCTCGGCGACGCACCCGCTCCGGGAACGCGGCTCGGCTCGGGCTCATGGCGTTGCCCGTCGCCTTCTTCGGGGTGTTCTTCGCCTATCCCGTCGCCGCGATCGTCGTACGGGGGCTGAAGGCGGACGGCAGTTGGCGGTTCGGGCGGGTCGGGGAGGTGCTGGGGGACTCCGGGATCCGGCATGTGCTGTGGTTCACCACCTGGCAGGCGCTCGTCTCGACCGCGCTCACGCTGCTGATCGCACTCCCCGGCGCATATGTGTTCGCGCGCTTCGATTTCAGGGGCAAGCAGGTGCTGCGGGCGGTCGTGACCGTGCCGTTCGTGCTGCCGACCGTGGTCGTCGGCACGGCGTTCCTGGCGCTCGTCGGGCGCGGCGGGCTCTTCGACGAGCTGTGGGGCGTACGGCTGGACACGACCGTGTGGGCGATCCTGCTCGCGCATGTGTTCTTCAACTACGCGGTCGTCGTACGGACGGTCGGTGGGCTGTGGGCGCAGCTCGACCCGCGGCAGGAGGAGGCCGCGCGCATGCTCGGTGCGTCTCCGCTCGCCGCCTGGCGGAGGGTCACGCTCCCGGCGCTCGGGCCCGCCGTGGCCGCCGCCGCGCTGATGGTCTTTCTCTTCACCTTCACCTCGTTCGGGGTGGTGCAGATCCTCGGCGGGCCGACCTTCTCCACGCTCGAAGTGGAGATCTACCGGCAGACCTCGGAAATCTTCGACCTGGGCGCCGCCGCCGTGCTGACGCTCGTGCAGTTCGTCGCGGTCGGGCTGATCCTCGCCGTGCACGCGTGGACCGTGCGGCGACGGGAGACCGCGCTGCGGCTGGTGGACGCGTCGCTGACGGCGCGGCGACCGCGCGGGGCCGGTCAGTGGGCGCTGCTGGGCGGGGTCCTCGCCACGGTCGTGGTGCTGATCCTGCTGCCGCTGGGCGTGCTGGTGGAACGGTCGTTCGACACGTCGTCCGGGTCGGTGTTCGGCTACTACAAGGCGCTGACCGGCGACGACAGCGGGATCTTCCTGGTCGCGCCGATCGAGGCGGTCGGGAACTCGCTCCGGTACGCGGCGGTCGCGACCGTCATCGCCCTGCTGATCGGTGGGCTCGCCGCCGCCGCGCTCACCCGGCGGGCCGGGCGGCTCGTCCGGGGTTTCGACGCCCTGCTGATGCTGCCGCTCGGGGTGTCCGCGGTGACCGTCGGCTTCGGGTTCCTGATCGCGCTGGACGAGCCGCCCCTCGATCTGCGGTCCTCCTGGCTCCTGGTGCCGCTCGCCCAGGCCCTGGTCGGCGTCCCCTTCGTCGTACGGACCATGCTGCCCGTGCTGCGCGCGGTGGACGAACGGCTGCGGGAGGCGGCGGCCGTGCTCGGGGCGTCGCCGTGGCGGGTGTGGCGCGAGGTCGATCTGCCGCTGGTGCGGCGGGCGCTGCTGATCGCGGCCGGGTTCGCCTTCGCCGTGTCGCTCGGGGAGTTCGGGGCGACCGTATTCATCGCGCGCGCCGACAACCCGACGCTCCCGGTCGCCGTGGCCCGGCTGCTCGGCCGCCCCGGTGATCTCAACTACGGCCAGGCGATGGCCCTTTCGACGATTCTGATGGTGGTGTGCGCGGTGGCCCTGCTGGTGCTGGAACGGCTCCGTACCGATCGCGCCTCCGACCGTGTGGGGGAGTTCTGATGGCGCTGCTCAGGCTTGAGGACGCGACCGTACGGTTCGAGGGGCGGCCCGTGCTCGACGCCGTCGGTCTGGAGGTCGCCGAGCACGAGATCGTGTGTGTGCTCGGGCCGAGCGGGAGCGGAAAGTCGACGCTGCTGCGGGTGGTCGCCGGGCTGCAACCTCTCGATGGGGGGCGCGTGTCGCTCGACGGGAAGGACCAGACGGGCGTGCCCGCGCACAAGCGTGGTGTGGGCCTGATGTTCCAGGACCATCAGCTCTTCCCGCAGCGGGACGTGGCCGGCAACGTCGCCTTCGGGCCCCGGATGCACGGTGCGGCGAAGGGCGAACGGGCCGTACGGGTACGGGAGTTGCTGGAGCTGGTCGGACTGCCCGGAGCCGCGCGCCGGCGCGTCGGGGAGCTGTCCGGTGGTGAGCAGCAGCGGGTCGCGCTGGCGCGGGCGCTCGCCCCGCGCCCCCGGCTGCTGATGCTCGACGAGCCGCTCGGCCAGCTGGACCGGTCGCTGCGGGAGCGGTTGGTCGTCGAACTCCGGGAGCTGTTCGGGGAGTTGGGGACGACCGTGCTGGCGGTCACGCACGACCAGGGTGAGGCGTTCGCGCTGGCCGACCGGGTCGTGGTGATGCGGGACGGGCGGATCGCCCAGTCCGGTACGCCTCTTGAGGTGTGGCAGCGGCCGGTCGACGAGTTCGTGGCCCGCTTCCTCGGCTTCGACAACGTGGTCGAGGCCACGGTGACCGGGGCGGTCGCGGACACGGCGTGGGGCAAGGTGCCGGTGCCGGAGGGCTCACCGCAGGGGGCGTGCGCGCTGCTCGTACGGCCCGCCGGCGTGCGCCTGGTGGAGGTGGCCGACGGGCTGCGCTGCACCGTGGCCGCGCGCACGTTCCGGGGCACCCATGTCGCCGTGCACCTCCAGCCGGAGGGCGCGCCGCGGCTGGAGGCGGCGTGCGCGCTGCGGGACGCGCCGGAGCCCGGTGACCGGGTCGGCGTGGGCTTCGACCCGGCCGAAATCGTCGTGCTGGGAGCGGCCCCGGCCGCATAAAGTGCGGCCTCATGGCGATGCGTACGCAAGAACCCCGGGTCCGGCACGACCGCTACTGCGCCGAGATCGAGGCGCAGGTACGGAAGTTGAGGGACATCGTGACCTCGGGCGCCGATCTGTCGGCGACCGTGCCGACCTGCCCCGACTGGTCGCTGGAACAACTGCTGCGGCACACCGGCGGCGCCCTGCGCTGGGTCGAGCTGAACGTACGGACCCGGGCGAAGGAAGAGGTGACCGAGGCCGACGTCCCGCTGTACGAGGGCCCGGAGCGGCAGGGCGACCCGGCCGCGCTGGACGCGTGGCTCGCGGAGACCGGCGAGATGATCGTGGCCACGCTGCGCGAGGCGGGGCCCGAGGAGCCCGTGTGGTCGTGGGGCTGGGAGCACAGCGCCGGATTCTGGGCCCGCCGGATGGCCCATGAGCAGGTGATCCACGGTGCCGACGCCGCGCTCACCGTCGGGCGGCCGGTCCAGGTGGCGCCGGAGATCGCCGCCGACGCCATCGACGAGTGGCTGGAGATCGTCGAGTTCGTCCAGCGGACGATGCCGCACGACGAGGCGGCCGAACTGCGCGGTCCCGGGCGCAGTATCCACCTCCACGCCACGGACGCGTCGGCTGAGGTGAACGCCGAGTGGATCGTGGAGCTGACCGAGGACGGCGTGCGCTGGCGCCGCGGTCATGAGAAGGCGACCGTCGCGCTGCGCGGGCCGCTCACCGAGGTGCTGCTCGCCTTCTATCGCCGGTTGCCGCCGGACGGCGGGGAGTTGGAGGTGCTGGGCGACCGGGAACTGCTGGACTTCTGGCTGCGGCGGGCGACGTTCGACTGAACGCGACGGGGGGAGCCGTGGGGTGGACGGGCGGGTGGCCCGTACCCCGTGGTGAAGGGGTACGGGCCGCCCGCCCTGACCAGCGGTGATCAGCGTGTGGAGGCCCCGCGCCGCCGCGTGCTGTAGTACACGGCACCGGCGCCGAGGGCGACCAGGGCCGCCGCGGCACCGGCGATCGTGCCGGTGTTGGAGTCGCCACCGGTCTCGGCGAGGTTGGAGTCGCCCTCGGGGGAGGGGGCGTTGTCGCCGTTCGAGCCCACGGGGGTGGTGCCCTCGGACGCGGACGGAGTGGGGGAGTTCTTGGTCTTGGACGGCTCGTCCTTGCCGTTGTCCTCGCCGTTGTCCTCGCCCTTGTCCTTGTCCTTGCCTTCGTTCTTGCCTTCGCTCTTGTCGTCCGCGGGCTTCTCCGGGCTCTTCGAGGCGGCCGGCGGGGTCACCGCGTCCTCCGCGCAGGACTCCGCGGGGGCGATCAGGTTGGGCGCGATGTCCTCGTTGACGTAGTCCGCCGCCGTGACGTGGATCCGGTACTCGGCCTCCGGCTCCCAGTCCTCCTCGAAGGTGATGGTGACGCCGTCGGCGGTGGAGTTCTCGATGGTCTTGCTGCCGACCTGGCGCAGGTCTGCCCCGTTGTTCTCCAGATAGACGGTGATCTCGGCCTTGACGCCCTCGGGGTCCACGTCGGTCACACGGATGACGCCCTTGCCGCCGTCGCACTCGGCGACCGCGGAGAAGTCCTTGATGCTGCAGGCCAGGGCGTTGCCCGCGGCGCCGAACACGAGTGCGGCGGACGCGACGGCAACACCGACAGAGCGCGAAGTCCGCGCGGTACGGGGGAATATGGACACTTTTGCCCTTCACGGGAAGCACAGGGGGAGTGGGGGTGACGGAGGGCCGCCGGAGGGGCGGCTTCCCCATGTGCCTCACAGGTTTATAAGCGGGCCATAAGTACTGTCAATCCGAAGAAGTGTTTGAGCTGCCGTCGTTGAGACGCGCCAAGGCCGCCGGGGCCTCCTCGATCCGGTCCACCATGGCGATCCGCGCCTCCATCGAACGGTCCCGGGCCAGTGACCGGAGCAGCGGCCAGGCCGGCAGCCTCTCCGTCCAGTGGGCACGGTCGACGAGGACCATGGGGGTCGGTTCGCCCCGCGACTCGTAGTAGTTGGGGGTCGCGTTGTCGAAGATCTCCTGGACGGTGCCGGCCGCGCCCGGCAGGAACACGACGCCGGTGTCGCAGCGGGCGAGCAGACCGTCCTCGCGGGTGGCGTTGGCGAAGTACTTGGCGATGTGCGACGCGAACGGGTTCGGCGGCTCATGGCCGTAGAACCAGGTGGGGATGCCGACGGAGGTGCCGCCCTTCGGCCAGCGCGTGCGCACCTCGAAGGCGGCGGCCGCCCACTCGGTGATCGAGGGCGTGAACCTCGGTGCCTTCGCCAGTAGTTGGAGCGCCTCGGTGAGCATGGCGTCGTCGTACGGGGCGGCGTGGGCGCCCAGGTTCGCCGCCTCCATCGCGCCCGGACCGCCGCCGGTGGCGACGGTGAGACCCGAGCGGGCCAGGGAGCGGCCGAGGCGGGCGGCACCCTCGTACGCCTCCGTGCCGCGTGCCATCGCGTGGCCGCCCATCACGCCCACCACCCGGGCGCCGGACAGGAGTTCGTCGAGGGCGTCGGAGACGGAGTCGTCGTGGACGGCCCGCAGCATGGAGGCGTAGACGTCCCGGTCGGCCTTGGTCCGCTGGAACCAGGCGTACGCGAGGGCGTCCGGTGTCGCCTCGTAACCGCCGTCCGACAGGGACGCGAAGAGCTCGTCGGGGGAGTAGAGCAGGCCCCGGTACGGGTCGAAGGGCAGACCGGGGACGGGCGGGAAGACGAGGGCGCCGTCCGCGCGTATCTTCGCGGCGGCCTCGTCGCGCATCCGGCAGCCGAGGAAGACGGCGCCGGTGGTGCCGGTGGTGAGCAGTTCGCGCGTACGGTCCGTCAGGTCGACGGCCTGGACCCGGAATCCGGAGAGGGTGCGACGGGACGAGACGACGGCGTCGAACTCCTCGATCGTCTCGATCTCGTGGTCGTCGTGGTGGGCCGCGTGGGCGGGCATCGTCTGCACCCGTCCCATGCTAGGGCGCTCCGCTGGTTGGGCCGGGCGCCTGTGGGGGTGGGGGCGACTGGGGGTGGGCGGTGCGGGTGGAGGGTGGTTGCTCGCGCAGTTCCCCGCGCCCCTTACAGGGCGCGGGGCGAGCGGTTCTCAGCCCTCGATCGCGGCCGGGTCCATCCATACGACCTCCCAGGTGTGGCCGTCGAGGTCGTCGAAGGCGCGGCCGTACATGAAGTCCATGTCCTGGACCTTGTCCGAGGCCGTGCCGCCGGCGGCGACCGCCTTCTCGACCAACTCGTCCACCTTCGCGCGGCTCTCGGCGCTCAGACAGAGGATCACCTGGCTGGTCTTCGTGGCGTCCGCGATCTCCTTCTTCGTGAAGGACGCGTAGAACGGCTTGGTGAGCAGCATCGCCACGATGGTGTCGCTGATCACGACGGAGGCCGCGTTCTCGTCGCTGAACTGGGGGTTGAGCGTGTACCCCAGCTCCGTGAAGAACTTCTTCGAGGCGTCGAGGTCGTTCACGGGCAGGTTCACGAAGATCATCTGCTGGTACATGGCGAGGTCTCTCCCGGTGGATGGCCGATCGGTTTCGGTCCGTTCGAAGGGGTAGACCGGGGTCCCCTGCGGAACTCATCGGCCCGCGCGGATTTTTTTCGTACGAGTTTTCAGGCGGCCAGGGGGAGCGCCGCCAGCTGGGCGACCGCCCAGGTCAAGGGGCCGAAGACGGCGAGCAGGGCGCCCGCGCGGAGCAGGGCCGCCTGCCGGGGCAGTGCGCTGGGCGCCCCCAGCCGCACCAGGGCGGCCGTGGTGTCCGCGTGCGCCCTGCGGGCCTCGACGGCGGCCGTCGCGAGCGTGAGGACGGCACACCCGGCCACCACGAGCGCGCCCAGCAGGGTGAGCGGACCGACCGCGGGGCGCACGCCGGAGGAGAGCGTCACCATGGCGTACGCCCCGGAGGCCACGGCGCACACCACGCCGAGCGGGCGGCCGATGCGCCGGGCCTCTTCCTGGAGCACGCGCCCGGAGAGCAGGCGCAGCGCGCCGGGGCGTACGGACTGGAGCAGGCGCCCGGTGAGATGGGTGAGGCCGGGGCCGGTGAGGATCAGGCCCAGCGCGGTGAGCAGCCAGCCGCCGAGGACTCCGGCGGGGCTGTCCGCGAAGCCACCGGGGAGGGTGAGGCCGGGGGCGTGGTCGGACTGTCCGGCGTACGTCTCGACGGCGAGGCCGACGGCGAGTACGGCGATGCCCCAGGGGAGGCCGCCGGGGGCGGGGCGCGGGGCCGGGGGTTCCAGCGGCTCCCGGGGGTCCGTGGGGGTGGCGGCCTCCTCGTCCGGTTCCTCCTCGTACCTCGTGGCGCCCGCCGGGGACGCGGCGCGGCGGGCGACGGCGAAGGTGTCGTAGGCCATGAAGCGGGTGCGGAGTCCGGCGGGCCGGGCGGCGGTGTCCTTGGGGCGCAGGACGAGCGCGGTCGTCACGGAGGCGGCGGCCGGTACCAGGGCGAGGAGGGTGAGCGCCGCCGGGAGGGGCAGGGGGCGGCCGGCGGCGAGGACGTCGGCGGCGGCGCCGTCGAAGGGCATGCCGGTGAGGTCGCCGCGCAGGTGGAGGAAGAAGAGCAGGGCGAGGAGGGAGCCGAGGACGGTGGACAGGGCCGTGGTGACCGCCGAGATGGCCATCAGACGGCCGGGGCCGAGGCCGATCGCGGACAGGCCGGGACGGGGGCGCGTGCCGGGGTCGGTCCGGGCCACCGTCACCGCGAAGTGGACGGTGGCGGCGGCGGGTACCACGCACCAGGCCAGGCGCAGCACCGAGCCGGCCGGGGCGTGCGGGTGGGCCAGGGCGTGGCCGAGGGCGCACAGCAGCAGGAAGCCGGTGCCGCCGGTGGCCGCGGCGACCAGGAGTCGGCGGAGCTGCACCACGGGGTGCGCCCGGCGCGCTAGACGGAGAGCGAGCACGCGGCCCGGCCTTCCCCTTCGACTGCGGCGCGATCGTCACCGGCGGCGTCGGTGCGCTCGTCCTCGCCGGTGCCGGAACCGGAACCGGTGCGATCGTCCCCGGTGGCGCCGGGCCGGCCGTGGCCGTCGGCGCCGGGCGTGCGCGGCGCCTCGGCGTCGGTCTCACGCGCCCCCTCGGTGCCGGTTGCGCGCTGCCGCTCGGGGCCGCCCGGGTGCTCGGCTCCGTGGGCGGGACCATCAGCCGTGTCGGCGGACGGGGCACCTCCCCCTTCGGCCGGGGGCCGACCTGTCCGCTCGGCGACTGGGCGGTGGTTCGGTTTCGCCGTGGCCCGGCGGTCCGGGGCTGCCGCGGCGCCGCGGGCCGGATCCGGCGCGGGGAGGTGGACGGTTCTCACGTGGCGGCCGTCGAGGAGGGGCACCGTACGGTCGGCCAGAGCGGCGGTCTCGGGGTCGTGGGTGGCGAGGACGACGGTGATGGCGTGGGAGCGGGCCGCCGTGGTGAGGGTGCGCAGGACGTGGGTGTGTTCGGCGCGGTGGAGGGGGGCGGTCGGCTCGTCCGCGAACAGCACGGTGGGGGCGGACACCAGGGCGCGCGCCACCACCACGCGCTGGCGCTCGGACTGGAGCAGGGCGTGCGGGCGCTTGCGGGCCGCGTCGCGGATGTCGAGGCGCTCCAGCCACTCCAGGGCCGCGGCCTTGGCGGCCCGGCGGCCGGTGCCGCGCAGCATCAGCGGCAGGGCCGTGTTCTCCCAGGCGTTCAGCTCGGGGACGAGGACCGGCTCGGGGTCGATCCAGCCGAAGCGGTCGAGGCGCAGCCGCTCCCGGGCGAGCGGACCCATCGTGTGCACGGGGACGCTGTTGAACCAGACCTCGCCCTGCCGCACCCGCAGCTGTCCGGACAGGCACCGCAGGAGCGTGGTCTTGCCGCTGCCGCGCGGGCCGGTGACGGCGAGGATCTCGCCCTCCCGGACCCCCATCGACACGCCTTGCAGAGCGGGCGAGCCGTCGTGCGCGTAGGTCAGACCACGTGCCCAGAGCACGTCGTTGTCCGGCGGGGCCACCATGGGCGTACACCTCGGTTCGGATCAGGATTTGCCGGGGGAGTCCCCGTCCGGGGGAACGAAGGCAGGGCCGATCGGTTACAGGGGCACGCTAGGGAGTCAGGGTGGTGGGGGCCGGACAGCACACGGCCCGGGAGGCCCCCATCTCACTCGGATGGGGGCCTCCCGGGCGGTTTCGAGCACCGGATCACGCGCGGGGCGCGGGTTACAGCAGGGTCCACGCCTCCGACAGCGTCGCGCGCAGGATCTGCTCGATCTCGTCGAAGGTCGACTGGTCGGAGATCAGCGGCGGCGCGAGCTGGACGACCGGGTCGCCGCGGTCGTCGGCACGGCAGTAGAGGCCGTTCTCGAACAGCTTCTTCGACAGGAAGCCGTAGAGGATCCGCTCGGTCTCGTCGTCGTCGAAGCTCTCCTTCGTCGCCTTGTCCTTGACCAGCTCGATTCCGTAGAAGAAGCCGTTGCCGCGGACGTCGCCGACGATCGGCAGGTCGTGGAGCTTCTCCAGCGTGGAGCGGAACGCCGTCTCGTTGTCGAGGACGTGCTGGTTGAGCTTCTCGCGCTCGAACAGGTCGAGGTTGGCGAGGCCGACCGCCGCGGAGACCGGGTGGCCGCCGAAGGTGTAGCCGTGCAGGAAGGTGTTGTCGCCCTTGTAGAAGGGCTCGGCGACACGGTCCGAGACCACACAGGCGCCTATCGGGGAGTAGCCCGAGGTCATGCCCTTGGCGCAGGTGATCATGTCCGGGACGTAGCCGAACTTGTCGCAGGCGAACATCGTGCCGAGCCGGCCGAAGGCGCAGATGACCTCGTCCGACACCAGCAGCACGTCGTACTGGTCGCAGATCTCGCGCACCCGCTGGAAGTAGCCGGGCGGGGGAGGGAAGCAGCCGCCCGCGTTCTGCACCGGCTCCAGGAAGACCGCCGCGACCGTCTCCGGGCCCTCGAAGAGGATCTGCTGCTCGATCTGGTCGGCGGCCCAGCGGCCGAAGGCCTCCGGGTCGTCGCCGTGGATCGGGGCGCGGTAGATGTTGGTGTTGGGGACCTTGTGCGCGCCCGGGACGAGCGGCTCGAAGGGGGCCTTCAGAGCCGGCAGTCCGGTGATCGACAGGGCGCCCTGCGGGGTGCCGTGGTAGGCGACCGCGCGGGAGATGACCTTGTACTTGGTCGGCTTGCCCTGGAGCTTGAAGTACTGCTTGGCGAGCTTCCAGGCGGTCTCGACCGCCTCGCCGCCACCGGTGGTGAAGAAGACCTTGTTCAGGTCGCCGGGCGCATGGGAGGCGATACGTTCCGCCAGCTCGACGGCCTTCGGGTGGGCGTACGACCACACGGGGAAGAAGGCCAGCTCCTGCGCCTGCTTGAACGCGGTCTCCGCCAGCTCGACGCGGCCGTGGCCGGCCTGGACCACGAAGAGACCGGCGAGACCGTCGAGGTACCGCTTGCCCTTGTCGTCGTAGATGTACGTGCCCTCGCCCCGGACGATGGTGGGGACGGGGGAGTTCTCGTACGAGGACATGCGGGTGAAGTGCATCCACAGGTGGTCGTACGCGGTCTGGCTGAGGTCCTTGGGGCTCACGGTTATCGCGTCCTCACGGTTATCGGGTTCCCCACATGTAGGTCTGCTTCTTGAGCTTGAGGTAGACGAAGCTCTCCGTCGACCGCACGCCGGGCAGGGTCCGGATGCGCTTGTTGATGACCTCCAGAAGGTGGTCGTCGTCCTCGCAGACGACCTCCGCCATCAGGTCGAAGGAGCCGGCGGTGATCACGATGTACTCGACCTCCGCCATGGCCGTCAGCGCGTCCGCCACCGGATCCAGATCGCCGTCGACGTTGATGCCGAGCATCGCCTGCCGCCTGAAGCCCACGGTGAGCGGGTCGGTGACGGCGACGATCTGCATCACGCCCTGGTCGAGCAGTTTCTGGACGCGCTGGCGCACGGCCGCCTCGGAGAGGCCGACGGCCTTGCCGATCGCGGCGTACGGCCGGCGGCCGTCCTCCTGAAGCTGCTCGACGATGGCGAGAGAGACGGCGTCCAACTGCGGAGTGCCGTTCCTGGGCTCCCTGGACTCCCTCCTGGGTTCCCTGGGGTCCCGGGAGTCCTTCTGCTCTGCGCTTCGACTGGCCACGGGCTCACTGTGCACGACGTCTCGACAGTTCCGCAAGGCTGGATCGATGAAATTCGTTGTTTACGGGCCCGTAGCTTGCGGATTTCGCAGTCGGTGGGGTGTCAGGGGTGTTGAAAACGTGGGGCGGCGGATTAGGGTGGTGTCTCAAGGAATGGACACCCCAACCTGGACCCATCTGGAGGGCCGGCAGTGAGCACCGAGCTGCGTCGTCTGCGCAACTACATCGACGGGGAATTCCGTGACGCCGTCGACGGACGGACCACCGAGGTGGTCAACCCCGCGACGGGCGAGGCCTACGCGACCGCGCCCCTGTCCGGCCAGGCCGATGTCGACGCGGCCATGGCCGCGGCCGCGGCCGCGTTCCCGGCCTGGCGCGACACCACCCCGGCCGAGCGCCAGAAGGCCCTGCTGAAGATCGCCGACGCGTTCGAGGAGCGGGCCGAGGAGCTGATCGCGGCGGAGGTGGAGAACACGGGCAAGCCGATCGGGCTGACCCGCTCCGAGGAGATCCCGCCGATGGTGGACCAGATCCGCTTCTTCGCGGGCGCCGCACGGATGCTGGAGGGGCGCAGCGCCGGCGAGTACATGGAGGGGCTGACCTCGATCGTCCGCCGTGAGCCGGTCGGCGTCTGCGCCCAGGTCGCGCCGTGGAACTACCCGATGATGATGGCCGTGTGGAAGTTCGCGCCCGCGATCGCCGCCGGCAACACGGTCGTGCTGAAGCCGTCGGACACCACGCCCGCGTCGACCGTCCTCATCGCCGAGATCATCGGGGCGATCGTGCCGAAGGGCGTCTTCAACGTGATCACGGGCGACCGTGACACCGGGCGCCTGATGGTCGAGCACCCGACCCCGGCGATGGCGTCCATCACCGGCTCGGTGCGCGCCGGCATGTCCGTCGCCGAGTCCGCGGCCAAGGACGTCAAGCGGGTCCACCTGGAGCTGGGCGGCAAGGCGCCGGTCGTCGTGTTCGCCGACACCGACATCGCCAAGGCCGTCGAGGACATCTCGGTGGCGGGCTTCTTCAACGCCGGGCAGGACTGTACGGCCGCGACCCGTGTCCTCGTCCAGGAGGGCATCCACGACGAGTTCGTGGCCGCGCTCGCGAAGGCGGCGGCCGAGACGAAGACCGGGCAGCCGGACGACGAGGACGTGCTCTTCGGTCCGCTCAACAACCCCAACCAGCTCAAGCAGGTCGCCGGGTTCATCGAGCGGCTGCCGGCCCACGCGAAGGTCGAGGCCGGGGGGCACCAGGTCGGCGAGAAGGGGTACTTCTACGCGCCGACCGTCGTCTCCGGGCTGAAGCAGGACGACGAGATCATCCAGAACGAGGTCTTCGGGCCGGTCATCACGGTCCAGTCGTTCGCGGACGAGGCGCAGGCCGTCGGCTGGGCGAACGGGGTCGAGTACGCGCTCGCGTCGTCGGTGTGGACGAAGGACCACGCGCGGGCGATGCGGATGTCGAAGGCGCTGGACTTCGGGTGTGTGTGGATCAACACGCACATTCCGCTGGTCGCGGAGATGCCGCACGGGGGCTTCAAGAAGTCCGGGTACGGCAAGGACCTCTCGGGTTACGGGTTCGACGACTACACGCGGATCAAGCACGTGATGACGTCGCTGGATTGAGGGTTCGCGGGCGCGGCGGACGGTCGGGGGCGGCGGACGGCCGGGTGCGGCCCCCCGACCGTCCGCCGCCCCGTGTCTACTCGGGCGATGGCCTCGCGCTCTCGCCCTGGTTGACGACCCCGAAGGGGATGTGGACGCTCGGGGTCGTCCGGGAGGTTCCCTTCAGATGGGCTTCCTGGTCGTCGAAGAAGATGTGCGGCCGTAGTACATCCATGATCGAACTCTTGTCGATGCCGCCCAGGAAAAAGGCGTCGTTGACGGTCACACCCCAGTTGTTCAGACTCGTCATCGCGCGTTCGTGTGTCGGCGCGTTGCGTGCCGTCACGATGGAGACGTGGACGCGGATCGTGTAGTCCTCGTTCTCCCGGCGGTGTTCCTCCTCCCGTCGCTGCAGTGTGTTGATCTCGCGCAGGAAATCCCGGAGCGGACCCGCGTCGTGCGGAGTCGCCACGTTCATGGCCTCGTGGGCACGGAATTCGGCGAGCCCGTTCCGCTGGAACACACGCTCCGATTCGTCGCCGGCGAGAACGCCGTCGAAGTCGAAGGCGATCCGCAGTTCCCTGTCCCCGGGATCGTCGGCGACGGCGGAACCGAGGACCCGGCCGGCGGGCAGACCTGCGGCCACGGCCTCCCGGACGTCGTTCTCGTCCGCGGACAGGAACAGGGACATGTGCAGGGCGCGCATGAACTTGTACGGGGCCCGGCCCTGCATGAAGACAGCGCGGGTTATGGGCAGGCCGTGCGTCTTTATGGACCGCATGACCCGCAGTCCCGTGTCGGGATCGTTGCGGGAAAGGATGATCACTTCGACCAGCGGATCGTCTTCCGGATTCAGGTCGTTCAGTGACAGAAGCCGGCGAATGAAGGAGAAGGCGACACCGGGTTCCAGGGTGTTGTCGAGGTTCGCCCGCTGGTAGACGCGATAACCCTCCTCGCCTTTCTCCCGGAACACACCGTCGGATTCCTCGAGGTCGAAAAGGGCGCTCGACGCGATGCCGACGACCAGTCGGTTGTCGAGCCGGTAGGGCGGCATGGTGGATTCCCCCTGTGTTCGTCTCCTGCGCTCCGGATCAGACCGTGGCGACCGGTGACAGTGTCCGGCAGGCCCCGGAGCGGGTGCGTTGTGCAATGCGAAATTTTGTGTTGCGGACGTGGTGCGCGGACTCGCGCACCTCCTACCTTCCCGTCTCAACAGACCGGTCCTCACCGGGCGAACCGTCCCCCCACGGCCGTCCCTTCCCCAACTCACCTGTCGCCCGGGCTGTTTCGGCGGTCCGGGCACCTTTCGAGGGATTTGAGGAACTTCGATGAGCGCACGTTCCGTACGTGGTGCGCTGGCCGTGGCCGCCTCTCTCTGCGCACTGGCCGGGGTCACCGCCTGCAACGTCGAGTCCGGCAGCACGAGCGCCGGCGCCGACAAAGCCGACACGAGCGCCTCGTCCGCGCCGCAGGCCGAGGCCTCAAGGTCGGCTGGTCGACGATCTATCTGACGCCGTCGTGGATGCAGCAGACGCTGAAAATGCTTCAGGCGGACGTCGACAAGCTGAAGTCGGCGGGCAAAGTGTCGTCGTTCAAGACGTTCAACGCCAACGGCGACGCCTCGCAGCAGATCGCGCAGATCGCGCAGATCGCGCAGATCAGAGCGATGATCCAGCAGAAGTGCGACGTGATCCTCGTCGACGCGGGTTCCTCCACCGCGCTCAACCCGGCGCTGGAGCAGGCCGTCGCCGCCGGAATCACCGTCGTCGCCTTCGACTCGCTGCCGACCAGTACGAAGGTCATCCGGGTCGGGACGGACCAGAAGGCCTGGGGCTCGATGATGGCCGAGTGGCTGGCGAAGAAGCTGGACGGCAAGGGCAGCATCATCGCCATGAACGGACCGGCCGGTCGCGGTGAGCGAGGACCGCTGGTCGGGGGCCGAGGCGGTCTTCAAGAAGTACCCGGACATCAAGATCGTCAGCAACGTCCACAGCGAGTACAACCTCGCCCCGGCCGCCCAGGCCTTCGCCTCCGCCTACTCCGCGCACCCGGACATCGACGGTGTCTTCTCGCAGGACGGCGCGCTCTCGGCCGCCGCGCTGCAGACCCTGGCCAAGCAGGACAAGAAGCTCGTCCCGATCACCGGCGAGAACCCCAACGGCTTCCTGAAGCTCTGGCAGAGCAAGCAGAAGGAAGGGTTCTCCTCCCTGGCCACGGCCCAGCCCAACTACCTCTCCGTGACCGCCCTGGAGGCGGCCGTGGCCGAGCGGGAGGGCGTGGACGTCCCCCAGGACACCGACGTGCCGCTGCCCGAGATCACCGACGACAACCTCGGCGACTACGCCAAGCCCGACCAGGCCGACGACTCCTACCCGATCAACGACCTGCCGCAGGCCGACATCGACAAGCTCATCGGCAAGTGAGCGGGTGACCACCGTGCCGCTGTTGAGCGTGGAGAAGGTGTCGCGGCAACACCGATCTGCTCGCCCTCGCGGCGCTGCTGCTGGTGGTGGTCGCCTACCAGCACTACGACTCCAGCCTGCTCACCCCCGCCTCGATCACCATCCTGTCCGCCCAGTTCCTGCCGCTGATCCTGGCGGCGGCGGGGCAGACGACGGTGATGCTGCTCGGCGGCATCGACCTCTCGCTCGGGGCGGTGCTCGCGCTCGCCATGGCCGTGTTCGCGACGTACGACGCCCAGGGCGCGGGCGGTGTGCTCGCGGCGGCCGGGCTCGCCCTGTGCGTGGCGGTCGCGGCGGGCGCGGTCAACGGCGCGCTCGTGGCGTACGCCGGGCTCCCGCCCATCGTGGTGACCCTCGCCGCGTCGTTCCTGTGGGGCGGGGTCACCCTGGTGGTCCTGCCGCAGCCCGGGGGACAGGTGCCCGCCGAGCTGGTGGACGCGTACAACAACGGCTGGTACGGCATCGCCCTCCCCACCGTCACCGTCACCGTCGCCGTCGTCCTCGGCCTGTGGAAGCTGCTGCGCACCACCCGGCACGGGCTCGCCCTGTACGCCGTCGGCGGCAACGAACACGGAGCCTACGCGAGCGGGTTGCACACCCGGGGCGTGAAAATCGCCGGGTACGCGCTGGCGGGCGCGTTCACCGGGCTCGCCGGGATCGGGCTCGCCGTGCAGACCGGGTCGGCGGACCCCACCATCGGGGCGCCGTACACGCGCAACTCGATCGCCGCGTGTGTGCTCGGCGGCATCAGCTTCTTCGGCGGGGTCGGCCGGATGCGCGGCACGGTCCTCGGCGCCCTCGTCATCGGGCTGCTCACCAACCTCCCACTTCCCGAGCGAGCTGGGCGTTCGGCGTCCTGGCCGTCACCTGGATCGCCGCGATCCTCTTCGCGGACGGCTTCGACAGCGTCTCCAACTTCCGCTATCTGGTGCAGACCGCGTCGTTCCTCGGCATCGTCGCGGTCGGTCAGACCCTCGTCGTCATGATGAGCGGCATCGACCTGTCCGTCTCCGGTGTGGTGGCCCTGTCGGCCGTCGTGTGCGCCAAGGTCGCCTCCGGCGCGGTAGCGGCGGTACGACGGCCGTCCTGGTGGCGCTGCTGCTGAGCGCGCTCGTGGGCGCCGTGAACGCGGCCGGAGTGGTGTGGCTGCGGGTGCCGCCGATGGTGATGACCCTGGCCACCGGCACGATCCTGGCCGACGCCCTGCTCGTCTACACCGACGGATCGCCCAGCTCCGCACAGGTCCCGCTGCTGGACACCCTCGCCAACGGCCGCCTCCTGGGCGTCCCCTGGCCCTTCGTTCTGTGGCTCGTCGTCACGGCCGTCGCCTTCTGGCTGCTCCACCTCTCCCGCACCGGCCGGTACGCGTTCGCCCTCGGCGCCGGCGAGGACGCGGCCCGCGCCTCCGGCGTACCGGTCGTGTCCACGGCCTTCGTCGCGTACGTCTCCTGCGCCCTCCTCGCCGGGGTCGCTGGCCTGGTGCTGCTCGGCTTCACCGGCACCAGCTCGCTGACCATGGGAAACCCGTACCAGCTGCTGTCCATCGCCTCCGTCGTCCTCGGCGGGGCACCTCCATCCTCCGCGGCCGGGGGCATCTGCTCGGCACGGTCGGTGGCGCGCTCCTGCTGACCCTCCTCACCGCGCTGCTGACCTCCTGGAACCTGTCGGAGGGCGTACGGCAGGTCGTGCTCGGCGTGCTGATCATCGGGCTGCTGCTGGTCTACGTGAGGGAGCGGCGGGCATGACGGCCGGGGAGAACCGCGTGGAGCGCCTTCTGCGGGATCTCGTCCGTATCCCGAGCGTCAACCCCCGTGACGGGGAGGGCGGGGAGGGCGACGGGGCGAGACGGCGGTCGCCGCGTACGTGCGGGACTGGCTGGCGGAGCGGGGGGGTGCCGGCCGAGCTGCACGAGGTGCTGCCGGGGCGGTGCAATGTCGTCGCCGTCGTACCGGGGCGGTCCGAGGAGGCGGTCCTGCTGGAGTCGCACCTCGACACCGTCGAGGCGGACGGGATGACCGTCGGGCCGTACGACGGTGAGGTTCGGGACGGGCGGTTGTACGGGCGCGGTGCCTGTGACGCGAAGGGGCCGCTGGCCGCGTTTCTGCTGGCCGTCGCCGCGCTCGCGGCCGGGGAACCGCCGCCGTGCACGGTCGTCCTGGCGGGCGTGTGCGACGAGGAGCACGCCTACCGGGGGTGTTGGGGCTGGTGGACGCGCTCCGGGGGCGTGCGGTGGTGGGCGCCGTCGTCGGGGAGCCCACGGCGCTCGTGCCGGCGGTCGCGCACAAGGGGGTGGTGCGGTACACCGTGCGCACCACCGGGCGGGCCGGGCACAGTTCGCGGCCCGAGGAGGCCGTCAACGCGATCACGCTGATGGGGCCGGTGCTCGCCCACCTCGCGGAGCACCCGCCGGGTGTCCCGCCGCATCCGCTGCTCGGGCCCGCCACCCGCTCGGTCACCCGGATCCGGGGCGGCATCGGCCCCAACATCATCGCCGGCAGTTGTGAGGCGGACGTCGACCGCCGGACGCTGCCCGGCGAGGACCCGGACATCGTCTGGCGCGACGACCGTGCCGAACTCGCCGCGCTGGGGGCGGAGGTCGACCCGCCGTTCACCGTCGACCCGGCGCTCGACACCCGGCCGGACGCCGAGATCGTCACCGCCCTGTGCGGTGCCCTCGCCGACCACGACCGGCCTGCCGAGGCCCGGGGCATGCCGTTCGGGACGGACGCCAGCAAACTCGCCCGCGCCGGCTTCCCGTCCGTGGTCTTCGGCCCGGGCTCGGTCGCGGACGCCCACGCGGCGGCGGAGTCGGTGGCGCTCGCGGAGGTGGAGCTGGCCGCGCGGGTGAAGGGTCACCTTGTGCCCGGTGGCGGCGTTGGGGAGGGCGGGGGAAGGGTGGCGCGCGGTCGAAGGGTCGTCTCGGCCTCAGCGGCCTCAGCGGCCTCGGCGGCCTCGGCGGCCTCGGCCCCGGCCTCCGTCATCGTCCCTGTCCTCGTCCTCTTCAGCAACGAAAGCAGGAGGGTCGTCATGCGGCTGACCAGCCATGTCACGCTCGTCGCCAGTGGTGCGTACGGATTCGATCTCACCGACCCGCTGGACTGCCATGTCTATCTGGTGCGGGGCGCACGGCACAGCGCGCTCGTGGACGCGGGCGCCGGCCGGTCCGCCGACGCCATCGTGCGAGCCGTTCGCGCCGCCGGCGCCGACCCCGGCCATCTCCTCCTCACCCACGGTCACGCCGATCACGCGGGCGGAGCGGCCGCGCTCGCCGAGCGGCTGCCCGGTCTGCGGGTGCGGGCCGGCGCCGAGGCCGTGGCCTGGATCGCGGCGGGCGACGAGGCGGGCGTCAGCCTGGACCGGGGAAAGGCCGCCGGGTACTACCCGGACGACTACACCCTCGCCCCCTGCCCCCAGGTCGAACCCATGGCCGACGGCGAGGAGATCGACCTCGGCGGCGGTGTGGTCCTGCGGGCCGTCGCGACCCCTGGCCACGCCGACGGCCACCTCTGCTACCACCTGCGCACCCCGGATCACCGGGCGCTCTTCTCCGGGGACTGCGTCTTCACCGGGGGCCGCGTCTCCCTGCAGAACCTGCATGACTGCCGTGTCCCCGAGTACGCGGCGAGCCTGACCCTGCTGGCCGCGCTCGACGTCGACGCGCTGTTCCCCGGCCATCACGAGATCTCGCTCGCCCGGGCCGCGCGGCATCTGGAGGGCGCCCGCGACACCGTCGCCCGTGGACTGCTGCCGAGGAGTACGACATGAGTCTCGCTGACCCGGCTCGCCGAGGAACTCGGCATCAACAAGAGCACGGTGCTGCGGCTCGCCGCGCCGCTGCTGGAGGCCGATCTGCTGGTCCGCGACCGGGAGACGGGGTGGTTCCGGCTCGGGCACGGCACCCTGCGGCTCGGCCAGGCCTATCTGTCCTCGCTCGACCTGCGGACCGTGGCCACCGAGCCGCTGCGGCTGCTCCAGCACGCGGTGGGGGAGACCTGCCATCTGGTGGTGTACGAGGCGCCGGACATCGTCTACATCGACAAAGTCGAGAACGAGACCGACGTCCGGATGTCCTCCCGGGTCGGCAGCCGGGTCCCCGCCTACCGCACCGCCGTGGGCAAGGCCGTCCTCGCCTGGCTGGGCGAGGAGGAGTTCCGGGTCGTGGTCGCCGCCGGGATGCCGCCGGTCACCCCGCACACGACCACCGATCCGCATCGGCTGCGGATCGAGCTGGACCGGGTGCGGCGGCAGGGCTACGCCATCGACGACCAGGAGAACGAGCCCGAGGTGCGGTGTGGCCGCGCCCGTGTTCGACCACACGGACGCGGCCGTGGGTGCGGTGAGTGTCTCCGGGCTCACTACGCGGATGACTCCGGCGCGGGTGCGGGACGGCTGTCGCTGATGGGTCGGCTGGAAGGGGCGTCGGTTGGCTGATCCGCCGTCGTGGCTGGTCGCGCAGTTCCCCGCGCCTCTGAAGGGGCGCGTTGGTCGCAACCTTTGATTAGACAAGAGCCCCATGGAACGTCTGACCCTCTCACCGAACTCCGCCGCCTCCACCTATGTCTTCGTCGAGGACCTGCGGGTCGAAGGTGTCGATGTCACCACGCTGGGCCTCGCGCACCCGGACGTCACCCAGCAGAACTGCTTCGGCGACCGGGACCGGTGCGGTGAAGGGGTACGCGGACGGACGGCCGGCGGGCGTGCTCGCCGTCGACGAGGCCTGGCGGATCGGGGTCGACGCGGCGGCCGTCGGCGCAGTCGTCCCCGGCTACGCCGTGCTCGCGTACGCCCGGGACCCGGAGCGGATCGCGGCCGACGTCGCCGCGTACCGGGCCGCGTTGCGGGACGGCTGCTCCCTGCGGGCCGTGCTGCGCCCGGGAGTTCCGGACACGGACTCCGCCGAGGCGCCGGCGGCGAAGACCGCGGCGGCCACCGGGCCCGGCCGGCGGGGCCGACGCCGTGGACTTCTACCACTACGGGCTCGTGCCGTTCCCGGTGCTGGACCGCATCCCGGGGGCGCTGAAGGGCAGGCCGTGAATCCGGGGGTGTATTCCGGTCCTCCCGAGGTGAATTGCGGCGGGAAATTCGTGGCGACGCTGTGGAGATCGTGCAATTGTCTGCCGCGCGGTGGCGCTTTATCCGCCTTTCGGGGTCGATTCGGACCGCACGGATCGAGGGGGGAAGGGTTGCGGCACTTCCCGCCGTGCCGTAGTTACGTGAATCATGAACCTGTTCACCCGTGCTGCGTCGCTGCGCCGCCCGGCAGCCCCCACAGCCTCACAACTCCCCCACGAGTCACCGGCTTTCGCGTCCCACGGCCCGGCCGACCCCGCCCTGGCGATCCTGACCGGCGAATGGATGATCGACGCGGCGCACAGCCGTATCGGTTTCTCCGTCCGCCATGCCCTGGTCACGACGGTGCGCGGAGCGTTCACCGAGTATCAGAGCCGGCTCTACTTCGACGGTCGTGATCCCGCTCGTTCACGGGCCGAAATAGTTCTCTCCACGGCTTCTGTCGATACCGGAGTGGAACAGCGCGACGCCCATCTGATGGGCCGTGACTTCCTGGACGCCGCGACCTATCCGCGAATGCGCTTCGTCAGTACGGCGGTGCGTCTCGTGGGCGACGACGTCTACCGCATGGCCGGTGAACTCACCATCAAGGGCATCACCCGGCCCGTCGATCTGGAACTCACCTATATAGGGCACGTCATGGACCCCTTCGGATACGAACGGGTCGGCTTCGACGGGACGACCACCATCAACCGTTCCGAATGGGGACTCACCTACAACCAGAGGCTCGCGGAGGGCGGTGCCATGGTGAGCGAGAAGGTGCGCCTGCAGTTCGACCTCGCCGCGATCCGCTCGATTCCCGGCGGCTGACGGCCCGTTCCGCTCGCTCGTGGGGGTCCGGCAGCTGCCCGTGCGCAGGCCGGGCCCCCACTTTTGAACGCGTTCAAGGTGGGGCGTACGCTCACCGCATGAGCGACAGAGCCGCCCTGTTGAAGGGCATCCGTGCGTGGCTGATCTTCTTCGTCGTCTGTCTGGTACTGAGCGGCGCCACGGCGTTCCCGCTGGTCCACGAGTTGCGCTGGACCGAGGAGTTGCTGCGGGCGCTCTCCGTCGGGGAGCACCTTCCGGCGCTCATGGAGTGGATCGAACGCGTACGCGCGGGACTCGACGAGGCCGACGCCGAGTACCCCTTCCTCCTCTACGGCACGGACTGGCTGGCCTTCGCGCACCTGGTGATCGCCGTGGCCTTCTGCGGCCCCTACCGCGACCCGGTCCGCAACATCTGGATCATCGAGTTCGGCATGATCGCCTGCGTCGGCATCATCCCGCTGGCACTCATCTGCGGGCCGATCCGGGGCATCCCCTTCTGGTGGACCGTGATCGACATGTCGTTCGGGGTCTTCGGGGTGATCCCGCTGTACGTCGTGCGGCAGCGGATCAAGCGGCTGGAGGCGCTCACCGGCGGGTGGGAGCAGAAAACTGTTATCCCGGCCGCCTCCACCCCGTCTCCGTAGGCACCCCCTGTTTCCCCACGTACAGGAGCGAGCCGTATGGGCAGTGTGAGCGGTGTGAGCAGTGTGAACGGTGTGATCTCCGCCTCGGAGGTTCCCCACGTCGTGGAGATGGCTGAGAAGGTACGGAACACGGCCGAGTGAACAGGGTGAGGCCGGCGGGACCGGAGGGAACGTACGTGGACGGGCGGCAGTGGCGCTCCACCATCGCGGCCGCGCAGGCGGGGGACCGGCGCGCCCTCGACGAGCTGGTCGAGGGCTGGCTGCCGCTCGTCTACAACATCGTCGGCCGGGCCCTCAACGGCCACGCCGATGTCGACGACGTCGTGCAGGAGACCATGCTGCGCGCCGTCGACAACCTCGACACGCTGCGTGATCCGGACAGCTTCCGCTCCTGGCTGGTCGCGATCGCCATGCGGCAGATCCGGGACCGGGCACGCCGTCGCACCGCCGACCAGCTCGACGACGCCGACGCGCACGGCGCCGCCGACTTCGCCGAACTGACCGTGCTGCGGCTGCAGTTGGAGGGCCAGCGCAAGGAGGTCGCGGAAGCGGTCCGCTGGCTCGACGACGAGGACCGCCAACTGCTGTCGCTGTGGTGGCTGGAGGTCGCGGGTGAACTCACCCGGCGGGAACTCGCCGCCGCCGTGGGCATCAGCCGGCAGCACGCCGCCGTACGGGTGCAGCGGATGAAGGCCCGTCTGGAGACCGCGCGCGGCATCGTCCGCGCCCTCGACTCCTCCTGCTCCGACCTGGGCCGGGTCACCGCCCGCTGGAGCGGACGGCCCGACTCGGTGTGGCGCAAGCGCATCGCCCGGCACATCCGGGGCTGTGCGCGCTGTGACGGCCACGGCCGCCCCGGCGAGGTCGTCGTCCCCGCCGAACGCCTCCTCGTCGGCCTCGCCCTGGTCCCCGTCCCCGTGGGCTTCACGCTGTCCCTGGCGTTCGGCGGCAAGACCGCCGCCGCCGCGACGGCCGCGACCGCCTCGGTGGGCTGGTCCGCCAAGATGCTCGGTGTCCTCACCAAGCCCGCCGTCGCGGTGACGGCGGGGGCGACCATCGTCGCCGGGGGCGCGTACGTCGTCACCCAGCCCCCGGCGGACCGGCCCGCGCAGGCCGCGCCCACCGCGCTGAGCACGGCCCGCGAGCCCGCGCCTGCTGCGCCCCGCGACCCGTCGCGCACCCCCTCCGCGCCCCCTTCCGTCTCCCCGTCCCCCTCCCCGTCGCCGACGAAGGAGAAGGACCCGAAGGGCCTGTACGGCAGCGTCGTCGACGCGGTGGACGAGGCACCGGACCGGGGCACCCCGCCCGGCGCCCTCCCGCGCCGCCCCGAGTCCGGCGTCACCAGCAGCGGCGGCGCGCGGACCGTGATGAACCACCGCGGCGACAACGTGACCTTCACGGGCGAGGGATACGTCCTGGTCCGCTGGCAGATCTCGCCCCAGTACCGGCCGGGCGGCCTGGTCATGCCGGCCTGGACGGGCCTGAAGGGCAAGCTCTTCCACGTCGCCTCGGGCGGCGGCCGCCGCATGGACGACCCGACCTCCGCCGACGGCAAGACCTCCGGCATGGGCGGCCCCGAAACCGGCTACACCGTCCTGCCCGAGGGCGCCCAGCAGATGTGGCAGAACGAGTACTTCTACCTCGACGGCACGGTCACCCTCACCCAGAACGAACGCGGCGCCGACTACGGCATCACCGTCGCCCCCTCCACCTGGGACGCCGTCACCGAGGACATCACCTACGGCCCCGACCGCGGCGCCCTCCGCTACGGCCTCGTCCGCGACAACGGCAAGGACTCGACACCGGTCCCGCAGTACGTCACCCGGCAGAAGCCGGCGGACACCGCGACGGTGGCGCAGCTGTCGGAGGTGTAGAGAGCGGAGAGCTGCACGCTGCCCGACCCTCTGGCTAGGGGTGGCGCCTCAGGGCGCACAGGGTGTCGACGCGGTTCGTCGTGATCGAGTCGGCGCCCAGGGCCATCAGCCGGCGCATGGAGCGCCGGGTGTCGGGGGTCCAGGCGGAGAGGAGGTAGCCGTCGCGGTGGACGCGGTCGGCCAGGGGGCGGGTGAGGAGGCCGAAGCGGTAGTTGAGCCAGCGGGGGCGGATCGCGTCGAGGAGGGCGGGGCGCGGTGGGGCGAGGGTCTTCCAGGTGAGGGCGATCTCGGCGGTGGGCGCGGCGGCGCGGACGGCCAGCATGGTGGGCGGGTCGGCGCTGTAGTAGACACGGTCCTCGGCGTCGTACTCCCGTACGACGGCGAGGATCTGCCGTACGGCCCGCGGGTTCACCGCGCCCGGCAGGTCCACCATCACCCGGCTGTCCTTGGTGGCGACCAGCGCGTCGGCCAGCGTCGGCACCCCGTCGGCCGTCAGCCCGCGCAGCTCCGCGGCGGAGAGCGCGGCCAGCGGCCGTTCCACCTCCCAGAGCCGCTCCAGTGTCGAGTCGTGCAGCAGGACGGGCACGCCGTCACGGGTCGTCCGCACATCGAACTCGACGGCGTCCGCGCCCAGTTCGAGCCCGGCCCGCAGGGAGTCGAGCGTGTTCTCACGGTGGCGGTAGGGGGCGCCGCGATGGGCGACGGCGGTCACGGTGCGCATGATGGTGGTTTTCCGGTGCCGATCGGGTCAGGGGGTCAGCCAGGCCGAGGTGTACGTGTCGATCTCGTCGGACAGCCGGGCCTTGCCGGGCTCGTCGAGGAAGGACGCCTCCACGGCGTTCCTCGCGAGCGCGGCAAGTCCCTGCTCGTCGAGTTCGAGGAGACGGGCGGCGACCGCGTACTCGGTGTTGAGGTCGGTGCCGAACATCGGCGGGTCGTCCGAGTTGACGGTGACCAGCACCCCGGCCCGCACGAACTCCTTGATCGGGTGCTCGTCGAGGGTGCGGACCGCGCGCGTGGCTATGTTCGAGGTCGGGCAGACCTCCAGCGCGATCCGGTGCTCGGCGAGGTGCGCCAGCAGCTTCGGGTCGCCGGCCGCGCTCGTCCCGTGGCCGATGCGCTCCGCGCGCAGCTCGGTCAGCGCGTCCCAGATCGTCTCGGGCCCGGTGGTCTCCCCGGCGTGCGGCACGGAGCGCAGCCCGGCCGCGATCGCCCGGTCGAAGTACGGCTTGAACTGCGGCCTCGGTACGCCGACCTCGGGCCCGCCGAGCCCGAACGACACCAGCCCTTCCGGCCGCAGCCGGTCGTCGGTGGCGAGCCGGACGGTCTCCTCGGCCGCCTGGAGCCCCGCCTCGCCGGGGATGTCGAAGCACCAGCGCAGTACGGTCCCGAACTCGGCCTCCGCCGCCTTCCGCGCGTCCTCGATCGCGTCCATGAAGGCCCGCTCGTCGATCCCGCGGCGGGTGGAGGAGTACGGCGTGACGGTCAGCTCGGCGTACCGCACCTGCTGCCGGGCCAGGTCCCGCGCCACCTCGAACGTCAGCAGCCGGACGTCCTCCGGGGTGCGGATCAGGTCCACGACGGACAGATACACCTGGATGAAGTGGGCGAAGTCCGTGAACGTGAAGTAGTCCGCGAGCGCCTCGGGGTCCGTGGGCACCTGGGAGTCGGGGTGACGGGCGGCGAGTTCCGCGACGATACGGGGGGAGGCGGAGCCGACGTGGTGCACATGCAGCTCGGCCTTGGGCAGACCGGCGATGAAGGCGTGCGGGTCGCGGGTGCCGAAGGCGCCGGGCACGGTGGACGCGGCGGAGACGGCGGGGGGCACGGGCACGCCCTGCGTGGTGCGGTGGTCGGTCAAGGTTCCTCCCCGGGAACGGCGTCCGCCCCGGACCATGGTCTACGTCGGGGGACGCGGGTGATCGGCTGATCGATGACTCGGGGATCATCGTAGGCGGCGATCCCCACGCTGAACCCCGGGCCTTAGCATGACCGAACGTACAGCTGATCGTGTAAGACGGAACGACGACGCAGAACGGTACGGAACGCTGCGGAACATACAGGGGGACCCACTCATGCCGTCCGACGAGGCACCGATTCCCAGAACACCGGCCGACCCGCAGCCGGACCCATGGGCACCGCCCCAGGGAGACACCGCGCTGCCGCCGACGGTGGTCGACGGCGCGACGCTCCCGACGGTGACCGATGACGCGGTCCCGCTGACGGTGGTCGACGGCGCCGACCTGCCGACCGTGGTCGACGACGCCGTCCCGTCCACGGTCGTCGACGGCGCCACCCTCCCGACGGTGACCGAGGAGGCCGTACCGCCCCGGGCGGCGGGCGGCGCCGACCTGCCGACGGTGGCGGACGGTGTTCCTATAGCGACCCCGGCAACCGCGCCGACCGCACAGGGCGCCGCTGCGTCGCCCGAGGACGCGATACCGGCCCCGACGGTCGCCTTGGACAAGCCGATCGCGCCGACCGCACCGACCGCGCCCACCCCGGCAACCGCGCAGGGCACCACTCCGGCCGCCCACGACCCCTGGGCCCCGCCGGCCGACACCCCGGCGCCGAGCAGCCCCACGCCCACACCCTCCTCCTCGGTGCACGACCAGCGAACGGTCATGGCCATGCCGGGCGTGGCCCCGGCCCGTCCCGGCGCGTTCGCCCCGCCGGGCGGCGCGCAGCCCGCAGGCTCTCCCGCCCCCAACCCCTTCGCCCCGCCCGCGCCCAACACTCCCTACACGCCCAACGCACCCCGCGCGTCCTACCCGCCGCCCGCGCCCGGCGCCGCCTACGCCACGCCCGCCCCCGGCGCCGCCGTACCGCCCCCACCCATCGGTCCCGAGGGGCCGGGGCAGGTCCCGTACGGCTACCCGCAGTACCCGGCGTACCCGGGCGCCCCCGGCCATCCCGGTGCCGGCTACCCCGCCCCCGGCGGGGGCTACGCGTGGGCCGCGATGGCGCCCCCGCCCAGCAATGGGATGGGGATCGCGGCGATGGTGCTCGGTATCTGCGCCGCCGCGCTGTTCTGTCTGTGGCCGCTGGCGATCCTGCTCGGGATCATGGCCATGATCTTCGGCTTCATCGGCCGGGCCAAGGCCCGCCGGGGCGAGGCGACCAACCCGGGGCACGCCCTGGCCGGCATCATCTGCGGAGTCGTCGGCATCCTCCTCGGCATCGGCTTCATCGTCCTCATCGTGATGGCGTCCGACAGCGACGGCTACGACTCGGACACCGACCCCTTCGACGACAGCTACTCCACGTCACTGTCCTTGGTGCTGCCGAGGGGAGAAGGCGGCGCGTAGCGCGCCCCCGAAGGGGCGCGGGGAACTGCGCGAGCGGCCACGACGCACCCGCACCCGCCCACCCTCCCCCTTGCCCCACTCACGGTTGGCGCACAGGCACTCCAGCGAAGCGCTCCCGCGCGGCCATCAACGCGAAACCCAGCAGATTCGGCCCCCGCCACCGCGCGGGGTCCATCGCGCGCTCGTCGTCCGCCGCCAGACCGATCCCCCAGACCCGGTCGAGGGGACTGGCCTCGACGAGGACGCGGTGACCCGTGCCCAGCAGAAACGCCCGCAGATCCGCGTGGGCGGCGAACTTGTGGAAGCTGCCCTCCGCCACGATCGCGAAGCGCTCCCGCTCCCACACGGCGTCGTCGAAGCCGCGCACCAGCCGCCCGATCTTCTTGGCCTGCGCGGGACCTGCCGCGGCGACCGCCTTGCGCTCCGCCTCGGTGTCCCCGAAGAGCCGGGCCTTCGACGCCATCATCCAGTGCTCGGCCGTCGCGTACTCCACGCCGTCCACCGTGAACGGCGACGGCCACCACTGGCTCAGACAGCTCGCGCCGATCCGGCCGTCGGGCAGCGGACGGTGCCCCCAGAAGTGCAGGTACTTGACCCTCGCCCCCGAGCGGACCGCCTCCGTCAGCGTGTCCCAAGAATCGATCTTCGTCATGTCGAAGAGTCTGGCAGCCACCACTGACATTCCGTCCTCGATTTCCTGTCCCGACTGGACACCTGGTCGACAGATTCCGTCGCGTAACCAAAAGGCAACAACGGAATCACTTGTTGGTGCCGCATGCCTCTGCCAGGATCGGCACTCAAATCGAGCTGGAGCTACGCCACCCGCCCCCGGGGACAGAGGGGGCGCCGGCGGAGGAGAGCGACATGCAGAACCCGGGCACCGCGACCCCGGACCGATTCCCCGCACAGGACCGCTTCGCGGTCGGCGCGCAGTACATCGCCGGCCGCCTGACGAAGGGCACATCGGGCCGTACCCACACGGTCGTCGATCCGGCGACCGGCGACGAGGTCCTCACCTACGAGCTGGCCGGGACCGACGACGTGGACGCGGCCGTCGCCGCCGCCCGCGCGGCCTTCCCCGGCTGGGCCGCGACCACCCCCGGCGAGCGGTCGGACGCGCTGCACCGCTTCGCCGCGGTCCTGGCCGACCGGACGGAGGAGTTCGCGCGGGCCGAGTCCCTGCAGTGCGGGAAGCCGCTCAAGCTGACCCGTGAGTTCGACGTGCCCGGCACCGTCGACAACACCGCGTTCTTCGCGGGCGCCGCCCGGCATCTCCAGGGTCAGTCGGCGGGCGAGTACTCCGGCGACCACACCTCCTACGTACGCCGGGAGCCCATCGGTGTCGTCGGTTCCATCGCGCCCTGGAACTACCCGCTGCAGATGGCCGCCTGGAAGATCCTCCCGGCGATCGCCGCGGGCAACACGATCGTCCTCAAGCCCGCCGAGCTGACCCCGCTGACCTCGCTGCTCTTCGCGCAGGCCGCCACCGACGCCGGAATCCCCGACGGTGTGATCAACATTGTCACCGGGACCGGGAAGGAGGCCGGTGAGCATCTCGTCGGCCATCCCGATGTGGTCATGACCTCCTTCACCGGGTCCACGGCCGTCGGCAAGCGCGTCGCCGAGATCGCCACGGCCACCGTCAAGCGTCTCCACCTGGAACTGGGTGGCAAGGCCCCGTTCGTGGTCTTCGACGACGCCGACCTGGAGGCCGCCGTCCACGGCGCGGTCGCGGGCGCCCTCATCAACACCGGCCAGGACTGCACGGCCGCCACGCGCGCGTACGTACAGCGGCCCCTCTACGAGGAGTTCGTCGCGCGGACGGCCGCCCTGATGGAGACCGTCCGGCTCGGCGACCCCTTCGCCCCGGGCACCGACCTCGGCCCGCTGATCTCGCACGTCCAGCGCGACCGGGTCGCCGCCTTCGTCGAGCGCGCACGCGCGTACGCGCGCGTGGTGACCGGGGGAGAGGCGCCACAGGGGGGCCTCGCGAACGGCGCCTACTACCGGCCCACGCTCGTCGCGGACGCCGCCCAGGACAGCGAGATCGTCCAGTCGGAGATCTTCGGCCCGGTGCTCGTGGTCCTGCCCTTCGACAGCGACGACGAGGGCATCCGCCTCGCCAACGACACCCCGTACGGCCTCGCCGCCTCCGCCTGGAGCCGGGACGTGTACCGGACGAACCGTGCCACCCGCGAGATCAAGGCGGGCTGTGTGTGGGTCAACGACCACATCCCGATCATCAGCGAGATGCCGCACGGCGGGTACAAGGCGTCCGGCTTCGGCAAGGACATGTCCGCGTACTCGTTCGAGGAGTACACCCAGATCAAGCACGTGATGTTCGACAACACGGCGGTCGCCAGGAAGGACTGGCACCGCACGATCTTCGGGGACCGCTAGTCAGCCCGGGGGACCGGCCGCCCGACCCCCGGCCGGTCCCCGCCCACCCTCCCGAAAGGGCACCTCCGAAAGGGCACCACGCGCATGGAGCAGTACGAGCCCGACCGCCTGTCCCCGGCCCAGGTGGCCGCCATGCGGCGCAGCATCGGGAACGGCAGGGCCGCCCTCACCCGCCGTTCGCTGCTGCGCGCCGGAACCGGCGGCGCACTCGCGATCGGCGGGCTCGGCGCGCTGAGCGCCTGCGGCATCCCCGCCGCGAAGAACACCTCGGGCGGCTCGTCCGAGGACCACTCGGCCAAGGAGAAGGAGGTGGACTTCTCCAACTGGACCGAGTACATGGACGTCGACGACAGCGGCAAACGTCACCCGAGCCTGGACCAGTTCACCCGGCGCACCGGCATCAAGGTCAAGTACACCGAGGACATCAACGACAACGTCGAGTTCTTCGGCAAGATCAAGCCGCAGCTGGCCGCGGGCCAGGACACCGGACGCGACCTCATCTGCGTCACCGACTGGCTCGCCGCCCGGCTGATCCGCTTCGGATGGGTCCAGAAGCTGGACGCGTCCAACCTGCCGCACGCCTTCATGAACCTGTCCCAGCAGTTCCGCAGCCCGGACTGGGACCCGGGGCGGGCCTACTCGTACCCCTGGCAGGGCATCTCGACCGTCATCGCCTTCAACAAGAAGGCCCTCGACGGCGAGGAGGTGAAGTCGGTCTCCGACATGCTCGACAATCCGAAGCTGAAGGGGCGCATCGGCTTCCTCTCCGAGATGCGCGACAGCATCGGGATGACCCTGCTCGACATGGGCAAGGACCCGGCGACGTTCGGCGACGACGACTACGACGCGGCGATCGCCCGCCTCCAGAAGGCCGTCGACCGGGGCCAGATCCGCCGTTTCACCGGCAACGACTACACCTCGGACCTCACCAAGGGCGACCTCGCGGCCTGCATCGCCTGGGCCGGTGACGTCGTCCAGCTCAAGGCCGACACCCCGGACGTCGACTTCGTCATCCCCGACAGCGGCTACATGACCTCGACCGACAACCTGCTGATACCGAACAGGGCCCGGCACAAGACCAACGCCGAACGGCTCATCGACTACTACTACGAGCCGAAGCCGGCTGCCGAACTCGCCGCGTACATCAACTACGTGTGCCCGGTCGACGGGGTGAAGGCGGAGCTGGCCAAGATCGACCCGGACGCGGCGAACAACCCGCTGATCATTCCCGACGCGGCCATGGCGGCCAAGTCGCGCGCCTTCCGCTCCCTGAGCCAGAAGGAAGAGACGGCGTACGAAGAGAAGTTCGCGAAGCTGACAGGGGCGTGACGAGGACGATGACCAGCGACAAGACCGGCAAGGCCGGAAAGAAGCGCACGGCCGAGGGCGGCGGCGACGTCCGTCTCTCCGGCATCGGCAAGACCTACGGCTCCTTCACCGCCGTGCACCCGCTCGACCTGACCGTGCCGGAAGGTTCCTTCTTCGCCCTGCTCGGCGCCTCCGGCTGCGGCAAGACCACCACCCTGCGCATGATCGCCGGCCTGGAGGAACCTTCCTGCGGAAGCGTCTGGCTCGGCGACCAGGACGTGACGAACCTGCCCCCGTACAAGCGGCCGGTGAACACGGTCTTCCAGTCGTACGCCCTCTTCCCGCACCTCGACATCTTCGAGAACGTCGCCTTCGGACTGCGCCGGCGCGGCATCAGGAGCGTGAAGAAGCAGGTCGAGGAGATGCTGGAACTGGTCCAGCTCGGCGAGCAGGCCCGCAAGAAGCCGCACCAGCTCTCCGGCGGCCAGCAGCAGCGCGTCGCCGTGGCCCGCGCCCTCATCAACCACCCGAAGGTCCTGCTCCTCGATGAGCCCCTCGGCGCCCTCGACCTCAAGCTGCGCCGCCAGATGCAGCTGGAGCTGAAGCGCATCCAGACCGAGGTCGGCATCACGTTCATCCATGTCACCCACGACCAGGAGGAGGCCATGACCATGGCCGACACCGTCGCGGTGATGAACGGCGGCAGGGTCGAACAACTCGGCTCGCCCACCGATCTGTACGAGAACCCGCGGACCACCTTCGTCGCCAACTTCCTCGGCACCTCCAACCTCATCGAGGCCGAGGTCGACTCGAAGAGCGGCGGCGACCTCGTGCTGAAGGCGGGCGACGGCAAGCTCGTGCTCCCCGAGGCGCGATGTCCCGCGCCCGCCACGACCGGCGGCAAGATCCTCGTCGGCGTCCGCCCCGAGAAGATCACCCTCACCCACGCGGACGACGCCGGGGAGATACCGACCGGCCGCAACCGGATCACCGGGAAGATCGCCGCCACCAGCTTCATCGGTGTCTCCACGCAGTACGTGATCGACAGCTCGGTCTGTCCCGAGTTCGAGGTGTACGTCCAGAACATCGACCGCGACACCCGGCTCGTGCCCGGCGCCGAGGTCGTCCTGCACTGGAACCCCGCGCACACGTTCGGGCTCGACGCCGCCCAGGACATCGACGCGGGCGTGGACGAGGGGGCGGCCGTCTGATGTCGACCGGAACCCTCGCCGAAGCCGAGGCGCCACCACCCCTCGCACCCGTCCCGGCCACCGGGAAACCGCCCCGCAGACGGGGCCGCTGGACGCCGTATCTGCTGCTCGCGCCCGGCCTGATCTGGCTGCTGGTCTTCTTCGCGATGCCGATGGTCTACCAGGCCTCCACGTCCGTGCAGACGGGCTCCCTGGAGGACGGTTACCAGGTCACCTGGCATGTCGCGACCTACTGGGACGCGCTGAGCGAGTACTACCCGCAGTTCCTGCGCTCGGTGCTCTACGCGGGCTCGGCGACGGTCCTGTGCCTGCTGCTGGGCTATCCGCTGGCGTATCTCATCGCCTTCCGTGCGGGCCGCTGGCGCAATCTGATCCTGATCCTGGTGATCGCCCCGTTCTTCACCAGCTTCCTGATCCGCACCCTCGCCTGGAAGACGATCCTGTCGGACGGCGGCCCGGTCGTCGGCGCCCTCAACACCCTGCACGTCCTCGACGTCACCAGCTGGCTCGGCCTCACCGCAGGGGACCGCGTGCTCGCCACACCCCTCGCGGTGGTCTGCGGCCTCACGTACAACTTCCTGCCGTTCATGATCCTTCCGCTCTACACCTCCCTCGAACGCATCGACGGACGGCTGCACGAGGCGGCCGGCGATCTGTACGCCAAGCCGTTCACGACGTTCCGCAAGGTCACCTTCCCGCTCTCCATGCCGGGCGTCGTCTCCGGGACGCTGCTCACCTTCATCCCGGCGAGCGGCGACTACGTGAACGCCGAACTCCTCGGCTCCACCAACACCCAGATGATCGGCAACGTCATCCAGAGCCAATTCCTGCGGATCCTCGACTATCCGACGGCGGCGGCGCTCTCGTTCATTCTCATGGCCGCGATCCTTCTCATGGTGACGGTCTACATTCGTAGGTCCGGGACGGAGGATCTGGTTTAAATGGCCTTCGGAAACCGGCTCAAGAACTGGCTCAAGCGCCGTCTCGTCGTCATCGCGGGACTGCTGACGCTCGGATATCTGCTGCTGCCGAACGTCGTCGTCACGGTCTTCTCCTTCAACCAGCCGAAGGGCCGTTTCAACTACGAGTGGCAGGAATTCTCCACGGCCGCCTGGACCGACCCGTGCGGCGTCGCCGACCTCTGCGGCTCGCTCTCGCTGAGCCTCCAGCTGGCCGCCTGGGCGACCCTCGGCGCGACCGTCCTCGGCACGATGATCGCCTTCGCGCTGGTGCGGTACCGCTTCCGCGCGCGGGGCGCCGTCAACTCGCTGATCTTCCTGCCGATGGCGATGCCCGAGGTCGTGATGGCCGCCTCCCTGCTCACCCTGTTCCTCAATCTGGGTGCACAGTTGGGATTCTGGACGATCCTCATCGCCCACATCATGTTCTGCCTCAGCTTCGTCGTGGTCGCCGTCAAGGCGCGCGTGATGTCGATGGACCCGAGGCTGGAGGAGGCCGCGCGGGATCTGTACGCCGGGCCCGTCCAGACCTTCGTCCGCGTCACCCTGCCCATCGCCGCCCCGGGTATCGCGGCGGGCGCGCTGCTCGCCTTCGCGCTCTCCTTCGACGATTTCATCATCACCAATTTCAACGCGGGGTCGACCGTCACCTTCCCCATGTTCGTCTGGGGCTCGGCACAGCGCGGCACACCCGTGCAGATCAATGTCATCGGTACGGCCATGTTCCTGATCGCCGTACTGTTCGTGGTGGCCGGAATGGCCATCGGGAATCGCAGAAAGAAGCAAAAAGCCTGAGACCCGAGGTCTGAGGCCCTGTCGACGCCGTAGGGAGTTGAAATCATGGCCCCAAGCGCCATGAACCGTTGGACAAAGTCCCTCTCCGACGCACAGCCGGTCCCGTACTGGCTCGAAGACCCCGGCAAGCCCCACCCCGAGCCCGCGCTCACCGGCGCCGAGACCTGCGATCTGCTGGTCGTCGGCGGCGGCTACAGCGGACTGTGGACCGCGCTCAACGCCAAGGAGCGCGACCCGCAGCGGGATGTCGTCCTGCTGGAAGGCCGCGAGGTGGGCTGGGCCGCCTCCGGCCGCAACGGCGGCTTCTGCGCCGCCTCGCTCACCCACGGCCTGGCCAACGGCCTCGCCCGCTGGCCCGACGAGATCCACGCACTGGAGGAGCTGGGCGCCCGCAACCTCGACGAGATCGAGGCCGCCGTCGCCCGCCACGGACTCGACTGCGACTTCGAACGCACCGGCGAGATCGACGTCGCCACCGAGACCTACCAGGCCTGGGAACTGCGCGACTGGTACGACGAGATCGCCCGCAAGGGCCTCGCCGACGGCATCGAGTTCCTCGACGCCGACGCCGTCCGCGACCAGGTCGCCTCCCCCACCTTCGAGGCGGGTCTGTATGACCGCCGGGGCGTCGCCATGCTGCACCCCGCGAAGCTGGCGTGGGGCCTGAAGCGGGCCTGCCTGCGCCTCGGCGTCCGCGTGTACGAACACACGCCCGCGCTGAACCTGAAGGCGTACGGCACCGGCATGGCCGTCCGCACCCCCTACGGCCAGGTCCGTAGCAGGCAGGTGGCGCTCGGCACCAACATCTTCCCCAGCCTGGTCAAGCGCGTCCGCGCGTACACAGTCCCCGTCTACGACTACGCCCTGATGACCGAGCCGCTCACCGCCGAGCAACTCGCGTCCATCGGCTGGAAGAACCGGCAGGGGCTCGGGGACTCGGCCAACCAGTTCCACTACTTCCGGCTCAGCGCCGACAACCGGATCCTGTGGGGCGGCTACGACGCGGTCTACCAGTACGGCGGCCGGGTGCGCGCCGAGTACGACGACCGGCCGGAGACCTACGCCAAGCTCGCCGACCACTTCTTCACCTGCTTCCCGCAGCTGGAGGGCGTCCGCTTCACCCACGCCTGGGGCGGCGCCATCGACACCTGCTCCCGCTTCTCCGCGTTCTACGGCACCGCCCACCAGGGCAGAGTCGCCTACGCGGCCGGTTACACGGGGCTCGGGGTGGGCGCCACCCGGTTCGGCGCGGACGTCATGCTCGACCTGCTCGCGGGGGAGCGTACGGAACGCACCGAGCTGGAGATGGTCCGCCGCAAACCGCTGCCGTTCCCGCCGGAGCCGTTCGCCTGGACCGGGATCGCCCTCACCAAGTGGTCCCTGGCCCGCGCCGACTCCCACGCGGGCCGTCGCAATCTGTGGCTCAAGGCGATGGACCGGCTCGGGCTGGGCTTCGACAGCTGACGAGGCGGCCTCCGGACCCCCCTGAAACGCCGGCCGGTGGGGCGTGAAGGCGCACGGGTGATCAACAGGCGTACGCCCTGCCGGACCGTGTTACCCCATTCACCACCAAGAAGTGGTCGGAACCCGCGTAATGCGCGCCCTCAACCTCTGTCTGTGCTCCTGACGCGAAACCGCGTCCGACGGAGCTCTAGAGAGAGGAAGGTCCCTGTCATGACTGGGGCCAAGACGGCGGCCGAGTGGCTGGCATCCGTATCACCGGATCCCGAGGCCTGCCGCTGGGAGTGGGAGCGCAACCCCCTGGGGGTCGCCCTGCTTCCGGCGGGCAGGGCCTGGGACGTGCTGATCCTGCCGGGCGCCCTCGGCTATCCGACGCTGGACGTTCTGACCCGCATCATCGACCAGCCCGGGCCGGTGCTCGTCGACTTCGGCGACGACCGCATGGGGTTCTTCGTCCCGCCGGGCACGGCGTCCCGGTGGCTCGGCACGGGGGTGCGCAGCGCGGGGCACGGCACCTGGATCGTGGTGCCCTACCCGGGCCGGCAGACCGGCGGCGTCCGCTGGCTGATCCCACCGGACGGCAGCGGCACCCTCACCGACCCGGCCCTGCTCGAACTGGCGATGCACGAGGCGGCGGCGAGCCTGGCCGGGGACGAGGAGCGGTAGCCGGGGGCTGACCGCCACATGTCGTGAGGCGGCCGTCCCCCGGCCGCACCGCGCTCTCGTCGGCCGCCCGTGCGGCCGACGCGGACACCCGCCCGCGGGTGCCGACGCCTTCGCCCGACGGGCGCCATGTCCTCATCCGGCGGGCGCCATGTCCTCATCCGGCGGATCGGCGCACCCGGAACCACAGCGCGGCGAGCAGCGCCGCGCACAAGCACCAGCTCGCCAGTACGTCGAGCAGCCAGTGGTAGCCCTGGCGTACCAGACCGAAGCCGACGGCGATGTTCAGGATCACCGCGAGGGCGACGACCGCGCGGCGTGCGGGGGCGCCGCGCAGCCAGGGCAGCAGGAGCAGCACGGCACAGCCGTAGGCGATCGATGCGGTGGCGGTGTGGCCGGAGGGGTAGAAACCCGTGCCGGGGCCCATGATCGGCGGGCCCGAGCGGGCGATGAGCTCCTTCAGCGGGACCACCCAGACGGGGACGACCGCCATCAGCAGCGCCGCCGCGGCGGACGGCCGCCACCAGTGGTCCCGACCGGTGGCACGCGCGCGCCGTGCGACGTACAGGAGTACGGCGGCGAGGACCGGGACGGCGACCGTGACATTGCCGAGGTCGGCGAGGAACTGGGTGGGGGCGCCCCGGTGGACCAGGGAGTCGCTGAGGCGTTCGTCCGCGCGGGCCAGCGGGCCGCGCGCGAGGACCTGCCAGGTGATCAGCGCGAAGAGGAAGGCCGGGAGGCCGAGAAGGAGGAGAGCGGCGCGGCGGCCGGAGGGGGTGGTCGGCCACCCCCGAACAGGGGGGGTGGTTCGGGGGTGGCCGTCCGGATCGGTGTGCCGCACGCCCCGGGGGGTTTGGGACGCGCGGCCATCCGATCGGTGAGGAGATCCGGAGCCGGAAGCTCCGGGTGTGTGCGCGAGGGCACGACCAGGGCGAAGCTGGGGAGGCCCCGACCCGGTGTCACCCACAGTCCCCTGTGGGCGGGGTGTATCTCTCATCTGCAAGAGAACCTACGGCAGGGAACGCGGTGACGACAGGCGGAATCGGGACCCGTCATGCACCTTGCACACCTTCTTCACGGCCTCCGACGGTTGTCCACAGGGACCGGAATCCGGGCCGGACGCCGGTTCGGGTTCCGGTTCCGGGAAGCGTGGGACGTCGGAGGCGGATGAGGGATTCCGTATGCGAGGGCCCTGCGGTGCCGCCGCGGAATCCCTGCGGAATCCCTGCGGAACAGGGCACTCGCACGCGTGTCGGAGGCGTTCGGAAGCGCGTCAGATGCCGGCGAACGCCTGCTCGATGATGTCGAGGCCCTCGGTCAGGAGGTCCTCGCCGATCACCAGCGGCGGCAGGAAGCGCAGCACGTTGCCGTAGGTGCCACAGGTCAGGACCAGCAGCCCCTCCTGGTGGCAGGCCTTCGCCAGCGCGGCGGTCGCCTCCGGGTTCGGCTCCTTCGTCGTACGGTCCTTGACCAGCTCGATGGCGATCATGGCGCCGCGGCCGCGGATGTCGCCGATGACGTCGAACTTCTCGGCCATGGCGGTGAGGCGGGCCTTCATGACGGCCTCGATGCTCTTCGCCCTGGCGTTGAGGTCCAGCTCCTTCATCGTCTCGATCGAGCCGAGGGCGCCCGCGCAGGCGACGGGGTTGCCGCCGTAGGTGCCGCCGAGGCCGCCCGCGTGCGCGGCGTCCATGATCTCCGCGCGCCCCGTGACGGCGGCGAGCGGCAGACCGCCGGCGATGCCCTTGGCGGTGGTGATCAGGTCCGGGACGATGCCCTCGTCCTCGCACGCGAACCACTGGCCGGTGCGGCAGAAGCCGGACTGGATCTCGTCGGCGACGAAGACGATGCCGTTGTCGGCGGCGAACTTCGCGATCGCGGGCAGGAAGCCCTTGGCGGGCTCGATGAAACCGCCCTCGCCGAGCACCGGCTCGATGACGATCGCGGCCACGTTCTCCGCGCCGACCTGCTTGGCGATCTGGTCGATCGCCTGCGCGGCGGCCTCGGGGCCGGCGTTCTCCGGGCCGGTCGGCCAGCGGTAGCCGTACGCCACCGGGACGCGGTACACCTCGGGCGCGAACGGCCCGAAGCCGTGCTTGTACGGCATGTTCTTGGCCGTCAGCGCCATCGTGAGGTTGGTGCGCCCGTGGTAGCCGTGGTCGAACACGACGACGGCCTGCCGCTTGGTGTAGGAGCGGGCGATCTTCACAGCGTTCTCGACGGCCTCGGCGCCGGAGTTGAACAGCGCGGACTTCTTGGCGTGGTCGCCGGGGGTCAGCTCGGCGAGGGCCTCGGCGACCGCGACATAACCCTCGTACGGCGTGACCATGAAACAGGTGTGCGTGAAGTCCTGGAGCTGGGCGGTGGCCCGGCGGACGACGGCCTCGGCGCTGGCGCCGACGCTGGTGACGGCGATGCCCGAGCCGAAGTCGATCAGCCGGTTGCCGTCGACGTCCTCGACGATGCCGCCGCCCGCGCGCGCGGTGAACACCGGCAGCACCGACCCCACGCCCGCCGCGACCGCGGCGACACGACGAGCCTGCAGCTCCTGGGACTTCGGTCCGGGGATGGCGGTGACGACGCGGCGCTCCTGAGGAAGTGCGCTCATGTGGGGCTCCTGGGGTCTTGCGGACGGGGTCCTGCGGACGGGTCACGTACGGACGGGTCTGGTTCGGACGGGTCTGGTTCGGACGGGTCTGGCGGACGCTTGTCTTCTTTTCTCGCAGGCTAGGGCGGCGACCGGTGGGTGGGCATGCTCCATGTGGGCGGTGTTGACGGCGCGTGTTGTCCTTGGTGGACATGGCGCGTTGCCGGAGGTGAATCGGTGGCTCGTGGGTGTCCGGTGGGTCACGGGCGGGCCGGTTCCCGGGCCGCCCGGCCGCGTAAGCGGTGAACTCCCCTTGCGGGGGCGTTAGATTGGCTCGCTGATGGTGGACGGAACGGCTGGTCAGGGGGCAGGCGCGATGAACAGCGACGGGACGCGGGACGCGCGGGGCACGCATGCGAATCCTGTGCCGCGCCCGACGGGGTCGCCGGAGATGCCTTCGGCGCCCCCTCGGCCCCCGCGCGCACCAGGCGTTCCCCCGATGCCTGACGGGTCTTCCTTCCTCGCCTGGCTGCGGGCACCGCGGCCGGACGCCGCACCCGGCGTGTGGCGTTTCGGGCACACACCCCGTCCCGACGAGGAACCCGACGAGATCCCGAAACGGCAGTTGCTGGGCGGGGCCCTCATCGCGTTCCTGGTGGGCTGGCTCGTCTGGTCCCTGCTCCAGAACGGCTATCTCGGCTACTGGTGGTGGATCCCGCTCGATCTGATCGCTCCCGACTCCTGGCAGGGAGGTTCCGGGGAGGGAGGCCAGGTCGGCACTTTCATCCTGTACCGGGGTTACGAACTGCTCGTCGCCCTGATCATCCTTGCCGCGGTGGCCCGGCTCGGCCGCTGGAGCGAGGTGTGGCGTCGTTTCGTGGCTCCGCGCTTCCGCGCCAAACCGTTGGAGCAGGCTCCCGCTCCCCAGGACGACCCCGCCCAGTGGAACCAGCTCCGGGAGGCCGGGGCGCGGGAGGCCGCGGAGCGGCTGGTGGCCGAGGCCGGGGCCGGGCTGATGCGGGATGTGGACCATGCGCGGATCATGCGGGCGTGGCAGGGCGTGCGGAGCGGGCGGCACAGTCTGGCGACGTTCACCGGGGCGGTGCTGAAGGACGGGGCGGCCGCGTGTCTGCATCCCTCCGGGGAGCGGGACCTGCCGACCCGGCTCGCCAGGCACGACATGGTCACCGGGCAGGTCCGCCTGGGCGGCACCGTCGACGACCCGCGCAACCCGTACGCCTACCGGGGCGCGGGCCTCGCGCTGGGCCCCGAACTGCTCGGCACGTCCCTGCTGGCCGTCGGCCCCGCCGGATCCGGCAAGACCGGGAGCGTGGTGTGGCCGGTCGCCGAGTCGTTGTGTCTGCACGCGCTCGCCGGACGGGCCGCGGTGGTGGTCGTGGGCGCGGCGGGCGCGGGCCTCGGACCGGCCGATGCGTACGACGTCGTCGTACGCATCGGGAACCCCGAGTCCGTGTACGACCTCGATCTGTACGGCGGCACCACGGACCCCGACGAGGCCGCGGCCGTGCTCGCGGAGGCGCTCGTCGGTGATCTCGCCGACCCGCACCCCGGCGGCGACAGCCGGCGTTCCACCACGGTGCTGGCCCAGCTGCTGGGACCGTTCCGGGCGGTGCACGGGCGGTTCCCGTCGGTGCCGCAGCTGCGGCAGCTGCTGGACGGCTCCCCCGGCCCGCTGGGCGAGCTGCGCAAGACTCTCCAGGACGCCGGACAGGAGTCGCTTCTGCGGGAGCTGGACGCGCGGGAACGCCAGCTCGGGCACCCCGGGGACGTCGGCTCCGTGCTGGCCGACCGGATCGCCCTGCTCGACCGGCCCGCGTTCGCCGGGTTCTTCGACACATCCGGCCAGTCCCGGCCCTTCTCCCTCAAGGCCCTCGACCACCCCGTACGGGTCCGGATCGACCTCCCCGAACGCGGCCACGCCGACGCCTCGCGCATCCTGGCGCGGCTGGTGCTGGCGCAGTTCACCGCGAGCGTCGCCGTACGGGAGGACCGGTCGCTGTTCGCCTGTCTCGTGCTGGACGACGCGACCGGGGTCGTCACCCCGGAGGCCGTCCGCGGCATCCAGCGGCTGCGGTCCGCCAACGCGGGCACGGTCCTCACCCTGCGCACCCTCGACGACGTGCCCCGGCCGTTGCGCGGCCCGCTGCTCGGGGCCACCGGCTGCCGGATGGCGCTGTCCGGGCTCACGCCGTGGGACGGGCAGGACTTCGCCGAGGTGTGGGGCAAGGAGTGGACCGAGGCGCGGGACGTCACCGACCGGCAGATCATCGCCGACTCCCCGGCCGGCAAGGCGTGGCACGCGCTGCGCCGGATGATCACCGGCCACGCGCCCACCGCGCGGGCCGTGACCGTACGGCAGGTGGAACGGGAGCGGTGGTCCGCCTCCGAACTGGCGCACGGTGTGCCGCCGGGGCACGCGGTCCTGTCGCTGACGAACGTACGGGGCGAGCACGCGCCGCCGCTGCTGGTGGACCTGCGGGGTTGAGCGGGGGCACCGGTCGGTTTGAGCCATTCGGGTGATGGCGTGTGGGGCTTGTGATCGTACGGTGAGGCAGAATCGGGACAGGCTGTTCATACGCGGCGGCCAAAAGCCCACGCCCCCGTCGACCTGAAGGTCCCATGCCCCCGACGCTCGCCTCGCTCGTCCATCACTCCGCGCTCAAGCTGACCGTGCGGGCGGGCGGGGACCGCCTGGATGTGCCGGTGCGCTGGGCGCACGCCAGTGAGCTGGCCGACCCGGTGCCGTACATGGAGGGCGGGGAGCTGCTGCTGATCACCGCGCTGAAGCTGGACGCGGAGGACCCGGAGGCGATGCGGCGCTATGTGCGGCGGCTGGCGGGGGCCGGGGTGGTCGGGCTCGGCTTCGCCGTCGGGGTGCACTACGAGGACATCCCCGAGGCGCTCGTCGCGGCGGCCGAGGGGGAGGGGCTGCCGCTGCTGGAGGTGCCCCGGCGTACGCCCTTCCTCGCCATCAGCAAGGCGGTGTCGGCCGCCATCGCCGCGGAGCAGTACCGGGCCGTGACGGCGGGTTTCGCGGCGCAGCGGGAACTCACCAAGCAGGCGTTGACCGACGGCCCCGAGGGGCTGCTCGGCGCGCTCGCCGGGCAGGTCGACGGATGGGCCGCCCTGTACGACGCCTCCGGCGCGGTCGTCGCGGTGGCGCCCGAGTGGGCGGAGCGGCGGGCCGGGCGGCTCACCGGCGACGTCGAACGGCTGCGGGACCGGCCCGCGCCGGCCAGCGCGGTCGTCGGCGGCGAGGACCGCGTCGAACTGCACTCCCTCGGCACCGGGCGCCGGGCGCGCGCCGCGCTCGCCGTCGGCACGGCGGCGGCCCTGGGCACGGCCGAGCGGTACGCCGTCCACTCCGCGATCGCCCTGCTGACCCTCACGACGGAACGGTCGCGCTCGTTGCACGCCGCCGAGCAGCGGATCGGTGCGGCGGTGCTGCGGATGCTGCTGGCCGGGGAGTGCGACCACGCGCGGGCCGTCGCCCAGGATCTGTACGGGGAGCTGCTGGACGCCCCGTTCCGGGTGATCCTCGCGGAGTCGGCCTCGGCGTCGGCGGCGCGGGCCCGGGTGGAGGGGGCCGTGGGGGCCGTAGGGGCTGTGGAGGGGGTGGCCGCCGGGGGTGCGAGTGGCTCGCGTGCTGTGCAGGGGGCGGCGGTGGAGGCCGGGCGGGCGGCGGTCGGTGTCGACGCGGACGGGGATCTGCTCGGGCAGCTCGTCGAGGTGGTGGAGGCGGCTGCCGCGCGGGCCGGGGAGGCGGTGCTCGTCGTGCCCGACGGGGAGCGGCTGGTCGTGCTCGCCGTGGACGGGGGTGCGGTGGTGGCCGCGTGCGGGGAGTTCGCGCTGGGGCTGGAGACGACCCGGGCGGTCGGGCGGGACGCGGTGGCCATGGCCTCGGATTCCGTCGCCGTCGAGGAGGAGGAACTCGTCGTCGGGCTGTCCGCGCCCGCCGGGCCGATCGCGGCGGCCGCGGCGTACAAGCAGGCCGAGCAGGCGTTGTCCGTGGCCCGGCGGCGGGGGCGGTGTCTGGTGGAGCACGAGGAGCTGGCGGCCGGGTCGGTGCTGCCGTTGCTCGGGGACGACGCGGTGCGGGCGTTCGCGGACAGTCTGCTGAGGCCGCTTCGTGAGCATGACGCGACGGGGCGGGGGGACCTTGTGGCGTCGCTGCGGGCGTGGTTGTCGCGGCATGGGCAGTGGGATGCGGCGGCGGCGGATCTGGGGGTTCACCGGCATACGTTGCGGTACCGGATGCGGCGGGTGGAGGAGATTCTCGGGCGGTCGCTGGATGATCCCGATGTGCGGATGGAGTTGTGGCTGGCGTTGAAGGCCACGGCTGCGGCGGGGGAGTAGGGCGGGGGTCTCGCCCCCGCCGCGTGGTTGAGGTGGGTGGGGTCAGGGGCGGGGTGGTTGGGGTGGGTGGGTGAGTGCGGGTTCGGTGGGGCTCCTCGCGCAGTTCCCCGCGCCCCTGAAAAGGCGGGGCTGCGCCCCTGCTTTTCGGCCCGAAAGGGCCACAGGCCCGTAAGGGCCTGCGGCCCTTCAGGGGCGCGGGGAACTGCGCGAGCAACCACGACGCACCCGCACCCCGCTGACGCGACCCCCACCCCACCATTCCGGCGCAACCCCCACCCCCACTCATACGCGCCGGACAAACGACCCCCCGCCGCCCCGGCCCTACCGTGGAGCCGGAAGACCACATGTGCCACCCACCGAAGGGCCGGGATCGACTATGACCGCCACCCACGCCTTCTGGCTCGCCGGCCGCCAGGCCACCGGTGAGACCACGTTCGATGTGAACTCGCCCTGGGACGGCCGCCTGGTCGGCAGGGTGAGCGTGCCGACGGACGAGCAGGTCGAGGAGGCCGTGGCCGCCGCGTACGCCGTGCGGGACGAGTTCGCGGCGACGTCGGCGCATGTGCGGGCCGCCGCCCTGGACCACGTCAGCCGGAGTCTCGTCGAGCGGACCGAGGAGATCGCCCAGCTGATCTCCGCCGAGAACGGCAAGCCGATCAAGTGGGCCCGCGGCGAGGTCGGCCGCGCGGTCTCCGTGTTCCGGTTCGCGGCCGAGGAGGCCCGGCGGTTCAACGGCGGCGAGGCACAGCGGCTCGACACCGACCTGGGCGGACAGGGGCGGCTCGCCCTCACCCGACGCTTCCCCAAGGGCGTCGTCCTCGGGATCGCGCCCTTCAACTTCCCGCTCAACCTCTGCGCCCACAAGATCGCCCCGGCGATCGCGGCCGGTGTGCCGATCATCCTGAAGCCCGCCCCGGCCACGCCCCTCTCCGGTCTGATCATCGGAGAGCTGCTCGCGGACGCGGCCGCCGCACTCCCCGCCGGGTCCTGGAGCATCCTCCCCGTCGCCAACGACCGCATGCCCGCCCTCGTCCAGGACGAGCGGCTGCCCGTGATCTCGTTCACCGGCTCCGAGAAGGTCGGCTACGCGATCATGGACTCGGCGCCGCGCAAGCACTGCACGCTGGAGCTGGGCGGCAACGGCGCGGCGGTCGTGCTCGCCGACTACGCGAGCGACGAGGACCTCGACTGGGCCGCGACCCGGATCGCGACCTTCTCCAACTACCAGGGTGGCCAGTCCTGCATCTCCGTCCAGCGGGTGATCGCGGACGCCTCCGTGTACGACCGGCTGCTGCCGCGCATCGTCGCCGCGGTCGAGGCCCAGGTGACCGGCGACCCGTCCGACGGGGCCACCGATGTGGGGCCGCTGGTCAGCGAGGACGCCGCCAAGCGTGTCGAGACGTGGGTCCAGGAGGCGGTCGACGCCGGGGCCGCCCTCCTCGCCGGCGGCAAGCGCGACGGCGCCTCGTACGCGCCGACCGTCCTCGCCGACGTACCCGCCGAGGTGACCCTCTCCTGCGAGGAGGTCTTCGGGCCCGTCCTCACCGTGCGGAAGGTGGAGGGGGAGGCCGAGGCCTTCGCCGCCGTCAACGACTCCAAGTACGGCCTCCAGGCGGGCGTCTTCACTCACGACCTGCAGACCGCCTTCCGCGCCCACCGCGCCCTGGAGGTCGGCGGCGTGATCATCGGCGACGTCCCGTCCTACCGCGCCGACCAGATGCCGTACGGCGGCGCCAAGCAGTCCGGGGTCGGCCGTGAGGGCGTGCGCTTCGCGATGGACGACTACACCTATGAGCGGGTGATGGTGCTGACCGGGCTGCAGCTCTGAGGCACCCCCGCACGCGCGAGCGAAACAGTCTCGCTCCACCCCTAGCTTGTGACAATCATTTTCATGTAGTCTCGGGGCAGATCCCGGGATGAAGGGGCCCGGCACCGATGCCTTCCGGTGCCGGGCCCCTTCTGTGTGTGCCGGCCTGTCTCCGGACCCTCAACCGGAGAAGCCGACGTGCGCCAGCCGCAGCGGGCCGCGCAGTCCGAGGTGGACGTCGTGGACGCCGGCGGCCGGGACGGCGGTGCGCAGGGTCGTGTAGGTGTACGGGTCCGCGGTGGGGGTGTCGAGCGTCAGGATCGCCAGCACCGGGCCGCCGACCAGGGAGAATTCGACAGAGCCCTGCCCGGACACCGCCACCTCGACCTCGGTGACGCCCGCGCCGAAGTCGCAGTTCTGGAAGAGCAGTTCACCGGGGCCGTCGCCCGCCGGGGTCACCGCGTCGCCCGTCACCCTCGTACGGTCGACGATCTCCGTGCCGCGCTGCTCGTCGAAGTCCGCCGCGGCCAGGCCGTGGGTGACCACCGGGCGCGGGGCGACCGGGGCGCCCTCGACCGTGACGGTCGTACGGAGGCGGATGTCCTCGCTCGACGCGCCGACGAGGAGTTCGTACGCGCCGGGCTCCAGGTGCCAGGTGCCGTGGGCCACGTCCCAGAACTCCAGGTCGGAGAGGGGGAGTTCGAACGACAGTTCCGTCGAGGCGCCGGGGGCGAGGGTGACGCGGCGGTGGCCGAGCAGCTCGCGGCGCGGGCGCGGGACCGAGGGGTTTTCGGCGCGGACGTAGAGCTGGGCGACCTCGTCGGCGGTCACCGCGCCCGTGTTGGTGAGGGTGAAGGAGACGGTCAGCCCGTCGTCACCCACAAGAGCGACCAGGTTTTCGTACGCGAACTCCGTGTACGACAGGCCGTGGCCGAACGGGAAGAGCGGGGCGCCCTCGAAGTAGAGGTAGGTCTGACGGGCGCCGATCACGTCGTAGTCGAGGAGGTCGGGGAGGTCCGCGTCGGCGGCGTACCAGGTCTGCGGGAGGCGCCCGGCGGGGGAGACGTCGCCGGCGAGGACCCGGGCCAGGGCGGTGCCCGCGGCCTGGCCGCCGTGCGCGGTCCACAGGGCGGTGGGCAGGTCGGCGAGGTCGACCGCGTACGGGTAGGCCGAGACCAGGACGAGGACGGTGTTCGGGTTGGCGGCGCGGGCCGCGCGCAGCAGGCGTTCCTGATGGGCGGGGAGCGCGAGTGAGGCGCGGTCCTCGGTCTCGCGGCCGTTGATGTGCGGGTCGTTGCCCGCGACCACGAGGACCACGTCGGCCTCGGCGGCGGCCCGGGTGACGGAGGTCTCGCCTCGTTCGGTCACGACCAGGTCGAAGATTTCCGGATTGCCGTCGGCAACCTTTACTCCGTCGGCGCCGACAGTGACGTACCGGCCTGTCCCTGTGTGCTTGAGGAGGTGACCGTTCCCGTGCGATCCGGAGGGCTCCAGGCGGAACGTCTCCTGGACGACCCAGCCGCCCGGCTGGTCGGCCGACGCGCGCAGGCGTCCGTCGTCGGCGACCGAGAGATAGCGGCCGTCCGGCGCGCGGAGCGTGAGCACGCCCTCGCCCCAGTCGACGAGGGCCAGTTCGGTGCCGGTCGCGTCCGTGGTGAGCGGCGGCAGGTCGGTGCGGCCCGCCAGGAGCGCCGGGTCGAGCGCGCCCTCCGCGCCGCGCGTCTCGTCGGCGGCCTCGGGCGCCTCCGGTACGGACAGATGCGCGCCGGTGGACCGCGCCCGCAGGCGTACGCGGTCCACGCCCTCCGCGAACGTCACGCGCTCGGCGCCGAAGCGGTCGTACAGGCCTTCGAGCGGGGTCGAGCGGTGGAGCAGGGTGCCGCTGTACCAGTCGAGCTTGCACTCGTCGGCGAGCAGCCCGACGACGGCGATCCGGGTGTCCGCGGCGAGCGGCAGCACATCGTTCTCGTTCTTCAGCAGGACGATCGCCTGTTCGGCGGCCTCCCGGGCGAGGGTGCGGTGGGCCGGGGTGTCGAAGTCCTTCAGGTCGGCGTACGGGTCGGTGGCGGGGTCGAACTCGCCGAGGCGGAAGCGGACGGAGAGCTGGCGGCGGACGGCGGTGTCGATGTCGTCGGCGGTCAGCAGGCCCCGCTCCAGGGCGCCGCGGATTCGTCCGATCATCGTCGAACTCTCCGTGCCGTGGTCGGTGAAGCTGTCGACGCCGGCGCGCAGCGAGGCGGCGGTGGCCTCCTCGTGGGTGTCGAAGTAGTGCTCGGAGTCGACCAGGTTCGACGGCGCGCCCGCGTCCGAGCAGACCAGCAGCGGTTCGTCGGTCCAGGTGCGCAGCTGGTCGGCCAGGTAGGGCGAGACGTGGTTGGGGCGGCCGTTGACCAGGTTGTACGCGGGCATCACCCCGGCGACCGCGCCCGCCTCGACGGTCGCGCGGAAGGCGCGCAGGTCGTACTCGTGCAGCACGCGCGGGCGGACCGAGGAGGAGGTGGTGGAGCGGTCGGTCTCGTTGTTGTGCGCCAGCCAGTGCTTGAGGACGGGGGCGGTGCGCCAGTACGTCGGATGGTCGCCGCGCAGGCCGCGGGTGTACGCGGTCGCGATCGCCGAGGTCAGCCTCGGATCCTCCGAGTAGCCCTCCTCGTTGCGGCCCCACAGGGGGTGGCGCAGCAGATTGACGGTGGGGGACCAGACGTTGAGGCCCACGCGGTCGTCGCGGGCGCGCATCACGCGGGTCTCGGCGGAGACGGCCTCGCCGACGCGGCGGACGAGGTCCTCGTTCCAGGTGGCGCCGAGGCCGACGGCCTGCGGGAACACCGTCGCCGGGCCCATCCAGGCCACCCCGTGCAGGGCCTCCTGGCCGGTGCGGAAGGCGGCCACCCCGAGACGGTCCACGGCGGGCGCGAACTGGTGCAGGAACGCGATCCTCTCGTCCGCGGTGAGCCGCTGGAGCAGATCGTCGATGCGCTTCGCGAGCGGCAGCTGCGGATCGCGGAAAGGCGGCGTGGGCGTCGTCTGTGCGGTCACGTTGGGCATCCCTTTGCGGTGGAGCGGCGAGGCGCTTTCGAAGCGCTTCGATGCTCATTCGACCGTGGGGTGGGTGTCAAGAGACCAAGGCGCAACAGATCCGTTTCCTCACCGTCATACAGGCCGGGATATCGAAGGTGGGAAGGGGGCGTTCCGGTCATCCACGCGTCGCTCACACCTCCGAGGAATCTGCGAATCGACCCTTGTGCACCCCCGGTCGTTCACTTAACCTCGCAGCAACATCGAAGCGCTTCGACTGTGGAGGGAAACGCTTCGCGTGCTCACCTCCCTCCGCCGGTCGGCAGTTCCCTCGCTTCAGCACAGCCAGTTCCACTCAAGACACCGCAGCCGACGGCCACCGCCGGGTGTCCTGGTGTGCGCCATGAAGGGTTGACGCAATGACGCCGAACTCCGCCACCTCCGCCGCGCCCAGCCGGAGAAGCTTCCTCGCCTCCACGGCGGTCGCCGCCGCCGTAGTGGCGGGGGGTGTGCCGCTGCTGTCCGCCTGCGGCGGCTCGCAGGAAGGCCGCAAGGAGGGTGCGACGTCGGGCAAGGACGCGCAGAAGATCCTTCCGACGTTCGTCGCGTCGACCGTCGTGGCGCCCGACCTCCCGTCGAAGAACGGCTCGGCGGCCGGCTTCAGCAAGGCCATCGCCACGGCCGATCTGAAGACGTCGGTCCCGAAGAAGCTCGGCAGCGGCGGCGCGCTCAAGGTCATGGCACCGTTCTGGGGCACCCCGCCGAAGGGCGACAACCCCTATTACACGGCGATGAACGAGGCCAGCGGCGTCAAGGTGACCTGGCAGAACCAGGACGGCGTCACCTACGACCAGAAGCTCGGCGCGGTCCTCGCCTCCAGCGACATCCCGGACGTGGTGGTCGTCCCCGGCTGGAACCTGATGGGCAAGATACCGAGCGCCATCAACGCCAAGTTCGCCGACCTCGGCCCGTACCTCTCCGGCGACAAGGTCAAGGAGTACCCGAACCTCGCGGCCGTCCCCAGCGAGGCCTGGCAGCGCGGCATCTTCGGCGGCCAGCTGCGCGCGATCCCGATGCCCGCCTCGTACGTCACGGACATCGCGCCCATGTACCGCCGGGACATCTTCGAGAAGAAGGGCTACAGCGTCCCGACGAGCCCCGACGAGTTCCTGTCCTGGGCGAAGGAGGCCACCGACGCCAAGTCGAAGGTCTGGGCCTGCGACGACATGAAGTGGTCGGCGTGGAACTTCTTCGGCGTCCTCGGGGCCAGCGACAAGGCGCTCTGGTGGAACCTCGTCGACGGCAAGCTGATCAACCGCGTCGAGACCGACGAGTACCTCGAAGCGCTGGAGTGGACGCGCAAGCTCTACGCCGCCGACGTGGTCCACCCGGACGCCGTCTCCGGGAAGGCGGGCGGCGACGCGCGGAACCGGTTCACGGCCGGTCAGTCCCTGGTCTTCAACGGGAACATCTCCGCATGGTGGGGCTCGGTCTCCGAACAGGCCACCCAGAACTCCGACTTCGACATGGCCGCGTTCGACATCTTCGGCGCCGACGGCGGCGACCCCACCTTGTGGGCGGTCCAGCCCGCCAACATCTTCACCTTCGTCAGCAAGAAGGCGTCCGCCCAGCAGATCAAGGACTTCCTCGCCCTCTGCAACTACTGCGCCGCGCCCTACGGCACCAAGGAGTTCATGCTCACCGCCTACGGCGTCGAGGGCACGGACTACGACATCAAGAAGGGTCTGCCGGTCAAGACCACGCAGGGCGTCAACGAGGTCAACGGCGCCTACGACTACACCGGCAACCCCGCCGCGTACGTCGCCTACCCCGACTTCCCCGAGGTCACCAAGGGCATGGTCGAGTGGCAGCAGCGGATGGGCGCCTTCACCAAGAAGTCCTCCTTCTTCGGGCTGACCGTCACCGAGCCGAACCGCTGGGCCAACCTCGCCGACAACTTCGAGCAGTTGGAGGACGACGTCGTGCGGGGCCGCAAGAAGATCAGCGATGTCCAGCAGGCGGTGTCCGACTGGAAGAGCAAGGGCGGCGACGGTCTGCGCGACTGGTACAAGAAGCTGCTCGACGACACCGGCTCGGCGAACTGACCCGGGGCCGAGGCGAGGAGAAGGCCGTGTCCCACAGCACGGTGCCCCGGTCCAGGGCCGAGGCGAAGACCCCCGAAGGGACCCCGGGAGCGTCCGACGACGCCACCGGGACCGGGCGCGGGGGCGGCGGATCCAAGGGCGGGCGCGCGGAGAAGCGCGCGGCGGAACGCGCGGGCAGGCTGAGCCTCCGCCTCAGATTCCGGCGCGACCGCACGCTGATCCTGATGACGCTGCCGGCGGTCCTGCTGATCCTGGTCTTCAACTACATACCGATCCTCGGCAATGTGGTCGCCTTCCAGGACTACGACCCCTACCTCAGCGAGAACGGCTTCGTCGCCATCTTCCAGAGCCCCTGGGTCGGCGTCGAACAGTTCGAGCGGATCTTCGCGGACTCGGCCTTCTGGCACGCGGTGCAGAACACCTTCGTGCTGTTCTTCCTCCAGCTCGTCCTGTTCTTCCCCATCCCGATCCTGCTGGCGCTGCTGATCAACAGCATCGTCCGGCCCCGGATCCGGGCGGTCGCCCAGGCGATCATGTACCTCCCGCACTTCTTCTCCTGGGTGCTCGTCGTCACCGTGTTCATGCAGATCTTCGGCGGGGCGGGCGTCATCGCGCAGACCCTCCGCCAGCACGGCTACGACGGCTTCGACCTGATGACCAACCCGGAGATCTTCAAGTACCTGGTCACGATCGAGATGATCTGGAAGGACGCCGGCTGGGGCATCATCGTCTTCCTCGCCGCGCTCTCCTCCGTCTCCCACGACCTGTACGAGGCCGCCGCGATGGACGGCGCCGGACGCTGGCGGCGCATGTGGCACATCACCCTGCCCGCCCTGCGCCCGGTGATCGCCCTGCTGCTGGTGCTGCGCGTCGGCGACGCCCTGACCGTCGGCTTCGAACAACTGCTGCTCCAACGGCAGGCGGTGGGCGTCGACGCCTCCGACGTCCTCGACACCTACGTCTGGTGGAACGGCATCCGCAACCAGGACTTCAGCTACGCCGCCGCCGCGGGACTCGTCAAGGGCGTGGTCGGCCTCGCCCTGGTCCTGACCGCCAACAAGGTCGCCCATCTCATGGGCGAGCAGGGGGTGTACAAGAAATGAGCGCACTCCTCGACAACACGGCCAAGCCGGTCGACGAGCCGGCGGCGGCAAAGCCGAGCCGCTGGGCCGCGCCGCCCCGCCCGGTCTGGGAGGAGGAACCGGCCAAGGCGGGCCTCGCGGGCAAGGGCATCGCCCTCGGCTTCGCCTGCTTCGCGATCCTCTTCCCCCTGTGGATCGTCATCGTCACCAGCCTCCAGACGAAGAAGACCATCGACGCGGCGGGTGGCCTGGTCGTCATCCCCAAGGGCATCACCTTCATCGCCTACAAGGAGCTCCTCAGCGGCGGCCAGGTCCAGACGGCCGCGCTGGTCAGCGTCGGGGTGACGGTGGTGGGCACCCTGTTCAGCATGACCGTGTCGGTGCTGTGCGCCTACGGCCTCTCCCGCATCGGCTCGCTCGGGCACCGCTGGATCCTGATGACCCTGCTCGCCACGATGTTCTTCGGCGCGGGCCTCATCCCCACCTATCTGCTGGTGCAGGCCCTCGGTCTCACCGACACCTATCTCGCGCTGATCCTGCCGAGCGCGGTGAGCGTCTTCAACATCCTGGTCCTGCGCTCGTTCTTCATGGGCATCTCACCGGAGCTCGTCGACAGCGCGCGGATCGACGGGGCCGGTGACTGGCGCATCCTGTGGCAGATCGTGATGCCGCTGTCGAGGGCGGTCCTCGCGGTCATCGCCCTCTTCTACGCGGTGGGTTACTGGAGCGCGTGGTTCAACGCGTCCATCTATCTCACCGACCAGGACATGATGCCGCTGCAGAACGTCATGATCCAGCTCGTCCAGAAACAGGAACGTCCGGTCGGTCTCTCCGCCCAGATCAACACGGGTCAGCTCTCGCCGCTGGCCGTTCAGATGGCGGTCATGGTCATGGCCCTGCTGCCGGTCGCCGTCCTCTCCCCCTTCGTCCAGAAACACTTCAAGAAGGGGATGCTGACCGGTGCGGTCAAGGGTTGACCGGGGCGCCTTATAGCTCGGGGGTGCGGGTCTCGTCGGCGGGTGCGGGTGGTGTGTGGTTGCTCGCGCAGTTCCCCGCGCCCCTGAAAAAGCAGGGGCTGCGCCCCGTGCTTTTTCGGCCCGAAAGGGCCGTAGGCCCTTAAGGGGCGCGGGGAACT
>NZ_JBVKAY010000016.1:0-195649 GCF_055657445.1 Streptomyces sp. NPDC107538 | reverse complement strand
GCGCCCCTGAAAAAGCGGGGCTGCGCCCCTGCTTTTTCGGCCCGAAGAGCACGGGGCGCAGCCCCGGCTCTTCAGGGGCGCGGGGAACTGCGCGACCAGCCCCCACCCACCCGCACCCGACAGGCATCCCCGGCGGACCGTCCCGCGCCCGGGGCCGCTCAGGAGTGCCCGTCCTCCTCCAGCAGCCCCGCGTCGTACGTCAACAGGGCGATCTGCACACGGTTGTTGAGGCCGAGTTTGGCGAGGACGCGGGAGACGTGCGTCTTGACGGTGGGGACGCTCAGGAAGAGCTCGGCGGCGATCTCGGCGTTGGAGGCACCGCGGCCGACGGCGACGGCGACCTCGCGTTCGCGGTCGTTGAGGGCGGCGACACGGGAACGGGCGGTGGCGCGGCGGGTGTCGGCGGCACCCCCGGCGGCGTGGGCCATGAGCTGACGGGTGACGGCGGGCGAGAGCACGGGGTCGCCGGCCGCGACCCGGCGGACCGCGTCGACGATCTCGGCGGGCGGGGTGTCCTTGAGGACGAAGCCGGCGGCGCCCGCGCGCAGGGCGCGCAGGACCTGGTCGTCGGCGTGGAAGGTGGTGAGGAGGACGACCTGGGGCGCGTCCGCGCGGGCGCGCAGCCGCTCGGTGGCCGTGAGGCCGTCGACGGCCGGCATCCGGATGTCCATCAGGACGACGTCGGGGCGCGTACGGTCGACGAGGGCGTCCACCTCCGCGCCGTCGGCGCCCTCGCCCACGATCTCGATGTCGTCGGCGCCGCCCAGCATGAAGGACAGACCGGCCCGCACCAGGGGATCGTCGTCGACGAGGAGCAGTCGGATCACGGTCATCGGTCCGCCGTTCGGGTGTCGGTCGTGGAGGGCTGTGCGGCACCACCGTAATGACGCTGCGGCGCGGGCGCTCGGCCCGGATCGCCGCGTCGGCGTGGGCCGACCCGTTAGTGTCGGCCGGTACGGCTTTCAACTGACGGAGGAATCAGGTGCGTTACCGACTCCTGGGCCGGACCGGGCTCCGTGTCTCCGAGCTGTTCCTGGGCGCCATGACGTTCGGGGAGCAGGGTGGGGTGGGGGCGCCTCCGGAGGAGTGCGCGCGGATCCTCGACGTGTACGCGGAGGCCGGCGGCAATGTGATCGACACGGCGGTCAACTACCGGGGCGGGGAGAGCGAGCGGATCGTCGGCGAGCTGCTCAAGGGACGGCGCGACCGGTTCGTGCTGTCCACCAAGTACACCGTCTCCCGTGACGGCAGCGACCCGAACGCCGCGGGCAACCACCGCAAGAACCTCGCGCTGTCGCTGGAGACGAGCCTGCGCCGGCTGGGCACGGACTACATCGACCTGTACTGGGTGCACATCTGGGACCGCAACACCCCGGTCGAGGAGACGATGCGCGCCCTCGACGACGCCGTACGGTCCGGGAAGGTGCTGTACGTCGGTATCTCGGACGCCCCGGCCTGGGTGGTGTCGCGGGCCAACACCCTGGCGGAGTGGCGGGGTTGGTCGCCGTTGTCGGCGCTCCAGGTGCCGTACAGCCTGCTGAACCGGGACATCGAGCGGGAACTGCTGCCGATGGCGGAGGCGTTCGGGATGTCGGTGGCGGCCTGGAGTCCGCTGCACAACGGCGTCCTGTCCGGCAAGTACACCCGGCCGGGCGGGGTGGCGCCGGGGACCGCGACCCGGCTGTCGGCCGGGGCGGTCGGGGAGCGCGAGCGGGCGGTCGCGGAGGCCGTGCAGCGCGCCGCCGACGAACTGGACGCCACCCCGGCCCAGATCGCCATCGCCTGGACCATGGCCCACTCCCCCGCCGTGCACCCCATCCTCGGCGCCCGCCGGGTGGAGCAGCTCATGGACAATCTGGGCGCCGCCCGGCTCGTACTGCCCCCGGAGATGCTGGCCCGGCTGGAGGAGACCACGGCCTTCCGGCTGGGCTTCCCGGGCGACTTCATCGACGAGGCGTCGGCGTGGGTGTACGGGTCGGCGGGACAGCGGGTGGTGCCGCGCCCGGCGTGACCCCGCCGAGCGGCTCCGCCGCCGGACCCCCGTACCGCCGCCGACCGAGCACGCCGCAGGCACCCGTCAGGCCCGCAGGCGTACCCCGTGGCGGCTGCGCAGCCGGTGGATCTCCCACCACGCGACGGCGGTGACCGAGGCCGGGCCGCCGACGAGGGCGGCGAGCTGGACGAGGGGCGGGCCCGGCGGCAGTCCGCCGACGGCGAGGCTGATGGCGGCGAACTCCCAGACCAGGGCGCCGGTGAGCAGCGCCGGGAGGGCCGGGTGCACATCGGCGGTGTTGAAGGCTCTGCGCACGGCGGGCCCGGTGGCGAAGACGATGAAGAGCAGCGTCCAGAGCAGTGGCACGAGCAGGGCGAGCGGCACCCAGAGGCTCAGTTTCTGCTCCAGGTGGGTGCGGCTGTAGTAGATCGCCCCGCCGAGCAGCGGCACCGCCGTGAAGGCGCCGACGTACCAGAGGGCCGAGGTCCCGGCGGTGCGCAGCGGGGCGCGCATGGCCCGGCGCGCGGTCGGCGACGACCAGCGGTAGAGGGCCCCGACGACCACGGGCGCGCTCAGGAGCAGCAGCCAGGGGGTGACGAGCAGCCGCATCATGAACTGCTGCTGCGCCTGGTCGACGTCCTCGGCCTTGCCGTACACGGCCAGGATCAGCACGGACATGAGGGTCGCCGTCCAGGCCCGGCGCCGCTGCATCCGGGTCACGTCGTCGTCGACGAGGCGGTGGCGGGCGCGGGAGGGGAAGATCCGCCGGGCCGGGCGGCGGGCCGAGCGGGCCAGCGGGTAGCCCACCAGCAGACCGACCACCATGGGCCACGCGCACATCGCGGCCATCGCCCAGAGACAGCCGTGCAGCCGCAGCCCGCTGAGGAACTCCCGCAGGGGCGGCCATTCGTCCTCCCGCATCCGCCGTACGAGCGTGGGGGGCGGCTGGGGGACGTAGGGGTACGGGGGGTAGGGGCCGTACGGCGGTGGGCCGGGCTGCGGCGGTACGTACGGTCCCTGGGGTGGCGGTGGGGGCGGGGGGTACGGTCCGCCGTTCGGCTGCCAGGGCGGCTGGTACGGGTTGTGTCCCCCGAAAGTCACGCTGCTGTCCCTCCCGAGACCCACCGGATGTCCTGATGTCCTGTGCCCCGCGGTGCGCACGCGTCGTACGAGCCGAGGGGGTCAACTGGCCATCATGGAGGACGAGATGGCGTCGCGCACGCCGATAGCCGGGGTTCAGCCCCAGGGCAGCCAGGCCCGTACGCCGAAGCCGCCGTCCGTCCCGGGGCCGTGGTCCAGGCGGCCGCCGGCCAGCGCGGCGCGTTCGGTGAGGCCGATGAGGCCCTGGCCGGAGCCGGGGACGGGCGGGACCTCGCCCGGGGGCGCCGGGTTGCGTACGGAGACGGTGAGGCCGTCGCCGGGGGCGCCGGAGACGGTGACGGTGACCTCGGCGCCGGGGGCGTGCTTGCGGGCGTTGGTCAGGCACTCCTGGGCGATGCGGTAGGCGGTGCGGCCCACGGAGGTGGGGACGGCGGCGCGGTCGGTGACGTGCTGGTCGAGGACGACCTTCATCCCTGACTCGCGGCACTCGGCGACGAGGGTGTCGAGCGCGGCCAGGGTCGGCTGGGGGCGGCCCGGGTCGTCGGGCTCGCCCGCCCGGAGCACCCCGATGATCTCCCGGAGGTCCTGGAGTGCCTCGTGGGCGCTCTCCCGGATGACACCGGCCGCGCGGACGATCTCGGCGCGGGGCGCGTCGGGGCGGAACTCCAGTGCGCCCGCGTGCACGCTCAGCAGGGTCAGACGGTGGGCCAGGACGTCGTGCATCTCCCGTGCGATGGCCTCCCGGGCGAGCCGCTGCGCCTGTTCGGCCCGGAGTTCGGCCTCGGTCTCGGCGCGCCGGGCGCGGTCCCGGAAGCTCAGCAGGAGCTGTCGCTTGGAGCGCACGAACATGCCCCAGCCGACGATCGCGGCGGTGAGCAGGACGGAGAGGAAGACCGCCCAGGGGTAGGTGATGTCGGGGTCGGGGCGCAGCCAGAAGAACAGCGGGTTCAGGAGGAGGGAGGTGCCGCCGATCCAGGCGACGTAGCGGAAGGGCCGGTGCACGGTGAGGGTGAAGAGGGCGACCAGTCCGGCGCCGCCCGCGGTGTTGGACACGAAGCAGACCGGGACCATCGCCGCGGCGAGGCCGACCGGCCGGCGTCTGCGCAGCCAGACGGCGGCGCAGGCGAGCGCGCCGAGGACCTGGTCGAGGACGGCGAAGGCCTGCGGCAGGTCGGTCTCGTTCCGGACGGTGTCCGCGCCGAGGAGGCCGATGAACACGGCCATCAGGAAGCAGGTGAAGTCGACGACCCAATCGCGGGCGGTCCGCCCGGGCCGCCGTCCGGGTCGTCCGTCGCCGGGGTCCCGCCCGGGGGCGGGGTCGAGCAGGGCCGACGGCAGCAGCCAGCTCCGCCCCGGGAAGGCCGGGGGCCGGGGCTCCGGCACCGGCACCGGCTTGTCAGCACTCACGGTCGACAAATCTATGCAGAGACGGCCTCCGGCACCTCCCCTCCGCCGGTGATCGCGACCAAAGTCGCGCCGCCGTCGACCTTCGGCGGTCCGCCGGCCCGCGGATCGGTACTCCCGTCGGACAGGCCTCGCCCCGCGGCCGATGAACGTGGGGAGACCGCGGGGCCAGGATCGGGGACATGAAGCAGTTGTTGGAGTTACTCGGATTCCTCGCCCTGTGCCAGGGCACCGGCGGTCTGGTGTACGAACTCACCGGCAAGCTGCAGTGGGGGGTGACACAGCGGTGGAGCGCCCTGGACGGTTACGAGATCTACGTCAGCATCGCGCTGGTCGTCCTGGCGATCGCCCTGTTCGCGGCGGCGGAGAGCCGGAAGTCCGGGTGAGCGGGGTGACGACGGCGAGGTCCGGGTGAGCGGGGGCCCGCCCGGCCGGCTGTCCGGTGGGGGGAGGACAGCCGGCCGGGGCGGGCGGTGCCGAGTCCGGTGGGGCGGACTCAGCAGTCGTAGTCGACCAGGTCGAAGGACGCGTAGTGGTCGGCGGTGTAGTAGTCCTCCTCGTACGCCTGACCGGTGACGATCCGGCGGGCGCCGCGGGTGGAGGAGCCGGGGGTCTTCACGGTGTACTCGTGGTAGTAGCCCGTGGACCGCGAGGGCAGGATGCGCTCCCGGTTCTGGAAGACGCCGCCGTCCTGGGAGTACGGGTACGGCCCGCCCTGGGCGATCAGGTTGAGCGTGGTGTACGCCTGCGACGGCAGGTCGCTGTAGCAGATGCTGCCGACCGCGGCGGCGGCCGGGGTGGCGGTGACGGTGCCGCCGACGAGGAGAGCGGACAGGAGGGCTGCCGCCGCTCCGATGCGTGTTGCTCGTGGGGGGAATCTCATGGCCTCATGATGACGCGCGTAGAGCATGGCATGTCAATGACAAGTTCCATGATTTTCCGGGCACGGCCGGTAAGTTTTCCGGGAGTTAACCGGGGCTGACGGAAGCCGCCCGGACTTCACGCGTTCTCCGGAAGCTCGTACGTGCCGTACTCGGGACGGCCCGCCCGTTCGTACGTCTGGATCGACACACCGGTGCTCGTGATGCTGCCCCCGGCGTGCCGGAACGCGGTCGGGAGGGCGCCCTCGGCGAAGAGGCGGCGGCCGGCGCCGAGGACGACCGGGAACGTCAGCAGGTGCACGGTGTCGACCAGGTCGAGGGCGAGCAGCGACTGCGCGAGGTTCCCGCTGCCGTGGATCTGCACCTCACCCTCGGTGGCGTCCTTGAGGGCGGTGACCTCCTGGGCGAGGTCGCCGGAGAGCACGGTCGTGCCGTGCCACTCGGGGTGTGTGACGGTGCGTGAAACGACGTACTTGGGCAGGGAGTTGAGCTTCCCCGCGACCGGGTCGCCCGGGTCGGTGACCTTCGGCCAGTGGGCGGCGAAGATCTCGTACGTCCTGCGGCCCAGCAGGAAGGCGCCGACACGGCCGAAGACTCCGTCGACGAACCGGCCGAAGTCCTCGTCCCCGTACGGGACGCTCCAGCCGCCGTGCTCGAAGCCGTCGCGGCGGTCCTCGTTCGGGCCGCCGGGGGCCTGGTACACGCCGTCGAGGGTGACGAAGGAGGTGAGGGTGAGCTTGCCCATGGCGGGTGCCTGCTTTCGATGCTCCGGTGAAAACCTGGCGGTCAGTTGTCATCAGGGCAGACCCCTTCGGCCCCCGCAACTCATCGGTCGGGTGAGCTCGACGTCCGTTCACCGCCAGCGCGGGTGCGGAGCCGACGGTGGGATGGAGGCATGACTACATCGATCGGAGAACTCGACGGCAGGGTCGCCCTCGTCACCGGTGGCAGCCGGGGTATCGGGGCCGCCACGGCGGTACGGCTGGCGCGGGAAGGCGCGGATGTGGCCGTCACCTATGTACAGGGCAAGGAGGGGGCCGAGGAGGTCGTACGGGCCGTGGAGGCGCTCGGGCGGCGGGCGGTGGCCCTGCGGGCGGACGCGGGGGATCCCGAGGAGGCGGCCGGTGCGGTGGCACGGGCGGCCGAGGCGCTGGGCGGGCGGCTGGACGTGCTCGTGAACAACGCCGGGGTGGGGGTGCTGGGGCCGCTGGAGAGCCTGCCGCTCGCCGAGGTGGACCGGGTGCTCGCGGTGAACGTGCGGGGTGTCTTCCTGGCGTCCCAGGCCGCCGCGGCGCGGATGGGGCGCGGCGGGCGGATCATCACCGTCGGCACGTGTATGACACAGCGGGTGCCCGGGCCCGGCGGGACGCTGTACGCGATGAGCAAGTCGGCGCTGGTCGGGTTGACGAAGGCGCTCGCCAGGGAGCTGGGTGGGCGGGGGATCACGGCGAACGTGGTGCATCCGGGGCCGACGGACACGGACATGAATCCCGCGGACGGGCCTTTCGCGGCGGGGCAGGTCGGGATGACCGCGCTGGGGAGGTTCGGGACGGCCTCGGAGGTGGCGTCGGTCGTGGTGTATCTGGCGGGGGCGGAGTACGTGACCGGGGCGGAGTTCGCGGTGGACGGGGGGCATGCGGCCTGAGGGGCGTCGGCGGCCCCCGGGGTGCTGGATGGGGGCTGCCGCCCCCGGGGGTGGCTTGTGTGGGTGGCTTGTGTGGGTTCGGACGTGGCGGAGCGTCGGGGCTTGTCGCGCAGTTCCCCGCGCCCCTGGCGGGCGGGGGTCGGTCTAGCCGCCCAGTTCCTGGTGGCGCGTCGACAGGGTGGTCCTGCCTGTCTCCGTCAGGGAGCCGAAGAGGCGTAGGCGGGAGATTCCGCCGTCGGGGTAGATGTCGATACGGGCGTGGGTGGCGACGGCGGGGGTGTCGAGGACGAAGCGGTGGTTGGTGTCGGGCTGGAGGCGGGTGCGCGGGAGGATCTCGGTCCAGCCGGCGTCTCCGCCCGCGTCACCGTCGTCGCCGTTCCGCACCGAGACCGTGGCCCAGCCGGCCGCGTTGCCCTTGAGGTAGGCCGTGTCGATCTCCAGGGCGCGGATCTCGGACTGGGCGGCGAGGCGGTAGCGGATCCAGTCGTTGCCCTGGTCGCGGCGGCGGCTGGTCTCCCAGCACTCGTGCATCACCCGGGCGCGGCCGGGCTGGATGGTGTTGGTGGCGGGCGAGTAGAAGAGGTTGGAGGCGTCCTCGGCGAGGCCGCCGTTCTCCAGGGCGACCACGTCGAAGGTGCCGAGCGCGTCCAACCAGGCGGGGTCCGGCACGGCCTCGCCGTACACACGCAGACGGGCGACGCCGCCGTCGGGGTGCTGGTTGAGGCGGAGGTGGGTGAAGCGCTGCTCGACGGTGACCGGGAAGCCGTTGGCCGCGTGGCCGCCGACGGGGGTGCGCGGGACGAGGGTCGTCCACTTCACGTCGTCGGCGAGCAGTTCCTCCGGCGAGGGCGAGCCGGGCACGGACGCGGCCTCGACGGAGACCGCCTGCGGGTAGTTGCCGCGGAAGTGGGCCGTGTCGACGACGATCCCCCGGATCACGCCGGGCGCGCCGAGGCGGATCAGGGCCCAGTCGTGGTCGTCGGCCGTCGGCCAGGGGTGGTCGGCCGAGGCGCCCCGGCGGCGGCGCGTCTCCCAGCCGTCCATGACCTTGCCCTTGTGCCCGAAGTGCTCGGGGACGAACTCGGCCCGTTCGGGCACCAGCAGGTTCTCGCGGTGGGCGAAGAACTCGTCGTTGGCGGCGATCACCCCGGCGCCGAGCCTGCGGTCGGCGAGGTCGGCGTACCGGGTGAAGGGGAAGTCGGCCGTGCGGTAGTCCGCGTACGGGTCGCCGCCGCCGTAGGGGTTCGCGTCGCCGGTGAAACGCGCGGGCGGGGTGTGGTGCTGCGCCGTCACGATGATCAGGTCTGCCTTTCGGGGTCGGCCGCTGCCGGTCGGGGGTGCGGGGATCAGGGGGTGCGGGTGAGGAGTTGTCCCTTCGGGGCGGTGAACTCGCCGTCCGCGACGATGCGTTGTCCTCGCAGCCAGGTGGACTTGACCACGCCGTACAGGGTCTTGCCGGCGTACGCGGTGACGCGGTTGCGGTGCTGGAGGGCGGCCGGGTCGACGGTGAAGGTCTCATCGGGCGCGAGGACGGCGAAGTCGGCGTCGCGGCCCGCCTCGATGGCGCCCTTGCGGTCGTCGAGACCGACGAGGGCCGCGGTGCGCGCGGACATCCAGCCGACGACGTCCTCCAGGCCGTGACCGCGCCGGCGGGCCTCCGTCCAGACCGCCGCGAGGCTCAGCTGCAGGCCGGAGATACCGCCCCAGGCGGTGGCGAAGTCGTCGGTCTTCAGGTCGGCGGTGGACGGGGAGTGGTCGGTGACCACACAGTCGATCGTGCCGTCCGCGAGGGCCTGCCAGAGGAGGTCCTGGTTGGCGGACTCACGGATGGGCGGGCAGCACTTGAACTCGCTTGCCCCGTCCGGGACTTCCTCGGCGGTGAGGGTGAGGTAGTGCGGGCAGGTCTCGACGGTGATCCGTACGCCGTCCCGCTTGGCCTCGGCGATCAGCGGGAGCGCGTCGCTGGAGGACAGGTGCAGCACGTGGACGCGCGCGTCGAGCTGCCGGGCCCGGTCGATCAGGGCCGCGATGGCGGTGTCCTCGGCGCCGCGCGGGCGGGAGGCGAGGAAGTCGGCGTACCTCGGACCACCCTGCTGGGGGGCCGCGTCGAGACGGCTCGGGTCCTCGGCGTGGACGATGAGCAGTCCGCCGAAGCCGGCGATCTCGGTGAGGGAGCGGGCGAGGCCGTCCCGGTCGAGATGCGGGAACTCGTCCACGCCCGACGGCGACAGGAACGCCTTGAAGCCGAAGACCCCGGCGTCGTGCAGCGGGCGCAGGTCCTTGACGTTGTCGGGCAGGGCGCCGCCCCAGAAGCCGACGTCGACATGGGCCTTGTCGGCGGCGACCTCGCGCTTCGTCCGGAGGTGGTCGACGGTCGTGGTCGGCGGGAGGGAGTTGAGCGGCATGTCGACGAGGGTGGTGATGCCGCCGGCCGCCGCGGCGCGCGTGGCGGTCCAGAAGCCCTCCCAGTGGGTGCGGCCGGGGTCGTTCACATGGACGTGGGTGTCGACGAGACCGGGCAGCAGCACGTCGTCGCCGAGGTCCTCCAGGCGCGCGCCGGACGGTACCTCGGCGTCGTACGGGAGGACGGCCGTGATCCTGCCGTCCGCGACGGCGACCGCGGCGGGGCGCGATCCGTCGGGGGTGATGACCCGCGTCGAGCGCAACACCAGTTCAGTCTCGGACACCGGGACCCCTCTCGCCGTACCGCTGTTCACTGCCGTCGTTTCCTGCCGTCGTTTACTTCCGCGTAACGGAATTCAACGTTCTGTTGAAGGAGTTTTCACCCCTACTCTCGTGCCGTCAAGGGCGCCCTCACTCTGGATGTTTTCACAACACGGAATTAGAATTCCACGGAGCAGAACGTAGTGACGTACAAGCGAGTAGTCAATGAACTGCCCGGTAGGCTGCGATCTCGCCCGCCATCCCGAAAGGACCGCGCCCTGTGCCGACGTCCAGCGCCAGCGCCCCCACGCCCGACTCCGTGAAGTCGTCCTCCGGTGGTGTCCAGTCCCTTGAGCGCGCCTTCGATCTGCTGGAGCGGATGGCGGACGCCGGCGGCGAGGTGGGCCTGAGCGAGCTGTCGGCGAGCAGTGGGCTGCCGCTGCCGACCATCCACCGGCTGATGCGGACCCTGGTCGTCTGCGGCTACGTACGCCAGCAGCCCAACCGGCGGTACGCCCTCGGCCCGCGCCTGATCCGCCTCGGCGAGTCCGCGTCCCGGCTGCTCGGCACATGGGCGCGGCCGTATCTCGCGCGGCTCGTCGAGGAGACCGGGGAGACGGCGAACATGGCGCTCCTCGACGGGGACGAGATCGTGTACGTCGCCCAGGTGCCGTCCAAGCACTCCATGCGGATGTTCACCGAGGTGGGCCGCCGGGTGCTGCCGCACTCCACCGGGGTCGGCAAGGCGCTGCTCGCCGGGTTCCCGGCGGACGAGGTCCGCGCGCTGCTGGCCCGTACGGGGATGCCAGCCGCGACGGAGAAGACGATCACCACGCCCGAGGGTTTCCTGACCGCGTTGGAGGACGTCCGGCGGCTGGGCTACGCCGTCGACGACAACGAACAGGAGATCGGCGTCCGGTGTCTCGCCGTCTCCGTCCCCGACTCCCCCACCGCGGCGGCGATCTCCATCTCCGGTCCGGCGGGACGGGTCACCGAGACGGCGACGGAACGGATCGTGCCAGTGCTTCAGCAGGTCGCGGTGGAGTTGTCGGAGGCGTTGGCGAGTTCGGGGGCGGGGAGCAGCTAAGCCGGGGGCGCGTTGTCGGGTGCGGGTGCGTGGGGCTTCTCGCGCAGTTCCCCGCGCCCCTTAAGGGCCTACGGCCCCTTCGGGCCGAAAAAGCAGGGGCGCAGCCCCGCTTTTTTGAGGGGCGCGGGGAACTGCGCGACCAGCCCCCACCGGACGGTCAGCCGGAGTCGGTCAGCGCCGCGGCGGCTCCCCGAACAGCTCCACCGCCGTCCGCACCTCCGCCAGCCCCCGGGCCAGCGCGCTCACCGACCCGATCGACCCGGCGATCAGCAGCAGCGACCGACGTAACCGCAGAACCTCCGGCATCCCGGTGACGGCCATCGCCGCGAGCGCCGCCAACTCGTCCTCCGCGATCCCCCGGTCGGGGAACTCCGCAGGATGCGCGGCAAGTTCACGCCGCAACCGGGACACGGCCGACCGCAGCCCCGCCACCCTGGGATCCTCGTCACTGCCGGTCACTGGCCTCTGCCCCAAGCTCCGCAACACAGCCCTCTCCCCCTCACCCCACCCCCTCGCCCGCCGGGGGTGGCGCGGGCCAGTAAACGCCACTCGGTGTGGCGAGCGCCACTACGGGGACCGAAATTCAGTCCCCGCGCACCACAAAGCCGTTCGCCGGTCCGTCCGGCTTCACGGGACACCCGCACCGGGTCGGGTATGCAACGGGTATGCAAGGGGACATGACGCATCACGAGGCCCGGAGACCACCCCGGAGCGAGGTCGCCGGACTGCTGCTGGCCGCCGGCGGCGGGCGGCGGCTCGGCGGCCGCCCCAAGGCCCTGCTGACCCACCACGGCCGCCCCCTGGTCGAACACGCGCTCGCGGTGCTCCGGGCGGGCGGCTGCACCCGGATCCATGTGGTCCTGGGCGCCGAGGCCAGCGCCGTACGCGCCCGCGCCGACCTGTCAGGCTGCGTACCGGTCGACAACCCGGACTGGGCCGAGGGCATGGGCTCGTCACTGCGGGCCGGGCTGGAGTCCCTGGCGGGGACGGGCGCCGACGCCGTCCTGGTGTCCCTCGTCGACCAGCCGGGCATCGGCCCGGAGGCGGTGGCCCGCGTCCTCGCCGCCCACGAACCCGGATCGAGCGGGTCGCTCGTCGCCGCCGCGTACGACGGCGTACGGGGCCACCCGGTCCTCTTCGGCTCCGACCACTGGCCCGGGATCGCCGCGACCGCCACCGGCGACCAAGGGGCGCGCTCCTACCTGAGGGGACACGGCGACGCGCTCACGCTCGTCGAGTGCGGGGACGTGGCGCGGCCGTACGACATCGACACCGAGGCCGACCTCGTCCACCTGGAGTGAACGGGATGACACTCGGCGGACAGTCGGCGGACACTCGGCGCCGCCCTCCCTCGACCCGGAGAATCTCGACATCAACAAAACATTGAACTTCCACCATGAGGAAACTAGTATCCACTGCACAGAATCCCCGCTGAAGGAAGTGACAGCTCATGTCCGCACCAGCGCCGTCCCCGCTGGCCATCGTCGACGCCGAGCCCCTGCCCCGTCAGGACGAGGTTCTCACCGACGCCGCCCTCGCCTTCGTGTACGAGCTGCACCGCCGGTTCACGCCCCGGCGTGACGAGCTGCTGGCCCGCCGCGCGGAGCGCCGTGCCGAGATCGCCCGCACCTCCACGCTCGACTTCCTCCCGGAGACCGCCGCGATCCGCGCCGACGACTCCTGGCGGGTGGCCCCCTCCCCCGCCGCGCTGAACGACCGCCGGGTGGAAATCACCGGCCCCACCGACCGCAAGATGACGATCAACGCCCTGAACTCGGGGGCGAGGATCTGGCTCGCGGACTTCGAGGACGCCTCCGCACCCACCTGGGAGAACGTGGTCCTCGGCCAGGTGAACATGGCCGACGCGTACACCCGGAACATCGACTTCACCGACGAGCGCACCGGCAAGTCGTACGCCCTGCGCCCCGACGAGGAGCTGGCGACGGTCGTCATGCGCCCGCGCGGCTGGCACCTCGACGAGCGCCACCTCGTCGACGCCGACGGCCGTGCCGTCCCCGGCGCGCTGGTCGACTTCGGCCTGTACTTCTTCCACAACGCCCAGCGGCTGCTGGACCTCGGCAAGGGTCCGTACTTCTACCTTCCGAAGACGGAGTCGCATCTCGAAGCCCGCCTCTGGAACGAGGTGTTCGTCTTCGCGCAGGACCATGTCGGCGTCCCGCAGGGCTCCGTCCGCGCGACCGTCCTGATCGAGACGATCACGGCCGCGTACGAGATGGAGGAGATCCTCTACGAACTCCGCGACCACGCCTCGGGGTTGAACGCGGGCCGCTGGGACTACCTGTTCTCCATCGTGAAGAACTTCCGTGACGGCGGCGAGAAGTTCGTCCTCCCGGACCGCAACGCGGTGACGATGACAGCCCCGTTCATGCGGGCGTACACCGAACTCCTCGTCCGCACCTGCCACAAGCGCGGCGCGCACGCGATCGGCGGTATGGCCGCGTTCATCCCGTCGCGGCGCGACGAGGAGGTCAACAAGGTCGCCTTCGAGAAGGTCAAGGCCGACAAGGACCGTGAGGCGAACGACGGGTTCGACGGGTCGTGGGTGGCCCACCCGGACCTGGTGCCGATCGCGATGGCGTCCTTCGACGCCGTGCTCGGTGACCGGCCCAACCAGAAGGACCGCCTCCGCGAGGACGTCGACGTCAAGGCCGCCGACCTGATCGCCGTCGACTCCCTGGACGCGAAGCCCACGTACGCCGGTCTCGTCAACGCCGTCCAGGTCGGCATCCGTTACATCGAGGCCTGGCTGCGCGGCCTCGGCGCCGTCGCCATCTTCAACCTGATGGAGGACGCGGCCACCGCGGAGATCTCCCGCTCCCAGATCTGGCAGTGGATCAACGCGGGCGTCGAGTTCGAGCACGCCGGCGAATCCGTGAAGGCCACCCCGGAGCTGGCCCGCGAGGTCGCCGCCGAGGAGCTGGCGAACATCCGCGCCGAGATCGGCGAGGAGGCGTTCGCCGCCGGCCACTGGCAGCAGGCGCACGACCTGCTCCTCCAGGTCGCCCTCGACGAGGACTACGCCGACTTCCTGACCCTCCCGGCGTACGAGCGGCTCAAGGGCTGAGCTACGACCCTCCGATCCTGTCCGAGTGGCCCAGGGACTTCCCCGGGGCCACTCGGTCGCGTACGGCCTGCTTGACGGCCGTCGGCTCGGGAAAGCCCTGCTCGCGGCGGTCCCAGACGACCTCGTCGTCGACACGGACGACGAACACGCCGCCGGTACCGGGCTTGAGGGACAGCTCGCCGATCTCCGTCTCGAAGGTGGTCAGCAGCTCCTGCGCCAGCCAGGCCGCGCGGGGCAGCCAGCGGCACTGGGTGCAGTACTCGATCTGTACGACGGGTGCGTGGGGGCTCATCCGAGATGCACCGACCAATCCTGTTCCGCCGCCGGCTTGCCGTGCAGGTCGGGGACCCGTTTCAGCCAGTCCGGGCGGCCTCGCTGTGTCCTCGCCGAGCGGAGGGCCTCCTCGGCGGCGAGTTCCTCCCGGGTGGGGAAGTCGGTAGGGAGCCATTCGGCGGAGGCCCGTACGCGCGCGAGGAGATACCCGACGTACGCCTCCCGCGCCTGCTCCGGTGTCCCGGAGTCGGTGAGCCAGGCGTCGGGGACCTCGGCGACGATCCGCCTCAGCAGCTCCTCCGTCACCTTCGGCGCGAGTTCGGCGTCCGCCGCGCGGACGTCGGGGGCGTAGTGGCCGAGGGCGTGGTGGCGGAAGTCGTACGCCTTCGTGGGGTCCGAGGCGTCCCAGCGGTGGTGGAAGACGAGGGCCGCGCCATGGTCGATCAGCCAGAGCCGCGGGGGCGCGACGCCGAGCGTGGGCCAGACCATGAGGTTCGAACTGTGCACGGTGCGGTCGACGTTGACCGTGAGGGCGTCGAGCCAGATGATCCGGCCGGCTTCGAGGGAGTCCACCCGGAACTCCTTCGCGACCTCCGGGGTGAAGTCCCGCGCGCCCGGCAGATAGTCCATGCCGAGGTTGAGGCCGGCGCTCGCCGCGTGCAGTTCCCGCACCTCCTGGTGCGGCTCGCTCTCGGCGATGGCCGGATCGAAGTGCGCGAGGACCAGCTCGGGGAACCGCAGCCCCAGAGCCCGCGCCAGTTCCCCGACGATCACCTCGGCGACCAGCGCCTTGCGGCCCTGCGCCGAGCCCGTGAACTTGACGACGTACGTCCCCAGGTCGTCCGCCTCGACGATCCCGGGCACGGAGCCGCCCGCCCGGAGGGGGGCCACATAACGGACGGCGGTCACTTGGCGCAGCACACCGGCCACTGTAGATCAGACGAGCGACCCGGTGCCCCGGCCCGGTGGGCGCCGAAACAGGTTCGGCAGCGGCAGATACCGGGCGTCCGCGCCGTCCGCGCCCGTCCAGCGCAGCAGCAGGTTCGTCTTGCCGGGGAGGGTCGGTGCGTCGAGCAGGGCGGCGGCCTCGGGCACATCCTCGTGACGGGCCAGCTCGCGTCGTACGGCCGGCCAGGGGTCGAGGCCCGGATGGTGTTCGGCCAGGGCCGCCGCGATCTCCAGGAGGTTGTTGACGACGAGGCAGTAGACCAGGCGTTCCCAGCCCGCCTCGCGGGTCACGTCCGGGAGGAGCTTCACGCCCTCGGCGTCGCGGTACACGGCCCGTACGGGTGTGCCGGAGGGGTCGCAGGCGATGACGGTGTTCTGGAGGTGAGCCTCCAGGACGACGCCATGGCCGTGGAAGGCGGCGAGGGCCGGGGGGACGACAGCGCGCAGATACGCCTCCCACCAGGCCCCGGGATCGGTGGTGCCGACCAGCGGGTTGCCCGGGAAGGCGTCGGTGTCCTCGGTGAGCGCGGCGGCGAGGCAGGGGGTCGTACCGGGCGGCACATGGCCGTCCAGGCCGTCCCGGACCAGGACCGCCAGTTCCTCGAAGGCGAAGTCGGCGGTGCGGTAGCCGCGGTCGCTCAGCCAGGCACCCGGCAGCCCGGTGAACGCCTTCGTGACCGCGCTGTCCGTCCGGCGCAGCTTGAGCAGGTCGTGGCGCCACAGGCGGCGGATGTCGTTGGTGATCCGTACGTCCAGGCTGAACTTGAGGAAGAGGTCGGGGACGCCTCCGGCTGCGTCCCCGGGCACATACACCGTGCGGATGGCAGCGGTCGGCCAGACCTCACCGGGTGTCCGGCCCAGTCGGACGAGGCGGCCGTCGGCGAACGCGTCCGCCAAGTCGTCGCCCAGCAGGTCGAGTTGCCAGGGGTGAGCGGGCAGGAGGCGGTAGCCGGGCGGGGCCGAGCCCAGGGCGTCCAGGGCGGTGGTGTCGCCCTCCTCGACCACCGCGTCCTCGCGGACCCCGAGCAGGGTCAGCGGGAAGTCGGCGTACGCCTCGGGCGCGTACGGCAGCCAGTCGGCTGCCGGGCCGCCGCCGCGGGCCTTGGGGGCGGGGTGGAAGGGGTGCCCCGTGATCAGGGACTGCTCGGAGCGCCGGTACGGGTCCCCGGGCGCCGGTGTGCGGGCGCGCGCGGTGAGGAGGGCGGCCACGACGTCGCGGCTGTCGAGCATCTCGGCGGGCAGTTCGGTGTTGGACAGGCCGGTGAGGGCGTGGAGTTCACCGGCGGCGAGTGCGACGAGTTCGGGGTGGGTGAGCGGGTGCCAGGTCCCGGCCGCTGTGCGCACCTCGGGGTGGACGGGGCGCCGGGTGCCGTGTACCCGCAGCAGGTGTCCGCTGCCCTTGAGCCGGTGCGCTCCGGGCACGCCCGGCTCGGCGGGCTCCCCCAGCTCCCGCAGAAGGCAGTTGAGAAGGGGGGCGGCGGCGCGAGCGTCGATGGCGTGCGCGTCGACGGCATGCGCGTCAACGGCGTGCGCGTCGACAGTGGTGCCGATGTCGTCGCTGGGCGGGGTGGCGTCCACAGGGTCCATTCGTTCCATACGGTGCATCTGTGATCAGTATGTCCGCCCGGCATGCGTCACGGTCGAGGCGGGCGGGCAGTGGTCGTACGCCGATGCCGATGCGGGTTTCCTACCCGCCCGACCCCCTCACCTCACCGCCACCGCACCGTCACCCCACCGAGGAGTCCGTCCGTGGACCGTCACCCGTTGTCCGACGCCGACGCCGAGGCGGCGCTCGGCGCCGAGCTGGGCGCCGTACGCCCCGATCTGACGCCGCCGTACACGACCGCGCTGCCCGGCGCCCGGTCCGCCGTGCTGTCCCGGCTGTGGCGGGGCCTCGTCCATGAGCCACTGCCCTGGGTGGTACGCCGGGACGCGGCCGGCGGCGACGGGGTCACGCTGCACCTCGCCGACGGCCGCCGGCTGCACGGTCCGGCGGTGGATCCGTACGGCACCGCCGAGGGTGTCGAGGAGGTGTGGTTCGACGGGCGGCCGTACGACCGTCCGGCGCGGCTCATGACCGCCCTGGCCGTGCCGCACAGTGCCGCGTTCGCCGTCGAACTCGACCACAGCGTGGCCTCGTTGGCGCTGTCGCGGGCCGGTCAGCCGACGGCCGCCGTGCCCCCGGCGGCCGGGTGGGAGTGGGAGCAGTCGATCGTGGACGGGCATCCGTTCCACCCCAACTGCCGTTCCCGGCCCGGGTTTTCGGCGTGCGACCAGCTCGCTTACGGGCCGGAGCACCGGCAGGTGGTGCGGCTGGGGCTGGCGCCGGTGGAGGACGCGCTGGTCGTCGGGGAGTGGCCGGAGCGGTTCCGGGACGGCGGGCGGGTGCTGGTGCCGGTGCATCCGTGGCAGGCGGCGCATGTGCTCAAGTGCCCTTTGGGTGAGGTGATCGAGGCGCATCCGCTGATGTCCCTGCGGACGCTCGCCCTCGCGGACGGCGGGCCGCACACACCCCAGCCGCACGCACCTCATGTGAAGACCGCGCTGAGTGCCCGGCTGACCTCCTCGGTGCGGGACATCTCCGTCTACTCGATCGAGACCTCGGCGATCGTGTCGGACTTCATGGCCGAGGTCGCCGCCCGCACGGACGGGCTGCTGCATGTGACCCGTACGCTCGGCGCGGTCACCGCCGGTTCGCCCGATCTGGCGGCGGTGCTGCGGGAGTCGCCGGAGACGTACGCGGACACGGCGACCGGGGAGCGGGTCCTGCCGGTGGCCGCGCTGGCGACGACCGAGCTGCCCCGGTCGCCGTCCTGGCTGGCGGACTTCACCCGACTCGCGCTCACGGTCTCCCTCCGGCTGCTCGACCTGGGCGTGGCCCTGGAGGCGCACGGCCAGAACCTCCTGGTGGTCCTGTCCCCGTCGGGTGCCCCCCGCCGCCTCGTCTACCGTGACCTCGCGGACATCCGGGTCAGCCCCGCGCGCCTCGCCCGCCACGGCGTTCCGGCCCCGGCCATGTCCGGGCGGATCATCACGGACGACGAGACGACGCTGCGCCGCAAGCTGTTCGGGGCCCTGATCACGGGCACGCTCGGCGCCACGGCCGGTTCGACGCCCGTGCTGCGCGAGGCGCTCGCCACCGCCGTACGGGACCTGCCGCGCACGCCCGATCTGGGCACGCTGCTGGAGGGGCCGGTACCGACGAAGGCGTTGACGCTGATGCGTCTTTCGCCGGAGCGGCCGGGGGACATCTGGGCGGAGGTGCCGAGTCCGCTGCGGTGAACGACTCACCAACAGTCGGTCTCGTTCGGAGAGATGGCCGGTCTCGTTTTGAAGGGTGGCCCTCCGGATCAATAGGATCCGCCGATGATCACAAGACAACGGCTGGCGGCAGGGGTGTTCGTCCTGCTCGCCGTCCTGACGGCCGGGATCGCGGTCCCGTCCACGGCCGTCGCCGACGAGACCACGGCCCTGGCGCCCAAGGTCAACCTCCTGCTGGACGTGAGCGGTTCGATGCGGGCCAAGGACATCGACGGGCAGTCCCGGATGGCCGCGGCGAAGCAGGCGTTCAACGAGGTGCTGGACGCCACGCCCGAGGAGGTCCAGCTCGGCATCCGCACCCTGGGCGCGAACTACCCGGGCGACGACCGGAAGACGGGCTGCAAGGACACCGCGCAGCTCTACCCGGTGGGGCCGCTGGACCGGACCGAGGCGAAGGCGGCGGTGGCGACGCTCGCGCCGACCGGCTGGACCCCGATCGGCCCGGCGCTGCTGAAGGCCGCCGACGACCTGGAGGGCGGCGAGGGCACCAAGCGCATCGTGCTGATCAGCGACGGCGAGGACACCTGCGCCCCGCTGGACCCGTGCGAGGTGGCCCGGGAGATCGCGGCGAAGGGCATCGGGCTGACCATCGACACGCTCGGTCTGGTCCCGAACGCCAAGATGCGGCTCCAGCTGAGCTGTATCGCCGAGGCGACCGGCGGCTCGTACACGTCGATCGAGCACCGGGACGAACTCACCGACCGCGTCAATCAGTTGGTCGACCGGGCCGCCGATCCGGTGGTCGTGCCGAAGGCCGTCGAGGGCGCGGACGCGTGCGCCGAGGCGCCCACCCTCACGTCCGGCCTGTACACCGACCGCGAGGAGTTCGCCCAACAGCGCTGGTACCGCGTCGATGTGAAACCGGGTCAGGAACTGCGGGCCTCGGTGAGCGTCGCGGCCGACCGTGACGTCAACCCCGACTACGGGGTGCTGCTGCGCGCGGTGACCACCAAGAACCGCGAGATCGTACGCGGTGAGGCGGCCGGCAACGGCCGTACCGACGCCATCTCCACCGGGCTGCGCTATCCGAAGGCGGAGGCCGAGGACGAGGAGGACGAGGACGCCGCCGAGACCGTGTGCCTCCAGGTGACCCACTCCTACTCGCCGGCCAGTGGTGTGAAGACCACGCCCGGTCTGCCGCTTGAGGTCACCGTCGACATCGTGGACGGGCCGGACCGGTCCGCCGACGTGGCCTCCTTCGGCCTCGGCCGCGGCTGGTGGCTGCTCGGTGTGCTGGTGCTCGTCGGGTTCCTGGCGGGTGTGCTGTGGGGCTGGCTGTCACGCTGGCGGGTCGCGGTCTGGAGGACCAACTGATGCGGATCACACGTGCGTTGAGCGCCGCCCTGCTGATGCTGGGCCTGGCCGTGGCCCCGGCCGTGGCCGACTCCACCCCTTCCCCGAGCGCCTCGGAGGACGGGGAGGCGCCCACCGAGGCGGGCACCTCCTTCCGTACGGCCGCGGAGTTCGAGCAGGGCCAGAAGGCGACGGCGAGCGCCTCGACCGGCGACTACCTGTACTGGTCGTTCCCGGCCGACGCGGGGCAGCGGCCGACCGTACGGGCGAGTGTGAAACTGCCCGAGGGGGCGCGGTCCTCGTCCACCTGGCAGATCGACGTGTACGACGGGCTGCGGCGCCGCCAGGCCTGCCAGTACGGCGCGCAGACCCGGACCGCCGCGGCGGGGGCCGACTCCGTCGAGCTGTCCTGCACGCTGCGGACGGTGCGGGCCTGGTCGGAGCCGTGGGCCGACGATCCGCTGCCGGGCACGTACTACCTCCGGCTGACCACGATCCGGCTGGCCACGGGTGATCTGGGGCTGCCGGTCAGCACGTCGGTCGAGGTCGCCTCGAAGGACATCGGCGGTGCGGCGGCGGTCGACGGTTCGCTGGCACAGCCGCTGGTTCCGGGCATCGCGGTCACCTCCGGGCAGGACGAGGAGGACGCCGACTCCTCCACCGAGGCGGTCCTCTCCTCCCTCGAACCCGACGACGGGTGGGCCTCCGGCTGGTGGAGCGACCGGTGGGTGTGGACCGCACTCGGCGCGGTGTTCGCCGCGCTGGCGGGCATCGGGGGTTACTCCCTGACCCGGGGGTCGGGCCGCCCCGTTCAAGCCCCACCACCGACAGCGTGACCGCTCCGCGCCTTCACCAGGGCCCGCCGAACCATGCCGGTTCGGCGGGCCCTTTGCCGGGGCGATGGAGGTGCGATTTCGTCCGCGGGCCGGCGGGGCTTCTCGCGCAGTTCCCCGCGCCCCTGAAAAGCCGGGGCTACGCCCCCCGCTTTTCAGCCCCATCCCCGGTCGCCTTTCAGCCCACGGAGGGCTGGCCCTCCAGGGGCGCGGGCGCCCGGCCTTCCACGCCCGCAGGGGCCTGGGCTTTCAGGCCCGCAGACGCCTGGCCTTCCAGACCCGCAGGCACCAGGTCTTCCAGACCCGCAGGCACCTGGCCTTCCAGACCCGCAGACGCCCGGCCTTCCAGACCCGCAGGGGCCTGGGCTTTCAGGCCCGCAGGGGCCTGGGCTTTCAGGCCCGCAGGGGCCTGGGCTTTTAGGGGCGCGGGGAACTGCGCGAGAAGCCCCACCGGGCCCGTGCCCGACAACGCACCCCAACCGCCCCACTCACCCACCCCGCCCCACTCACCCCTCCCGCAGCTCCTTTGCCAACGCCCCCTCCCCCACCACCCCGACCCGCCCCAACCGCACCGCATCCCTCAACCCCAACTCCCCCCGGCTCAGCTCACCGCAGGTGCCCGCGTCGAGGGTCAGGCGAACATCCGCGTCCACGCCCACCGGCCCGTCCCCATACACCGCCCGCCCCTCCCTCTCCCCCTCCCCACCGACCCACACATGGAACTCCCCCTCCTCCAACCGAACTTCGACCAGCCCAGCACCGAACCCGTCCAGCGCCCGAAGCAACGGCAGCGCGAACCAATGGGCCCGCACCGCATCCGTGGCCCGCCGCTCACCGAGCACCCCCTCCCCCCACGCCCCCAACGCCTGCACCACCGGCAGCAACTCCCGCCCGCGCCCGGTGAGTTCGTAGACGTACACCGCCCCCGGCGGCGGCAGCCGACGCCGCGTGGTCAGCCCGTCGCGCTCCATGTCCTTCAGCCGCCCGGCGAGTACATCGGTGCTCACCCCCGGCAGGTCGGCGTGCAGATCCGTGTAGCGGCGCGGCCCGGCCAGCAGTTCACGGACGATCAGCAGGGTCCAGCGGTCGCCCACGACATCAAGGGCGCGCGCGGCGGAACAGTACTGGTCGTAGCTTCGGCGTGGTGACATGCGACGCAGTCTAGACATGTCGTTGGACTTTCCAAGCCCGAACTTGGTAAAACCAAGCAACACACGAAACCGGAGGGGCGAGCGCGCATGGAGTTCCGGCAGTCGAACAAGCTCAGCGAGGTCTGCTACGAGATCCGCGGCCCGGTGATCGAGCACGCCGACGCACTGGAGAAGGCGGGCCACAGCGTGCTGCGCCTGAACACCGGCAACCCCGCGCTGTTCGGCTTCGAGGCGCCGGAGGAGATCCTCCAGGACATGATCCGGATGCTCCCCCAGGCGCACGGCTACACCGACTCCCGCGGCGTCCTCTCCGCCCGCCGGGCCGTGGCGGGGCGCTACCAGACCCTGGGCCTGGAGGTCGGCGTCGACGACGTCTTCCTCGGCAACGGCATCTCCGAGCTGATCTCGATGGCCGTACAAGCGCTGGTCGAGGACGGCGACGAGATCCTGATCCCCGCCCCCGACTTCCCCCTCTGGACGGCGGTCACCACGCTCGCCGGCGGCAAGGCGGTGCACTACCTCTGCGACGAACAGGCCGACTGGTACCCGGACCTGGACGACATGGCGTCGAAGATCACGGACCGCACCAAGGCCGTGGTCATCATCAACCCCAACAACCCCACCGGCGCGGTCTATCCGAAGGAGATCATCGAGGGCATCCTCGACCTCGCCCGCCGCCACGGCCTGATGGTCTTCGCCGACGAGATCTACGACCAGATCCTGTACGACGACGCCGTGCACCACTCGGTCGCGGCGCTCGCCCCCGACCTGGTCGTCCTCACCTTCTGCGGCCTGTCGAAGACGTACCGGGTGGCGGGCTTCCGCTCGGGCTGGCTGGTGGTGACCGGCCCGAAGCAGCACGCGAAGAACTACCTGGAGGGCCTCACCATGCTGGCCTCCATGCGCCTGTGCGCCAACGCGCCCGCCCAGTACGCGATCCAGGCCGCGCTCGGCGGCCGGCAGTCCATCTTCGACCTGACCGCCCCGGGCGGCCGGCTGTACGAACAGCGCACGGTGGCCTGGGAGAAGCTCAACGAGATCCCCGGCGTCTCCTGCGTCAAGCCGAAGGGCTCGCTGTACGCCTTCCCCCGCCTCGACCCCAAGGTCCACAAGATCCACGACGACGAGAAGTTCGTCCTGGACCTGCTCCTCCGGGAAAAGATCCAGGTGGTCCAGGGCACCGGCTTCAACTGGCCCACCCCCGACCACTTCCGCATCCTCACCCTCCCCCACGCCGACGACCTCGACGCGGCGATCAGCCGGATCGGACGGTTCCTGAGCGGATATCGACAGTGATGACGCATTCCATGTGAGATGCGATCCGCCCAGACCGCAGATGCCGCCGATGCCGCCGGTGATCCGGGCACCACGACCCGTTGTCTGGACGACCTTCTGTTACGGGAGTCGGCCGTCAGCCTGCTCGGCCCGGTGGTGGTCCTGACCCTCAGCGCGCGGGCCGTCCTGGTCACCGCCTCTTGGCGGCTACGACGCCGGCACCGCCGCCCGCTGCCGGTTGTCACCTTGCTGAACTCGCACTGCTGAACTCACCCTGAGCGACGACGAGAGGCGCACCGTACCTCCGTGCTGGGTAGCCCTTCCCCATGACTGACCGTCCGCTGCTTCTCCTCGACGTCGACGGCCCCCTCAACCCGTTCGGCGCCCGAATATGGCGTCCCCGCGGGTATGTGACCCGCCGGGTGCACCCCTCCAACTGGTCCTCGCGACAGAAACCGGGGTCCCGGCGGCTGCGCCGGGGGCTGCGGATCCGGCTGAACCCGGCGCACGGGGAGCGACTGCTCGCGCTGCCCTACGAGTTGGCGTGGGCGACGACCTGGATGCACGAGGCCAACGAGATGATCGGGCCGGTGATCGGGTTGCCGCGCGATCTGCCGGTCATCGAGTTCGGCAACCTCTTCGCCGAGGAGCCGGACGGGCTGTACTGGAAGACCCGGCAGGTCCTGGCGTGGGCGGCGGGGCGGCCGTTCGTCTGGGTCGACGACATGATCACCGACCTCGACGTACGGCATGCGGCCGAGCACCACGACGCGGCGGCCCTGCTGTTGCGGATCGATCCGCGCCGGGGGCTTCGGGAGGAGGAGTTCGCGGAGTTGGAGCGGTGGGCGCGTGCCCTGTGAGGCGCGGACGCCGTAGGTGCGGCGGGCTCGTAGCCTGGAGGCATGGGTGATCTTCTTCTTGTGCGGCACGGTGAGACCGAGTGGTCGGCGTCCGGGCAGCACACCAGCTGGACCGACATCCCACTGACCGACCACGGCCGTGAGCAGGCGCGCGGTCTTGCCCCGCTGCTCGGCTCGCACCGCGTCGGCGCGGTCTTCGTGAGCCCGCTCAAGCGGGCCCGGGAGACGGCCGAACTGGCCGGGCTCGGCGGGGCGCGTGTCGACGCGGACCTCGTCGAGTGGGACTACGGCGGGTACGAGGGCATCACGACCGTCGAGATCCATCGCACCCGGCCGGAGTGGTTCCTCTTCACGGACGGGGTCGCGCCGGGGCCGCCGGAGCATCCTGGTGAGGGCCCGGAGGAGGTCGGGGCGCGTGCCGACCGGATGCTGGCGAAGGCGCACGCGGCTCTGGGGAACACCGAGGGGAGCGTGGTGCTCGTGGCGCACGGCCACTTCCTGCGCGTCCTCACCGCCCGCTACCTCGGCCTCCCCGCCTCCGGCGGCGCACTGTTCCAGCTGGCCACGGGCACGGTCTGCCGCCTCGGCACGGAACACGGCCGTCCGGTCATCGCGGGTTGGAATGTCAGACCCGCCTCGTAGTCTTCGAGTGGGTCGGCCGAGGGAGACCGACGGGGGCTGAGGAAGGCCGAGGGAGGGTGTTGTGACACGACCGCCGACCGCCGTCCAGCGGCGGATCATCGAGGCCGCCGATACCGTGACCGGGCGGCTGAGGGGTACGGAGGCCCAGCTCACGGCGCTGGTGAAGCGGGGGCTGGCCTTCCGGCATCCACGCCCGCCCCACGACCACTTCCTGACCCCGGCCGGGCACCGCGTACGGGAGACGGCGCCGGCCGAGGTCACGGAGGCGGCCCCGCAGGACACCGCCCCCGCCGAGACCGGTGTCTTCGCCGCGCGGGTCGGCGGTGAGGAGGCCACGGCCGACGGGCCGGCCCGCACACGTGAGGTGCACAGCGCCTGGCAAGGACTGCTGGAACTGCGCCGGATGACCAATCCGGACGGGGCCGTGGACCGCCCCTGCGGCTGGGAGCGGACGCATCTGGTGCGGTCCGCCGCGCTGGCCCTGGAGGCGGCGGGTCACCGGCCGGCGCCGGGATCGGCGACCGAGGGCTACCGCGTGCGGGCCACGCCCCAGCCCGAGGCCGTCGCCGTCCGCGAGCCGGACCCCGACACCCTGCGGGCCTGCGCGCTGACACTGGATCGGGCGGGCTGGCAGGTCAGCGAGCACACGGATCCCCGGACCCGGGAACGGTATGTGCTGGCCTCGCCGAGGCGGGCCTAGGGGGCGGGGGCCGATTATTTGGGCGCGGGTCCGGTGGGCTGATCGCGCAGTTCCCCGCGCCCCTGCCTTGGCCGCGCCCGTCGTACTCCGCGTTCCTCGTGGGGTTGTCCGCGGCCGGCTGCCGACCGTCAAGGACCGGTCTGCTCGTCAACCCGGTACAGCGGAAGGTCATCGAAGGCCAGCAAAGCCTGGACCGGCTCGACCGCCTGTCTCCGTTCGTCACTGAGCTGATCGACCATGACGCTGCAACCAGCCCAGTCGCTGCCGCACTCCGCGACCATGTCCCTGACCGCGGCTGCCTGGTTCCCCGTCTCGATCCAGTCGTCGACCAACAGCACCCTGTCGCCCGGCTTCAGCGCAGACCGCTGAAGCCGAAGGCGATGCCGTTGCTGCCGATAATCCGGCTCCGCCCGACGCTCGACCTTCTCGCCGGGAAACAGCCCGTTCCCCTTACGGACCGGCACGAAGCCAACCCCCATTTCCACCGCAGCGGCGGCGCCGAGAAGGAAACCCCGTGACTCGACGCCGCAGACCACGGTGACGCCGACATTCCGGAAGGGCTCCACAAGCGCCTTGACGACCGCCTTCAGTGCCTCGGCGTCTCGGAAGATCGCCCACACGTCAGCATGGCCGTCCGTCCATACGAAGTGCTGCAGGGCGAGGTCGCGCGCGGCTTTGGTCACGGACCGGAGTCTCCCCAGGAGCTCGTCGGACATCAACCGAGTATCGGCGCCTGCCTCCTGCGCAGTGCCTCAAGCCAGCTGCCCCCGAACGCAGGCGGCATGCACGTGCTCCCACAGATCGCGAAGGCCCACCCGCGCCGAAGCCATGATCCGCCTCGCGACAATCGACCTGCTCTCGACGAAAGGGCGTCAGTCCTCGTCAAAGCCGCGGAAGGTCCCTGATTCATCAGCGGCGTCGGCGAACTCCGCGAAGTTCATGTTGGCGATGCTGAGGTTGGCGGAGATGTCAGGAAACCACCTGGCGGGGACCCTGAACACCCGCCCGGGCTCGTCCGAGAGGTCCACGGCCAGGAGGGGGTGCCCCGGATCCCTCATCGTGGCCGCGTCCGCCAGAAACATGTGGACAACCTGGTCGCCTTCGTCCGCAGCCGTCTCTTCAGCCATCAAGGCCTGAACCTCCACGCCGGCGAAGCGGAACTCGCTGACAAACGTGGCATGGGGGTACTCGCCAGCCGCGTCGAGGGCGGCGCGAACCGCGTCCCAGGCTCTCTCGTCACCGAAGTCGGTACGCAGGACCAGCGAGGTCAGATCATCGGGCTGAGGCAGAGGCATCTCGCGATCCTCTCACCCGACGCTGACATCGACTGCCCGGACCAGGCACCCGCCGCACCGGACGGAGTTCCCCGCGCTTTTCAGGGGCGCGGGGAACTGCGCGATCAACCCCCACCGGGCCCGCAGACGAACGCCGTCCGCCAGTCCCGGTGGTCGCTCAGCCCAGCGGGTTCAGCAGCTCAGGGTCGTTCTCGAAGGCGAAGAGGAGCAGGTCCGTCATGGTGAACCGGCCCTTCTTGTGGGACGGGAGGCTCGGGCGCCAGCCCGGGTGCTTCACGATCGACCTGCGGCTGCCCTCGATCGCCCGGTGGAACACCTCGGCGACGAGCGTGCCGCCGACGCCCGTGAGGCTGCCGGGGCGGGCCTCGTTCACCTCGGCCTCGCGCAGGACGTAGAACCACAGTGGTGTGTGCTCCACGAGCCGCGCGCGCTCGGTGTCGGTGAGGCCCTCCAGGACGGCGCCGCCGTTGCCCCGCAGGATCTGGTCCTCCGTGAGCGGCTTGAAGCCCATCTGCGCGGCCAGCTGCGGCCCGGTGGCCAGCTCGACCATCGAGGCCCGCACGAGGTTGCGGAACGCCAGGTTGCGCTGGATCGCCGGCGGGGCCGGGCGGCCACGGCCGTCGAAGGTGCCGGTGGGCAGCGTGGACAGCGGGTCGACGAGAAGCGTGTCGAGACGCTTGGCCACGTTGAACTCGCCCTCGGGCACCACCAGGTCGTCCCGGCCGATCTCGCCGAAGTCGAACAGCCGGCGGAAGTCGACGATCCAGTTGCTCGGCAGCCGCAGGTTCTCCCCCGAGTTGGGGTCGTCGAGGTCGCTCAGGTCGTCCGGGCCCGGTGTGAGGTTGCCCGCCGTGCCGCTGAACCGGAACAGCAGCCCGAGCGAGGCGATCGGCCCGGGTCCGCCCGCGCGGAACACGCTGTTCCACTGGTAGGCCCCGCGCACCATGCTGTGCCCGAGCCGGTAGGCCGCCACCGAGAACTCGATGGGCATCGTCGGGAAGTCGCCGGGCCGGGTGTACCCGGGCCGCTCGAAGTGCTTGCGCCCTCGGGTGAAGACCCGTTCGACGATGTCCGGGTCGACGATGCGCGGCAGGAAGTCGGTGCGCAGCACCCACTGGTAGTGCTTGACGACGATGTCCCGGGCCGCCTGGAACAGCCGGTGCTCAGGCACCCCGCGCTCGGCGAGGAGGTCGATCACCCGGTTGTGGAAGCGGATGAACGCCAGGTGGAGCTGGCCGACGGCCAGGTTCTCGTCGTTGCGCGCGTCCGGGATGAGCGGGGCGCGCTTGTCGGCCCGGGTGCCACCGGCGGCCTCGCCGGCCCTCGGCAGGTCGAAGCCCGCGTGGTCGACGTTGGACGTGGACTCGGGCGGGAAGCCGACGCCGAGCGTGGTACCCATCCGCAGACGGCCGCCCGACTCGTAGAAGCGGGCGCTGCCCGCGTGGTGCGGGCCCATGCCGTAGAGCGAGTCGAGGTCGAGGGCGGGGCTGCGCCCCTGCACCAGGTCCTCGACCGGGACCGGTTCACCCAGCCCCACCTGGGTGCGGTCCAGGGTCAGGTCGTGGTCGACGAACTGACCGAGATACGTGAACCCCGCCGGGATCGACGCGCCGGGCTCCCCCGAGTCCGGGTCGGCGCCGCCCGTGCCCGTGGTCATGGCCACGGCCAGTTTGCCGAGCAGTGCCTCGTCGAGCTGGACTCCCTTCTCGCCGAACCGGGAGAAGCGGAAGGCCATCTGCTGCTCGGTCGCGCTCGGTACGCGCGCGATCGCCTCCCCCTTCTCGAACTCCAGGATCCGGCCCTCGTTGACGACGTAGTAGGTCTCGCGATGGTGTCGATGCACCATGTGTGTCCCCGTTCTGTCCCCCGGCTCCGCGAACGGTCACAACCGGACTTTCCGGTTCTCCCCGTCGGTACCGGCCCCCACCGGACGCGAAGCGATCATTCGGATAAATCCCTTTTACCGACAACGTGTCGTCCGGCACAAGGGGTTCCCGAAGGGGGAAAACTACTCATATTGACGTACCGTCAGGTTGGCGTTCCGCGTCATACGACGCACGCGACTCGGCGATATCGCCGAAGGCCCCCCGATGGTCCTCCGCCCACACCCGGTAGGTCCGGGCCCGTCGGCCCAGGATGCGTGGCACGTCCTCGGTGATCTCGGCGCCACCGCCGTCGCGTACGTAGGTGGCGCCGGCCACGACCCCTTCCACGTAGGTGTCGCCCATCCCCGCCGCGACCAGGTGGGCCCGGGTCTCGTCCGGTGCGAGGTCGGTGGTCGCGACCGGGCGGCCGAGCACCGAGGCGAGGACGGCGGCCTGGTCCGCGGTGCAGAGCGCCTCCGGACCGGTCAGGGTGTACGTCCGCCCCGCGTGCGCCGAGGTGAGCAGCGCCTCCACCGCGGCCTCCGACACATCGCGCGGGTCGACCACGCCCTGTCTGCCCGAGCCCGTCATGTTGGGTACGGGGGTGCCGGAGCGGGGACGGCGACCGTACGGCCATGGTGGTCGGTCCCCGGACCCGCGCCTCGTACCACTTGAGCGAACGGCCTGCCTCGTGTGTGCGGCTGCCTCTCGAACCGGGCACCGCCGGGCCGCTGTTGGGCGTCGCGGCGGCCCACCTCGTGGGCAGGGTGATCCGGCTCGACGACTTCCCCGCCCCCCGGGCCCGCCGTCTCGCCGATGAACTCCGTGATGTGGAGCCGGAGTTCGTCGTGGCCCGGCTCGCGGCCGTCCTGCGGGCGACGCGCCCGGCCGCCCTCACCGACGCCCGTACCGCGTTGGTGCGTTCGGCGGTCCGCTCCGTCTCGGCAGGGGGTGGCCGGCTCCCGGAGGGGGTGGGCGGACTGGCTCGGCGGTTCGCCGTCAGCGAGCGGCAGTTGCGCAATCTCTTCGCGGAGGGGGTCGGGGTGTCCCCGAAGCACTTCGCCCGCATCGCCCGTCTGCGGCACGTCCTCAGCCACAGGTCACCCACCGTCCCGTGGGCGCGACTCGCCGCCGCCACCGGGTACTACGACCAGTCGCATCTCGCGGCCGACTTCCGCGCCCTGATGGGCGTGCCTCCCACGTCGTTCTTCACCGGCCGACTGCCGGGGCCCCAGCCCTGCCAGGCGTTCGCCCGGCCCTGAAATCCGGATGCGTCGCCCACCGGTCGGGCGTCATGATCGTCGTATGTCAGAACGCAGGATCAAGCCCAGTCTCTACATCTCCGTCGATGTCGAGGCGGACGGGCCGATCCCGGGGCCCTATTCGATGGTGAGCTTCGGGGCGGCCGTCGCGGGGCGGCATGACGCGAACGGGTTCACGGCGACCGATCCCCGACGGCGCACGTTCTACCGTGAACTGCGGCCGATCAGTGAGGAGTTCGTGCCGGAGGCGCTGGCGGTGAGCGGGCTGGACCGGGAGCTGCTGGCGGACCAGGGGCATGATCCGAGGGTCGCGTTGCGGGAGTTCGGCTCCTGGGTGCGCGAGGTGAGCGGCGAGGCGCAACCCGTGATGTGCGGCTACCCCGCCTCGTACGACTGGACGTTCCTGTACTGGTATCTGATCCGCTTCACCGGGGAGAGCCCCTTCGGGCACTCGGGGTGCCTGGACATGAAGACGCTGTACGCGACGAAGGCCGGGGTCCCCCTGCGGACGGTCTCCAAGCGGTCGATGCCCCCGCATCTGCTCTCCCGGCGCCCCCACACCCACCACGCCCTGGACGACGCGATCGAGCAGGCGGAGCTGCTGGCGAACCTGATGGCCTGGGACGGCGCTCGGCAGTAGGGTCCGACGCGGCGGAAGGAGCCGTTCATGGCAGGTTCTCCCCCGTGTGGCCCTGTGTCTGTGCACAAGTGTGGTTTCGGCGGGTATTCCTCCCACTCCGTACCCCCACCGCACCCCGGAGACACGATGCCGCTCCCCCGCCGTGCCCTGCTCGCCGCGTTCGCCGCGGGTCCCGCCGTCGCCGCCTGTACGTCGGCCCGCGCGATCCCCTCGGACGACGCGCCCCGCACCGACAAGGCACGGCGCACGGCCTCGGTCACGGCCCGGCGGCTGCTGCCGGACCACTGGCGGCAGATCACCTTCACGGAGGGCGGGGACCGGGACACCTTCCGGGTCTCGGGGACCACCGGGCGCATCACCGTCGTCGGGGACACGCCCGCCACCCAACTCACCGGACTCAACTGGTACTTGAGGAATATCGCGCACGCCGAGATCAACTGGGCCGGCGAACAGACGAACCTCCTGCCGCGTGAGCTGCCCGGCCTCGACGGGACCGTAAGCCGCGAGGCCAACGTCACCCACCGCTTCGCCCTCAACGACACCAACGACGGCTACACGGGCGCGTACCTCGACTGGACGTACTGGGAGCGCGAGCTGGACGTGCTGGCGCTGCACGGCTACAACGAGGTTCTTGTCTACGCGGGCGCGGACGCGCTGTACCACCGGGTGTTCCAGGAGTTCGGGTACGGCGAGGAGGAGCTGCGGGAGTGGGTGCCGGGCCCGGCGCACCAGCCGTGGTGGCTGCTGCAGAACCTGTCCGCCTTCCCCTCCCCCGTCTCCCGGCAGCTCCTGGACGCGCGGGCCGTCCTCGGCCGCCGGATCGCCGACCGGGCCCGTGAGCTGGGGATGACGCCGGTGTTCCCCGGCTACTTCGGGACGGTCCCGGCCGGGTTCGCCGAGAAGGTGCCGGGGGCCCGGACCGTGCCGCAGGGCGACTGGATGGGCTTCGCACGCCCCGACTGGCTGGACCCGCGCACGGACGAGTTCGCCCGGGTGGCGGCGGCCTTCTACCGGGTGCAGGACGAGATGTTCGGCCCGTCGACCCTGTACAAGATGGACCTGCTGCACGAGGGCGGCGACCCGGGTGACGTGCCGGTCGCCGACGCGGCGAAGGGTGTCGAGCGGGCGCTCCAGCGGTCCCACCCGGGGGCCACCTGGGTGATCCTCGGCTGGCAGCACAACCCGCCGCGCGCGATCGTCGACGCCGTCGACAAGGAGCGGATGCTCGTCGTGGACGGCCTCTCCGACCGCTTCCCCACGGTCGTCGACCGCGAGGCCGACTGGGGCGACACCCCCTACGCCTTCGGTTCGATCTGGAACTTCGGCGGCCACACCGCGCTCGGCGCCAACACCCCCGACTGGGCCGCGCTGTACGAGAAGTGGCGCACCAAGGCCGGCAGCAAACTGCACGGGATCGCCCTCATGCCGGAGGCGGCGGACAACAACCCGGCCGCCTTCGCACTCTTCTCCGAACTCGCCTGGCGAGAAGGCGAGTTGGACCTCAAGACCTGGTTCGCGGAGTGGGCGCACGCCCGCTACGGCGCCCTCGACCCGCACGCCGAGGCCGCCTGGGACATCCTGCGCCGGACCGCGTACGGCACCACCCGCGCCGACTCGTGGAGCGAGGGCGCCGACGGCCTCTTCGCCGCCCGTCCGGCACTGAACGTCGTACGGGCCGGCCGCTGGTCCCCGAAGCAACTCCGCTACAGCGCGGTCGACTTCGAGCCCGCGCTCGGCGAACTGCTGAAGGTGCGGGCCGAGTTGCGGGCGTCCTCGGCATACCGTCGCGATCTCCTCGACGTGGCCCGCCAGGCCCTGTCCAACCGCAGCCGGGTCATGCTGCCGCAACTCAAGGCCGCGTACGACGCCGGTGACAGGGCCCGCTTCGACCGGCTGAGCGGTGACTGGCTCTCGCTCATGGATCTGCTGGACCGGCTGGTGGCCACCGACTCCCGTCATCTGCTGGGGCGTTGGGTCGCCGATGCCCGTTCCTGGGGTGCGAGCGCCGCCGAGCGGACGGAGCTGGCGTACGACAATCTGTCGCTGCTCACCGTGTGGGGCACCCGCGAAGGTGCCGACGCGGGGCTGCGGGACTACGCCAACCGGGAGTGGGCGGGGCTGGTCGGCGGGCTGTACCGGCTGCGCTGGTCGACGTACTTCGAGGAGCTGAGGGCCGCGCTGGCGGCGGGCCGGGCGCCGAAGAAGATCGACTGGTTCGCCCTGGAGGACCGCTGGGCGCGGAACCCGGGGACACTCGCGACCGAGCCGACCGGGGACACGTACGCGGTCGCCACACAGGTCCGGGACCGGCTCACAGCGCTCTCCTGACGGATCACAGCCCACTGCCACGGCACCCTCACGGGTTTCCCAGTCGCGCGCGCGACCCTCGACTACCGCCAACTCCCTTGACAGCGCGCTTACTTGGAGATCACCCGTGTCGTTGCCGCCCACCAGAGCCGCATCCCGCCGTCTGCTGCTGACCGCCCTCGGCGCCACCCTCCTCGCCCTCCCCGCCCTGGCACACCAGGCGGCGGACGCGGCCACCACCACGGACACCGGGCTCGACGATCCGGCGAAGAAGGACCTCGCCATGCGGCTGGTGTCCAGTGCGGAGAACTCCTCGCTGGACTGGGAGGAGCAGTACGACTACATCGAGGACATCGCCGACGGCCGGGGCTACACGGGCGGCATCATCGGTTTCTGCTCCGGTACGAGCGACATGCTCGCCCTGGTCGAGCTGTACACCGAGCGGGTCGCGGACAATCCGCTGGCCGCCTATCTGCCGGCGCTGCGCGCGGTGGACGGCACCGACTCCCACGAGGGCCTGGACCCGGGCTTCCCGGACGCCTGGCGCGAGGCCGCGGCGACCACCGCGTTCCGCACGGCGCAGCGCGACGAGCGCGACCGCGTCTACTTCGACCCGGCGGTGGCGCGGGCCGAGGAGGACGGTCTCGGCACCCTGGGGCAGTTCGTCTACTACGACGCCATGGTCATGCACGGTCCCGGCACCGACGCCGTCAGCTTCGGCGGCATCCGCGACCGGGCCCTCCGCCAGGCGGCCGCCCCGGCCGAGGGCGGCGACGAGACGGCGTATCTGCACGCCTTCCTCGACGCCCGGGTGTGGGCGATGGAACAGGAGGAGGCCCACAGCGACGTCAGCCGGGTCGAGACCGCCCAGCGGGTCTTCCTGACGGCGGGCAACCTCGGTCTGGCGCTGCCGCTCAACTGGCAGGTGTACGGGGACAGTTACTCACTGAGCTGACCCGGCCGGACACCTGGCCCGGACACCGTTCCGGGGCGCGCACGCTCATGCGCGCCCCGGAGACGGCTGCCGCGGACCCGCTTCCGGGTCCACGGCTCTGGCCGAGGGCCGTCCCCCTCGACCAGAGTTCAACGAGTCACGCCTCGGCGGCGATCCGGGCGAGCCGCCGGGCCTCGTCCCTGGTGGAGCGGGCGATCGCGTCCTCGTCGGCGTGCAGCAGACGGCCGTTCTCGACGATCTGCCGGCCGTTCACGAACGACGCCGTCACCGGGGCCGCCGCGCCGAAGACCAGGGCGGTCACCGGGTCGGCGATCGACGCGTGGGCGAGGGTGTCGAGCTTCCAGAGGACCAGGTCGGCGAGCTTGCCGGGCTCCAGGGAGCCGATCTCCCCTGCCCTGCCCAGGACTTGGGCGCCGCCGAAGGTGCCGAGCCGCAGCGCCTGGCGGGCGTTGAGCGCGGCCTCGCGGTGGGTGCCGAGGCGGTTGATGAGGAGCGCGTTGCGCAGTTCGGTGTGGAGTTCGCCGGACTCGTTGGAGGCGGTGCCGTCGACGCCGAGGCCGACCGGGACACCGGCGGCCAGCATGTCCGGGACGCGGGCGATCCCCGCCGCCAGCCGGGCGTTGGACGAGGGGCAGTGGGCGACCCCCGTCCTCGTACGGGCGAAGGCGTCGATGTCGGAGTCGTTCATATGGACGCAGTGGGCCATCCACACGTCCTCGCCGAGCCAGCCCGTGGACTCGAAGTAGTCGGTGGGGCCCATGCCGAAGAGTTCGTGGCAGAACTTCTCCTCCTCGACCGTCTCCGAGCCGTGGGTGTGCAGCCGCACCCCGAGGCGGCGGGCCAACTCGGCGCCCTCGCGGAGGAGTTCGGTGGAGACGGAGAAGGGGGAGCAGGGGGCGACGGCGACCTGGGTCATGGCGCCGAAGGACGCGTCGTGGTGCCGTTTGACCGTCTCCTCGGTGGCGGCGAGCGCGCCGTCCAGGGTCTCGACGGCGAAGTCCGGCGGCAGACCGCCGTCCTTCTCGCTGCGGTCCATCGAGCCACGGGCGAGGGTGAAGCGGACGCCCATCTCGCGGGCCGCCCGGATGATCGAGCCGGACAGGTCGCCGGAGCCCTTGGGGAAGACGTAGTGATGGTCCATGGCCGTGGTCACCCCACCGCGGGCCATCATCGCGAGCGAGCCCTGGGCCGCCGCGTACACCATCGGCTCGTCGATGCGCGCCCACGTCGGGTACAGGGCGACGAGCCAGTTGAAGAGGTTGTGGTCGGTGGCCAGGCCCCGGGTGATCCACTGGTAGTAGTGGTGATGGGTGTTGACCAGGCCGGGGGTGACGAGATGACCGGTCGCGTCGATACGGCGTACGACGTCCGGCAGTCCCTCGGGAGCCTTGCCCGGGCCGAGCGACTCGATGCGGTTGCCGGCGATGACGAGGTGTCCGGTGGGGTGTTCGGTGTCGTGGGCGTCGACCGTCGCGAGGGAACAGTTCTCGATGACGATGCGCTGTACGGCTGCCATGGTGGGTGCGTCCTTCGGAGGATCGATCCTTCAGAGGTTGGTGAGGTCGGCCGGGATCTTCGCCTCGCACCCGTCCCGCAGGACGGTGGCCTCGATCAGGCCGTAGGGGCGGTCGGCGGCGAAGTACACCTCGTTGTCGTTCTTCAGGCCGAACGGGGCCAGGTCCACCAGGAAGTGGTGCTTGTTCGGGAGGGAGAAGCGGACCTCGTCGATCTCGTCGCGGTGCTCGATGATCCGTACGCCCATCTGGTACAGGGTCTGCTGGAGCGAGAGCGAGTACGTCTCGGCGAAGGCGCGGAGCAGGTGCCGCTTCACCTGCCCGTAGGACGCCTCCCAGTCGGGCATCTCCTGGGTGTCGTCGGTCCAGTTGAAGCGCCAGCGGGCGGAGACCTCGGTGGCGAGGATGCGGTCGTGGGCCTCGGGCAGGGTCGTGTACTTGTCCTTGACGTAGCCCCAGAACTCGGAGTCGGTCGAGTTCATGACGGTGAGGTCCTTGAGGCCGGAGACGACCTCCCACGCCGAGCCGTCGTACGTGACCTGCGTCAGCCGGGTCTCCTGGCCCGTGCGGACGAAGGAGTGCGCGCCCTCGTTGCCGTGCTCGACGCGCTCCCAGGAGTACTCCTCGATACGTATGCGGGCCCGGTGGATGGCCGGCTGGGAGGTCACGAAGTGGCGGGCGAGATGGATGCCGAACTGCTCGGCGGACTCGATGCCGTGCTCCTTGGCGAAGGCGTACACCGTGTTCTTGGTGGTGTCCGTCGGCAGGACGTTCGCGTTCGAGCCGGAGAGGTGGACCTCGTCCATGTCGCCGGAGAGCGCCACGGAGACGTTCAGGTCCTTGATGTGGTGGGTGGCGCCGTCCCGCGTGATCCTGACGACTCGGTTCTCGGCCTTGCCGTACTGGTTCTGTCCCAGGATGGGCATAGCTAGCTCCCTCGGTATACGGAGTAGCCGAACGGGTTGAGCAGCAGCGGTACGTGGTAGTGCTCGCCCGGCGTCACCGCGAAGGTGATGACGACCTCGGGGAAGAACACGGCACCGCTGTCCCGGTTCGCGGGGGCGTCCTGCTGCGCATCGGCTTGCGTGATCGCGGACTTCTCGAGGTACGGCTCGACCTCGAAGTCGAGCCGTACATGGGTGGTGCCCTCCGGCGGTGCCGGGAGGTCCTTGCAGCGGCCGTCGGCGTCGGTCGCCGAGCCGCCGAGCGCCCGCCACTCGGCGTCGCGCCCGGAGCGGGCGGCGAGGCGGACGGCGACGCCCTCGGCGGGGCGGCCGAAGGAGGTGTCCAGGATGTGCGTGGACACCGAGGCGGTCGTGCTCGTGCTCATGGGCGGGCTTCCTCTTCGGCTTCGGCTTCGGCATCGACTGCGGCGGCGGCTGCGGCTGCGGTGGCGGCTGCGGCCGGCCCCGCGACATCGATTTCGACTTCGGCTTCGGCTTCGGCTTCGACGAGTCGGGCCAGGCGGATGCGGTTGATCTTGCCCAGTTCGGTGCGGACGATCTCGCGCTCCCGCTCCGGCGCGTTGCCGATCCGCTCTCTGACCGCGTCGCGCATCTGCTCCCCGGTACGGCCGGTGGCGCAGATCAGGAAGACGTGGCCGAACTTCTCCTGGTAGGCCAGGTTCAGTTCGAGCATCTCCGCCTTGAGCGTGTCGGAGGCGCCGGCCATCCCGCGCTGTTCACGGGCCGAGGTCGGGTCGCCCGGCTTCGGGCGGCCGATCGGGGGGTGTCCGGCCATCGCCTCCGCGAGGTCCCCCTCGGTCAGCTCGGCCATGGCGGCGTCGCTGGCGGTGAAGAGGTCCTCGGGGGTGGCGTAGGGGCGGCCGGCGAGCAGCCTGCGCCCCCATTCCGCCGAGGCGCACGCCTCATGGAGCGCGGCGGCTGCCGCGTGCTGCTCCAGGGCGTTGAAGCGGGCGAGGCCCGGTGTCGAGGAACGCGAAGAACGCGAAGTCACGGGTGCCTCCGTCGCCGTGGTGCTGGACTGACTGGCTACGGCAAGCTAACGCCTCACGACACCCTCACGTCAACAGTTTGTTGAAAAACGCGGCGGCGGGGGCGCGGAGGTACGGGCCGGGACGACGGCGAGACCCCGGCTCTCAGGCCTCTTTCTCGCGGTTGAGGTAGTTGTAGACGGTGAAGCGGCTGACGCCGAGCGCGCTCGCGACGGTCTCCACGCCGTGGCGCACGGAGAAGGCGCCGCGCGCCTCCAGTATCCGTACGACCTCCTGCTTGGCCCTGCGGTCGAGGTCGGCGAGCGGCTTGCCCCGCTGCCGTTCCATCGCGGCCAGGATGTGGTCCAGCGACTCGGCGAGCTGCGGCAGCCGTACGGCGACGACGTCGGCGCCCTGCCAGGAGAGGACGACGTCGTCGGGGCCGGCCTCGCCGGGCGGCAGCATGACCCCGCCCATGGCGTCGACCAGCGGCTTGACGGCCGCGACGAAGGGCTCGTCACCGGGGGCGGTCACGCGCCGCCCTCCCCGATCACATTGACCTGGAGCGAGATCCGGGTGGCACCGGAGGCCAGGGTCCGGCGCAGCAGCGTGTCCACGGCGGTGAGCACGGCGTCGGCACCGCCCTCCGCCGTGTTCCCGAACGGGCCGACGTCGACCGCGTCCAGCTCTGCCGCCTCCACGACCTCACGGGCCACGAGCGCGTGCGCCGGGGCCTCGTCCAGATCGAAGGGCTCGGTCGTGAACTCCACTCTCAATCGCACTGCGCCCCCAAGGCATCCACTCTGACCTGCACGTCCCCGCAACCCTCCGTTGGAGAGGGCACATCGGGGGCACATTCTCCCGCCACCGCACGGAGAGCTCTGTCCACCGCCGCCCGTGTCCGCTCCTCCGACGCAGGGAGGAGGTGACTGGAGACGTTCAAGGTCATCGCGGTGTTGGTGTGCCCCAGCCACTCCGACACGACCTTAACGGACTCCGCAATGGCCAACCGCGGTTAAACGATCGCGGTGCTCCTTGAGGATTTAGTGACGCAGCGCGCCTAACAGCAGTTGTCGCAGGCTCTGTCCCAGAGCAGCCCCTCGGTCCGGGTGTTGCCGACCCAGCCGCGCTCGGACTCGAATCGCGGCCGACACGTCATGCCGGGCATGAGGCCCGTCCGTCGCGCGCACGTCGAACAGCCCGGCATAGCCGTCGCCGGGTTCGCGGCCGCCGGCGAAGGCGGCCCGCCTTCGCTCTCTTCTGGTCAGGGCCCGGACTCGGCGGTCAGCGCAGAGACCGCATCCAGCTGTTCCCGGGTGAGTGCGACATCAGCGGCCGAGGCGTTGGCACGGAGTTCCTCGACCGTTTCCGCTCCGATGATCACCGACGTCACGGCAGGGCGGGACAGCAGCCAGGCCAGTGAAACCTGCTGCATCCCCAGCCCCCACTCACGGGCCAGGCGGTCGAGCTCGCGGGCGATCGTGATCTCGGACTCCGAGAATCCGGAACCGCCGAAGCGCTTGTTCCCGGAGATCGGGCGGTCCAGCACGGACAGGCCGGCCAACAGGCCGCCGTGCAATGGCGCGTAGGGGATGATCGACAGTCCGAACCTCACGCACGCGGCGGCCAGCTCCCGCTCGGCGCTTCGGTCCAGCAGGCTGTACTGCACCTGCGCGGCCACCGGAGCGGACACCAACCGTCGGTCGTCGGCGATCCACAGAGCCTCGGTCATCTGCCAGGCCGGGTGATTGGACAGGGCGACGTACCGCAGCTTCCCCTGCCGGATCAGGTCGTCGTACACCGCGAGAGTCTGCTCCAGCGGCGTGTCCGGATCCGGGAAGTGCGCGTAGTAGAGGTCGATGCGGTCGGTGCGCATCCGGCGCAGGCTCTGCTCGACCCGCTGGATGACGTACCGGCGCGACAGACCCGCATCCGGGTCGAACCGGCGCTCCCCCGACTTCGTCGCCAGCACCACCTCATCCCGGCGCCCGGCGAGGGCACGGCCGAGGATCTCCTCAGCGGACTCGCGCTCCGAGGCCGGAGGAACACCGGGACGGTCGAACGTCGAGGTCGAGCCGTAGACGTCGGCGGTGTCGAAGAAGTTGATCCCCAGATCCAGCGCCGCCCCCACGACACCATCGGCGTCCTGGGAACTCGGTGCCACCCCGAAAGTCGCCGTGCCCACACAGATGCGGGATACGCGCACACCGGCCGGACCAAGGATCGAGTACTCCATCTGGTGGGTTTCCCTTCCGGGGGCTTCAGCGCGGGTTGAAACGTGCACGCGATCAGAGGAGCCCCGCCCCAGGCGGCCGCACACCGTATCGGCCTCAACGCTAACCGACCGGTTATATTTCGGCAACGGCCGTGAGAGATTGGCGGCATGCCAGACAGTGCTCAGACCAGAACACGGGGCCCCTACCGCACAGGGATCCGCCGACGCGAGCAGCTCATCGGCATCGCCATGGACGTCTTCGGCGAACACGGCTTCGCCGGCGGGTCCCTCCGTACGATCGCCGAGCAGGCCGGCGTCACCCACGCCACCCTGATCCAGCACTTCGGGAGCAAGGAAGGCCTGCTCACGGCCGTGCTGGAGGAGTGGGACCGACGGACCGTGGCCAACAGCCTCACCGACGTCAGCGGCCTGGACTACTTCCGGCGGCTGCCCGAGGTCATGGTCGCCCACCAGGACAACCGAGGGCTGCTCGAGTTGTTCACCACCATCGCAGCCGAGGCCTCGAGTCCGACCCATCCGGCCCACGCGTTCATCACCCGGCGCTACACCACCAACCTGGCCACCCTCGCCGCGCACCTGCGCGAAGCCGCCGAAGCCGGCGAGATCGCCCCCCTCTCCCCCGCGCAGATCGAGATCGAGGTGCGGTTGGTCACCGCCGTGCTGGACGGCATCGGTCTGCAATGGCTCCTCGACCCCGAAACCGACATGCACGCCGGCGTCTCGTCCTACGTCGAACGAGCCATCACCGCCTGGGGAGGCCGGTGATATCCGGATTCAGTCGCTGACCAGTCGAGTTCGCCGAGGCGGCGGAGGGATCCGGGTTCGCATCGCTGACCGAGAATCCTGAGGATTTCCCGGTCAGTCGTTCCCGTGTGTGTCCGTGTGGGTTGTGGGCTCGGGCAGGGGTTCGGTGTTGCGGCTGCTGAGGCCGTCGAGGGAGATGCGCAGAAGGCGGCGCCACTGACCCGGGTGGCTGTCACCGGTCGTCAGGACGGCCTGGCTCAGGGAGCCGCTGAGCAGGACCAGGTCGTCGGTGGTGACGTCGGGGCGCAGCAGGCCGACGTTCATGCAGCGGGTGCGGAGCTCGTCGATGAACGTGTAGCACCGCTGGGCGCATGAGCTGCTGGGGCCGCCGTTGGTGGTGTAGCTCTCCACGACGGCGCGGTTGCGGGCCTGCGTGGTGAGCATCTGCTCGAAGAACCCGGTCAGGGCCTGCCAGGGGTCCTCGGTGGCGGTGGCCTGCTCGTGGGCGTCGGTGAGCCAGGCGGTGAACTGCTGTTCCAGGACGGTGGTGAGCAGGTCGTCCTTGGTCGGGAAGTGGCGGTACAGGGTGCCCATGCCGACGCCACTGCGCCGGGCGATCTCCCGGACGTCTACCGCGCCGCCCTGCTCCGCGAAGACGGCGCCGGCCGCCTCCATGATCGCGGCACGGTTGCGCTCGGCGTCGGCGCGGCGGCCGCGCTTGGCGGGCTGCCCGGGTGCGGGGGTGGGCGCGGGGGTGGGCTGGTCGGCGAGGGTCACGGCCTCAGGGTACAGGGCACCGGAACATTGCGGAGCAAGTGCTCCGGTTGTGCTACGTTCAAGGGGAGCAGTTGCTCCGGTTCAGCGGTGCGAGCGGCCCCCGGCCTTCGCCTGCGCGTTTTCCGCCTGAGCCCTGCTCGCCCACAACACACCGACGGACCGCACGGTCTGCACGATCGGCACGGACCACACGGCCCGCACGGTCGGGACGGCCCGCACGGTCGGCACAGACCGCACGGTCGGCACGGACCGCACGGTCCGCGAGACGAGGAGATCCCTTCCATGGCAACACTCGGCATCATCGGCAGCGGCAAAATCGGCACGAAGGTCGCCCGGCTCGCGATCGCGGCGGGCATCGACGTCGTCCTGTCCAACTCCCGCGGCCCCGAGAGCCTGGCCGAGACAGTGGCAGAGCTCGGCGAGCGGGCCCGCGCCGCGACCCCCGAGGAGGCGGCCCGAGCGGGCGACTGGGTGGTGGTGAGCATTCCGCTGGCCGCCTACCAGAAGCTTCCCGTCTCCGAGCTGGCGGGCAAGGTCGTGCTCGACACGATCAACTACTACCCGTTCCGCGACGGAGGCATCGAGGCCCTCGACTCGGGCAGGACCACCACCAGCGAACTCGTCCAGGAACACCTGGCCGGCGCGAAGCTCGTCAAGGCGTTCAACAACATCAGCGACCACCACATCCCCGAACTGGCCCGCCCCGCAGGCGCCGCCGACCGCACCGCCCTGCCCATCGCCGGCGACGACCCCCAGGCCAAGACCAGTGCCGCCGACCTGATCAGCCGACTGGGCTTCGACACCGTCGACGCCGGCCCCCTGACCGAGAGCTGGCGCTTCGAGCCGGAGACCGACCCGTACGCGGCGCCGTACTTCGTCGACCCCGACGTCCTGAGGGCATTCATGGCACAGGTGGGCGAGGACCTCCGCTCCGGCACTCTCCCGCAGACGCCGTACCCGCTCGACCCGGGCGTCCCGCTGCCCGCGGCACGGCTGCGCACCCTCCTCGCCGAGACCCCCCGCAAGCTCACCGCCGACCGCGTGGTCGCCTGACCCCCGGACGAGCCCTCGCCGGTCCGGCGCACCCACTCTGCCCGGGAGAGATCCCGGACGAGCACGGACCCGGACGGGAGGGACTCGGACTCGATATTCATCCCTGTGCCACGAGGAGATCCCACCATGCCGTTCACCGTCACTGACGTGCCGCACCTGCCCGCCGGGTTCGCCGACACGTTCACCAGCCACACCGTCCAGACAAGTGATCTGACCCTGCACGCCGTGGTCGGCGGCGACGGGCCGCCGCTGCTGCTCCTGCCCGCCTGGCCCCAGTTCTGGTACCACTGGCGCCTGGTCATGCCCGCCCTCGCCGAGCACTTCACCGTCGTCGCCGCCGACGTCCGCGGCCTGGGCGGCAGCGACAAGCCCGCCACCGGCTACACCCCAGTCACGTTGGCCGCCGACATGGCCGACCTGATGACCGCTCTGGGCCACGAACGCTTCGCCGTCGCCGGCTACGACCTGGGCATGAACATCGCTCATGGCCTCGCCGCCAGCCACCGCGACCGTGTCACCCGCCTCGTCGTCGGCGAGTCCGTCCTCCCCGGCCTCTCCCCGTCCCCGCCGCTGATCTCGGACGCGGCCACCAACGCGTTCCTGTGGCACTTCGCCTTCAACCGCCTGCAGGACATCAACGAACGCATGGTCGCCGGACGCGAGGAGATCTACTTCGGCCACCAGTTCACCTCCAAGGCCGCCCGGCCCGACGCCATCCCACAGCACGCCGTGGACGTCTACGTCGACCTGCTGCGCGACCCGGCCGCCCTGCACGCCGTGTTCGAGTACTACCGCACCCTCGACGAATGGCCCGAGCAGGTCCAGCGCTGGCGCGACGAGGGCCCGCTGAGCATCCCGGTCCTGGCCATCGGCGGCGAGTACGCCACCGGCACCGGCCCGGAGGCAGACATGCGCCGGCTCGCCACGGACGTCACCGGACTGGTGATTCCCGGAATCGGTCACTTCCTGGCCGAAGAGGCCCCGGAAGCCCTGACGAAGGCACTGCTGGACTTCCTGCTCTGACCGGGCAGGGCACCGACCCAACCGAGCCGGCACGGGTGGTGGCCGCAGCCACGACCGGTCCCACCGGCCGTCACGTCGTCGACCGGGGCCTCGCGGCCGGCGACACGGTCACCGTCCTGGCCCGCCGCCACCTCACGCGAGGACGTCGCGAAGGCCATGATCGGCCAGGACGCCGTCATCTCGGCCCTCGGCAGAAGCACCTCCGTGCGCGCCGACGACCTCTTCACCCGCGCCGCTACGGCCGTGATCGCCGCGGCCGAGGAACAGGGCGTGTCGCGTCTGGTGTGGATGTCCTCGTTCGGCGTGGGCGACACCTACAAGTCGGCGACCGCCGTGCAGAAGCAGCCCCGAGTGGATCCGCCGCGACACCGTGATCACGGACTGCGCGGTGCCGTTTTCCGCCGAGCCCTCTTGACAAGGCCTGACCATCGACGGCAATCTTCCATTAGGCAGAAACAAACTTCCGCAATATGGAATTACTGAGCCGGTATCGAAGGGAGCGTCTGGGACCCCATGGGATTCGCGGAGCAGCGCTTCAACGTCAACCTGTCGATCCTCTTCACGGAACTCCCGCTCCTGGAGCGCCCCGCGGCCGCCGCCGCGGCGGGCTTCACCGCGGTCGAGCTGTGGTGGCCCTGGGTCGACTCCCCCACCCCCGCGCGGTCCGAACTGGACGCCCTGCGGGGCGCGTTGGAGGACGCGGGCGTCCAGCTGACCGGGCTGAACTTCTACTCCGGAGTGCTTCCGGGACCCGACCGGGGCGCCCTGTCGATCCCGGGTGAGGAGGCGGAGCGGTTCCGCGCCAACATCGACGTGGCCGCGGAGTTCGCCGGGTCCGTCGGCTGTACGGCGCTCAACGCCCTGTACGGCAACCGCGTCGACAGCGTGGACCCTGCCGAGCAGGACGCGCTGGCCCTGGACAACCTGGTCCTGGCGGCCCGCGCCGCCGACCGGATCGGCGCGATCCTGCTGATCGAGGCCCTCAACAAGGTGGAGTCACCGCTGTATCCGCTGGTGTCGGCCCCGGCCGCCGTCGGCGTCGTGGACCGGGTCAACGAGGCGTCGGGCCTCGGCAACGCGCGCTTCCTGATGGACCTCTACCACCTGTCCATGAACGGCGAGGACCTGCCGAAGGTGATCGCCGAGCACACCGCGAAGACCGGCCATGTGCAGATCGCCGACAACCCCGGCCGCGGTGCCCCCGGCACCGGGAGCGTCCCGCTGGAGGACCTCCTCGACCAGTTGGGCAAGGCCGGGTACGAGGGGCTGGTCGGCCTGGAGTACAAGCCGGGCGACCGGCCGAGCGCCGAGGCCTTCGCGTGGCTCCCCCGCGAGGCCCGCGCGGCGCGCTGAGCGCCACCCCGGCACCGAGCGCCACGCCGACGCCGAGCGCGACCTCACCGCCGCGCCGACGCGGAGCGCGACCTCACCGCCGTGCGCCCACCCCACCGCCGTAGCAGAGCAGTCAGAGAGGCACCCTCACCATGAGCAAGCTCCCCAAGATCGCGTGGATAGGCCTCGGCATCATGGGCTCCCCCATGTCCGAGAACCTGATCAAGGCGGGTTACGACGTCACGGGCTTCACACTGGAGCAGGACAAGCTCGACCGGCTGACCGCCGCCGGCGGGACCGCGGCGGCCTCCGTCGCCGAGGCCGTCCGCGGTGCCGACGTGGTCGTCACGATGGTGCCCGCCTCCCCGCAGGTCGAGGCCGTCGCGTACGGCCCCGACGGCATCCTGGAGAACGCGAGGCCGGGCACCCTGCTGATCGACATGTCGTCCATCACCCCGCGGACCTCGATCGACCTCGCGCACGCCGCGAGGGAGAGGGGGGTCCGGGTGCTCGACGCCCCGGTGTCCGGCGGTGAGGCGGGCGCGATCGAGGCCGTGCTCTCCATCATGGTCGGCGGCGAACAGGCCGACTTCGACGAGGCGTCCCCCGTCTTCGAGGCGCTCGGAAAGACCATCGTGCTGTGCGGGCCGCACGGCGCCGGGCAGACCGTGAAGGCCGCCAACCAGCTGATCGTCGCCGTGAACATCCAGGCGTGCGCGGAGGCCGTGGTCTTCCTGGAGAAGTCGGGCGTGGACCTGACGGCCGCGCTCGACGTGCTGAACGGCGGGCTCGCGGGCTCGACCGTGCTGACCCGCAAGAAGGACAACTTCCTGAACCGGGACTTCAAACCGGGCTTCCGCATCGACCTGCACCACAAGGACATGGGCATCGTCACCGACGCCGCCCGCACCGTGGGCGCGGCCCTGCCCGTCGGCGCCGTGGTGGCCCAGCTGGTCGCCTCGCTGCGCGCCCAGGGCGACGGCGGTCTCGACCACTCGGCGCTGCTGCGGGCCGTGGAGCGTCTCTCCGGCGCGCAGGGCTGAGGCGGCACCACCCCGAACTTCCGGTCCGTGGCGGCGCCGACATCTGTCCTGTCGCGCCCAGGTGCCGCCGCGGACCGGAACCGCCGTTCACCGTTCCGGGTACGCCGACTTCCTGAGGTGTGTCGGCGGGCGCCTCGCGATGTTCGTACGACTCCCGACGGTGCGTGAGGGTCTGGCCGATGCCGCCGGGTGTGCGGACGGCCCGCCCCCGCGATCAACTTCGTCCATCGACTTCCATCCTCTTCCATCCCCCGATCGGCGTCCGGCCCCTGGTGGACACCCATCAGCCACCGGACGCACCGCCCGCGACCGTTTCCGACCGACCCGGATGAGGGGTGCGGGTCGGACACCCGCGGGCAGGGCACGGACCGCGGCGGCCCCGCGCGCCAGTGCGGTGGTGAAGGCTCCGGCCCGCGTCTCGACGTGAGGGACGCGGAACCGGCGCCGCGCGACCGCCGCGGTCCGAGCCGCCCTGACCCACCGAGACCCAGCCGGACCCGGGAGCCCTGAGGCTCCCGGGTCCAGCGGTTTCTCGTACGCCGGCACCTCCACGCGGCCATGGCCTCCTGCCTACGCAACGGTGCGTAGACCGTCTACGGAACCCTCAAATCAACCTCTGAACCCGGGTGTAAGGGCTTCAACTCCCCCTGCTTCAGGGCACATTCTCGAAGCACGAGGCCCGCCGGCACGGGGGCGGCGGGCCTCGACGGGGGAAAGGCCCCACGGGGGAAAACGGGGGGCACGGGGGAAAACGGGGGAAAGCCCCACGGGGGATCGGGGGAAACGGGGGCCCGGGGATCGGGGGTGAACCGGGAAACGGGGGAGGCCGAGTGCGGCGGCGCGACAGAGCGGCTCGCGTCGAGCGAGGTCGCGCTGCCGCGAGGCTTCCCCTCCACCCCCGTCAAGAACGGCGCGCGTACACCTCCGAGCACGCCCGTGGGAGCGGATCACGGGCGCGGGACGGGGCGGCCCACCCCCCGGATGAGCCGCCCCTGACGTCCGTACTCAGTACTCCGCACTCCGTACTCCACACTCCGCCTCCGGCCGTCGCCGAAGGCGTCCGCCTCAGACCCGCAGCGCCTTGATCGACGTGGGCGCATGCCCCGGTTCCGTCGCGGTCTCCTCGAACTCGACGACGTTGCCGATGTCGTTCGTCGTGGACATCGCGATGTTGGTGACGCGCTCCAGGATCGCCTCGACGACGACCGGCACCCGGTACTCCGCCGCGAGCTTCTTCGCCTGTTCGAAGGCGGCGCCCAGTTCGGCCGGGTCGGTCACCCGGATCGCCTTGCAGCCGAGGCCCTCGGCGACCTTGACGTGGTCGACGCCGTAGACGCCCAGCTCGGGCGAGTTGACGTTCTCGAACTCCAGGTTGACCTGGAAGTCGATGTCGAAGGCGCGCTGGGCCTGCCGGATGAGGCCCAGGTAGGAGTTGTTGACGAGGACGTGGACGTACGGGATGCGGTGCTGCGCCCCGACCGCCAGCTCCTCGATCATGAACTGGAAGTCGTAGTCGCCGGACAGGGCGACGACGGACGCCTCCGGGTCGGCCTTGGCGACGCCGAGCGCGGCCGGGACCGTCCAGCCGAGGGGGCCCGCCTGGCCGCAGTTGATCCAGTGGCGCGGGTGGTAGACGTGCAGCATCTGGGCGCCTGCGATCTGCGAGAGGCCGATGGTGGAGACGTACCGGGTCTCGGGGCCGAAGGCCTTGTTCATCTCCTCGTAGACGCGCTGCGGCTTGATGGGGATGTCGTCGAAGTGCGTACGGCGCTGGAGGCGGGCCCTGCGGTCCTGCGCGTCGGCCGCCCAGGCCGAGCGGTCCGGCAGTCGGCCCTCGGCCTTCAACTCCCGTGCCACGGCGACGAACAGCTCCAGCGCGGCCTTGGCGTCGGAGGCGATGCCGTAGTCGGGGGCGAAGATCCGGCCGATCTGGGTGGGCTCGATGTCGACGTGGACGAACTTCCGTCCGGCCGTGTAGACATCCAGCTTTCCGGTGTGCCGGTTGGCCCAGCGGTTGCCGATGCCGAGGACGAAGTCGGACTCCAGGAAGGTCGCGTTGCCGTAGCGGTGCGAGGTCTGCAGGCCGACCATGCCGGCGTTCAGGTCGTGGTCGTCGGGCAGGACGCCCCAGCCCATGAGGGTGGGGACGACCGGGACACCGGTCAACTCGGCGAATTCCCTCAGCAGTTCGCTCGCGTCCGCGTTGATGATCCCGCCGCCCGCGACGATCAGCGGGCGCTCCGAGGCGTTCAGCAGCCCGAGCGCCTTCTCGATCTGGGCGCGGGTGGCGGCCGGTTTGTAGACCGGGAGCGGTTCGTAGGTGTCCGGGTCGAACTCGATCTCGGTGAGCTGGACGTCGATGGGCAGGTCGACGAGGACGGGCCCGGGGCGGCCGGAGCGCATCAGATGGAAGGCCTGCTGGAAGACGCCGGGGACCTGCGCGGCCTCCAGCACGGTGACGGCCATCTTGGTGACCGGCCCGGCGATGGAGGCGATGTCGACCGCCTGGAAGTCCTCCTTGTGGATCACGGCCGTGGGTGCCTGGCCGGTGACGCAGAGGATCGGGATGGAGTCACCGATGGCCGAGTACAGGCCGGTGATCATGTCGGTGCCGGCGGGCCCGGAGGTGCCGATACACACGCCGATGTTGCCGGGGTGGGTGCGGGTGTAGCCCTCGGCCATGTGCGAGGCGCCCTCCACATGCCGGGCGAGGGTGTGCTGGATGCCGCCGGAGGCCTTCAGGGCCGCGTAGAAGGGGTTGATCGCGGCGCCGGGGACACCGAACGCGTCGCGGACACCCTCGCGCTTGAGGATCTCGACTGCCGCGCGGGCAGCGGTCATACGAGCCATTGCGTACTCCTGTTTCGGCTGCCGGACTCGCGCTCCCGTCGCGCCCCGCCGCGAGCACTTCCGTAATGTGGAAATTGTTTTCTGCTATCTGGAAGCAATGTAGGGGGCGGGGTAAGGGGCGTCAAGGGCGCGGGCAGCGGAATCCACCTGGGCGTCTCAGGGTGTTTCCCTGCCGGGGCAGCACGTGCTGGAGGACGATGAGGGGGCGTTTTCGATGTGACTCGGCGGTGGGGTGGGGAGCATGAGCGAGAGCATGGCGGTGCGGTGCCCGGACTGCGGGCGCGAACATCAGTACGCCGCACCGGCCTATCCCTGCGCGTGCGGCGCCCCGGTCGCCCCGACCCTGAACCACCGCGCCGCCGCCACCTCCGTCACCCACCACACCTGGGACGAGGACTGGGTCACCGTGCGCTGCGGGAGCTGTGGCCGCGCCGACCAGTGGCCCCATCCGGAGCTGGGCTGCTCCTGCGGGACGGTGCTGCGGGTGCCGGTGGCCGGGGCGCTCCGTCCGCTGAGCACCGACGGCGCTCTGGAGCCGGCCGGGGTGCCCGGCGGTCCCCGGGCGACCTTCCGGCCCGTCACCATCCGCACGGCCCGCGACGCGGTCACCGCCGTCGCGCTCTATCTGCGCTGGCTGGGCTACCGGGACATCCGCCGCGCCGACCAGCGCCAGCCGTCCGGGATCGGGCTGGCCGCGCGGGGCGTCCTGGCCCAGGTGGACCCCTCGATCGGTCCGGCCTCGCTGCGCGACGTCGAGTGCCTATGGCTGACCGCCATGACCGAGTCCACCGACTGCGTCTACTTCTCCCTCGCCGGATACAGCAACGACGCCCGCGACCGCGCCGACGGCCTGGGCGTCTCCCTCTTCGTCCTGGACCTCACGGGCACCCCACAGCCGGTGAACGGCGCGGCGACGGAGCTGGTGGCGACGGGCGTGAAGAGCTGAGGGACGTGCGCACGCGCGCGGCTAGCCCGCCGCGTACCGCTCCCGCAGTTCGATCTTCCGTACCTTCCCCGAGACCGTCATCGGGAAGGCGTCCAGCAGGCGCAGCGCGCTCGGGATCTTGTAGTGGGCCAACCGCCCGTCGCAGTAGGCCCGCAGCTCCTGAAGCGTGAGCGGTTCGGCGGCCTCGTGCGGGATGACGCAGGCGAGGACCTCCTCGCCGTACCGCTCGTGCGGCACGCCGACCACCTGGACGTCGGCGATCTTCGGGTGGCCGTACAGGAACTCCTCGATCTCGCGCGGGTAGATGTTCTCCCCACCCCGGATGATCATGTCCTTGATGCGGCCGACGATCTCGACGTACCCGTCCTCACGCATGACCGCCAGATCCCCGGTGTGCATCCACCGTCCGGCGTCCACGGCCTCGGCGGTCTTCTCGGGCTCCTCCCAGTAGCCGAGCATCACGCTGTAGCCACGGGTGCACAACTCCCCTGCGGTGCCGCGTGGTTGGGTCACCCCGGTCGCCGGGTCGACGACCTTCACCTCGATGTGGGGGAGCACACGGCCGACGGTGCCGGTGCGGTGTTCCAGGTCGTCGTCGCGCCGGGTCTGGGTGGAGACGGGCGAGGTCTCCGTCATGCCGTAGCAGATCGAGACCTCGGTCATGTGCATCTCGGCGACCACCCGTTTCATCACCTCCACCGGGCAGGGCGAACCCGCCATGATGCCGGTGCGCAGGGAGGAGAGGTCGTACGCGGCGAAGCCGGGGAGGTTCAACTCCGCGATGAACATCGTCGGTACGCCGTACAGCGAGGTGCAGCGCTCCTGCTGGACGGCGTCCAGGGTGGCCTTCGGGTCGAAGGACGGGGCCGGGATGACGACGCAGGCGCCGTGCGAGGTGGCGGCCAGGTTGCCCATCACCATGCCGAAGCAGTGGTAGAAGGGGACCGGTACGCAGATCCGGTCCTTCTCCGTGTACGCGATCAACTCCCCCACGAAGTAACCGTTGTTGAGGATGTTGTGATGGGAGAGCGTGGCCCCCTTGGGGAAGCCGGTGGTGCCCGAGGTGTACTGGATGTTGATCGGGTCGTCGCAGGACAGCTCCGGAAACGGCACCGGGGTGCCGCGCGCGACCAGCGTGTCCCAGCTCGGGTCGCCGATGTAGACGGCCTCGCGCAACCGCGGGCAGCGGGGCCGGACTTCCTCGACCATCGCCCGGTAGTCGCTGGTCTTGTGGCCGAGCGAGGCGAAGAGCAGCGAGACGCCGGCCTGGTTGAGGACGTACTCGACCTCGTGGGTGCGGTAGGCCGGGTTGATGTTCACCATGACCGCGCCGATGCGGGCGGTGGCGTACTGGACGAGCACCCACTCCGGGCAGTTGACCGCCCAGATGCCGACCCGGTCGCCCTTGACGACACCGCTCGCGAGCAGCGCGTACGCCAACTGGTCGACGTCGGCGGTGAATTGCGCATACGTCCAGCGCCGCCCGGACGGGACGTCGACGAGGGCCTCGCGGTCGGGCCAGGCCGTGACCGCCCGGTCGAGGTCGGCGCCGATGGTGTCGCCGAGGAGCGGGGTCGCGCCGGTGCCGTGGGTGTAGGAGAGGAGGCTCATCGGTGGTCCTCCTCGCGGTACTCGGCGTCCGAGCCGGCGGCGGTGGCCTCGCGCAGCTCGATACGGCGGATCTTGCCCGACACGGTCTTCGGCAGGTCCCCGAACTCCAGTCGGCGCAGGCGTTTGTAGGGCGCGAGGACGGTCCGGGAGTGCTCGAAGAGCACCTTCGCGGTGTCCGGGCCGGGCTCCCAGCCCGCCGCCAGCACGATGTACGCCTTGGGCACGGCGAGCCGCAGCTCGTCCGGGGCGGGCACCACGGCCGCCTCGGCGACCGCCTCGTGCTCCAGCAGGGCGCTCTCCAGCTCGAACGGGCTGATCTTGTAGTCGCTGGCCTTGAACACGTCGTCCGCGCGGCCCACATAGGTGAGGTAGCCGTCCGCGTCGCGGGAGCCGATGTCGCCGGTGCGGTAGTAGCCGCCCGCCATGGCCTCGGCCGTACGGTCCGGGTCGCCGTGGTAGCCGGTCATCAGGCCCACGGGGCGGTTGGAGAGGTCGAGGGCGATCTCTCCCTCGTCGGCGTCGGGGGCGCCCGAGACGGGGTCGAGGAGGACGACCTTGAAGCCGGGGCCGGGCCGTCCCATCGAGCCGGTCTTCAGCTTCTGGCCGGGACTGTTGGAGACCTGGACGGCGGTCTCGGTCTGGCCGAAGCCGTCCCGGATGTCGACGCCCCAGGCCCGGCGCACCTGCTCGATGACCTCGGGGTTGAGGGGCTCACCGGCGGCGACCACCTCACGGGGCGGGGTGCGCAGCTGGGTCAGATCGGCCTGGATGAGCATCCGCCACACGGTGGGCGGGGCGCAGAAGGTGGTGACGCCCGCGCGTTCCATCTCCGCGAGCAGCCGGCCCGCGTCGAAGCGGGCGTAGTTGTGGATGAAGACGGTCGCCTCCGCGTTCCACGGGGCGAAGAGGTTGGACCAGGCGTGCTTGGCCCAGCCGGGCGAGGAGATGTTGAGATGGACGTCGCCGGGTTGCAGACCGATCCAGTACATGGTCGCCAAGTGGCCGACGGGGTACGACACATGGGTGTGCTCGACCAGTTTCGGCTGGGCCGTGGTGCCCGAGGTGAAGTACAGCATCAGCGGGTCGCCGGCGTTGGTCGGGCCGTTCGGCTCGAAGCGGGCGGGGGCCGCGTAGGCCTCCTCGTACGGCCGCCAGCCGTCCACCGTGCCGCCGACCGTGGTGCGGGTGTAACGGCCGGGCACGTCCGCGAACTTGGGCGCGTCCTCGGCCCGGACGATCACATGCCTGACCCGGCCGCGCTCCACCCGGTCGCGCAGATCGGCGGGGCCGAGCAGCGGGGTCGCGGGGATGACGACGGCGCGCAGCTTCATCGCGGCGAGCGCGGTCTCCCACAACTCCGCCTGGTTGCCCAGCATGACGAGGATCCGGTCGTCGGCGCGGACACCCCGGTCCCGCAGCCGGTTGGCGACCCGGGACGAACGCTCGGACATCTCGGCGAAGGAGATCCGGGTCTCGGTGCCGTTCTCCTCGACGATGTGCAGCGCGGTGCGGTCGTTCCCACGTGCGATCACGTCGAACCAGTCGAGCGCCCAGTTGAAGTACTCCGGGCGCGGCCAGGTGAAACCCTCGTAGGCCGTGACGTAGTCCTCACGATGGGCCAGCAGGAAGTCCCGGGCGGCCCGGAACTCGTCCGTGGCGCTCGTCCTCGCCGACATGTGTCCTCCTCATTGCCGGACCGTTGCCTGACATCGTGTAATGCGTGATACACGTCTCACCACCCCCGAACGGGGGTGCGCCGCGCGGAAGGGGCGAGTTCATGGGTGGGGATCCCTCGGATTCCGTCGGACCGGCCGGCTCCGGCCGGGCGGACATGCGGGGCGCGCTGCACCGGCTGCGCCGGGTCACCGGGCTGCCGCTCGCCTTCGCGGGGCTGGTCGAGCCCGGCCCCGGGCAACTGCGCATCAGCGAACTCCAGGGCAACCGGACCACCGCGCTCCAGGGCCTCGCCGTGCACTCCGGGAACGGCCTCGGTGGCAAGACGGTGGCCCTGGCCCGCCCCTGCTGGGTGACCGACTACTCCGTCTCCCGCCAGATCAGCCACGAGTACGACGCCGCGGTCGCCGCCGAGGGCATCCGCTCCGTCCTCGCGGTCCCCGTCGTCGTACGGCGTCAGGTGCGCGGGGTGCTGTACGGCGCCCTCCGCGCGGCCCGGCCGCTGGGGGACCGCACGGTCGGGGCGGCGCTGGAGGCGGCGCGGGACATGGAGCAGGCGCTGGTGGTGCGGGACGAGGCGCGGAGTCTGCTGGCCGCGACACGGGCGCCCGAGGGGGGCTCGGCCGGGGCGTGGGAGGAGGTCCGGGAGGCGCATGGCGCGCTGCGCGCGCTCGCGCCGCGGATCGGTGATCCGGAGCTGCGGGCGGAGCTGTTGCGGGTGTGCGGGCGCCTTGCCGGTGTGGCGGGCGGGGAGGGCTCCGACGGGACGGGCGGTGCCTCGCGGGTGGCGCTCACGCCGCGTGAGACGGATGTGCTGGCGTGTATCGCGACGGGGGCGACCAACGCGGTGGCCGGGGAGCGGTTGGGGCTGCGGCCGGAGACGGTGAAGGCGTATCTTCGGTCGGCCATGCGGAAGCTGGGGGCGCACACGCGGTGGGAGGCGGTGGTGGCTGCCCGCCGGGCCGGGGCGTTGCCGTAGCGCTCCGCTGGGCTTGGCCGGGTCGCGCCGTAGGGGTGCCTGTCCGGTTCGGCCTGCGGGTCCGTCGTGGCTGATCGCGCAGTTCCCCGCGCCCCTTACGGGCGCGATGCCCTCGGGGCCATTCATGTAACCGGCATGTGAATTTTCCTATGCCGTACCCTTCCTGTTATTTCCCACACTGGGCCTACGTTCCGAAATTCAAAGACTGGACGCCTAATATTGGCCCGGACACGACACTTGAGGGGAGCGGTGGCCCGTGCGACGGGAGTTCAAGGAGCCTGGGAGACCCCGCCCCGACCTGGTCATAGGCAGGGAGGAGCTGTTCGCGGGGGCCCGTGAGCAGCTGTCTCGGGGCGGCAGCGTGCTGGTGCACGGGTCCGCGGGAATCGGGAAATCGACCGTCCTGCGCGCCCTGGCCGCCGAATACGACGAATCGGCACGGACGGTGCTGCGCTGCTCGGCCACCGAGTCCGAGTCGCATCTGCCGTTCCTCGCGCTGACCGATCTGCTCGGCCTGGTCATGGACGAGGTGTCCGAGCAGCTGCCCGCGCCGCAGCGCACCGCGCTGGAGTCCGCGCTCACCGGCCGTGGCGAGTCCACGCTCCAGCGTGACGGGCTCGCGCTCCGGCTGGCCGTGCTGTCGACGCTGCGCGCGCTGGCCGCCAAGGGCCCGGTGCTGATCGTCGCGGACGACCTCCAGTGGCTGGATCCGGCCAGTGTCGAGCTGCTCGGGTTCGCCGCGCGGCGGCTCGGCGAGATGCCGGTGCGCATGCTGTGCGCCGTACGTACGTCGACGGACCCCCACGGTCACGAGCAGGACAGGTATCTACGCGCGTCCCCGCCGGACACCCTCGCCCTGCGGGTCGCCCCGCTGTCCCGGACGCATGTCGCGGAGCTGCTGGAGAACCGCGGCTACACCGGTCTGCCGCGCTCGACCGTGCGGGACATCCACCGCACCAGCGGCGGCAACCCGCTGTTCGCGCTGGAGCTGGGCCGCGCCCTCGCCGACAGTCCGACGCCGCCGCGTCCGGGCGAGGCGCTGCCCGTGCCGACCTCACTGCGGACCCTGGTGCTGAACCGGCTGGACATGCTCTCGGCCGAGGCCCGCCGCACCCTGCTGGTGGCCAGCGCCGGTGCCCGGCCCACGGTGGCGCTGCTGCGCGCCGCCGGGCGGGAGAACGCCGAGGCGGAGACCGCGCAGGCCGTAGAGCTGGGGCTGCTCGCGCCGGAGCGGGAGGGGCCCGGCGTGCGGTTCGCGCACCCGTTGGTGTCGGCCGCGCTGTACGCCGAGGCGACCGCCCAGGAGCGGCGGGCCGCCCACGCGGCGCTGTCCACGGCGGCCGTCGACCCCATCGAGCGGGCCCGGCATCTGGCGCTGGCCACCCATGGCACCGATCCGCAGGTCGCCGGGCAGCTGGGCGAGGCCGCGGCCGTGGCCCGGGACCGGGGCGCGCCCTCGGTCGCCGCCGAGCTGGGGCTGCTGTCGGCCCGGCACACCCCGGCCGACGCGGTGCCGGGTCCGGACGAGCGGCGGTTGCAGGCCGCCGAGGACGCGCTGACCGCCGGGGAGAACGACCTCGGCCGGGACATCGCCCGTGAGGTGCTGAGCCGGGCCACCGAACCGGCCGAGCGGGTCCGGGCCTGGATGGTGGTGATCGACGCGGCCGGGCAGTCGCTCGCCGAGGTCGACGCCGTCTATCCGCAGGTCCTCGCCGACGCGGGCGACGATCCGCGGCTGCTCGGCCTGGTCCGCTACCAGCTGGCCTGGCGGGCGCTCGTCCTGGAGGGCGACTTCGCCCAGAGCCGCGAGGAGGCCGCGCGGGCGGCGGAACTCGCCGGGCGGGCCGAGGACCGGCGCACCGAGCTGCTCGCGCTCGCCTTCCAGGCGCAGGCCGAGATACTCATGGGCCACCCGGACGCGCCCATGACGATCAAACGGGCGCTGAAGGAGCCGCAGGATCCGCAGCTCGCCTGCCATCACAACGGGGCGGGCGCGACCCGCTTCCGCTGGCTGATGATGAGCGACCAGCTCGGCGAGGCCCGCGCCACGATCACCTCGCTGCTGCGTGAGGTGCGCCGGCGCGGCATGGTCGAGAGCGAGGTGCACTATGTGCGCTTCCTCGCCGAGACCGAGCTGCGCTCCGGGCACTGCGGCCGGGCCCTGGACCTGGCCCGCGAGGGCTATGTGCTGGCCCGGGACTCCGGTATCGGCGAGGGCGCGTCCGCGATGCTCACCTCGCTCGCGGAGGCCGCCGGCGGTGACGTCGAGCGGGCCCAGGCGCTCGCCCGCGAGGCCGCCGAGCGCGCCGAGCAGGACGGCGACCTGATGTACCTCTCCCGCGCCCTGGGCGCCCTCGGGCATGCCCGGCTGGTGGCGGGGGACGCGCCGGGGACGGTTCAATCCCTGCGGCGCGTCAGGGAGTTGGAGGACGGGCTGGGGGTCAACGACCCGGCGCGCGGGCGCTGGCACGGGGATCTCGCCGAAGCGCTGGTGCGGGTGGGCGAGTTGGCCGAGGCGCAGGACGTCATCGACGTCACCCGGCAGCAGGCGCTGCGGCTCGGACGGGAGAGCGTGCTCGCCGTACTGGACCGGGCCGAGGCGCTGGTGCGCGCGGCGCGGGGTGAACAGGACGCCGCCGTACGGCAGTTGACGTCGGCTCAGGACCGGCTCGCCAAGTTGGGCTACGGCCTGGAGGAGGCGCGGGCCGCCTTCGCCCTGGCGGGGCTGCGTACCCTGCCGGGGGCCCTCGGTCACGCTCGACCAGGGGGGACGCCCGTGTCCGGGCCCGGCTCGTACGACGAGGCGTCCCGGCTGTTCCGGCGCTGCCGCGCCCTGCCGTGGCTGCGGCAGGTGGAGGAGGCCACCGTCGCCCCGGCGCCTGTGCAGCAGCCCGCGATCGCCCCGTCGGCACTGGACGCCCTCGCCGTGCTCGCGGCGACGGAACGCCAGGTCGCGGAGCTGGTCATGGAGGGCGCGACCAACCGGGAGATCGCCGGCCGGCTGTACATCAGCGTGAAGACGGTCGAGGCGACACTCACGCGGGTCTACCGGAAGCTGGGCATCCGGTCGCGTGTGGACATCGTGCGACTGGCGGCGGGACACCGTACGAACTGACCTCCCCGGACCGGCTGACGAGCCCCTCCAGGGGACAGGTGCGCGCAGCGAGCTTGGGGGGACGGGTGCGCGCAGCCACCTTGCGGCTCCAGCCTAGGCTCAAACCCCGGCCGGGGTCATCGAGGGTTTTCCCTCCCCAACTCCCCTAGGGGGATCCCCCCTTGGGAGGAGATCACTGCGGCTCCTATTTTTTGTGACGTGCCGCACGCCAGGGCACACAGACCGGCCCACCGCCCCCGCTCGGCTCCCCCGAGCGGGGGCGGTACCGCAGGCTCTGTGCACTCCCCCCCCCACCCGCGCGTCCCCCACCGGCAACCCCCCATGAGGAGAACCATGTTCGGGTTCAACCGCGCCAAGAAGACGATGATCGCCGCCGCGGCCACGGCAGCCGCCGGCGCCGCCGCCGCGCTGCTCACCGCTCCCGGCGCCGTCGCCGCTCCCCAGCCCATCGTCGGCGGTACGACCACCACCGCCAGCGCGTACCCGTACGTCATGCAGATCACGGACTCCTCGCAGAACCAGTTCTGCGGCGGCACCCTGGTCTCGGCCACCAAGGTCGTCACGGCCGCGCACTGTCTGGTCGACGAGACCGCCAGCAGCATCCGCGTCGTCGGTGGCCGCACCTACCGCAACGGCACGAACGGCACGGTGGCCCGCGCCAGCAAGATCTGGATCCACCCGAGCTACAACAGCTCCACCATGACCAGCGATGTCGCCGTGATCACCCTGGCGACGTCGATGCCGTACACCAGCACCTCGTACGTCTCCGCCTCGCAGACCGGCGTCTACGCGGCCGGCACCACCGCCCGCATCATCGGCTGGGGCACCACGTCGTCCGGTGGCTCCTCCTCCAACCAGCTGCGCACCGCGACCGTGCCGATCGTGGCCAACTCGGTCTGCGGCAGCTCCAGCTCCTACGGCTCGGAGTTCGTCGCCAGCTCCATGGTCTGCGCCGGATACTCCTCCGGCGGCGTCGACACCTGCCAGGGCGACAGCGGCGGTCCCCTGATGATCGGGGGCGTCCTGGCAGGCATAGTTTCCTGGGGTTACGGCTGCGCCGACGCGCAGTACCCCGGTATCTACACCCGGCTGACCACCTTCTCCAACACGGTGGCCGCGCAGATCGCCTCGTGATCGAGGCCTCGCGCCGGGCCATGGACTCCTGAGGTACTGCCTCAGGACCCAGCAGGGGGCGCCGCGAACCTGCCACGAGCGGTTCGCGGCGCCCCCTCTCCAATGTCCGGGCGGGCTACGGGTGTTACGCGGCGCGGGCCCCGGACCGACGCGGGCCGGTATTACGGGCTTACGCGGCCGGGGCCACGGTGCCGAAGCGGATGTCGTACGGGCCGGCGTCGTCCGCGTCGCCGTGCAGGGTGGTGAGTGTGCGCTCCGCCTCCGTGACGAGTCCGGACCGCTGTTCCTTGGTGAGGCGACCGAAGGGTTCGAGGGTGAGGACGCCGGCGTCGAGCTTCCAGATACCGGCGAGGAACCCGTCGACGAGGAAGGTCCGGTGGGCCTGGTTCCCTTGCCAGGTACGGCCCTTGAGGTCCTGCGGGACCACGCGGGAGCGGTCCGCGTGGGACAGGAGCAGGTTGTCGAACTCGGGGAGCAGCCGGGGCGGGGCCGGGGTCTCCGGGTCGGGGCGGGGCGCGTCCGGCAGATCGAAGAGTTCGGTGCCGCGGTCGTCCCGGAAGGTGACCAGCTCGGGGCGCAGCCGCTCGAACGCCTCGCGCAGCCGGGTCAGTCCGGCCCAGGTCTGCATGTCCTTCACGGAGGCGGGCCCGAAGGCGGCGAGATAGCGCCGGACGACGGTCTCCGGCGCCGGGGCCTCCCCGGCGGGCCGGCCGAGCCAGTGCTCGGCGGTGGTCAGCGCGACCTGGCCGCTCCTCCCCCACAGACCGCGCGGGGTGACCTGGACCAGCGGCAGCCGGCACCGCGCGGCGACACCGAGGGCCTGCGGGTCGGCGTCGGGCCACTCCACGAGCAGGGCCTCGCGCAACTGCTTCAGGGTGCGCGGCTCCTCCTCGACGAGTTCCCGCGCGATCACCGCGAGCCGGTCGAGATCGACCCCGGCCAGCCCCTTCCGGAACAGCTGCAGCTCCCGCTCCCGGGCCGGCTGCACCAAGGGCCGCAGGGTCAGGCAGTCCTCGGCGGTGTGCGTGTGGATCGTGGACCGCATGGTGACGATACGGACGACCTCGCGGTCGGCCATGAGCGTCGACAGCCGCTCGGGCGCGAAGCCGTCCAGGCGGGCGGCGAGCGCGTAGTAGGGCGGCCGGACGTTCTGCGCCTGCAGCCCGAGCAGGTGTGTGATGGCGTCCTGGGCCGACAGGGGCGCCCGGTGCAGCAGCAACTGCCGGGCCAGGGTCGCGCGGTTGAGCGCGTCGGTGCCGAGCCGGGGAGCGGGGGCGGTCTGGGGCGCCTTGTTCGTCATGCTGTGCACGGTAGCGAGCGTTGCGGACAGTTTCTGTCCTCGACGTCCGCGACGGTCCTGTTCCCGTCCGCGTCTCCGCAGCCCGGTGGTCGAAGACCCCTCCTCTCCCCTCTCTCCTCCTCTCCCCCTCTCTCCCTCTCTCCCCCCTCCCCCACCGCTCTCGCGCCGTTTGCCCCGTATATCCTGCTCGGTGATCACACAGTCGTACGTGTACGCGCTATTCGGGAGGCATCCGCGATGGCCGATCGACGCGCCCGCCCGGCCGCGAAGAGCACCGGCCCGGCTCCGAGGGGCGGCCGGAAGTCCGGCTGGCGCCGCGCCCTGCCCCCTCCGTCGGCACCACCGGCCGACCCTCCGGCACCCCGTAAGGACGCGACGTCGGCGGCCACGGCCGAGCGGGCGGACAGCGTCGTCGAGGCGGCGCTGTACCAGGACGGCGTACGCGTCTCCTCCCCCGCCACGCTCGCGGACACGTACCGGGAGCTGCGGGAGGAACCGGCGGGCATGGCGTGGATCGGGCTGGCCCGCCCGACCGAGGGTGAACTCCTCTCCCTGGCCGCCGAGTTCGACCTGCACCCGCTCGCCGTCGAGGACGCGATGGAGGCGCATCAACGCCCCAAGCTGGAGCGGTACGGCGACACCCTCTTCGTCGTGCTGCGCGCCGCCCGCTACCTCGACGCGCCCGAGGAGGTCGACTTCGGCGAGCTGCACGTGTTCGTGGGGCCGGACTTCGTCATCACGGTCCGGCACGGCGCGGCACCCGACCTGTCGGCGGTGCGCCGCCGGATGGAGGAGACGCCGGAGCTGCTGAAGCTCGGCCCCGAGGCGGTGCTCTACGCGATCCTGGACGCGGTGGTCGACGGCTACGCGCCCGTGGTGGCCGGGGTCCAGAACGACGTCGACGAGATCGAGACGGAGGTCTTCCGCGGCGACCCGGAGGTCTCCCGCCGTATCTACGAACTCTCCCGCGAGATGGTCGAGTTCCAGCGCGCCACGCGTCCCCTCGTCGGCATGCTCCACGGCCTGATGGCCGGCTTCATCAAGTACGAGACGGACGACGAACTCCAGCGCTACCTCCGCGACGTCGCCGACCACGTCACCCACACCAGCGAACGCGTCGACGGCTTCCGCCAGGCCCTCACCGAGATCCTCACAGTCAACGCCACCCTCGTCACCCAGCAACAGAACGCGGAGATGCGGGCCTTGGCCGAGGCCGGCTTCGAACAGAACGAGGAGATCAAGAAAATCTCGTCGTGGGCGGCGATTCTCTTCGCTCCCACACTCGTAGGAACCATCTACGGCATGAACTTTGACCACATGCCCGAGTTGGGCTGGAGCTTCGGATACCCCTTCGCGATCGGCTTGATGGGGGTAGTTTGCGTAAGCCTGTACCTGATTTTCAAGCGGCGGGACTGGCTCTAAGCTCAGGCGATCGCGCCTCCAGCCGCTGCCCCTACCTGACCAGGGGTTTTGGCATCCATCGCGGCAGCGCACCGGGCCGCCATAGTGCGCGGTGGGGAATTGCCGGTGGTCCTGCGCTACTCCTCGACGACCGCGACCGGCGCCGTGGCCGTGGAGGCGTCGAGCATGGCGGGCATCGGGTGGCCGGGATGTTCGGCACGGATCAGCGCAACGCCTTCCGTTGGTATCGCAGGCGACGCCGTCACCGTCTGGGTCAAGGGTGCAGATCCTCGGGGCCGACCCACACGGGACCGGGAAAGTCCGAGCAATCCACATCTGGGGACGCCGGCAGGAGGCCCATCGGGCAGATCGGGACGTGCGGACGTGTCCGGTGCGGGGGCTCGATTGTCTCCGGGCAGGCCGCCCACAGGCTGGCGACGGATGGGCGGGCGGCGTCCCCGACTCGGGAGATCACCGGCCAGCCCGCCTCAGCGGAAGGTGCCCCGCCGAACCAGTAGACGTACGTGGCGCGCCGGACCAACGGGGCACTGAGCTCTTTCCAACCTGCGGAGGGAGCCGATCGGTAAATGTGTCGCACGTCGTTGCAAGGCGCCGGGATACTTCCTCGGTGACTCTCACCGCACTGCCCCGGCCCTCCCAACTGCTGCGGCCTCGGGCCCTCGTGCCCGGAGACCTTGTCGTCGTCGCGGCGCTGTCCGGGCCGCTCGATGCCAGATACGCGCCCGATCTCGCACGGGCCGTGGCCGAGATCGAACGGATGGGATTCCGTGTGCGGCTCGCGCCGCTTCTCGAAGCTGCACGGCACCACTGGTGGAGCGCGGCGCGGCCGGACGAGATCGCCAAGGAGTTCAACAGTCTGCTGCGTGACCCCGAGGTGCGCGCGATCGTCGCGCACGACGGTGGCCAGACAGTATTCGGGTACCTCGACCTGATCGACTTCGACGCGATCAGGGCCGACCCCAAACCGATCCTCGGCTACAGCGACATCTCCCTGCTTCACTTGGTGCTCTACGCGCGCACGGGCCTGGTCGGTGTCCATGCCGACGTGGCCACGTCCGGTCTCGGCGGGCACTGGCAAAGAGCGTCCGCGGCCCGCCGGACGGAGCTGGGGAAGCTGTACGCGACGCTGCTGACGGACACGGAGCCGATCGGTGCGCTGCCTGCCAGTCCGTCGTGGGAATGCTGGCGTGCCGGGCGTGCCGAAGGTCCGCTGATCGGCGGCGTCATCAACCGCCTGGTGCTGGCGCAGGCGACGCCCTTCGCGCTGCCGCTCGAATGCTTCGACGGCGCGGTCCTGTTCTGGGAGGAGGCGGGCGGCCAGGCATCGTACGTGTGGAACTACCTCCAGGTATTGCGCCACAGCGGCATCCTCGATCGGATAGCCGGCATGGTCGTGGGAGTTCCGGAGGCGATCGACGGGCTCGACTCACCAGACGGCTCCCCGAGCCTGGCTGAGATCGTCCTCGACGTCCTCGGGGACCGCGACATCCCCATCCTGGGCAACTTCGATGTCGGCCACGCGGGCCCGAATCTGCCGATGCCGGTCGGCGTCCGCGTCGCCCTCGACGCGGAGGAAAGGACGTTGTCGCTGCTCGAACCGGTAGTACGTGCTCGTGGCGACGCGACCGGTCGGTTGAGCAACGCGGATCAGTGAGGATGGAACCGCCAGGTCTTGAGGGTCGCCATGGCTTGCTCGCCGAGCGCGCGGATCTTTGCGTGAGCGCGATTGACGGCCTTCTGGCCTGCGGAGAGCTTGTCCCAGCGGCGGCGGAGAGATGGCGCCTTCGATCTCATCGAGAGCATCGCGTGCTTCGGAGCGTCGCTCCAGAAGGAGGCGCCTCAACTCTGAGCCTGCGGTCTTGGTCTGCTGCCCCTCCGTGACAAGGTGGCGCTGCAGATGTCTCGGTACAGCTTCGAGCAGCTCAGACAACAGCACCGGAACTTGCAGAGGGCGGACATACGTGACTCGCAACTGCTTCACCGAGTCTGCCGCCTTGCGGCCGCGCACGCACTTGCCTACGTACTTGACCTCGTAGCGTCCATACCTGTCTTGCGCTGCGATCAGGACCAAGTGGCGTCCCTTGAAGAGCTCTTCCTTGCGTATGAGTGTCCACTCGTACTCGAGACGGCGGGACCGATAGATCTCCTCGAGGGCCCTGACGTCTTCGTACTCGAAGCCCTCGCACTTGATGATCGCAACCATGGCTGCATTCTGACCCAAGCCGCCTATCGACGGGCCGGCTTCAGCACCGGCCTGCCGCTCTCTGAGGCCCCCCTGCATGAGTCCTCCCGCGGTTGCCAGGCGTGCTGCCCGAGACACAATGCCCGCGCAGGACCAAGACACGCACCGCTCGCGATCGGTCTCATGGGGGGCCGGGACTGGCTGTGCGTCACCGCTGGTGATCGGCGGCTTCGTGGGCGATCTGGGCGAACTGGGCGGCCATGGCCTCGGACAGGGCCTGGGCGGCGGAGAGGGGGCGGACCATCACCGTGAACTCGTCGATCTTGCCGCTCTCGTCGAAGTGGAGGAAGTCGCAGCCCTGGAGCTGCTTGCCGGCGACGGTGGCGGTGAAGACGAGAGCGTGGTCGCGGCCGTCCGGGTTGGCGATCTCGCGGATGTAGGTGAAGTCCTCGAAGACGCGGGACACGGCACGCAGGATCGCCGCGGTGATCGCCTTGCCCGGGTACGGCTTGAAGGCGACCGGGCTGGTGAAGACGACGTCGTCGGACAGCAGTGCGGCCACGGCGTCCATGTCGCCGCCCTCGACAGCCTTGCGGAACGGATGCATGAGCCACCTCCATAGGTAAAAAATTGAGTAGGTGAAGGGGAGAGTAGAAGGGAACGCGCGCCTTGTCCATGGGCGGTGCTAGCGTGCCGCTCATGGCTTTGCGGAACGCGGTGATGGCCGCACTGCTGGAGGGCGAGGCGTCCGGGTACGACCTCGCGAAGGGGTTCGACGCGACGGTCGCCAACTTCTGGATGTCGACGCCCCAGCAGCTCTACCGCGAGCTGGAGCGCATGGAGGCCGAAGGACTGGTCACGGCCCGCGTCGTCGAGCAGGAGCGCCGCCCCAACAAGCGGCTGTTCTCCCTGACGGCGGCCGGGCGGGAGGCCGTCCACGCGTACACCGCCGAGCCGTTGGGCAAACCGGCCGTGATCCGGGACGAGTTGCTGGTCAAGGTGCAGTGCGTGGACGCGGGCGACATCGACGCGGTCCGCAGGTCCGTCTCCGAGCGCATGGAGTGGGCGACCGCCAAGCTCGCCCGTTACGAGCGGCTCCGGCAGCGTCTGCTCGACGGGCGCTCCGAGGAGGCGTACTTCGCCGAGGCCGAGCGCGTCGGCCCGTATCTCACCCTTCTGCGCGGGATGTCGTTCGAGCGGGAGAACCTTCAGTGGGGGGACATCGCGCTTCGCAGGCTCGCGCAGCGTTCGGCTGCCACCGAAGCCGACGGCCGGGTCGGCGGCCGGGTCGGCGGCACATCCGGCTGACCGTCCCCATAGTCAACTACGCACCTATCCGCATCGAGCCAAAGTGATCCGAGCCTCGTCGGGCGCCTTCCGGGATCAGGGAGGTGCTCATATCCTCGTGCGCCTACTGTTACCGATGGTAAGGGGTAGGGGATGGGCGGCACCACGCGCAGAGGGTTCCTGGGTACGGCCGCGGTCGCCGGGGGTGGGGCGGCGCTCGGGGTTCCGCAGCGGGCCGCGGCCCGCGGTGGCGCCGCCGCGCAGAGCGTGGCCGTGCTGGGCGGGGGTGTCGCCGGGCTCACGGCCGCGCACGAACTCGCCGAGCGCGGCTTCCGGGTGACGGTCTACGAACGCAAGGCGCTCGGCGGCAAGGCCCGCAGCATGGACGTACCGGACAGCGCCACGGGCGGCCGGGCCCCCCTGCCCGGGGAGCACGGCTTCCGCTTCATCCCCGGCATCTATCACAACCTGCCCGACACCATGCGGCGCATCCCCTTCCCCGGCAACCCGGGCGGTGTCCACGACAACCTCGTCGCGCCCAAGGAGATGCTCTTCGCCCGGGCGGGTGGCCGCGAGGACATCCGGATCCCGCTGCCCTGGCCCGGTGCCACCCCGGCCGAACTCACCCCCGACGAGATCCGCCGCGCCCTCACCTCCGTCCTGGACACCGCCTTCAACCTCCCGCTCCACGAAGCCCTCTACTTCGCCAACCGCTTCCTGGTCTTCCTCACCAGCTGCGACGAACGCCGCGACGAGGTGTGGGAGCGGACACCGTGGTGGGAGTTCGTACGGGCCGGGCGGATGTCGTACGACTACCAGCGCATCCTGGCCGTCGGCATCACCCGCAACATCGTGGCCACCAAGGCCGAGGAGGCCAGCACCCGTACGGTGGCGACCCTGTTGGAGGCCTTCGCCTTCAACCTCCTCGGCCGGGGTGCGGACGGGCCGCTCGACCGGATCCTCGACGGGCCCACCAACGAGGCCTGGATCGACCCCTGGGTGGCCCATCTGCGGTCGCTCGGGGTCGAGTTCCGGGTCGGCTGGACCGTACGGGATCTGGCGCTGGACGCGGGCCGGATCGCCGGGGCCGTCCTGGAGGACCCGGAGGGCGCCCGCCGGACCGTCACCGCCGACCACTACATCTCCGCCATGCCGGTCGAGCACGCCCGCCGCACCTGGAACTCCGCCGTGCGGGCCGCCGACCCCCAACTGGCCGCGTGCGACCGGCTGGAGACGGACTGGATGACCGGCATCCAGTTCTATCTGACCGAACGGACGCCGATCCTGCACGGCCATCTCGACCTCATCGACTCCCCCTGGTCACTGACCGCGATCGCCCAGGCCCAGCACTGGCCGCGCCACGACTTCCCGGCGGACTTCGGTGACGGCACGGTCGCGGACTGCCTGTCCGTGGACGTCTCCGAGTGGGACAGGCCGGGCATCCTGTACGGGAAGACGGCCAAGCAGTGCACCCGCACCGAGGTCGCCCGCGAGGTGTGGGCGCAGTTGAAGGCGTCGCTCAACGACAGCGGCCGTACGGTCCTGAAGGACTCCGTGCTGCACTCCTGGTTCCTCGACCCGGCCGTGGACGGACTCGGCACCCCGAACCCGGTCAACGACGAGCAGTTGCTCATCCATCCGACGGGCACCTTCCACCACCGTCCGCGGTCGGCGACCCGGATCCCCAACCTCTTCCTCTCCGGCGACTACGTGGCCGTCCCCATCGACCTGGCCACCATGGAGGGCGCCAACACCTCGGCGCGGCAGGCCGTCAACGCCCTGCTGGACGAGGTCGGTTCGGCCGCCGAGCGCTGCACCGTCACCCCGCTGTACCGGGCCCCCGAGTTCGAACCGCTCAAACGCCACGACCGCACCCGATACCTCCTCGGGCTGCCGAATCTCTTCGACATCGGCTGACCGCGTCGCCCTCGCCCTGAGACCGGCAGGGCGCGTAGCCGGCGGTGAGGGGGGAACCCGGCGTGCCATGCGTCCGAATCATGACGAGGCGCCCGTCCTCGATGCGCTGGCCCGGTACCGGAACACCGACGAGCTGGGGTTCACTCCCCCTGGTCACAAGCAGGCGCGGGGCGCGGATCCACGCGCCCGTGCGGTCCTGGGTGATGCCGTCTTCCACGGTGACGTACTCGCGGGCGGCGGCCTCGACGACCGGCTCACCCGGGGCGGGGTCCTGGCGCGGGCCGAGGAACTCATGGCCGACGCCGTGCACGCGGACCACACGTACTTCTCGACGTGCGGGAGTTCCCTGTCGGTGAAGGCGGCGATGCTGGCGGTGACCCGCCCGGAGCACCGGCTCCTCGTCGGGCGCGACGCGCACAAGTCGGTGATCGCCGGGCTCATCCTGTCGGGCGTCGAGCCGGTCTGGGTGGAGCCGCAGTGGGACGCCACCCGGCACCTGGCCCACCCGCCGTCCGCCGCCGCGTACGAGAAGGCGTTCGGTGAACATCCCGACGCCGACGGCGCGTTGGTCACCAGCCCCACGCCGTACGGCGCCGCCGCCGATCTCGGCGGGATCGCCGAGGTCTGCCACCGCCGGGGGAAGCCTCTCGTCGTGGACGAGGCGTGGGGAGCGCATCTGCCGTTCCACGAGGACCTGCCGTCCTGGGCCATGGACGCGGGCGCCGACATCTGTGTGACCAGCATCCACAAGATGGGCAGCGGTCTGGAGCAGGGCTCGGTGTTCCACCTCCGGGGCGACCTCGTCGATCCCGCCGAACTGGCCTCGCGGGCCGACCTCCTCGGCACGACCAGCCCCAACGTCCTGCTGTACGCGGGTATCGACGCCTGGCGCCGGCAGATGGTCGAGCACGGTCACGAACTCATGGGCCGGGCCCTGAAGCTGGCCGCACGCACCCGCACGGCCATCGAGGCGATCGACGGTTTCCACGTCAACGACGCGCACGACTTCTGCGGCCCCGGCCTGGCCCATGACTTCGATCCCCTGCCGGTCGTCATGGACATCGGCGACCTGGGCACCAGCGGCTACCGCGCCGCCGACTGGCTGCGCGCGCACCATCACCTCGACACCCATCTCTTCGACCACCGGCGGGTCAGCGCGCAGTTCACCCACGCCGACGACGAGGAGACCGCCGAGCGGCTCCTCACCGCCCTGGGCGATCTGGCCGACCACGCCGACGAGCTGCGGGACGCCCCTCAGGTCGCCGTCCCGTCCCCGGCCGAGCTGCGCATGGACCAGGCCCGGCTGCCCCGGGACGCCTATTTCGCGCGGCACGCGAAGGTTCCCGTCGCCGAGGCCGCCGGCCGCGTCGCCGCCGAGATGATCACGCCGTATCCGCCGGGCATCCCCGTCGTCCTGCCCGGCGAGCGGCTGACCGAGCCCGTGCTGCGGTACCTGGTGACCGGGGTCGAGGCGGGGATGTTCCTGCCGGACGCGGCCGACCGGCGCCTGGAGACCGTACGGGTCGTCGCCGAGGACCGTTAGGCCCCGGACCACGGGGTACTCGACGGCACGATCCCGGAACCACCGCCCCACGCTCCACCTGGAGAGACGATGCCCGCGTTCGGATACTTCCTGTCGTGCGAGGAGCACACCCCCGCAGAACTCGTCGAGCAGGCCAGGATGGCCGAGCAGGCCGGCTTCGACTCGCTCTGGATCTCCGACCACTACCACCCGTGGAACGACCACCAGGGTCAGAGTCCGTTCGTGTGGACGGTGATCGGCGCCCTGTCGCAGGCCGTCTCGCTGCCCGTCGAGACGGCGGTGACCTGCCCCCTCGTACGCACGCATCCGGCCGTGATCGCCCAGGCGGCGGCGACCAGCGCCGCGCTGCTGGGCGGGCGCTTCCGGCTCGGGGTGGGCACCGGCGAGGCCCTCAACGAGCACATCCTCGGTACCCCCTGGCCCGAGGCGTCCGTACGGCTGGAGATGCTGGAGGAGTCGCTGCAGATCATCCGGAAGCTGTTCACCGGGGAGCAGACGAGCCATCGCGGCAAGCACTACACGGTGGAGAACGCCCGTCTGTACACGCTGCCCGACGAGCCGGTGCCCATCGACGTCTCCGCCTTCGGGCCGCAGGCCGCCGAGGTCGCCGCCCGCGTCGGCGACGGGCTGATCACGATGACGCCCGACGCCGCCCTGGTCGAACGCTTCCGCCGCGGCGGCGGGGGCGCCGACCCGGTGCAGGGCGGGCTCAAGGTGTGCTGGGGCCCGGACCGGGAGGAGGCGCTCCGCACCGCGCACCGGCTGTGGCCCAACGAGCGGCTGCCCGGGGAGCTCCCGCAGATCCTGCCGACCCCACGCCACTTCGAGCAGGCGTCCGAGCTGGTCACCGAGGACCAGGTGGCCGCCGCCGTACCGTGCGGCGACGACCCGGACGCGCATGTCGAGGCGCTGGCCGCGTTCGTCGACGCGGGCTTCGACACCGTGTACGTCAATCAGATCGGCAAGGACCAGCAGGGCTTCTTCGACTTCTACCGCACGAAGATCCTGCCGCGGCTGCGGGCCTGAGCGCGATCGGCGGATGGACGGGAAGGACCGGGCGGCTGTGCACAGCCGCCCGGTCCTTCCCGTCGGTGGTTCGGATCAGATGGGCGAGCCGGGGTTCTCGGGGCGGATCCGGCCGCGCCAGGCGCCCGTCTCTCCCCCGCGGCCCTCGATGTAGTCCTTGAAGCGGTGCAGGTCTCCCTTCACCCGGCGGTCGATCATGCCGAGCATGTCCGCGCCCTTCTCGGCCATACCGGTGGGCTCGACGTCCATGGTCAGCTCCACCCGGGTGTGGGTGTCGTCCAGGCGTTCGAACCGGACCGATCCCCGCTGCCGGGTGTCGCCGTCGACGACCCGCCAGGTGATCCGGTCGTCCGGCATCTGGTCGACGATCTCGGTGTCGAACTCGCGCCGGACCCCGCCGATGCTGGTCGTCCAGTGGTTGTGCCGTTCGTCGAGCTGCCGCACCTCCTCGACGCCCTCCATGAAGTGCGGGAACTCCTCGAACTGCGTCCACTGGTTGTAGGCGGTGTGGACGGGGACCTCGACGTCCACCGCTTCCTTCACCGTGCTCATCGTTCCTCCTCACTGTCGGTCGTACCGCCGGCGGCGGGTACCGCGGTCGTTCCGCATGACGCCGGGTACCCGGACCGCACGGAATGAAGACCCGCATATCGGGGCGTATCGCGAATCAGCGGGGGCACTCGGGCCCCATGGACACCGAGACCGGGCTTCAGGGCTCGTACTGGCTGCAGACCGCACCGCCCGGCGAACCCGCTCCCCCGCCCACCGGTGACCTCGAGGTCGAGGTCGCGGTGATCGGTGGTGGTGTCGCCGGACTCAGTACGGCCTGGGAGCTGGTCCGGCAGGGGCGGGAGGTGGCGGTGCTGGAGGCCGACCGGATCGCCGCCGGGGTCACCGGCCACACGACCGCCAAGCTGACCGCGCTGCACACGCTGGTCTACGACCGGCTGCGCCGCACCCGCGGCCCCGAGGGCGCACGGCTGTACGCGGCCTCGCAGAGCGCGGCGATCCGGCACGCCCACGAGATCGTCGGCGAACTCGGCATCGACTGCGACTGGGAGGAGGCCGCGGCCTGCACCTACGCGGAGGACCCACGGCAGGTGGGCGCCCTGCGGGCGGAGGCCGCCGCCGCGCGGGAGGCGGGGCTGCCGGCCGAGTTCGTGACCGGGACGGAGCTGCCGTTCGCGGTCGCCGGGGCGGTCCGGGTGAGCGGGCAGGCCCAGTTCCATCCCCGTAAGTACCTGCTGGCGCTCGCCGACGATCTGCGCCGCCGCGGCGGCACGGTGTACGAGGGAACACGTGTCGTCGGCCTCACCGAGGGCGAGCCGTGCACCCTGCGGACGGATTCCGGTGTCGCGATCCGCGCCGCCGACGTCGTGATCGCCACCCACTACCCCGTCTTCGACCGGGCCCTGCTGTTCACCCGTCTCAGCTCACGCCGGGAACTCGTGGTGGCCGCGCCCGTCGCCGAGGACCGCGCCCCGCGCGACATGTACATCACGCCGGAACTGTCCACCCGCTCCGTGCGCAGCGCCCCGTACCGCGACGGCGAACGGCTGCTGATCGTCACCGGGGAGCACTTCACCCCCGGCACCGCCGATGTCGAGGAGCGGTTCGCCCGGCTGTCCGGCTGGGCCGAGGACCGCTTCGGCGGGCTCACCTTCACCCACCGCTGGGCCACCCAGGACAACGACTCCACCGACTCCGTACCGCTGGTCGGCCCGCTGCGTCCCGGCAGCCGGCACGCCTATGTGGCCACCGGCTTCGGCGGCTGGGGCCTGAGCGGCGGCATCATGGCGGGCGGTCTGCTCAGCGATCTGATCAACGGCAGCCCGCCCGCCTGGCACCGTCTCTACGACCCGCGCCGTCTGGCGTCCGTGGTCCGTGAGGGGACGTCGTTCCTGAAGCACCAGGCCCAGGTGGCCCGGCACTTCGTCGGCGACCGGCTGCCGTCCGTGACGGCACCCGCGCCGGACGACATCCCGCCGGGCCACGGCGCGGTGGTGCGCCGGGGCGGACGGCACTACGCCCTCCACCGGGACGAGAACGGAACGCTCCGCGCGCTCTCGGCACGCTGCACCCACCTCGGCTGCCTCGTGGCCTTCAACGACGCGGAGCAGGCCTGGGAGTGCCCGTGCCACGGCTCCCGCTTCGCCCCGGACGGACGGATCCTCCAGGGCCCCGCCGCACACCCCCTGGAGGAACACGACATCCCCGACTAGCAACGAACCACCCCACGGCGACGCGCACGCGCCGCCCTCGCCGAAAGCAGGTCGCCCCATGACGAAGAAGCCGCACACGTCCGAACCGTCGCACGGTCGGGGCCCCAGCCGTCACCAGGGCACCGAACAGCACGGCTGGTCTCCCGACGTGGACGAGACCCGACAGCAGGACAACCCGAGCGCCCGCAGGTCCTTCCACACCGCCGAGCACGGCGGCGGGAAGGGACCGGGCCGGACCAAGTCCAAGGAGGAGTCGAGGTCCGTACCGGGTGACACGGTGAAGAGCACCAGTACCCGGGGCGAGGAGTACGCCGACGAGGAGGAGAAGGGCCGGCGCGACACCGGGCCCAAGGGCCGCTCCCGGCGCCCCAGCGGCACCAGGGACGCCTCCTCCGGGACCGGCGTCGACCCCCAGGACCCGCCGCCCGGGCGGCACTCGGGCTGACGAGCCCGTGCGTGACCGGCCGGACGGGCCGGCGGCGCGGGGCGAGGACATGGACCGGTCCACGGACCCGGCGGGGCTCGCGCTCGTCGTGATCGACATGATCAACACCTATGACCACGAGGACGCCGAGCTGCTGGTGCCGTCCGTCCGGGAGGTCGTTCCCGTGCTCGCGGAGCTGATCGGCCGGGCCCGCCGGGCGGACGTACCGGTGATCTACGCGAACGACAACTTCGGATCGTGGCGCTCCCACCACGGCGAACTCGTGAACCTCGCGCTGTCCCGCCCGCACGCGGACCTGATCGAGCCGATACGGCCCGACGACGAGTCGCTCTTCGTGGTCAAGGCCCGCCACTCCGCGTTCTACGAGACGCCCCTGGCCTACCTCCTGTGGCGGTGGGGCGTCGGACACGTGGTGCTCACCGGACAGGTCACCGAGCAGTGTGTCCTCTACTCCGCCCTGGACGCGCACATCCGCCATCTGGAGGTCACGGTGCCCCGGGACGCCGTCGCCTCCATCCACCCTCGTCTGGAGTCCGCCGCCCTGGAGATGATGGAACGCAACATGAACGCCCGGATCGTCACGGCGAAGGAGATCGACTTCGCTACGGACCACTGACCCGCTCCGGCACGAGCTGGTCCGCGAGGCGGTGCGCCTGGGCCAGCAGCGTGCCGTAGACCACCAGCGCGTCGGGGTCGTCGGCCACGGCTCCCGGCAGCGGGCGGCGGAACGCGTCCAGCGTGCGGTGGAGCCCCTCGACCGCCTCGCGGAGTTCCCGCGCGGCGGCGTCGTCGTGGCCGCTCGGGGCGAACCGGGTGCGGCTGTACAGCCCGATGGCGTCCGCCGTGTCGCGCAGGAAGTCCGCGTAGGCGTGGGTGATCGCCCCGGCGGGGCGGGCCGCCTTCGTGCCGGTCGTCGCGTTCTCCCACACCGTCCGGGTCACGCCCGAGGTGTGGACGGCCACGTGGTCGAGCACGACCAGCGCGTCGGCGTAGCCGTCGCCGGGCGGGGACAGGGTCCGCCCCCGGCGGCCCCGCGGATTGACGCGCATGCTCTCGTGGCTCCAGCCGATCGCCGAACGGGCCTGGTCGACCAGGCGGTCCAGATGCAGGGCGCGCTCGTGCCAGTGTCCGGCGGCCTGGCCGTCCCAGTCCTCGCCGGCCAGTCCGTCGGCCACCGCGTCGAGGATCTCCCGCGCCTCGCGGGCCGCGTCCTGAAGCGCGGAGCGGGCGTCGCGCAGATACACCGGGGGCCTGATCAGCGCGTTGACCGCGACGCCCACCACCGCTCCGAAGACCGCCTCCGCGATCCGCGCGGCCGACCCGGTGACGGTGACCTGACCGCCGGTCAGCACGAAGAGGGCGCCGGTGGCGGCGTAGACGCCCTGGCTGCCCAGCCGCTGCCACTGCCCCAGCAGCAGTACCGTCGGCAGGACCAGGGCCATCGTGACCATCGTGCTGTCCAGCGCCAGCGCCACCCCGGTCGCCACCACCGTGCCCACCGCGATCGCGCCGAGCTGCTGCAGCCCGTGCGCGACGGACCGGTACACCGTCGACTCCACCAGGACGACCGCGACCCAGGGCGCCACGAACGCCATCGGGGCCGCGAGCCACCAGCCCGCGACCGCCCACGCCACCCAGGCGGCGAGGGCCGCCTTGCCGGCCTGTGCCACCAGATCCCGCTCCCGGCCCGGCGCCGCCCACGCCCGCCGCACCGTCGTCACGGCCGTCCCGGCACCGCCCCGGGCGGCCCGGACCGCCCTCCGCGTCCACTCCATGGCACAGCAGGTGCCACGTCAGGAGCGAGTTGCACTCACCGACCACGATTTCCTCCACACCTTTCACCCCTTTTATTGGAGTTAGTCGGATTAGTTGGATTAGTCGGATTCAAGGAATGGGTGGTGCGGGGGCGGATACCCGGGGCGCATGGTTCGGACAGTGAAAAGGCATGGACAGCACGGCGGGCGCACCGCGGCCGACCGTGAGGACGGGAACGGGAGCGGACAGGGGCCGGTGACCGCCGGGCCGGACGAGCGGGTCGAACGGCAGGCGCCGGACAGCCCCACCGACCTGTCCAGGCGCTCCTGGGGAGCGGTGCTGAAGCGCACCTTGAAGGAGTTCAAGAAGGACGAGCTGACCGACCGGGCGGCGGCCCTGACCTACTACGGGATCCTGGCCCTGTTCCCCGCTCTGCTGGCGCTCGTGTCCCTGCTCGGGATCGTCGGACGGTCGGCGACCCAGCAGGTGCTGGACAACATCCAGCAACTCGCCCCGGGCGCCGCGCGGGACGTCCTGACCAACGCCGTCCAGCAGATGCAGGGCAAGGCCGGGCTCGGCTCGGTCATGGCCGTCGTGGGCCTGGTGCTCGCGGTGTGGTCGGCGTCCGGCTATGTCGCCGCGTTCATCCGCAGCGCGAACGCGGTGTACGACATCCCCGAGGGCCGCCCGGTGTGGAAGGTGCTGCCGGTCCGGGTCGGCGTGACGGTGGTGCTGATGGTGATGGCCGTGATCAGTGCCCTGATCGTGGTGTTCACCGGCGCGCTCGCCAAGGAGGTGGGCGCCACGCTCGGCGTCGGCGACACGGCGCTCACGGTGTGGTCGATCGCGAAGTGGCCGGTGCTGGTGCTCCTGGTCACGATGATGATCGCGCTCCTCTACTGGGCCACCCCGAACGCGAAGGTCCGCGGCTTCCGCTGGATCACCCCGGGCAGCTTCCTAGCCCTGGTGATCTGGATGGTCGCCTCGGCCGGCTTCGCCTTCTACGTGGCCAACTTCGGCTCGTACAACCGGACCTACGGCACCCTCGCCGGCGTGATCATCTTCCTGGTCTGGCTGTGGATCACCAACCTGGCGATTCTGCTCGGCCTGGAGTTCGACGCGGAACTGGCACGTCAGCGTGCCCTCGCGGGTGGCCATCCGCCCGAGGAGGAGCCGTACGTCGAACCGCGCGACACGCGTGCGTGGGACGAGGAGGACCGCCGCCGTCTCGGGTCCTGAGGGGTGTCCCGTCCGGCGGCCCGAGGGCTCACCTCCGGCGGCCGGCGGGATCGCCGCCGGGCGGGTCGGCCAGGGCGAGGCGGGCCGTGACGCGCTTGCCGACCGGCTCCTGTTCGATGAAGAGCTTCTGCGCGACCGCCTTGACGATCTCCAGCCCGTGCTGGCCCACCCGGTCGGGGTCGGCGGCCCGCGCCGCGGGCACCGTGGGGTCACTGTCCCAGACGACGATGTCCACGCTGTCGGCGGTGATGCGCAGTTCCAGCAGCACGGGGCCGGGGGCGTACTTGCGGGCGTTGGTGACCAGTTCGCTGACCACGAGCTGGGTGAGGTCCCTGGCCCGCACGGGAACGGGCACGCGATGCCCGGTGCGCGCCCGGTCGAGAAACGCGCCGGCGTGCCGGCGCGCGTCCGCGATGCAACCGCTGTCCCCGTCCAGGGCGTACCCGGCGCGCATCACGTACTCGTCCTGCGCGGTACGGCCGTCACCTTCGGCATCCGATCCCACGTGTCCCGTCCTCATTCCCCCGGCATCTGCGCGCGTACCCGCGATGAGGTCGCGCATGCCCACGGTCCCGGGAGGTGCGTGAGCGGTGCATGAGCGGGTCTGGGCCGCGCACCGCCCGTCCCCTATCCTCGAACGGACCGCAAGGTGCTGGAATCCCCCGTCGGAGGTCGCCTGTGGACCCGCTCGCACCGGAGCTTTTGATGGCCCTCGCCGGCGGTACCGCGGGAGCGGCCGGTCAGCAGATCTGGGCCTCGCTGCGCGACCTGGTCTCCCGTCGGCCCCAAGGACAGGAACCCCGTGGGGAAGGCGAGTTGAACGCGCTGGCGCGGACGGGGGACGACCCCGCCCGCGCCGGACAGCTCGCCGACGTACTGGCGCTGCGCGCCGCCCGGGACACCGCCTTCGCCGCGGCGCTCGACGCCTGGCGCGCCCAGGCCGAAGCCCTCACCCTGCCCTCGGCCACCGGCACGGGGGACGTGCACAACGAGGTCGGCGGCACGGTCCACGGCCCCCTGATCCAGGCGCGGGACATCCATGGGTCCATCAATCTGGGGTCGGGGTCCCCGGGACCGTCCTGAACCGTCAGCTCGTGAGGCGGAAGGTGGCGTCGCTGCGCCCGGTCGCGTTGGTGATCGTCTCCAGCTTCAGCTGGTAGGCGTAGTGGCGGATGTAGCGGTCGGGGTGGTTGTACGACTGGAAGGAGGACCAGGTCGAGTCGGCGAGGCCGGCGACCTGGCGGAAGGAGGCGTCCGCGGCGAACTGGGCGGTGCCGTCGTCGTACACGAGCTGGAAGTCGGCGCCGTCGTGCCGCAGATAGTGGCCGGGGAAGTTCACCGACTCGAAGGAGACGGTGCCGGTGCCGGCCAGACCGGGCCGCGTACGGAACCGGGCGTCGTCGTTGGTGACGTTCTGGTCGATCCGTACGTCGAAGTTGGCGTGGCGGACATAGCGGTCCTGGAAGTTGAAGGACTGCAGGCGCCTGCCCGGGACATTGGCCCAGCGCGCCTGGATCCGGGCGTCCTCGGCGGCCGTCAGGGTCAGGATCGAACCGTGGCGCTTCTTCGTTCCGCCCAGGTTGTAGGTGCCGGCGGCGGGGATGCGGTAGGAGCCGGAGGTGGCGGGGGTGGACGGGCTGGTCGTCAGGACCGGCATGTATCCCTTGCCGGCCGCGTACTGGTCGAGGTACAGAGCCCACTCGCCACGGTCCCTGAACTTCAGCCACATCGGGCCCTCCACCTGCGCGCCGGTGAGGCCGATGCCGGAGAGGTTGCCGAGGGTGGTCCAGGTGCCGAGGATCGAGTTGCTGCCCTCGATGGTGATCTGGCCGTCACCGGAGGCGCGGACATAGCGGTAGGCGCCGTTGCCGGCCGGGACCTCGACGATCTGGGTGTCGATGATCTCCTGGTTGCCGGCGCGCTCGATGTAGGTCTGCGGAGTGGTGATCGTGCGGAAGTCGGTGGTGCGTGCGTAGTAGATGCGGTGCTTCGTCACGCCGTTGAGGGGCTTGTTGGTCGCCCAGTACAGGACGTAGCTGTTGGTGGCCGTGTCCCAGATCGCCTCCGGCGCCCACGCGTTGCGCCCGTCGGGGATGGCGCCGGCCACGTTCAGCAGCCACGGCCTGGACCAGGTGACCAGGTCCGTCGACTCCCACACCACGAGGCTGCGGCTGCCGTTGTTGATGGCGTCGCTCCAGGACTGGCCGCAGTCGATGCACAGGTCGGTGGCGATGATCCAGTACTTGCTGCCGTCGGGTGAGCGCACGAGCGCGGGGTCGCGTACGCCGCGGGTGCCCACGGTGGAGCGCAGGGTCATTCCGCCGCCGTTGAGATCCGTCCAGTTCAGACCGTCCGCGCTGTACGAGAAGTACATCTGCTGGCCGGTCGCCCCCTCCCCGATGAAGTGGGTCATCAGATAGCCCGGATCGGCCGCGGCGGCGCGGTCCGGGGTGGTCAGGGCCTGGCCGGTGAGGAGCAGACAGGCGGCGATCAGGACCGCCGTGAGTCTGGAGAGAACCGCGGACATGCGCATCTCCTGTCGCCGTCACGTTGTTCGATTTTTCGGACAACGTTCGGAAAGTCGGGCAGACGCTAGACCTGGGCAATCTGGCGCGTCAAGGGCCCTGACACGCACGGCCAGAGGCCAGGATTTCGAACACGCGACGCTGTTCCGGTTGAGGTACTGGTGAGGCTTATTTATCTTTTTGTCGGGAACTCGGGCGGCGCAGGGTCCCCGCGGGTCCTCGGACCGGCGGGGGATCTCGGGTAACGGATGAGGGAGAGGCCGTGACCGTTCGTGTGGGCGTAGAGGAAGAGTTCCATGTTCTGGACGCGGAGAGCGGGCGGCTGGTACCGGGAGCCGGGACGGTCCTCGGCCGACTGCCCGGGGCCGAGTTCAAGCCGGAACTGCAGCGCTCGGCGGTGGAGTGGAACAGCCTGGTGCACGACTCCCTGGAGTCCCTGCACACCGATCTCGCCGGGGCACGGCGGCGGCTGGACGGCGCGGCCTCCGGGCTCGGACTGGCCGTCGTCGCGGCCGGGACCGTCCCCTTCGCCCGGCTGACACCCGGTGACGCCACCCCCGACTTCCGCTACCGGCAGATGGTCGACGAGTACCGCCGCGTCGCCGACGAGCATCTCGTGTGCAGCGCGCAGGTCCATGTCGACGTCCCCGACCGGGACACGGCCGTGCGGCTCATGTGCGCGGCCTCGCCGTGGCTGCCGCCGCTGCTGGCCCTGTCGGCCAGCTCGCCGTTCTGGCTCGGCACGGACACGGGGTACGCGAGCTGGCGGACGATGCTGTGGCAGCGCTGGCCCACCGCCGGGCCCGTCGGCTGCTTCGCCGGGGCCGCCGACTACGACGCCGCAATCGAGGGCCTGATCCGCTCCGGCGTGATCAAGGACCCGGGAATGGTCTACTACGACCTCCGCCCGAGCGATCACCAGAGGACCCTGGAGCTTCGCGTCTGCGACGCCAGCCCGCGCATCGAGACCGTGGTGCTCATCGCCGGGCTGTACCGCGCGCTGGTCGAGGACGCGCGGGTCCGGCTGGAGGGGCCGGGGCCGGTCTGCGACGGCCGGCACGAATGGCTTCGTGCCGCGGTCTGGCGTGCGGCCCAGTCGGGGCTGGAGGGTGAGCTGGTCGACCCGGTGACCCGGCTCGCCGCGCCCGCCCCGACCGTTCTGCGCGACATGCTCCGCCGGTTGCGTCCGGCCCTGGAGGCCCTGGGCGACTGGGACACCGTACGCGTCCTCCTGGACGAGGCCCTCGCGCGCGGCAGCGCGGCCCACCGGCTGCGCGGGGTCGCCGAGGAGGAGGGTCTGTCCGCCTGTGTCGGAACGCTGGCCGCCGAGACCCGGGGGGAGCGCGGGCGGAGCGGCGGTACCGCGGCACCCGTACGCCGGCGGCCCGTCGCGGCGGCCGGGGCGGGGCCTGCGGAGGCGTCGGCGGCGTACTCGGTGGAGTCCGTCGGCGGGTGATGTCCGCGCGGCGGTGTGCAGTGGAGAGACCGGCACCGGCCGTCGTCCACGACACGCCACGGCGTGGAGCACCTGACGGAGAAACCCGTCGTCCGCCCGTGGTGCCCGGTGCCCCGGTGATCAAGGAGTGGCTCGCATGCCCAGCAGCAAGAGCGCCAGCAACGACAACAGCGATACGCGCGCACGTCGGGCCTCGCGAGGGGGTGTGGGCTGATGTGTGGGCTGTGTGGTGAGGTCCGGTTCGACGGTGGGCGGCCCGACCTCGCGGCCGTCGAGCGCATGACCGACCGCCTGGCGCCCCGGGGACCGGACGGCCGTGGTGTGTGGTCGCAGGGCGCCGTCGCCCTGGGGCACCGCCGGCTGAAGATCATCGACCTGTCCGAGTGCGGGGCCCAGCCGATGACCGACCCCGCCGGGCGGATCGCCGGTGTCTTCAACGGCTGCGTCTACAACTACAAGGAACTCCGCGCGGAGCTGCGCGCCCTCGGGCACCGCTTCTTCTCCGGCTCCGACACCGAGGTGGTGCTCAAGGCGTACCAGCAGTGGGGCACCGCCTGCGTCGAACGCTTCTACGGCATGTTCGCGTTCGCGATCGCCGAGCAGACCACCGGTCGGGTGGTACTGGCCCGTGACCGGCTGGGCATCAAGCCGATGTATCTGGCGCACGCGCCGGGGCGGTTGCGGTTCGCGTCCTCGCTGCCGGCCCTGCTGGCGGGCGGCGGTGTCGACACCTCGCTCGACCCGGTCGCGTTGCACCAGTACATGAGCTGGCACGCCACCGTGGCCGCCCCGCGCACGGTCCTCGCCGGGGTGCGCAAGCTGCCCGCGGCCACCGTGCGCGTCGTGGAGCCGGACGGCCGCCATCACGACACCCGCTACTGGCAGCCGTCGTACTCCCGGCGCCCCGAGGACGCGGGGCTGAGCGCGGACGACTGGCGGGACGCGGTGCTCGACGCGCTGCGCACCGCCGTACGCCGGCGCATGGTGGCCGACGTCCCCGTGGGTGTGCTGCTGTCGGGCGGCCTCGACTCCAGTCTGATCGTGGCGCTGCTGGCCGACGAGGGGCAGCGGGATCTCGCGACGTTCAGCGTGGGGTTCGAGTCCGAGGGCGGTGAGGAGGGCGACGAGTTCCGCTGGTCCGATCTGGTCGCCCGGCACTTCGGTACGGAGCACCACCAGCTGATGGTGCCCTCGGACCGGGTGTCGACGGCGCTGGACGCGGCGATCGAGGCGATGAGCGAGCCGATGATCAGCCATGACGTGGTGGCCTTCCATCTGCTGGCCGAGCAGGTGGCGAAGGAGGTGAAGGTCGTCCAGAGCGGGCAGGGCGCGGACGAGGTCTTCGCCGGGTACCACTGGTATCCGGACATGGCCGCCGTACCAAGGGAGCGTGCGCACGAGGCGTACGCCGCGACGTACTTCGACCGGGCGCACGCCGACCTCGCGGGGGTTCTACGGCCGTCCGTGCTGGCCGATCACGATGTGTCCGGCCGTTTTGTACGGGAGCACATGGCGCGGCCGGGGGCCGAGAGCGCGCTCGACGCGGCGCTGCGGCTCGACGCGGAGGTGATGCTCGTCGACGATCCGGTCAAGCGGGTGGACAACATGACGATGGACTGGGGCCTGGAGGCGCGGGTGCCGTTCCTCGACCACGAGCTGGTGGAGCTGGCCGCCGTCTGTCCGCCGGAGCTGAAGCTCGCCGACGGGGGGAAGGGGGTCCTGAAGGCCGCCGGGCGGCGGGTCCTCCCGGCCGCGGTCGTCGACCGGCCCAAGGGCTACTTCCCGGTCCCCGCCGTCAAACACATGGCCGGCCCCGTGCTGGGGCGCGTCCGCGAGGCCCTGTCCGCGCCCGAGGCCCGGTCGCGCGGTGTCTTCCAGGACGCGTACGTCGCCGAGCTGCTCTCCGCACCGGACGAGCACCGGACCCGGCGCGGGGCGAACGCGCTGTGGCAGATCGCCTTGCTGGAGATATGGCTGCAAACCCACGGGATCAGGTGACCGGGGAAGAGGGGGCGCGTGCGCCCGGGGCCCATGAGCGGGACGCTCTTGGGCGGGCGGCTCATGGGCAGGGGGTACGTGGGCAGGGGGCTCATGAGCAGGCGGCTCACGGGCGGGGGGTACGTGGGAGGGGGGTACGTGGGCAAGAGGACCCCATGCACGAGGACCATGGGCCGGGGCCGCGCGGACGGCACGACCCGTACGAGCGGCAGGACCGTCAGGAGCGGCAGGACCGTCAGGACCGGGAGGAGCAGGTGGGCGGGCAGGGGGCCCCCGCGCCGGAGGGACGCGGCCCGCGCACGGAGACCGGGAGCGGGACTGGGACCACAACCAAAACTGGGGCTGGGACGGGGTCTGGGGCTGGGACCGGGTCTGGGGCTGGGACCGGGTCTGGGGCTGCGGCCGGGACTGGGGCTGCGGCCGGGACTGGGGCCTCGTCGGCCTCGTGGGCTCCGTCGGCCCCGGGCGCCTCCGCGCCTTCGCCTGCGGGGCCCGGTGGGCGGACCGCCGCCGGTGAGGACGTCGTGGACGGGATGCCGTGGCGGTACGCGGACCACGACCACCACCACGCCCCCGCTCACGCCTCTCCCTCCTCCGCCTCCGCCTCCGCCTCCGTGGGGACGCCCGGTACGGCCACCACGCTGACGTCGGCCTCCACCGCTCCCGTGCCGGTGCCGCTGCCGGAGACCGCCGGGCCGCTGGACACGCCGCAGCCGCTGCGGTCCCACGGCTGCTGGTACCCGTCGGTGGACCCGAGCGGCCGGTACGTCGCGTTCATCTGCGACCGGGGTGGGGTGCCCCAGCTGTGGACCGGGCCGGTCGACGGACACGAGGTCCATCTGCTGGACTCCGATCCGCACCCGGTGAAGGAGGTGGCCTGGTCGCCCGACGGCCGCTGGATCGCCTACACGACCGCCCCCGGTGGCGGTGAACACACCCGGGTGCTGTGCGTCCGCCCCGACGGCACCGGCCGCCGCGTCCTCGCCGGTGCCGAGCCCGGCAGCTCCGCGTACCTCGGCTGCTGGCAGCACGACGGCTCGGCGGTGGCCGTCACCGTCGCCGAGCCGGTCCTCGCGCAGGGCGGGACCGAGACGGAGGAGGGCCCCGTCCCCGCGGAACCGGGTCTCGCCGACCCGTACACCTACACCGCCCCCCGGCCGGCGGGCTGGACCACCCGGGACGGCCGCGCCGTACTGCTGGGCGGCCCCCGCCACGGCGACGCGGCCCCGACGGGCCGCGCACGAGGAGAAACCGGCCCCGGGAACGAGCCCCCGCACCCTCCGGCCGGCACCCCACCCACCGAGCCCGGCGGCGCGGACCACGGCTACGGCCGAGAGCCGGTCCCGCCCGGAGCCCGCGAGGACGAGGGCGCCTGGGCGGTCCCGGACGGAACCGACGTGCCGCTGCCGAAGGACGCCCCCGCGAGAGACAGCGGCACGGACGAGAGCCACAGCCAGGTCGGCAAGGCACCCAGCACCCACGACCGGACAAGCGACCAGGCGCCCCCCGAGGCCCCCCTCGGCGAACCGCCACCGGACGCACCCGCCGAGCGAAGCAGCGCCGACACGCCCGGCACCTACGACTCAAGCCCCAAAGCAACCCCCGACCCACAGCCGCCAGCCGCACCCCCCGAGCGAAGCGGCGCGGACCACGGCTACGGCCGACCTGCCGAAACGCCCCGCACCTACGACGCACCCCCCGAAACAACCCCCGACCCACAGCCACCAGCCGCACCCCCCGAGCGAAGCAGCGCGGACCACGGATACGGTCGGCGGGCCGGGACGGCCGGGGCCTATGGCGTGCCCCCCGCAGCAACCCCCGGCGGACGGCTGACGGACGTGCCCGGGGTGCGCGGCATGACGGTGAGCGAGGGCGCGCCCAGGCGGTCCCGGGCGGGCGCGGCAGGTGGGCAGGCGGCGCATGAGGGGCGGGGGGAGGGTGGGCTCGCTGCGTACCTCGTTGATCCGGTGGGCGTCGCGGCGCCCGTTCTCGTGGCGGTCGAGCGGGGCGCCGCCACGCTGCGGGTGTGTGACATCAGCCGGGACGGGCGGCTGGCGCTGGTGCGGCGGGGGCCGCGGGGGCGGCGGGAGGGGCTGGTCGTGCGGACGGCCGATCTGCGGACCACGGTCGCGCTGCATGTCGCCGACGGGGATCCGTGGATCGGCCGGTTCTCGCCCGACGGCACGACCGTGTGGCTGCGCAGCGACGCGGCACGCGAGTTCGCCGCGCTGTTCGCCATAGGGCTGGACGAGGAAGGGGAGCAGCAGGGCCTGACCGTGGCCGCGGAGCGGGCGGACTGCGGGCTGGAGCTGCTGGCCTTCGGGCACGACGGCCGCACCGCCGCCCTGTCCTGGAACGTGCGCGGAGCCACCGAGCTGGAGGTCGTCGCCGTCACGACGGAGGACGGCGAGCCCCGGGTGGGGCCCCAGCAGACCGTGCCGCTGCCGCACGAGGTGGTGACCCGTATCCCCCGGGTCGGCGGCCGCGCCGGACTCGTGCTGGCGCTGTCCGGCTCGCAGCGCCGCCCCGGGGTGTGGTGGTGGTCCGAGGGCACCGCGCGGCGCACCGAGTGGTCGTCGCGGGACGAGGACGCGGTCCCGCCGGGCCGCCCGCCCGTGCGCCCCGTGCCGCAGCGGCTGACGGCCCGCGACGGCCTGCCGCTGAGCGGCTGGTACTACCGGGCGCCGGGCCGGCCCCCCGGAGTGCCCGCGCCCTGTGTGATCCATCTGCACGGCGGCCCGGAGGAACAGGAGCGGCCGGTGTTCAACCCGCTCTACCACGAGCTGCTGGGCCGGGGCCTGGACGTCTTCGCCCCGGATGTGCGCGGCTCGTCGGGGCACGGCCGGTCGTTCGTCGACGCCGACCTCGGCACGGGACGGTTCGCCGCGATCGAGGACGTCGCCGACTGCGCGGCCCACGCCGTCGTGGCCGGTCTCGCCGATCCGCGGCGGCTGGCCGTCATGGGCCGCTCGTACGGCGGCTACCTGGTGATGGCCTCCCTCGTGTGGCACCCGGACCTCTTCCGCACCGGGGTCGCGGCCTGCGGGATGTCCGACTTCGCGACCTTCTACGCCGGCACCGAGCCGTGGATCGCGGAGTCTGCGGCGCACAAGTACGGGCACCCGGAACGCGACCGTGACCTGCTGCGGGCGCTGTCCCCGATGACCCGCGTCGACGCGCTGCGCGTGCCCGTCCTCACGGTCCACGGCGAGCACGACACCAATGTGCCGCTCGGCGAGTCCGAGCAGTTCGTCCGGGCGGCCCGCGAACGCGGGCTGCAGGCCGCGCTGTTGATGCTGCGCGACGAGGGCCACGACTTCCTGCGCGCGGACAGCCGGAAGATCTTCCGCCGGACCGCCGCCGACTGGATCGAACGCCATGTGGCCGGCTGACCCCCTGGCACGGGCGGGGCGTGGACCGTAACGGCCGGGCGGTACCGGGGTGTTGTGAACCTATCGAGGTGATGTCCGGCATTGGCCATTGGTGTCGTCGTGCCGCGTGCCAGACTGTGAGGGCAACGGGGAAACTGCCACTGGCTCCGGCCGGCTCCGCGAAGGCGGACGCGCCGGGAACGGGTACGGGGATGCTGTCGTGCTGTCGCTCTTCTCGGAGGGGATCTTCACTCCGCACACCCTGCTGGACGAACGGGTGATCGATGTCCTGTCGGCGGCGACGCAGCGCTGCGCGAAGACGGTCCGCCCGAGCGACATCCTCTCCTGCGCGATCGACTCCGGCGACCAGGCGGTGCTGTCGGGCCTCGCGCTCGCGCTCACCGAGGGCGCCCGGCCGCGGCATCTGCTGGAGACCATCGCCGCGTACAACCCGCCGAACCCCGACGGCCAGGACTTCGACTTCGACGGGCGGCGGGAGCGGTTCGCCCCCGAGACACTGGCCGCCCTCGACGCCTTCGCCACGGAGTTCGGCCAGGACGTCGACCGGCTACGGCCCGTCTGCCTCGAACTGCTCGTCGCCCATGTCCTGGACCATCCCGACGCCGGTGACCGGCGGTTCCTGCGGCTCCTCGACACGACCACCGCCGCGCGCACCCTGCGGGAGCAGGTGCGCGTCGCGACGGAGCCGCCCCCCTCGCTGCTGGACGACGCCGGGCGGCTGCGCTCCGAGGAGTTCTCGGCGGACGCCTGGGCCGTTCTGGAGCAGGCCGCGGAGCGCGCGGGCGAGCTGGGCTACGACCGGCTGCTGCCCCCGCACTGCTTCCTGGCGCTGCTGAGCGAGACGGAAGGGCTGACCGAGCGGCTCTTACGGCTGCAGCTCCCGCCCCAACTGGGCCTGGCAAAGGTCGCGGAGCTGCTCGGCGGCGCCTTCCGGCTCTCCCAGCACGGCAAGGAGGCACCCCCGCTGCACCGGGACGGTCTGGGCGAGCCGATGCTCGACCTGCTGCTGCGGGCCCGGCGCGCCGCGACTGTCGGGGCCGCCGAACAGGTCGACACACCCCATCTCCTGGACGCCCTGCTGGCGGACCCGCCGCCACGGCTCGCCTCGGTGTTCCGGACGGATCCGCTGCGGGTGGACCTGGCGCGGATGCGGGAGTTACTGGCCCAGTCCGTCAGGGAGACCCGTACCTCGGGGCCGCGCGAGATCGCGTTCCGGTTGCCGGCCGACTCGCCCCCCGCCGAGGACCTGACGTGGCTGGCCCGGACCCAGGGCATCCCCGCCGCCCGGCATCTGGAGCGCTACTTCGACGCCCTGGGCCGCGCCCTGCACCGTACGACCGACAACCATGTGCTGATCACCGGCCCCGCCGGAGTCGGCACCACCACGCTGGTCCGTGAACTGGCCAGACGTGCGGCGGCCGGAGAGCTGCCCTTCCTGCGGCGCAAGCGGCTGCTGCGCGTCGACTGCCGTGACGTACCGGCCTCCGACAGCGGCGCGAAACTCGCCCGGATCATCGCCCACGTGGCCGGCCGTACCGATCTCATCGTCTGCCTGGACGGGCTCGGGGCGATGCTCCGCGGCCCCCACGGCACCGACCACGTACAGGCCCTGCGCAGCGCGCTCAAGGAGCGCCGGATCCATCTCATCGGGATCCTCTCCGTGCAGGAGTACGACGATCTGCTGGCCGCCGACCACGCGCTGCGGGAACTGACCACCCGTATCGACATGACCGAGCCGGACCGGGCCACGGCCCGGGACATGGTCCGGCAGGCGGCGGACGCGCTGGAGGCGGAGTTCGGCGCCGAGGTCTCCGACCGGGTCGTCGACCGGGCGGTCGTCCTGTCCGGGGACTACATCCTCAGCCGGCGGCTGCCGCTGGCCGCCGTCAAGGTGCTCCGCCGGGCCTGCGAGGACCTGGACTACCGCCGTACGCAGCTCGGGGAGACCCGGGCCGTCGTGGACACCGAGGACGTGGTGCGGGTCATCGCCGAGGTGTCGGGCGTGCCCGCCGGGCAGATCGGCGGGACGGGCGACGACGGGATCGACTACGAACAGGCGCTGGGCGGTTCGGTGTTCGGGCAGCGGGAAGCGCTGGAGGTGGTCGCGAACGAGCTGCGCCGGATCAAGGCGGGTGTGGCCGGGGCGAGCGGCGGCCCGGCCTCGGTGATGCTCTTCGCCGGGCTGACCGGGACGGGCAAGACCGAACTGGCGAAGACCGTCGCCGGGTTCTACTCCTCCTCCAAACGCCTGCAGACCTACCCCATGGAGAACTTCTCCGAGGCACACAGCGTGGCCGGGATCATCGGCTCCCCACCGGGATACATCGGCTTCGAGCGCGGCGGCCGGCTCATCAACGAGCTGAACGCTGACCCGTACTGCGTCTTCCTGCTCGACGAGGCGGAGAAGGCGCACTCCGAGGTCTGGCGGCCCTTCCTCAACCTCTTCGACGAGGGCTGGATCATCGACCAGCGCGGGGTCAAGGCCCATGGCGACCGGGCGATCTTCATCCTCACCACCAACGCGGGCCAGGAGATCATCTCCCGGATGAGCCGGGAGGGACGGCCCGAGGAGGAGATCGTCGCCCGGGTGAAGGAGGCGCTGCTCCAGGTCGGCAAGGGCGCGCACGGCGGGCCGGTCTTCTCCCCCGAGTTCCTGGCGCGGATCCGCCGGATCATCGTGTTCCGGCCACTGGACCTGGACGCCATGACCGCGATCTGCCGCAAACTCGTCGACCGGCAGCGGGCGTTCTGGCGGGACAAGCGGGAGAAGGAGCTGGTCGTCCCGGAGGAACTGATCCACTACGCCGCCGGGCAGGGGCATCTGCGGAACGAGAGGTCGGGCGGCAAGGAGGGCGGCCGTATCGTCGCGAAGATCCTGTCGGACCTGATCGAGAGCCCGGTCCTGCTCGAACAGCAGCGCCGGAAGGACGAGTTCCGGCAGTGCGCCCGTATCGAGCTGGACTTCCGTCCCGAGGGCGGCGGTACCGACGGACGCGCGCCCCGGACGGACGTCCGTTTCGTCGCCGCCGATGACGCCCTCGCCGACCCCGCCGACCCCGCTGCCGACGACTCCACCGGAGCGGGCCATGGGTGACGGTGGAGGCGGGGCCCCGGCGCCGCAGCCGGTGACGGGGGCGGACCTGCGGTCGTTCGAGGGGCGGGTGATCGACGACCGGTATCTGCTCACGGAGTTCGTCGGCGGCGGCGCGTTCGGCGCGGTGTTCCTCAGCGAGCAGCGCATCCTCGGCCGGCCCGTCCGGCGGGTCGCCTGCAAGATCTCCCGGGAGACGGGGATGACCGAGGAGGACGCGCGGCACCGGTTCTCCGACGTCCTGCGGCTGGCCGAGGCGATGGACGGCATGACCGACGCCGAGGCCCGCCGCCACCTCGTCCACGTCTACGACGGCGGGCTGGCCCACGACGCCGGGGGCCGGGCGTTCCTGGTGATGGAGTACGTGCAGGGCACCACGCTCGCCGATGAGTTCCGCAGCCGGCGGACGGTCGCCGCGAAGCAACTGTTCCTCTGGGCACGGCAGATCTGTGTGGCGCTGCGCGGACTGCACGCCCTGGACGTGCCGTTGCTGCACCGCGACCTGAAACCGGACAACGTCCTGCTGGGCACGGACCTGACCGTACGGCTGATCGACTTCGGTCTCGCCGCCAGACTGGTGGAGTCCGGGACCGTACCGGGCGTCGCCGGCACCCTCACCTACATGGCACCGGAGACCTCGCAGGGCGAGAGCGTGCCCGCCTCCGACCTGTACTCCCTCGGGGTGCTGATGTACGAGGGGCTCACCGGCCGGCTCCCCTACGAGCACCTGGTGCCGCCCCACGACCTGCCCGACGCCCTGCACGGCGACTGGCTGTACCGGCGGAAGAAGGAGGGCCGCGCGCCGGCCCCGCCGTCCCGGCTGAACAACACCGTGACCCGCGAGATCGACGCCGTCGTGCTGCGCTGTCTGGAGTTCGATCCCGCGCGGCGCTTCCGCAGCGCCACGGAACTCCTGGGCGCGCTGGCCGAGGCCGAGGCCGGGCCCCGCCGTCCGCCGCCCGGCACGAGCGCGCTGGACCGGGCCCGTGAGCAGGCCGCCGAAGGGGACACGGCCGGGGCCTGCGAGACCCTGCGCGTCTGTCTGGACTCCGGTGCGGAGACCCCGTCGCCCGCCGTCCGGCTGGCGCTGCTGACCGAACTGGCCGGGCTGCTCGACACACTCGGCGACCCGGCCGGCGCGGCACGGCGGCTGGCCGAGTCCTGGCAACTGGTGCGCGACAGCGCGCTGCTGCGCACCCGCAAGGAGCGGTGCGCCCTGCTGGCACGAACGGCCGACACCTACCGACGGGCCGGAAACGCCTACCAGGCCCGGCACTTCGAGGATCTGCTGCGACGCGAGAGCGACAGGGGGTGAGTACGGCGGCATGAGTGCGCCCGCGTCCTTCGGTGACTTCTTCTCGTCCTCCGGGCGACTGCGCAGACAGTGGCAGACGGCTCTCCAGGACCCCGATCCGCACAGTGGTCTGACGAAGCTGCGCAGGATCTGGGCGCAGTGGGAGAAACGTCCCGAGACGGCCGCTCCGTTCTACGTCGACTTCCTGCGGTCCGTGGCCGGGCCGCCGTACCGGCCGCTGCTCACCGAGGACGACTTCGCGGCACTGGAGGCGCTGTCCGGGCGGGTGGCGGAGGCCGCTGACGACGTCGCCCTCGACGAGGCCGTACGGCCGCTGGCCGCCGCGCGGTTCGGGCGCGGGGAGGAGTCACCGGCCTGCGAACTGCTGACCCGGCTGTACTGGACGGCCTCGCTGCGGGACACGGCGAGAGTCTCGGTGGCGGACGAGCTGGCCCGCTCCGGGCTGCGGGACGCGCCCCGGATCGAGGTCTGCGCGGACCTGCTGGGCCGCTCCGGGCCACGGCCCCCGGCGGTGCTGGCCCTCGCCGCCGAGGTGCTCCGGGTGGACCTCTCCTCGGACGCGGAGCGGTTACGGCAGGCGGCCGCCCTGTCCTCCACCGGGCTGCCGGGGGCGGACCGCGCGGCCGGGCTCCACGCTCTCCAGATCACCGGCGACCTCGACGCGGCCCTCGCGCACTTCCTCGCGGCCCGCACAGCCGACCCCCACGACACGACCGCCCTCCTGGGGCTCCTGCTCGCGTACATCCGGGCCGGTCGGGCCGCGGACATTCCGGGGTGGGCGTTCACCGCGGCCGAGGAGGGCGGCGCGGGGGGCCGTGGGGTGGGGGGCCATGTGGGGGCCGATGTCATGGGGTCCGGGGCCGATGTCACGGGGCCCGGTGCCGCCGCCGCATCCGGCCCCGCCGCGCCCGGGCTCGCCGCGACGGCTGCGCTCGGGCGGGTGCTGGCCTGGTTCGACGAGGGGTCCGACCGGCCGCCTCCCGTCCCGGTCGCCCGGCTGGCCGCGCTCGCCCCGCCCCGCCAGGTGGGGCCCTGGCTCGACTACGCCCGGGGCCGTCTGTTCCTGCTGGACGGTGACGCCGAGCGGGCCCGGGATCTGCTCGTCCCGATCGCCCGGGGCGAGTCTTCGGTCGCCGCCTGGCGTTACCACGCCGCCTGGTCGCTGTATCTGACCGGCGACCGCGGCGGACTCTGGCTGCTCATCGAGCGGATGACCCGGGACCCGGACGACTGGGCGCTGGCCTGTCTGCTGCTGGACACCGAGCCGCACGCGGTGACCGCCACCGCCGCCGAACACGCGGCAGCCGCCGTACCGCCCGGCTACGAGCGGATCGCCCGGGTCCGCCGTGACCTGGCCGAGGGCCGCCGGCGCCCCGACACCCCGGACCGGGGCGCGGCGGCGCTGCCCACGGCGGGCCGGGGTGCGCCGGAACGGCTGGAGGCGCTGCGTACGGCCCTGGGGGCGGCGTACGGCCGGTCGACGGGGGCGGCGGACATGGCCGGACTGCTCGCGGAGCCGCTGTACCGGCGGCTGCCACGGGCCGACCGGCTGCTGTGGTCGGGGCTGCTGGCCCTGCGCCGGGATCCGGAGGAGGGGCGACGGCTGCTGGAGGCCGCCCGCTCGCTCGGACACGGGCGGGCGGCGCTGGTGCTGGCGGCGCACCATCTGGAGGAGCTACGGCCGGCCAGGGCGGGGCGGTTGCTCGCCGAACTGAGCGGTGAGAAGGCCGAGTTGCTGCGGGTGTGGGCCGAGGCGGTCGGCGGTGCGGCGGACGAGGTGGTCGAGGAGGGGCTGGGGCGGCTGACGGCCCACCGGCTGCCGCAGGTGCCGTACGCGCTCGGCGCGCTGCGGCTGCACCTGTTCGCCGGGGAGGGCAGCACGCGGGATCCCGAGGACGCGGCGTACCACGCGCGGCGGGCGGCCAGGGAGCTGGGGCGGGCGCTCGCGACCGCGCCGGACGCGGTGCCGGCGGACGCGGCGGTGCTGGAGCGGGCCGCCAGGGCGGTCGCCCACGCCACCGCCGTCGGGTCCGGCGACGGGCCGGCCGTGCTGTCGCCCTCCGTGCGGCAACACCCCTGGGCGGAGTGGGTCCTTGGGCTGGCGCGGCTGGCCCAGGACCCCGGGTCCGCCGACCCGGAGCTGTGCCGGCGTCTGGTCGCGCTGCTGGAGGAGACCGACGACCCGCCCGCCGAAGCCGTGACCGTATTGGCCACCGCCCTCACCGCGGCGAGCATGCGCGGCACGACCCCCTACCACCGTGACACCCTGGCCCACCTGGTCCGCACCCTCGCCCACCGCCACCCCCGCCCCGAGCTCCACCCCCTCGCCGACCGAGCCACCGCCGCGGCCCTGGCCCACTCCCCCACCGGGCGCCCATCGATACCGGCGGCCCAACCGCCGGACGAGACGGTGCGATTCGACGACACGACACGCTTCGACGAGCCGGGACCATCCGGCACGGTACGGCCGACGGACGCGGCGCGGCCGACCGAAGGGGGTCGGCGGACAGCAGAGGAGCGGCCGTCCGCGGAGGGGCGACCGACCGGCGAGGTGCAGCCGTCCGACACGGGGCAGCCGCCCCCCGGCGAACAACCACCGCCTGACGAGCGGCCGTCGGCCGAAGGGGCGGTGGCGCGGCAAGGGCTGGGGCGTGGGGCGCAGCCGGTGTTGGCGCTTGCCTCGGCCGTGGGGGAGTTGGCGCGGGGTGATCGGGCCGCTGCCGTACGGGAGTTGAGGGCGGCGTCGGCCGGCGGTGATCTGTGTGGTCTGCTCGCCGACGCGCTGGAGGGGCGTCCGCCCTTGGCGCCGCCGCCGGTCGGGGCCGGGGAGCGTGCCGCGCTGGTCCGGGTGGTCCACGCGGCGGGCCTCGTCGAGAGCGACCCCCTGCGAGCCCTGGAACTGCTCTCCGCGGCGGCGCCCCACTACGACCTGTCCACGGTCACCGACCTCGCCCGCCTCCTGCCGGCGCTCTTCGCCCACGCCGGGGAACGCGGGGCGGGAGCGGGCAGGGCCGACGGTCGCGGCGTCGGCGGTCGCGGGGCCGGCCGCGCCACCCGACGACGCGGCACGACGCCGGGCGCCACGGCGGACGGCACCCCGGCGCGAGGCGGCGGCACCGCGGGGCGCGGCGCGGCCGGTCGTAGGGCCGGTGGTGCGGCGGGGCGGTCGCAGGGTGGTGGCGCGCGGCGGCGGGACGGGCGGGAGCAGGGGTTGATGGAGTGGGTGAAGGGGCTGGCGGGGGCCGAGCCGGCTCCGGTGGGCGCGGGGGTGTTGGGGGAATGCGCGGTGGCCGTCGGGGACTTGGCGACGGCGGCGGAGTTGTGGGAGCGGGCGTTGCGGGAGGCGGAGCGGGAGGGGCGGGACGACCGTGAGGTCCGGGCCCGGTACGCCCTGCTGCTCTGCCATCGCGCGGTGGCCGCCCACAAGGCCGGGGAGCTGTTGCGGAGCGCCGAGTTCCTGCACCGGGCCGCCGCCGTGCTGCCGGCGGCCGGGCCCGCGACACGTCGCCTCCCCTCCCGCGGCAGGACCGAGGCACTCGCGCGGGGCCTGGAGCTCGACACCCTCGTCCGCCGCCTCCTGGACCGGCTCTTCCCCGGCGGGGAACGGGAATCCGTCCCCTGGGAGCGCCCCGGCCGCTACGCGGCCCTGGAGGCGTCGGTCCGCGCGGACCCCGAACTGACCGACGCCCTGCGCACGGCCGACGCCCCGCGCGTCGAACGGCGCTGGGCGACCGGCCTGCGCACCTGGCCGTACGACGTCCGCCTCCACCACACCCTCGCCCTGCTGCACCGGGACACGGCCCTGGGCGGACCGGCGCCCGTCGCACGCGGCGGCGGCCATCTCGCCCGCGCCACCGTGCTGTGGACCCTGCTGCTGGGCTCGGAGCGGTTCTGGGAGCAGCACGGCGAGGAGCCCGCCGGGCCGGAGGCGGAGACCCGGCTGCGCGCCGGCGTGTGCCGGGACCTGTTCGCCCTGCACCGCAGACTCGGCGCCGAGGCGCTCCAGGCCGGGGAGCGGGACACCGCCCGGCTGCATCTGCGCGTGCTGACGGCCGTACGGACGGGCGAGTCCGAAGTCCACGCCCTGCTGGACGAGTTCGGCTTCGGATGGTCCGTGACGGTCGACGAGCGGCGCTGGACCGAGATCTCCGCGCTGGCCGGCACGGTCACCGACGAGTGGTGCGCCGAGGCCGTCCTGACCGCCGAGAAGGCGCTCAGGGACCCGGCCGCCATCGCGGGACTGGCCGAGGGCATCGACCAGGACTACGAGTCCGCCATCGACGCGCTGCGGCCCCTGACCGGCCTCGATGTGCCGCTCCCCCGGCTGCTGCGGACCGCGCTCGACTGGCACAACAGTCTGCAGAACTGCCTCTACCAGATGAAACGGACCGAGGAACTGTGCACGGTCATCGGAAAGGCACGGGTCTTCGCCGACCAACTGGTCCCGTTCTGTACGCCCGGCAAGGGCCATCTACCGGGCAACCGGGCGCTGTGCATCCACTTCAAGTACCGCGGACTGTTCGTGGCGACCGACAGGGCCTCCGCCTCGCGCATGTACCGGCAGGCGCTGCGCTGGGATCCCGGCGACGACAACGCGGCCGAACTGCTGGCCCAGGGCGCGTACACACCACGGTGACGTCCGCAAGCGAACGAGCGAACGAGCGAACGAAGGAGCGCTATGAAGCCGAATCCCTTTCATGTCCTCGGGCTTCCCGTGTCGGCGGGCGACGAGGAGGTGGCGGAGCGTTTCCGGGAGCTCTCGCTGACCGGGGCGCAGGACGCGGGCGCGCTCGCCGAGTGGGCCAAGGACGAGCTGATGGGCCTGCCCGAGACGCGGGAGCTGCACACGCTGCTGGAGGCGCCGGGCGCGGACTACCGGGGCGACCGGTGGGAGGACTTCGCCAAGCAGTACGGGCGCCGTCCGGTCGCGTTCGCGTCACGGCCGGACCCTGCTCGGGCGCCACGGGCGGCGGACTTCGACCTCGCCGCGGTGGCCCGGCGGTTGCTCGACGGGATGCTCACCCCACCGGAGGTCGACATCCGGCCCGCCCTGGACCACCCCCCGGTGCCCCTGCACCTGGAGCGCCCCCCGCTGGAGGTACGCGATGTCCTCTTCGGCTGACACGGCCCCGACGGCCCCGACGGCCCCGGTCGACTGGGCGGAGTTCGAGCCGCGTCCCGTACCGGAGGGCGCGCGGGGGCCGGAGGGGGTGGATCCGCCGAGCCCCGGCCGGGAGATGGCCGTACTGCTCCAGCGGTACTGGTCCGATCTCCAGGACGAGGGCAACCGGGTGCGGAAGGAGACCGCGGCGGCCCGTCAGGTCCTCGTCGAACTCGCCGTGCACGTCGCGCGGTTGGGGCAGCTGCTCGGGGAGGCCGCCGGTCCGCTGGAGGCCGCGGGCGACAGGTCGCTGGGCCGCCGGCTGGGCGTGGCCGGGAAGCAGGTGCTGGAGCCCCTGCACACGATGGGCATCACCACCCGGGACCCGGTCGGCGAGCCGTACGAGTCGGTCGCCGACGTCGTCGACATCGCCGGGTGGCGGTACGGGCCCGAGTTCACCGCCGAGGTGGTGGCGGAGACCGTGGAGCCGATCGTGCTCGACCGCGGCACGGTCGTACGGCTGGGACAAGTGATCATGGGCGCCCCGTCGAGCGCCGGAGCGGAGGACGACGCATGACGCAGTACGTGAGCAAGGCCGTCGGGATCGACCTGGGGACCACCAACAGCGCGGTGGCGGTGATGAATCCGACCGACACCGACATCGTGATCCACCGGGACGCCATGAACGCCCGTACGACCCCGAGCTGTGTGTGGCGCAGCCCCCGCGGCGGTGAACTGGTCGTCGGGCGCAAGGCGTTCGCGCGGGTGGGCAGCGAGCCGGAGCCGGTGACCTCCGTCAAGCGCCTGATGGGCTCGCGCCGGACGGTGACGCTCGCGGGCGAGGAGCGCACCCCCGTCGAGATCTCGGCCGAGATCCTGAAGGAGATGAAGCGGCAGATCGAGCGGGACGTCGCGGAGTTCGACACCCCGGACGTACGCTGGGTCGTCGACCGTGCCGTGGTCACCGTACCGGCGTACTTCGACCAGCCGCAGATCGACGCCACCCGCAAGGCGGCGGAGAGCGCCGGACTGCGGGTGGTGGACCTGCTGCACGAGCCGACGGCCGCCGCGAGCTACCACTGCTGGCGCACCGGCATCCGGGACGGCGTCTTCCTCGTCTACGACCTCGGCGGCGGCACCTTCGACGTGAGCGTGGTGCGCTGCAAGGCGGCCGACTTCAAGGTGCTCGGCATCAGCGGCAACACGATGCTCGGCGGGGACGACATCGACACCGAACTCGCCCACCACCTCCGGCAGTTGATCCTCGACGACGACTGGGCCATGGATCTGGACCTGGAGGACGACGCGGAGGACCGGCTGCGCTTCCGGCGGCTGAAGTCGCTCGCGGAGTCCGTGAAGAAGGGGCTGTCGGACCGTACGGAGTTCATGCTCCGCGACTCCGGCGGGCTCACCGACAAGGAGGGGCAGCGGGTCGTCATCGACACGGTCGTGGACCGCGCCCAGCTGGAGGCGATCGCCCGGCCGATCCTGGAGCGCACCTTCCAGTACTGCGACGAGGCCCTGGACCAGGCGACCAGGGAGGCCGGGATCACGCTGGCCGACGTGGACCAGATCATCCTGGCCGGCGGCTCCACCCATCTGCCGCTGGTCCGGGAGATGGTGCGCAGCCGGTTCTGCGCACTCGCCCCCGGCGCCCCCGACCCCGATCCGGGAGCGCCGCGCGCCAAGTGCGCCGAGCCGGTGTACGAACAGGTGGACACGGTCGTCGCACTGGGCGCCGCGGTGCGGGCCTCGGCGGTGGGCGGCCTGGACATCCTGAACGAGGAGCGGACGGTCCGGGTGAGTTTCCGCGGCACCGTGGTCACCGCCTCGGACCGTACCGTGGTCGGCGGGACGGTCGAGGCGCTCGACCCGGGTCTCGATCTCACGGACGGCTCCGTGCGGCTCAGCACCGAGGAGTACGAGGACGAGGCGCCGATCAAGGCGGACGGCAGTTTCGCGTTCACCCGTATTCCGGTGCAGCCGGACGCGCAGGGCCTGCTCACCGTGGAAGTGTTCGACGCCGACGGGGAGTTGCTGGCGACCGTCGGACGCGCGGTGGTCCACGACCGGGTCACCGCGGCCAAGCCCGGGGGCAGTACGACCAGCGCGGCCATCAACGCCAAGCCGATCCTGCTGGAGGTGACCAGGGAGGGGCGCACCCAGCGCGACGTTCTGGTCCCGGCGCTGCGTCCGCTGCCGTTCAAGGACCGCTACGACTTCAGCCACCCCGGTGACACCACCACCGTGGAGTTCCGGCTCTTCCAGCACTCCCGGCAGATCCAGGTCATCAAGGTGCCGGTGCCGTCCTCCACGCCCCGGGGCACGGCCATCGACCTCGATGTGGAGATGGACGTGCACGCGCTCATCACCGTACGCGGTTCCATCGGCGACCATCCGTTCGAGGCGGTCGTCGAGGTGCCGCCGGAGGCCGGGCTGCCCGGCAGCGCGGAAGTGGCCGAGCTGCTGCGCCGCTTCGAGGAGGACGTCGAGTTCCTGCCCGCCGGCGAACGGCACGTCAAGCAGGTCCAGATGGACATGGCGAAGGAAGCCTTCATGACGGCCGTCGACCGGGGCGAGACCGCGATCGCGTGCCATGAGTTCGAGCAGATGCAGGCGATCGCCGACTCCGTCCGCAAGCACGACGGCGGGGAACTGCAGCCGCCCAGGGCCGACTTCGAACGGCTCGTCAAGGACTGCACCGAACTCAACCGGTACGTGACCATGGTCGGCGCCGAGACCGGCACCCCGCACGACGAAAGGGAGATCGCCCTGGCCATCGAGGCCCAGCGCGAGCACGGCGAGGGGGCGTTGACCGCCGGGGACCAGCGGTCGTACTCGGAGGTCATCACCCAGCTCCAGCACATCTTCGACCATCTGCGGACCGTGGCGTTCCGGCAGCAGCGGAAGGAACAGCCGATCAGTGAGACGGAGCGGGCCGAGGCCATGCTGCGGGCAGCGGAGGAGGCCCTGACGGAGGTGCGTACGCTGGTCCAGGCGTCCCTCGCCGCCACGCCGGAGCACCGCGTGGAGGTGGAGGAGATCGGGCAGCGGCTCGCCGGGCTGGGGGCCCTGATCGCCCGGGACCCGCAGCAGGTCCAGCAGCAGGCCGCGCAGGAACGGCAGCGGCTGCTCCAGCTGAAGAACATCTGCATGGGCTCGCCCGGCGGCTGCACCGGAGTTCCCCAAAGCGGCGCCCTCCCCGAGGCCACCTGATGACGTCCACGACGGAGGGCGTCCGCTGCCCGGTGCTCCTGTGCCGCCGGGAGAACGCGTACGGGGCGGAGTTCTGCGCGGGCTGTCGTACGCCCCTGACCGGCTATGCGCGGCTCTCCACCCACCCCGCCCTGCTGTTCAACGAGGGGCTCGCCGCCGCGCGTGAGGGCCGCCTCGCCGCGGCGCGGGACTGTTTCGCCGCGGTCGTGCACTGGTGCCCCGCCGACACCGAGGCCCGCAACGCCCTGGCCCTGGCCGCCCTCGCCCTCGACGACCCCGCCGAGGCCCACCGCCAGTGGACCCGGGTGCTGGGCCTCAGACCGGACGACCCGAAGGCCACCCGAGGCATCGCCCATCTCGCGCACCAGGTCGCGCCGGGCGGGGCCGGTGAGTCGGCCGAGCCCACGGACGGTGCGGGGTCAGGGGGTTCGGCGCAGGTACTGGGTGAGGAGGGTGGGGTCGAGGCCGAGTCTTCGGATCAGTTTGCGGCCGGATGAGCGCTCGTCCTCCAGGAGGGCGAGGAGGAGCGCGGTCTCCTCGACGTGACCGGGCGGGGCGCCGTCGGCGGCGGCGCGCCGCCCGGCCTGGGCCAGGATGTCGTGGACCCGGGGAGACAGGTCCGCGCGGCGGGGCGTGAGCATGCCGGAGAGCCGCTGGAAGGCGCGCTCTCCGGCCGGCCCCTGCTCGTACATCCCGCTGCGCAGCGCCTCGCTGTCCAGCGCGCCGAACGCCGCCAGCAGGGTGTAGGTGCTGACGATCTCGCCGCGTGTCTTGGCCAGCAGGTGCGCGAGCCGCAGTATGCCCATGGTGCTGCGGCCCAGGCCGTCCATGGGCAGCCGCTCGTCGCCTTTCACCTGTCCGTTCGCGCTCGCGTTCGCGCTGCCGTTCGCCGCCTCCCCCACTCCCGGTACGGCCGGGGCCGGAGTGTCCGGGGGTGGGGTGCCCCGCGCCGGGGTGTCCTGCGGTGGGTTGTCCTGCGGTGGGTCGTCCCGGCCGGAGGGGTACGGGCCGGAAGGGTGTGCGCCGGAGTCGTCCTGGCCGGAGTCGTCCTCGTCCGGTGGCAGCAGGTGGGACAGCGGGACGCCGCACATCTCCAGGAGGCGGGAGGAGATGCCGCCGCCGACCGCGACGAAGGCCGCCGCGATGTCGGCGGTGGTGATCGTGCCCCGGCCGTCCGCGGCGGCCCGGGTGGCCGCGTCCGCGAACACCCGGTTGACGGTGTCGGAGAGGACGGGTCCTCCCTCCGGCGAAGGAGGGTCGCCGTCCGCGGCGGCGCTGCGGCTGAAGACCTCGTTGATCAGCTGATTGAGGGCCTCCGCGGAATCCGCCCCGATGCTCTCCTCGATCCGCTCCCGGATGTCCGCCTCGCCGAGCAGCCCTTGCAGCAGATCGACGGAGGCGACCACACCCCGTTCCGCGGCCGACGCGAACACCCGCAGCATCAGCCGCTCGGCGTCGGGGGAGAAGGGGACCGGCAGGTCGTCGTCCTCGACCGCCTCCTCCCGCCGCGGGCCGCCCGACCGCGCGTCCCGGGTGATGCTCGCGGCCGGGTCGCCGTACAGGATGAACGACGCCCAGGCCGCGTCCGGCCGGGTGCGCAGCGCCGCCCGGGCCGCCCGGACCGCGGCGCCCGCCGGTGCACCGGCGAGCAGCCGGTCGTAGAACTCGGCGGCGAACCGCCAGGCCCCGTCGTCGGCCACCTCGGTACGGGTGCCGACGACGCTCTTCGCGCCCATCATCATGAAGGACATGCAGATGTTGGCGAGTTCGCCCTCACCGGCGGAGGCACAGCCGTTGATGAAGGTCACGGGCGGCGCGCCGGCCGTCGAGAGGCCCTGCAGGGCGACCTCGCTGAGCATCTGCCGCCCGTGCATCAGCAGCGCGGTCGTACCGGCGTCGTTCCCGACATGACCACAGAAGTGGAAGAGGTCGTACGGCGCCTCCTCCGAGGCCAGTTCGGCGACGACGTCGATCAGGTTGGCGTCCCGCCCCACCATGACCGTGCACTCGATGCCCCGGCCGCGCAGCCACTCGGCGACCCTGGTGACCTCCTGGCGGGCGGAGGGGAGGTCGCCGTTGGGGTCGCCCACGACGAGGGCCCGGCCGACCCGGCTGACGCTGCGTCCGCCGAGCACGGGGCGTTTGCCGACCATACGGCGCCCCAGGTCGTACTTGAGGCCGAGGAAGTCCTCGCCGTCGTGCAGCAGTTCCCAGGGGACGCCCTGTCTGTTGGTGCGCACCAGGACCGGGCCGGTCGACGCGCGCAGCCTGGTCACCAGTTCGGCCGCGTTGCCCTGCACCGGCGGGAACAGCGAGCCGTAGAGCAGTTTGCCCCACCGCTCCAGGTCCTTGAGCAGACCGGGGCGCGGGTCGGTGCCCCAGGCCGCCGCCTCCGTCAACGCGTCGTCGATCCGGTCGCGGTAGCCCATCACCAGCTCCCGGGAGACGGGGATCGTGTACTCCATCTCCAGGGGCGGACTGTCGCGGCCGGTGCCGCCGACCCGTAGTTCGTACTCGTAGCGGTCGTTGGGGCCCTGTTCGGTGACCCGGACGTTCAGGGTGGCCGGCTCGCTCATGAGTTGCTGTGGCGCCGGACGAAGGCGTCGACGAGCCGCTGTTCGGCGGCGGTGGAGGGCTGGATGATCTCCACCTTGTCGTCCCCCATGATGACCGTGATCGAGGCGACGCGGCCGGCGCCGTCCGTCTCCTCCGCCGCAGGGGTGTTGCGCTCCTGGGAGAGCCAGCCGCGGATCGTGTCGATGATGGCGACGAGGGCTCCGGCCGAGGTCACCGCCAGGGTGGCCACCTCGACCATGCCGCTCGAACGCCGGCCGGGGGCGGGCCGTCCGGCATAGACCGGCACGACCCGCGCCGCCCCGCCCTCAGTCAGCCTCCGGCCCAGGGCGGCGGGTGCGTCCGCCCGTACGCTGCCGCCTCTCCCATGGAGAACCAGTTCGCATGCGAACCCCCCGCCAGGCTCCCGCTCCACCACGTGCGACCTCCGTCTTCCGGACCCCCACCAGCCTATGACGCACCGTCACTGTAGGGCAGCGCTTCGGCCGGATGCCTGCGGATGGGGAGGGCCCGGCGCGGGGGGCGCGGGCGGAGGGGGTGGCGGGCGAGGGGGCGGGGCGACGGGGCAGTAGCCAAAGCGGAGGGCCGGCGGAGGAAGCGGCGGGCCAACCGGGCCGTGGTCAAGGTGGAGGGGGTGGCCAGGTGGCGGGGCGCGGGCTGGGGCGGGGGCTTTGGGGTTGCGGCCGTGTGGGGGGGGCGGGGCGGGTCGTACGCTGTGCGCGCGGTCTCCTGGAGGGGGCCGGGAGCGAGTCGTGTCCGTATCTCGTCGACATCCCGAAAGCGGTGCTGCCGTGAAGGTCCACCACCTCAACTGCGGGACCATGCTCCCGCTCACCGGCGCCCTGGTCTGCCACGTCCTGCTCGTCGAGGCGCCGGGCGGACTGGTCCTGGTGGACTCCGGGTTCGGGCTGCGCGACATCGCCGATCCCGGACGCCGCCTGGGCCGGGCCCGGCATCTGATCAAGCCCGTGCTCCGGGCCGAGGAGACGGCCGCGCGTCAGGTCGAGGCCCTCGGGTTCCGGCGTGAGGACGTCCGCCACATCGTCGTCACGCACTTCGACTACGACCACATCGGAGGGCTCGCCGACTTTCCCGGCGCACAGGTCCACACGACCGCGGCCGAGGTCCTCGGCTCCATGACCGCCCCCTCCCGGCAGGAGCGGTTCCGGTACCGGCCGGCCCAGTGGGCGCACGGTCCGAAGATCGTCGAGCACACCCCGGACGGCGAGGCCTGGCGCGGATTCGCCGCCGCCAGGGAACTCGACGCCGTCGCCCCGGGGATCGTCCTGGTCTCCCTGCCGGGCCACACCCGGGGCCACGCCTGCGTCGCGGTCGACACCGGGAGCCGCTGGATCCTGCACGCGGGCGACTCCTTCTTCCACCGCGGCACACTCGACGGCCGCGCCCCGGTACCGCGCGCCCTTCGCGCCATGGAGAACCTGCTGGCGTACGACCTCAAGAAGGTCCGCGACAACCACGCCCGCCTGGCCGAGCTGTACCGCCGCGACGACGCCGGCCTGTTCGTCGTCAACGCGCACGACCCCGTCCTGTACGAGCGGGCGCGCGGGACGGCGGCGTAGGGGTGGGCGGGGAGCCGTCGGGGGCGGGCGGGGGGGTGAGCGCGGTGGTCCAGGTATAGGGGCGCGCTTGAAGGAGGCGAAGACCTCGGGGTCCGTGGGCCGAGGGAGTGGCCGACGGCCAGGTCGGCCCTCTGCGGCAGGGTGTCGACCAGGTCGCCGGCGAACAGCTCCGGGCTGTACGCGCCGCGCGGCGAGACGCCGTGGACGCGCAGATCCACGGCGATCACCCGGTAGCCGCGCTCCACCAGCGCCGGGGCCACCCGTCGCCAGGTGCGGGAGTCGGACATGATGCCAAGTCTGCCTTCCAGAAGGGCCGTTGGCTTCAGGAGGGGCCGGGCTGACACGTGGTCGCGCGCCACCTGGGGCCCATCGTCGTTCAGGCCGCGTCCGGCACTGCCGTGCCGAGGGTGGTGCGCAGGGTGTCGGCCATGAGTGCGATCGCCTCCTTGCCGGCCGGTACCGGGCCGGTGTGGGTGAAGTAGTGGTCGACGCCCTCGAAGACGCGGTGGGTGACCGGGACGCCCGCCGCCTCCAGCGCCTTGGCGTACGCGTCGCCCTCGTCGCGCAGACGGTCGTTCTCGGCGGTGATGACGAGGGCGGGCGGCAGTCCGGCGAGGTCGTCGGCCAGTCCGGGTGAGACCAGCGGGTCGGTGAGACCGGCCGGATCGGGGACGTAGGCGGCGGTGAAGATCCGCATCAGCTGGGGGCTGAGCAGCGGCTTGGCGATGCGGGACCGCTTGGTGGCGGGGTCGGCGGCCTGGTCGAGCGGCGCGGAGTCGATGATCTGGAGGCGCGGGGTGAAGGTGCCCCGGTCGCGGGCCGTACGGCAGATCCCGGCGGCCAGGTTGGCGCCCGCGCTGTGGCCGCCCACGGCGATCCGCGAACCGTCCCAGCCGTGGGCCTCGCCGTTCTCGACGACCCACGCGGTGACGTCGTAGGCCTGGGTGACGGCGGCGGGGAAGACGCGCTGCGGGGCGACGGCGTAGTCCACGTTGACGACCACGCAGCCGGCCGTGGCGGCTATGTAGCGGCAGAGGTGGTCGTCCTGCTCGGGGTGGGCCACGATGAAGCCGCCGCCGTGGAAGTTGACGTAGACGGGGGCGGGGGTGGTCGTCTCGGTGTCGGCCGGGGGGCGGTAGACGGTGCAGTCGACCGGCCCGGCACCGGTCTCCACCCGGAGGGTTTCCGTCCGCTTCGGGATGTCGGTGAAGCGCAGCTCCTTGTGGACCCGGGTCATGACGCCGCTGAGCAGCAGCTGAACGCCTCTGGCCTGGATTCTGGCACTGAACGGCATGATCGGACCCGCCCATCCCTACAACGTTGAATTAACAGGATTCCTGTTAATGGGGTTGGAGGGATGATGGCCGCTGATTCCGTTTCGCGCAACGGTCGGCGCGCCACCGCCGCCGATACGCGCGCGTATCGGCGGCGGTGCGAAGCCCTCTCGGGCGCCGGGGGTCAGGCCTGAGTGGAAGTCGGGTTCGGGGCCGGGGTGAGGAGGACGAAGTCCGCGCCGGACGGGTCGAGGCAGACGGCGAGCCGGCCGACACCCTCCGCGTCCTCGGGGCCCATCTGCACGCTGCCGCCGTTCCCGGTGACGGCGGCGACCGCGGTGTCGCAGTCGGTGACGGCGAAGACGGGGTGCCAGTAGGGGCGCCCGTCGGCCAGGGAGAGGTCCTCGGTACGGAGTTCCATCACGCCGCCCTGCATCCGCTCCTCGGGGAGTCCGGCGGGCGTGATGAGGCTGTACGCGCCTCCGCCGCCCGGCAGCGGCATGTCACCGAAGGTCCAGCCGAAGACGCCGCCGTAGAACTCCTTGGCCGCCGCCGCGTCGGTCGTGTACAGCTCGGTCCAGGACAGGGAGCCCGGCTCGTCCGCCAGCTCGAAGCCCTCGTTGTCGCGCGGCTGCCAGGCGGCGAACTGGCCGCCCAGCGGGTCGCTGTACTGGGCCATGCGCCCCCACTCGCCGAGGTCCCTCGGCGGTACCCGTACCGTGCCGCCGGCGCGCTCCACGGCCTGGGTGGTGTCGTCCGCGTCGGTGACGGTGTAGTAGATCATCCAGGCCGGCCGCGCGCCCTCCTCGGTGAGCCTGCCGAGCCCCCCGATGATCTTCCCGTCCTTCCGGAAGACTCCGCCCTCGCCCTCCGTCTCCTCCCCTTCGCCGCCGTCGCCGCCCATCGGCTCGAACTCCCACCCGAGCACCGCGCGATAGAACGCCGCCGTGGCCGGTACGTCCCGGGCGCCGAGGTCCAGCCAACAGGGGGAGCCGGGAGTCAGGTCAGTGGTGATCACGGGATTCCCCTTCGCATCGACGATTCCGTTCCGCCCTGCCAGCCTGACACCGGCCCCGCGCACCCGCGCGCCGACACCGGGCGTCCTCAGGCGTCCAGGTCGTCCGCGAAGTGTCGGAAACCCTGGCGGTCGCGGTGGATGCGCCAGAGGGTGTCGGCGAGGACGGCCGGGTCCTTTCGAGGGTGCCCGGGGACGATCGCGCCGGGGACCACCAGCTGGGCCACGTGAACGCCCTCGCCGGCGAGCGTGTCGTGCAGCAGCCGGCCGTACGCGCTCTCCGCCGCGAACGCGACGGACGTACCGGCCCGATCGGGGTGCGGGACCACGGCCGTGCCGCCGTTGACCAGGAGGATCGTGCCGCGGCCGAGGGCGCGCATGCCGGGCAGCACCTGCCGTACGGCGGCGACCGTGCCGTAGACGGAGAACTCGATCGGGCCGACCAGGTCGGTGTGGCTCGTCTCCAGCACCGGCCGCATGAAGTCCCGGTGCGGCAGCGGGCTGTACTGCAGGACCTCGACCGGGCCCAGCGCCGAGCGCGCCGCGTCGAGCGCGGTGGTCAGGCCCTCCGGGTCGCGGACGTCGGCCGTGAACCCCTGGGCGGTGACGCCCTGGCCGGCCAGTTCGGCGGCGAGCGCCCGCGTGCGCTCCGGGTCGCGGGCGACGAGCGCCACGGCGAACCCCTCACGGCCGAAGCGACGGGCGACGGCCGCGCCGAGCCCCGGCCCGGCTCCGATGACGGCGATGGTGGTCATGGCTTCCTCGCTCTCCTCGCCCACGTAACGCGTGCGCACGGCGGCGAGGTTCCACGGGGCAGCCCGGACCGCGTCTGTCCCGGAGCTGTCCGCCATGTGCCGTACCGGCCGGCGCCCTGCCCGCGGCCGTACGACCTCGCGTACCCCGCCGACCGGCGGTGACCTGGTACGCCGCGCGCCGGAGCGTCGGCGGGCGGCCGTACGCTTGCCCCCGTGGAGGACTACGACATCCTGGACACCCCGGACGGTGACGCCCCGGACGGCCCGCAGCCGCGCCCGCAGTCGCTCATGCTCGCCTTCTTCGGCAACCATGTGCTGGAGGAGGGCGACCGTGACCGGTGCGTGTACTCGGGCAGCATCATCGACGTACTGGGCCGGGTCGGTGTCGGGGAACAGGCCGTACGCTCCACGCTGACCCGGATGGTCAACCGGGGGCTCCTGCGGCGCCAACGGGAGGGCCGCAGGATGTACTTCGGCCTCACCCCGCAGGCGACGCGCGTCCTGGGGGACGGCCGTACCCGTATCTGGGAGCAGGGTGCCGTCAACGACGACTGGGACGGCACCTGGACCCTCCTCGGCTTCTCCCTCCCCGACTCCTGGAAGCGGCAACGGCACGACCTGCGCTCGCGGTTGACCTGGTCCGGGTTCGGGGCGCTGTACAGCGGGCTGTGGATCGCGCCGGGGAACGTGGACATCGCCGGTACGGTCGCGGAACTGGGCCTCACCGAGCATGTCAAGGTGTTCCACGCCCGGGCGGACGTCGCCACCGACATCGCGGTGATGATCCGTGACACCTGGGACCTGGAGTCCATCGCGGCCCGCTATGTCGCCTTCGACAAGCGCTGGACGGCCCATCTCGGCACGGCCTCCGGGGACGACCCGATCGGGACCCGGCTGCGGCTGGTCAGCCAGTGGCTGTGGACCATCCGCACCGACCCCCGGCTCCCCGCCCGGCACCTGCCCCCGGACTGGCCGGCCGGCCCCGCCGAGGACACCTTCCGTCAGGTCGCCGGCCGCACCACGGAACCGGCCCGTCTGATGGCCCGCGACCTGCTGGACACGGTGCCGACGCGGACGGACACGGTCTAGCGCGGGTCTAGCGCTGGTCTAGCGGGCCTCGCCTCGCCCGGGGTCCCCGTTCCCAGCAGCCCGTCGAGGACGAGGGAGGCCAGTGACTCGGCGGTGGCGGCGATGCGTTCCGGGGAGGCGGGGTCGGGGCGGCCGAGGCGGCGGGCGAGGGGGACGTCGAGCATGCCGGAGACGGTCGGGACGACGGCGAAGAAGAGCACGTCCATCGGGATGGGCGCCATGCGTCCGGCGGCGACCAGGCCGTCGATGCTGGACGCCATGTTCCGGACGATGACCCCGATGTAGTTCTCGTAGAGGTAGTCCAACCGCTCGGTGTCCTGGTTGAGTTCGTCGACGAAGAGCCGGGCGACCAGGGGCGTGTCCGCGGCGACCCGGTAGAAGTCCGTGATGAGGCGCCGCAGGTTCTCCGCGTCGTCCGCGTCGGGGTCGGGCTCGGGCAGGAGCGCCAGCTGCGCGCCCATCGCGGAGTCCACCACCGCGCGCCAGAACGCCGCCTTGGAGCCGTAGCGGTCGTTGATGAAGTTGTGGCTGACGCCCAGGCGGCGGGCCAGTTCACGGGCGGACGCCCGGTCGTAGCCCAGCTCCGCGAAGGCCTCCAGCCCGCCCCGCAGGATGCTCTCCTCCTCGGGCACCGCGGGGGTCCCCGCACCGGGACGCCCCGGCCGCCGAGCGGCTCCGGCCCTTGCTCCCACCGTCTGTCTCCTCACGTCCGACCCGGGTACGGCCCATGTCCGGCCCATGTCCGACCCATGCCCGGCTCGCTCATCTTAGGGACCCCGACCCGCTACCGACCGGTCCCGACCCCATCTTATTTGACACATGTCAGATTGCCGCTGATCTGGATCAGAGGGTGGCCAGGGCCGGGAACGCGGTGGTGGCGGAGTCGTTCAGTTCGGCCCAGACCGTCTTGCCCCGGCGGGAGCGGCGGGTGCCCCAGTGGTCGGCGAGCTGGGCGACGAGGAGCAGGCCCCGGCCGCCCTCGTCGAAGACCCGGGCCCGGCGCAGATGCGGGGTGGTGCCGCCGGAGTCGCACACCTCGCACAGGAGGGTGCGGTCGTGGATGAGGCGGAGCTTGACGGGGGGCCGGCCGTAGCGGATGGCGTTGGTGACGAGTTCGCTGACCACCAGCTCGGCGGTGAACTCCAGTTCCTCCAGGCCCCAGTCGGCCAGCTGCCGGATGACATGCGCCCGTGCCTGCGCGACGGCGGCGGGTTCGGCCGCCAGGTCCCAGGCGGCGACCTGGCCCGCGCCGAGGGCATGGGTCCGGGCCAGCAGCAGGGCGACGTCGTCGGGTGGCTTGGCGGGCAGCAGCGCCTCCAGTACGGCGTCGCAGGTGGCCTCCAGGGACGGGGCAGGCCGGGCGAGGGCGTCGCGCAGCCGGTCCAGGCCCGCGGCGATGTCGTGGTCCCGGGCCTCGATCAGACCGTCGGTGTAGAGCGCCAGCAGACTGCCCTCGGGCAGTTCGATCTCCGCCGACTCGAACGGCAGCCCACCCAGCCCGAGCGGCGGCCCCGGAGGCAGATCCAGGATCTCCACGGCCCCGTCCCCGGTCACCACGGCAGGCAACACATGTCCCGCCCGGGCCAGGGTGCAGCGACGCGACACGGGGTCGTACACGGCGTAGAGGCAGGTGGCCCCGAGATCCCCGCCACCGCCTCCGGCGACCTCGGCCGCTCCGGTGACCTCGGCCGCTCCGGTGACCTCGGCCTCTCCGGTGACCTCGGCCTTTCCGGTGGTGGCGGCCTCTTCGGTGGTGGCGGCTCCGGGAACGGCGGCTGGGGCGGCGGCCTCTGTGGTGGAAGCGTCCGGGGCGGCTTCCACGCGCTCGGTGGCCGGGGCGGCGGGGGCGGCCTTCGCGTCCGCGCCCCCGACGCTTCCGGCATCCGCGCCCCCGACGCCCGCTCCCCCGGCCGCTCCGGTCACCGTGCCCCCGGCGGCGGCGGTCTCGTCGTCGGTCCCGGCATCGTCGTTCTCCTCCACCTCGGCGGCCAGGCGGATGACCACGTCGTCGAGGTGGGTGAGGAGTTCGTCGGGGGGCAGGTCGATGTCGGCGAGGGTGCGGACGGCGGTTCTGAGGCGGCCCATCGTGGCGGCGGCGTGGATGCCGTGGCCGACGACGTCGCCGACGACGAGGGCGACCCGGGCGCCGGAGAGCGGGATGACGTCGTACCAGTCGCCGCCCACACCGCCGTGGGCGTCGGCGGGAAGGTAACGGAAGGCGACGTCCACGGCGGACTGCCGTGGCGTACGGCGGGGCAGCAGGCTGCGCTGCAGCGTGAGGGCGGTGGCGCGGGCGTGGGTGTAGCGGCGGGCGTTGTCGACGGCGACCGCCGCCCGCGCCGCGATCTCCTGGGCGAGCAGCAGATCCTCGTCGTCGAACGCGTCCGGGTTGCGGTCCCGGCAGAACTGCGCGACACCGAGCGTGGCGCCCCGCGCCCGCAGCGGCACCACCAGCGTGGAGTGAACCGGACGGGCACCGTTCACGCCCCCGCCGCCCCCCACGACTGCACACCCGTCCAGCGCATCGACGCGCTCACCGGTACCAGTACCGGCACCGGCACCGCCCACCGAGCCGCCGCCACCCGCCCCGCCGCTCCCGGCGCACGCTCCCGCCGAGGGGACCGAGGCGTCCGAGGCCTCGCGCGCGCCCCGGTGGGCACCGTCGAGGTGGTGCCTGGTCGGCTGGCCGGTGGCGAGGGCGCGGGACTGCGGTGAGCCGGGCGGGAAGGTGTGGGGCCGGCGGCGGCCGGGCGCCGGGTCGGGGCGCGCGGCCGAGCGCTGGGCGATCCGGTGCAGCACGGGCGTCGCGGGCGGATCGTCCGGCGGGGCGTCGTGGGCGTTGAGCGCGGAGTCGAGCAGATCGACGGTGACGAGGTCGGCGAAGTGCTCGGTGGCGAAGTCGGCCAGTTCCTGGCTGGTGCGGACGATGTCCAGGGTGGTGCCGATGCGGACGCTCGCCTCGTTCACCATGGACAGCCGCCAGCGCAGCCGCCGGTCCCGTTCCTCCTGGTACGCCACGACCCCCTGCTCGGAGGTGCGGTCCACGTACCCGGTCGCCGTGGCGATCAGACTGCGCGCGGCCTCGCTGATCAGGGCCGCGTCGTCGGTGCGCCGGGACATCTCCTCCAGCAGACGGTCGAGGATGATGCCCTGGCCCAGCCGGAAGGCCCGCAGTACCGCGCTGACGGGGATACCGTGCCGGGCCACCCGGCGGACCCGCTCCAGCTCGGCGGCCGGGACCTCGATACCGCGCGGGTCGACGCCGTACTGGAGGGCGGAGAGCACGGCGACGACGTGCTGGGCGACGTTGTCGGAGGCCATGGCGTCGGGGTGTTTCCAGAGGTCGGGCATCTCGCTGCGCAGGCACTGTTCCACCTCGGCGATCAGCTCGTCCGCCCTGGGGACGAGCTCCCGCGCGACCTGGGACACAAGGTCGTCAGCCGTGGAGTCCACAGTTTCGACGGTACGCCGAACCACCGCCGACGCCCTACCGCTGATGCCCTGCCGCTGACGCCCTGCCGCCGGCCGCTGGCGCCGTCAGCCGATCGCGGCGCCGTACACGTGGTCGACCGTGAGGGTGATGAGGACCCGGCGGTCGGAGACCATCACCGCGCGGTACTCGTCCCAGTCCGGGTGCTCCCCGGCGGCGGCGCGGTAGTAGTCGACCAGGGCCTGGACCTCCGGGCCGGCGGGGTCGGTGCCCGGTCCGGTGAGGTGGACCGTGCCCTCGGCGGTGGCCCAGGACAGTCCGTCGGAGCTGGTCACCTCCAGGGCGGCGCGCGGGTCCCGGCGCAGGTTGGCGGTCTTGGCGGTCGCCTCGGTGGTGGAGATACGGATGACTCCGGCCTCCTCGTCGTAGGAGGGTTGGACGGGCGACAGCTGGGGGCGCCCGTCCGCCTTGAGGGTGGCGAGAACGCCGAGCCGGCTCTTCGCCAGCAGGGCACGCGGGTCGAACGGTGTGGCGGTCATACGGACATCATCGACCTTCACACCGGGCTACCGCCGGTACACCGACGACGCCGTCCTCACCGTGGGGCAGATCAGAAAGCTGCTCGGAGCCGGGCTGTCCACGCGGGAGATCGCCGTCCTGCTGCCCTGCGCGACGGGCGGGGCGCCGGAGCTGGAGCCCTGCCCGGAGCTGCTGGACGTGCTGCGGGCCCGGCTGCGGGAGTTGGACGAGCGCATCGACACGCTCCAGCACTCCCGCCGGGCCCTGCACGGCTATCTCGCCTCCGCTTCCGCCTCCACCGCCGGCACCCGGCGCCGCGCCAGCAGCAGCCCGGCCGCCACCAGGGCCGAGGCGAGGCCGAGCAGTCCGACGGCGCCGGCCAGGCCGCCGGTCGCCGCGGCGACACCGAGCAGCACGAGCGGGCAGACGAACTCGCCGAGGAAGAACGCGGCCGTCCACAGGCCGGTGCCGCGGCCCCGGTCGGCGTAGTCCAGCCGGGACATCGCCGCGGTGAGGAGCGAGGGCAGCAGGATGCCGGTGCCTACGCAGTTGAGGATGCCTCCCGCGATCAGCGGCGCGGGGCTGTTCGCGAGGCCCATCACCAGGAACCCGGCGGCGCACAGGGCGAACACGGCGGGCAGCCGGCCCTCGGGTGTGCCCGGCAGCCTGGTGAACACGACCGAACCGGCCACGGTGGCGGCGCTGGCGAGCGCGGTGCCCAGACCGATGACCCCGGTGGAGGTGACGCCGAGGTCGTCGAGCAGATACGCGGTCTCCACGGGCACGGTGTAGAAGACCATGCCGCCGAAGACGGTCAGCAGACAGATACCGGCGAGCCGACGGAAGGGGAACGGCCGTGCCCGGCCCGGGAGTTCACCGGCACCGACGGCCGGTCCGGTCACCCCTGGAACTCCGGCCGCTCCGGCCGCCGCGGCCTCCTCGCCCGTGTCGGTCGCACCCGGGCGTGGCTGGGGTAGGGCGGTGGCCATCAGCGGTGCGAGCAGCAGGCCGACGGCGTAGATCCAGAAGGGGGCGCGCCAGCCGGCGGAGCCGACCGCGCCGCCGATGACGAAGAACGCGGTGGCGGAGGCGGAGGCGCACACGGTCTGCAGGGCGAGGTAGCGCTCCCGGGTGCGGCCGGAGTAGTAGTCGCCGATGAGCGTGGTGCAGCAGGTCATGATGGCGCCCTCGACGACGCCGACCAGGACCCGGCTGGCGACGATCGCGCCGAGCGAGTCCAGCCAGAGCGGGGCGGTGCCGAAGACGGCGTACAGCGCGGTGGCGACGACCAGCAGCCGTTTGCGCCCGAGCCGGTCGACGACGACTCCGGCGAAGGGGGCCAGCAGGGCGAGAGCGAGGGCCGGGACGGTCAGGACGACAGGGACGAGGATCTCGGCGCCGGGTACCGAGGCGAAGTGGTCCTGCATCCTCGGCAGCACGGGCGCGATGAGGACGGCGCCGAGCACGGGCAGACAGCTGCCGGCCATGAGCAGCGCGGCCCGCGGCCGGCTCCCGCCGGTGGACGTACCGGTGGCGGACACGGGCAGGGACAGGGATTCGGGCATACGGGAACTCCACGAGCGGTGGCGGAAGGATGCGGGGCCGTACCGCCGCCGTGGCCGTCACCACGCCGCGGGGCACCGGCACACCCGGGAAACACCCCGACGCCCGAGCGGCGGGCCCCGAGGAACTTGCCCCGACTATGAGCCACCCCCCGCCCCACGCCCACCCCCCAGCTGATCGAACTCCCGGATCCCCTCCATCGGCCCGACAGATACCGACACCCGGGGGCAGTGCAGCGGGGGTCCTGCGGCCGGGGGCCGAGGGGCCGGGGCCGCAGGCCGGGGCCACAGGCGGGGGCCGCAGGCCACAGGCCGGGGCCACAGGCCGGGGTCGGGGCCACAGGCCGGGGCCGGGGCCGGGAAGCTCAGTCACCACACCGACCGGCGGCTACGAAGCCCGGCCCCCGCATGCGCCCTGGTGAGGCGCGCGGCTGCCCCCAGGAAAGCTCGGCCTCTCCGATGTGCGGCAGAACCTGCCCCGAGCGCCGAGTTCACGCCGGGCGCGGCCAGGTCGGCGGCTACGGCTACGCCTGCGGCCCCCTCGGCGGCAGCCCTCCCCCTTCGGCGCCCGCCGCGCCGCCCCATGAGCCGGTTTCGGCCCCCGGCGCGGCCTCCTGGCCCCGCCCGGCCCCCGAACTCAACACAGCCCCCGACCCCGGCCCGGCCCCCGGCCGGCCCCCCGGCTTCGCCGGTTCACCCACCGTCGCTCCGACGGCCGCCGCCGTCTCCCGTAGCCAGATGTGGGCCGCGTCGTGGGTGTGGACCGGGTGCCACCAGAGGGCTTCCTGGAGGGGGACGGTCTCGTAGGGGGCCTTGAGGATGCGGACGGGGGCGACGTCGCGCAGGCGTTCGGCGAGGAGGTGTTGGACGAGGGCGATGCGGCGGGTGCCGGCGACGAGGAAGGGCAGCACGGCGAAGCTGTCGGCGGAGACCTCGACCCGGGGTTCGATGCCGAGCATGCCGAGCTGCCGGACGGCCGGGGCGTCGTACGTGCGCTGGTACGTCACCCAGGGCAGCCGGATCAGGTCGTCCCGGGTCAGGTGGTCGCCGACGTCGGGATGGTCCTCGGCGACCAGGTAGACCCACTGGTCCTGGTACAGCTCGGTGGCCGGGAAGTCGCTGATGATGCCGTGCGGGATGAGCAGCCCGTCGGTCGTGCTCAGCAGCGTGCCGAGCCCCTCGACGATGCCGGGCGGTGTCTGGGTGAAGCGCAGCCGGATGCCGGGCGCCTCCCGGTGGATCACCCGGGCGAGTTCCGCGCCGAAGACGGCCACCGCGTAGTCGGAGGCGACCAGGGTGAACTCACGGGACTCCACCGCCGGATCGAAGTCGGCCTGGCTGCTGAAGAGCCGTTCCAGCAGGTCGCACGCGGCGGAGGTGCGGTCGAGGAGGACCTGTCCGAGCGCGGTCAGCTCGTAGTGGCCGCCGACCCGGGAGAGCAGGTCGTCGTCGAAGTGGCGGCGCAGCCGGGCGAGGGCGGCGCTCATCGCGGGCTGGCTCAGCCCGACCCTGCGCCCGGCCCGGGTGACGTTGCGCTCCTCCAGCAGCGCGCGCAGGGCGACGACGAGGTTGAGGTCGAGGCTGGCCAGGTTCACGAGACGCTCCCGCATCAACGGCGTGGATGATCCGCATCCACAGAATCGATTTCCCAGATTACGAGATGCCGGGCCAGATTAGTCGCATCGCAACGAGGAGGACACGTTCGTGAAACCCCCAGCCGCGTCCGCCGCCACCTTCGCCGGACCCTTCGCCCTCGGCACCCTCTCCGCCCCGGACGGGATCCCTTCCGCCCCCGACCAGGCCCCTTTCCCCGCCCTGGTCACCCCGGACCGCCGCGCCCTCGACCTCCGCCGGGCCCTTTCCGCCCCGCAGCTGACGATCCGCGCCCTCCTGGAGCGCTGGGACGAACTCCTGCCCCACCTCCACGAGTTGACGGCGACGGCCCCCTCGGACACCTGGCGGCCGCTCGACGGACTGCGTGTGCACGCCCCCGTCGAGCCCCGCCAGATCTTCCAGTCCGGCGCCAACTACCGCCAGCATGTGATCGATCTGGAGGTCGCCCACCGCTCACCCGACGACCCCCGCACCGCCGAGGAGGCCCGGGCGGAGATCGCCGCGGTGATGGACCGCCGGGCGGCCGAGGACCTGCCGTACGTGTTCATCGGGCTGCCGAGCGCGATCACCGGCCCGTACGACGATGTCGTGCTGCCGTCCTGGGCCGAACAGCCGGACTGGGAGCTGGAGTTGGCGGCCGTGATCGCCCGGCCCGCCTACCGGGTGTCCGTCGAGGAGGCCCTGGACCATGTCGCCGGGTACACCATCGCCAACGATCTGACCGACCGTGCCACCGTCTTCCGCCGGGACATGAAGGCCATCGGCACGGACTGGCTGCGCAGCAAGAACGCGCCCGGGTTCACCCCGCTCGGCCCGTGGATCGTGCCGGCCGGGTCGATCGCGGACCCCGGCGACCTGCGGGTCACACTGCGACTGAACGGCGAGAGCATGCAGGACGAGACCACCAAGGACATGCTCTTCGGTGTCGCCCGGCTCGTGTCGTACGCCTCGCGGACCGCGCGACTCCTCCCCGGAGACCTGGTGTTGACGGGCTCACCGGCCGGCAACGGCATGCACTGGGGGCGGCTGCTGCGGGACGGCGACGTGATGGACGGCTCGATCACCGGACTGGGCGCCCAGCGCACCCGCTGTGTCGCCGAAGAGCCCACGCCATGACCGACACCACCGCCACCACCACCATCACCGGCCCCGGCAACTCCGCCGTCTCCCCCGACACCCCCTTCCCCCACGACCCCGCCGACCCCGAGGCCGCGATCGCCGCCACCGCCAAGTCGGTCTCCAACTGGGGTCGTTGGGGCGAGGACGACGTGCTCGGCACGCTCAACTTCCTCGACGAGGCCAAGCGGCGGGAGGGCGCGGCCCTGGTGCGGCGCGGGGTGAGTTTCTCGCTGTCGCAGTCCTTCGACATGAACGGCCCGCAGAAGGGCTGGCGGCGCCGGACCAACCCGGTGCACACCATGCTGGACACCGGCACGGACGCGGCGCTCGGCAACCAGGGCTTCCCGCACGGCATCGGCGGCGCCGACGACGTGATCGCGATGCCGTTGCAGTGCTCCACCCAGTGGGACGGCCTCGGGCACATCTTCGACCACGGCCACGCGTGGAACGGGCGGCGGGCCGAGAAGGTCGTCACCTCCGACGGCGACCTCGTGACCGGCATCGAGCACATGGCCCCGCACGTCGCCGGTCGCGGCGTCCTCCTGGACGTGGGCCAAGTCCTGGGCGAGGGAGGGGAGTTGCCGGACGGGTTCGCGATCACCGAGGAGCATCTCACCGCGACCGCCGAGGCCCACGGGGTGAGCGTGGGACGGGGGGACATCGTCGTCGTACGGACCGGGCGGCTGGCGCGGGCCCGGCGCGAGGGCTGGGGCGACTACGCGGGCGGTGACGCGCCGGGGCTGTCGTTCACCACGGCCGGCTGGCTGCACCGTACCGAGATCGCGGCGATCGCCACCGACACCTGGGGCTTCGAGGTGCGGCCCAACGAGTTCGAGCGCGCCTTCCAGCCGCTGCACCAGATCGCCATCCCGCACATCGGGCTGCTCATCGGCGAGATGTGGGACCCGGACGCCCTCGCGGCGGACTGCGCGGCGGACGGCGTGTACGCGTTCTGGCTCACCGCAGCGCCCCTGCCCATCACCGGGGCCGTCGGCTCCCCCGTCAACCCGATCGCCGTCAAGTAACCGGCGGAACAAGGGAGTTCCCCATGAGCACCACCCGCAGAGTCCTGGTCGTCGGCGGCGGCGCCTCCGGCAGCGCGGTGACGATCCTGCTGCGCCGCGCCGGCCTCGCCGTCGACCTGATCGAGGCCAGACCCGACTGGAACGCCACCACCGGCTCCGGCATCACCCTCCAGGGCAACGCCCTGCGCGTGCTACGCGAACTCGGCGTCTGGGAGCAGGTCGAGGCCTCCGGGTTCGCCTTCGGTTCGCTGGGCGTGACCACCCCGGACGGCACCCTGCTGCATGTGGCCGAGGACATCCGGACGGGCGGCGAGGACCTGCCCGCCACCCTCGGTATGCGCCGCCCGGGGCTGCAGCGGATCCTCATCGACGCGGTCCGCGCGTCCGGCGCCGACGTACGTCTCGGCACGACCGCCGAGCAGTTCGCGCAGGACGACGAGGGCGTGTCGGTGCGGTTCAGTGACGGCACCGACGGCCGCTACGACCTGGTGATCGCCGCCGACGGCCTCAACTCCGCCACCCGCGCCGCCATCGGTATCGCCGACCGGCCCGAGCCCACGGGCATGGCCATCTGGCGCACCCCGGCCCCGCGTCCCGAGGGCGTGGTCCGCACGGATCTGGCGTTCGGCGGCCCGGCGTTCATCGCGGGCTTCTGTCCGACCGGCGAGGACACGATCTACGCGTACGTGGTCGAGGCGGGCCGCGACCGCCACGCCGTCCCGCCGGAGTCGTACGCGGACGAGATGCGCCGCCTGGCCGGGCGGTACGGCGGCCACTGGCCCGAGATCACCCGGCACATCACCGACCCGGAGCAGGTCAACTACACCTGTTTCCACCGGCTGTTGGTGGAGGGCTCCTGGCATCGGGGCCGGGTCGTGCTCGTCGGCGACGCCGCGCACTGCTGCCCGCCGACCCTCGCGCAGGGCGCGGCGCAGTCCCTGGAGGACGCCTCCGTGCTGGCCGAACTGCTCAGCGGTGGCCGGCCGTGGGACGACGCGCTGCTGCGGGAGTACTACGAGCGCCGGATCCCGCGCGTACGGACCGTCGTCGAGGCGTCCGTACAGCTCGGGCAGTGGCAGCTGGACGGTGTCCGGGACGCCGACGTACCCGGTCTGATCGGCCGCACGATGACGTTCCTCAAGGATCTGCCATGACCCCGCCCACCGTCGACGTCCACGCGCACCTCCTGATCCCCGAGGTAGAGGAGGCGGTGGCCGGACTCCCCGGACTCGCCGAGGCCAGGGCGCTGGAGGCCCGGCGCAACGGTCCGGCCTCCCTCGCCGTCAGCGGCCCCATGGTCCGCGCCCTGCTGCCGAGGGCCACCGACGTCTCCGTACGGCTGGCCGCGATGGACGCGCAGGGCGTGGATGTGCAGCTGGTCAGCCCGTCGCCCTCGCACTACCACTACTGGGCGGACGAGGAGACGGCCGAGAAGGTGTACCGGCTGGCGAACGAGGCGACGGCCGCGCACCGTGACCGGGCCCCCGACCGGCTGCGCGGCCTCGGCCTGGTCCCCCTCCAGCACCCGGACCAGGCGGTCCACGCCCTCGAACACGCCCTGGAACTGGGCCTGTCGGGCGTCGAGATCTCCTCGCACGCGCCCGGCCGGGAGCTGTCCGACCCGGCCTACGAGCCCTTCTGGGCCCGGGCGGCGGAGACCGGCGCGCTGCTCTTCCTGCACCCCTTCGGCTGCACGCTCGACGAGCGCCTCGACCGGTGGTACCTGTCCAACGTCGTCGGCCAGCCCACCGAGAACGCCGTAGCCCTGTCCCATCTGATCTTCTCCGGCGTCCTGGACCGCCATCCGCGGCTGCGGCTGATCGCGGCGCACGGCGGCGGCTATCTGCCGACCCACATCGGCCGCTCCGACCACGCCTGGCGGGCCCGCGCCGACGCGGGCGCGGGCTGCGCCCACCCGCCCAGCAGCTACCTCCGCCGCATCCACTTCGACTCCCTGGTCCACGACCCCCATGTGCTGCGGGAGTTGATCCGGGTCGCCGGTGCGGACCGGGTGCTGCTGGGCTCCGACTTCCCCTTCGACATGGGCACCGAGGACCCGGTCGGCGCCCTGCGCGCGGCCGGGCTGCCCGAGCCCGACTTCGACGCCGTCCGGGGCGGCAACGCGACCGCCCTCCTCCGGAAGGACTGACTGACCCCATGCGCCTGCTCACCCATCTACGGCACGTCGACCTCGCCGTCCCCGACTACGCCAGGCAACTCGACTTCTACGCCGGCGTCTGGGGCCTGACCAAGGTCGCCGAGGACTCCGGTATCGCCTTCCTGGCCGCCGAGGGCAGCCCGGAGCAGTACGTCGTACGCCTGCGCGAGGCCGACGAGAAGCGGCTCGACCTCGTGTCGTACGGTGCCGCGAACCCCGGGGACGTCGACACGCTGGCCGAGCGACTCCTCGCGGGGGGCGTGGAGTTGATCTCGCGGCCGGGCAAGGTGGACACCCCCGGCGGCGGTTACGGCTTCCGGTTCTTCGACGTCGACGGGCGGACCATCGAGGTGTCCGCCGAGGTCGAGGTGCGGCGGCACCGCAGGATCGAGGAGAAGGAGTCGATCCCGGTCAAGCTGTCGCACGTCGTCCTCAACTCCCCCGATCTGAACCGGACCCGGGAGTGGTACGAGCGCCATCTCGGCTTCCGCCACTCCGACACGCTCAGCTCGCCGCACATGGGCGAGGTCATGCACTTCATGCGGATCAGCAACCAGCACCACTCCATGGCCATCGCCCAGGGCCCGCACACCGCCCTGCACCACATCTCCTTCGAGATGCGCGGCCTCGACGAGTACATGCGCGGCTCCGGCCGGGTGATCCGGGCCGGCCACCGGAAGATCTGGGGCCCCGGCCGGCACATGGCGGGCGACAACACCTTCACCTACTTCCTCGACCCGCAGGGCAACACCGTCGAATACACCACCGAGCTGGAGGTGCTGGACGAGGACACCTGGCATCCGCACGTCTACGACTTCTCCCGGCCCGAGGTCACCGACCAGTGGGGCACCGCCAACCCGATGAACGAACTCATCGCCAAGGAGTCCTTCAACGACGTGGACCGGGGGGTGTTCGTCGCCCCACCGGTGTGAGGCCACCGATACCCCTCCCCCATCCTCGGACCGGTCCTCCTGCCGGGCGCTTACCCCGGGCCGGTTATGGTGACGGAGCGAATCGAACGTATGCGGGGCTGGCGGAGGGCACGTGGTGTCGGACGTAGGGCGGCTCGTCGCCGGGCGTTACCGGCTCACGGAGCAGATAGGCCGTGGCGGCATGGGCACGGTGTGGCGGGCCGGGGACGAGGTCCTCGACCGCCAGGTCGCGGTGAAGCGGCTGCACGTCCAGCCGCATCTGTCCCCCGACGACCTGGTCACCCTGTACGAGCGCACGCGCCGCGAGGCGCGGAGCGCGGCCCGTATCGCGCACCCGAACGTGATCGTCGTCCACGACGTCGTGGACGACCGCGTGGACGGCTCCGCGCACGGCGCCGCGTACGGGGTCCAGGGCGGCGTCGGCACCGGTGACGGTCGGCCCTGCATCGTCATGGAGTACGTCCCGGCGCCCACGCTCGCCGACCTCCTCACCGACGACCGGACGCTTCCGCCCGAGGAGGCGGCCCGGATCGGTCTGGGCATGGTCGCCGCGCTGCGCGCCGCGCACGCCGCCGGCGTCCTGCACCGCGACGTCAAGCCCGGCAACGTGCTGCTCGGCGCCGAGGGCCGGGTGGTCCTCACCGACTTCGGCATCGCGATGACGGCGGACGCGTCGACGCTCACCAAGACCGGTGAGATGGTCGGCTCCATCCACTACATGGCCCCGGAGCGGATCCGCGGCCAGAAGCCGGGCCCCGCCTCGGACCTGTGGGCCCTGGGCGCGACCCTCTACCAGGCCGTGGAGGGCCGCCCGCCGTTCCGCCGCCTCACCGCGATGGAGGCCGCGTACGCCATCGCCGTGGACCCCTTCGAGCCGCTGAAGCGGGGCGGCGCCCTGGAACCCCTCATCGAGGCCCTCCTCGCCAAGGACCCCGCCGACCGCCCCACGGCCGAGGAGACGGAACGCGCCCTCCGCGCCGTCGTCTCCGGCCAGCCGACGATCGCCCAGCCGCGCCCGGCCGCCGGGAGCCGGACCGACGGGATCGGCGGAGTCGGCGGGGGCGGCGGAGTCGGGGGGCACACCGGCTCGTACGACTACGGCCGGGACACAGGCGGCGCGGGCCCCGGAGCAGCAGCGATACCGGTCGACGCGGAAGGGCCCGAGGGCAGCGGGCGCTCCCCCCGGGGCCGGAGGAAGCGCCGGATCCTCGTACCGATGACCGTCGCGGTGACCGTGGCCGCTCTGGCCGTCGGGGCCGCGCTGTACGTGACGGCGAAGCCCGACAGCGGCGCCGCCGCACCGGGCGGCGGCGCCGCACCGGGCGGCGGCGCCACGGCGAGCCCGTCCTACTCCCCCTCCCCCGTCCCGGACGGCTTCCACCTGGTCACGGACGAGACCCTCGGCGTCGCCTTCCCCGTCCCGGACGGCTGGACGGAGGGCAAGCGGACCGCCGAGTCGATCACCTACACCGACGAGACGAAGCTGGCCGAACTCACCATCGGCATCGTGGACCCCGCCGGCTCGCACCCCATGACCCACTTCGAGGACATCGAGGCCAACACCAAGGTCAACTACCCGTCGTACCGGCGGCTGCGGATGCAGAAGACCACGTTCCGGGGGCAGCCGGCGGCCGTCTGGGAGTTCACGTTCCAGGGCCGCGCCCGCGCCTTCCGCGCGATCGACCTCGGATACGGCCGCGAGGGCGAACGGGAGTACGACATCTATCTGTCGGCCCCGGACCTCGACTGGGACACCTATCGCCCGGTCTTCGACAAGGTCAGGGACGGCTTCGTCACCGACGTCTCCTGATCCCTCCCCCGGTCACCGGGACCCGGGAGCGCCCGTTCCCCCCAGGGGCGCCACATGCAGCCGGAACCCGGCGACCCGGTGGACGGGCCAGGACCGGGCGAACCCGGGCGGGCCGCCGCCGGGTGCGACGAGGGCGGCCACGGGCATCCGTTCGGCGGTGCGCAGGATGCCGTCCGTGGTGGTGTTGGCGTTGTTGCCGCGGGTGTGGGCGGAGGCGCAGCCCGCGTAGTAGGCGATGGGGATGGCGTAGTCGCCGGTGAGCAGACAGGGCGGCCGTACGCCGAGGCGGCGCAGTTCGGCGGCGGCACGGTCCCAGTCGCGGTGGAACGCGGTGGTGCGCTCGACGGTGCGCGCCAGCACCGCGTACTGCACCGCCAGATGCCCCACGACCCCGAGCACCACCACCGCCCCCACGACCGGCCGCCAGGCGCCGCCGGGCCCCCTGACGAGGCTCAGCAGCGCGTCGGCGACGGGGATCGCGAGCAGGGCGTACGCGGGCAGCAGGAAGCGCGGGGCGGCGTACCCGATCAGGAACAGATACGGCACGGCGGCCGTGGCGGCGCAGACCAGCGCGACCACCGTGGGCGTCGCCCGCCCGGCCCGGACGGCGACGGCCAGCCCGAGCGCGGCCAGGACCGGCAGCGCGAACCACCACGCGAGGATCGCCGGATGGGGCATGTCCCCGGTGCACGGCCGGCACAGCGTGCGCCCCACCAGACTGCGCAACTGGTCGTCGACGGCGATGTTCCAGCCCAGTCCGCCCTGCACCCGCGACGCGTCCGCCAGCCGCCGCGCCGGGCCGCCGTACCGGTCGTACGCCTCGACGACCCAGGCCCCCGCTCCGGTGCCGAGCCCGACCGCCATCGCGCCGAGGAGCCGGGGCCGCCGCCATCGCCGTACGCCGACCAGCAGCACGAACAGCGGGAGCGTCACCCAGACGGTGTCGGTGGGCCGCATCCAGGCCATCAGCGCGGTGCCGGCGCCCGCGCCCCACAGCGCCGCCCGGTCCCCGGGGTCGTTCCGCACCCGCAGGAAGCAGCCCACGCAGCCGAGCGCGCCGATCGCGACCCAGTAGTTGGGCATGGCCTGCGGGCCGTAGAAGAGGGTCACCCACAGGGACGCGAACAACGCTCCCGCGACCGCCGTCACCCGCTCCGGGAACAGGCCCCGCCAGGCGCGCAGCGCCAGGTACAGCCCCACGCCCGCCAGCACCGCCAGATACACCCGCAGCACCACGGTCGACGACGACCACACGGCGACCGGCGCCACCAGCAGCGGCACGCCCCGCGCACGCGGCGCACTGAAGAACGCCGACGGCGCATACGGGCTCACCTGACTGACATACACCGCCTCGTCCCAGCCGAGCCCCATCCCCGGTGGTACGAGCAGGAGCTGCGCCAGAGTGAAGGCCGCCGCCACCCCGGCAACCGGGCCGAGCACCGACGAGGGCGCCCCCGGAACGGTGACGGGGGTGACGACCGGAGCGATGTTCGAACCCATATGCGTGAACCCATCTTCGGCGCAATGCCGATAAGCCTCCAAAGAGACAAAAGGATGAGATATTGGCTCGACGCGGCAGACGCGACGCACCGCACGAGGGCTCACCCTCACTCGCCCGGCCCAGCCCGCCCGGCCCGGCCCAGCCCGTCCGGCTCCCGCTCCCCTCGCGTGACGGCCCTCTTCCGCGCAGGCCCGCGGCCTGCCTAGCGTGCGTGTCATGGATCATCGACAGGAGCCGTTGCCGAGCCGTTTCGATCACTGTCCGTGGCTGTTCGAGGCGGAGGCGACGTCGGAGCAGCGGGTCGCGCAGGAGGAACGGCAGGGGGCGCTCGACGGGGAGAGTGAGGTGGGCGCACGGTGCTATGTGGCCGGGTCCGCGGCGGTCCACCCCGATGTGCTCCGGCTCGGCGACGACTCGTACATCGCCGCCCACGCCTATGTCACCGGCACCCTCACCACCGGCACGGACTGCACCCTGAATCCCTTCACCGTCGTACGCGGCACGGTCTCGCTGGGCACCGGCGTACGTATCGGCGCCCACACCTCCCTCCTCGGCTTCAACCACTCCACCGCCCCCGACCTGCCGGTCTTCCGCCAGCCCCAGACCAGCCGGGGCATCACCGTCGGCGACGACGTCTGGATCGGCTCCCATGTGGTCGTCGTCGACGGCGTCACGATCGGCGACCACTGCGTGATCGGCGCGGGGGCGGTGGTGACGAAGGACGTTCCGGCGTGGACGGTGGCGGCGGGGAACCCGGCGCGGCGGATCCGGGACCGGCGGGAGACGGGGAGTGGGGAGCGGAAGCCAAGCGTGCGCACCGGGGGCCGTGGCGGTGCCCGTGACCCCCTGACCCGGTTCGCCGACACCGCCCGCGCCCAGGCCGCCGGCATCCTCGCCCGCTCCTGGAACGGCGCCCACTACACCGACCGCCCAGGCGCGGCCCCCACGGTCCGGGCGCACTGCGACGCCGTGGAGATCGCCGATCTGCTGCTGTCGTCCGCGCCCGGGCAACTGGACGCGACCGAACACATCGAGCGTCTGGCCTCCCTCCAGGACCGGGAGACCGGCCTGGTGCCCGAACTCGGCGAGCGGCTGCCGCCCATGGACGCCGACGGCTTCACGGGCGAGGGCCCGGCGCTGTACCACGTCCTGTCGGTGGGCTACGCGCTGGACCTCCTGGGGGCGTCCTTCCGCCAACCTGTCTCCGGTGTACGGGACATGACGGTCGATCAACTCATGGCCCGGCTGGAGCGGTTGCCCTGGCGGGACGGTGCGTGGAGCGCGGGCGCCTGGATCGACTCCTGGGCCACCGCCGCCCATGGGAACCTCCGGCACCCCACCGCCCCCGCCGACCCCACCACCCCGGGCACTCTCGAAGCCCTCTTCGGCTGGCTCCTGACCCGGGCCGACCCGTGGACCGGCATGTGGGGCATCCCCTCGCCCACCGCCGGCCGCCTCCAGGTGGTGAACGGCTACTACCGGCTCACCCGTGGCTCCTTCGCCCAGTTCGGGCTGCCCGTCCCGCACCCGGAGCGGGTCGTGGACGCGGTCCTGGACCACGGCCGCGACCCCCGGTACTTCGGCGCGGGCCGCGAGAACGCCTGCAACGTCCTGGACGTCGCCCACCCGTTGTGGCTCTGCACCCGGCAGTTGGGCGGCATGGGCGGCATGGGCGGCTTGGGCGGCTTGGGCGGCGACGGCTACCGCTCGGCCGAGATCCGGTCCTGGGCCGAGGGCCAGTTGAGCGCCGCCCTGGAACGGTGGCACGACGGCCGGGGCTTCGCCTTCGGACCGGGCGCCACGGGGCCGGGACCGGAACCGGGGCTCCAGGGAACGGAGATGTGGCTCGCCATCATCTGGCTGCTGGCGGACCTGCTGGGCCGGTCCGACAGCCTCGGGTACCGCCCGCGCGGGGTGCATCGCCCTGAGCCGAACCCGATGCCGGGCTGACGTAACCACAAGCCGTACCCACACACGTCGTACCGACAAGACGAACGGCCGCGGTCGTCCTGACGACCCGGCCGTTCTCGTCCGCGTGGCCGCTCCCGGGGAGCGGCCGCCCGAGGCGTTACGCGGCCCCGTCCTTCGAGGAGGCCACGGGTGCGGTGAGGTCTTCCGCTTCCGGGAGTTCCTCGACGTCGACACCCCGAACCTGGGCCAACTCGTGCTTGAGCGCGGCGAGTTCGGTGCCGCCTGCCATGTGGTTGGTCAGCTCTTCGAGGGTGACCTGGTCGCGGGCGGCGCTCAGTTCCATGGTGCCCAGGCGCAGGACGCTGAAGTGGTCGCCGACCATGTAGGCGTGGTGGGGGTTGTGGGTGATGAAGATGACGCCGAGCCCCTTGTCGCGGGCGGCGGCGATGTACTTCAGGACCACACCGGACTGCTTGACGCCGAGGGCGGCCGTGGGCTCGTCGAGGATGAGGACGCGGGCGCCGAAGTACACCGCGCGGGCGATGGCCACGCACTGGCGCTGGCCACCCGACAGCGTGCCGATGGGCTGGTCGAGGTCGTCGAGGACGATGCCCATGTTCCGCAGTTCCTCGTCCGCGGTCTTCTTCATCTTCTCGATGTCGAGACGGCGGACGGGCCAGGGGCCCTTCGTCATCTCGGAGCCGAGGAAGAAGTTGCGCCACACCGGCATCAGCGGGACGGTCGCCAGGTCCTGGTAGACGGTGGCGATCCCGGCGTCCAGGGCCTCACGCGGGGTCGAGAAGCGCACCGGCTTGCCGTCGACGAGGAACTCGCCCTCGGTGTGCTGGTGCAGCCCCGAGATGATCTTGATGAGGGTGGACTTGCCGGCACCGTTGTCGCCGAGGACGCAGGTGACGCGGCCGGGGTGGACGGTGAGGTTGACGCCGTGCAGGGCGCGGATGTTGCCGTACGCCTTGCCCGCGTCACGCAGTTCGACCACGGGCGCCTGGTCGGTGGATGCCGCTTCGGGGGTGGTGGTGTTGCTGGTGGTCATGGGTGGGTCACCTCCGGGTGGCCTGGGCGCGGACCCACAGGTTGACGAGGGCGGCGATCAGGAGCATCACGCCGAGGAAGGCCTTGAACCAGTCGGGGTTCCAGTTGGCGTAGACGATGCCCTGGTTGACCATGCCGAAGATGAAGGCGCCGATGACCGGGCCGATCGCGGAGCCGTAGCCTCCGGTCAGCAGACAGCCGCCGATCACCGCGGCGATGATGTACAGGAACTCGTTGCCGACGCCCTCGTTGGACTGCACCGTGTTGAACGAGAACAGCAGGTGCATGCCCACGAACCAGGCCCCGAGCCCGACGCCCATGAACAGCGCGACCTTGGTGAAGTTCACCGGCACACCGACCGCGCGGGCGGAGTCCTTGTTGCCGCCGACCGCGAAGATCCAGTTGCCGAACTTCGTGCGCAGCAGCAGCCAGGTCGCGATCGCCGCGAACACCAGCCAGTAGAAGATCGTGACCTTGAAGTCGACGCCGCCGATCGACACCTCCGACGCGAAGACGCTCTTCGCCTGGTCGAAGCCGTCCATGTCGGCGATCGAGTCCGACGCCACGTTCTCGGTGAAGATCTTCGTGACGGCGAGGTTGGAGCCCTGGAGGATCAGGAACGAGCCGAGGGTGACCAGGAAGCTCGGCAGACCGGTCTTGATCAGCAGCCAGCCGTTGAACGCGCCCACCGCCAGCGACACGATCAGGGCGACGATCACGCCGGTCCACACGTTCACCGTCAGCTGGAAGCTGAGGATCGCCGCCGTCAGGGCGGAGGTGGTGACCGCGACACCGGCGGACAGGTCGAACTCCCCGCCGATCATCAGCAGCGCCACCGGCAGCGCCATGATGCCCATGACGGAGGCCTGGTAGAGCACGGTCGCCAGGGAGCCGGCCTCACGGAAGGAGGGGGCGACGGCGAAGAAGAAGACGTAGACACCGATCGCGGCGATGAGCGCGCCGACCTCGGGGCGGGCCAACAGCCGTCGGCCCAGGGAGCGTTGCGCGGTCCGGCCGTCCTTCTGGGCGGCCGGCGGAGCCGGCGACGAGGAGGAACCCGTCGCCGGTGCCGTTGCATGGGTCATGATCGGATCACCGGGTGCCCTTCGCGGCGAACGAGGCGATCTGCTCGACGTTGTCCTTGTCCACGAACGCGGGACCGGTCAGCACCGGCTGCTCGCCACCGCCGCTGTAGTTGCCGTTGTTCTTGTAGAGCCACATCGAGTCCACGGCCAGGTAGCCCTGGAGGTACGGCTGCTGGTCCACGGCGAACTCGATGTCACCGGCCTTGATGGCGTCCGTCAGCTCCTTGTTGAGGTCGAAGGTCGCGACCTTCGCCTTGCTGCCCGCGTCGTCCACGGACTGCACGGAGGTGAGGGCGATCGGGGCGCCGAGGGTGACGACCTCGTCGATGGAGGTGTCCTGCTTCAGCTTGGCCGTGATGGTCGACTTCACCGACGGCATGTCCGTGCCGTTGACGTAGAGGTTCTCGGTGTCACCCTCGAAGGTCTTCTTCACACCGGCGCAGCGCGCCTCCAGGGAGACGTTGCCCTGCTCGTGGATGACACAGACCGCGTGCTTCGCGCCGGTCTCGTTGAGCTTCTTGCCGAAGGCCTCGCCCGAGACCTGCTCGTCCTGGCCGAAGAAGGAGAGCAGCCCGTACTCCTGCCACACGTCCATACCGGAGTTGAGACCCACGACGGGGATGCCGGCCTTCTCCGCCTTGGCGATGACGTCCTTCATCGCGTCCGGCTTGGCGAGCGTGACCGCGATGCCGTCGACCTTCTGGTCGATCGCGTTCTGGACGAGGTTGGCCTGGTTGGCCGCGTTCGGGTCGTTCGAGTAGACGAGCTTGACGTTGTCCTTCGCGGCGGCCGTCTCGGCGCCCTTGCGGACGATGTCCCAGAAGGTGTCGCCCTGACCGGCGTGGGTCACCATCGCGACGGTCATCTGCGGGGTGTCGGCCTTGCCCGCGGAGGCGTTCGACCCGCCCTCCTCGGCCTCCTTGCCACCCGAATCGCTGGAGCAGCCGGCTATCAGCAGCGCGGACGCGGCCGCCATGGCGAAGAAGGGGGCCACTCTGCGCGAGCGGGAGTGAAGCATGCGGTCCATCTTTCCAAGCACCTCACTGTGCGACGGGGAAAGGGAACGGGACAGCGTCGGGCGGAGTGCCCGCGCGGGCCCGGACTACGAAAGTCCGGATCATTGTGCCGGTAGGCCGACTGCGCTGTTTCGTTGGGACGGGATACAAACCCCTGACAGACCCCTCTGTCAAGACTTTGTTAAGACATCATTTCACGAGGTGGTCAGGATGTCCGTACAAACTCTTGACAGAGGGTCGCTTCGGGTCCTACACCTGGGATACATCCGGACCCGAGTGCGCGCATCCCCGCGCGCCGCGAGGCTCCGGTGGCCCGCATCCCCCACCCGAGGAGCGACGCGCATGCCCGTTGGGCCGTATCGGAATCGATCTCTATCCGTTGCAAACCGGTGGCCGCCAGGTGGGGTGCGATGTCGGCTGCCGGCCCGGTGGGGCTTCTCGCGCAGTTCCCCGCGCCCCTGAAAAGCCGGGGCTGCGCCCCGTGCTTTCAGGCCCGCATGCTTTCGAGCCCGCACGGGCCTGTGGCTTTTCAGGCCCGCAGGGGCCTGTGTCCTTTAGGGGCGCGGGGAACTGCGCGAGAAGCCCCACCGGACCCGCACCCGACAACGCACCCCCACCCTCCACCCCACCCCGTTCGACAAAGCGAGGCCCCGATGCCCCAGTCCCCCACCCGCCGTCTGACCGTCGCTCAGGCGCTGGTGCGGTTCCTGTCCGCGCAGTACACCGAGCGCGACGGCGTGCGCCACCGGCTGATCGCCGGGACGTGGGGCATCTTCGGCCACGGGAACGTGGCGGGCATCGGCCAGGCGCTCCTTGAGGCCGGCGAGGAGACGATGCCGTTCCACCAGGGCCGCAACGAGCAGTCCATGGTGCACGCGGCCGTCGGCTACGCCCGCCAGCTGAACCGGCTCTCGGCGCAGGCCGTCACCACCTCCATCGGCCCCGGTGCCACCAACCTGGTCACCGGCGCCGCCCTGGCCACCATCAACCGCCTCCCCGTACTGCTCCTCCCCGGCGACTACTTCGCGACCCGCACCGCCGACCCGCTGCTCCAGCAGCTGGAGCACCCCACCGAGGCCGATGTCTCGGTCAACGACACCCTGCGCCCCGTCTCCCGCTACTTCGACCGGATCACCCGCCCGGAGGCGCTGATCCCGGCCGCCCTGAACGCCATGCGGGTGCTGGCCGACCCCGTGGACACCGGCGCCGTCACCCTGGCCCTGCCGCAGGACGTCCAGGCGGAGGCGTACGACTGGCCGGAGGAGTTCTTCGCCGACCGCGTGTGGACCGTACGGCGTCCCCTCCCCGACCCGGTCGAGCTGGCCGAGGCCGTACGGGCCGTCCGTGCCGCCCGGCGTCCCCTCGTCGTCGCGGGCGGCGGTGTCCACCACAGCGAGGCCGAGGCGGCGCTGAAGGCGCTGGTGGACGCGACGGGCCTGCCGGTCGCGTCCACGCAGGCGGGCAAGGGGTCGCTGCGCCACGACCACCCGGCCGACCTCGGCGGCATCGGCCACACCGGCACCGCGGTCTGCGACGACATCGCCCGCACCGCCGACCTGATCATCGGCGTCGGCACCCGCTACACCGACTTCACCACCGCCTCGAACACCCTCTTCCAGCGCCCGGACGTCCGGTTCGTCAACCTCAACATCGCCGCCTTCGACGCCCACAAGCTGGCCGCCCGCACGCTGGTCTGCGACGCGCGGGCGGGGCTCGAAGCGCTCACGGACGCGCTCGCCGGCCACCGGGTGGACGAGGCGTACGAGGCGGAGTACCGCGCCGGGAAGGAGCGTTGGGAGGGGGTCGTCGAGGCCGCCTTCACCGCCGCCGACGAGCACGCCGTGCCCACCCAGACGCAGGTGCTCGGCGCCCTGGACGCGGTCGTCGGCGACACGGACGTGGTGATCAACGCGGCCGGTTCGCTCCCCGGCGACCTGCACAAGCTGTGGCGGGCCCGGAGCCCCCGCCAGTACCACCTGGAGTACGGCTACTCCTGCATGGGCTACGAGATCCCCGCCGGGATCGGTGTCCAGCAGGCGGCGCCGGGCACGGCCGTGTGGTCGCTGGTCGGGGACGGCACGTATCTGATGATGCCGACGGAGATCGTGACGGCCGTCCAGGAGGGCCTGCCGGTCAACCTGGTCCTCATCCAGAACCACGGCTACGCCTCCATCGGCGGCCTCTCGGAGTCGGTCGGCGGCGAGCGCTTCGGCACCGCCTACCGCTACCGCGCCGCCGACGGCACCTTCTCCGGCGCCCCGCTCCCGGTGGACCTCGCCGCCAACGCGGCCAGCCTCGGCATGGACGTCCTGCGCGCCGAAACCGTGAAGGAGCTGCGGGAGGCGCTGGCGACGGCCCGTGCCTCGGACCGGCCCACCTGTGTGTATGTCGAGACGGACCCGGCGCCCACCGCTCCCCCGGCGGAGGCCTGGTGGGACGTCCCGGTCGCCGCGACCGCCTCCCGCCCGGCGGCCGTGGAGGCGCGCGCGACGTACGACCGCGAGGTGGTCAACCAGCGCCGCCACCTCTGACGCGGCCGAGGGCCCTTGGTCACGAACGATCATGTAAGGACAATGCGATGACAGGGGTTCCTGTCATCCGGACGGACGGATACCCTCATGGGCGTGACCAGCGCGACTACGGGGAGTACAGGGAGTCTCGACCTCAGTGTCGACCGGAGCAGCCCGGTGCCGCTGTACTACCAGCTGGCCCGGCAGCTGGAGTCGGCGATCGAGCACGGCGCGCTCGGCCCGGGCAGCCTCCTGGGCAACGAGATCGAGCTGGCCGGCCGTCTCGGCCTGTCCCGGCCGACCGTACGGCAGGCCATCCAGTCGCTCGTCGACAAGGGCCTGCTCGTCCGCCGCCGGGGCGTCGGCACGCAGGTGGTGCACAGCCAGGTCAAACGGCCGCTGGAGCTGAGCAGTCTCTACGACGACCTGGAGGCGGCCGGGCAGCAGCCCACGACCCAGGTGCTGTTGAGCGAGATCCGCCAGGCCTCCGCCGAGGTCGCGGCGGCCCTGGGCATCGCCGAGGGCGCCGAGGTGCACCTCTTCGAACGGCTGCGCCTCACCCACGGCCAGCCGGTGGCGTTCCTGTCCAACTTCGTCCCCGCCGGACTGCTGGACCTCGACACCGAGCGCCTGGAGGCGACGGGCCTGTACCGGATGATGCGCAACGCCGGCATCACCCTGCACAGCGCCCACCAGAGCGTCGGCGCCCGGATCGCCGCCCCCGAGGAGGCCGAGCGCCTCGGTGAGCCGGAGGGCGCCGCACTCCTCACGATGCAGCGCACGGCGTACGACGACACCGGGCGCGCGGTCGAGTACGGCACCCATGTCTACCGGGCCTCGCGCTACTCCTTCGACTTCCAGCTGCTCGTCCGCAACTGACGTTCGCCCAGGGGCTGTTGAACGGCCCTCAGAGGTTCACCCACGCCCCGGTCTCCGCCGAGCGGCTCATCGCGTCCAGCGCGGTGGCGCTGTGCACGGCGTCGGCCAGGGTGGTGCCGTGCGGGGTGCCCTCGGCGATGGAGGTCAGGAAGTTGTACGCCTCGATCACCTTGAGGTCGTCGTAGCCCATGGCGTTGGCGGAGCCCGGCTGGAACGCGGCGTAGGTGCCGTGGCCGGGGCCGACGTAGAGGGTGTGGACGGACTGGTCCTGGTAGGCGTCGCCCTTGCTGACACCCAGTTCGCCCATACGGCGGAAGTCCCAGAAGAGGGCGCCCTCGGTGCCGTGGATCTCGAAGCCGTAGTTGTTCTGCTCGCCGACGGAGACCCGGCAGGCCTCCAGGACGCCCCGGGCACCGGAGGCGAAGCGGAGCAGGCAGTTGACGTAGTCCTCGTTCTCGACGGGGCCCAACTCGCCGCCGGAGGCGCGGGTGTGGCCGGCGGTGGCGCCGGTGGGGCGGGCCCGCTCGGGGACGAAGATCGCGGTGTCGGCGGTGAGGGAGGCGATGTCGCCGAGCAGGAAACGGGCGAGGTCCACGCCGTGCGAGGCGAGGTCGCCGAGGACACCGCTGCCGCCGCGCTCCCGCTCGTACCGCCAGGTCAGAGCACCCTCGGGGTGGGCGGCGTAGTCACTGAAGAGCCGGATGCGGACATGGGTGACGGTGCCGATCTCCCCGGCGGCGATCAGTTCACGGGCGGCGGAGACGGCGGGCGCGTTGCGGTAGTTGAAGCCGACGGTGCCCTGGACGCCGGCCTTGGTGACCGCGTCGGCGACGGCGCGGGCGTCGGCGGCGGTGAGCCCGACCGGCTTCTCGATCCAGAGGTGCTTGCCGGCCTCGGCCATGGCGACGCCGATCTCCCGGTGCAGGAAGTTCGGCGCGGTGATGCTGACCGCCTGGATCCGCGGGTCGGCGACCACCTCGCGCCAGTCCCGGGCGGTGGTGGCGAACCCGAACTGCCGGGCCGCCTCCTCGGCGCGTCCCGGCACCTCCTCGACGACGGTGACCAGCTCGGGCCGTAGGGCCAGCCGCGGGAAGTGGTGGGTCACCCGCGCGTACGCCTGGGTGTGCACCCGTCCCATCCACCCGAACCCCACGACGGCGACACCGAGCCCACTCACCATGACTGCCCTTCTTTGGACCGTTCCAAATCCGTACGCCGCTCACACTGGGGGCATGCTCCGGCACTGTCAAGCCCTTTGACACGGGCACCCCGCTGTGGAACGGTCCAGGCCATGAGACCACCCGGACCCGCGTCCCCGACGATCCGCGATGTCGCCGAGCGGGCCGGTGTGTCCAAGTCACTGGTCTCGCTGGTGCTGCGCGGCTCGGAGCAGGTGCGCGAGGAGAAGCGGCGGGCGGTGCTGGCCGCCGTGGACGAGCTGGGCTACCGGCCGAACGCCGCCGCGCGCAGCCTGAGCGAGCGCCGCACCCGCACGGTCGGCGTCCTCCTCCACGACATGCGCAACCCCTGGTTCGTGGAGCTGCTGGACGGCCTCAACTCCCGGCTGCACGACAACGGTCTGCGCATGCTGCTGGCCGACGGCCATCTCAACCGGCGGCTCGGCGAGGACCTCACCCGCACCTTCACCGAGCTGCGGGTGGACGGCCTGATCGCGGTCGGCACGCTCCCGCCGTCCGAGGCGCTGCGTACGGCGGCGGGGCTCATCCCGACGGTGGTCGCGGGCGCCCGGGAGCCCACGCTCCCCCGGGTGGACGTGGTCGCGGGCGACGACCAGCTGGGCGCCCGGCTCGCCACCGAGCATCTGATCGGCCTCGGGCACCGGCGGATCGCGCACATCGCCGGGGACGGGGTGGTCGGGGCGCTGCGTCGCCGCAGCTTCGAGTCGGTGATGCGCGAGCACGGGCTGGGCGGGTCGGCGGCCGTCGAGCGGGGCGATCTCACGGAGGAGGGCGGCTATCGCGCCACGGTCCGGCTGCTCGGCGCCCCCGCCTCCGAACGCCCCACCGCGATCGTGGCGTTCAACGACATGGCCTGTGTGGGTGCCCTCTCCGCCGCCGAGGAACTGGGGCTGAAGGTGCCGCGCGACCTGTCCCTCGTCGGCTACGACAACACCTATGTCTCCCGGCTGCGCCACCTCTGGCTCACCACGGTGGACAACGCCAGCCACGACGTCGGCCGCACCGCCGCGCAGTGCCTCCTGGACCGCATCGCCGACCCGGGCCGCCCCGGCAAGGTCGTCCTGACCACACCGACGCTGGAGGTCCGGGGCACGACCGGCCGGCCGGGCGACGGCTGAGTGGACGGCCGGGCCCCGGGGCCGGCCCTTCCGTTCCTCTCTCAGCTCTTGCAGTTCGCCGGGGGCAGGCAGTGGTCGTCCGGCGCGACGCTCTGCCAGATCCGCCGGCCGATCTCCCGCAACTGCCGCTGCTGGGTCTTGCTGAGCGCGTCGAACACCAACCGCCGTACGGCGTCGGCGTGGCCCGGGGCGCTCGCGACGATCTTGGCGTGGCCGGCGTCGGTGAGCACGGCCAGGGTGTAGCGGCCGTCGGAGGGGTCGGGCTCGCGGCGCACCCACTCGCTCTTCTCCAGCCGCTTCACGAGGTGGGACAGCCGGGACAGCGACGAACCGGAGTACCCGGCGAGGTCGCTCATCCGCAGGGTGCGTTCCTCGGTCTGGGACAGCATCGCCATCACCAGGTACTCGACGTGGCTGAGACCCGAGTCCCGCTGCAGCTGCGCGTCCAGCGCGCTCGGCAGTCTGACCATCACACCCGCCAGCGCGTGCCAGGTCTCCATCTCCTCGTCGGTCAGCCAACACGGCTGCTGCGGTGTCTCCATGGCGCCCACTCTACGTGCAGCTTCAACCGACCGACCGCCGGATGGCTTGACGCTTCAAGTCGAGCGCCCCTACGTTGACCTCCTGACTTCCCTTGAACATTCAACTCACACACCGGAAGAGCCTGCCATGAACGTCACTCTGTGGATCATCGCGAGCCTCCTCGCGGCGGCCTTCCTCGCCGCCGGTCTGATGAAGACCCTCCAGTCGAAGGAGAAGCTGGCCGCTTCCGGCATGACCTGGGTCGAGGCGTTCTCCCCCGGCATGGTCAAGACCATCGGCGCACTGGAGGCGCTGGGCGGCATCGGTCTGGTCCTCCCCGCCGTCCTCGACATCGCCACGGTCTTCGTCCCCCTCGCCGCGACGGGTCTCGCCGTCACCATGCTCGGCGCGGTCGTCTTCCACGTCCGCCGCGACGAGACCAAGGAGTCCGCCCCGGCGCTGGTCCTGCTGATCCTGGCCGCGGTGGTGGCCTGGGGCCGCTTCGGCCCGTACGCGTTCTGACCCTCAAGGCACGGTTCGTTCGTCGGGCGCGGGCCCGGTGGGGGCTGGTCGCGCAGTTCCCCGCGCCCCTAAAAAACCAGGCTCTGCGGGCCTGAAAGACCAGCCCTCCGCGGCCCGAAAGACGACCGCGGGCGGGCCTGAAAGCGACCGGCGGCGGGCCTGAAAGCGACCGGCGGCGGGCCTGAAAGCGACCGGCGGCGGGCCTGAAAGCGACCGGCGGCGGGCCTGAAAAGCTCGGGGCGCAGCCCCGGCTTTTCAGGGGCGCGGGGAACTGCGCGAGAAGCCCCACCGGCCCGCACCCGCCGAATCAGCGAACCCCCACCCCCCTCACGCGCACCTCGACCGCGGTCAACGCCAGCGCCAGCAACCCCGGCACGAGAAACGCCAAGGGCAAAAGCATCCACGCACACAACACGGCCGTCGCCACAGCGAGCACCACCAACCCACTGCCACCCAGATCCCGCCCCGCATCCCGCGCAGCACCCCGCACCGCCCCCGGCCAGTCGACAACCGACTCGGGCCGCCCACAAGCCCGCAACCCCACCACAACACCCACCACCCCGATGGCCGCGGCGAGCAACGCGAAGGCCCGCCCCCCGGGCAGCCCCGCCCCGGCGAGGGCCACATCGACGAGGGCGAGGGCCAGCCCGAAGCCGGCCACGACCCCGGCGACGAGGTCACCGACCCGCAGCCGTCGCCGTAGCGCCACCAGGAACCCCCTGGCCGTGACCGGCCGCCCCTCCCCCACACCCCGCAACACCGCACAGGCCGTGGACAGCGCCGCAGGCAACGTCACCAGCGGAAGGCTCACCACCGCCACGGCGACCCCCACGCTCAGCACGTCCGCGAACAGCGTCATACGGGGGCCGAAGATCTCGCCCGCTTCCGTGTTCGTCCGCACGGGGCGCATGCCGATCACCCCTTGATCCCGGAATTGGCCATGCCCTCCACCAGGAACCTCTGGAACGCGAGGAAGAACAACACGATCGGAAGGAGGGCGATGACGGACATGGCGAACATCGGCCCGAACGCCGAGGTGCTGGACGCGTCGACGAAGGACCGCAGGGCCAGCGTCGGGGTGAACTTCTCGGGCGAGAAGAGATAGATCAGCTGGGTGAAGAAGTCGTTCCAGGTCCAGATGAAGGTGAAGATCGCGGTGGTGATGAGAGCCGGCCGGGTGAGCGGCAGAATCACCGAGAAGAAACTCCGGAAGGGCCCGCAGCCGTCGATCCGCGCCGCCTCCTCCAGTTCCCTCGGCAGTCCCCGCATGAACTGCACGATGAGAAAGACGAAGAACGCTTCCGTGGCCAGGAATTTCGGCAGGATCAGCGGCCAGTAGGTGTTCACCATGCCGAGCTGGTTGAAGATGATGTACTGCGGGATCAGCACCGCGTGATGCGGCAGCATGATCGTCGCGATCATGAACGCGAACAGCGGTCCGCGGAAGCGGAACCGCAGCCGCGCGAAGGCGTACGCGGCCAGAGAGCAGGACAGCACGTTCCCGACGACCGCGCCGCCCGCGATCAGCAGCGAGTTGCCGAGCAGCCGCCCCACCGACACGTCGTTGACGCCGTCGAGCGCGGTCTCGTAGTTGGACCATTCCAGCCGGCTCGGCAGCAGATCGAGGCTGGCGATGACCTCGTTGGCCGGCTTCACGGAGGTCGCGAGCAGCCAGGCCAGCGGATACAGCATGACCAGGAGCGCGGCCAGACAACCCGCGTGCAGGGCCACCCGCCGCCAGGCAACCGGCTTGCGGGCTACGGGAGTTGAGGGTGTACTGGTGGTCATCGGTCCCCCTCGGAGGCGTAGAAGACCCAGGAGCGGGACGTGCGGAACAGGATCGCGGTGACCACGCCGATGGCCAGCAGCAGGACCCAGGCCATGGCGGAGGCGTAGCCCATGTGGGAGGCGACGAAGCCCCGGTCGTAGAGGTAGAGGGTGTAGAAGAGCGTGGAGTCGGCCGGGCCGCCCTTGCCCGCGCTGATCGCGAAGGCGGGGGTGAAGACCTGGAAGGCCTGGATGGTCTGGAGCACCAGGTTGAAGAAGATCACGGGCGACAGCATCGGGACCGTGATCGACAGGAACCGGCGCCAGGCACTCGCCCCGTCCACCTCGGCCGCCTCGTACAACTCCCCCGGGATCTGCTGCAGTCCGGCGAGGAAGATGACCATCGGGGCGCCGAACTGCCACACCGTGAGCAGGGCCACCGCGAGCAGCGCCCAGCCGGGCCGGTTGACCCAGCCGCCGGTGCCGAGGAGGTTGTCGACCGTACCGCCGTCGTTGAAGATCGCCCGCCACACCAGGGCGATGGACATGGACGCGCCGAGGAGGGAGGGGGCGTAGAAGGCGGAGCGGTAGAAGCCCCGGCCGCGCCTCATGTTCTTCAGGGCCAGCGCGACCAGGAGGGCGAGGGCCAGTTGGAGGGGTACGGCGATGACGACGTACATGAGGGTGGTCGCCACCGAGCGCCAGTAGCGGGGGTCCTCGGTGAACATCTGGGTGTAGTTGCGCAGGCCCACCCAGTTCGGGGAGTTGAACAGGTCGTAGTCGGTGAAGGAGAGGTAGAGCGAGACGGCCATGGGGAGCAGGGTCAGGACGCAGGCCCCGAGCACCCAGGGGGAGAGGAACACCCAGGCCGCGCCCTCACGCCGACGCGGGCGGTTGGATCGGTCCGGCTGCTGAACTCCCTTCTTCCGTACGGTCGTCGGCAGCTGTGTGGTGGTCATGACCTCAGCTCCGCCTTCGCCTCGGTGACGTAGTCCTCGGCGGCCTCGCGGGGGGACATCCGCTCGTAGGAGACCTGGTCGTAGTCGCGCTGGAAGGTGGTCTGCAAGGCGCTGTCGCCGGAGGGGGGTGCCTGGGGCGGCGGGTCGAGTTTTCCTTCGACGGTGGCCTGGTAGTCGTAGATGGTCTTGTCAAAGTCCTTGAGGCCGGCGGCGATGTCCTGGCGGATCGACTCGTTGACGGGGATGCCCCGGGTGGCGCCGAGGATCTTCGCGGCATCGTTGTCATTGAGCAGGAAGTCGACGAGCCGGGCGGACTCCTCGGGGTGGCCGGAGTCGGCGGCCACGCCCATGAACATGGAGGGCTTGAAGTACTGGCCGGGGGTGCCATCCTCGCCCGCCGGCATGGGGGCTAGGGAGATCCCGGTGGGCACGAGGGCGAGGTAACCGCTCGCGGGGGCGTCCCAGTTGACGTCGGAGGCGGCCTTGCCCCGGCCGAGCGGGGTGTTCTCGACCGTGCCGTCGATCTGGGTGGTCTGCTCGGCCGCCGAAACCGCGCCCTCCCGGCGGAGCTTGTCGGTGAAGGTCCACCAGCGGGTCAAGTCGTCGGCGTCGAAGCCGAGTTGTCTGTCCTCGGTGTAGAGGGACCTGCCCTGGCCGCGCAGCCAGATCTCGAAGGCGTCCTCGCTCTGCCCGGGATCGGTACCGCCGGGCGCCCCCGTCTTCTCCGCCACCGTCCGCATGGCGTCGGCCCATTCGCTCCAGGTCCAGCCCACGCGGGGTGGTTCGAGACCGGCGGCCCGCCACTTCTCGGTGTCGTAGACCATGGTCTCGGTGCCGCGCCCCTGCGGTACGGCGTACTGCTTGCCGTCGACCTTGCCGGTGGCGAGCAGTCCGGGCTCGAACTCGGCGGTGTCCAGGGCCTGTTGCTGCCCGGCCAGGTCGAGGAGCACGCCACCGGAGGCGTACTGGTCGATCATGCGGTAGTCGAGCTGCATCACATCGGGCGCGTCACCGCCGGCGGCCTGGGTGGCGAGCTTCTGCTTGTAGGCCTCGTAGCCGGCGAACGAGGTCTGGACCTCGATCCCCGGGTTCCGCTTCTCGAAGAGGTCGACGGCCGCCTGGGTTCTGGCGGCCCGGTCCGGGTTGCCCCACCAGGTGTAGCGCAGGACGACCTCGCCGCCGCCACCGCCCGACCCGTCCGGTCCGGAGCAGCCGGTGAGCAGCGCGGAGAGCGCCAGCGCGGTGGCCGCCGCACGGGGTTTCCAGGACTTCCTCGTCCTGATTCGGGGCATGAGTGGGTCACCTCTTTCACTAGAAAGCGCTTCCACCCCCCTGTACGACCCTAGGGAAGGTCCGGATGTCAGAACAAGACCCCTGCACCACCTCCCTTCGCCGCCGCCGGGCCGCCGTGGTGGGGCTCGGGGCCCGCGCGCGGATGTTCACCGAGGCGCTGACGGGACCCTTCGCGGACCGGATCGACCTGGTGGGCTTCTGCGACACCAACGCGCACCGCATGGCCGTCCACAACGCCTGGATCGCGGCCGACCACCCGGACCGCGCGCCCGTACCGGTGTACGCCGCCGAGGACTTCGCGGAGATGCTGCGCCGTGAGCGGGTCGACCTGGTCGTGGTCTGCACGGTGGACCGGTTCCACGACGAGTACATCGTCCGGGCCCTGGAGGCGGGCTGCGAGGTCGTCACGGAGAAGCCGATGACGACCGACGCCGAGCGCGCCCGCCGCATCCTGGAGGCACGACGGCGAACGGGCCGCGAGGTGCGCGTCTCCTTCAACTACCGCTACAACCCGGTCCATTCGGCCGTACGGGAGCTGCTCGCGAGCGGTGAGATCGGCGAGGTCGGCTCGGTGCACTTCGAGTGGCTGCTCGATCTGCGGCACGGCGCCGACTACTTCCGCCGCTGGCACCGGGAGAAGACGAACTCCGGCGGCCTCCTCGTCCACAAGTCGACCCACCACTTCGACCTGGTCAACTGGTGGCTCGGCTCCCGCCCCGAGACCGTCTTCGCCCAGGGCGGCCTGTTCTTCTACGGCGACGAGGCGGGCCGCCGCCGGGGGCTCGCCCGGGACTACGGCCGCGCCCACGGCTCCCCGGCGGCCGTGACCGACCCCTTCGCCCTGCACCTCCAGGACTCCCCCGTCCTCACCTCGCTCTACCTGGACGCCGAGCGGGAGGACGGCTACCACCGCGACCGGAACGTCTTCGGCCCCGGCGTGACCATCGAGGACGACATGGCGGTCCTCGTCCGCTACTCCTCCGGCGCCACCCTCACCTACCACCTCACCGCCTACTCCCCCTGGGAGGGCTACCGCATCGCCTTCAACGGCAGCGAGGGCCGCCTCGAACTACTCGTCGAGGAGTCCACCTGGACCCGGCCCCACGTCCGTACGACCGGCGCGAGCCCGGTGCTGCACGGCGCCGAGGCCGGTGAGGAGCCCGGCCGGACCGAGCTGTTGGTCCGCCGCTTCTGGGAGCGCCCGCGCGAGGTGAAGGTACCGGCGGGCGAGGGCGGTCACGGGGGCGGTGATGTGCGGATGCTGGCCGATCTGTTCGGGGAGCGGGTGCCGGACGCGTTGGAGCGGGCGGCCGACGCGGTGGACGGGGCGCGGTCGCTGGTGACGGGGCTGGCGGCGAACCGGTCGCTGGAGACGGGGATGCCGGTGGCGGCGCGGGAGTTGCTTGATGTGTAGCTTTGTGTGGCTTTCGCCTGAGGCGCGCCCGCCCGGGCCCGTGATCGGTGCGTCGGTCACCAGATGAGTTCGAGGCGCTCCGGGGCGCGGTGGATCAAGGTCGGGCGCATGGTGATCCGTTGGTCCTGGGCGAGGTGCAGGCCGGGCAGGCGGCTGGTCAACTGCTCCAGGGTGAGGCGGAGTTGTTCCCGGGCGAGCAGGGAGCCGGGGCAGGTGTGGGTGCCGAGACCGAAGGAGAGATGGCGGGCGGCGGTGGTGCGGGCGATGTCGAAGTCGTCGGCGCGCGGATGGCGGGAGGGGTCCCGGTTGGCGCTGCCGAAGGCGAGGAACACCGGTGCCCCGGCGGGGAGTTCGGTACCGGCGAGGGTCACCGGGCGGGTGGTGACACGGCGGAAGCCCTGCAGCGCGGTGTCGTGGCGGAGGGCCTCCTCGATGGCGGCCGGGATGCGCTCGGGCTCGGCGCAGAGCAGCTCCCACTGACGGCGGTCGCGCAGGAGGTGGAGCAGCGTGGTCCCGATGAGGGCGGTCGTGGTCAGGTGCCCGGCGATGAGCAGGTTCTGCAAGTGGGCGACGATCTGGTGGCGGTGATCGAGCGTCAGCTCGGCGGTGTCCGTTCCGGCGACGGAGACGATGAGTTCGGTGCCCAGGTCCTCGCGCGGGTCGGCGTGCCGGGCGCGGACGAAGGCGTCGAGTCGGTGGGCGGTGGCGACTACGTCCTCGGCCGCCGCGATCTGTTCGGCCTCCGTCATGGGCCGGAACAGCAACTGCTCGGCCCGGTGCCCGCCGTGCACCAGCGCCGGTACGTCGTCCGGGTCGAACCCGACGAGCCGCCCGATGACCTCGCCGGGCAGCCGTCCCGCGTACGCGGACATCAGCTCGACCCGACCGCCCTCGCTCTTGCCGTCCGCCTCCTGGCCGTCCTCGGCGTTCTTGATGAAGCCGTCGACCAGGGCGGCGGCCCGCTCGGCGGCGTACGGCAGGACGGCCGCGCCCCGGGCCGGCGACAGCCCCCGGACGATGGGCGCGCGGAGCTCCTGGTGCAGGGTGCCGTCGGAGGTGACCACGACGGGCCGGCCGCCGAAGCCGCCGCCGAGCACGGCCAGCGCGGCGGGCGCGGGCATCACGTCCGGGCGCAGCGCGTTGGCCGAGGAGAAGTCCTCCGGGCGCCGCAGCGCCTCCCGTACGTCGGCGTCCCGCGCGACCAGCCAGGAGTCCAGCTCGGGGACGTACGTCAGCCCCTCCGCCGCCCTGGCGCGCGCGTAGTGCGGATACGGGTCCCGCTGCAACTCGTCCAGCCTGCCGTGCAGTTCAGAGTCCACGGGAGCACCTTCCGGCCTGGGGCGGGCGTGCGGTCGCGCTCATCGTGCCGTACGGGGCCGTGGGGCGGTAGGGGCCGGGCGGTGGGCCCGCAGCATGGCCTTCCTGACCCGTGGCTGGGTCGCCCGCCCCGTCCGTGATGGCTCGCCTACGATCACCCCGTGGTTCTCTTCCGCCTCGAACGGCTCTCGCGGCTGCCCGCCGACCGCGTCTGGCAGCGCCTCACCGACTGGCCCCGGCACGCCGACGTCGTCCCGCTGACCCGCGTCACCGTGCGCACCCCGCCGCCGGCCGGTGAGGGCACGGTGTTCGTGGCGCGCAGCGGGGTCGGGCCGCTCGGCTTCGACGACCCGATGGAGGTCACGGTCTGGCAGCCGCCGGAGGGGGCCGCCCCCGGGAAGTGCCGTCTCGTCAAGCACGGTTCGTTCGTGACCGGGTGGGCGGAGATCGAGGTCCATCCGTACGGGGACGGCGCGTCGCGGGCGGTGTGGCGGGAGGATCTGCGGGTGCGGGGGCTGCCGGGGCTCTTCGACCGGCCGCTGGGGTGGCTGGCGCGGCGGATGTTCGGGCGGGCGATGGACGCGCTGCTGGCGGGCGAGGACCAGGGGACGTGCGAAGTCCGGAGGGTGGACTGATCCCCGACAGGCCATGGTCCGGCCGGTGTTCGGGATAGTTGTCAGACCCACCGACTACCGTCCCGGACCATGACCACACACCAGCTGCGTACCACCCGGGAGTCCTACGACACCGTCGCCGCCGACTACGAGAGGCTGTTGAGGGACGAGTTGGCGAACAGCCCGTTCGAGCGGGCCACGTTAGGGGTGTTCGCCGAACGGGTGCTGGGCGCCGGAGGTGGACGGGTCGCGGATCTGGGGTGCGGGCCGGGGCGGGTCACCGGGCATCTGGCCTCGCTGGGGCTCGACATCTGCGGTGTGGACCTCTCGCCGGAGATGGTCGCCGTGGCCCGCTGGGCGCACCCCCGGCTCCGGTTCGACGTGGGCACGATGGCCGCGCTCGACTTCGAGGACGGCTCGCTGGCGGGCGCCGTCGCCTGGTACTCCACGGTCCACACCCCGCCGGCCGAACTCCCGCCGCTGTTCGCCGAGTTCCATCGGGTGCTCGCCCCCGGCGGCCTCCTCGCGCTCGCCTACAAGGTCGGCGACGACTCCGTCCACCTGTCCCACGCGTACGGCCACCCGCTCGACCTCGACGTCCACCGCTTCCCGCCGGAGCGGATCGCCGGGCTGCTGGGGGACGCCGGGTTCGTGGAGTCGGCGCGGCTGGTGCGGGAGGCCGACGGGCCCGGCACCACGGCGAGCACCCCTCAGGCGTACGTGCTGGCGCGCAAGCCGGGGTGAAGCGCCGGGGTGCCCCGGGCGTGAGGCCCTGGGCCCGGTCAGGACGCGCCCGGGTCCCCGTTGCGGGCGGCGGCGGCCAGGCCGTCACGGCGGTCGCGGTCGCCGTCGCCCGTGGTGCTGAGGAGGGTGTCGCAGATCTCGCGGAGCTTGTCGGTGGCCTGCTTGGAGAACAGTCCGCAGAGCCCGGCGATGCCGGAGAAGCCGTACGGGTTGGTCGCGCCCGCGCCGGAGCTGCCGGCGAACAGACCGCCGCGCAGCAGGAAGTAGACCAGCAGGGCCAAAGCCACCCCGATGCCGGCGCGCAGCAGGTACCACCACAGCCAGCTCGCGTAGAGCCGCCGGTTGCCGACGTACGTGGCGAAGGACGTGGCCGCGTGCACGAAACTGCCGAGCGCGCTGCACACCACCACGGCGAGCAGCATCGCGGTGTCGGCGGTCAACGCCCAGTCCCCGAGCCCGAACGGCGACCACCGCGCCGTGGCCGTGGGCTCCGCCCCTGGCTCCACGGTCGCCAGCACCGCCGGCCAGAGCGTCACGAGAGCCCCGCAGACGAAGACGACGTCGGCGAGGAGGAAGAGGCCGAGCAGGGTCGTCGAGAGGGCCGACAGCCGCCGCCGATCACGTGTCTCGCCGGCCTCGGCACCGGCCTCGCCATCGGCTCCGGCATCAGCACCGGCCCCGGCCCCGGCATTCACCTCAGCATCGGCATCGGCATCGGCGGCCGGACCGTGGTCCACGCCGGGGTCAACGCCACCGCCGTCCGGCCCCGCGTGGGCCCCGTCGCGGCTCCCGCCGGAACCCGCCAGATCGTCGTGCGGACTCTCGCCCGAACCGGCGTGGCCGACGTCCTGGCTCGCGTGCATGGCCGCGTCGCTGTTGTCCGGATGCCCACCGGAGTGCGGGACGCGGCCCGAGCCGCCGGCCGACTCCGCGGCATGCCCACCCGAGACCGCGACTCGGCCTGTCGGAGCAGCGCCCGCACCGGCACCCTCGCCGCCCTGGCCTCCACCCAGCTCCGAGTCACCGTCGTCCGAGGCTCCGGCCGACTCCACAGCCCCGCCGCCCGGGCTTCCGCGCAACCCCGAGCCACCGCCCGAAGCCACGGTGCCGCCACCGCCACCGCCACCAGCACCAGGACCGCCACCCGAACCAGGATCGCCACCCGAACCCGCGGCCCCACGACCCGTGTCGCCACCCGGCCCGGTGCCACCGGACGCCACCCCGCCGGGCGGACCTGCCCCCGGCGCGCCTCCGGCCGTTTCCGGGGCCATACCACCGTCCCGGCGGCTCGCGCCCCCGCTCACGCGCCCGCTCGTACCCTCGCCCGCGCTCTCGTCGTTCGGGCGCTCCCCGCTCGTCCCCGTGCTCAACTCTTCGCCCCCGTACTGCTGTTGCCGTACCGCAACGGTCGGGCCTGGGGGGCCGGGGGTCAAGCCGGTGGGGTGGGTCGGGGTCAGGAGACGCGGAGGCCGGGGAGTTGGCGGAGGTCGGGGGAGGTGAGGGAGGTGTCGTGGTGGATGGGGGTGTGCGCGCCGGTGAGGGAGACGCCGGTGCCGCCGCGGCGGTCGGCGACGATCTCGGCGGCGATGGAGAGCGCCGTCTCCTCCGGTGTGCGGGCGCCGAGGTCGAGGCCGATGGGTGAACGGAGGCGGGCCAACTCCAGTTCGGTGACGCCGACTTCGCGGAGGCGTTCGTTGCGGTCGAGGTGGGTGCGGCGGGAGCCCATCGCGCCGACGTAGGCGACGGGGAGCCGTAGGGCGAGTTGGAGAAGGGGGACGTCGAACTTGGCGTCGTGGGTGAGAACGCAGAGGACCGTGCGGGCGTCCACGGAGGTCCGCTCCAGGTACTTGTGGGGCCACTCGACGACGATCTCGTCCGCCTCCGGGAAGCGCGCCCGGGTCGCGAAGACGGGGCGGGCGTCGCAGACGGTGACATGGTGGCCGAGGAACTTGCCGACCCGGACCAGCGCCGACGCGAAGTCGATCGCCCCGAAGACGATCATCCGGGGCGGCGGGACGGACGACTCGACGAGCACCGAGAGGGGTGCCCCGCAGCGGGAGCCCTGCTCGCCGATCTCCAGGGTGCCCGTGCGGCCGGCGTCGAGGAGGGCGCGGGCCTCGGCGGCGACCGTACGGTCCAGTTCGGGGTGGGCGCCGTAGCCGCCGTCGTACGAGCCGTCCGGGCGGACCAGCAGCGCGCGGCCCCGCAGTTCCGCCGGGCCGGAGACGATCCGGGCCAGGGCCGCCGCCTCCCCGCGCGCGGCGGCGGAGAGCGCGGCGGCGGTCACCGGGCGGACGGGGTCGCCGGCCCGCACCGGGGTGACGAGGATGTCGATGACGCCGCCGCAGGTCAGGCCGACGGCGAAGGCGTCGTCGTCGCTGTAGCCGAAGCGTTCGAGGACCGTCTCGCCGTCGGCCAGGGCCTGTTGGCACAGGTCGTAGACGGCGCCCTCCACGCAACCGCCGGAGACCGAGCCGATCGCCGTGCCGTCGGCGTCCACCGCGAGGGCGGCGCCCGGCCGGCGAGGCGCGCTGCCGCCCACGGCCACCACGGTGGCCACGGCGAAGTCACGCCCCCGCTCGACCCACCGGTGCAGTTCTTCGGCGATGTCCAGCATGTCTCTCGGTCTCCTCGTACGGCGGTTGCGCGGACGTTACGTGCCGGGCGGGCGCTAGTGCACGCCCATCCAGCTCTCGATCGGGTTGAGGGCGAAGAAGACGACGAAGACCACCGTCAGGCCCCACATGAACGCGCCGATCTCCCGTGCCCGGCCCTGGGCGAGCTTGATGGCGACGTAGGAGATGACTCCGGCGGCGACGCCCGCGGTGATGGAGTACGTGAACGGCATGATCACGACGGTCAGGAAGACGGGGATCGCGGTGGCCCGGTCGGACCAGTCGACGTGCCGGGCGTTCATCATCATCATGGCGCCGATGACGACGAGCGCGGCGGCGGCGACCTCGCCGGGCACGATCGCCGTGAGCGGGGTGAAGAACAGACAGGCCGCGAAGAACAGGCCGGTGACGACGGAGGAGAGGCCGGTACGCGCGCCCTCCCCCACCCCCGTCGCCGACTCGACGAACACGGTCTGGCCCGAGCCGCCGGCCACACCGCCGATCGCGCCGCCCGCGCCGTCGATGAACAGCGCCTTGGACAGCCCCGGCATCCGCCCCTTGTCGTCGGCGAGCCCGGCCTCCGTGCCGACGCCGATGATGGTGGCCATCGCGTCGAAGAACCCGGCGAGCACCAGGGTGAAGACGATCATGCCGACCGTCATCGCGCCGACGTCGCCCCAGCCGCCGAACTCGACCTGCCCGAAGAGCGAGAAGTCGGGCATCGAGACGGCGCTGCCGTGCAACTCCGGTGCGCCGCTCGCCCATTGCCTCGGATCGATGACGTCGAGGGCGTTGAGGATGACGGCGAGGACCGTGCCGCCGACGATGCCGAGCAGGATCGCGCCGGGGACGCCACGGGCCTGGAGCATGAAGATCGCGAGGAGGGTGACCGCGAAGAGGAGGACGGGCCAGCCGGCGAGTTCTCCGGCGGGGCCGAGACTGACCGGGGTCGCCTCGCCCTGGTGCACGAACCCGGCCTTGTAGAAGCCGATCAGGGCGACGAACAGGCCGATGCCCATGGTGATCGCGTGTTTCAGGGCCAGCGGGATAGCGTTCATGATCATCTCGCGGAGGCCGGTGACGACCAGCAGCATGATGATCACGCCGTACATCACACACATGCCCATCGCCTGCGGCCAGGTCATCTGCGGGGCGACCTGCGAGGCGATGACCCCGGAGACGGAGAGACCGGCGGCGAGGGCGAGCGGGACCTTGCCGACGAAGCCCATCAGCAGCGTGCTGACGGCCGCGGCGAGGGCGGTCGCCGTGATCAGCGCCCGCTGGCCGAGCGTGGCGCCCGCGGCGTCCGGGCCGGACAGGATGAGCGGGTTGAGCAGGAGGATGTACGCCATCGCCATGAAGGTGGTGACGCCACCGCGGACCTCCCGGGCGGCGGTCGATCCTCGCCGGGTGATGTGGAAGTACCGGTCGAGGCGGGACCGGCCGGCCGGGGCGGGGGTGCCTTCGGCGGCCGTCCTCGGCTTCAGCGACTGTTGGGTCATGGGGCCTTCTCCCAAGGTTCACAGGGACACCCGGCCGTTGCTCTGGGCTTCGGCGGGATTTGGAAGGTGCCCGACCCGGGGGACGGCCCGAGACGAACGTGGTGTGTGCGCTGGTGAGGTGCGTTGTCGAGTGCGGGTCCGGTGGGGCTTCTCGCGCAGTTCCCCGCGCCCCTAAAAGACCAGGCCCCTGCGGGCCTGAAAGACCAGCCTCCCGCGGACTTGAAAAGCGACCGGCGGCCGGACTGAAAGGGCCCGGTGGCGGGTGAAAAGCACGGGGCGCAGCCCCGGCTTTTCAGGGGCGCGGGGAACTGCGCGAGAAGCCCCACCGGACCCGCACCCGCCACAGATCCCGCACCCCCGAGCTCATAGGCGCCCGGCGGTCACGGACTACGCCGTGCCGGTCAAGTGCTCCGGCCGTACCGGCGTCCTGTTCAACTCCAACCCCGTCGCGGAGCGAATCGCCGCGAGCACGGCCGGAGTCGAAGACAGGGTCGGAGCCTCCCCGACCCCACGCAACCCGTACGGCGCGTGATCGTCGGCGAGTTCGAGCACGTCGACAGGGATGGTCGGCGTGTCGAGGATCGTGGGGATGAGGTAGTCCGTGAAGGACGGATTACGCACCTTCGCGGTCTTCGGGTCGACGACGATCTCCTCCATGACCGCGATGCCCAGCCCCTGGGTCGTACCGCCCTGGATCTGGCCCACCACGGACAGCGGGTTGAGCGCCTTGCCGACATCCTGCGCGCAGGCCAGTTCGACGACCTTGACCATGCCCAGCTCGGTGTCGACCTCGACGACGGCCCGGTGCGCGGCGAAGGAGTACTGGACATGCCCGAAGCCCTGCCCGGTCCGCAGATCGAACGGCTCGGTCGGCCGGTGCCGCCACTCCGCCTCGACCTCGACGGCCTCGTCACCGAGGACGTCCACCAGGTCGGCCAGCACCTCACCTCCGTCGGTGACGACCTTGCCGCCCTCCAGGAGCAGTTCGGCCGTCGCCCAAGCCGGGTGGTACGTACCGAACTTGCGGCGGCCCAGCGCCAGCACCTTCTCGCGCACCAGCTCGCAGCTGTTGCGGACCGCGCCCCCCGTGACGTACGTCTGCCGGGACGCGGAGGTCGAGCCCGCCGAACCCACCTGTGTGTCGGCGGGGTTGATCGTCACCTGGGCGACGCCCAGCTCCGTGCGGGCGATCTGCGCGTGGACGGTGATGCCGCCCTGGCCGACCTCCGCCATGGCCGTGTGGACGGTCGCGACCGCCTCACCGCCGACGACCTCCATCCGCACCCGTGCCGTCGAGTAGTCGTCGAACCCCTCGGAGAAGCCGACGTTCTTGATGCCGACCGCGTAGCCGACGCCCCGGACGACGCCCTCGCCGTGCGTGGTGTTGGACAGGCCGCCCGGCAGCTGCCGTACGTCCGCGGCCTCGCCCGCCGTGCGCCACTGCTGCTCCGGCGGCAGGGGCATCGCCTTGACGCGGCGCAGGAGTTCGGCGACCGGGGCAGGGGAGTCGACGGGCTGGCCGGTGGGCAGGAGGGTGCCCTGCTCCATGGCGTTGAGCTGCCGCAGCTCCACCGGGTCCATGCCGAGTTTCGCCGCCAGCTTGTCCATCTGTGCCTCGTAGGCGAAGCAGGCCTGGACCGCGCCGAAGCCGCGCATCGCGCCGCAGGGCGGGTTGTTGGTGTAGAGGGCGATCGCCTCGATGTCGACGTCGTCGATGACATACGGCCCGGCGCCGAGCGAGGCCGCGTTGCCGACGACGGCCGGGGAGGCGGAGGCGTAGGCGCCGCCGTCCAGGACGATGCGGGCCTTGAGGTGCGTGAGCTTGCCGTCGCGCGTCGCCCCGTGCTCGTAGTGGAGCTTGGCGGGGTGGCGGTGGACGTGGCCGAAGAAGGACTCGAAGCGGTTGTAGACGATCTTGACCGGTTTGCCGGTGCGCAGGGCCAGCAGACAGGCGTGGATCTGCATGGACAGGTCCTCGCGGCCGCCGAAGGCGCCGCCGACCCCGGCCAGGGTCATGCGGACCTTGTCCTCGGGCAGGCCGAGCACGGGCGCGATCTGGCGCAGGTCGGAGTGGAGCCACTGGGTGGCGATGTAGAGGTCGACACCGCCGTCCTCGGCGGGCACGGCGAGCCCGGACTCGGGGCCCAGGAAGGCCTGGTCCTGCATGCCGAAGACGTACTCGCCCTCGACGATCACGTCCGCCCGCTCCCGGGCCGCGGCCACATCGCCGCGGACGATCGGCTGGCGGTGGACGATGTTCGGGTGGGCGACATGCGTGACGTGGTGGTCGTCGCGGCCCTCGTGGACGAGGACGGCGTCCGGCGCGGTCGCGGAGGCCTCGTCGGTGATGACCGGCAGTTCGCGGTACTCCACCTTGATCTTGGCGGCGGCGCGGCGCGCGGTCTCCGGGTGGTCGGCGGCGACGATCGCGACGGGCTCGCCGTGGTGGCGGACCTTGCCGTGGGCGAGGACCGGGGTGTCCTGGATCTCCAGGCCGTAGTTCCGCACCTCGGTCGGGAGGTCGTCGTATGTCATCACGGCGTAGACGCCGGGGGTGGCGAGGGCCTCGGCGGTGTCGATGGAGAGGATCTCGGCGTGGGCGACCGTGGAGCGCAGGATCTGGCCCCAGAGCATGTCCTCGTGCCACATGTCGGAGGAGTACGCGAACTCGCCGGTGACCTTGAGGGTGCCGTCCGGGCGGAGTGTGGACTCGCCGATGCCGCCCTTGGTGCGCGAGCCCTGGGTGAGGTGGACGGGCAGGCCGGTGGTTCCCATGGTCAGACCCCTTCGGACTGCCGGGCGGCGGCCAGGCGGACCGCGTCCATGATCTTCTCGTAGCCGGTGCAGCGGCACAGGTTGCCCGACAGCGCCTCGCGGATGTCCGCGTCGCTCGGGTTCGGGGTGCGCTCCAGCATCTCGTCGGCGGCGACCAGCAGACCGGGGGTGCAGAAGCCGCACTGCACGGCGCCGGCGTCGATGAACGCCTGTTGGACGGGCGACAGTTCGCCGCCCTCGCCGGTCTGCGAGTCGGTGCCCCGGGCCGCCCACCGCTTGGCCTCGTCGAGCGAAGTCCCGCTCCCCGCAGGGGAACCGCACCCACCGGACGCGCAACCACCCTGCTCCGCCCGCTGCTTGGCGAAGTCGGCCAGCCCCTCGACCGTGACGACCTCCCGTCCCTCCACCTGTCCGGCGGCGACCAGGCACGAGCACACCGGGACGCCGTCGAGGCGGACCGTGCAGGAGCCGCACTCGCCCTGCTCACAGGCGTTCTTGGAGCCGGGCAGGCCCATCCGCTCGCGCAGCACGTACAGCAGGGACTCGCCCTCCCACACGTCGTCGGCTTCCTGCGGACGGCCGTTGACCGTGAAACTGACGCGCATTACGCGACTCCCTCCGTGGCGCGGGCGGTGCCGCGGTAGGACTCCCAGGTCCACATCAGCGTGCGGCGGGCCATGACGCCGACCGCGTGGCGGCGGTAGCTCGCGGTGCCGCGTACGTCGTCGATCGGGTTGCAAGCTCCGGCGCAGAGGTCCGCGAACTGCTTGGCGACGGACGGGGTGATGATCCGGCCGTCGTCCCAGAAGCCGCCCTCGTCGAGCGCCGCGTTCAGGAACTCCTCGGCGGCCCTGGCCCGGATCGGGGTCGGGGCGGCCGAGCCGATGCCGGTGCGGACGGTGCGGGAGGCCGGGTGCAGGGCGAGCCCGAAGGCGCACACGGCGATGACCATGGCGTTGCGGGTGCCGACCTTCGAGTACTGCTGCGGGCCGTCCGCCTTGTCGATGTGGACGGCGCGGATCAGCTCGTCGGGCGCGAGCGCGTTGCGCTTCACGCCGGTGTAGAAGTCGTCGATGGGGATGAGCCGGGACCCCCGTACGGACTCGGCCTCGACCTGGGCGCCCGCCGCGAGGAGGGCCGGGTGGGCGTCGCCGGCCGGGGAGGCGGTGCCGAGGTTGCCGCCGACGCCGCCGCGGTTGCGGATCTGCGGGGAGGCGACCGTGTGCGAGGCCAGGGCGAGGCCGGGCAGCTCGGGACGGAGGTGCTCCATGATCTGTGTGTAGGGGACGGACGCGCCCAGCCGCACCGTCCTCTCCCCCACCTCCCACTCGGAGAGTTCGCCGATGCGGTTGAGGTCGAGCAGATACTCGGGCCGACGGTGGTCGAAGTTGATCTCGACCATCACATCGGTGCCGCCGGCGATCGGCACAGCGGTGGGGTGCTCGGCCTTCGCGGCGAGCGCCTCCTCCCAGCTGGCGGGGCGAAGGAAGTCCATGGAACCGGCTCTCTTCTTCGTCTGGAGTCGTTCTCTTTGAGCCAGATCGTGTGCGGCGGGCCCGGCTCGTTCATGTGCTGTTCACGTGTCCTGAGCTTCAGTACACCGTCCCCTCCTCCGCCCCGGTCAGTCACGGAAAACATGAAGGAGTTGGCTGGCCAGGGGGCGCATCTTGTAGATTCGTATGAACGGAGGACATCTGCAACCTCTTGGTCTTCCCCTGGAAACATCCTTGTTCCCGAGACAGGAACGGCGGCGACGAGAATGCGCCTGCGCGCACTGCTGGACACCGACGCGCTGGGGCTGCGGCTGCTCGGCGGCGAGGACGAGCTGGACCGCACCGTGCGCGGTGTGATGACCACCGACCTCAGGGACCCCAGCCGCTACCTCTCCGGCGGTGAGCTGGTGCTCACGGGCCTCGCCTGGCGCCGTGACGCGGCCGACTCGGAGCCCTTCGTACGGCTGCTGGCCGCCGCCGGGGTCACCGCGCTGGCCGCCGGCGAGGCCGAGCTGGGCGCCGTCCCCGAGGACATCGTCGTGGCCTGCGCCCGGCACCGGCTGCCGCTCTTCGCGGTCCACGAGTCGGTGGCCTTCGCGACCATCACCGAGCACGTCGTACGGCAGGTCTCCGGGGAGCGCGCCGGGGATCTGGCCGCCGTGGTGGACCGGCACCGCCGGATGATGACCTCGGGCCCGGCGGGCGGCGGCCCGGACGTCGTCCTGGACCTGCTCGGCTCCGACCTGGACCTGCGCGCCTGGGTGCTCTCCCCCGCCGGCCGCCTCGTCGCGGGCCCCAAGGTCGCGGGCCCCACCCCGCCCGCCGGGCTGCCCCCCGAGCTGTGCGCCCGGCTGGCCGCCGAGCACCTGGCGGCGGCCCGCACCGGGCGGCGCGGCCCGCACCGGGTGGCCGTCGGCACCACCATGTACTCCCTCTTCCCGATCAGCAGCGCGGGGCGTACGCCGGGCGCCGCCCGGGACATCCGCGAGACCGTGCTGTCCGACTGGCTCCTCGCCGTCGAGGCCGACGCCGGGGACTGGCCCGCCGAGCGGCTCGACCTGCTGTACGGCGTCACCCAGCTGATCGCGGTCGAGCGCGACCGGCGCGACGCGGCCCGTACGGTACGGCGCCGGCTCGCCCAGGAGATCCTGGAGCTGGTGCAGGCGGGGGCGGCCCCGGCCGAGATCGCGGCCCGGCTGCGGGTCGCCGCGCCGGTGCTGCTGCCCGGCCTCGGGTCGGCACCGCACTGGCAGGTCGTCGTCGCCCGGGTCGAGTGGGACGGCAGCGAGGTCGACAGCGGCCCGGTCACCCAGGCGCTCCTGGAGGAGATCCTCGTCGACCCCCTGGCGACCGGCCCCGAACCGTCCGACCGGATCGCGGTGGCCCACACGGGTGAGGAGGCCATCGCCCTCGTCCCCCTCCCGGCGGTCTCCTCGGAGCCCGACGGCTCGGAGGCCGGTCTCCACGCCGACGCGCTCCTCGCGGCCGTACGGGGCCCGCTGGCCGCCGGTCTCGACGACGACGGGCGGCTCACGCTGGGCGTCAGCGCGGCCGTGCACTCGGCGGAGGGGCTGCGCGGGGCGCTGGAGGAGGCCCGGCACGCCCGTCGGGTGGCGGCGGCCCGCTCCGGGCGGGTCTGCGCGGCCGGCCACCAGGAGCTGGCCTCGCACGTGCTGCTGCTCCCCTTCGTCCCCGACGACGTCCGCCGTGCCTTCACGGCGCGGCTCCTCGACCCGCTGCGCGACTACGACCGCCGGCACCGCGCCGAGCTGATCCCGACCCTGGAGGCGTTCCTCGACTGCGACGGCTCCTGGACGCGCTGCGCCGCGCGGCTCCATCTGCACGTCAACACGCTGCGATACCGGGTGGGCCGCATCGAGCAGCTGACGGGCCGGGACCTCTCCCGGCTGGAGGACAAGCTGGACTTCTTCCTGGCCCTGCGCATGAGTTGACGTCAGGGGGTGGTGGACGAAGATCCAAGTGCGCCGTCCGCACGCCGTCCGCACCCCATGACTTTGTGAATTCCTTCACCCACCCCCTTGGCCGGGCCCCGTGATCCGTGTTGAGATGCCGCCACCACTCAAAGCTCAATGGTGTGCTCGGGGAGGGCAACGTGGCGCATCCCGCCATGTCTGGTGAGGGAACGACCGCCGGTGACGAACCGCTCCAGACCGCGGTGTGGCGGCTGCGTTCACGCGCCTGCTGGGTCGACGCGGCGGCCCTGATCGAGCCCGACACCCCACAGGCCTCGCTCCAGCGGACCTCGCTGCTGGTCGAGCGCTGCCTCTACACCGAGCAGGGCTGGGAGGACGCGGAGGACGCGCTGCGTACGGCGGAGGCGCAGGCGCGGACCGACGACGAGCGGGGTGCGGCGGCTTGTGAGCGCGGTCAACTGGCCTACGCGGCCACGCTGCTGGGTGTCCGGGACCGCGCCGACGAGGCGCGGGCGGCGCTCGGGCGGGCGGCGGCGCTGATCGCGCCGGGGGCGCCGGGGCGGGCCCTGCTCGACTTCCGCCGGGGGGTGCTCGCCGAGAACCTCGCCCGCTCCCCGCAGGCGGCTCGCGCCGCGTACCGGCGGGCGCACGCGGGGGCGACAGCGCACGACGATCTACTCCTGCAGTCCTTCACCTGGCGTCATCTCGCCGGACTCGCCTTCCGGGACGGGGAGTTGGCCGAAGCGCGGCACGGCTTCGCCGAATCCCTGCGTATCCGGGAGGAGTTGGGCTATCTGGTGGGCACGGCGCCGGCGCTCGTGTCCCTGGCCGACACGGAGTCCGAACCGGAGGCGTCCCGCCTTCGCGAAGAGGCCGGGCGGTTGTTCCGGCTCCTGGGCGGCGTACCGACGTGGCTGGCCCGCCAGTTGGCCCCACCGCCGGCCGCGACGGCGTGACGGGGCGCCTGATAGCTCGGGGGGTGCGGGGTGCGTTGGCGGCTGCGGGTGCGTGGGGCTTCTCGCGCAGTTCCCCGCGCCCCTGAAAAGCCGGGGCTACGCCCCGCGCTTTTCAGCCCCGCCGCCAGTCACCTTTCAGGCCGCGGAGGGCGGGTCTTCAGGCCTGCGGGGCCTGCTCTTTCAGGCCCGCCGCCGGTCGCCTTTCGAGCCGCGGAGGGCTGGTCTTTCAGGCCCGCAGGGGCCTGGTCTTTTAGGGGCGCGGGGAACTGCGCGAGAAGCCCCACCGGACCCGCACCCGCCGACGAACCCTCAGCCCGCCACCCCGAAGTGGCGCTCCACCAGACAACAGGCCGCCTCCAAGTCGCCCGCCACCAACGCGTCCAGCAACGCGATGTGCTCCGCGGCGTCAGCCATCAGTTCCACCCGGCCCCCACTGCCGAAGGCACCCACCTGGCCACCCCCCAGCGGCAGTTGCGTACGCCGGTGGAGGTCGTCCGTGATCTGCAGCAGCTGCTCGTTCCCGGCCAGCCCCAGAACCCCCCGGTGAAAGGCCCGGTCCGCCTCGCCGTACGCGGCCCGGCACCCGGAGGACGCCGCGCGGGCCGTCTCGTCGGCGAGGGGCCGCAGTTCGGCCCACCGCTCCGCCGGCACCGTACGCACGAGCCGGGTGACCACCGGCACCTGGAGCAGCGCCCGCACCTCGGCCAGTTCGGCCAGTTCGCGGGCGCCCCGCCGGACGACCCGGAAGCCCCGGTTGGGCACGACCTCGACCGCGCCCTCGATGGCCAGTTGCTGCATCGCCTCGCGCACGGGCGTCGCGGATACCCCGAACCGCTCACCGAGGGCCGGCGCCGAGTACACCTCGCCGGGTGTCAGCTCCCCGCCCGCGAGCGCGGCCCGCAGCGCGTCCAGGATCTGCCCGCGCACGGAGGCCCGCTGGACGACGGGCCGCCCCTGGGCGCGCGGCAACGGGATCGGCGTCTCGCTGTGCGTGTGCTCGCCCCGGGCCGCGTCGGCACCGGGCCGGCCGTCGGCGGCGATACCCCGCTCCCGGTCGACGTCCGCGACTCCGGGCTGCGCGGGCACACGGTAGGCCGACGCCGGACGGGCGGCGGCGACGTCCGGCACACTCGCGGCGGCGGCCTGGCGCGAGCGCGGTACGGCCTGCTCCACGGGTCCTCCTGCGAGCCGAGTCGGGTGTCGGGCGGGCCGAGCGGGGCGGCCGACGGGTACATGGGGGCGCTTACATCACTACTGTGTTGTTACCACACAGTAAACGCCCTTTTCGCAATCGCCCACATCACCCCAGGTCAGGGGGCCACCCGTCACCTCGGACGCTACGGCACATCGAATCGGCGGCTCTACGAGCAAGCCTCCCGGCGGTCTCCCGAGCCGGGCCGACTCCATCGCGCTTTAGAATATATCTATGTATAGATGGTCATGACACCCTCCTTGCACGACCGGTGTCGACGTTACTGCTTGAGATCCCCCGTCACACCCTCACCATCAGCTTTCCGTCGTTGCCGCCGTCGAGCAGCAGGGAGATGGACTCCGGCGCGTTCGCCAGACCCTCGATCACGTGGGAGCGGGCGACGAGGGAGCCGTCGAGGTACAGGCCCCGGAGGATGTCGTCGAACTCCGCGTAGCGCTCGGCGTACGCGGCGGCCACGTAGCCCTCCATGCGGGCGCACTTGTACAGCAGGCGGGGGACGTTGGTCAGGCCGTAGGCCGAGTCGGCGTCGGGGAGGTCGTACTGGGACATCGCGCCGCGGACGACGATCCGGCAGTTCCACGCCATGTTCGCCAGGACCGCGTCGAGGATCGGGCCGCCGACGTTGTCGAAGAACAGGTCCACCCCTTGCGGGCACTTCTCGGCGATCGCCGCCCGTATGTCCGCGGTCCGGTAGTCGATGGCGTCGTCGGCGCCGAACTCCTCCACCACCTGGCGGCACTTGCGCTCGCCGCCGGCGATGCCGATGACCCGGCAGCCCTTCGCCTTGGCGATCTGCACGGCGAGCGACCCGGTCGCCCCCGCCGCCGCGGAGACGACGACCGTGTCCGAGGGCCTGACCCGGCCGATCTCGACGAGACCGATCGCGGCCGCCCGGCCGACGTGGGAGAAGACGGACGCGTACGCCTCGTCGGGGATGCGTGCGTCCCGGTCGTGGCGCTGGATGTAGCGCGGGTCGGCGAGGGAGTGCTCCGCCCAGCCCCAGAGGCCGCTGACCAGGTCGCCGGGCGCGAACCCCTCGACGCGTGACTCCACCACATCTCCCACGGCCACGCCGATCATGACGTCGCCCACGCCGATCGGGATGAACGTCGTCTCGGGGTCGAGCTTGAGCCAGTTGCGGGAGGTGGGGTCGATGGAGAGCAGGGTGGTTCTGACGAGGACCTGGCCGTCCGGCACTTCGGGGACGTCGCGTTCCTCCCAGCGCAGGCACTTGGGGTCGTACTTGCCTACGGAGGCTTCCGCGACGACCCAGGCATGAGTCTTCATGGGCATCTGCTTTCTTCGTGGGCGTCACCGTTGACGCCCGGCTCAGGTGACGCGCCCCGCTCAGGTGACGCTGAATCCCCCGTCCGCCGCCAGCACGTGTCCGGTGACGAAGCCGGCGTCGGCGGAGACGAGGAACGCGACGGCCGCGGCGATGTCCTCGGGGCGGCCGAGGCGCCCGACTGGCGTACGGGTCTTGCGGAGTTCGAAGCCGGAGTCGTCGACCACGGCCCTGGCACCCTCCGTCGGCACGGAGCCCGGCATGACCGCGTTGACCCGGATCCCGTCCCGGCCCAGCTCGCCCGCCGACTGCAGGGTGAGACTGGTGACCGCGCCCTTGACCGCCGAGTACAGGGCGCCGCCGGGAACACTGCGTACGGCGGCCGGGGAGGAGAGGTTGACGATCGCCCCGCCGCCCTGTGCCTTCATGAGGGGGATCGCGGCCTGCATGGTCCAGATCGCCGACTTCACGCCGATGCCGAACATGGCGTCGACGGCGTCCTCGTTGAAGTCGACGAGGGGCGCGTATTTGATCCACATGGCGTTGTTGACGAGTGCGTCGACGCGTCCCAGGCGCTGGTGGATGTCGGCGAACGCGGCCCGCACGGCGGCGCGTTCGGTGACGTCCAGGAGCAAGGCCTCGGCCTGTCCGCCCGAGTCCCGTACCGCCTCGGCGCAGTCGTGCGCGCCCGGCGCGTCCAGGTCCGCTGCCACGACGTGGAAGCCGTCCTTTGCCAGCCGGGCGGCGACCGCACGGCCGATCCCGCGTCCGGCACCGGTCACCACGGCGACCTTGGAAGTGAGGGTCATTGATCGTTTCCTTGAGAAGATCTTCGGCAGAGAGGGGAATCAGACGAGCGAGACCTGGAGCCGCGTGACCTCCGTGACCGCGTTGCTCTCCTGAGTGGCGAAGTCGTCGGTGAGCCGCAGTCCCGGGAAGCGCTGGGCGACCGCCAGTACCGCCTCGTTGATCTCCAGGCGCGCCAGGTGCTGGCCGAGGCAGTTGTAGGGGCCCGCGCCGAACATCATCTGGCGTACGGTCGGCCGGTCCAGGCGCCAGGTCCCGGGGTCCTCGAACACCTCGGGGTCCCGCATCGACGCGCGGACCGAGACGTAGACCCAGGCGCCGGCCTCGATCGGGAACCCGTCGATCTCCAGGTCCTTCTCGGCGAGCCGGAAGATCGTGTTGAAGCGAGGGCGCAGCCGGACGGCCTCTTCACCGGCGGCCGGGATCTTCGACGGGTCGGCGACGACGGCCTGCCAACGGGAGGGATTCTCAAGGAGTTTGCCGAAGGTGATGCCGATCTGGTGGACCGTGTTGTCGATGCTGGCCGTCAGGATCGCCACCGCTTCGGCGTGGACCTCCTCCTCGGTCAGGTCACCGGCCGCCTCCTGCCGGATCATCGCCGAGGTGAAGTCGTCCCCGAGGTCCTCGCGCCGGGCTCCGATGTGGTCCCGGGCGAGAGCGATCGCCTCCCAGGTGGCGTCGATGAACTCCTGCCTGCGGTCGAGTTCGTTGTTGAGCAGTGGGCCGAGCACGCTGTCCGAGAGCCGGGCCACCGTCGGGGCCAACTCGACGGGTGCGGAGACCAGATGGCAGTAGAGGCGGGACGGGATCTTCCACGCCAGCGCGTCGAGGAGAGCGACGTCGGTGGGGTCGTCGATCTCGTCGAGGAGGTCGTGGACGGTCTGCCGCACGGTCTCTTTCAGTTTCGAGATCTGCATCGGTCGTAGGAGCTTCGCCAGCGGCACCCGCATCCGTTTGCGCTGGTCGCCCTCGGTGGTGGTGACGACCTGGTTCCAGAACCGGCGGAGTTCACCGTCGACGATGCCCAGGTCGTCGAGCCGCTTCAGGAACGAGGGGCCCTTGAGCAGGGACGGATGCTCCAGCACACCCAGGCCGGGGCCGTACCTGAGCACCTCGTAACCCCGGTCGCTGCGCGCGATCCAGCTCCGGTCGCGGGCCTCTTCCAGTTCGCGCAGATCGGTGGTGCCCGCGGTGATCCACGGCACGTCGGTGAGGGTCATCGGTGGCTCCCGGTCACAGTGCGGCGCCGACGACGATGTCGGCGAGTCGTTCGAAGCGTTCGATGTTGCGCGCCTGGGTCAGCAGACCGGCGGTCAGGCCGACGAACGTGATGTCCAGCTCGGGATCGACCCAGAACACCATGCTTCCGGCGCCGTAGTTGCCGAAGGTCTCCGGCGAAGTCAGCGTGCCCAGCTGATGGTTGACGAGTTCGGGGCCGCGCACGTTGAAGCCCAGGCCCATGTTGGCCGGGGGCGGCGGGTAGCCCGCGCGCAGGGCGACCGCCTTGTACAGCTCGTTGGGCAGGTCCCCGGTCCATACCCGCCGGGCCATGCGCACGGTGCGGGGGGAGAGGACGCGCGCGCCTTCGAGGGTGCCCTCGTTCCGCAGCATCTCCGCGAGGCGGAACAGGTCGCGAGAGGTGGACGAGGCGCCCGCCCAGGTGCACTCGTTGTGCTCCGCGGTGAACAGCCCGAACTCGTCGTCGTTCTCGTGGGAGAGCACCTTGATCGGGACGGTGCCGCGCGGATCGGGGACGAGGTGCCGGGCGCGGGACCCGGGGCGGATGCCGAGGGTCGTGTCGCGCATGTCGAGCGGCGCGAAGAGGTCCTGGTGCAGGATCTCGGTGATGGACCGCCGCTGCGGGTCGGTGCGGACCAGTGCCGTGGCGAGCAGGGCGTGGTTGGCCATGGGGGCGTAGTCGCAGCGGGTGCCGGGCTCGCTGGTGCCGTGGATGATCTCGCACACGGCGGCGACCGTCTCGTCCAGGCGGTCCCAGGGCTGCCCTGCCTTCGGCTCCCAGACACCCGGCATGCCGGTGGTGTGGGTGAGGAAGTGCAGGATCGTGGCCCGCTCCCGGGGCGGGCCGGCGAACTCGGGCACCAGGTCGACCATCTTCGTGGTCAGCCCGAACTGGCCCCGCTCGACGGCGCGCAGCACGAGGACGTTGATGAACGCCTTCGTCACCGAGAACACCGAGAACACCGAGTCCGTACGGACCGGAAGGGTGCCGTCGGCGTCGCCGTGGCCGATCGCGACATCGAGAGCGGTCTCTCCGCCCCGCGCGATGCGGAAGGCGCCGCCGTAGTAGAGGCCTGACCGCACGTCACTTTCGACGACCTCGCAGAAGTGGTCGAGGCGGTCCTGGGCGAAACCTGTCTGGCCCATGGGTGGGTGTTCTCCTCACAAGTTCCGGAGCTAGAGGTCGAGTTCGAGCTCGGCGGTCAGGGCCCTGGAGACGCAGATCAGCAGCGTCTCGCCGGCTTCCTTCTCCTCGGGCGACAGCACCGCGTCCCGGTGGTCCGCCCGGCCGCGGAGGATCGCCGTCTCGCAGGTGCCGCAGGTGCCCTCGCGGCACGAGTAGTCGACGGGCAGCCCGTGGCGCTCGGCCACGTCCAGGATCGACTCGTCGGCGGGCACCTCCGCCGTGATCCCTGAACTCGCGAAGGTCACGGTGAAGGGCCGGTCGGCGGAAGGACCGGGCTCCCGGGGCGCGAACCGTTCGACGCGCAGGCTCCCCGCCGGGCGAGAGGCCATGGCCCCCTCCACGGCCCGCAGCAGGCCTTCCGGCCCACAGGCGTACACGAGGCAGTCCTCGTCGGTGCCGTCGAGGAGCTTTTCGATGTCGGCGACGCCGGACTCCTCGTCGACATGCACCCGCACACATCCGTCGAACGGCCCCAACTCGTCGAGGAACGCCATCGATGCACGGGACCGGCCCAGATAGGTGAGCCGCCAGTCCGTGCCGCGCGCCACGCACTCCCGCACCATCGGCAGGATCGGTGTGATCCCGACTCCGCCCGCCACGAAGTGGTGGCGGGTGGCCGGGGCCAGCTCGAAGTTGTTGCGCGGCCCGGTGACGGTGATGTGCTCACCGGGGTGGAGGTGTGCGTGCACCCAGGCCGACCCGCCGCGCCCGGCCGGTTCGAGGAGCACGCCGAGGCGGTACGTGCCGCGGTCGGCCGGGTCGCCGCACAGCGAGTACTGCCGTTCGACACCGGTCGGCAGCCGCAGCGTCAGATGCGCGCCGGGAGCCCAGGCCGGCAGTTCGGCGCCCTCCGGGTGTTCCAGCACGATTCCGGCGACGGTGGACGAGGCGGAGAAGCGGGCGCGTACCCGCAGGAGCACCTTGTCGGCGGTCACGGCTTGGCCTGCTCGGGTGCCGGGCCGCCCCTCAGCCATGCGATGCGCTGCTCCAGCGCGGCGGCGGAGTCCTCCGGCCGTACGACGACGAAGAACCGGTTCTCGTGGAGCGCGTCCACGACCAGCTCGGCGAACTCCGCCGGTTCCAGACCGATCTGGGCGGTGACCGCGCGGATCGTGTCCAGCACCTTGCCGCGCAGGGCGTCTCCCTCGCTGGAGGGGACGTTCTCGGGCCGGTTGCGCTCCGCCTCCGGCATCCGGGTCTTGGCGATCGGCGCGAGGAACGACACCCGCACGGATTCGTGGTTGGCCCGCAGCTCCATGTCCAGGCTCTCGCTCAGCCCCAGAACGGCGAACTTCGACGTGATGTAGGGCGCGAAGGTCGGCAGCTGGGCCGAGAAGGAGGCACCGGAACCGGTGTTGACGATGTGCGCCTCCTCCTGCTGCCGCAGCAGCGGCAGGAAGACCCGGCAGCCGTGGATGACCCCCCAGAGGTTGACGTCCAGGACCCACTTCCAGCTCTCCGCCGCGATGTCGGAGAACTCCGCGCCGGTCTCGACGCCGGCGTTGTTGCACAGCACGTGTACCCCGCCGAAGGCCTCCACGGCCGCGTCCGCCAGCCGCTGGACCTCCTCCTCGAAGCGGACGTCGGTGCGGACCGCGATCGCCTCGCCGCCCCGGGCGCGGATCCGCTCGGCCGCCTCCCTCAGGGGCGCCTCCTCGACATCGGCGAGGACGACCTTCATCCCCTCCTCGGCGAACCGCTCGGCCAGGCCCAGGCCCACCCCGCTCGCGGCCCCTGTCACGACGGCGACCTTGCCCCGCAACGACTTCATCGTCTTCCTTCCGTCCTCACCCGGTGGTGAGCCGATCATCGAATTCCTGCCGCACGGCGCCGTAGCGCAGAACTACGCGTTCGCGGTACGCGTTTCGCCCGCGGCGACCGCAGCCCCCGCGGCCCCCGTCGTCGCCGGCTCGTACTTGCTCGGGATCGTCGACACGTCGAACTTCTCGTTGCGGACCGGCTCGACGAGGTAGGGGAAGCGGGCGACGGTGGCCCGGATCTCCTTCTGCCGGGTGCCGGGATCGCCCCAGAGCACGACGACCTCGGTGCCCTCCTGGGCGACGGCGGTCTCCACCGTGGCGAGCGAGAGCATCTCGCCGGAGTGCGCGCTGAAGCACCGGCCGGACGACGTGCCGACGTCCCGCCCGTCCACCAGGACCCGGTCCGCCCACAGGCTCTGCCGGTGCTCGCGGTCGCCGACCTCGTACATGAAGTGGTTGGGCATGTTCATGTAGGGGTGCTCGGCGCCCTTGCGGAACTGCGACTGGTAGACATCCGCGATGTCCTCGGGGTTCCAGACCAGCGTGACGATGGTCCTGGCGGCTTCCGCGGCCTCCCGCTCCAGCGCCTCGCGCCCGATGAAGTCGTGGTCGAACTTCACCATGTGACCCCAGCCCAGCTCGTACGGGGTGCGGTAGCGGCGGTCCATGTCCGCCCCCACGCTGCCGTGCAGCCGCAGGTCCTTGCCGATCGGGGGGAAGCCCAGGCCGGCGAAGAACGCCTGGAGGTTCTCGTCCTCGCCCCAGGGCAGCGGGAAGTGGTAGTACGACTGCCCGAAGCCGCCCTGGGTGTGCTGGCACATGTAGGCCTGCACGCCCATTTTGCGGATCCCGTACTCCTCGCCGGCCGCCATCAGCGCCTCGTACACGGGGACGGCGTGTTCCACCGGCCCGTGCACCTCGTAGGCGAGGGTGCCCGACATGCCGATCCGGATGACCCGGACCTCCGCGCCGGCGATCGACGCCAGGCGGTGCCGGAGGAACCTGACGTCGTGCAGGTTCTCCCCGGCGGCGCCCTCCAGGACCTCCAGCGACCGCGGGCCGCTGAGCTGGAAGAGGAAGACCTGGCCGGTGAGGTCCTCGGCGGTCACATCCAGGTCGGGGCGCTGGGCCAGCCGGTAGCCCAGGTAGGGCGAGAGCCAGTACGTGACGAAGTCGTCCTCGGCCAGCCGCAGCAGCATCCCGTGCGAGGCGACCCGCCCCTGCTCGTCCGTCATGATCGCGTGCCGGGACGCGCCCACCTGGAAGTTGGCGAGGCTGTTGACGCACACACTGGAGAGGAAGGCCGGCGCGTCCGGTCCCGTCAGGCGCAGCGTGGGCGAGGGGTTGAGGTGCCCGTGCAGCGACGCGGTCGTGGTCGCGGCCAGCACCTCGTCCCGCCAGCCCGTGTACTCCCACGCCTCCGCGTCGCCGCCGAAGCACCAGGCCGCCGTCTCGTGGAACTGGACGACCGGGTCGTACGGCACGAACGGGGAGTGGGGGAAGACCTTGCTCTGCGGCATCTCGGCCATGTCGAACCTCTCTGGTCGGTGCGGCACGACGCTGTAGTCGGCACCGGTGAATTCCCGTGGATGCTGCGCCCGGCCAGGGACGACGACATAGGGCAGAACTACGCGTTCGCGCTACCTGCTCCACGTCGGAGGCCGCTTGGGCGCCTCGGGATCGGTTAGCGTGCGAAGGCAGACAGCCGTCGGCTATCAGCTGTCAGACAGAGCTGCGCACCGCTGGGCAGGCCGACGCGGGGACACTTCGAAGGACGACGTATGACTGCAGTACGACTCGACGGCACCGCCCTGGCCCGCCAGGTACGCGAAGAGGTCGCGAAGGGGGTGGAGGCGTTCCGGGCCGCGGGCGGCACGACACCCGGGCTCGCCACCGTCCTCGTGGGCGACGACCCGGCATCGGAGGTGTACGTCCGCAACAAGCGGCGGCAGTGCGTCGAGGCGGGCATGCTCGACCTCCACCGCCGCCTTCCCGCCACCGCCGCGCAGGCCGAAGTCGCCGCGACGATCGACGAGTTGGCCGTGGATCCGGCGGTCTCCGGCATCCTGCTCCAGCTGCCGCTCCCGGCGCACCTGGACGCCCAGGCGCTCATCGAGCGCATCCCGGCAGGCAAGGACGTCGACGGTCTGACCACGACTAGCGCCGGTCTGCTGGCCCAGGGCCGCCCGGGCCTGCGCCCGTGCACCCCGGCGGGCGTGATGCGGATCCTCGACGCCTACGACGTGCCGCTCGAAGGCGCCCACGCCGTGGTCGTGGGACGGTCGGTGCTCGTCGGGCAGCCCATGGCGCAGTTGCTGAAGCAGCGGAACGCCACGGTCACCGTGTGCCACTCGCGCACCCGCGACCTGCCCGGAATGTGCCGGCTGGCCGACGTTCTCGTGGTGGCCGCCGGCAAGCCGGGGATCGTCGGTGCCGACGCCGTCGCCCCGGGCGCGACCGTGATCGATGTCGGGATCCACCGCGGCCCCGACGGCCTGATCGGAGACGTGGACGCACCGGCCGTCGCCGAGGTCGCCGGACTGCTGACCCCCGTGCCCGGCGGAGTCGGCCCGATGACCATCGCCATGCTGCTGTCCAACACCCTGGCGGCCGCGACCGCCGCGTACGGGGGGACCGACCGATGACACTGTTCTCCGCCGAACGTTCCGCCGAGGTCGTGGCCGAGGCCTTCGCCGACACCCCGGACCCGCGCCTGCGCGCCGTCGTCACCTCGCTGGTGGAGCATCTGCACGCCTTCGCGAAGGAAGTCGGCCTGACCCAGGCCGAGTTGGACACCGCGATCGACTTCCTGACCCGGACCGGACACGCCTGCACGGACGTACGGCAGGAGTTCCAGCTGCTCTCCGACGTCCTCGGCATGTCGATGCTCGTCGACTCCCTCGACCACGGCGGCTCCGGCCCCGCGGCGACCGAGTCGACGGTGCTCGGCCCGTTCCACATGGTCGACTCGCCGCCGCGCGCCCTCGGCGACTCGATCTCCCTCGCCGAGGGCGGCGAGCCCACCCTGGTCACCGGCCAGGTCCTCGGCGCCGACGGCCGGCCGCTCGGCGGGGCGCTGGTCGACGTGTGGCAGGCGGACGAGAAGGGGTTCTACGACGTCCAGCGGCCCGGCGAGGTGCCCGACCTCAACCTGCGCGGGCTGTTCACCTGCGACGAGGACGGCCGGTTCCACTTCCGGACCATCCTTCCCGCGGCCTACCCGATCCCCGACGACGGCCCGGTCGGGCAACTGCTGAAGGCCACCGCCCGGCATCCCTACCGCCCGGCGCACATCCACTTCATCGTCGGCGCCGAGGGCCACCGGCCGCTGACCACCCATGTGTTCGTCGCGGGCTCCGACTACCTGGACTCCGACGCGGTGTTCGGGGTCAAGGAGAGCCTGGTGCTGGACTTCGAGGAGGTGAGTGGAGGCGAGCCGGCTGCCGCGCACGACCTCCCCGCGCCCTTCCGGCACGCGCACGTCGCAATCACCCTGCGCCCCGAGGAGGGATGACGGTGCCCGACCTCCCCGAGGACGGATTCGTCCACGAGCAGCGCCCGGTCCGGGTGGTCTTCCGCGACGGCGCGCTCGACGACCTGGCTGCCGAGACGGACCGGCTCGGACTGCTCAGGGTGGCGGCCGTCGCGGGCCCCCGATACGCCGCACGCACGGCGGAGATCCTCGGCTCCCGGCTGGTCACCGCCGTCGAGGACGCGCGGATGCACGTTCCCGTGGAGCAGGCCGAGGCGGTGCGGGCCCAGTGCGTTGACGCGGGGGCCGACGGACTCGTGGCCGTCGGCGGCGGCTCGGCGGTCGGCCTGGCCAAGGCCGTCGCGCTCGCGTCGAGGATCCCGATCGTCGCCGTACCGACGACGTACTCCGGCTCGGAGATGACACGCGTATGGGGCCTGACCCAGGACGGCGTCAAACGGACCGGCCGGGACCCCGTGGTCGCGCCGCGCACGGTCCTGTACGACCCGGCCCTGTTCGCGTCCTTCCCGGCCGAACTGGCGGTCCCCTCGGCCTTCAACGCGCTCGCGCACGCGGTGGAAGCCCTCTACGCCCCCGACCGTACGCCCATGACGGACCTGGTCGCGGCCGAGGCGGTCCGGCGGCTCGTCGGTGCGCTGCCCCGGCTCGCCACCGAGCCGGGGGCCCGGCACGAAGCCCTGTACGGGGCGTGGCTGTCCGGGGTCACCCTGGACTCGACCACGATGTCCCTGCACCACAAGCTGTGCCATGTGCTCGGCGGGCTCGGTCTGCCGCACGCCCCGGCGCACACCGTCGTACTGCCCCATGCGCTCGCCTACAACGCCGGCGCCGCGCCGCAGGCGGCGGAGGTGGTCGCCCTGGCTCTGGCCAGGCCGGGCGCGGAGGCCGGTGCCGCGCTGCACGAGTTCGCCGTGACCATGGCGGCCCCGACCCGGCTGCGCGATCTCGGACTGCGGGAGAGCGACCTCGACGAGGTGGTCCGCAGGGTGCTCGCCTCCCCGTACGCCAATCCGGCACCGCTGGAGGAGATGGCGGTCCGCGCCCTCCTCGAACGCGCCTGGCACGGCCGGGCTCCGGGCAGTCCGTGACCACCGCTGCCGCATCGGTGTGACGGACATGCCGCTGCGCCGCTGCCCACCGGGGCATCTCTCCGGTGGGCAGCGGCGCGTCCGAGGCGTGTGCCGGGTCAGCCGGGGACGGTGTCCCACGGGTCGTCCGCCACCTGAACCATCAGCTTGCCCTGGTTGCCACCGGTGAGGAGCAACTGCAGCGCGGACGCCACCTGTTCCATACCGGCCACGATGTGCGGGCGGTGCCGGACGGCCCCGGTCATGAACAGCCGGCCCAGTTCCGCGAAGATCGCCTCGTAGCGGTCGGCGTGGTCCGGCGGGATGAAGCCCTCCATCCGGGCGCTGGCCAGCACGAGGCGGAACGTGTTCTTCAGCCCGTGGCGCTGGGACGGATCGGGAAGGTCGTACTGCGACATCTCCCCGCACAGCAGCACCCGCGCCCGCTTCGCGAGGTGGAGCAGGACGGTGTCGAGCATCTCGCCCCCCACGTTGTCGAAGTACACGTCGACGCCCCCGGGGCACAGTCGGCCCAGTGCCTCGTCCACGCTCTCCGAGCGGTAGTCGATGGCGCCGTCGAGCCCGAGGTCGTCGAGCAGGAACCGGCACTTCTCCTTGCCGCCGGCGATCCCGATCACCCGGCAGCCGTAGGCCTGGGCGATCTGGGCCGCGATCGTCCCCACCGCCCCGGCGGCAGCCGAGACCAGGACCGTCTCGCCCGCCGCGGGCTTGGCGATCTCACCCATCCCGATCATGGCCACCAGGCCGATGTGGGAGAAGACGGTCAGGTGGGCACTCAGCGGCACCCCGGGCTGCCGCGCGATCCTGGTCGGCGGAATCGGTCCCCCGGCGCCGGTCGCGAGGACCGGATGCGTCGACCAGTCCGCCAGTGCGCTGACGACGTCGCCGGGCGCGAAGTCCGGTGCGCGCGTCTCCTCGACGACGCCCAGGACGACGCCCTTCATCACGTCGCCGACGTCGAGGGGCACGACGTACGCCGCGTCACCCAGGCGCAACTGCGTGAGATACGAGGGGTCGAGCGAGAGGTACACGGTGCGTACCCGGATCTCGCCCTCTTCCAGGGGTCGCTGCGGCCGCTCCTCCAGGCGCAGGCAGTCGGGTGCGTAGCGGCCCACCGAGGGCTTCTGGATGACCCAGGCCTGTTCGCGCGGCAGTTGTCCGGCGCTGCTCGCCGATGCGGTGGCCATCTCAGTCCACCATCTCAGCGGCATCGCGGAAGACCCGCAGCTCGTCGCCGAACCAGCGTGCGTGCGCGACCGTCCGCTCGTCGTCCTCGAAGTCGATGACCTGGTTGACGGAGATGTGGAAGACGTGGTCGAAGCCTTCGCCGGTGAGGAAACCGCCGCCCCTGGCCTCCTCCCAGGTGAAGGTGGTGGGCAGACCGGCGTCGGTGTAGTCGATCACGCAGTCCGGCAGGAACACCTCGTCGAGCAGGTCGGCCCGCTTGGCGTCCGCGGCGTGCACGTAGCGGCCGTAGAGCTCGATGATCTCGAGACGGTCGGCCAGTTCCTCAAGCCTCATGACGTCACCGCCTCGGGCTGCTCGGCGCCGATCTCCGCCATGACTGTCTCCGCGTAGCGCACCAGCCCTTCGCGCACCTCGTCCTGGGTGAAGCCGTTCGGGACGACGAAGACGCGGGAGACGCCGAGGTCTTCGTAGCCTCGTACGACGTCGGCGATGAGGTTCTGGGTGGCGCCGGCGCTGATCTCGATCTCTTCGTAGTCGCGTCCGAGCTTGTCGCACTCGGTCCGCAGGGTCTTCAGCAGCGGAGCCATGGCTTCCGGGCTCGGTACGGCGGGGAAGAACCCGTTGCCGTAGCGGGCGGCCCGCTTGGCGGCCAGTTCGGTGTGGCCGCCCACGTGGATCGGCACCCCGCCCCGCTGGACCGGCTTCGGTGAGGAGTGGACCGGCGGCCAGTCGAAGAACCGGCCGTGGAACTCGCTGGGCGACTCCGTCCACAGGGATCTCATCGCGGCTATGGATTCCCGCCCTCGCGCCGCACGGTCGTCGAAGTCGCAGTCGAGCGCCTCGTACTCCTCGCGCAGCCACCCCATTCCGACACCGAGCATCAAGCGTCCCCCGGAGAGCGTGTCGAGGGTTCCGCAGATCTTGGCCAGCTGGATCGGGTGGTACTGCGGAAGGATGCAGACGCCCGTGGCCAGCCGCAGCCGCGTGGTGACCGCCGCCGCGTACGCGAGCGGAGTGAAGGGATCGGGCAGCGGAGCCTCCGAAGGTGCCTCGATACGGCCCGTCGGGCTGTAGGGGTAGGTCGAGACGTAGTTCTCCGGGATGGCGGGATGCTCGACGGACCAGATCGACTCGTAGCCGAGCTCCTCCGCGGTCCGTGCGAGGCTCGCGAGGCCGCCCGGCTCCATCGACGCTCCGATGGTCGCGAATCCGATGGCGAATTTCATTCGTCCTCCTGCCGTGCTGGGTTCCGAAGGGGTGGATCAGTAGGCGACGACGCCGCCGTCGACGGCCAGGGCCGCGCCGACCATGTACGAGGCGGCGTCGCCGCACAGCCACACCACCGACTCGGCGACTTCCTCCGGCTGTGCGAATCGGCGGATCGGGGTCAGCGACAGGAGCTGGTCCTTGATCTCCTGGGGCAGGTCCTCGGTGAACGGTGTGGCGATCGGGCCCGGGAGCACCGCGTTGATGCGGATCCCGTCGGCGGCGTAGTCGACGGCCGCGGCCTTGGTCAGGCCGACGACACCGTGCTTGCTGGCGACGTAGGTCGACAGACCGCCGGGCCGCGCCACCAGCCCGGACGCGGAGGCCGTGTTGACGATCGCGCCGCCCTTGCCGCTCATGGCCTTGATCTCGGCGCGCAGGCACAGCCAGACGCCGGTCAGGTTGATGCCGATGACACGGTTCCAGTCGGCCTCGGTGACGTCGGCGAGGCGGGTCACCTCGCCCTCCACCCCGGCGTTGTTGTGCGCGAAGTCCAGTCGGCCGAAGCGGTCGACGACGGCGCTCACGGCGCTATCGACGGACGCCGCGTCGGACACGTCGACGATGAACACCTCGGCCGAGCCGCCGATCGCCTTGATCTCCTTGACCGTCCGCGCGGCCAGGTCGCCGTTGATGTCGAGCACGGCGACCCGGGCCCCACGGCGGGCGAAGGCGAGGGCGGTGGCGCGGCCGATGCCGCCGCCTCCCCCGGTGACCAGGGCGACCCGGCCGGTCATGTCCTGACTGCTGTTCATGAGGTGACTCCTATGCTGTTCAGCCAGTTCAGGACGGTGTCGAGAACCGCGCCGTTGTTGCGTTCGAGGACCATGCCGTGGCCGTTGCCATGGACCGCGTGGTCGGCGAGCCGGAGGTGCTCGGCGCGGGCACCCACCTCCGTCAGGTACGCCGCGACCGCGCCCGCTCCGCCGCCCAACGGCGACGCCTCGGCCTCGACGACCGCCACGGGCAGTCCCCGCAGTCCGGGCACGGTCCGTGTCCCCGCCTCCCGCAGCTCCTGCGGAGAGGTCACGGCCGGCTCGTAGGGGAGGGGCGCCGAGGTGAGGCCCCAGTCGAGGGACAGGCCCAGCTGCGGCGCGTTCAGGAAGGGCGGCCCGGGCGGTTCGAGGGCCACCACCGCCTTGACCAGGTCCGGGCGGTTGGCGGCGGCCAGCCAGCCGGCCGGGGCGCCGAGGGAGTGGGTGATCAGTACGGCGGGGCCGATGCTCTCCAGCAGTTCGACCAGCCGGTCTCCGTCCCGCTGTTGGGCGGCCGCCTGGTCCAGCGGGATGCTCGCCGAACTCGCGGCGAGCTGCACGACCGCGGGATCGTCGGGACCGCCCGGCCCCGGCCACTGGGTGTGCCGGGGGTCGGTGCCGGACGCGAAGATTCCCGCGGTCATCTCCAGCGTGGGCGCGGGGCCCCGCTTCTCCTGGTCGGTGCCCGAGGCCCGCCCGTAGCCGGGCCGGTCGACGACGTACACCGGCCGGCCGCGATCCACCAGCAGCCGGGCCCAGCCGGGGCGGCCGTCGGGCGTGCCGAGCCAGTCGGTGCCCTGTCCGCCGCCACCGTGGACGAGGACGACAGGACAGCCGCTGCCGGGCTCGTCGGGTGTCTCCCACTCGACGTACATCGCCCCGCTGGGCGCCGTACCCATGGGCGCGTCCGAACGGCCGCCCTCCACCCAGCGAAATCCCCGGCCGCTCATGACGTCACCGCCGTGGGGACGAGCTGGGGCGAACGCAGGTCGGCCATGCCGAGCTGGGCCGCCCGCACCTTCTCCGGGTCGCCCGCGACCGAGCGGGGACCGGCCAGGTCCGCCTCCAGCCGATCGGGATCGGTCGAGTGGTAGACGAGCCGCTTGAACTCGCTCGCCATCGGGGAGGCGATGTCGAGGAACTTCCGCCGCCGGTCCTCGGCCCACCGGTCGAGTACGTCCGCCTCGGCCTCGCCGTGTACGACGGCCGCCAGCGCCGGGTACAGCACGTACAGGTCGAGCAGGCCGCAGGTGAGGCCCAGGCCGCCGGTCGGGTTGGTGGCGTGCGCGGCGTCCCCGGCCAGCAGCACCCGGCCGACCCGGTACCGCTCGGCGGACCGCTGGTGCAGCCGGTAGGGAGAGTGGTGCACCAGCTCGAACTCCTTGGAGCCGGGCAGGAAGGTGTCGAAGAAGACGGACATCCGCTCGACGACCTGCTCGGCCGGGAGGTCCGCGTCCTCGGCGTACGTCACTCGCCACAGGCCCTCGTCGTCGATCTTCGCGACGACCGCGCCGTACCGCGGATCGACGACCATGTTGGCGTCGTTGAACCCGTACGCGTCGAACGGGTAGCGGACGTTGGTCGCCACGAACCGCTCCGGCCATGTGAGGCCGTCGAAGCCGAGGCCCAGCGCCTTGCGGACCGTGCTGCCCGCGCCGTCGGTGCCGACCACCCAGGAGGCGGTGAACTCGGCTTCCCCCTGCGGTGTTCGGGCCGTCACGCGGACCCCGTCGTCGTCCTGGACGAGACCGGTGACGGTGGTGTTCCAGTGGACCGAGACGCCGGGCTGCTTCTCCAGGTGGCGCAGCGTGATCCCGCCCAGCCGGTCCTGGCCCAGGTGGAGGTTGTTGTACGGGCGTCCGGTGGTCTCCTCCAGCGAGACCTGGCCCCACTCGATGACCTCGCCGGTGCCGAACACCCGCAGGGTCAGCCCGTCGAGGGAGCGCACGCCCTCGCGCTCCATGTCGGGCAGGACCCCGAGTTCGGCCAGTCCGTCGAGGACGAACCAGAGGTAGGTCATGGCGCGGGGCGAGTCGCCGATGGCGGCCTCGCGTTCGAGGACGGTCACGCTCAGGCCGGCCCGCGCGAGGCCGAGCGCGGTGAGCAGGCCCACTGGGCCCGCGCCGACGACCAGTACGTCGGTGGACGGTCGTGTCACTGTCGTATCTCCCAGCGGGCTCTCAGAAGACGATGGTCTGGTTCTCGTGCCGGACGATCCGGTCCTCGCAGTGCCAGCGCACCGCGCGGGACAGGACCGCCCGTTCGACGTCCGCGCCGAGCCGGACGAGGTCGGCGGTGGTGTGGTGATGGCCGACCCGGACCACGTCCTGGTCGATGATCGGGCCCTCGTCGAGATCCTCGGTCACGTAGTGCGCCGTCGCGCCGACGAGCTTCACGCCCCGCTCCTTGGCCCGCTTGTAGGGCGCCGCGCCGATGAACGCGGGCAGGAAGGAGTGGTGGATGTTGATCAGGGGTGCGCCGACCTCGGCGAGGAAACGCGGCGTGATGATCTGCATGTAGCGGGCGAGGACGACCAGGTCGACGTTGCCCTTCAACAGTTCGAGCTGGCGCTCCTCGGCCTCGGCGCGGTTGTCCCGGGTGGCCGGGATGTGCACGAACGGCACGCCGAACGGGCGGATCTCGTCGGCGAGATCGGGGTGGTTGCTGATCACCATCGCCACGGTCATGTCGAGTTCGCCGCGCCGGTTGCGCCACAGCAGGTCCAGGACGCAGTGGTCGGTCTTCGACACCATGACCGCGACGCGTTTCGGCTTCGACGCCTCGGTCAGCCGGAAGTCCATCGCGAGGTCGGCGGCGACCGTCTCGCGGAACTCCCGCTCGAACTCGGCGCGGGCGGCGGTCAGTCCGGGCAGCCGGAAGGTGGTGCGCTGCAGGAACGTGCCGCCCACCGGCTCGGTGGAGTACTGGTCGAGCGAGACGATGTTGGCGCCGGCCCCGGTGAGGAAGGTGCTGACGGCGGACACCACTCCGGGCCGGTCCGGGCAGCTGATGAGCAGACGGCCCAGGTCCTGGGTGGGTGCGGCGGACTGCGGCGGGGCGGCTGCTGCGGCCACGTCGACGGACATGACGGTCCTCCTTGACTGTCGTACGGGGGTGGTTCGTGCGCGGTGGTTCAGGCGCGGTCGCGCAGCCGGCGCGGCCAGATCCCGGACTTGCCGGGGGCGAGGATCCCGTTCGGGTCCATGGCGTCCTTGATCGTCTCGGCCAGCCTGCGCTGCGCGTGGTCGCCGAACGCGAACTGCTCCGCGACGAGATCCATGTGCTGGAGGTTGGTGCGGTACGGCGCGTAGCCGATGGCGGCCAGTTCCTTGACCAGGTCGGTGTAGCCCGCGTAGACGCCGCGGGTCTGCTCCTCGTCGCGGGGGTCGAAGAACGTGGTGCTGATGTGCAGTGCGCTGCGGGGGGTGAGGTACAGGCCGTTGACGTAGCCGTGGCCGTGGCGGGCGTAGAGGGAGCGGATGAGCTTCTCGGCCCGTACCACCGCGTCGCCCTGGCAGGGTCCGACCGGCGAGAAGTCGAGGTGGCCGGTCACCTCGCCGTAGGGCAGCAGCTTCGGGTCCAGCAGGTCCATGTCCGGGATGCCGCGCTGGACTCCCTCGTCGTGGTTGGCGGGGCCGGTGAGGTCCGTGGCGTCGAAGGTGCGGCGGACGACCTCCACGCCCGGTATCGCACGCAGCGTCTCCTCGACCACCGCGTACTGGGCGTCGACCATCGCCGCCCGGCCGTACAGGGCGAACCGCGCCGACCAGCCGTCGCCGTCCGGGTCGAGGGACATGGTGCCGTTCTCGTCGAACTCCAGACCCCGGTTGAGCATCGGCAGGTTCTCGATCGTGCGGTCCAGCATGAGCCCGCGCAGTGCGTCGACGACCTTGCCGAGGGTCTCGTAGCCGTGGAAGCGGGCCCAGCAGGCCGCGTAGGTCTCGGGGCGGCGCATGAGCGACCAGCCGGCGCTGGTGACGATGCCGAGGTTGGACTGCTGGAACAGCCCGCCGAAGGAGGGGCCGTAGCTGTGCGGGTAGGTGTAGCGGGCCGGGTTGCCCTCCATCGCGCCCATGCCGGTGCGCAGCAGGGACCCGTCCGGCAGGACCACCTCCAGGCCGCAGAGGTTGCGCGCGTGGTCGCCGTACGGCATGTAACCGATGCCGTACTCCAGGGAGTTGCCGATGACGCTGCCCCATCCCAGGTCGGGGATGGAGGTCCACAGGTCACCGCCGTCCTTCTGCAGGCCGTCGAACAGGTCCTGCCAGCGCACGCCCGGCTGGACGACCGCGTAGGCGAGATCGTGGTTGATCTCCAGGATCTTGTTCATCTGCCGCAGGTTCACCAGAACGCTGCCGCGCAGCCGGGGAGCCGGCCCGCCGTAGGTGTTGTTGCGGCCCTGGCTGAACGTCGACAGCGGCACCCCGTGCTCGTTGGCGATCCGGACGACGGCCTGCACCTGCTCGGTGCTGGTGGGCAGCAGCGCGGCCGAGGCGTCGAACTCGTCGGAGTCCCGGTAGGTGTAGGGGTCGCGGAACGCGCGCAGGGCCGAGGGTTCACTGATCACGGCGGCGTCGCCGAGTTCGGCGGTGAAGGCGGCGAGCGCCTTGTCGAGTGCGGCCGGGGTCGTCCCGTGGGGAACCGTCGTCATGCCAGTGCCTTTCTCAGGTATGGACTGTTGATATGTGCGGAGAAATTCATGGTGTCCGCCGGCCTTTTCCGCAGGCGTCGATATTGCTGTGCCGGAGTGACGGAATCGTTTGTCTTGGACTCTTCATCTGTCCGAAACAATTCGTTAGGGTGAGGCTGTGGCACGACTGCAACGAGGCAATCTGCCCGCCGAGGTGACGAGTTTCGTCGGCCGCCGAGCGGAGCTGCCCACTCTGAAGAAAACGCTGGAACGCTTTCGCGCGGTCACGGTGACCGGCACCGGGGGCGTCGGAAAGACCCGGCTGGCCCGGCGGGTCGCCGCGGAGGTGTCCGGTTCCTTCGCCGACGGGGCCTGGCTCATCGAGCTCGACGATCTCGCCGACGGTGCCCTCCTGCCGTCCACGGTGCTGCTCGGCCTCGGGCTGCGTGACGACGGTGACGCGCCCGTGGAGGCCCAGCTGGCCGACCACTTCCGCACCAAGCAGGCGTTGCTGCTGCTCGACGGGTGTGACGGGGTGGTCGACGCGTGCGCGAGGCTCGTCGCCGGCGTGCTGCGCGCCGCGCCCGGCCTCAAGGTGCTCAGCACCAGCCGCCGGCCGTTCCATGTGGCGGGCGAGGCCGTGGTGGCCGTCGGCCCGTTGCCGGTCCCGCCCGACGACGGACCGGAAGCCGAGGCCGCCGCGCTGATGGGCTACGACGCGGTGGCGCTCTTCGTGGAACGCGCCGCCGCCGTGCGCGCCGACGTCGTCGACTCGGACGCCCGGCTGGCCACGGTCGCGCGTATCTGCCGACGGCTGGACGGGTTGCCCATGGCGATCGAGTTCGCCGCCGACCGGCTCGACGTCCTGGCCCTCGACGAACTCGACGGCCGCCTCCACGACGCCTACCGCGTGCTGGTCTCCGCCAAGCGGGGCGCTCCGCAGCGGCAGCGGACGTTGCAGACGCTGGTCGAGTCGAGCTACGCGCTGTGCTCGTCCGAGGAGCAGCTGCTGTGGGAACGACTCACCGTGTTCACCGGCCGCTTCGACCTCCCCGCGGTCGAACATGTGTGCACCGACGCGGTCATCTCCGACGAGCGGGTGCTCGACCTCGTGGCCGGCCTGATCGACAAGTCGGTGCTCGTCCGTGAGGAGCGAACCGGCGGGTCGTGGTACCGGCTGCCCCGACTGCTGCGCGAGTACGCGCTGCAACGGGTGACCGGGGCGGGAGAACCGGGGGAATGGGACCGGCTGCGTCGACGCCATGCGCAGTGGTGTCTCTGGCTCGCGAGCCAGGCCTCCGGCGGTCTGCTGACCGAGCGTGCTCAGGACTGGGTCGGCCAGGTCCGGGGCCACCACGCCAATATCCGCGCGGCGCTCGACTACTGCTTCGAGGACAAGGGCAGAGCGGAGGACGGGTTCCAGCTGGCCTCGGCCCTCTGGTACCACTGGGTGATGACCGGCCTGGTCGCCGAGGGGCGCGCCTGGCTGGACCGGGGGCTGGGCATCGCACCGGCCGAGCCGACGGCCGGTCGTGCGCTGGCCCTCACGGCCGCCGCGTATCTCGCCGTCATCAGCGGCGACAGCGCGCACGACCTGCTGGCGGCGTCGAACACGACGGCGGCCGAGGTCGCGGACCCCTCCGTCACCGGAAATCTGCGGTTCGTCGAAGGGCTCCTGGCGATCCACCAGGGCGACCTCGCCACCGCCTGCGCCCGGCTGGACCTCGCGCTCGACGCGTTCCGGGTGGCCGGGAGCAGGATGAGCACCGGCAAGACGCTGTGCCTGCTGGGCATGGCCTGGACGCTGAACGGCGACTGGGAGCGTGGCCGGCGGTACTGCGAGGAGTTCCTCGCGGTACCCGGAGCGTCGAGCGAGAACTGGGGTTTCGGCTACATCCAGTGGACGACGGCCCTGGCCGAGTGGCAGCACGGAAGCTTCGGCAGTGCGCGTCTCGCCCAGGAGCACAGTGCCCGGCTGGCCTGCCGGTTCGACGACCGTTTCGGCATGGGCTCCTGTGTGCAGAGCGGCGCGCTGTACTTCGCCTCGACCGGACGCCACAAGGAGGCCGCGCTTCTCATGGGCGCCGCCGAGACCCACCGTTTCCCCGCGTTCACGGTCCTCGACGAGCTGCGACGCGGTTGCGTCGACGACGTCCGCGACGCGCTGGGCGGGGCCGCTTTCGCCGAACTGCTCCAGGAGGGAAGGGCGCTGACGCTGGCGCAGGCGGCCGAGGTCGTCGCCGGCGGACGACGTACGGCCGGCGGGACCCCCGTGGCCGCCCCGGACGTTCCGGAGGCGCTGTCGAAGCGGGAGTGGGAAGTGGCGCAGCTGGTGGCCGACGGCCAGGGCAACAAGCACATCGCCGCCGCGCTGGTCATCTCGACCCGCACCGCCGAAGGCCATGTCCAGCGCATCCTGGGCAAGCTGGGTTTCACCTCGCGTGCCCAGATCGCCGCCTGGGTGACCGAACAGCGCGCGCTCGCACGAGCGGCAGCGCGGGTCGGCCACGGCGGCTGAGCCGGTGAATCCAGGCATGAGCACCTCTTTCCGAAGTGCCCGCAGCCTGCCGCGCGGGGGCCGGTGGGCGAACGCGGAGAACTACCTGATCGGGCTACCTGTTTCCGCCGCGAGTCGGCCGTGATCCGGCCGCGCTTCCGCGGCGCTGCCGCAGCGCTTCTGCCGCGCGGACAGGTACGGCGGACGGACGAAACGGCGAAGGCCCACCCGGGCAGGGTGGGCCTTCGCCGTGCGGAGTTCGTGTGCGAGGGCTGTCGGGCCTCAGGCGGAACGCAGATCGATCCGGCTCCGGTCCTGCTTGTAGGGGGCCGGTGCCACGGTGGCGCGGATGGGCTTCTGGGGCCCGCCCGGGGTGCCCCAGTGCACGGTGAGCGAGGTGCCGATCTCCGCGTGCGCCACGTCGATCGTGGCCAGCGAGAGCATCTTGCGGAAGTAGTAGCTGTACCCGCGTGAGGTGGCCACGCCGACGAGGTCGTCCCCGGCTGTCACCTTGTCCGCCCACATGAACCCGCGCTGGTCCCGGGGCATGTCCATGAACGGATAGTTGGCGCCGGGCCGGAACAGCGACGCGAAGACGTCCTCGACGTCCTCCGCGTTCCATTCGAGCGTGCGCATGACCCGCTTCGGCTCCGCCTTCTCCCGTTCGAGGGCGGCCCGCCCCAGGAAGTCGTGGTCGAACCTGATGTTCCGGCCCCAGCCGAGTTCCACAGGACTGCGGTAGTAGTCCGAGATGTTTCTCCCGTCGAAACTCCCCGCGATATATGCCGGCTGCGCGTAAGCGGGCATCGAACTCCGGAAGATTTCCAGGTACTCGGCCATGTCCTCGTCGAAGATCGCCGGAATGTAATCCGTGGCGATCGTGGGAAAACAGGCCTCCAGGTGATTGATCATGGTGACGCGGGCACCCAGCCGTCGAATGCCGAATTCCTGCCCGGCCTCCATGACGGCCGCATGCACCTCGTCGCCGAATTCACGGGGCCCCTGGAGCTCGAAACCGATCTCGCCGGCCATGCCCTGACGCAGGGCCCATATCTCGCGTCCGGCGATCCTCAGCGGGGTCACATGCATGTACTTGGTGTCCCGGAGCCGGTTCTCCCCCGCCAGCCGGTCGAGCACCCGTACCGCGTTGGGCCCCGACACCTGGAAGACGAACCAGTCCTCCTGGGTGATCTTCGCGTCGTAACCCCCCTTGGCCAGCTGGTAGTTCACCCAGAAGCCACCGCGGCCGTGCATGACGTAGTCGTCGTCGCCGAACTTGGTGACGATCCCCTCGTGGATGACCTTGCCGTCGCGGTTCGTGTGGATGGCGTGCTTCGACTGCCCTGGGTGGAAGACGGCGAAGCTGTTCACCGTGGTGTCCGACAGCAGTCTGATCGCGTCCGGACCGCTGATCCGGTGCTGCCACAGGAACGACCAGTCGCCGATGTAGCAGGTCTCCTTCCACGACATCGACTCGTCGAGCCAGTCGGTGTACTCGGGGGCGCCGAAGCGGCTCCACGCGTAGGTCGCCGGCGGAGTACGCATCCCCGCCACTGTGAAAGCCATGTTTGCACCCTTCTTCACGGTTCATGCGTTCGGCTATGTATAGAACAGCTAGCAGCTGTCAGACAATAGGTAGGCGCAAGGGGCCACGACGGTAGGGCCCCGCTCCGGTCTCAGTGGCCGGTCTCAGCGTCCGGGCTCAGTGCGAAGGCGGGCCCTCGGCGGCCGTGAGCATGACGCGCGCGGCCTCCTCGACATGGGCCATGGCGGCGGCCTGGGCCGCCTCTCCGTCGCGTGCGTCGACGGCGTCCGCGATCGCGGTGACCTCGGCGGCGCTGCGCTCCGCCCGGCCCTCCTGGGCGAGGGTCAGCGCCCTCAGCCGGGTCACACGATGCTGGAGCGTCTGCACGGTCTGGTGCAGCACGGGATTGCCGCAGCCCCGGAACAGTACGTCGTAGGCCCTGGACTTGGCCTTCAGGAGGGCGGCGGCGTCCGCGCCCTTCGCGGCCTCCTCGGCCAGCTCGGTCACCGCCGCGCGGAAGGCGGCCCGGTCCGCGTCGCTGGCGCTCTCGGCGAAGAGGCGGGCGGCCAGTCCCTCCAGGGAGGACCGCACCTGATAGACGTGCCGGGCGGTCGCGGTGGAGATGACCGTGACGCTGGTACCGCGCCCGTTGTGCGACTCGACCAGACCCTCCGCCTGCAACTGCCGCAGGGCCTCGCGCACCGAGGCGCGGCTGGCCGAGGTCATCTCGCACAGCTCGCGTTCGACGAGGAGCTGCCCGGGCGTCAGCCGCTGATCGACGATGGCGTCCCGCAGGATGTTCGCGACCTGCTCGCGGATGGGGGCATGTCGTTGCACCTGCATGTCGGTCATGCGCCGAGGATACGTGAGACCGCAGCTGTCCGACAGAAGCTAGGTGACATCTCTCGCGCTTTGTCTGACAGCTGCTAGCTGCTTTCAGTCCACATCTCGGTTATCGTGCTGCCATCGATCCGCTCGACCGGAAGGCCCTGGCGTGACTGCGCACACGGATACACACACGGATACGCACACGGATACGACCGATCGACTGGCCGCGGGTGACGCCATGCGCCGCCAGGTGCTCGGTGACGCGCACGTGGATCGCTCACGTGCCAACGCCACCCCCTTCAGCCGACCGCTCCAGGACCTCGTCACCGAGTACTGCTGGGGAGCGGTCTGGACCCGCCCCGGCCTGGAACCGGCCGCCCGGAGCCTGCTCAACATCGGCATGCTGACCGCGCTGGGCAAGCCCGACGAACTGCGGCTGCACGTGCGCGGAGCGCTCAACAACGGCTGCACCGTGGAGCAGATCCAGGAAGTGCTGCTCCAGGCGGCCGTCTACTGCGGGGTCCCGGCCGCGCTGGAGGCCTCGCGCGCCGCACAGCAGGTCGTCTCGGAGCTGGGCGATGAGTGAGACGAGTGACGTGCCCGAGAAGACGCGGGTCGCCTTCGCGGGACTCGGCAAGATGGGCAGCCCGATGGCCCTGCGGCTGGTGGCGGCCGGCCACGACGTCCACGGCTACGACGTGGACGAACGGCTCCGTTCCCAGCTCGCGGCGGGAGGACTGACCCCGGTTTCGTCGGTCGACGACCTGGCGGACGCCGCGGAGGACGTCATCCTCATGCTGCCCAACAGCGACATCGTCGACGACGTCGCCGAGCGCATCGCCGCCGCCGTGCGGTCGGGCGCCCGCTGTCGCCGCATCATCGACATGAGCTCCTCCGAGCCCGGCCGCACCCGCCGGCTCGCCCCGCGACTGGCCGAGTCGGGCGTCGAACTCCTCGACGCACCGGTCTCCGGCGGCGTCGGCGGTGCCGTCGCCGGCACCCTCACCCTCATGGTGGGCGGGACGGCGGAGCAGTACGAGCGGGTCCGGCCGCTCCTCGAACCGCTCGGCTCGTCGATCGTGCACGTCGGCCCCGTGGGCGCCGGGCACGCGATCAAGGCGCTGAACAACCTCATGTCGGCGTGCAGCATGCTCATCACCGCCGAGGCCATGACCGTCGCGACCCGCTTCGGCATGGACCCCGCCACCGCACTCGCCGTGGTCAACTCGGCCAGTGGCCGCAGCGGCTCCACCGAGGCCAAGTTCCCCAAGTTCGTGCTGACCGGGACCTTCGACTCCGGGTTCACGGCCGCGCTGATGGCGAAGGACGTGGGTATCGCCACCCTGCTCGGCAAGGACCTGGCCGTCGAACTGCCGCTCGCCGAAGCGGTGGAGGCGCGCTGGCGCGAACTGGCCGCCGAACTGGCGCCCGACGCCGACCACACGGAGATCGTCCGCCCCTTGGAGGCGCGGCACCATGTCAGCATCCGCGCCGCCTCCCCCGACCGTGACTGACTCCTGGGAGGCCTTCGCCGTCCGCTTCGGCCGGCACACGCTGCGGCGGAGCGCCTTCTACCTGCACCACGCCGGGTACGGCGAGCCCGACGGCGACGTCACCATGGACTACTACCTCTGGGTGGTCCGCGGCCCCGCCGGAACCATCGTGGTCGACACCGGCTTCGCCCCGGAGGTCGGCAGGCGCCGTGGACGCGAGGTCCTGGCCGACCCGATCGAGTCGCTGGCTCGGCTCGGCGTGGACGCGTCGACCGTACGCACCGTGGTCGTGACCCACGCGCACTACGACCACATCGGCAACCTCGCCCGCTTCCCGTCCGCCGAGGTGGTGATGAGCCGCCGCGAACACGAGTTCTGGCAGGGGCCGCTCGCGCGCCGGCCGCATTTCGCGATCCCCACGGAGACCGCGGAACTCGCCCACCTGTCGGACCTGCGCACCACGGGCAGGCTGACGCTCGTCGAGGACGCCCGTCAACTGGCCCCCGGCGTCGAGCTGTTGGAGGTCGGCGGGCACACCCCCGGCCAGCTCGTCGTCCTGGTACGCGCAGCCCACGGCACCGTCGTACTCGCCTCCGACGCGATCCACACGTACGAGGAGTACGAACGGGACCGGCCCTTCGGGATCGTGGCCGACGTGCCCGCGATGTACCGGGCGTACGACCGCATCCGGGAGCTGGAGCAGCAGGGCGCGAGGATCGTGGCCGGGCACGATCCTGACGTCATGACGCGCTTCGCCCCTCACTCCGCAGACACGGTCTGCCGCCTGCTCTAGCAGGGGCTGGACCTCACGAACCCTGTTCCATGTTCAATGTCGCTGTTTGTGATCGGGCCGGCAGAAGGGTCAACTCCAGTGCAGCATCTCGGCGATACCGTCCCGAGCATCCTCGCCTTCGCTTCCGGACACGCGGTGCTCGACCCGCTCACCGGTGCCCCCGCCCAGTTCGTCGACGAGGCGGCCCCCGCCCGCCGATTCCTTCTCGACAACGTTGCCACCCCATGGCACTCGGTGGAGCACCAGTGGGGCTCGGGACACCTGGTCACCGACCGGGGCAGCGCCCGCTGGCACACGCCCGCCGCGCTGCGGGTGACGGACGACGGGACGGTCGAAGCGGTGCACACACCGCTCCCGCAGCTCCGTGTGGAGATACGCCGACGCGTGCGCGAGGGCCTGCTGTGCGAGCGATACACCGTCGTGAACACGGCCGGGGAACCGCTCGTCATCAGCGGCCTGGGCGTTCAGACACCCTTCGCCGACCTGTACGACGGCGCCGAGGCATCCCTGGAACAGGCCGTGCACGCGCACCTGTTCACCGGCGGGACGTGGGCATGGGCGCTCGCGCAGCCGATGTCCGGCGAGGGGCGGTGCCTGGGCCTGACGGTCCGGGAGGGGGCCGTACGCGCGTACTCGGTGGAGTCGCGCAACCAGTACTCCCAGTCCAATGCCCGCGGTCACCTGGTCCTGCTCGTCACCGATCACGCCCGCAACCCGGAGGCGTTCGGCGGCCAGCCGGCGCTCCGCCTCGGCCCCGGCGCATCGGTGTCGCTGGCGTGGGAGCTGGGCTGGTACGCCTCGGTCGAGGACTTCGTCGCGGCGACCCGCCCACCGGCCGTCCTCTCCACGTACGCCGCCGAGCTCGGGGAGGCGATCCTGGTCGAGGCGGCCTCGGTGAGCAGCCCGGATCCGGATGTGCAGGTGGAGCGCGCGGCGGAGGGCCGCTATCGCGTCCGGGCCTCCCGGCACGGCAGCTTCCGGCTGGACATCGCGGACGGGGCCCGCACCGAGATGCTGTTCCATCTCCCGCTGGAAGAGGTCGTACGGCGCCGGGTCGCCTACATCACGCGGCATCAACGGGCCCGGGAGCGGCCCGGGTTGCTCGCGCACGCCTTCGTGCCGGTGGACACCCGCACCGGCCTGACCCAGGCGACCAACGGCTGGGCGGACTGGACGGACGGCTCCGAGCGGATCGCCATGCCGCTGCTGCTCCAGGCCGCCGTTGTCCGCGGCCTCGCGGACCCGGCGGAGATCGACCCCCTGCTGGAGGGCTGGGCCGCGTTCGCCCGCGGCCACCTGCTCGACGACACCGCCGCCCCGCGCCGCGGCTCCCAGACCTGGCACACCGGGCCACGGCTCTACGACACCCCCTGGCTGGCCCGCTTCTTCCACGACCGGCACCGCGCCCACGGCCGACCGGACGACCTCGGCCTCGCCGCCCGGATCCTGGAGCGCGGCTTCGAACTCGGCGGCGCCGCCCATCTGTCCATCGGCCTCTCCCCGACCACGCTGGCCGTGTGCGCCGCTCTGGAGGCGGACGGGCAGCCCGACCGCGCCGACCTGCTGAAGGACCAACTCGTCGAAAGCGCCCGGGGGTTCGTCGCGGCGGGCCGTCGGCTGCCCGCCCATGAGGTCGCCTACGAGCAGTCCATCGTGACCCCCTTGCTCGACATCCTGACCGATGCCCACACCCTCACCGGCGATCCGGTCTTCCACGACGCGATCGCCGAACGACTGCCCTGGCTTCTGGCCTTCGGCGGCCCCCAGCCCCACGCCCGGCTGCACGGCATCGCCATCCGGCACTGGGACGGTTACTGGTTCGGCGCCAACCGGCTGTGGGGCGACGTCTTCCCGCACTACTGGAGCACGCTCACCGCCGTGACCCTGCTGCGTCTGCCGGCCGCGCTGCGCACCGACACCACCGATCACCTCGCCGACGCGATCCTGCGCGCGAACATGGCGAACTACTCCGAGGACGGCTCGGCCACCTGCGCCTTCGTCATGCCCTCGACCGTCGACGGCAGACCCGCCCACACCGCCGACCCACTCGCCAACGACCAGGACTGGCACCTGCTCCTGTGGATGCAGATGGATGCAGACCCTGGAACAGGCCGTGGCACCCCGGTGATGCCTGATTGCTGATCAGCAGCAGGGGTGGCAGGAGTCGAACCTGCGACATCCGGTTTTGGAGACCGGCGCTCTGGCCGGCTGAGCTACACCCCTTCGGTGGCGCCAGCGTGCCACACCCAGCCGTACGGCCACCACGGGTTTTCCCGGGCACAACCTCGACCACCTCGGGTAAGGTAAGCCTTACTTGGCAGCGATGGTGAAACGGCGGTCTCCGTATGCCCCACTCAGCTCCGGCACCGGCCCCCACTTCGCGCACGTCGCCCGTGACGGCGGCGTACGCGCGTCTCACCGAGGTCCTGCCGATGGTGAGCGTGACAGAACTCTCCCCCATGGAGCCCTTGCCCGTGGGTGAGGGGTGGGTCTCCGCCGCCGGACTCGCGGCGGCCGGGGCCGAGCTGGACGCGTTCCTCGCTTGGGACGAGGCCCAGATCCTGCGGGACTACGGCCGCGAGGGCCGCCCGGACGTGGTGGCCGCCTTCGGGCTGCACCGCTACGCCTGGTACGCCTGTCTGCTCTTCACTGTCCCCTGGTTCCTGCAGCGCCGGGTGCCGCGGTTCCCGGCGGCGCGGGTGGCGTTCCAGCGGGAGCAGAGCCGGCTGGTGGTGCGCGGAGAGACGTTCAGCTGCCTGCCGGACGATCCGGCGGCGGGCGAGCCGGGCGCCCGGGTGGTCCCGGACGAGGAGGCGCTGCGGGCCGAGGTGCGGGCGGCGTTCGCCGAGCACATAGAACCGGTCCTCGGCGGCTTCGGCCCCCGGATGCGACGGCGCGGACGCGCGCTGTGGGGCATGGCGACCGACGAGATCGTCGAGGGGATCTGGTACGTCGCCGAACTCCTGGGCCCCGACGAGCAGAAGCGCTGCCGGCGCGAGCTGGAGCTGCTGCTGCCGGGCACGACCAAGCCGTACGTGGGCGCCGCGGGCTTCCGCGAACTGACCGGCCCCGGTGGCGAGTCGCTGCCCACCCGGGACCGGGCAAGCTGCTGCATGTTCTACACGATCGACCCGGCCGACACCTGTGTCACCTGCCCGCGCACCTGCGAGGCGGACCGGATCACGAGGCTGACGGCCGCGGCCGGAGCAAGCTGACGGCCGTCTCCGGCAGTTGACGGAGGCGCGCGACCCGAGGATGCTTCTCGCCGGGCGCCCCCCGGCGATCGCCCGCGGCATGTGCCGTAAGATCAACTCCGGGTGGGAGCCTCGTTCGGTTACAACTGGTTCACAAATTCCTCACCAGTCGCAGGAACTTTCCGTTGAACCACTCGAACGGGTAATCTCACTCGCACTCAACTCCCGTCCCTCGCGCGGTAGTTCGAGCAGAATGCCGCCTGGCGTCACTCATTGCACTTCTTTGGCGGTCTCTTGCCCCGAAACCCCCTGAGGGCCGCGAGGATTGGGCCACTATGGCGGGCGTTACGCCCTATCCCAATGCAAGGGACCCCTGATGAGATTGACCGACATATCGCTGAACTGGCTGCTTCCGGGCGCCGTACTGCTCCTGGGCATGCTGGCGGCGGTTGCGGTGCTCGCGCGCGGCAAGCGCGCCGGGGAGCACGCGAAGACCGAGGACTCGTGGGAACGCAGCGAGGAGCGTCGCAGGCGCAAGGAGAGCCTCTACGGTCTCTTCTCCTACATCCTCCTCTTCTGCTGTGCCGCGGTCGCCGCCGCGCTCTCCTTCCGGGGCCTGGTCGGCTTCGGTGAGCAGAACCTGGGCCTGACCGACGGGTGGCAGTACCTCGTTCCGTTCGGCCTGGACGGCGCCGCCATGTTCTGCTCGGTGCTCGCGGTGCGCGAGGCCAGCCACGGTGACGCGGCGCTCGGCTCCCGGATACTCGTATGGACGTTCGCCGGTGCGGCGGCCTGGTTCAACTGGGTGCACGCGCCCCGGGGCCTCGGCCACGACGGCGCCCCGCAGTTCTTCGCCGGCATGTCCCTGTCCGCCGCGGTGCTGTTCGACCGCGCGCTGAAGCAGACCCGCCGGGCCGCGCTGCGCGAGCAGGGCCTCGTGCCGCGTCCGCTGCCGCAGATCCGCGTGGTCCGCTGGCTGCGGGCCCCGCGTGAGACGTACAGGGCCTGGTCGCTGATGCTCCTGGAGGGCGTGCGCAGCCTGGACGAGGCCGTGGACGAGGTCCGCGAGGACAAGCGGATGAAGGAGGAGAACCGGTCGCGCAAGCGCGAGCAGGAGCGTCTGGAGCGCGCCCACCTCAAGGCCATCAGCCGGGGCCACCGGGGTCTGCCCGGCCGGGGCGGCGGCGGTGGCGGCGGTGGACGCCAGGTCGACACCACCGTGGAGCGGGTACCGGCGGCCCAGGTGGCCTCGGACTCCGCCATATCGACGCCCGAGCAACTGCCCGTGCGTTCGCGTCCCTCCCTGCAGCCCGTCCGCAACGGCGCTGACAAGTCGATCACCGTCGACCTCACCGCCGAGGACGACACCATGGCCCTGCCGCGGCTCGACTCCCTGGAGCGCAAGCTCAAGGACCTGGAGCAGCAATTCGGCTGAGTGAGCGAGCGAGCGAGCGACAGCGGGCATCGAGCCTTGAGCCTTGAGCCTTGAGCATCGAGTGCCACACATCGGACAGGGGCGCGGCAGGAAGCCGCGCCCCTGTCCGTTGCCTGTTGCCTGTTGCCTGTTGCCTGTTGCCCGTCGAACTCCGGTCAGGCCGCCTCAAGGTCGAACCACACCGCCTTGCCCACTCCGTGCGGCCGCACCCCCCAGGCGTCGGCCAGGGACTGGACGAGCATGAGGCCGCGTCCGTTCGTGCTGTCGTCGGCGGGTGGCACCCTCGGCCGGGGTCTGCGCCCCACGAAGTCGCGTACCTCCACATGGAGTCCACGCGGTGAGACGGTCGCGGTCAGGACCGCGTCGTGGTCGGTGTGGATGAGCGCGTTGGTGACCAGTTCGCTCGTCAGCAGTTCCGCTATCTCCGATCGCTCCGGTCGCCCCCATTGCCGCAGCAACTCCCGCAGGGCCCTGCGGGCCTCGGGCACCGCTCTCAGGTCCGCCCGCCCGAGTCTGCGCCTGAGCTGTTCGGCGTCGTCGGCCTTGTCCACCGCGTCGCCGGCTGTCTCCTCCACCTCTGCCGAGGAGGCCCCGATCGCCATGGGACCGCCCCCTCGCGCCTGCCTCTTCATGACCCCCGCCCACAAGCCGATGACGATTCCCCTCTGCTCGAACACGTACACGGGGATCCATGCCCCGTCCGGATCGCGGCACTCATGTCGAATCGTCAACGACCGTCCGTACGCTTTCAAACGCACAGAGTCAAGCCAGCTGCCGGTACCTGTGACAGCGCTTCCCCTCCCACGAAACCACCGCACAGCCCGACGAACCCGGCGCCCCGCCCGCCCCGGGCCTCCTCGTTCCGGCCGCTGCCGCCGGGCCCAACTGCCCCTACGGGGCTGCCGATCCGGCCGTATGCCACCGGGACTCGACTTCCGTGGCCGAACCGCGTACCCCGTACGGACCCGCCCACTCACCCCGATGATGTTGATTGGCCGGAATCCTGCGCCGGTACCGGCCAACCCGGGCCCGCCCACGGCTGATTGACGCCCCCGCCCCTCGCTCCGGTGGTCCCCTCAGGCCTCCCACACGGCGGCGGCCGTACGGTCGTCCGCGTAGCCCTTGACCCTGACCTGGGCGTCGGCGAGGAAGGCGGCGAGACCGGGGGGCTCGGCGGCTCCCCAGCGCGCCGCCAGATGATCGGCGAGCGGCGCCTCGCCCCGCAGCGGTTCGGCCAGACCGCCGGTGCACAGGAGCAGGACGTCCTCCTCCCGGGCCACGGAGGCGCGGAACCGGAAGGGTTCGCGGGGCGGGGCGGGGGCGGGTTCGTACGGGCTCGGGGGTGTCGCGATGCCGAGGTCCATGGTGAGGCGGTCGCCGTCGGGGGTCTCGTGCGGCAGCGAGCCGAAGCCGACCACCGGCGCGCCCGCCGGCTCGGCGACCCGGGGCTCTATGTCCTGCCACTCCCCGTCCCGCAGCCGGAACAGTCCCCCGGCGCCGACCCCGAAGAAGACGCGCGTACGGCACCGGGGGTCGGCCGGGAGCAGCAGACAGCGCAGGCTCGCCGTGTACTCCTCGGGGTCGAGCCCCTGTTCGACGGCGCTGGCGCGGAGTTTGCCGAGGCTGCGGTCGGTGAGGCGGTGCAGCCCCGACTTCAGGTCGCCGCGCCGGGCGGCCCGGATGTCCTCCACCAGGCGTACATGGCTCAGCCCGATGGCCCGGCCGATCCAGCGGCACGCCTCCGCGGCGGCGCGGTGGGCGCCGGGGGTGGCGCGGGCGCCGGTCGCCATGGCGACGAGCACGAGGGCCTGTTCGCCCAGGCCGAAGCGGGCGGTGAGCAGCGCGTCGCGGCGTGGCTCGCCGCGGTAGCGCGCAGAGTCGCCGCGCAGGGATGCGGCGCGCAGCGTGCACGCCCCGTAGCGCGCGCCGTCCAGCACCGTGTCCGCCACCAGATCCCCCAGATCCTCCGGATCCGCCACCGGCAACGCGGTCGGCTCCGCGTCATACGTGGGCGGCCCCGACCCCACATACCCGACCCCACCGACGAGCGAGACCTCATCCGCCTGAAGAGTCGGAACATCGAGCGCGGTGGAGGGCCGGGCGTCGGAGGGTTCGGGCGTGGGGCGGGGGGCCGAGGAGAGGGCGGAGGGCAGGGGAGGTACGTCGGGCCGGGGGGAGGAGGGGGGCAGAGGGGGCGGTGGGGGTGGGGCGCCGTGGGGGGCGTCTTGCGGGGGTGCGGCGTCGTGGGGTGCGGCGTCGCGGGGCGCGGCGTCGCGGGGCGCGTTGTGCGGGGGTAGGGCGCCACGGAGTACGTCGCGCGCGGGCGGGCCGCTGTGGGGGGCGTCCTGTGTGGGTGTACTGGCGTAGGGGGCGTCCTGCGGGGGCGGGCCGCCGCGAGGGGCGTCCTGCGGGGGTGTGGCGCCGGGAGGCGCGTCCATCGGGTGCCTGCGGTCGTAGCCGCTGGGGGTGGGGGTGGGTGGTGTGTTGCCGGGGTCGTCCTGCGGAGGCGCGACGTCTCGACGCGGATCCGCCGGGCGCCGACCGCCGTAGGCAGGCGTGACGTCCGTCGGAGGGCGCGCGGGCGGCTGCGCAGGCGCGGGCGGCTGCGCAGCCGCCGGTGGCTGTGCCGGCGCGGAGGGCTGTTGCCCGAGAGGTGATGGCTGCGCGGGCACGGAGGGTGGCTGCACGGGAGGTGATGGCTGCGCCGGCGCGGAGGGCTGTTGCCCGAGAGGTGATGGCTGCGCAGGCGCAGAAGGTGACTGCACGGGCACCGGTGGCTGTGCCGGCGCGGAGGGCTGTTGCCCGGGAGGTGATGGCTGCGCTGGCACGGAGGGTGGCTGCACGGGAGGTGATGGCTGCGCGGGAGGTGATGGTTGCGCAGGCGCGGAGGGTGGCTGCACGAAAGCCGGTGGCTGCGCAGGCACGGGTGGCTGCCCGGCGGGTGGTGGTTGCGTCGGCGTGCGGCTCCATGGTGGGGCCGTGTGGAAGCCCGGCGGGGTGGGGCCGGGTGGGAAGGTCACCGGCCCCGATGGCTGGGCCGGCGGTGGTTCCCAGGGCGCGGGCTGCGGTGTGAGGCCGCTGCGGCGGAGGGAGTCCGAGGCGGGGTTGGCGGGCCGGATGGGATGGGCCGAGCCGGATGGCGAGCGGGGCGTGGTGTCGGTGGGTGTGGTGTCAGCGGGAGCTGGGGCCGAGCTCTCGGGGTTGCCCGGCCGGCCGCCCCGCCCGTGCCACCCTCGTTGCTCGTCCCACGCCCCTTGCCCGTCTCGCCCGCCGACTCCGCCTGATCCGGCGGCTCCGCGAGGTTCACCCGGTCCACTCCGTCCGCCGGGTCCACCAGCGCCTCCAGACCCACGGGTGCCATCGCCCTGGCCAGGTCCAACCTGGCCGCCCAGTCCGCCGGAACCGCCTGGACCCCCGGACGGATGCCCGTCTGATCCAACAGGTTCACTCCAGCTTCCCCGGCCGCTCGACGTGTCGACCCCGCCTCGGTCGCCGGGTCCCCCCGGTGAGCCCTGGGGAGGCACCCTGAACGACAAGGCGCCCGCCGGGCGTGGGCCGTCTGTCGCGTTCGGCCCGGGGGCCGATCCGCTCGCTCCGCCCGGCCTGCCCCCGCCGGCCCCTCCCCTGGCGGCCGACGTACCCGGTACGGCCGCCCACGCGCCCGACGTGCCCGGCACCGCCCCCCAGGCACCCCGCGGACCCGACGCACCCGGCGCGCGAGGTCCATCCGCCGTACTCGCCCCATCCGCCGTACTCGCCCCATCCGCAGACGCACCCGGAGTCGCAGACGCACCCGGAGTCGCAGGCGTCGTGGGCGCCGCAGGCGCCGTCGGCCTCGACGCACCCGCCCCGCCCACCGACCCCGCCGAAGCCCCCGGCGCTCCCGAAGCCCCCGGTGTCCGTGGCGCCCCCGATGCCCCCGGCACCCCCGGCGGCTTCCGTACCGTGTCCGCCGCTGAGGCGAAGCGGTCGTCGAGGGAATCGGCCGCTACTGAGGGGCCCGTGTCCCCGCTCGCGTCGTCGTACAACTGCCGCCACCAGTCGTCCTCTTGACCGGTCGGCCTCTCCCCCTGCTGGCTCATGCCCCTAATTGTCCACCTCAGCGGCCGTATGAAAACGGGGCATCCGGAAAATCGGCCCGCAGAGCCGACGCCCGCACGGCGTGTCGGACTACACGTCGAACTCCGGTGCGAGGCAAGGGAGTCGAGAGAGCGGAGGGAAGAGGGAGAGGGAGGAAGAGGCGGACGGTCGACTCGGCGGCGTATGGCGTGAAGAGACCGCCGGGCGGTGCCACCCCCCACAGGAGAAACCGCCCGGCGGCGCCGGAGTGACCGGGGCGCGGTGCGGGCGCGTGGGCCGGTCGGCCCGAGTGTGGGGCATGTTCCTGGGATTCCGCTGTGCACCCCGCCTCGCCCCCACGACACACGGTGCGGTGATGATGTGCCGAGGCGGAACGAGAAGCGCGCCGGGAGGCGCGGCACGAGGTGAGGGGCGGCGCCGCATGCTGGGAGCGATCGGTCTCGACGAGACGCACGAGGCGGCGTACCGGGCCCTCGTGTCCGTGGGCGCCGCCGACATACCGGACCTGGCGCGCCGGCTCACGCTCGGGGAGCACGACACCGAGCGCGCGCTCCGCCGTCTGGAGCGGCACGGTCTCGCCGCCCAGTCCTCCGCCCGCCCCGGCCGCTGGGTCGCCGCACCCCCCGGTGTCGCCCTGGGCGCCCTGCTCACCCAGCACCGTCACGAACTGGAGAAGGCCGAGCTGGCGGCGGCCCTGCTCGCCGAGGAGTACCGGGCGAGCGCGGCCGAGCCCGCCGCCCACGACCTGGTCGAGGTCGTGATCGGCTCCGCCGCGATAGCACAGCGCTTCCTGCAGCTCCAGCTCGGTGCCACGGAGGAGGTGTGCGCCATGGTCACCGGTGCCCCGATCGCGGTCTCCGGCCCGGAGAACAACCCCGCCGAGGAGCAGGCCACCGGCCGCGGCGTCGGCTACCGCGTGGTCGTCGAACGGGCCGTCCTGGACGAGGACGCCGGCCTCACCGAGCTGTCCGCCGCGCTGGGCCGGGAGGAGCGCGTACGGGTCATGGACGAGGTGCCGACGAAGCTCGTCATCGCCGACCGGACGCTCGCGATGGTCCCGCTCACTACGCACACCGCCGAGCCCGCCGCCCTCGTCGTCCACGCGAGCGGGCTGCTGGAGCTGCTGTCGGGCCTGTTCGAGTCGGTGTGGCGGCAGGCCCTGCCGCTGCGGCTAGGCGCCGGCCGCGTCACCGAGGACGTCCCCGACGGCCCCGACGACACCGACCTGGAGATCCTGTCCCTGCTGCTGGCGGGCATGACGGACGCGAGCGTCGCCAAACAGCTCGACCTGGGCCTCAGGACCGTACAGCGCCGGGTGAAACGCCTGATGGAGCTGACCGGGGTGACGACCCGGCTCCAGCTCGGCTGGCACGCGTACGAACGGTCCTGGGTCACCCGCGACTGACCCACCACGCGCCCCGCACCCGGCCCCGGCCCCTCCTCCTGACCTGCGTTCTCTCGCGCCGTCCTGCACCCTGGGCAGATGGGAGCGTGGGAACTCCTGCTGGTCGCGGTGGTGCTGCTGCTCGGCCTGTGCGGAGTGCTGGTGCCCGGCGTACCGGGGTCCTTGCTGACGTGGGCCGGGGTCATGTGGTGGGCGCTGGAGGACCCGCGGCCCATCGCCTGGTGGGTGCTGGTCGGCGCCACCGTCGTGCTGCTGGTGGCCCGCGCGGTCCGCTGGGTCCTGCCGCCCCGGCGCCTGGCGGAGAGCGGCGCCACGCCCCGGATGGGCGTCTACGCCGGTGCCGGCGCCCTCCTCGGTTTCGTGCTGCTCCCGGTGCTCGGCGCGATCCCGGGCTTCGTCGGCGGCATCTATCTCTCGGAACGCCTCCGCCTCGGCCGCTCCGGCGCCGCGAAGGACGCCACCCGCACGGCGATGCGCGCGGGCGGATCGAGCGTCCTGACGGAACTCTTCGCGTGCCTGCTGGTCGCGGGGGCGTGGGTGGGCGTGGTCTTCGGCGGCTGAGCCCGACCTCGCGCTCGGGGTGCCCTTGGTGTCGTTGATGCCCGCCAGGACGATCACTCCAGCGCCGGACGTCCGCCGCCGCGCCGGCGCGCGGGGAGCGCGCAGACGAGGACGAACGCGGCGGGCAGGGCGAGCGCGAGGGTGACGGCCGTGTCGCTAGAGCGTGCCCTCCAGACCGAGCAGGAGGCGTTTGCGGTCGAGGCCGCCCGCGTACCCCGTGAGCGCGCCGTCCGCGCCGATCACCCGGTGGCAGGGGCGCACGATGAGCAGGGGGTTCGCGCCGATCGCGCCGCCCACGGCCCGCACGGCGGCGCGGGGCGCGCCGATCCGCGTGGCGATGGCCCCGTACGTCGTCGTCGCGCCGTACGGCACGTCGTCCAGCGCGGCCCAGACCCGCCGCCGGAACTCCGTGCCCTCGCCGCGCAACTCCAGGTGGAATTCCTTGAGTTCACCGGCGAAGTAGGCGGCGAGCTGCTCCTCGGCCGCCCGGAAGGGCCCCGGATCGCGCACCCAGCCCGGCAGCGGGGCCCGGCCGCCCTTCTGCCCCGGCACGGAGAGGGAGGTGAGGGCGCCGGACTCGTCGGCGGTGAGAAGGAGTTGCCCGGCGGGGCTCTCGACGAAGGCGTAGCGCGCCCCCGGTTCGGTAATCACGACTGAACTCCCTTTTCCTGGAGGGGTGTTGATGTCCGTAGGTGGCGGAGGGCGTACGACCGCCAGGGCCGCCAGGTGTCGGGCGCGGTCCCGTCCGCCGGTGCCACGTCCGGGTCGCCGAGGGCGCGGGTGCGGATGGCGGCGACGGTCCGCGCGTCCAGGCCCGGCAGTGCCAGCAGCGCGGCCTCGGCGGTGTCCCGGTCGGCGCCCACGTCGAGGCGGACGGTGCCGTCGGCGAGGGCGGTGGCGAGCGCCCCGAGCGGGCCGTCCGCACCGGCCAGCGCGGCCGGTTCGGGGAACAGGTGGGTGAGTGTCCCGTGCGCGGAGTCCAGCCTCTTCCCGTACGCCTGTACGAGCCGGGCCGCCTCCTCGGGTCCCACGAGCGCCCGTACCGCGCACTCCTCCGGATCGGCCGTGCCCGGCGAGCGCAGCCCCGGCCTGGCGGCGACGAGCGGGGCGAGCCGCGCGTCCTCGCCGAGGCGCTCGTCCACGGCGTACGGGTCGGCGTCCAGGTCGAACAGCCGGCGCAGCCGCTGTACGGCGGTGGTGAGGTCCCGGGGGTCGGTGAGGTGCAGCCGGGCGTCGAGCCAGCCGCCGTCGGTACTCCCCCGGCGGCCGCCGCCCGGCCGCTCGTCGACCTCGGCGATGCCGGTGCCGTACGGCAGGCGGAGGGTGCGCCGGTAGGTGCGTCGGCCGGGTCCGCCGGTGGTCTCCTCGACGCCGGTGACGGCCTCGTCGGCGAGGACGTCGAAGAGGGCGGTGGCCTGGTACGGGCCCCGGTACGCGAGCCGGAGCGGGACACCGGCGGTCGGCGCGCCGACGGGCCGCCGGGGTGCGCCGGCGCGCAGGGCGCTCGGGGTCATGGCGTACACGGCCCTGATCGTGTCGTTGAACTGGCGCACGCTGCTGAAACCGGCCGCGAAGACGATCTCGGTGACCGGGAGTGCGGTGGTCTGCAGCAGGACGCGGGCGGTGTGGGCGCGCTGGGCGCGGGCCAGGGCGACGGGTCCGGCGCCGACCTCGGCGGTGAGCTGCCGCTGGACCTGCCGTGCGCTGTATCCCAGCCGCACGGCCAGCCCGGCGACGCCCTCCCGGTCGACCACGCCGTCCCCGATGAGCCGCATGGCCCGGCCCACGGCATCCGCACGCACGTTCCATTCGGCCGACCCGGGCACGGCGTCCGGCCGGCACCGCCGGCAGGCCCGGAACCCGGCGCCCTGGGCCCCGGCCGCCGACGCGTAGAACCGGACGTTCTCCCGCTTCGGCGTCACCGCCGGGCAGCTCGGCCGACAGTAGATCCCGGTCGTCTCGACGGCGAAGAAGAACTCCCCGTCGAACCGCCCGTCCCTGCTCCGTACGGCCTCGTACCTGGTGTCTTCGTCCTCCATGCCCTCAAGTGTCGACGACGCGGAAGCGCGGGGCTGGCGGAATTCGGACACGGGCCTGCGCCCCTGACCGGGAGAGGGCGCAGCCCCTGCCCGTCAGGGGCGCGGGGAACTGCGCGACAAGCCCCCACTCACCCGCACCCGGCATTCAACGGCGCCCACCCCTTTTGGCTTCCATGGCGGCGCGGCCCTCCGCCCCCTTCCGCTTCCACTCCTTACGGATCTCCGCCCGTACCCGCGCATCGCTCTTCGCCACGATCCGCTGGTTCTCGCGCAGCAGTTTCCGGTAGCTGTCGAGCCGTCGCTCGGGCAGTTCACCGGACTCGACCGCACCGAGGACCGCGCAGCCGGGCTCGGCGATATGGGCGCAGTCGTGGAAACGGCAGTCCGCGGCGAGTTCCTCGATCTCGGCGAAGACCTGTCCGACCCCGGTCTCGGCGTCCCAGAGGCCGACGCCGCGCAGGCCGGGGGTGTCGATGAGGACCCCGCCGCCGGGCAGGGCGAGGAGGTTGCGGGTGGTGGTGGTGTGCCGTCCCTTGCCGTCCACGTCACGGATGGCCTGGACGTCCATGACGTCCTCGCCGAGCAGCGCGTTGGCGAGGGTCGACTTTCCGGCGCCGGACTGTCCGAGGAGGACGGACGTGCCGCCGGAGAGCACCGCGGCGAGGACGTCGAGGCCCTCCCCGAGCGCGGAGCTGACCGTCAGCACGGCGACGCCGGGCGCGACGGTCTCCACGTCCTGCACCAGATGCCCCAGCGTGGCGGCGTCCGGCACGAGGTCGGCCTTGGTGAGCACGACGACGGGCTGCGCCCCCGACTCCCAGGCGAGCGCCAGGAACCGTTCGACCCGGCCGAGGTCGAGTTCCGTGGCGAGCGAGACGGCGACGACCGCGTAGTCGACGTTGGCGGCGAGGATCTGCCCCTCGGCCCGCTTGGACGAGGTGGAGCGGACGAACGCGCTGCGGCGGGTCAGGTAGGTCCTGACGTACCGCGGGTCCCCCGCCGGTTCGACGGCGACCCAGTCGCCCGTGCAGACGACCCGCAGGGGGTCATGAGGAGTGACGAACGCGGTGTCGGCCCGCAACGAACCGTCCGCGGTGACGACATCGCACTGCCCGCGATCGACCCGGACGACCCGCCCGACGACCAGCCCTTCGGCTTCGTACGGGGCGAAGGCATCCGCCCAGGAGTCGTCCCAGCCGTAGGGGACGAGGGGGTGCGAGGAAGAAGAAGACAGAGAAGACAGAGACGAGCCCGAGAAAGACGAGAGAGACAAGGGTGACCCTTCACAGGGGTGGCCCGGCACCGCGTCCACGGACGCGGGAGAAGAGAGGTCAGCCGGAGGCCACGGAGGTGGACTGGATGGATTCCTGGATGCGGGCAACGCCCATCGCCGTGACAGCCATCGGTCGACACCTCCTGTCTCACTCGTGATCGGCGACGGCGGCCGAAACGGCCGCCGTGCTCGGTGGTCTCACCCTAGCGGGGGCTCGGGGATCCCCGTCAACCGATTTAATCCACTCCCCGGCCCCCGCTTCGGCCCCCTCAGTTCCCCTCGGGCCCTCCTCAGTCCCCCTGCTCGCAACTGCGGCCGTTGAGGGTGAAGTTGACGGGTTCGGGGTTGTCGTAGCCCTGCCAGATGCCGAGGAAGCCGATGCCGAAGGTGCCGCCCGCGGTGACGGTTTTGTTGTAGTCGGCGGCGGTGGCGGTGACCTTGGAGCCGTCCTGGTCGAAGGTGCCGTCCCACATCTGGGTGACGCGCTGGTCGGCGGCGTAGGTCCAGCCGAGGCGCCAGCCGTCGAGGGCCTTGGTGGAGGTGACCGTGAGGGCCGCCTGGAAGCCGCCGGGCCACTCGTTGACGATCTGGTAGCGGACGTGGCAGGTGGCGTCCGGGGACTTGCCGGGGTCGACCGGCTCGTGGGTGACGCGGGCCGGCGTCGAGGCGTCGCCCTGGGGCTCCTCGTGGGTGTTGCCGTCGCCCTTGCCGCCCTCGGCGTCGTCGGAACCGGTCTCCTGGGGCCGTGTCGTGCTCTGCAGGTCGGAGTCGGCGCCGGACGGGGAGCCGGTCACCGGTGATCTCCGGTCCTGCTGCACGACCGACGACTCGCCGGCGGACGCGTCGGTGACCGTGTCGTCGTCACCGAAGGGCATGAGGGAGACGGCGAGCGCGAGCACGGAGACGAGTCCGGCTCCGGCGAGCAGCCCGTTGCGGCCGAACCGGGGCCTCGGCTCCTTGCCCGGCGAGAGTCCACGGTCGGTGCCGCTGGAGTCCGCGCGCCCGGGGAGCAGCCCGGCGTCGGCGGCGCGGCGGCGGCGTTCCAGGTAGGCGAGTCCGCTCCAGCCGATGACCCCGCCGGCGAGCGCGGCGGGCAGACCGCCGCCGTGCAGACCGAGGCAGGCCGCGGCCTCGGCGCACTCCACGCAGGTGGCGAGGTGCCGGGACAGGTCCTCGGGGGTGTCGGTGCCGGGCGAGCGGGTGACCGCGTCCAGCAGCCGGGCGTAGGTGCGGCAGTCGCCGTTCATGGGCGCGTCGAGCTGGCTGCGGTGGCAGCGGTCCCTGAACAGCGCCCGCACATGGTCGAGTTCGGTTCTGGCGCTCATCGGGTCGAGGCCGAGTCTGCGGGCCACCGAGCCCAGCGGCAGCGACTCGACCTCGGCCAGCCACAGCAGGGCCGCGTCGGGTTCCTGCATGTCCCGCAGGGCGCGCAGGGCGAGGGGGCGGTGCAGCGGCGGGCCGATGTAGCGCGCGGCCTTGTCCGAGTTGAGCCAGAGGCGAAGATCGGGGTCGAGCCGGTGGCCCTGGCCGTCCCTCTCCCAGACCGCGGCGGTGGTCCTGACCCAGGTCAGGAGGAAGGGTATTCGAGGCAGCCGCAGGGCGCGCCGGCCGGCGCCGCGTTCGGCCCCCGCCTCGGTCTCCACGGCGTGCGCCTCGTGCATGCCGTTGGTGAAGGCCTCGGTGGCCAGTTGGGTCGCCGCGGTCGAACCGGAGGTGCACAGGTCGGCGTACGACAGGACCGCGTCCCAGCACTCCGAGAACAGCGCGGCTTCGGCGGCGTCCTGGGGCTTCGGCAGGTCGGGCATGGGTCTCCTGCATCCACAGAGCGAGGGGGGAAGAGTGCAAAAGTGGTCAACTGCCCTTTGTTTCCAAGGGAGTTGGGGGGACCATCTTGCAGTGCCAGAGCTTTTCACGCTTCCCACACAACTGACAAGCGGCGTCTTCCCATGCGGTCACCAGGGCGGTTACCGGCGGTCACACACTATGGAGTTGTACGTACGCCGACCCCGATCGACTCAACCGTCACAGGAGTTACTGTGCGGGAACCTCTTCGGCCGCCGGGAGGCTGTCCATGAAGGAGCTGACGGAGAAGACGGCGTTGCCGGGGCCGGGCGGGCCGTATCCGGGCGGCGAGGACAGGCCGAACTCCTCCATCGTGGCGCGGTAGGCCTGCAGCAGCCGGATGTGGTACTCCAGCGGCGCGCCCTGCGGGTTGGCCTTGCCGAGCGGGGTGGTGGGCTCCGGGCACCAGGTGGTGAAGCGGGGCGTGATGCCCTGCGACATGAAGAAGCGCAGGCCCTCGGTGGTCGAAGCGATCGCCTCGTCGACCGTCTTGAAGCCGAACGGCTCGGCCATCTCCACGCCCGCCACGAAGTTGGGGATCACATTGCGCGCGCCGAAGACACCGGCCGAGTCCAGGATGCGCTTGTGCCACTCGTCGCGGCCGACGTACCGCTCCTTGCCGGGGCAGTACATCTTGAAGAGGTACTCGTCCCACACCTCGTAGTTGGGGTGGTAGATCTTCACGCCGTAGTCGTGGAACCGCTTGACGTCGTCCAGCGGCAGCGCCTGCGCGACGACCTTGCCGATCCAGCGGTCCGGGAAGCGCTCCTCGATGGCCTTGGCGTAGTGGCCGTAGAAGTCGGCCTCGTCGCGGCCCGAGACCGTCTTGGTGATGGCGCCGCCGGTGAGCGTGTACGCGGTGGACGTCTTCGCCGTGTCGTACCGGTCGATGATCTCCAGCGCTTCGAGGACCTCGTCGACGTCCTTCACACCCGTGTACGGGCGGCCCGCCGCCTTGTGCTGGCGCCAGTTGTGGTTGATGTCGCAGTACTGGCACTCCTCCTTCGCGCCGAAGTACTGGCAGACGCGGAAGACGGTGAGGTAGATCAGGTAGCCCCACTGGATGGTGGGGGCCACCTCCATCACGGACTTTCCGTTGGAGAGGGTGTGCTTGTAGTACTCCGGCATGGGCGGGACGCCGACGTCCGCGATGCGCTTGCCGTCGAGGTACAGGCCGAGGAGGCCGTCCTCGTCGGACGCCACGCGGTAGGGCGAGGACGGGTTGACCCGTACGGAGACGACCGTGCGCCGCAGGTCGTACGGGCCGCCGGTGAGGATGATCTCCTCCGGCGGGCGGCGCAGGGCGGCTTCGCCGAGTTCGGGGAGGGTGCCGTGGTCGAAGGAGAAGATGAAGTACGACTTCGGCTTGACCTCGCCCTTCTCGTTGTCGCTCAGCGCGGAGGGGTCGAAGGCCACCCCGCCCCTGAGCAGGTCCTCCTTGAAGACGGCCTCCCGTGGCACGTGCGGGAACCTCTCCATCAGGTCCTCCACCAGTGCGGTGCGGCTGCCATCCATCCCGTTGTCTCCTCGCTCCCGACGTCGCCCGGGGATCGCCCGCGCGCGACTCCCCACGGTATGCCTCCGGCGGTCGGGAGGAGGGGGCGGGGGGCGGTTCGGGGCGCGTCGTCGGGTGCGGCTCCGGTGGGGGCTGGTCGCGCAGTTCCCCGCGCCCCTGAAAAGCAGGGGCTGCGCCCCGTGCTTTTCGGCCCGAAAGTGCCGCAGGCCCGTCAGGGCCTGCGGCAC
>NZ_JBVKAY010000015.1:0-205257 GCF_055657445.1 Streptomyces sp. NPDC107538 | reverse complement strand
TCGGCCAGTAAATTAATACAGCCGGTGCACACACACGAGAGCGGAACAGTCAGGCGGAATAAGCCCGACCGTTCACAGCGTCCTCGCTGTGTTTTTTCAAAGGAACCTCGCCCCAACCGTTGACCGGCCGGGAACGGGGTATCAACATATCTGGCGTTGATTTTTGGCACGCTGTTGAGTTCTCAAGGAACGGACGCTTCCTTTGTACTCACCCGAATTTCTTTCGGGCTTTCCTCTGGGCGCTTCCCTTCGGTGTTCCAAACTCTATCAGTGTTTTTCCGGCCCCCTGACCACCCCCCTGCAGGCATGCAGAAGGAGACCCCGGGATAGGATCTGAACGAGTTTGGTGCTGCCGGGCACAGACACAAGGTGTCGTTCGCCCCCAGGCAGGTCTACGACTGTACATGGGGCCGCAGAGCGCGTGCAAATCACTTAGCGGGGTGGTCTAGACCTCTAATCCGGAGCTATCGTGCGGAACAGGTACTTCACCCGACCTACCCTGCTCACATCCCCATCCGGGAGGCTTCCCATGACCACCGTGACGTCCCCTCTTGCAGGTCGTGCCATCGGACTGGCCGCCGTACCGGACCCCGTCTTCTCGGGAGCGATGGTCGGCCCCGGCACGGCGATCGACCCCGTGCGTGAGGCGGGAGAGGCTGTCGCCCCCGTCGACGGAGTCGTCGTCTCCCTGCACCCGCACGCGTTCGTCGTGGTCGACAGCGAGGGACACGGGGTGCTGACGCACCTCGGTATCGACACCGTGCAGCTGAACGGTGAGGGCTTCGAGGTGCTCGTCAACAAGGGGGACACCGTGCAGCGGGGGCAGGCCGTGGTGCGCTGGAACCCCGCCGCCGTCGAGGCCGCGGGCAAGTCCCCGGTCTGCCCCGTCGTGGCACTGGAGGCCACGGCCGACTCCCTCTCCGAACTTCGTGAGGACGGCGAAGTGAAGGCCGGCGACACGCTCTTCGGCTGGCAGTGACGTCGGGGCCGTAGCGCCCCCAAGTTCCACAACCACCGCGGCGGCGGGACCCGCCGCACTATCGGAGACAGGTGAGATGGAGACAACACTGCGAGGCGTCGGTGTGAGCCACGGTGTGGCGATCGGCGAGGTTCGGCATATGGGGACGGCGGTGCTGGAGCCGCCCGCCAAGCAGATCCCGGCGGAGGACGCGGAGCGTGAGCAGGGACGCGCCCGTAAGGCGGTGGACGCGGTGGCCGCCGATCTGATCGCGCGCGGCAATCTGGCCGGGGGCGAGGCGCAGGCCGTGCTGGAGGCCCAGGCCCTGATGGCCCAGGACCCCGAGCTGATGGCGGATGTGGAGCGTCGGGTCGCCGTGGGGAGCACGGCGGAGCGGGCTGTCTACGACGCCTTCGCCGCGTACCGTGCGCTGCTGGCCGGAGCCGGTGAGTACCTCGCGGGTCGCGTGGCCGACCTCGACGATGTGCGGAATCGTATCGTCGCCCGGCTGCTCGGGGTTCCGATGCCGGGTGTGCCGGACAGCGACGAGCCGTACGTGCTCATCGCGCGTGACCTGGCGCCCGCGGATACGGCACTGCTCGATCCGACGCTCGTGCTCGGTTTCGTCACCGAGGAGGGTGGGCCCACCAGTCACAGCGCGATTCTGGCGCGGGCACTCGGGGTGCCGGCCGTGGTGGCGCTGCCGGGAGCCGGGGAGCTGGCCGAGGGCACGGTGATCGCCGTGGACGGCAGTACCGGTGAGATCTTCGTGGACCCGAGTGCGGAGAAGAAGGCCGAGCTGGAGGCCGCGGCGGCGGCGCGGAAGGCCGCGCTGGCCGCGTCCAGCGGGCCGGGGACGACCTCGGACGGTCACCGGGTTCCGCTGCTGGCCAATGTGGGCGGTCCCGCCGATGTGCCGGCGGCCGTGGAGGCCGGGGCCGAGGGTGTCGGGCTGTTCCGTACCGAGTTTCTGTTCCTCGACGACAGCAAGACGGCGCCGTCCGAGGAGAAGCAGGTCGAGGCGTACCGACAGGTGCTGGAGGCCTTCCCCGAGGGGCGTGTGGTCGTACGGGTGCTCGACGCCGGTGCCGACAAGCCGCTGGAGTTCCTGACGCCGGCCGACGAGCCGAACCCGGCGCTCGGTGTGCGCGGGCTGCGGACGCTGCTCGACCACCCCGAGGTGCTGCGGACGCAGCTGACCGCGCTGGCGAAGGCCGCCGAGGGGCTGCCGGTCCACCTTGAGGTCATGGCGCCGATGGTCGCGGACCGCACGGACGCCAAGGCGTTCGCCGACGCCTGTCGAGAGGCGGGGCTGCGGGCCAAGTTCGGTGCCATGGTGGAGATTCCGTCGGCGGCGCTGCGGGCGCGGTCGATCCTGCAGGAGGTCGAGTTCCTGTCGCTGGGGACGAATGACCTCGCGCAGTACACGTTCGCGGCCGACCGGCAGGTGGGTGCGGTGTCGCGGTTGCAGGATCCGTGGCAGCCCGCGCTGCTCGACCTGGTCGCGCTGTCCGCGGACGCGGCGAAGGCCGAGGGCAAGAGCTGTGGGGTGTGCGGTGAGGCGGCGTCGGACCCGCTGCTCGCGTGTGTGCTGACCGGTCTGGGGGTCACCTCCTTGTCCATGGGTGCGGCGTCGATTCCGTATGTGCGGGGGACGTTGGCGAAGTACACGCTGGCGCAGTGCGAGCGGGCCGCGGCCGCGGCGCGTGCGGCGGACACGGCCGAGGAGGCACGCGGTGCCGCGCAGGCGGTGCTGTCGGGCGAGTAGGTCGTGATGGGCGGGCGCTTGACGTCCAGTCGGTGTCGAGGGGCGCTCCACCTGTGGGTGGGGCGCCCCTCGCCCGTTCAGTGGGTGTGTCCGTCCGTGGCCGGGCCTCCCCCGGCGAGGTCGTCCCCGAGGTCGGGTGGGGTGCTGTAGTCGACGCCGGACTCCGGGGAGACGAGGTCGCCGGAATCCATGTCGGTGCAGTAGGCGTCGAAGACCTCTCCGGCGGTGAGGGGGGCGAGGCCGTCGCCGCGCAGGCGCCAGCCGTAGACGCGGTCGGTGTGGTCCGGGGCGGTGGTGCGCATGACGAGTCCGCCGGGGCTGCGGGTGGCGATGCCTACGGCCAGGACGGTGGCGAACTCCAGGGCCTCGGCTTCGTCGAGGCGGGTGGCGCCTTCGTCGTCCTGGTCGGCGTGGAGGGCGGCGGCCAGTGCCTGGGGCCTGGCCGAGACGCTGCAGACGAGGTGGCGTTCGCCGGGGCCCGCGGTGTCGAGGACGCGCTTGAGCAGGTGCATGGCGCGGGAGAAGGCGGCGCGGCCGATGTCCTCGCCGCAGGAGGCGCACTCGCCGATCTGGGCGAGGAGTGTGGTGGCGTACTCCCAGGTGGCGAGGCGGACGGCTTCGTCGATCAGGTCGGGGACGAGTTCGGCGAGGGGCTGGCCCTCGTAGGGGACGGCGGCGCCGGTCGCGGCCAGTTCGGCGGTGAAGCGGGTGCGGCTTGAGGGGGTGTCGGGTTCGAGGCCGGTGTCGGCGCAGAACTCGGCGTACTCGTCGGGGTCGAAGAGGGCGACCGTGGTGTGGTTGCCCTGCGCGGCGAGGGTCCGGAGCAGGGCTTCCACTTGGCGGAGGTAGGTCGGGTGGTCGTCGAAGGTGAAGCTGCGGTAGCGCCGCATGGCGGTGAAGTCGTGTTCGTCGGCCAGCAGGCCGATGGTGCCGGCGATCTCGCGGCGCAGGACGCGTCGCATGGTCTGGTGGCGGGTGTCAGGCATGGCTTCCCCCTGTGCGAGCGGTCGATCAATGCTCACTCACAGTAATCGGCGCCACTGACAATGCCCGTCGGCCGAGGGTGATCAGGCGCGTTTGCGGGCCAGGTCCTCATAGAAGCGCAGGAGGTCGAGGTTGTCGATGGAGCCGGGGTTGACCGCCTTTTCCAGGGGGGTGCCCTGGAGGAGTCGTTTGACGGGGACCTCGATGCGTTTGCCGGTGAGGGTGTGCGGGACTCCGGGGACTTCGATGACCTCGTCGGGGACGTGTCGGGGGGAGAGGTTCTCGCGGATGGTGCGTTTGATGCGGTCGAGGAGGGTGTCGTCGAGGGTGGCGCCCGGGGCGAGTTGGACGAAGAGGGGCATCCAGTAGCCGCCGTCGGGTTGTTCGATGCCGATGACGAGGGATTCCTTGATCTCGGGGAGGCGTTCGACGGCTTCGTAGATGTCGGCCGACCCCATGCGGACGCCCTGGCGGTTGAGGGTGGAGTCGGAGCGGCCGTGGATCACGACGGAGCCGCGGGAGGTGAGGGTGATCCAGTCGCCGTGGCGCCAGACTCCGGGATAGGTGTCGAAGTAGCTGTCGTGGTAGCGGGTGCCGTCGGGGTCGTTCCAGAAGTGGATCGGCATGGACGGCATGGGGTTGGTGACGACGAGTTCGCCGACCTCGTCGACGAGGGGCTTGCCGCTGGGGTCCCAGGACTGGAGGTCGGTGCCGAGGCTGGGTGCCTGGAGTTCGCCGATGTGGACGGGGAGGGTGGGGACGGCACCGGCGAAGCAGGAGCAGACGTCGGTGCCGCCGCTGACGGAGGCGATCCAGAGGTCCTCGCGGACCTCGTCGTGGAGCCAGCGGAAGCCGTCGGGCGGGAGCGGGGAGCCGGTGGTGCCGACGCACTGGACGCGGGAGAGGTCGTAGTCGCGTCCCGGGTGGACGTCGGCCTTCCGGCAGGCCATGACGTAGGCGGCGGAGGTGCCGAAGAGGGTGGCGCCGGTGCGTTCGGCGACGCTCCACTGGGCGCCGGTGTCGGGGTACCCGGGGCTGCCGTCGTACAGGACGACGGTGGTGCCGGTGAGGAGGCCGGAGACGAGGAAGTTCCACATCATCCAGCCGGTGGAGGTGTACCAGAAGAAGCGGTCCTCGGGGCCGAGGTCGCAGTGCAGGCCGAGCTGTTTGAGGTGTTCGACCAGGATGCCGCCCTGGGACTGGACGATGGCCTTGGGGAGGCCGGTGGTGCCGGAGGAGTAGAGCACCCACAACGGGTGGGCGAAGGGGACCTGTTCGAAAGTGGGGGTGACGTCCGCCGAGGTCAGGGACGACCATTCCAGGGCGCCTTCGGGGGCTTCGGTGCCGAGGACGGGGATGTGGACGACGGCGCGCAGGGTGGGCAGTTCGCGGCGGAGTTCGGCGACGGTGTCGCGGCGGTCGTGTTCCTTGCCGCCGTAGCGGTAGCCGTCGACGGTGAACAGGACGACGGGTTCGACCTGTTGGAAGCGGTCGAGGACGCTGCGGGCGCCGAAGTCCGGGGCGCAGGAGGTCCAGACGGCGCCGACTGCGGCCGTGGCGAGGAGGGCGACGACGGCCTCGGGGATGTTGGGGAGGTAGCCGCTGACGCGGTCGCCGGGGCGTACGCCGAGGGCGCGCAGTTCGGCGGCGAGGGAGCCGACCTGGCGGCGCAGCTGGGACCAGGTCACCGGGCGGGGTTCGTGGGTCTCGTCGACGTGCAGCAGGGCCGGTTCGTCGGCGCGGGCGTCGGCCGCGCGGAGGGCGTGTTCGGCGTAGTTGAGGGTGGCGCCGGGGAACCATTGGGCGCCGGGCATGGCGCGATCGCCGAGCACGCGCGCGTAGGGGGTGGCGAACCGTACGTCGAACCACTCGGTGACGGCCTTCCAGAACGTCTCGAGTTCGTCGACGGACCAGCGGTGCAGGGCCGGGTAGCCGCCCTCGGAAGGGGCTCCGTGGTGTGCGGCGGCCCAGGACTGGAACGCGGTGATCCGGGCTCGGGCGACGCGTTCGGCGTCGGGCTGCCAGAGCGGCGAGGGGTTCGCTGAGGTCATGGGGCGGCTCCCGGGACGGTGCGCGTGGTGTGCGTCGGGCGCGCACGGGCAGGGGTGTGCGCGTGACGCGGCTGTCACGGACGATGCCATGTGATCGACTTCCGCACCAGGGTGAGCCGTAGGTGAACGGCCAGATGAAGATGTGCCACCACCACGGGTGAACGGAAGTTGAACGGCTCACACGATTAGCCGGGTCAGTGGCAGGGTGAACGGCATGGACGGTCGTGACCTGGTGCGTTCGGTGAAATTGATCGGTTCGGCGGGGGCGGCCCAGGGGCTGCGCACGGTGCGGGCCGCGTGGCGCAGGAGGCGGGCCGACGCCGTCGGGTTGCCGGCGCGGGGCGCGGAACGGGCCCGGGTGCCGGGGCCGGTGGTGGACGTGGAGCCGGGTCCTGGCGGTGGGGTCGTGCGGTTCGGACGGTCGGCGCTGCGGGTCACCGTCGATGTGAACGGCGCAGTCTTCTGGGGCTGGGACGGGGCTGAGCCGGAGCCGTCGTACGCGCTCGCGGGGCGGTGTCCCGAGCCGGATCCGCGGGCCGTTCTGGAGCCGGACAAGGACGGCGGCTGGCGGGTCGTGGCCGAGCGGGTGACGGTCATGGTGTCGCGGCACGGGGCCGTGGAGGTGCGTACGCCCGGTGGGGTGACGCTGCGGCGTGATCTGCCGCCCCGGTGGTGGGAGCCGGTCGGCGGGGGCCAGGCGCGGTGGGTGCAGCGCTCGGAGGTGGCGGCCGACGCGCGGTTCTTCGGTCTGGGCGGGCGTGCGGCCGGGCCCCGGCTGCGTGGCGGAACGTATCGGCTGTGGAACACCGACCCCGGACACACGTTCGCACCCGGTGACGATCCGCTGTACATCACGATGCCGGTGCAACTGGTGGTGGCCGACGCGGCGACGCATCTGGTGTTCCACGACAGCACGTGGGACGGGACGGTGACGCTGCGCGAGGGCGAGGAGGGGGCCGGGTCGGGGCACGACCGGGCGGGGACGTCCGAGGTGCGGATGGACGGCGGGCCGCTGCGCTGCTGGGTGATCGTGGGCACCCCCGCGCGCGTGCTGCACGCCTGGGCGGCTCTGACGGGTGCTCCGGCGCTGCCGCCCGCGTGGGCGCTGGGGCACCATCACGCGCGGTGGGGCTTCGGGAGCGAGCAGGAGGTGCGGCGGATCGTCGCGGGCTACCAGGAGCACGGTCTGCCGCTGGACGCGGTCCATCTGGACATCGACCACTACGACGCGCACCGGGTGTTCACGGTGGACACGGAGAACTTCCCGAAACTGCCGGATCTCGCCGACGAGTTGCGGCGGGACGGGATCCGGCTGGTGTCGATCGTCGACGCGGCGGTCAAGGCGGAGCCGGGCGACGCGGTGTTCGACGGCGGGACGGCCGAGGACGCGTTCGTGCGGGACGCGGCCGGCGAGGTCGTGGAGGGCCTGGTGTGGCCCGGGGAGTCGGTCTACCCGGACTTCACGCGTGCGCGTACGCGTGCGTGGTGGGGTGGTCTCTACGAGGAGCGGCTGGCGCAGGGGTTCGCCGGGTTCTGGCACGACATGAACGAGCCGACGTCGTTCACGGCGTTCGGCGAGAACACGTTGCCGCGGTCGGTGCGGCACGATCTGGAGGGCCGGGGCGGCGACCATCGCGAGGCCCACAACGTGTACGCGCTCTGCATGGCCCGCGCCGGGTACGAGGGGCTGCGCGAGCTGGTGCCCGGGGAGCGGCCGTTCGTGTTCTCGCGGTCCGGGTGGGCCGGTATGCAGCGCTACGGGGGCACGTGGTCGGGGGACGTGGCGACGGGCTGGCCGGGGCTGCGGGCGTCGCTCTCGCTGGTGCTGGGGCTGGGGTTGTGCGGGGTGCCGTACTCGGGGCCGGATGTGGGCGGGTTCGACGGGAGCCCTTCGCCGGAGCTGTATCTGCGGTGGTTCCAGCTGGGCGCGTATCTGCCGCTGTTCCGTACGCACGCGAGTCTGCGGGCGGGGCGCCGGGAGCCGTGGGAGTTCGGGGAGGAGACGCTCGGGCACGCGCGCGTGGCGCTCGTGGAGCGGCGGCGGCTGCTGCCGTACTTCATGACGCTGGCTCATCTGGCGCGCCGTACGGGGGCGCCCTATGCGCGTCCGTTGTGGTGGGGGGCGCCCGAGGACCGGACGTTGCGGGACTGTGAGGACGCGTTCCTGCTGGGTGACTGTCTGCTGGTGGCGCCGGTGCTGGATCCGGGTGCGGACCGGCGTGCGGTGCAGCTGCCGCGGGGGCGCTGGTACGACACGGTGACCGGGCAGGCGTACGAGGGGCCGGGGCAGGTGCTGCTGGACGCGCCGCTGTCGCGGATCCCGGTACTCGCGCGCGCGGGTGCCGTGCTGCCGGTCCGGGGCGCCGACGGCGGCCTGGAGCTGGAGGTGTGGGCACCCGCGCGCGGGCGGACGGGGGGCGGGCTCGTGGTGCCGGACGCGGGCGACGGCTGGGACGAGCCGGAGGTCGAGCGGTACACGGCGCGCTGGGAGGGGCCGCGGGTGGTCGTGGAGCGGGACGGGGACGAGGGTCCGGTCGAGCCTTCGTATCCCGTGCGGGTACGCGGGCTCGACCGGGAGTGAGCCGGGTCGGCTCTGCGGTGGGTTCGGCTCAGATGTAGCGGCCGTCGAAGAAGGCCCGGACGGCCAGGGTGTGCAGGGGGAAGGCGAGTTCGGTGGGTCTGCGCAGCAGGTGCCAGCCCTCCGTCTCGTCCGTGGGGACGGGCGACGGCAGCGTGGCGGCCGGGCGCTCCGGGAGGAGCCCGAACAGCAGCAGATGACCGTCGGGTGAGCTCATGGCGTCGGCGAGGCGCACGTCGCGGTCGGCCGCGCAGATGCCCGTCTCCTCCTTGAGTTCACGGACGACGGCGTGCCGCCAGTCCTCCCGGTGGTCGATGAAGCCGCCGGGCAGGGCGGTGCCCCCGCGCGCGGGGGCGATGGTCCGTGTGATCACGACGAGGGCTGTGCCCTTGGTGTCGTACACGGGCTGGAGGGCCACCGCAACGGGGAGCGGATTGCGGTAGGCCACGGTGTGGCAGGCCTCGCAGGTGCGGGGCCAGCCGGAAACGCCCTCTCCGTAGGGCGCTCCGCAGCTCGAACAGTGCGAGTCGCGTGCGGAGTTGGCGGGTGGGTGTTGATTCGCGGACACGCGGCGGACTGTATCCGATCATCTGCTGGTCGTCTTACCGGGGCGGCGCAATGCGCCATGCCGGAGAGTCCGCGGACAGGGGTGAGGGCCGGCCGGAACCACCCCCGTGGGCCCCGGCCGGCCCTCCCGATACTCCGACGCCGCCCGGGGCCCGTTGGTTCTCCGGGGGCCTGCCCAATTCGGGATGCGCGTGCCAGACTCCTGATGAATTCTGACGGCCCATCAGATCCGCTCGCACGGGGAGGGATTTTGTCGCGAAGTCGTACACCGGTGGTCGCCGGCTGGTTCACCGGGGAGGGCGAGGCGTTCCGGTTGCTCGGTACGCGCTGTTCGGCGTGTGCCTCGGTGTTCTTCCCGCGTGAGGACGTCCTGTGCCGCAATCCGGGCTGTCCGGGCGGTGAGCTGCGCCAGGTGCCGTTGTCGCGCCGGGGGCGCGTGTGGTCGTACACCGACGGCCGGTACCGGCCTCCGTCACCCTACGTGTCCGATCCGGAACTTCCGTGGGAGCCGTACGCGTTGATCGCTGTGGAGCTGGCCGAAGAACGTCTCGTGGTGCTGGGACAGGCGGTTCCCGGGGTCACCGTCGCCGATCTGGCGGTGGGCATGGAGGTGGAGGTCGTCCCCGGTGTGCTGAACGAGGACGCGGAGACGACCTGGACGACCTGGCACTGGCGGCCGACGGGGGTGGGGGCGTGACGGGTGAGGTGGCGGTGCTGGGTGCGGGCATGCACGCGTGGGGCAAGTGGGGAAGGAGTTTCGTCGAGTACGGGACGGCGGCGGCGCGTGCGGCGCTGAGCGACGCGGGGGTCGACTGGCGGGACGTCGGCTCGGTCGTCGGGGCGGACACGGTGCGTGGCGGTTATCCGGGCTATGTGGCGGGGGCGACCTTCGCCAAGGCGCTGGGCTGGCAGGGGGCCCGGGTGACGAGCGTGTACGCGGCCTGTGCGTCCGGGGCACAGGCGGTGGGCACCGCGCGGGCCCAGATCCTGGCGGGCCTCGCGGACGTGGTGCTCGTCGTGGGCGCGGACTCGGCCCCGAAGGGGTTCTTCCGGCCCGCCGGAGGGGACCGGGCGGACGATCCGGACTGGCTGCGGTTCCGGGTGCTCGGGGCCACCAATCCGACGTACTTCGGGCTGTACGCGCGACGGCGGATGGCGGTGCACGGGGACACACAGGAGGACTTCGCGCGGGTCAAGGTGAAGAACTCCGCGCCGGGGGCGCTCAATCCGTACGCGCGCTATCGCAAGCGGGTCACCGTCGAGGAGGTCGCGGCCTCTCCCGTGGTCGCCGATCCGCTGCGGCTGCTGGACATCTGCGCGACCTCGGACGGGGGTGCGGCACTGGTGCTGTCCAGCATGGAGTTCGCGCGGCGGCACGGGGTGGCCGAGCCGGTGCGGATACGGGCGGTGTCCACGGTGACGCCCCGCTATCCCCACACGGTGCTGGATCTGCCGGACATCGCCACGGACTCGGCGGTCGCGGTGGCGCCGCCGGACGAGACGTTCCGGGCGTCGATCGCGCGGGCGGCGTACGAGGAGGCGGGCGTCGGGCCCGAGGATCTGTCGTGCGCCGAGGTGTACGACCTGTCTACGGCGCTGGAGTTGCAGTGGTACGAGGATCTCGGGCTGTGCGGCGAGGGTGGGGCCGCGAAGCTGCTGCGGGACGGTGTGACGGCGCTGGGCGGGCGCATACCGGTGAACGCCAGCGGCGGGCTGGCCTCCTTCGGCGAGGCGGTTCCGGCGCAGGCGATCGCCCAGGTGTGCGAGTTGGTCTGGCAGCTGCGGGGACAGGCGACCGATCGGCAGGTCGAGGGGGCGCGGGTGGGGATCAGCGCCAATCAGGGGTTGTTCGGGCATGGGTCGGCGGTGGTGGCCGTTCGGTGACGGTGACTTGGTGCGGGTGCTTGGGAGCGGGTGTCTGGGGCGGGTGATGGGGCAGGTGGGTGTCTCGGCGCGGGTGATGGGGAGGGGACGGGTCATCGGCTGTCTCAGACAGGTGTGCGCATGTGCTGTGACGGGCCGGGAAAGCCGCGTGAACAGCGCATGAACCGCGTCCCGGGCGGCGGTGGTGGCGTCATCATGCTCCCGTGCACTCCTGGTCGGACACGCTTCGCTTCGCCTTCCAGCCGGTCGTCAACCTGGCGACCGGAGGCGTCGCCGCGCTGGAGATACTCGCGCGTCCGGAGGCCGGTGACGTCCTCGCCGAGGCCCGCCGGAACCCGGAACTCGACGGCAGGCTGGCCGCGTCGGCGATCCGGGCGGCGGCACGCCGGGAGACCCTGCTGCCGCTGCATGTGAACGTCTTCGCCGCGACCCTGGCCGACCTGGGCGGACTGGCCGCGCTGCGGGACGCCGTACGGGAGGCCGGGCGGCTGCCGTGGGAGGTGACCGTCGACGTCGTGCCGCCGTACACGCATGTGCCGCGGCCGGCGCTGCTGGAGGCGGTCGCCGTGCTGCGGGGCGAGGGCTTCCGGATCTGTGCGGACGGGGTCGGCGACGGTGACGTACCGCTGCGGTTGCTCGTGGATGTGGAGCCCGACCTGGTCAAGCTGGACGCGTCGCTGCTGACGCGGCCGGCGGCCGTACGGGCGATGCGGACGCTGTGCGACCAGGTGGGCGCGCTGCTGTCGGTCGAGGGGGTCGAGACGGAGGCGCAGTGCGCGGTCGCGGTGGCGGCGGGCGCGCAGTGGGCGCAGGGCGAGTTGTTCGCGCCGCCCGCGCGCCTGCCCGCCGCCGAGGTGTACGTCCCGGCGCTCTCTCCCGGGATGTCCGCGCCGGTCTCGGAGCCTTCGGTGCGGCAGTTCCTGCGGCCGGCCGCGCTGCTGCCCGCGACGGCTTCGGCGGGCGAGGTCCGGGCCCTGCTCACCGGCGCGCCCGAGGTGTCCGGGGTGCTGCTCGTGGACGGTGCCGGGAGGCCGGTGCGGTCGGTGCACCGGTCGCGGTTCCTGCTGTCGCTGTCGGCCCGGTACGGGCACGCGCTGTACGCCGACCGGCCGGCGGCCCGGCTGGGTGATGCGCCGCGGACGGTCGAGGTGGACGCAACGGCGTGGGAGGTGCTCGACGTGGCGGCGGTCGGGGACCGGGACCGTACGTCCGACGATGTCGCGGTGGTGGACCGGTGCGGACGGTGTGTGGGCGTCGTACGGCTGGCGGATCTGCTGCGGGCGCTCGCGGAGAGCCGGGTCGAGGAGGCGGCGGGGCTCAATCCGCTGACGCGGCTGCCCGGTTCGGACGCGGTCACGGGTGAGGTGGACCGGTGGATCGCGGACGGGCGGGCGTTCGCGTTGAGCTGGCTGGACGTCGACCACTTCAAGCAGGTCAACGACGGGGCGGGGTTCGCGGCCGGGGACGAGTTGATCCGTTCGGTGGGGCGGACGTTGCAGCGGGCCGCGTCGGGGGCGGTCCGGGTGGGGCACATCGGGGGTGACGACTTCTTGTTCCTCGCCGAACCGGACGGGCTCGATCCGCTCGCCGAGGCGATGCTCGACACGCCCTGGTCCGCCGCCGGACACGCCGTGACGCTGTCGCTGGCCACGGTCGTGTGCGCGCCGGGCAGCGTCGCCGACCACCGCCAGGCCGCCGCGTGCCTGGCCCCGCTGAAGAAGGCGGCCAAGGCGCTGGGCGGGGCCAGTTGGGTACTGGGGCGGGCCGGGATGCCGGGACACGAGGTTCGGCGGGGGGCCGAGGTGGTGGCGACGGGCTAGGGCGGGGGCTTGGGGGCCGGGGCTGGGGGGAAGGGGAGGAGCTGGGCGACTGGGGGCGTTGCAGGGTACGAGCGGGCCGAGGGGTGTGGTCGGGGCGGGGAAGCCGCGAGGGCGCCGGGCGGCTGGGGCGGGAGAGGGCGGCAGAGCCACGCGGGCGCGGACGGGCGAGGCGTCGGCGCGCCGATATGCGCGCCCCGTAGCCGCCTTCAACCGTTGCTGTTCCTGTTCTTGACGCCCCCTGGGTGCCGGTGAACACTTCCGGTGTCGGTCGGCATCGCCGGATTCGGGCCTCTTTGTGCACCGCGCCGCTCGGGCAACGGGCCGTGGACCACGGGCGATTCGACCGCGACGGCACGCTCGTCACGGACGCCGGGCGGGGCGCGGGATCCTCCCTGCCCACGGCTGAGGTGGCCATGGGAACGCACCCTGCACGGAAGGTCCGGGGTCGATCACTCCGGGCCGGGCCAAGGAGCCGCCATGAGCAACGGAGACATATTCGTCGGTGAGGTCATCGGTACGGCGATCCTGATTCTCTTCGGCGCCGGTGTGTGCGCCGCCGTCACCCTCAGGTTCTCGAAGGCGAGGGCGTCGGGCTGGATCGTCATCGCGTTCGGCTGGGGCTTCGCCGTACTGGCGGGCGCCTACACCGCCGCTCCCCTGTCGGGCGGCCACCTCAACCCGGCGGTGACGATAGGGATCGCGGTCGACACGGAGACCTGGGACAAGGTCTGGGTGTATCTGCTCGGGCAGCTGGTCGGCGCGATGCTCGGGGCGGTGCTTGCCTACCTCGTCTATCTCGCGCATTTCCAGGCGAACGTCCGCAAGGAGAGCACCACGGGCACCACGGCGGGCACCACCGAAGGTACCGCGGACGAACCGACGCCGACCCTAGGGATCTTCTCCACCATCCCGGAGATCCGGAACCCCGCCGCCAACCTGATCACGGAGATCGTCGCGACGATCGCCCTGGTCCTGCCGATCCTCGCCTTCGGCCGGAACACGGGTATCGGCATCGGCCAGATCCCCGGCGAGGAGGCCGGGATCTACGGCTCCGGCATCTCGGTGCTGCTGGTGTCGTTCCTCGTCGTCGGCATCGGTCTCTCCCTCGGCGGGCCCACCGGCTACGCCATCAACCCGGCCCGTGACCTCGGACCGCGCATCGTGCACACCTTCCTGCCGATCCCGAACAAGGGCACCTCGGACTGGGGTTACGCCTGGATCCCGGTCGTCGGGCCCCTGGTCGGCGGTGCGCTCGCGGGTCTCCTCTACAACGCAGCCTTCTGATACGACCCAGCGTTCCGACGCAACCGACGCAGGACGTGAACGCACAAGTCACACGTCACACGTCACACGTGAGGGGATGTCATGCCGGACAACGCCAACGCCCAGAAGTACGTCGCCGCCATCGATCAGGGCACCACGTCGAGCCGCTGCATCGTCTTCGACCACGGCGGTGCCATCGTCGCCGTCGACCAGCGCGAGCACCGTCAGATCTTCCCCAAGCCGGGATGGGTGGAGCACGACGCCACCGAGATCTGGTCGAAGGTGCAGGCGGTGGTCGCCGGGGCCCTCGCGAAGGCGGGCCTGCGCGCGGACCAGGTCAGTGCACTCGGCATCACCAACCAGCGCGAGACGACGGTCCTGTGGGACCGGCGGACGGGCAAGCCCGTGCACAACGCGATCGTCTGGCAGGACACCCGTACCTCGGCGCTCTGCAACGAACTCGGCGGCACGGACGGACAGGATCGCTTCCGTGAGCGGACCGGGCTCCCGCTGGCCAGCTACTTCTCCGGCCCGAAGGCCGCCTGGCTGCTCGACAACGTGCCGGGGCTGAGGGCCCGTGCCGAGCGCGGCGAGATCGCGTTCGGCACCGTCGACTCCTGGCTGATCTGGAACCTGACCGGCGGCACCGACGGCGGCCGGCACGTCACCGACGTCACCAACGCCGGGCGGACCATGCTGATGAACCTGGAGACCCTCCAGTGGGACGCCTCGATCCTCTCCGCGATGAACGTCCCGGAGGCGATCCTCCCGGAGATCAGGTCCTCCGCCGAGGTGTACGGCACCGCCGTGGGCCCCCTGGCCGGCGTACCCGTCGCGTCGGCGCTCGGCGACCAGCAGGCCGCGGTGTTCGGGCAGGCCTGCTACGACGTGGGCACGGCGAAGAACACGTACGGCACCGGGAGCTTCCTGCTGCTCAACACAGGGAACCGGCCCGTGCCGTCGAAGAACGGGCTGCTCACGACCATGGGGTACAAGATCGGCGGGGAGGCGCCGGTGTACTGCCTGGAGGGGTCGATCGCGATCACGGGGGCCCTGGTGCAGTGGTTCCGCGACCAGCTCGGCATCATCCGTACCGCCGACGAGATCGAGTCCCTGGCGGCGAGCGTCGACGACAACGGCGGGGCGTACATCGTGCCCGCGTTCTCCGGTCTGTTCGCGCCCTACTGGCGGTCGGACGCGCGCGGGGTCGTGACCGGGCTGACGAGGTACGTCACGAAGGCCCATCTCGCGCGCGCGGTGCTGGAGGCGACGAGCTGGCAGACGCGGGAGGTCGTGGACGCCATGTTCCAGGACTCCGGGGTGCACATCACGACCCTCAAGGTCGACGGGGGCATGACCAAGAACAATCTGCTGATGCAGCATCAGGCGGACGTCCTGGGCGTGCCGGTGATCCGGCCCCGGGTCTCGGAGACGACCTGTCTGGGTGCCGCGTACGCGGCCGGGCTGGCGACCGGGGTGTGGAACGACCTGGACGAGCTGAAGTCGCACTGGCGCAAGGACGTCGAGTGGACGCCGGGCATGGAGGCGTCCGTCCGTGACCGCGAGTACCACAACTGGCGCAAGGCGGTCGAGAAGAGCCTCGGCTGGCACGAGGACGAGGCCGGCTGAGAGAAGCCGCGGCCCGTACCCCTGTCGGCGGGGGTACGGGTCGTGCCTCAGGTGGCGGCGGGCTGGCGGTGCTCGGTGGCGAACGTCATCGCGTGCCGGACGACGGAGACCAGGACGTCCTTGACCGAGTCCCGGCTGCGGGCGTCGCACAGCACGATCGGCACCTCGGGGTCGAGGTCGAGGGCCTGGCGGACGGTCTCGGCCGGGTAGCGCGCGGCGTCGTCGAAGCAGTTGACGCCGATCACGAAGGGGATGGAGCGGCGCTCGAAGTAGTCGACGGCGGCGAAGCAGTCCTCCAGCCGGCGGGTGTCGACGAGCACGACCGCGCCGAGCGCGCCGAGGGCGAGTTCGTCCCAGAGGAACCAGAAGCGGTCCTGGCCGGGGGTGCCGAACAGGTACAGGACCAGGTCCTCGCGGAGCGTGATGCGCCCGAAGTCCATGGCGACGGTGGTGGTGGTCTTGTTCTCCACACCGCTGGTGTCGTCGACCGGGCGGCCGGCCTCGGTGAGCACCTCCTCGGTGCGCAGTGGCTTGATCTCGCTGACCGCGCCGACGCAGGTCGTCTTGCCCACGCCGAAGCCGCCGGCCACGAGGATCTTGAGCGTGACGGGCTCGACCGGAGGTGTGCCGCGCTCAGAGCGCCCGAGGATCATCGGTCTTTCTCCTGCTGGATGGTTGTCTGTCACGGATCCGCCCCGCCCCGCTCCGATTCCGTGCTGGTCAGAGCGCCCTCAGGCCGTTGATGACATCGCGCAGGATGCTCTCGTCGACCAGCTCGGCGGGTGGGACGGGACGGGTCACATGGACGAGTTCCTCGTCCACGAGGTCTCCGACGAGGACGCGGACGACTCCGACGGGCAGGTCCAGGTCGGCGGCCAGTTCGGCCACCGACTGGGGGGTGTCACGGCAGAGTTCGACGATGCGGACGTGCTCAGGGGAGAGGGAGTGGTCCTCCTCCGGGTCGCCGACGTGCGGTTCCGTGACGACCACGGCGATCAGGTCGAGGCGGTGCTGGATCGCGTGATTGGTCCGGCCGCGTGTCATCGCGTACGGACGCACCACTGGTCCGGCCTCGTCGTCGAACCAGTGGCTTCTTCCCTGACCGTCTCGGCTCATGCCGTCCCACTACCCGCCGAGGGGGCCGTCGGCGCGCGGGGCGGAGCCCAGATGTACGCCGACCCGCTTGACGAGGAGGGTCATCTCGTAGGCGACCTGGCCGATGTCCGCCTCGGCGTCGGCGAGGACGGCGAGGCAGCTGCCGTCACCGGCGGCCGTGACGAAGAGGAAGGCCTCGTCGAGTTCGACGACGGTCTGCCGGACGCTGCCCGCCTCGAAGTGGTGGCCGACGCCCTTGGCGAGGCTGTGGAAGCCGGAGGAGACGGCGGCCAGATGCTCGCTGTCCTCTCTGGTGAGGTCCGCGGAGACGCCCGTGGGCAGTCCGTCGCTGGAGAGCACGAGCGCCTTGCGGATGCTGGCGACGCGCTGCACCAGATCGTCCAGGAGCCAGTTCAGCTCGCCGGACATGCCGGTCGCGGTGTGCCCTTCGGCCTTCGGTGCGGTCATCGACCGTCCCCCTTAGTCGTTCCTCGTGGTGCTGAGACGTCCTGGGCGTCGTCGCCCTCGGCGTTCTCCTCGCGGCCGCGCCGCCAGCCTCGTTGGAGCGAGGCCATACGGCTGCGTACCTCGTCGGCGTCCCGTTCGGTCGGCTCCGGGCGCCGCTCCGGGCGGGACCTCTCGCGCTCGGCACGCCGGTCGGGCCCGTCCTTCAACTGCGGTGCCAGACTGGCCTGTCGGACGCGTCGGGGCAACAGGCCCGGAGTTGATTCTGCCTGGTCGGTCGGTGTGTCCGCGCGCGGGGTGGGCTCGCCCGGGCCGTACGGCGCCGTGGTCGGGGCCGCGCCGCCCGCAGGAGTCGTACGGCGGCGCTGGGGCAGGGCCGGGCCCTCGTGTCCGCCGGGGGGCAGGGCGCCGGCGCGGTGCGACCCGGGCAGGGCGCCGGGTGCGGTGCGGTCGGCTCCGGGGGCGCCCGGCGGCTGGGGCCGGTCGCCGCGCAGGGCGCTGAGCGGCCGGGTGTCGGCGATCCCCTCGGGGCCGGCCGTACGGCCCTGTCCGGGCTCGTCCTCCGGCTGCCGTGCCCTGGCCCCGGTCACCGAACGGCCGTGCGAGCTGACGAGATGGGGGGTGCGCCGCTGCGGCAGCGGTACGGGGCCGAGCGTCGGGTCGGGGTCGGTGAGGGGGGCCCGGTGTTCGCCCTCACGCACCGGCTGCTGGTGCTCGTCGGCGACGCCGGTGAGGGAGCGGCGGGGTCCGAACAGCCCACCGCGCTCGGTGTCCTCCTCGCCGAGGGCGCCCGGGTAGCCGAGGGGCTCCGGGTCGACCGGGGCCTCCAGTTCCACGGGGCCGTCGAGGATGGCGGCGGAGAGCCCCGGGAGGCGGACCGGGACCTGGGAGAGCGCGGCGTTGCGCTCGTCCTCCAGCTCGGCCTCCCGGGTGGGGTGGGCGCGGTCGAGGCGGAAGCCGATGCCGTTGGTGTCGGGGACGTCGTCGGTGAGGAGGGCGTCGGGGATGAACAGCACGGCCGTGGTGCCGCCGTACGGGGACGGCTGGAGGGAGACGCGGACCTTCTGGCGCTGGGCGAGACGGCTGACCACGAAGAGTCCGAGCCGGTCGGTGTCGGAGAGTTCGAAGTCGGGGGTCTCGGCCAGCTTGAGGTTGGCGTCGAGGAGGGCCTCGGCGGACATGCCGAGGCCGCGGTCGTGGATCTCCAGGGTGAAGCCGTTGGCGACGCGCTCGCCGAGCACCTGTACGGCGGTGTGCGGCGGCGAGAACACCGTGGCATTCTCCAGGAGTTCGGCCACGAGGTGGGTGATGTCGGCGACCGCGGGGCCGGTCACGGCGACCCGGGGCAGCCGGCGGACCTCGATCCGCTCGTAGTCCTCGACCTCGGCGACCGCCGCGCGGACCACGTCCATGAGCTGGATGGGCTTGCGCCACTGCCGGGAGGGGGCGGCGCCGGAGAGGATGACGAGGCCCTCGGCGTGCCGGCGCATACGGGTCGTCAGGTGGTCCAGGCGGAACAGGTCGGCGAGTTCGTCGGTGTCCTCGGTCCGGCGTTCCATGGTGTCGAGCAGGGTGAGCTGCTTGTGCAGCAGGACCTGGCTGCGGCGGGCGAGGTTGACGAAGACCTCGGAGATGCCGCTGCGGAGTTCGGACTGCTTGACGGCGGCCTCGACGGCCGCCCGCTGCAGGGTGTTGAGGGCCTGGCTGACCTCGCCGATCTCGTTCCTGTCGTACTCCAGGCGCGGTACCTCGGTCTCCACGTCGACCTGTTCGCCCGCGGCGAGGCGGCGCATCACGCTGGGCAGTCGCACCCCGGCGGTCTCGTGGGCCTCCTGGCGGAGCCTGCGCAGGTCGCGGATGAGGACACGGCCGATGCGGACGGACATGAAGAGCGAGACGAGCAGGGCGATGAGGCCGAGGACGCCGGCGACGGCGGCCTTGAGGATGACGGTGGTGGCCAGCGGGCTGACGCGGTCCTGATAGCGGTCGCCCGCCTCGACGCTGAGGTTGCGGAGGTCGGCGAGGACAGGCTCGACGGAGGTGTCCCAGCGCTTCGCGGTGACGCCGGCGGGCCGGCCCGGGTCGGAGGCGATGACGGCCTGCTCGACCGAGCGCAGGGGGGCGGAACTGGCGTTCTTCCAGTAGCCCTCGAAGCGCTCGCGCTCGGCGTCGGGCAGCTGCGGCAGGCTGATCTCGTACAGCAGGGTGCGCTGGGCGACGAGGTCGGAGAAGTCGCGGATCTCCTCCTGGGTGATCCGGCCCGCGACGAGCACGGAGCTGAGCAGCGCGTCCTCGCGGGAGAGGAGTTCGCGGGCGCGGCCGACGTTGACCAGGGCGCGGCCCTGCTTGTCCATCTCCACGTTGTCGAGCGCGGGGAGGTTGGACAGCAGGGTGAAGCAGGGGTCGACGAGTTCGTTGTAGTGGCCGAGGGCCTGGGGGACGGTGACGGTGCCGCTCTCGACGGTGGTCCGCAGCGAGGGCAGGGTGTCGAGGGCGTCCAGGATCGTCGTCAGCCGGAGCGAGGTGGCCTCGCCCATCTCGTCCCGCAGTTCGCCGTCACGGGCGTGCTCCCGGAACTCCTCGACGGCTTTGTCCGTGGCGGCCCGGCTGCGGTCGAGTGCCGTGACCGCCTCGGCGGAGCGGGGGTCGGCGAGGTAGACGAGGGTCTGGCGGCGCTCCTGCTGGAGCACCCGGACGGTGTCCTCGGTGGGGAAGCCGACTTCCTCGACGATGTCCGCGACCCTGAAGAGATCGCTCGCCTCACGGCCCGTCAGCACCGTGGCGAACGTCCAGACACCGGTCAGTGCCACGAGGGGCACGAGCAGCAGCGCCACGATCTTCCGGCGGATCGATTTCCCGCGAAAGCGCATGGCCTCCCCCAGCTTGACCCCCGCCAGGCCCGGGGGCACACATGTGCGTCAACAAACGGCGTGAGCCTACTACCGACTCACACGTATCTCGAAGAGCAGGAAGGACGCACTCCGGACCCGAGGCGAACCGGACATGGGGAGTTGGCGGCCCTTTGGGAGAGATTGCCTCCCTCCGTCAGGCACTTGAACCCGTGGCATCTCGTCGGGAAAGTCCACCAGTTGGCCGGATTTTTTCGTTCCGCGGGAATCTTCCGTGCACGTCGATCGTCTTTCTGTACGGGAATTGGGGGCGGAATCGGCCACAGGTCCCGCAAGCCGCTTCCAGGCGGCGTGAACCGGAGGAAGTCGGGCACCAGTGGGGGGCCGGGTCTCGGGACCCGGTGACTGTTGGTCCACCGGCGGTGGGGAGTGACAAGTTGATGGGCACGGCGGAGCGGCGCGTAGCGCCCGGTGACGGAGCGGTGACGCCCGAGAGGGCGGAGCGAGGCGCTCAGGAACCGGATCGCGGCCTCCTGACGGGGGAAAGCGTCGCGGTGGAAGAACGAAGGATCCTGCCCCGGGGCGACGAAGAACGGGTGCATTACCGGCCGTTGTGGATCGAGGAGCCGGCGCGCAGGCGACGGCTGCCCGACCCGGTGCGGACGGCGGCGGTGCGCGCGGTCCTCATCATCGCGGTGACACTGCTTCAGGCGATGGTGGCGTTCCTGTCCACCCTCGCGGGTTCGTGGCTGGCGTTCCCGATGGTCCTGAGCAGCGTGGCGAGCACCATCGCGGCGACCTGGGGCGTCCTGGACGTCTGGGTGACCCGCCAGGTGTGGAACCAGCGCAACGGCGTGGTCTCGGCCCCCAGCAGCACGGCGCGCTCGTTGCGTCGTGAGCGGCGCCGGGTCCGCCGCGAGACACGGGCGGCGGAGCGCACGCAGGAGCGGATACGCCGGCGCGGTGGCGCCGGGCAGCTGTCGCACCCGTAGAACACCTGGGGCGGGCCCTCGTGACACAGGGCCCGCCCCCTCGCGGGTGCGCGCGAAGAGTGGTGTGCTGGTGTCCACCGGCCACCACATCGGAGCCCGCGCGAGTGGCTGCCGCAGCAGGTGAGAGGCGGTTCCCTCGGGTGTCCAGGCCTCCGACCAGGCGTGTCGACCGTCACATTTGACCCCCTCTTGGGCATAGAACGCGGCCGTCCGGTTAGGCGCCAGCCGCGAGGGCGCCGGCCGTACGGCGCTGACCAGGAGGAACGAGAGACATGCCCGAACTTTTCATCGGCGGAGCATGGCGATCCGCGCTCGACAACCGGACGCGCGAGATCCGCTGCCCCGCCGACGGCAGCCTGGTCGCGGTCGTCGACGAGGCCGGCGGCAAGGACACCGTGGAGGCGATCACGGCCGCCCGCCGCGCCTTCGACGAGGGCCCCTGGCCCACCACCTCGCCCGCCGACCGCGGTGACCTGCTGCTTCGGGTGGCCGACCTCCTCGTACGCGACAAGGACGCGCTCGCCCGCGCCGAGTCCCTCGACACCGGCAAACGGCTGGTGGAGAGCGAGTACGACATCGACGACATCGCGAACTGCTTCCGCTACTTCGGGCGGGCGGCCACCGCCGAGACGGGCCGGGTCGTCGACACCGGTCAGCCGAGTGTGGACAGCCGGGTCGTGTACGAGCCGGTCGGGGTGTGCGCGCTGATCACCCCCTGGAACTACCCCCTCCTCCAGACGGCCTGGAAGGTCGCCCCGGCGCTCGCGGCCGGCAACACATTCGTGCTGAAGCCGAGCGAGCTGACCCCGCACACCGCGATCCATCTGATGCGGCTGCTGGAGGAGGCCGGGCTGCCCGAGGGGGTGGCCAATCTGGTCCTCGGCGCAGGACCCGAGGCGGGCGCCCCGCTCTCCGACCACCCGGACGTGGACCTGGTCTCCTTCACCGGTGGCCTGCAGACCGGGCGGCGGCTCATGGCCAACGCCGCCGCGAGCGTCAAGAAGGTCGCCCTGGAGCTCGGCGGCAAGAACCCGAACATCGTCTTCGCCGACGCCGACTTCGACACGGCCGTCGACATGGCCCTGACCGCGGTCTTCCTGCATTCGGGCCAGGTCTGCTCGGCCGGCGCCCGGCTGCTGGTGGAGGACTCCCTGCACGACCGCTTCGTCGACGAGGTCGTCCGCCGGGCACGGGAGATCCGGCTCGGCGGCCCGTTCGACGAGCACGCGCAGACCGGCCCGCTGATCTCGGCCGCGCATCGCGCGAAGGTCGAGGAGTACGTGGCCCGGGGCCTCGCCGAGGGCGCGGTGCTGCGCTGCGGCGGCGAGCGGCCGAGCGGCGACGCGTACGAGCGGGGCTTCTACTATCTGCCGACCGTCCTGGACGAGTGCGCGAGCACGATGTCCGTGGTCCAGGACGAGTCCTTCGGGCCGGTACTGACGGTGGAACGGTTCAGCACCGAGGACGAGGCGGTGCGGCTGGCCAACGACACGATCTACGGTCTGGCCGGCGCCGTATGGACGACGGACGAGGCCAGGGCGCAGCGGGTCGCGGCCCGGCTGCGGATCGGCACGGTGTGGATCAACGACTACCACCCGTATGTGCCGCAGGCCGAGTGGGGCGGGGTCAAGCAGTCCGGCTTCGGCCGCGAACTCGGACCCGCGGGACTGGCCGAGTACCGCGAGGCGAAGCACATCTGGCGGAACACGGACCCCTCGCCGCAGGGTTGGTTCGACTAAGTCCCTTGTGACGCGGGCCACTTGAGGCGTAGTCCTATCGCCCTCACCGTTCTCGGCACCGCGTTCCGCGCGCGCCCCGGCACCCGCAGCCCGGCACCCGTATCCCGGTGTCCCGGCGCACCCGCAAGAGCCGCTCCCCCTCCTCCCCCAGGCCCACCAGGAGTCCGCTCATGACGACCATCGAGCAACCACCCACCGGACCGAAGCACACCTCCGACGACACCGAACTCACCGAGTTCGGCTACAAGCCCGAACTCAAGCGCACCCTGGGCAACTTCCACACCTTCGCCGCCGGGATCAGCTACATCTCGATCCTGACCGGCACCTTCCAGCTGTTCTACTTCGGTTTCGCCAGCGGCGGCCCCGCCTACTGGTGGTCGTGGCCGATGGTGTTCGTCGGCCAGTTCATGGTCGCGCTCTGTTTCGCCGAGCTGGCGGCCCGCTACCCGGTCGCGGGCTCGGTCTACAACTGGTCGAAGAAGATAGGCAATCCGCATCTGGGCTGGCTCGCCGGCTGGATGATGCTGATCGCCTCCATCGTGTCGATCGCGGCGGTCGCGCTGGCGTACCAGCTGACGCTCCCCCAGATCTCCGACGTGTTCCAGATCGTCGGGGACGGCACCGGCAAGTACGACGTGGCGACCAACGCGGTCGTCCTGGCCGCGGTGTTGATCCTGTTCACCACCGTGGTGAACGCGTTCGGCGTCAAGCTGATGGCCCGGATCAACACGGCGGGCGTGTTCATCGAGCTGATCGCCACCGTCGTCCTGATCGTGCTGTTCGCCGTCCACATCACCCGTGGCCCCCAGGTGGTCATGGACACGAACGGCACCGGCGACGCCTACGGCAACGGATACCTGGGCGCCTTCCTCGTGGCCTCGCTGGCGTCCGCGTACGTCATGTACGGCTTCGACACGGCCGCCTCGCTCGGTGAGGAGTCGCTGGACCCGACCCGGAACGCCCCGCGCGCCATCATCCGGGCGATCATCGCCTCCTTCGTTCTCGGCGGTCTGATCCTGCTGCTGGCGCTGATGAGCGTCTCCAGCCTGAAGGGTGAGCAGCTGTCCACGGACGGTCTGCAGTACGTGGTGCTCAACGTGCTCGGTCCGACGGCCGGCAAGGCGATGCTGTGGTGCGTGCTGATCGCGGTCACCGTGTGCGCCCTGGCCGTGCACACCGCCGCCGTCCGGCTGACCTTCGCCATGGCCCGGGACAACAACCTGCCCGCCTCCTCGAAGCTCGCCAAGATCCACCCGCGCTTCCAGACGCCGGTGCTGCCGACCGTGATCATCGGTGTGCTGGCGCTGGGCATCCTCGTGGTCAACATCCGTCAGCCGCAGATCTTCACCGTGGTGACCAGCATCGGCATCATCATGATCTACCTGGCCTACCTGGGCGTCACCGTGCCGATGCTGGTGGCACGGCTGCGCGGCACGTGGCAGCCCGCCGGGGACGGCCGGTTCTCGCTGGGCCGCTGGGGCCTGCCCGTGAACATCCTCGCCGTGCTCTGGGGCGGGGGCATGACCCTCAACCTGATCTGGCCGCGGGCCGCGGTCTACAACGCCGCCGCCCCCTTCCACTGGTATCTGCAGTGGGGCGCCGTCCTCTTCGTCGGGATCATCGCCGGCGGCGGCTTCGCCTACTACTGGTTCATCCAGCGGCACAGGACGGGCGTGCTCGCCGAGCACCGCGTGGCCGTCGAGGACGGGGCCGTACCGCCCGCGCCGCCCGCCGCTCCCCTCGTCTCCCCGGCGGCCGACTGAGAGCCGGCTCCCCGCAATCCCCCACAGCACCGCAGCACAGTGGCTCGGCAGCACAGCCGCCACAGCACAACAGGAGGTCAACTCCCCATGCAGATAGATGAGTTCGACTATGTCGTGGTCGGCGGCGGCACCGCGGGAAACGTGGTCGCGGCCAGACTCTCCGAGGACCCGTCGGTCACGGTGTGCGTTCTGGAGGCGGGCCCCAGCGACGTCGGCGACGACGACGTGCTGAAGCTGGAGCGCTGGATGGGTCTGCTGGAGTCCGGCTACGACTGGGACTACCCGGTCGAACCGCAGGAGAGCGGCAACAGCTTCATGCGGCACGCGCGGGCGAAGGTCCTCGGCGGCTGTTCGTCCCACAACTCCTGCATCGCCTTCTGGGCACCGGCGGAGGACCTCGACGACTGGGCGGCCGCGGGCTGTACGGGCTGGTCCGCGGCCGACCTCTTCCCGCTCTACCAACGCCTGGAGACCAACGACGCGCCCGGCGACCACCACGGCCGGACCGGCCCGGTGAAGCTGCGCACCATCAAGAGCGAGGACCCGTGCGGCCACGCCCTGCTGGAGGCGTGCGTCCAGGCGGGCATCCCGACGACGCCGTTCAACACGGGCACGACGGTGGTGCGGGGCGCCAACTGGTTCCAGATCAACTCCGACGAGAACAACATCCGGCAGTCCTCCTCGGTGGCGTATCTCCACCCGATCATGGGCCGGCGGCCCAACCTGGAGGTACGCACCGGGGTCCGCGCCAAGAAGCTGGTGCTGGAGGGGCGGCGCTGTGTCGGCGCCGAGTATCTGGACCCCGACCTCATCCACACCCGGACGGTGCGCGCCCGGCGTGAGGTCGTCGTCTCCTGCGGTGCCATCGACACACCGAAGCTCCTGATGCTCTCCGGCATCGGCCCCGCCGAACAGCTGCGCGAGGTCGGCGTGGACGTGGTCGTGGATTCGGCGGGCGTCGGCGAGAACCTCCAGGACCACCCCGAGGGCGTCATCATGTGGGAGGCCGCCCAGCCGATGCCCACCGCCTCCAACCAGTGGTGGGAGGCGGGCATCTTCTACGACACCGAGCCGGGCCTCGACCGGCCGGACCTGATGTTCCACTACGGGTCCGTGCCGTTCGACATGAACACGGCCCGGCACGGCTACCCCACCTCCGAGAACGCGTTCTGTCTCACGCCGAACGTCACGCGCGCGAAGTCCCGGGGGACCGTGCGGCTGCGCACCCGTGACTACCGGGACAAGCCGAAGGTCGACCCGCGCTACTTCACGCACGAGCACGACGTACGCGTGATGACGTACGGCTTGCGGCTGGCCCGGCAGATCGCGGCGCAGCCGGCGCTCAGCGGCTGGGTGGGGGCCGAGCTGGCGCCCGGGCCGGACGTGCACACCAACGAGGAGCTGCTCGACTACATCCAGAAGACCCACAACACCGTCTACCACCCGGCCTGCACGGTGAAGATGGGTGCGGACGACGACGCCTCCGCTCCGCTGGACGCGCGGCTCCGGGTGAAGGGGATCGAGGGGTTGCGGGTGGCGGACGGGTCGGTGATGCCGGAGCTGGTGACCGTGAATCCGTGCATCACGACGATGATGATCGGCGAGAAGTGTGCGGATCTCTTGAAAGCCGACGCCTAAGGGGTGGGGTGGCTTGGGGCGTGGGGCGGCTGCGGGTCCGTTGTGGCTGGTCGCGCCCACGCGGCGGAGCCGCAGATTGACACAGCCCCGCGCCCCTTTCAGGGGCGGAGCCCCTCCTACGAGGCGCTGTTGGTCGTCGGCCTCCGGTACATCCTCGTCGCCGTGATCTCCGTGTGTGCCGTCTCTCCCGGCTGGGGCTGCTGGGGCAGGCCCGGGCGGAGGTGTTCCTCCACGCTGATGTATTTGAGGCCGGCGCGTAGGTCGGCGTCGTTGCGGAGGCGGATGACGAGGGGGAACTCCGCCAGTGCGGTGGTGTCGAACAGGCCGGTGGTGTAGAGGAGTTGGACGCCGAGGGCGTCCGACACCGCGCGCTGGAGCTCCAGCAGGTAGGTCGCGTTGGCGCGGCCGATGGGGTTGTCGAGGAACAGGGTGCCGGCGTGACGGTGCCTGTCCCGGCCCCGGTCGTTGCTGCGGAGCGCGGCCATCGTGCAGTAGAGGGCGATGGCCGCGGTGAGCAGCTGGCCGCCGGAGAAGACGTCGCCCATCTGTCCGACGGGGACCCGCTCGGCCCTGAGCACCGCGTCCGGCTTGAGGATCTCCACGGCGACGCCCTTGGGCTGGAGCGCGGCGCCGACGCCCCTGAGCAGCAGGGACATTCCGTCGCGGCGCATGTCGGAGTTCTTCTTCACCGCGGCGCGGGTCGCCTCGTCCACGACCTCGCCGAGCCGCTCGACGAGGGTGGCCTGGTCGGGCTCCTCGAAGCGGATGCGCAGGAACTCCTGGCCGGACCACTCCCCGAGGCCCTCGGGGAGCCGGGAGAGCCGCTGGGCGGAGCGGAGGGTGGCCAGGGCGGATTCCACCAGGCCCCGCAGCCGGTCGACGATCGAGTCCCGGTTGCGTTCCAGCTGGGCCAGTTCGTCGGTGAGGACCCGGAGGCGGGGCGCGAACGCGTCGGCCCACTTCTGGGCGTGCTCGGGCAGCGAGGCCGCGGGCAGCTCGCGGATCTGCTGCCGGGCGGGCGTGCGGACCTGCTCGTAGCGGGTGGAGTTGGCGTGGCGTACGAGGACGTCACTGGCCTCGCGTACGGCGGCCTCGGCCGTGGAGAGGTCGGCGGCGCAGCCGCGCAGGGAGCGGCGGGCCTCGGCGGCGGCTCTGCGGGCCTCGTCGAGGTCGCCGGGGTAGGGCTCGGGCGCTTCCTGCTCGTCGTCCGTGGAGTGGTCCCGCAGGAGGTCGCGGAGCAGGGCGGCGGTCTCGTCGAAGCCGCCGGCCGCGTCCTCGGCGGCGCGGTGGGACTCCAGCAGCTCGGCGTGGGCCTCGCGGGCCTGGGTCAACGCCTCGGCGCGGGAGGCGAGTTCGGCGGTGGCCGTGCGCAGCAGGGCCTGGGCGTGCTCGGCGTCGCGCGGCAGCATTTCCTCGGGCAGCTCGGTGTGCGTCTCGCCGTCCTCGGGCGCGTGCCGCTCGGCCTCGCCGCGCAGCCGGCCCAGCTGCTCGCTCGCGGTGGACATCCGGGTTTCGAGGAGCTGGACGAGTTCCTCGGCACGGGCCGCCGCGGCCTGCCGGGAGGGCCCGTCGGAGCCGTCGGGCGACTGGAGGAGCTGCTCGGCGCGATTGCGGACCTTGTTGGTCAACCGGTCCAGCTCGGCGATCGCGGCGCTCTCGTCGCTCTCGGCCCGCGCCTGCTCGGCCCGCAGATCGGCGCCGACACCGACCTTCTCGTACACCTGGGAGGCAGCTCGGTAGGCCTCCCGGAGGGCCGCGAGGGGCTGCTTGGGCGCGTCGGAGTCCGTGTCGGGTACGTCGTCGGGGGCGCCCGCGATCTCCGCGCGCTCGGCGCGCAGCGCACGCGCCGTGCGGCGGGCGTCGTCGGCGCCGCGCTGGGTGGCGCGGCGGTCCTCGTCTGCGGCACGGGCCCGCTCCAGGCAGGACTGGGCGCGGGCCTCCGACTCGGCCGCCTCGTCGGCGAGTTCGCGGAGCTTGACCTGCCAGCCGGCGCGTTCCCGCAGCCGGAAGGCGAGTCCGGCGAGGGCGTCGGCGGCGCGGCGGGCCTTCTGCGCGGCCTCCTGCCGCTCGTCCCGCACCTGGGCCGCCTCGGCCGCCGCCTCCTCGGCCTCGGCCCGTACGGCCCGCGCCTCCGCCAGCTCCGCCTCGGACTCCTCGGCGAACGCGCGCGCCTCCCGCGCGGTGTCGGCCAGCTCGGTGAGCCTGCCCGTCGGGCAGCCCGTGCGCCACGAGGAGAGCCGGGCGGCCAGCTCGCGGTCCTTGCCGAGCCGGGCGGCCAGCTGCCGGATCTCCTCGTCCCGCTCGGTGGCCCGCGCGCGCAGTGCCTGCCGTTCCTCGTCGGCGGCGTGCTCGTCGTGCATGGCCGGGTTCGGCGGTACGAGGAACACGTCGCCGTCACCGGAGTCCGCGGGCGGTGTCGGTGCCAGCAGGGCGGCGGCCGTGCCGACGGCCACGGCGGAGCGGGGCAGCAGGGCGGCCTCGCTCAGCGCCTCGCGGGCCCGGGCGTGCGAGGCCGGGTCGGTGATGATCACACCGTCGACCAGTTCGGGGCGTGCGGCCAGTACGCGCGCGTGGTCGGTGGGGTCGACGGCCTGGGCGAGGTAGCGCCAGCCGGGGAGGGCCGGGATGCCGTGCTCGCCGAGGAACTCGACGGTCGCCAGGACGTCCGGACCGGGCGGCAGCAGCCCGCCGTCGCCGAGGGCGCCCAGGATGCGGGAGTCGTCGGCCGCGGCGGTCCGCAGCTCGAAGAGATGCCGCTCGGCGGACGACACGTTCTCGTCGAGCAGCTCGCGCAGCTCGTCGGCGAAGCGGTCGAGTTCTTCGGGGGTGAGGGGGCCGTCGGCGGGGTCGAGCGAGGAGTCGTCGGCTCCGGCGCCCCGGGCACGGGCGAGGTCGTGAGCGCCTCGCCTGCCGCCACCGGTCGCGGAGCCGCCCGGGCCGACGGCCACGGAGTCACCCGCTCGGCCCGGGCCACCCGCACCGCCCGAGGCACCGGTTCCGCCTGCTCCACCGGCTCCGCCCGGTCCGCCGCCGTGATCGGAAGCCCCTCGCGAGTCGTCCCCGGACCCGCTTCCGCCATCGGCCCCGCCCCGACGCGGCCCCGGCACTCCGCCCGGCGTCACCTTGCCGGAGGCACCCGGCAGGCTCAGCAGCTCCGCGAGCCGCTCCTCCCCCGCCAGGCCCTCCGCCGTACGGCGTTCGCCGTCGTGGGCGCGCTCGGCGGCGAGCGCCGCGTCCGCCGCGCGGGCGGCCGTCAGCTCCGCCCGGGACTCGGCGGAGGCCGCCTCCCGGGCGTGCTCGGAGGCGCGGCGCGAGGCCTCGCGCGCGGTGTCCCAGGCGGCGACGGCCGTCTTCTCGGCGTCGCTGGCGGCGAGGGCGGCCCGGGCCGGGTCGGCGTCGGGCGCGCTGTCGTCGAGCCATCCCGCGCGGACCGCCTCGGCGGTCTCCTGCTCGACCTCGCCGAGCCGCTGCTTCAGGTGCCCGACCTCGCTGCGGGCCCGCTGCGCCTCGGTGGCGGCGGCCGTCGCGTCCCGGTGGGCGGTCTCGCCGACCTCCTGCAGCGCGGCCGACTTCTCCTCGCCTTCGTTCGCCAGCTCCTCGGCGCTCCCGGCGGCGGCGGCCAGGGCGCGTACGAGGTCGACGGCGGCCTTGGCGCGGGCGGCGAGCGCCGGGGCGGCGTCCCGCTCGGCCTCCTGGATGGCGGCGGCCACGCGGGCGACCCGGTCGGCGGCGGCCCGGTGCCGGAGCACGGCCTCGGCGGCCTGCCAGGCGGAGTGCAGGGTGCGCGCGTCGGCCAGCTCCCGCTTCTGCGCGGCGGCCGACTTCTCGGCGGCGGCCAGCGCCAGCGAGGCGTGCCGATAAGCCAGTTCGGCCGCGATCAGCGCGCTGCGGTCGCGGGCGGCCTCGGAGTGCGTGACCGCGTACGCGGCGGCGGTGACCCGCTGGGCGAGATCGGTGCCCCGCAGCCGCTCCCGCGCGGCCCGCGCCGTCAGCCGCCGGGCGAGGGTGCGGGTGCGCCGCTCGGCGCCCGTGTGGATGTCCCGGGCGCGCGACCTGCTCTCGGCGGCCTCGACGATCCGGCCCAGCAGGTCCACGGAGCCGGCCGTGAAGTCCCGCTCGGCGATCAGCTCGGCGCGCCGCCCGAGCTTGTTCCCGAACCCGCCGACCAGGTCGGCCAGCCCGTCCGTGTCACGGGTGTCGGTGACGGCCCGCAGCAGCAGGTCGGTGAAGTCGGAGTCCTTCTTCACCGCGAACAGGCCGGCGGCCTCGCCCTCGTCGGCGTTCATCTCCCGCTGGTAGCGGAAGAGTTCCGGGTCGAGGCCGAGGTCCGTCAGATGCTCGTTCCACCGGTCGTGGATCTCCTCCCAGTGCACTTCGAGGTGCGGATACGCCTTGCCCGCCTCGGTGAGGGCGTCCCGGAAGCCCTTCATGGTCCGGCGGCGCCCCTGCGCCCCGGACGCGCCCTCGACGGGCGGCCGTACGGCGGTGGCCTCGGCGACGGGCAGGTTGTCCAGGCTCAGTCCCGGGCCGGGCCGGAAGGAGTACCAGGCCTCGGCGAACTTCCGCGGGTCGTTGGAGACCTGCCGTCCCCGCCACTCGCTCACCTTGCCCACGACGACGCACTCGCCGGTCAGCGTGTGCTGCCACTCCAGCGCGACATGCCCGCAGTCGTCGGCCAGCAGGAACTTCCGCAGCACACCCGAACTGGCGCCGCCCAGGGTGTTCCGGTGGCCCGGCAGCATCACCGAGAAGATCAGCTTGAGCAGCACGGACTTGCCGCCGCCGTTCTCCAGGAACAGCACACCCGCCGGGGCCGGCCGGCGCGGCGGCCCGGTCGGCTCCTCCTCGAAGAACTCCGCCTGCTGCGGCGCGGGATCGGGCACGTACGCGCCCACACCCCTGAGGTCCAGCACGGTGTCGGCGTAGCGCGCACCGGCCGGCCCGATGGAGTAGAGGCGGACCCGGGACAGCTCGTACATGGCGGGGGACTTTCGCGGTCGTGAGCGTGCGGTGCGGTGGTGAGCGTGCTTCGTGCGGTGCGGTGCGGTGGTGAGCGTGGTGCGTGCGGTGCGGTCGTGACGGCGGGGCGTCGGATGCGGTCGTAGGGGCGGGCGTACGCAGGGTCGTGGCGGTCAGGAGTGGAACGGCAGGCCCGCGTCGGCCACCAGCTCCAGGTCGTCGGTGTCCTCGGCGGGCAGCAGCGAGGCCGAGCCGTCGGTGACCGGCACGATGCCCAGCTCCAGCAGCTCGGCCATCGCGGCGCTGCCCGCCATGTCCCGCACCTGGAGCTGATAACGCGCGGTCGTGCGATACGTACCGCCGTTGTCGTCCCCGGTGCGCTGGAGGAAGCCCGAGTCGGTCAGGAAGCCCACCGCCTTGCCGATGATGCCGGTGGTGGACCCGGCCAGCCGGCGCGCGTCCTTGGTGGCCCCGGTGGAGCTGCGTCTCGCCCAGATCCGCCAGGCGGACTCCAGGCCCGGCGCGTCGGTCGCGGGGTCGGTGTTCTCCCCCTGCTCCTCGGCCCGCTCCTCCAGCCGCCGGCAGGCCTGCCGTACGAAGGCGTCGACGCCGTTGACCGAGACCCGGCCGATGTACCCGTCGTCCGCGAGGTCCTCGGGTCGCGGGAACGCCATCGCGGCCACCGCGAGATGCGCCAGCCCGTGCAGGAACCGGTCCACCGAGTCCGCCGCCGTCCGCCGCGCGTAGTCCCCCATCCGCACCGCGAACACCGAGTCCTCGGCCGCCGTCACCGCCATCCCGGCCCGCGGCGACACCTCCAGCACGACCAGCCCCAGCCCCGCGGCCACGGCATCGGCGAGCCGCGCGAACCCCGGGTCCTCCCGGTACCGCCGCAACAACTCCCCGTACTCCTGATCCCGGGCAGGCTGAAGCTTCGGCTGCAACCCGAACGCGACAAGCCGAGCGGCATCGGCGGCGTCGGCGGGGGTGAGGACAGCGGCAGTCGGCGCGGCGACACCTTCCGGCTCACTCCACTCGACGGTCTCGCTCACGACGAACACTCCTCGATCTCATGACAAAGGGGGAACCGCAGCGCCCCTCCAGGGGCGCGGGGAACTGCGCGACCAGCCACGACCCACCCGCACCCGACACACAACCGACGGTTTCTCGGCTCTCCCAGCGGAGCGTTCACGCCGCCCCCCTGTCCGCGGACATCCCCGCCGAGTCCAACAGAGCCATCCCCACGATCAGATCGGCCCCACCGAACTCGGGATCATCCAGCTCCACCCCGTCGTCCACGGCGAACAGCAGCTTCTCCTCCCCCTGCCGATACGCCGTACCGACCGGCGGACTCGCCGCGTGCACGGCCAACAGGGCGACCAGATAAGGCAGTTCGGGATCCTGCACCCGCGCCTCGGCCAACAGCCCGGACAACCGCCGGGGCGCGTCCGCCGGCAGATCCAGCAGCACCTTCGCCGCCGCCAGCTGCTCCTCGCTGAACCGGCTGTCGTCGGGCGTGGCGATCAGATCCGGCTCCGGCATCTCGGCCCCGAGATGCTCCCGCTCCACCGGCGGTGTGAAGAGCAGCTCGACGAGGTCCCCGACCCGCACGGACCCGGGCGTACGCAGCCCCGTCCCCCGCGCGAAGAACGCGTCGGTCACCCGCCGGGCCTGCTCCACGGGCAGCGGCAGCAGAGGGGCGACGAGATGCCCGTAGAGGTCTGTCCCGGAGGTCGTCATCGGCGTCGCGAAGGCCTGCCGGTCCTGCTCGGCGCGGAACAGCGGCCCGGCCTCCAGCAGCCGGGACTGCAGCTGTGTGTGCCGCCGGATGCAGTCCTTGACGATGTCGACCAGCTCGGCGGCGCGCCGCTTGTGCTCGGGCTCCTCGGACTCGTCCCGGGCCTTGCGGATGTTGGTGAGGATCGCGTTCTCGTGGCGGTAGCGGTCGGCGACGTGGTCGAGGGCCTCGGCGATCATGTCGGGCACGGCTTGGAGCCAGTCGACCGCGCGGACGTTGCGCCGGGTCGCGTCCAGGGCCTTCCGCAACGTCTCGGAGTACTGCACGGTCCGGTACCGCGCCTGTTCGGCGGCGAGCTGAGCGTCGGCGAGCCTGCCCCGGCTGATCAGGACCTCCAGCTTGACCTCGGCGGCGATCTGGGCGCTGGTGACATCGGTGTCGAGGGCGCCCACGAGGACGTTGACGGCCTCGTCGGTCGTGCGGAGGTAGACCCCGCCGCCGTAGCCGGGGACCTCCTCGATCAGCTTGAAGTCGTAGTCGCGGCGGACATAGGTGCCGTCGGGGGCGAAGGTCCCGTACACGGCCCGGAAGCCGCGGTCGACGCTGCCGACGTTGATCAGGTTCTCCAGGACCCAGCGGGCCACCCGCTCGTGCTCCTCGACGGGCCGCCGTGGGGCCTGGGCGGCGATGCGCGGGATGAGGCGGGCGACGATCTGGTCGTGGTCGGCGCCCGTGTCGAAGTCCATGTTCAGCGTGACCAGGTCGATGGCGGCGAGGGCGACCTCGGCCATGCCGTACACCGAGTACTCACCCGCGAGGTTCGCCTTGCGCGCGTCCAGGTCGTGCAGCGGCGCGGTGCAGGCGAGCGCGCGCAGCCGCCGCGCCAGTCCCTCGTCGGCGGCCGGGCCCAACGCGGGGCGCGGCCCCGCGCTGAACTGGGGCGGAACGCTGTCCGTCGATGCGGGTGAAGTCACGGTGCACAGACTAGGTCCTGGGTCTGACAACGACCCAAATCGCTCCGCCGGGCGGGGCCGGGTACGGCGCCCCCGGTACCCCTCCGACGCACCGCACCACCACCGCCGCGCTCAGACGACGTCGGCGACCCTGCGCCCGTAGACCTCCACCAGGTTCCTCAACGAGTCGTCGAGATACTCCGCCAGCATCCGCTCGGCCTCGTCGCGCTCCCCCCGCTGCAGCGTCCGCAGGATGAGGAGATTTCGCGCCAGATACGGCTCGTACAACTTGCGCGGATTGTCCACCACGTGGAAGGCGAGCCGGAGTTCGGCGAAGACGCTGCGCATCAGCTCGTCGGTGCGGGCGCTGCCGGCGAGGGCGACCAGTTCGCGGTGGAAGTGGATGTTGGCGGTGGACACTCCTTTCCAGTCACCTTCCCCGGCCTCCCGCTGCCCCTCCGCGACGGCCTCGGCGAGCCCGTCGAGGCCGTACGGCGGGGCCCCGAGCCCGCGGACGACGGCGCACTCGACGAGGCGGCGGGTGCGGTAGATGTCCTCGACGTCCTCGACGGTCAGCACCCGTACGAAGACACCGCGGTTGAGTTCGTGGACGAGCAGCCGTTCGTGGGTGAGCAGGCGGAACGCCTCGCGGAGGGTGTTGCGGGAGACGCCGAGGGCGCCGCCGATGCTGTCCTCGGACAGCCGTGTCCCCGGTGGGAAGAAGCCCTCGGCGATCCGGCTCCGGAGGATGTCCGAAACCCGCTCGGCGGTGCTGGTGCGCCCCAGGAGCGCGCGGTCGTCGGCAAGTCCGGTCAGTTCGGCGGCCATGCCGGAATTCAATCGCAGACACAAGAACGAAACAACATGGGTATTGAAGGATCGTTCAACGATCCTCTACCTTGCTGAACACGGCACGGCTCAGTCCTCACGCACCCTCCCCCCTCACCGCGAGGTGCCCATGAGTACGAATCCTCCCTCCCCGGCCTCGATCTCCATGACCAAGCCCGCCCCGGGCGGACCCGCCCCCGACGACGGCCCGTTCGGCTGGCTGCGCGCCCTCGGTCCGCGCGGCCGACGCGCCTTCGGCGGCGCGTTCGGCGGCTACGCCCTCGACTCGTACGACTACTTCACCCTGCCGCTGAGCATGGTCGCGCTCACGGCCTACTTCGGCCTGGACAACGGCCAGACCGGGCTGTTCACCACGGTCACCCTGGTCGTCTCGGCGATCGGCGGCGCCGCCGCGGGTGTGCTCGCGGACCGGATCGGCCGGGTGAAGGCGCTGATGATCACCGTGATCACCTACGCGGTGTTCACCGTGGCCTGCGGCTTCGCGCCCAACTACGAGACCCTGCTGGTCTTCCGCGCCCTCCAGGGGCTCGGCTTCGGCGGCGAGTGGGCGGTCGGCGCGATCCTGGTCGCCGAGTACGCGAGCGCCAAGCACCGGGGGCGTACGCTCGGCGCGATCCAGAGTTCCTGGGCCGTGGGCTGGGGACTGGCCGTGATCGTCTACACGATGGTCTTCTCCTTCCTCGACGACGATCTGGCCTGGCGCGTGATGTTCTGGACCGGTGCGCTGCCCGCGCTGCTCGTGATCTGGGTACGCCGCTCCGTCGAGGACGCCCCGCAGGCCGCCGCCGCGCGCGAGAAGAGCGCCGAGAAGGGCTCGTTCGCCGCGATCTTCCGGCCGGGTACGGCCACCGCGCCGGGCCTGCTGCGCACCACGGGCTTCGCGGTGCTGCTCTCCACCGGTGTCCAGGGCGGCTACTACACGCTGGCGACCTGGGTGCCCACGTACCTCAAGACCGAGCGCGGGCTGTCGGTCGTCGGCACCGGCGGCTACCTCACGTTCCTGATCTCCGGCGCCTTCGCCGGCTATCTGACCGGCGGCTATCTCACCGACCGGCTGGGCCGCCGACGGAACATCTGGCTCTTCGCCGTGCTCTCGGCGCTGTGCATCCTGGCGTACGCGAACATCCCGAGCGGCGCCGGCACCCTGCTCCTCGTGCTGGGCTTCCCGCTCGGGTTCTGCATGTCGGCGATCTTCAGCGGCTTCGGCTCGTTCCTGAGCGAGCTGTACCCGTCGGCGATCCGGGGCACCGGCCAGGGCTTCACGTACAACACCGGGCGCGCGGTGGGCGCCGTCTTCCCCACCACGGTGGGCTTTTTGGCCGACAGCTGGGGTGTGGGCGGCGCGCTGGTCTTCGGCGCGCTCGGCTACGGCCTGGCGGCGGTGGCCCTGCTCGGCCTCCCGGAGACGCGCGGAAAGGAACTCGTGTGAACCACGTGACCACCCGGAACCGGCCCTCGGCCCCCACCGACCCCGACCGCGGCCGCCCGGCTGCCACCCGGGCCGCCGCCCCGTCCGACCGCCCGGTGACCCTCGTCGACCCGCACGCGCGCGCGTGGACCCCCGGCAAGGCCCGCGCCCGGTTCCGTTCGGGCCTCGTGGGACCCACCGCCGGGGTCGCGGCCGGGCACACCCAGGCGAACCTGATCGCGGTGCCCGCCGACTGGGCCTACGACATGCTGCTGTTCTGCCAGCGCAACCCCAAGCCGTGTCCGGTGCTGGACGTCACGGACGCCGGCGTGTGGACGACCCCGCTCGCGGAGGGTGCGGACCTGCGCACCGATCTGCCGCGCTACCGGGTCTGGGAGCACGGGGAGTTGACGTCCGAGCCGACGGACGTGGTCGACGTCTGGCGGGACGATCTGGTGTCGTTCCTGATCGGGTGCAGCTTCACCTTCGAGTGGGCGCTGACCGAGGCAGGCGTCCCGATGCGCCACATCGAGCAGGGCCGCAACGTCTCCATGTACGTCACCGCCCGCCAGTGCCGGCCCGCCGGGCGGATGCGCGGCCCGATGGTGGTGTCGATGCGTCCGGTGCCGCCCGAGCATCTGGCCGCCGCGATCCGGGAGAGCAGCCTGCTCCCGGCCGTGCACGGCGGCCCGGTGCACTGCGGCGAGGCGGCGGGCCTCGGCATCGCGGACCTGTCCCGCCCCGACTTCGGCGATCCGGTGGCCGCCGAGCCGGACGACATCCCGGTGTTCTGGGCCTGCGGGGTGACACCCCAGGCCGCGGTGACGGCCTCCAGCCCGCCGTTCGCGATCACCCACGCACCGGGGCAGATGTTCCTGACCGACGCCCGCGACGAGCAATACCGCGTGCTCTGACGCACACACGCGCGCGGGCGATACGGGCAGTGCGGGCAGTGACGAAACAAGCAGGAGAATGGGATTCATGAGCTCCATCGATCTCAACGCCGACCTCGGCGAGGGCTTCGGCCGCTGGACGCTGACCGACGACGAGCGGCTGCTGTCCGTCGTCACCAGCGCGAACGTGGCCTGTGGCTTCCACGCCGGGGACCCGGCCACCATGCGGCGCGTCTGCGCGCTGGCGGCCGAGCGCGGGGTGCGGATCGGGGCCCAGGTCTCCTATCGCGACCTGGCGGGCTTCGGGCGGCGCGCGATGGACGTGCCACCCGCCGAACTGGCGGCCGAGGTGGCCTACCAGATCGGTGCCCTGGAGGTCTTCGCCCGCGCCGCGGGCACGCGCGTGTCGTACGTGAAGCCGCACGGCGCGCTCTACAACCGGGTCGTGCACGACGAGGAACAGGCGGCGGCGGTGGTCGAGGGGGTGCTCCTCGCGGACGCCACGCTGCCCGTCCTCGGCCTGCCCGGCTCGCGGTTCCTGAAGACGGCCGAGGGCGCCGGACTGCCCGCCGTCACCGAGGCGTTCGCGGACCGGGCCTACACGGACGGGGGCACCCTGGTGCCGCGCGGTCAGGAGGGCGCCGTGATCACGGACGCCGACGCGGTGGTGGCCCGCTCGGTGGGCCTCGCGGGCGACGGCGCGGTCACGTCCCACTCCGGGGCGCGCATTCCCGTCCGGGCCCGCTCCCTCTGTCTGCACGGCGACACCCCGGGCGCGGTGGAGCTGGCCCGGCGGGTGCGGGACGGGCTGACGGCGGCGGGCGTACGCGTGGAGGCGTTCTCATGAGGGCGCTGCCGGTCGGCGACCGCGCCCTGCTGATCGAGGTGGGCACGGGCGAGGAGGCCGAGGCCCTGCACGCCGAACTGCTGCGCCGCCGGACCACGGGCGAGCTGGCGGCGGCCGAGATCGTCCCCGCCGCCCGTACGGTCCTGCTGGACGGCCTCGACGCCCCGTCCCGCCTCGCCGAGCGCCTCGCCCACTGGGACATCCCGCCCGTCCCCCCGCGCGCGGAGGACGTCGTCGAGATCGCCGTACGGTACGACGGCCCCGACCTCCCGGACGTCGCCGCCCACTGGGGTGTCGACGAGGCGGAGGTGGCCCGGATCCACGCGGCGGCCGAGTACCGCGTGGCCTTCTGCGGCTTCGCCCCCGGCTTCGGCTACCTCACCGGACTGCCCCGCGAGGTCCCGCGCCGGGCGACCCCGCGTACGGCCGTCCCGGCGGGTTCGGTCGCCCTGGCCGGCCCCTACACCGGGGTGTATCCCCGCTCCTCCCCGGGCGGCTGGCAGCTGATCGGTACGACCGACGCCGTCCTGTGGGACCACGCGCGCGTGCCGGCCGCTCTACTGGCGCCGGGCACCCGGGTCCGCTTCAAGCCCCTGGAGACCCCGTGACGGACCGTGCCCTCGTGGTGGTGCGCGCCGGAGCCCTGACCACCGTCCAGGACCGGGGCCGCCCCGGCCACGCCCACCTGGGTGTGCCGCGCTCGGGGGCGCTGGACCTGCCGGCGGCGGATTTGACCAATCGTTTGGTAGGCAACCCCCCGCAGGCCGCCGTCCTGGAGACCACCCTCGACGGTTGCTCGGTCCGGCCCCGTTCGACGGTCACCGTGGCGGTCGGGGGCGCCCCTTGCCCGGTCACCGTGGACGGCCGTCCGGCGGCCTGGGGCGCGCCGGTGAGGGTGCCCGGCGGGGCCCTCCTGGACGTGGGCGCGGCCCGCTCCGGCGTACGCGGCTATGTGGCCTTCTCCGGCGGGGTGGCCGTGGAACCGGTGCTCGGCAGCCGCTCCACCGACCTGCTGTCGGGCCTGGGCCCGCCACCGCTGACGAACGGCACGGTGCTCCCGCTCGGCCGCCCCGGTGTGCTCCCCGCGCGCGTGGACGTCGTCCCGCACCCGGCGCCGCCCTCGGAGCTGGTGCTGCGCGTCACCCTGGGCCCGCGCGACGACTGGTTCACGGACGCGGCGCTGCGCACCCTCACCCGGCACCCCTATGCCGTCTCCTCGGCGAGCAACCGCATCGGGCTGCGTACGGAGGGGCCCGCCCTGGAGCGGTCCCGGGCGGGCGAACTCCCCAGCGAGGGCATGGTGCTGGGTGCCGTCCAGGTGCCTCCGGACGGCCGCCCGGTCGTCTTCCTCTCCGACCATCCCACCACCGGCGGCTACCCGGTGATCGCGGTGGTCCACCCGGTGGACCTGCCCGGCGCCGCCCAGGCGGTACCGGGCACACCGGTGCGGTTCGTGGCCGTACGGCACCGCCGCTGACAGGCGCCCCGGTCCCGGCGCCTCACGCCACCTCCGGCCGCTGCTCGGGGACGGACAGGGCCGCCAGGGCCGCCGCCACCGCGTGGGAGGCGGACAGGTCGAGGCGGGCGCTGGTGCCGCGCGCCTTGTGGCGGACCTCGGCGGCGGCGAGGGTGAGGAGCTGCGGCAGCAGATCGGTGCAGCGCCGGGCCACCCAGCCCGTCCCCGCGGTGGCCAGCCACCAGACGCCGGCGCCGCGCGTGGGCGCCGCGAACCCGGGCTCGGCGGACGGCGCGGGGCCCGTGGCGATCCCGGCCTCCGTGAGCAGGGCGTGGAAGCGGAGGGCGAGCTGCCGGTGCCCCCGCTCGCCGGGGTGCAGCCGGTCCGCGCTCCACATCGCGCGGTCCGTGAGCCAGGCGCCCTCCGAGGCGTGCAGATGCACCGCCCCATGGCGTTCGGACAGGGCGTGCACGACGGTGTTGACGGCCCGCTGCCGCCGGGCGAGGGGCCGGGCGAGCGCCCCGGGCAGACCGAGCATCGCCCCGGGGTCGGGCAGGCACGCGGTGAGCAGGACCACGCCGCGCTCCCGGAAGGCGCCGTAGATCGTGTCGAGGCGGGCGGCGACGGCGTGGATGTCGAAGGTGCAGCGCAGGGTGTCGTTGACGCCGATGACGACGGAGGCGATGTCCGGGCCGAGCGCGAGCGCGGCGGACAGCTGCCGGTCCAGCACGTCGCGCGTCTGGGAGCCACTGACGGCCAGGTTGGTGAACTCCACGCCCAGCCCCACACCCGACCCCACGTCCGGTCCGAGCCCCTCGGCGAGCAGCGCGGCCCAGCCCCGCCAACCGCCTTCGACGGGGTCGCCCACGCCCTCGGTCAGGGAGTCGCCGAGGGCCACGAACCGTGCGGCTCTCATCCCACGCCCTCCCGCACCGTGCGCCCGACGGTCGCGTCGTGCGCGGCGAGGAACGCGTCCACCGCGGTCTGCCAGCCGAAGCACTCGGCACGCGCGCGTGCCGCGTCCCGGCGGTCGTCCCCGGGCAGGTCCAGCAGCAGTTCGACGGCGTCCGCGAAGGCCTCCCCGTTGTCGGCCGCCGTGGCCCCGGCCGACCCGATGACCTCCGGCAGCGCGGACGAGGAGCTGGCCACCACGGGGGTACCGCAGGCCATGGCCTCCAGCGCGGCCAGCCCGAACGTTTCAGCAGGTCCGGGGGCGAGGGCCACATCGGCGGAGGCCTGCAGGGCGCCCAGCATGTCGCGGTCGCCGACATGCCCGAGGAAGGCGACCGGCAGCCCCTCGGCCCGCTGTTCGAGCCTGCCGCGCAGCGGCCCGTCGCCGGCGACGACCAAGCGGACCCGCCGCCCGCGCCGTACCAGGGCCTCCAGCGCGTCGACGGCCGTGCCGGGCCGCTTCTCGACCGACAGCCGGGAGCACATCACCAGCAGGACTTCGTCCTCGCGCGCGTACCGCTCGCGCAGCGCCTTGTCCCGCAGCTCCGGGTGGCGTCCCACGAGGTCGACGCCCAGCGGTGCCCGGACGACGTTCCGGGCACCGATCCGCACGAACTCCCGTTCGGCGAACTCGGTGGTGCACACCACCTTCGAATAGGTGTGGGCCGTGCGGACGTTGAGGGCGTCGGAGGTCCGCCGGGCCATCGACTCGGAGAGGCCCCAGGTCCGCAGGACGCCGTCGGCGGTCTCGTGCGAGACCATCACGGCGCGCACCCGGGCCCGCCGGGCCCATTTGCCCGTCCAGCGCAGCGTGGTCCGGTCGGAGACCTCCAGCCGGTCGGGCGCCAGCGATTCCAGCAGGCCGGCCACCCGCCGCTTGTCGACGAGGACCCGGTAGCCGCCGGTCCCCGGCAGCAGCGGTCCGGGGAGGGTGATGACCCGCCCCTGTTCGGTGGCGCTGTCGGTGTACCGCTCGCCGGGGACGACGAGCACGGCCTCGTGCCCGGCCGCCTCGAACCCCTTGCCCAGCTCCCGCAGCGCGGTCCGCAGACCGCCCGAGGAGGGCGCGACGAAGTTGGCGAGCCGCACGATCCGCAGTTTCTGGGAGCCGGTCCCGCTCATGCGGCCACCACCGTCCGCGCCGTCAGCACATCGGCGTAGTGCCCGATGAGCTGATCGCCGACGGCCGTCCAGGTGCGCCCCTCGACCATGGCGCGTCCGGCCGCCCCGTACGCGGCCCGCAGCGCCGGATCGGCGACCAGCGCCCCCACGGCGGCGCGTACGGCGGTCGCGTCGCGCGGCGGGACCAGGAGCCCCGTGCGCCCGTGGACGACGAGGTCCAGCGGGCCTCCGGCGGCGGGCGCCACGACGGGCACCCCGCTGGCCATGGCCTCCTGCACGGTCTGGCAGAAGGTCTCGAAGGGCCCGGTGTGGGCGAAGACGTCGAACGAGGCGAAGATCCGGGCGAGTTCGTCACCGGTGCGGCGGCCGAGGAAGACGGCGCCGGGCAGGGTCTCGCGCAGTCCGGGCTCGCTGGGCCCGTCGCCCACGACGACGACCTTCACGCCGTCCAGGCCGCAGACCCCGGCGAGCAGTTCGATCTGTTTCTCGGGGGCGAGGCGGCCGACGTAGCCGACGATCACCTCGCCGTTCGGCGCCAGTTCGCGGCGCAGTGCCTGGTCGCGCAGTTCGGGGCGGAACCGGACGGTGTCGACGCCGCGCGGCCACAGGCTGACCCGGGGCACTCCGTGTGCCTCCAGGTCGCGCAGGGCCGCGCTGGACGGGGCGAGGGTGCGGTCGGCGGCGGCGTGCACGGAGCGGATGCGCCGCCAGGCCGCCGCCTCACCGGCGTGGACGTAGGTACGGGCGTACCCGGCGAGGTCGGTCTGGTAGATGGCGACGGCGGGGACACCGAGGCGGGCGGCGGCGGCCATGCCGCGCACACCGAGGACGAAGGGGCTGGCCAGGTGGACGATGTCGGCCCGGTGCTCGACGATCGCCGCGGCGACCCGGCGGCTGGGCAGGGCGACCCGGACCTGGGGGTAGCCGGGGAGCGGTAGGGAGGGGACGCGGACGACGGGGCACGGCGCCTGGAGATCGGCTCCGGCTCCGGTTCCCTGGGCGGTGGCCGGGGCCACGACGAGCGGGGCGTGCCCCCGCGCGACAAGGTGGCGCGCGGTCTGCAGGGCGCAGTGGGCCACGCCGTTCACATCGGGGGGAAAGGACTCGGTCACTATGACGACACGCATACCCGTGTTGTCGTCGGGCTGGACGTGGCCGCGTCAACGTGGATCTTTCCGGTCGGGAAACGTCCCATGAGCGTTGCGCTGCACACATGTCCAGGTCAGACCACGTCCATGCCCTTCTGACTTCCGAGTCACCCGATGTTCACACTGCGGGCATGTCAGGACCGATTCGGCTGCGTACGGCTGTCTGGACCTCGGCCTCCTCGGCCGGGTCGGCGGCCAGCCGGCGGAGTTGGTCGACCACGCGCGTGTCACCGGTCTCGGCGTGCCGGGCGGCGATCTCCCGGGTGGTCTCCTCGCAGTCCCAGAGGCACTCGACGGCGAAGCCCGCCGGGAAGGAGGGGTCGGTGGCGGCGAGTGCGCGGGCGGCCCGGCCCCGGAGATGGGACGAGGCGGTCTCGCGGTAGATATGGCGCAGGACGGGGGCGGCGCAGACGATGCCGAGGCGGCCGGTGCCGTCGACGAGCGTCCACAGGGTCGGCGCGTCGGGCCCTTCGCCCCGTACGGCCTCGCGCAGCGCGCCCAGCACCAGGTCGCTGTCCTTGGTTCCGCCGAGACAGGCGAGCATGCGTCCGGCGGCGGCGCCCAGGGGGTCGGGCCGGTGGACCCAGCCTCGGGCCCGGTCGACGGCGGCCATACTGCGCATCCGTTCGAAGGCGTCGACGGCGGCCTCCACGACCATGGTCGTCCCGTCGGTCACGGCGCCCTCGATCAGTTCGAGGGCGTCGGGATCGTTGCCGTCGGCGAGGTAGCGCAGAGCGGTGCAGCGGGCGCCGTCGTCCCCGGACCGGGCGGCGGCGAGGATCTCGGGCCGGTCCTCGGGTCCGGCGACCGCGGTGAGGCACCGGGCGGCCGGCACATGGAGGACGGCTCCGCGTTCGATGCCCTGCTGGGCCCACTCGAACACGGCCTGGACGCTCCACCCCGGGCGGGGCCCGCTGGGTCGCATCTGCCGCTGCCAGCGGTCGAAGCAGCCGGTCTCCTGCGCGGCACGCACGCGGGTGGCGACGGCTTCGCGGGGATCGTCGGCCCACAGCCGCCAGGGCCGGGGCTCGAAGGCGTCACGGACGGCGGCGGCCAGCTCGGCCTCGCCCTCCGGATCGGTGGTGAAACGGGCCAGGACGGGTTCGGCGAGGGCGCGCAGCCCCTCGTCGTCGTCCCGGAGGGCCAGCTCGTCCAGGGCCCAGGCCCAGCTGGTGCCCACGGCGGCGTACCTGCGCAGCAGGTCGAGCGCGTCCCGCCTGCCGTACGAGGCGAGGTGCCCGAGGACCGCGAGGGCGAGTCCGGTGCGTGACTCGCAGGTGTCGAGCACGTCCTCGGCGTCGAAGAGGTGCCGCTCGATCTCGTCGAGCTCGCCGCTCAGGTCGAGGTAGAGACGGGCGTAGTACAGGGAGCGGTTCTCCACCTGCCAGTCGTGGCGGGGGTCGCTCAGCACACAGTGGTTGAGTGCCGCGAGCGCCTCGGCCCGCGGGGCGGTGAGCGCGTGCAGGGTGCCGTCGCCGCGGCCCCGCTGCAGCAGGCCGAGCAGCGTACCGCTGGGCGCTATGACCGGTTCGAACATGGGAAACAGCCTCACATCAAGCGTCGACGCGACCGGGGATCTTGCTTCACCAGGCCGCGTGACAACACGTCGGGGCGCCCGCCGTCTCTTGCTTGCTGTAGACCATCTTCCTCTGCCTCTCGTCGGTGGCCCATGCGGACCGCGTCACGGCCCACGCGGTGCGGCAACACCTGCCCAGCCATCATGTCCGTGAATCACGACGTCATGATGACCCGGCGGTTCTTCCTGCCGCGACCGAAATTTCCGGCGGCCCCGTACCGCCTCCCCCGTCTTTCGTGTTTTGCCTGGTCAGAACATGTGGATCAGTGTGTTGCGAACAGTTCGAGCAGTTCTGTCTTACCGAACATCCGTGCGGTGTCGATCGCGTTCGGAGTGCCCGCGACCGGGTCGGCCCCGCCCTCCAGGAGGACGCGGACGACACCCTCCTCACCCTTGAAAACCGCCCCGGCGAGGGGAGTCTGACCCCGGTCGTTGACGCGGTCCGCCTCACCGCCACGGGCCAAGAGGGCCCGTACGGCGTCGGTGTGACCGTGGTACGCGGCGAGCATCACGAGCGAGTCGCCGCGGTCATTGGTGAGGTTGGCCGGAACCCCCGCGTCCACGTACGCGACGAGCGCCTCGGTCTCGCCCTTGCGGGCCAGATCGAAGATCTTGGTCGCCAGCTCCACGACCTCGGGATCGAGGGCTTCGCTCATCGCCGGGACCACCTCTCACATACGCACTTCGAGCCGAACGGGTGAATCGCCAGAGTACTGGCTCGACGCACACATCAGCGGACAGAGCCGAGGCAAAGATCACACCGAGTCCCGTCGCGCGCAACAGCCCAGCCCGGACGGCCCAACGTCGATGCGACCACTCAGGTGAAATCTTCAGAATTTCACCCATTCGCACCTTTTATCGTATGGATACATGCTGTGACCTTGGAAGAACTCATGGTGACTGTCCCCATCAACCAGGAGAGCCCAAATGATCCTGAACATCTCAGGCGTCGTCCTGCTCGGCGTCATCGTCTTCCTGTTCTTCCGCAAGGACGGGCTGAAGGCCTCGCACTGCATCGTCGTCACGCTGTTCGGCTTCTACCTCGCCAGCACGGGCATCGCCCCGAGCATCACAGCGGGCGGCGAGAGCCTCGCGAGCCTCCTCGGTGGGATCAAGTTCTGACCCCGTCCCCATCCGTACGCACCCCCAGGAGACAGCCGTGGCCCGGGTCCCCCTCCCCCGCATTCTGAGCACCGGTGGCGCGCACCTCGCCAGGAGCCGGGAGCTGGCCCGGACGGCGGCCGACGGCGCCACCGACGTCCTCCACCCGTTGATCACGATCACGCGTGGACTGCGCCGGCTGGTCGCCGCCGGGCGCCGCAGATGGGCCGAGACCCCGAAGGACCGTCGCGGGTCCCTGCTCTTCCTGGCGGCCTCGGTCGTCCTGGTCGTGACCCTGGTGCCGTACGGCCCGCTGCTCGCCGTCATCGCCCTGATGGCGGCGGCAGCCTGGGCGGGCCGGGCCGGGGCCGTCGCGGAGCCCACCGGCCCCGACGAGTCCCAGACCCAGCGTCTGCGGTCCCTCTACGAGGCTCTGGTCCCCTACTTCTCGGCCGCCGAGGACCCCGAACCGCTCTACGCGCACGGCGGCGCCTGGGACAAGGCATTCCCCACCTACGCCTTCGACGGCACCGGCCGCGTCAGTCATCTGCTGATCCGCTACCCCGCGTACTTCACCGACGGGGAGGCGGAGGCCCGCGCCCGCATCGAGCAACTGCTGCACACCAAGGCGGGCCGCGGCCGCGAGTACCGCTTCACCTGGGACGAGGAGGGCAACGAACTGACCGTCGCCGTCCTCCCCCCGCTCGCCACCGACATCGCCGCCCAGCGCTTCGTGACGGCACCGGGCGAGACGGTCCTCGGCTTCACCGACGCGACCGACGTCCAGCGCACCCTCCCCGTCTCCTGCGGGGAGGAGCAGCGCGACGTACCGCCGGTCGTCTGGCGCACCGGCGCCCGCTCCACCGAACCGCACCTGCTGGCCGTGGGCGAACCGGGCAGCGGTACGACGACCCTGCTCCGCTCGATCGCCCTCCAGGCCCTCCAGCACGGCGACGTGGTCGTCGTCGAGGGCGGCGGCAGCGGTGAACACGCGTGCCTGACCGGCCGTGACGGGGTCCTCGCCGTGGAGAGCGGGCTCACCGGGGCCCTGGCGAGCCTGGAGTGGGCGTCCCAGGAGACCGAGCGCCGGCTGATCGCCACGAACCTCGCCCGCCAGGCGGGCCGTCCCGCGCCGGACGACATCAGCCGCCCCCTCTGGCTCCTCCTCGACCGCCCGAGCGTCCTGACCCACCTCGCCGCGGCCGACGGCCGGCGCGACCCCCAGTCCCTCCTCCAGGTCCCCCTGCGGCACGGCCGGGCGGTCAACGTCACCGTCGTGATCACCGAACAGTTCGACCACATGGACGCCCTCACGGACGCGGTACGGCAGCACACCCGCGCGCGCGTGGTGCTGGGCCCCGCCTCGCCCGCCCAGGTCGAAGCCGTCCTGGGCGCCGCGCCGCCCACCACCCCCACCCCGGACGTCTCCCCGGGCCGCGGCTACGCCCGCCTCGGCCCCGCCCCCACCCTCCGCCTCCAGGTCCCCACCACCCCGGACCCCTACGACGACTCCGCCCCCGACCCCCACCGCGAGGCGGTCCTCGCCCTGCTCCCTCCGCACACGACCCCGCCGGACACCCTCACCAAGGCAGCGGTGGCGGACGCCTGACGCCTACCGCGCCCGCCCGGCAAGCACCGGTGAGCGAAACCCGCCCCCAAGCTCAGCCAAGGCCGCCGCGTACCGGCGCACCAGGCCACCAACCCCTCACGCCACGAACGTCCGCGGCCCCTCGCCCCCACCCGACGCCCCGTCCCGCACCAGCCGCGCCGCCGCCGCCAACCGCACGGCCGCCTCCTCGGCGACCGCACCCCCCACGGTGAACGGCAGCCGCACATACCCCTCGAACGCCCCGTCCACCCCGAACCGAGGCCCGGACGGCACCCGAACGCCCACCCGCTCCCCCACCTCCGCAAGCCGGGACCCCGACAGCCCCCCGGTACGCACCCACAGCGTCAGCCCACCCCGGGGTTCCGAGAACTCCCAGTCCGGCAGCTCCCGCCGCAGCGCCGCCACCAACGCGTCCCGGTTCCCCCGCGCCTGCTCCCGCCGAATGTCCACGGCCTGCGCCCAACCCCCCGTGCTCATCAGCCAGTTCACGGCCAACTGCTCCAGCACCGGCGTCCCCAGATCCGCGTACGCCCGCGCCGCGACGAGACTCCGGATCACCTCGGGCGCGGCCCGCACCCACCCGATCCGCATCCCCGCCCAGAACGCCTTGCTGGCCGACCCGACCGTGATCACCGTGGACCCCGCCGGATCGAACGCGCAGACGGGCCGCGGCATCTGCACATCGTCGTCGAGCCACAGCTCGGTCATCGTCTCGTCGGCGACGAGCACCGTCCCGGCCCCCCGTGCCGCGTCGACGAGCCCTCGCCGCCGGTCCTCGTCCGCGAGCGCCCCGGTCGGATTGTGGAAGTCGGCGACGACGTACGCGAGCCGGGGCGCCGCGTCCCGCAGCACCTGGCGCCACCGGTCCATGTCCCACCCGGCCAGGCCGTCGGCCATCGCGACCGGCACCAGCCGCGCCCCCGCCTCCCGCATCAGCTGCAGGATGTTGGCGTACGACGGCGACTCCACCGCGATCCGCTCCCCGCGCCCGGCGAAGAGGTGACAGATGGCATCCATGGCTCCCATGGCCCCCGTGGTCACCATGATCTGCTCGGGCATCGTCGGGATCCCGCGCGCGGTGTACCGGTCGGCCAACATCGAGCGCAACGCGGGCAGCCCGGCCGGGTAGTCGCCGTGCGTGTGGGCGTAGGGCGGCAGTTCCTCCAGCGCGCCCTGCACGGCCCGGGTGAGCCAGGGCTCGGGCGCGGGCAGGGCCGCACAGCCCAGGTCGATCATCGAGCCGAGCGCCTCGGGCGGCAGGGGTTCCAGTCCCCGCGCCGGCAACGGCTTCCCGGCCGGGACGGCCGTCCAACTGCCCGCTCCCCGCCGGGACTCCAGGAACCCCTCCGCGCGCAACGCCTCGTAGGCCGCCGCGACGGTCGTACGGCTGACGGAGAGGGACAGGGCCAACTCGCGCTCGGCGGGCAGCCGGGCGGCCACCGGCACCCGGCCCTCCAGGACCAGCAGCCGGATCCCGTCGGCGAGCGCGCGGTAGGCGGGCGGGCGGCGGGTGCCGGGGCCGGCGGGGCGCTCCTGCTGCGAGGTGAGCAGCCGCGCGAGCTGAGCCGCGCCGACCGCCGAAGTCCACTGCGCCATGATTTCAGTCCACCTTCCCCGGATTGGCCATGGATGGCTTCACTTTCCAAGCCACAGAGTGACATGCGACAGGCCACCCGCACCACCAGGGGGACACCTTGAGCAGACACGACCTACCGCAGGGAGTGCCGCCGCGCCGTCTGGGCCGACGGCTGACCCAGCTCTACACCGGCCTCGCGCTGTACGGCGCCAGCTCCGCGCTGCTCGTGGAGGCGGGCCTCGGCCTGGAGCCGTGGAACGTGCTGCACCAGGGCCTGGCGGAGCTGACCGGCCTGACCATCGGCGTGGTGTCGATCGTCGTCGGCGCGGTGGTACTGCTCCTGTGGATCCCGCTCCGCCAGCGCCCGGGCCTCGGCACCGTCTCCAACGTCTTCGTCGTCGGCATCGCCATGGACGCCACCCTGGCCCTGCTGCCCGAGGCCCACACCATGGCCGTACGGGTCCCCCTCCTCGTCGCCGGGATCGTGCTCAACGGCGTGGCGACGGGCCTTTACATCGCCGCCCGGTTCGGCCCGGGCCCGCGCGACGGTCTGATGACGGGGCTGCACCGGCGTACCGGCCGCTCGGTCCGGCTGATGCGGACGGCCGTGGAGGTCGCGGTGCTGGCGACCGGCTTCGCCCTCGGCGGCACGGTCGGTGTGGGCACCCTCCTCTACGCGCTCTCCATCGGCCCGCTCGCCCAGTTCTTCCTGCGCCTGTTCGCCGTCCCCTCGGAATCCGGCAGCACCGTCGTTGCCGCCGGTCCACCGGAGCGAGCCATACTGCCCGGGTGACCGCCCTCATACGCCACCCCTACCTCGACCACCCGGGCCCGATCGCCTTCGCCCACCGGGGCGGGGCGGCGGACGGCCTGGAGAACACCATGGCCCAGTTCGCGCGGGCGGTGGAGTCGGGCTACCGCTACATCGAGACCGACGTCCATGCCACGCTCGACGGCAAGCTCGTCGCGTTCCACGACTCGACCCTGGACCGGATGACCGACGGCGCGGGCCGGATAGCGGACCTGCCGTGGAAGGACATCCGGCACGCGCGCGTGGCGGGCGTCGAACCGGTCCCCCTCTTCGAGGACCTCCTCGAAGCCTTCCCCGACGTCCGCTGGAACGTCGACCTCAAGGCGGAGCCGGCCCTCCACCCCCTCCTCAACCTGATCGCCCGCACCGAGTCCTGGGACCGGGTCTGCGTCGGTTCGTTCTCCGAGTCCCGCGTCGCCCGCGCCCAGCGCCTCGCCGGCCCGCGCCTGGCCACCTCGTACGGCACGAGCGGCGTCCTGGGGCTGCGGCTGCGATCGTGGGGCATCCCCGCCACGGTGCGACGCTCGGCGGTCGCCGCCCAGGTGCCGGAGTCCCAGTCGGGGGTGCCCGTGGTGGACCACCGGTTCGTGCGCGCCGCCCACGCGCGCGGGCTGCAGGTCCACGTCTGGACCGTGAACGAACCGCAACGTATGCACCGGCTCCTGGACCTCGGCGTCGATGGCATCATGACCGATCACATCGACACGCTGCGCAAGGTGCTTGAGGACCGGGGGACCTGGGTCTGACGCCCTCGCGCGGCCCGTTCACGGGGAAGCGAGGGGCACGGGTGGGCACCGACACCGTGCGGACGGACGAGGCCGACGAGGCCGCGGGCAGGCGGCGCGAACAGCGCGGCTGGTACTTCTACGACTGGGCCTGCTCCGTCTACTCGACCAGTGTGCTGACCGTGTTCCTCGGCCCCTATCTGACCGAGGTCGCCAAATCCGCCGCCGACACGGACGGTTACGTCCATCCCTTGGGCATACCGGTCCGCGCGGGCTCGTTCTTCGCCTACTCGGTGTCCCTGTCGGTGATCCTCGCCGTCGTGATCATGCCCCTGGTGGGCGCGGCGGCCGACCGCACGGGCCGCAAGAAGCCGCTCCTGGGAGCCGCCGCCTATGTCGGGGCCGCCGCGACCGCGGGCATGTTCTTCCTGGACGGGGACCGCTATCTGCTCGGCGGCCTCCTGCTGGTCGTGGCGAACGCCGCACAGTCCGTGGCGATGATGCTCTACAACTCCTACCTCCCCCAGATCGCGCCGCCCGAGGAACGCGACGCCGTCTCCTCCCGGGGCTGGGCCTTCGGCTACGCGGCGGGTTCCCTCGTCCTGGTAGCGAACCTGATCCTGTTCACCGCCCACGACTCCTTCGGTGTCTCCGAGGGCATGGCCGTCCGCATCTGCCTGGCCTCGGCGGGCCTGTGGTGGGGAGCCTTCACCCTGATCCCGCTGAGCCGCCTGCGCGACCGCGGCGCTCCGAAGGGACAGGCCAAAGGGTCCGGGGAAGGAACGACGGCCCCGGGTCTGCGACAGCTCGCCGCGACCGTCCGCGACATGCGCCGCCACCCGCTGACCCTCGCCTTCCTCCTCGCCTACCTCGTCTACAACGACGGCATCCAGACGGTGATCTCCCAGGCCTCGGTGTACGGCTCCGAGGAACTCGACCTGGAGCAGTCCACCCTCATCGTGGCCGTGCTGCTGGTGCAGATCCTGGCGGTGGGCGGCGCCCTCGGCATGGGCCGGCTCTCCCGCCGCTACGGCGCCAAGCGCACGATCCTCGGCTCCCTGGTCGCCTGGACCCTGATCCTCGCCGCCGGCTACGTCCTCCCGGCCGGGGCGCCCGTCTTCTTCTTCGTCCTCGCCTCGGGCATCGGCCTCGTCCTCGGCGGCAGTCAGGCCCTGTCCCGCTCCCTCTTCTCCCATCTCGTCCCGCCCGGCAAGGAGGCCGAGTACTTCTCCGCGTACGAGATGAGCGACCGCGGGATGAGCTGGCTGGGCCCCCTACTGTTCGGTGTGACCTACCAGCTGACCGGAAGTTATCGGGACGCGATCATCTCCCTGGTGGCCTTCTTCGTCCTGGGATTCGCCCTGCTCGCGAGGGTTCCGGTGCGCCGGGCGATCAGCGACGCGGGCAATCCCGTACCGGACAGGATTTAGCACCGGGAGCGAAAGGGCTGTAGTGTACGCGTTTGGCCTGCCAGGCGTACCGTTACTGCGCGTCAAAGATGCCGAAACGCTGGGTGACATCTGCTGTCAGATGTGACAAACCGGGCGCCGGTGGGTACAACAAGGGCGGCTACGACGGCGACGCATGACCCGGAACGGGACACGGAACGGGAATCTTTACCGCCGACCGGACGTTGACCGGATGACGACGACAGCGACACCTGTCCTGTGGGCGACAAGCCCGGGAGGCACGATTCATGAGTGAGCGAGCTCTTCGCGGCACGCGCCTCGTGGTGACCAGCTACGAGACGGACCGCGGTATCGACTTGGCTCCGCGCCAGGCCGTGGAGTACGCATGCGAGAAGGGGCACCGCTTCGAGATGCCCTTCTCGGTCGAGGCGGAGATTCCGCCGGAGTGGGAGTGCAAGGTCTGCGGGGCCCAGGCACTCCTCGTGGACGGCGACGGCCCTGAGGAAAAGAAGGCCAAGCCCGCGCGTACACATTGGGACATGCTGATGGAGCGGCGCACCCGCGAGGAACTCGAAGAGGTCCTCGAAGAGCGCCTCGCGGTTCTCCGCTCCGGCGCGATGAACATCGCGGTACATCCGCGAGACAGCCGCAAGTCCGCGTAGCCCCTCCGGGGGTCGGGCGGACCAACAGCGCAACCGATGACCGAGGGCGCCGTACGAACGTGTACGGCGCCCTCGGTCTTTTTTGGTTTCGTTGTCGAGTGCGGGTCCGGTGGGGGCCTTCTCGCGCAGTTCCCCGCGCCCCTGAAAAAGCGGGGCTGCGCCCCTGCTTTTTCACCCCGAAAGGGCCGCAGCCCGTCAGGGCCTGCGGCCCTTTCAGGGGCGCGGGGAACTGCGCGACCAGCCCCCACCGAACCCGCACCTACCCACCCACCCCCGCGCGGAGCGCGAAAAGGGGGGTCGAAGGGGCGCAGCCCCTTGAGGATGGGACGGGTAGGGGCGGCGGGGGCGAGGAAAAAACGACTCAGCGGGTCAGCGGTGAACGCGGCGGCACATCCCCATAACCGGGACCCTCGTCGTCCCGGATGACCTCCCCCTGCACGACCTTCCCGTCGGGCCGACGCATCCGCGCCTGCTGAAACGCATCCCCCAGGGACCCGGACCCAGCTTCCCGAATCTTCCGCTCGAAGGTCCGCTCCGCATACCGCCCCAACGCCTTCTGCACCGGCGGCACCAACAACACCAGCCCCACGGCATCGGACACCAGCCCCGGCAGCATCAGCAATAGACCCCCCAGCATCAGGAACCCATTGCCCTCACTCTTGCCAGCCTCGGCCGCACCCCCACCGCCCTGCTGCTGTTGCAGCGTCTCGGACAGCGCCCGAAACGCCCGCCGCCCGGCCAGCTTCACCACCGCCGACCCCGCGAGGAACCCGGCGACGAGCAGCAGAAAGACCGTGAACCCACTGGCCGCACCCGCGACCACCGTGAGCAGCCAGATCTCCAGCACCAACCAGGCGGCGACACCCAAGGGCAGAAACGTGCGCAGCCGGGAACGCCGGGGCCGGGCAGGGTACGTCGAGGACGGAACGCCAGTCGTCATGCTCCCAGTGTGCCTGGCCCCGGCTCAGCACGGGATAAGGGGCTGACCAGGCTCAGGCCCGCTTGTCGTCCCGCCCGAGCACCTTGCCGACCCGCTCCCTCACACCCCACGCCGTGACCCGCCACAGCGCCTCGACGAGGATGTCCCGGCTCATCTTGGAGTCGCCCAGCTCGCGTTCGACGAAGGTGATGGGCACCTCGACGACGTGATAGCCCGCCTTGATGGCGCGGCGGGCGAGGTCGACCTGGAAGCAGTAGCCCTGGGAGGCGACCTCGTCGAGGCCGAGCCCTTCGAGGGTCTCGCGGCGGAACGCCCGGTAGCCGCCGGTGACGTCACGGACGGGGACGTCGAGCAGGACCCGGGAGTAGAGGCTGCCGCCGCGGGAGATGAACTCGCGGGACTTGGGCCAGTTCACCACGCGCCCGCCGGGCACCCAGCGGGAGCCGAGGACGAGGTCGGCGCCCTTGAGCGCGGTCAGCAGCCGGGGCAGTTCCTCGGGCTGGTGCGAGCCGTCCGCGTCCATCTCGATGAGGACGCCGTAGCCGTTGTCCATGCCCCAGTGGAAGCCCGCGAGATAGGCGGCGCCAAGCCCTTCCTTGCCCTTGCGGTGCAGCACCTGGACGTGATCGTCCTCGGCGGCCAGTTCGTCGGCGAGCTTGCCGGTGCCGTCGGGGCTGTTGTCGTCGGCCACCAGGACGTGCGCCTCGGGGACGGCCTTCCGCACCCGGCCGACGATCGCCTTGATGTTCTCCGCCTCGTTGTAGGTCGGGATGATCACCAAGGCCGTGCCGAGCGGGCCGAACCGCCTCTCCTGGCCTTCCGCCGCGAGGGTCCCGTCGCCGTCGTTCACTGCTGCCCCTTCAAGTCCTCCGTGCGCAGGGGACCACCATAGTGGCCGCGGCCTGCCCGGGAGTGTCGGCCGGTGTCCAGAGGGGTGTCGATTCAACAGGGGGTGTGCGGGAGCGCGCTCCGCGTAGCCTGTGCGCCGCCACAGAACCAATCTGCCGCGAACGCGGGGCGGAGTACAGATGTCGTCCGCCGTCGACCGCTGCGGATGGGGGCCCGACGCCCTTCGGGCCGACCTGGGGCCCGCTGGCTGCGGGTCGACCGAAAGCCGTTGTCTACTGAACGTCCGGGCCCCACCCGGGTCGCACCTACCCGACCGAGCCGGAACGTTCCCTCGCCGGAGCGCGGACCCTGGGCCTGGCTGCCAGCGGCGGTGCGCCGGTGCGGCACACCACCCCTGACCCAGCGGCGCTCCGACGGCCGTGCGGAAGTTCCCCGGTCGGACGTCCGGTGGTGGACCCGGCAGAACCTACCCGCCCTCTGCGTCCCACTGTCAACCACCCTTTGACCTGCGCAATCTCCCTCAACGCCCTGGTCGGAGGGGCGGAGCCGCAGGTCGCGCGGCGCGCCGCCGGGTGCCGGCCGGCCGCGTGCCGTCCCGGGAGATCACTCGCCCGGTCGTACGAAAACCGTGCGCCCGGCCACCACGGTCCGCAGACAGACGGGCAGGTCGGCGCCGGGGCTCAGGTCGGGCAGACCGGGGGTGCCGGAACGGGGGTCGGTGGACCAGCGGGCGACCCGGTCGTCGGGGGCCTGGACGACGAGTTCGCCGGTGCGCCACACCGCGTAGTCCGCGGGCGCGCCGGGTACGAGGACGCCCGCGTCGTCCCGTCCGACCGCCCGCCAGCCGCCCCGCGTATGCGCCGTGAACGCGGCGCGCACGGACACCCGGTGCTCCGGCGTGCGGTGGAAGGCCGCCGCGCGGACGGTGCCCCAGGGGTCGAGGGGGGTGACCGGGCTGTCGGAGCCGAAGGCGAGGGGCACGCCGGCGCGCAGCAGGGCCGCGAACGGGTTGAGGGTGCGGGCGCGCTCCGTGCCCAGCCGCTGGGCGTACATGCCCTCCTCGCCGCCCCACAGCGCGTCGAAGGCGGGCTGGACGGAGGCGGTGAGGCCGAGTTCGGCGAAGGCGGCGACGGTCTCGGGGGTGAGCATCTCGGCGTGCTCCACGCGATGCCGGGCGGCCCGCACCCGGGCCAGGCCGACCTTCTCGGCAGCCCCGCGCACTCCCTCGACGACCGAGCCCACCGCGGCGTCCCCGATCGCGTGGAAGCCCGCCTGGAGGCCCGCCTCGGTGCAGGCGACCACATGGGCGGCGACGGCAGCCCCGTCCAGGTAGGCGGTGCCGGTGTGGGCGGCGTCGGCGTACGGCTCGTGCAGGCACGCGGTGTGCGAGCCGAGGGCGCCGTCGACGAAGAGGTCGCCCGCGGCTCCGACCGCCCCGAGGGCGCGTGCCTTCTCGACGTCCCGTTCCGCCCAGTACCCGACCACGCGCGGGCCGGGCTCCTCGGCGGCGAGCCGCAGCAGTCCCGTGAAGTCGTCCTCGGAGGAGATCTCGGGGCCCGCGCACTCGTGGACCGAGCCGATGCCGAGCGAGCCGGCGTGCGCCAGGGCGGCGCGCTGGGCCTCGGTGCGCTGGGCGGGGGTGATGGCGCCGAGGGCGGTGGCGCGTACGGCGTGGTGGGCGTCGCGGGTGAGCGGGCCGTCGGCGAAGGCGTCGGCGCCCGGGACCAGGTCGAGCAGGGCGGTGGTGGCGACCGCCGAGTGGACGTCGATCCGGCTCAGGTAGAGCGGGCGTCCGCCGGTGGCCTCGTCGAGTTCGGCGCGGGTCGGGGGGCGTCCGCCGGGCCAGCGGGCGGCGTCCCAGCCGTGGCCGAGGAGGACGCGGTCGGCCGGGCGGGCGGCCGCGAATTCCCGTACGAGAACGAGGGCGGCGTCCAGGGACGGGGCGGTGGAGAGGTCGAGGCCGGTGAGGGCGAGGCCGGTGGCGGTGGTGTGCACGTGGGCGTCGGTGAACGCCGGGGTGACCAGGGCGCCTTCGAGGTCGATCACCTCGTCCACGCCGGTCGCGAAGGCGTCGGCGGCGCCCTCGGAGCCGACCCAGGCGATCTGGCCGTGCTCCACGACCATCGCGGTGGCGAACGGGTCGGCGGGGCTGTGAACTTCTCCGCGGCGGAGCAGCACGGTCTTCGACGGGGCGGTGCGATCACTCATGGGGACAGTTTCGCGTGTGGGGGCTGCCGCGATGCACTTGGGCCGCTGTTTCGAGGCACCCGCCGCTGTCGGCTGTGCCCACAGGGGTGAACGGCCGAAGGCGACCGTCAGATCCTCGGGGGCCGCGCCTCGTACGGTGTCGACAGCACCACCGTCGTCCGTGTCGACACCCCCGCCAGGGACCGCAGCCTGGCCAGCAGTTCCTCCAGTTCGTGCGGGGTCGCGACGCGGACCTTGAGGATGTAGTTCTCGTCGCCGGCGACGCTGTGGCAGGCCTCGATCTCCGGGACGCCGGCGAGGCGTTCGGCGATGTCGTCGGGGGCGCTGGGATCGAAGGGTTTGACAGAGATGAAGGCGGTCATCGGCAGCCCGACGGCCTCCGGGTCGACGACCGCGGCGTAGCCCCGGATGACGCCACGCTGCTCGAGTCGGCGCACGCGCTGATGCACCGCCGACGTGGACAGGCCCGTGGCCTTGCCCAGGTCGGTGTAGCTCATCCGCCCGTCCGCGACGAGCAGCTGCACGATCTGTCGGTCCAGCTCCTCCATGGCGCAAGAACCTACAGGGCGCCTGATCTCCTCCGGTACCTGAGCGGTGCAGGTCATGCCCGGTTCGTGATGTGGCTGAGAGTTGCTTGTGAGCCATTCGGGTGACATCGTCACCGTACTGGGCATCTGCGAGCGGCATGTGACGAAGACCACATCACCCGAACAGGCTTCGTGATGACCTCGTGATTACCGCCAGGACCGGGCGGGAAGTGCTTGCTGTGGTCGAGGCCGCAGTGCCTTACGGCCCAGCCCGAGGGGGAGAATCCCATGCAGAGTCTTAAGCGTCCTGGTCGTACCGCACCCAAGCGGCTCCAGGCAGTCGTAGAGCCCGAGCCGGAGGGCGTCGAACCGGACGACGAGTTCGACGCGTACGACACCTTCGAGATGTACCGGGTGATGTGCCCGGACTGCGCCCAGCCCATCGCGCTGCTGTCCGACGAGGACAGCCTGCCCGAGCACGCGCTGGTCGTGTCGCCGTGGAACCCGTTCGGGCTCACGGTCTGCGCCGGTACGGGCCGTTCGGCCGGTGACGCCCGGCCCGCGGACGAGTCCGTGGAGCCGCAGGAGCAGGAGACCGCCCTTCTGTTGACGCTCCCTCAGGGCCTCGACTGGCGGACCCAGCCCTTCTCGCACGTCGGCGGCCCGGGCTCGCGCCCGATTCGGGTGCCGGTGATGCGCCGTCAGCAGCCCGATCAGCGCCGAGCGGCCTGATTCCAGGGCCGGTTCGGCCCTCGTTCGTCTCACCACGCGCCCCGGCGGGCAGGTCTCGTCCTGCCCCGTTCGGTTCCGGCGCGAACTCAGACACGATTCCCGGGAGCGGTGACCGGTTCGCCCGCGTATGCGTTGGACCGGTATGACCCCAACTTTTTCGGTGACCGGGAGTCGGCGTCACATCTTCGTGCCGGCTTCGGCAGAATCGCTTCCGCAAGGGTCGGTCCAGCATCAGGACCCGCCCATCTACCGGGCCCTGATGCGGACTTGGGCCGACCGGGGCCGCACCCTGCCGGGGCGTCACGATCCCGAGTGGGTGCGGCTGGTGACGCCGCCGAGCGGTCTCGACCAGTTCGGCGGCACCCTCGACCCGCTCGGCGCGTCCGACTTCTTCCGTGGCTCCTTCAGCGTGACTCGGGCCCCGCGAGGTGACGGGCGATGACCATCCGCTGGATCTGATTGGTGCCCTCGACGATCTGGAGCACCTTCGCCTCGCGCATGTACCGCTCGGTGGGGAAGTCCGCCGTGTAGCCGTACCCGCCGAGGATCTGCACGGCGTCCGTGGTGACCCGCATCGCGGCGTCGGTGCACAGCAGCTTCGCCATGGCCGCCTGCTTGGAGAACGGCCGGCCCGCGTCGCGCAGCCGGGCGGCGGAGAGGTAGAGCGCGCGGCCGGCCTCTATCTGGGTCGCCATGTCCGCGAGCATGAAGCGCAGCCCCTGGAAGTCGGCGATCGGCCGCCCGAACTGCTGGCGTCCGGTGGCGTAGGCGACCGCCTCGTCCAGTGCCGCCTGGGCCACGCCGATCGCGCAGGCCGCGATGCCGAGGCGTCCGGAGTCGAGTGCGGACAGGGCGATCGCGAAGCCCTGGCCCTCGTCACCGATGCGCCGGGTGTCGGCGACGCGCACCCCGTCGAAGTGGAGCTGCGCGGTGGGCGAGCCCTTCATGCCCATCTTCTTCTCGGGCGCGGCGGCGCTCAGCCCCTCCGCGTCACCGGGCACCAGGAAGGCCGTGATGCCCCGGGAACCGGAGCCCTCGCCGCCGGTGCGGGCCATGACCGTGTAGAAGTCGGCGACACCGCCGTGGGTGATCCAGGCCTTGGTGCCGGTGATCACCCAGTCCTCGCCGTCCCGCACGGCCTTGGTCCGCAGGGAGGCGGCGTCCGAGCCGGAGGAGGGCTCGGAGAGGCAGTACGCGCCGAGCAGCCCCCCGCCGAGCATCGCCGGCAGATGCTCGACCTGCTGCTCCTTGGTGCCGTAGTTGGCGAGGGCGTGGCAGGCGAGGGTGTGGACGCTGACGCCGAGGCCGACGGTGAGGCGGGCCATGGCCAGCTCTTCCAAGGCCTGGAGATAGACCTCGTACGGCTGGTCGCCACCGCCGTGTTCCGAGTCGTAGGGGAGGCCGAGCAGTCCCGACTCCGAGAGCAGGCCGAAGAGTTCGCGGGGGAAGCGGCCGGTGTCCTCCTCCTCGGCCGCCCGCGGGGCGATCTCCCGCTGCGCGATCTCGCGGACGAGCGAGATCAGATCCCGGGCCTCTTCCGTGGGCAGTTGACGGTCCACCGGCTGCGCGGCGCGGTCGGGCATGGCGACGCTCTCCTCCCTGTCGGGCACTGCGGCGGACACGCACCGGGGATGAGGCGATGCCGCCGGGTCTCACGTGCCACAGCCGATGGTCCTCCTCCGGATCACGGAAGCCGCTGATCAGCGGCGGTGGCGCTTGGAGTATGCCCGATCCGGAGCAGCGAGTCACCAGTTAACGAGCGTTCATTGGGACACATTCGGCGACCCGCCGACGCCCGGCCGGAATTGGTCCGAACCATTGACCCCAGTGGTCTAGTCCTCTACGTTCTCCCTCAACAACGCGCCACCGCGTTCATGCCCATCGCGCCACCGCGTCCTGCCCATTCGGCACCGCAGGTCCAGGCAGCACCTTCCCCGTCACGCTCCCCTCCCCCGGAGTCACGATGCTCAGACCGCACAGCCCCCGCGTCCCCGTCAGAACGCTTGTCGCCGCCACGTGTTGCGCCGCGCTCGGCGCCGGACTCCTCGCCTCGGCGGGCACCGCGACGGCCACGCCGGCGAAGCCCGGCCCCAAGCCGCACACGCCCCGCGCGACCGACTCGAAGGTCGTCGGCTACTTCATCGACTGGGGCATCTACGACCGCAAGTACTACGTCAAGAACATCGAGACCTCGGGCTCGGCGAAGAAGCTCACGCACATCAACTACGCCTTCGGCAACGTCGTGGACGGCAAGTGCACGCTCGGCGACGCCTGGGCGGACACCGACAAGCCGTTCACCGCCGAGGAGTCCGTGGACGGGGTCGCCGACACCGCGGAGCAGCCGCTGAGCGGCAACTTCAACCAGCTGCGCAAGCTGAAGAAGCTGCACCCGAAGCTCAAGATCGTCTGGTCGTTCGGCGGCTGGACCTGGTCCGGCGGCTTCGGCGAGGCGGCCAAGGACCCGGTGGCCTTCGCGAACTCCTGCTACGACCTGGTCGAGAACTCCAAGTGGAAGGACGTCTTCGACGGGATCGACATCGACTGGGAGTACCCCAACGCCTGCGGCCTCACCTGCGACACCAGCGGCAGCGAGTCCTTCGAGGACCTGATGGCGGCCCTGCGCAAACGATTCGGCAAGAACGAGCTGGTCACCGCGGCGATCACGGCCGACGCCAAGCCGGGCGGCAGGATCGACGCGGCGGACTACGCGGGCGCCGCGAAGTACGTCGACTGGTACAACCCGATGACCTACGACTACTTCGGCTCGTGGGACGCGACGACCGCCCCGCACTCGCCGCTGTACCCGTACCCGGGCATCGCCGACAAGCACTTCAACTCCGCCGCGACCATCAAGAAGCTGAGGGGCCTCGGCATCCCGGCCTCCAAGCTGCTGCTCGGCATCGGCTTCTACGGGCGCGGCTGGACCGGCGTCACCCGGTCGGCACCGGGCGGCACCGCGACCGGCCCGGCGGCGGGGACGTACGAGGCGGGTTACGAGGACTACAAGGTGCTCAAGAAGACCTGCCCGGCCAACGGCATCGTCGGCGGCACCGCGTACGCCAAGTGCGGTGACGACTGGTGGAGTTACGACACCCCGGCAACCATCAAGGGGAAGATGGCCTACAAGGACGCGCAGGGCCTCGGCGGCACCTTCTTCTGGGAGCTGAGCGGTGACACGGCGAACGGCGAGCTGATCAAGGCGATCAAGTAGTCGTCCCGAAAGGGTAGTTGGGGTGGGGGTCGGAAGCGGGCCCCCACCCCGTTCAGGTGTCCCGGCGGGCGGGCCCCGGTGCGAGGTAGGCCGGGGCCAGTTCCTCGATGGCGCGCAGGGAGCCGCCCAGCATCTTGACGAGCAGATCGCGCATGGTGTCGCGGGGCAGCTCCGGGCGGTCGATCCAGTCGAGGGTGGCTCCCTCGACCGCGCAGACCCAGCCGAACAGGCCCATGCGGACCACCGGTTCGACGTCGCTCCTGCCGTAGGCGCCCTCGGCGATGGTGGCGACGATCGCCTCGCGGACGCCGTCCCGGATGGCGTGCACCTGGGCGTCGAAGCCGACACCGCCGCTGACGATCGTGCGGTAGGCGGCCTGGTTGTCCTCCGCGTACCGCAGATAGCACTCTATGGTCCGGTGCACCCGCTCCACGGACGGCAGTTGGAGGCCGCTCGCGGCAAAGGTGATCAGGTCGGCCACCGAGTCCTCGACGATCGCGAGGTAGTAGCCGCGCTTGGACTTGAAGTAGTAGTAGATCAGCCCCTTGGCCACACGCGCCTGCCGCGCGATGTCGTCCATCGACAACGTGTCGTACGAGGTGTCGGCGAACAACTTGCGCCCGATGGAGATGAGTTCGGCGCGGCGCGCCAACGATCGGTCGGTGCCGCGCGCCCGCGGCGGTTCGACTCCACGCTGTTGACTACTATTCAATTTCGGTCCTGGTCTCCAACTGCCAGCGGGACAACCGCAGTATGGCAGACCCTCACCACCAGCTTGTTCGACTCTGATCGACAGAATCGACCGGCGGTTCAGGTCACAGCAGACCCAGCTGGGTCACCAGCATCGCGACGACCACGACCAGGACCCAGCCCGCCAGATACTCGACGATCTTCGGGCCGTCGTCCTCGGGGCCGCCCGTGCCGGTGCGGACGCGGGCGGTGGGGGCGGAGGTCGCGGTCATGGCAGCTCGCTGGTGTGATCGGTGTGGGGTGGACTCCCCCGTTCCGTCCACCTTGCCACCGTGCGGGCGATTCACGGCCGAGAGCTTGGTCACACGATGCCCACCGCCGCGAGCGCCGCGCGCTGGCGGGGCGTGGGCCGTGCCGGGAAGTACAGGTAGCAGACGCCGCCGGTGCCGGAGACGACCTTGCCCGCGGCGTTGTACCGCTTGGTCCGCAGCCAGATGTTCTCCCACTCGCGCCGCCGGTAGACCCGGCGCACCGCCTCGTTGGTCGGGGAGTTCGGGTCGTTGGCGATGACGTCGCCGTCGGCGGTGAAGCCGATCACCGTCATCAGATGGCCGGCCGTGCCGTAGCCGGCACCCGTGAGTTCCTCCGCCAGGAACGACTGGGAAGTGATCGCCGGGATGCCCGCCGCGATCAGGGTCTCCAGGTCGGTGAGCGAGTTCAGCCGGGTCACCACACCTTGGATGTCCTGGTAGGTGGCGGCGTACGCGGCGTTGAACGGCCAGTTGCCGCAGCCCTCGTACTGGTAGTCGAAGGTGAACCGGGCCGCGTGGCACACCTGCGGGTCCGCGTACGCCGGGTTCACCCAGGCCAGGTCCGCGGCGCTGGGCTTCCGGCCCCAGAACTCTATGATCATCTGCGAGGAGGTCGGGCTGCACCAGGCCTCGCCCCCGTTGTCGTACTCGGGGTACTGGCCCTTGTGGGTCTCCTGGGAGTAGCGGGGGACGTTCAGCTCCCGTGCGAGGCCCGGCGTCGAGGCCGGGACGGTGAAGCGGTCGGGCACGTCGGAGCCCATCGCACCGAGCCGCCACACCGTGGGGGTGAGCCGGGTGCCGGGTGTGCGGTGAAGGGTCAGCCGCAGACGGTACGAGGCGAGGCGCAGGCCCGTGGCCGGGTCATCGATCGCGAAGGTGTCCGTCCAGACGCTGCTCTTGCCGTCCTCCTGGCCGTCGAGGGACGTCCGTCTGATGTCCTGGTCGCCGGCCGCCCACCGGCCCAGCACGTACCAGGGCGTGTCCGTGCCGTCGGAGTACGTGCCCTTCAGCTCGACGGCGATCCAGGTGCCGCCCGGGGTGCGTGCGTTCCAGGACGCGATGACCTCGACGGCGGGCACGGTGAGCGCGTGGACCGGCGAGGTCCATGTCGCGTACTCCCAGGTGGCCGTCCGCCCGGTGTGCGGGTCGGTGTAGTCGGTGGTGCCGAGCGGGGCGTCGATCACCAGCCCCGGCCGCTCCCCCGCCACGGCGCAGGTGCCCTGGGCGCTGCCGGAGCGCCAGTCGGAGTACGAGGTCCAGAAGCGGTTGTCCACGAGGCGGGCCGGCGCCCGCACGGCCCCGGCGGGGGCGTCGGTCCGGAGGCTCATGGTGTCGGCGGCGGCCTGACCCGTCGAACCTCCGGCCGCCGCGGCGGCGGTGGCGACGGCTGCGGTCAGGACGGTCCTGCGGGACGGCTCGGAAAGGCTCGTCATCTGTGGGAGACCCCCAGTGATCCGGAAGAAACGGTTCAGACGCACGGCTGTTCGCCCACTATGGACGCCGGGGAAGGACTTCTGCCAGCATCTCGCGCCCCGGCGCGCCCACCGATATTGGTTGACACCACTGGCGTGCGCCGGGGGCGCCCGGCACGGTGTTCAATCCACGTATGCACGCCTCCCCCGCCCCCGTGGACCCCGCCGTCGAGGACCTCGCCTCCCGGCTCCGCCGGCTGCCGCCCTCCTGCGGGCCGGTCCGGCTGCTGGGGGTCGACGGGCACGCCGGTTCCGGGAAGAGCACCTTCGCCGGGCGCCTGGCCGGTGCGCTCGGCGGGGCCCCGGTGCTGCACCTGGACGACATCGCCACGCACGAGGAACTGTTCGCGTGGACCGAGCGCCTGCTGGACCAGGTGATCGAGCCGCTGCGGCACGGGCGGAGCGCACGCTATGCCCCGTACGACTGGAGTGAGCGCGGTTTCGGCCCCGCGCGCGGGTTGCCGGCGGCGCCCGTGATCGTCGTCGAGGGGGTGGGCGCGGGCCGGCGTGCGCTCCGGCCGTATCTGGCGCGGCTGGTGTGGATGGAGGTACCGGAGGAGCGTGCCTGGGCGCGGGGGCAGGCGCGGGACGGGGAGGAACAGAGGGATTTCTGGGCCGGATGGGTCCAGGCGGAACGGCGGCATTTCGCCGAGGATCCTTCTCGGCCGTTCGCCGATCTGCTGATTCGGCCGGGAAGCACGGGGTACGAGGTGCTGGCGGGACCTGCGACGACTCCCGGATCGGGGCCTTACCTCACTCAGGGTGACGGACCATCCGCAATGTGCTGAACTTGTGAAGACGACTGTCGGAGAAGTTCCGTGAGAGCCCCAACTCGGCTTGACCGGGGGGCCGTACAGGTCTTACGTTCTGAATGAGCGGTCGTTCGTCACCGCCCAGAGACGCGAAGCCCCCGGTTGTTCCCCCGTGATCGGGGGCTTCGTTCTGCCCTCCTCCGGCTTTTCCGGACCTCCTGGGGCACGTTTTCTTCACCCTCGGTCACCGTCCGCAATACGCCCCGTCTGCTCCCACCTCGTAAGACGAGGGCTGCGGCACCCTTCGAAGGGCGAGCGACCCGCAGGTACGATGCCCAAGGTGCGACCTTCGGACGGCAGCGGCAACGCACCGGCGCAACTCCCGTCCGCGGCACAGCGGTTCGACGAAGGCTGCCGACGGGCACCGGCCCGTTCGGTTTCCAACGGGGGCACGGTTTGTGGGGGACGGGATGGACTTCGGCTCGCGGGGCCCCGAGGCCCCGGCCGACCTCGCCTGGCTGCGAGGCGTGGACGCCTACACGATGGGCGCCTATCCGCAGGCGGAGGAGGAGTTCCGTGCCGCGGTGCGGATGGACCCGGGGATGGCCGACGGCTGGCTCGGGCTGCACGCGCTGCGCGTGGACACGACGACCGCGCTGCTGAGGATGTTCCGGCACCGGGAGCGCCTCGGGGAGCAGCGCTCGCGGCACCGCCGCACGCTCAACTCCTGGTACTGGCTGGGCTGGTGGGTGCAGCCCGTGCTGGAGAGCCCGCGTGATCTGCTGCTCGCGCACGCCTCGCACTGGCTGGACGGGCGCCATGTGCCCGAGCTGGACCGGGCGCTCGCGGGGCTGCCGCCGGTCGACGCGGACCACCAGGTGCGGTTTCTGCACGCCTGCCGCGCCTATCTGGTCAAGGACTGGGAGCAGTTGGTCCGGCACACCGATCCACTGATCGACGATCCGCTGCTGGGCATCGAGGCGGGCCTGTTCGGCGGGATGGCCCGGGTCCGGCTGGAGACGTACGGGCAGGCCGAGCCGCTGCTGTCCGCCGCGCTGATGCGCTGCCGCAGCGAGCAGCCGCAGCGCAAGGAGCTGCGGTACTGGCTGGCCCGCGCCCACGAGGGCACCGGGCGCAGTGCCGCCGCGCTGCCGCTGTACCGGGCCGTGCACCGGGTCGACCCCGCCTTCATGGACACCTCCGCGCGGCTCGCGGCGATCGCCGAGGGGGACGGGTACGACGACGACGCGAGCGACTTCGCGGCGATCGCGCTCGCCGGGATCGGGCAGGACGTGCTCGACGGCGACGGACTGGAACCGTTCTACGACCCCGAGGGCCGGGACGTGAAACTGTCCGATCCCGGGCCGCCGCCGCCGGGCGGGCTGCCGCCCGAGGCCGGCGACACCTTCGTCCGGGAGAAGTCCGTGGTGCCGGTGGAGCCGTTGTCGCTTCCCGCCGGGCCGACGGATCCGGAGCTGCTGGAGGAGGCGCTCGCGGAGCTGGAGCGGATGGTCGGGCTGGAGCCGGTGAAGCGGCAGGTCAAAGCGCTGTCCGCACAGTTGAACATGGCGCGGTTGCGGGCCGGGCAGGGGTTGCCGGTGCAGCCGCCCAAGCGGCACTTCGTGTTCTCCGGGCCGTCCGGGACCGGGAAGACGACCGTGGCGCGAATACTGGGCCGGGTCTTCTACGCGCTCGGGCTGCTGGGCGGCGACCATCTCGTCGAGGCGCAGCGGGCGGATCTCGTGGGCGAGTACCTCGGGCAGACCGCGGTGAAGGCCAACGAGCTGATCGACTCGGCGATCGGTGGGGTGCTGTTCGTGGACGAGGCGTACTCGCTGTCGAACACCGGGTACGGCAAAGGGGACGCGTACGGGGACGAGGCGCTTCAGGTGCTGCTGAAGCGGGCCGAGGACAACCGGGATCATCTGGTCGTGATCCTCGCGGGGTATCCGGAGGGGATGGACCGGCTGCTGGCCGCGAATCCCGGGCTGTCGTCGCGCTTCACGACGCGGGTGGATTTTCCGTCCTACCGGCCGTTGGAGCTGACCTCGATCGGGGAGGTGCTCGCGGCGGAGAACGGGGATGTGTGGGACGAGGAGGCGCTCGACGAGTTGCGGTCGATCTCCGGGCATGTCGTCGAGCAGGGGTGGATCGACGAGTTGGGGAACGGGCGGTTCTTGCGGACCCTGTACGAGAAGAGTTGTGCGTATCGGGATCTGCGGTTGTCGGGGTATCCGTCGATTCCCACGCGGGACGATCTGTCGACGTTGCGGCTGCCGGATCTGATGCAGGCGTATGGGGAGGTGCTGTCGGGGCGGGGGCCGGGGGAGCCATCGGGGATGTGATCCGCCCCCGCCGCCCCTACCCGTCCCATCCCCAGGGGCTGCGCCCCTTCGACCCCCACAGCGCGGGTCCGGTGGGGCTTCTCGCGCAGTTCCCCGCGCCCCTTTCAGGGGCGCGGGGAACTGCGCGAACGGGGTCCGGGGCGGAGCCCCGAAGTCTGTGACCTGGAGGATGGGACGGGTAGGGGCGGCGGGGGCGGAAATCAGCCGGCCAGGGCCTGCTCCGGGGTTTCGCTGGCTCGTGGTTCTGTCACCCGGGTCGGCTGGGGCTCGCGGTGGGCCGGGTCGCGGACCTCTCCGACCAGAAGTTCGAGGACGTCTTCCAGGGTGGCCAGGCCCAGGACCTTGCCGGAGGCGTCCGCGACCTGGGCGAGGTGGGTGGCGGCGCGGCGCATGACGGTGAGCGCGTCGTCCAGGGGGAGTTCCGCTCGGAGCGTGGTCATGGGGCGCCAGATCTGCTGGGGGACGGCACGGTCGGAGTCCTCCAGGTCGAGGACGTCCTTGACATGGAGGTAGCGGCCCATGAAGGCGCCGTTCTCCGCGACCACCGGGAAGCGGGAGTAGCCCGTGCGCGCCGTGAGGGCCACCACCTGGGCGGGGGTCACCGACGGGACCACCGTGACCAGGGAGTCGCGCTTGAGCAGGACGTCCGTCACCGGGCGGGAACCCAGCTCCAGCGCGTCCTCCAGCCGTTCCTGCTCCTCGGGGTCGAGCAGCCCGGCCTGACCGGAGTCCTCGACCAGCCGGCCCAGCTGGACGCTGGTGAAGACGGCCTCGACCTCGTCCTTGGGCTCGACGTGGAAGAGCTTCAGGACGAGCCGGGCGCAGGCGCCGAGGCCCACGGTGACCGGCTTGCAGAGGCGGGCGAAGGCCACCAGCGCGGGGCTCAGCCACAGCGCCGTCTTCTCGGGCGCCGCCATCGCCAGGTTCTTCGGCAGCATCTCGCCGATGACGAGGTGCAGGAAGACGACCACGGCCAGGGCGATGACGTATCCCAGGGGGTGGATCATCCCGTGCGGAAGGTGGATCGCCTCGAACACCGGTTCAAGGAGCTTGGCCACCGTCGGCTCGGCCACCGCGCCCAGCGTCAGCGAGCAGACGGTGATGCCGAACTGGGCCGCCGCCATCATCTGCGGCAGGTTCTCCAGGCCGTAGAGGACCTGGCGGGCCCGTGCGGTCCCGAGCGGTTCGATCTGGCTGCGGCGGACGGAGACCAGGGCGAACTCGGCGCCGACGAAGAAGCCGTTGGCGAGCACGAGGAGCAGGGCGAACAGGAGTTGGAGCACGCTCATCGGGCCGCCTCCACCACAGGGGCGGGAGAGGTGCGGACGAGGCGTACGCGCTCCGCCCGGTAGTGCCCGACCTGCCGGACCGCCAGTCGCCAGCCGGGCAGCTCCGCCTTGTCGCCGGGTGCGGGGATACGGCCGAGGAGGTCGGCGACAAGGCCGGCGACCGTCTCGTAGGGGCCCTCCGGTACGTCGAGGCCGATGCGCTGGAGGAGGTCGACGCGGCAGCTGCCGTCGACGTCCCAGGCGGGGCGGCCGTCCTCGGGCGGGGCGGCGGCGAGTTCGGGCAGGTCGTGCCCGTCGTGCTCGTCGCGGACCTCGCCGACCAGTTCCTCGACGATGTCCTCCAGGGTGACGACCCCGGCCGTGCCGCCGTACTCGTCGACGACGACGGCGATGGGCTGTTCGCTGCGCAGCCGGGCCAGCAGCGGCTGCACGGGAAGTGTCTCGGGGACGAGGAGCGGGGACTTGGCGATGCGGCCGACCGGGGTGTGCAGCCGGTCGTGGGCCGGGATCGCGAGGGCGTCCTTGAGGTGGACCATGCCGACGATCTCGTCGATCCGCTCCCGGTAGACGGGGAAGCGGGAGAGGCCGGTGGCCCGGGTCAGGTTCACCACGTCCTCGGCGGTGGCCGAGGACTGCAGGGCGCTGACCTTGACGCGGGGCGTCATCACGTTCTCCGCGGTCAGGTCGCCCAGGGAGAGGGTGCGGACGAAGAGGTCGGCGGTGTCCTGCTCCAGGGCGCCGGCCTGGGCCGAGTGCCGGGCGAGGGAGACCAGTTCGCCGGGGGTGCGGGCGGAGGCCAGCTCGTCGGTGGGCTCGACGCCGAAGGCGCGGACCAGCCGGTTGGCGACCGCGTTGAGGGCGGCGATGACCGGGCGGAAGAGGCGGGAGAAGACGTGCTGGGGGCCCGCGACGAAACGGGCGACCTGCATGGGCTTCGACACCGCCCAGTTCTTGGGCACCAGTTCACCGATCACCATCTGCACGGCGGAGGCCAGCAGCATGCCGACGACGACGGAGACTCCGGAGACGGCTCCTTCGGGTATGCCGATGGCGGTGAAGGGGCCGTTCAGTATCTCCGCGAGCGCCGGTTCGGCGAGCATGCCGACGACGAGGGAGGTGATGGTGATGCCGAGCTGGGTGCCGGAGAGCTGGAACGACAGCTCCTTGAGCGCGCCCACCACTTTGTCGGCCCGGCGGTCGCCCTCGGCGGCCGCCTTCTCGGCCTCGGGCCGCTCGACCGTGACGAGGCCGAACTCGGCCGCCACGAAGAAGCCGTTGGCGAGGATCAGCAGGAACGCGGCTCCGAGGAGCAGCAGGGGGATGGTCATGCCGCCGCCTCGATGAGCCGGGAGGGGGCGGCGCAGGTACTACAGGACGATCCGTCCATCGCTGGAGGGAGTCACTCCTCGAATAGCAGGGAGCCCCCGCCTTACCGGTGGTGCGGCGGAAGCGGAGGCGGAGGCGCAACGAAAACGCCTCCGCCAACAGATTAATCAAGACATGGGCCGGTACGGCAGGGGCGAAGGCCCTGAGTCGTCCCCGATCTTGTTCGGGGTCAGCCCTGACGCTGCTCGGGCTCGTCGACCGACCGGGCCTCCACCAGCGCGCGGAGGGCCCGGGCGTCCGCGATGGCGCGCTGCTTGGCGATGCCCGGCTGGATGCCGAGCGCGGGCAGGCTGGTGCCGTCGGTGAGGTCGAGGAAGACCCAGGGGTCGCCGACCCGCAGGTTCACCTGCACGATCTCCGCCCAGCCCAGCTGCCGCCTGGCGGTGATGTTGACCACGGTCACGCCGGATTCGTCGGCGATCACCTTGGGCCGGGACAGCATCCACAGCACACCGGCGAGCAGGGCCGCCGTGAAGACGAAGCTGAGGCGCTCGCCGGGACCGAGCGTCGGCAGCAGCAGCGCGACCACCGTGATGACCACGAAGATCGCGCCCGCCGCGGTGAGCAGCACGGCCCGGGTGCGGCCCGGCCGAAAAGTGACCGGCAGGGCGGGCAGGGAGGACTGGGCGGGAGGGGAAGACTGGTCCGGCATGGCGTACGGCTCCCCGGCCCTCAGAGACGGCAGGCGTGGATGGCGGTGGTCAGGATGGCCCGCGCGCCGATGTCGTACAGATCGTCCATGATCCGCTGGGCCTCCTTGGCCGGGACCATGGCGCGTACGGCGACCCAGCCCTCGTTGTGCAACGGGGAGACGGTCGGGGACTCCAGGCCGGGCGTGAGGGCGACGGCCTTCTCCAGCTGCTCGACGCGGCAGTCGTAGTCCATCATCACGTAGGTCCGGGCCACCAGGACGCCCTGGAGACGGCGCAGGAACTGCTGCACCTTGGGTTCGTTCTCCGAGGAGGTGTCGGCGCCGACGCGGCGGATGACGATGGCCTCGGACTTCATGATCGGGTCGCCGAAGACCTCCAGGCCCGCGTTCCGCAGGGATGTGCCGGTCTCGACGACGTCGGCGATGACCTCGGCGACGCCCAGCTCGATCGCGGTCTCGACTGCGCCGTCGAGGTGGACGACGGAGGCGTCGACGCCGTGGTCGGCGAGGTGCCCCGCGACGATGCCCTCGTAGGAGGTGGCGACCGTCTTGCCCTTGAGGTCCGCGACGCCGTTCGCCGCGCCGGGCTTGGAGGCGAAGCGGAACGTGGAGCGGGCGAAGCCGAGGGGGAGGATCTCCTCGGCGTTGGCGCCGGAGTCGATCAGCAGATCGCGGCCGGTGATCCCGATGTCGAGGCGGCCGGAGGAGACGTAGATCGCGATGTCGCGGGGGCGGAGGTAGAAGAACTCCACCTCGTTGACCGGGTCGACGATCCGCAGCTCCTTGGACTCCCGGCGCTGCTGGTAGCCGGCCTCATGCAGCATCTCCCCCGCAGGTCCGGACAGGGAACCCTTGTTGGGGACGGCGATGCGCAGCATGAGGTCGGCTTCCTTTGCGTGGGAGGGGAGGGAGTGGAGCGGGCTGGCTCACAGGTGGGCGTACACGTCGTCGAGGGAGATGCCGCGGGCGACCATCATCACCTGGACGTGGTAGAGCAGCTGCGAGATCTCCTCGGCGGCGGCTTCCTTGCCCTCGTACTCGGCGGCCATCCAGACCTCGGCGGCCTCTTCGACGACCTTCTTGCCGATGGCATGGACGCCCTTCCCGACCAGTTCGGCGGTGCGGGAGGTGGCGGGGTCGCCGGTGGCGGCCTTCTGCTGGAGCTCGGTGAAGAGCTCCTCGAACGTCTTCTTGGACATGGTGACGCTCAGCCTATGCCACACCCGCGTTTCGTCAGCGCCACGGTTCAGATACTGAGCGGAGGGTGGCCGCCGTCGCCACCGCCGCCGTCACCGCCTCGTGGCCCTTGTCCTCGTTCGAGCCCTCGATACCGGCCCGGTCCAGGGCCTGCTCCTCGGTGTCGCAGGTCAGCACGCCGAAGCCGATGGGGACGCCGGTCTCCACGGAGACCTGGGCGAGGCCCTGGGTGACGCCCTGGCACACGTACTCGAAGTGGGGGGTGCCGCCGCGGATGACGACTCCGAGGGCGACGATGGCGTCGTAGCCCCGTCCGGCCAGCACCTTGGCGACGACCGGGAGTTCCCAGCTGCCGGGGACCCTCAGCAGGGTCGGCTCGTCGATGCCCAGGTCGCCGAGGGCGCGCAGGGCGCCGTTCACCAGACCGTCCATCACCTTCTCGTGCCACTGCGCCGCGATGACGGCGACCCGCAGGTCACCGACGTTGCGTACGGACAGGTCGGGTGCGCCCTTGCCGCTCACGTTCTCTTGTCTCCTCGAAGTGCGATGACGCGAAGTGCGATTACTAGGTTGCCGCTACTGGTTGCCGCTACTGGTTGCCGCAGGTGGACGCGGTGGTCGTGTCCAGCCACGGCAGGTCGTGGCCCATCCGGTCCCGCTTGGTGCGCAGGTAGCGGAGGTTGTGCTCGCCCGCGCGGACGGGCATCGGCTCGCGGTCGGTGACGTCGAGGCCGTGCCGGACGAGGGCGTCGGTCTTCTCGGGGTTGTTGGTCATCAGCCGGAGGCTGCGGACGCCGAGGTCCTTCAGGATCTGCGCGCCGGCGCCGTAGTCCCGGGCGTCGGCGGGCAGGCCCAGCTCCAGGTTGGCGTCGAGGGTGTCGCGGCCGAGCTCCTGGAGTTCGTAGGCGCGCAGCTTGGAGAGCAGTCCGATGCCGCGGCCCTCGTGGCCGCGCAGATAGACGACGACGCCCCTGCCCTCGGCGGCGATGCGTGCGAGGGAGGTCCCCAGCTGGGGGCCGCAGTCGCAGCGCAGCGAGTGGAAGATGTCGCCGGTGAGGCATTCGGAGTGGACGCGGACGAGGACGTCCTCGCCGTCGCCGATCTCCCCGTGGACGAGGGCGACGTGCTCGACGCCGTCGACCGTGGAGCGGTAGCCGTACGCGGTGAAGTCGCCGTACTCGGTGGGGAGTTGGGTCTTCGCCTCGCGCTGGACGGTGGGTTCGGCGGAGCGGCGGTAGGCGATCAGGTCCTCGATGGAGATGATCGTCAGGCCGTGCTTGCGGGCGAACGGGATCAGCTCGGGCAGGCGCAGCATACGGCCGTCCTCGCCGGCGATCTCGACGATCGCACCGGCCGGGCGCAGGCCCGCGAGCCGGGCGAGGTCGACGGCGGCCTCGGTGTGGCCGTCGCGTACGAGGACCCCGCCGGTGCGGGCGCGCAGCGGGAAGATGTGGCCGGGGCGGACGAAGTCGCCGGGCTCGGCGGTGCCGCTCGCCAGGAGCTGGAGGGTGGTGGCGCGGTCGGAGGCGGAGATGCCGGTGGTGACGCCGTGCCGCGGGGCCGCGTCGACGGTGACGGTGAAGGCGGTGCGCATGGACTCGGTGTTCTGCTGCACCATCTGCGGCAGTTCGAGCCGGTCGAGCTCGTCCGCCTCCATGGGGGCGCAGATCATGCCCCGGCACTCGCTCATCATGAAGGCGATGATCTCGGGGGTGGCCTTCTCGGCGGCGATGACGAGGTCGCCCTCGTTCTCGCGGTTCTCGTCGTCGACGACCACGACGGGGCGGCCGGCCGCGATGTCGGCGATGGCCTGCTCGACGGGGTCGAGCCGGAAGTGCTCGATGTCGCTGGTGCTGTAGAGGATCGGCGCCGTGGTCATGCCGGGGCTCCTTCCAGGGCGGGCTTGCGGGAGCGCAGCCACCAGTCGCGCATGCCCCACAGGACGAGCGCGCCGTAGATGATGTAGACGAATCCGGAGAACGCGTAGCCGTTGGCGAAGTTGAGGGGGACGCCGACCAGGTCGACCAGCAGCCAGGCGAACCAGAACTCGACCATGCCGCGGGCCTGGGCGTACATGGCGACGACGGTGCCGGTGAAGATGTAGGCGTCCGGCCAGGGGTCCCACGACAGGGTGGGGAACGCGGTGAAGAGGCCGCCGACGGCGAGGGTGCCGACCACGGCACCGGCGATCAGGTAGCCGCGCTCGCGCCAGGTGGCGAAGCGCGGGGCGATGGCGCCGTCCGCCGTCTGCCCCTTCGTACGGTTCCACTGCCACCAGCCGTACGCGGCGACGACCATGACGATGACCTGCTTGCCGGCGCTGCCGGCGAGGTGACCGGCGAAGGCGCCGAAGAGGATCAGGCCGGAGAGGAACTGGACGGGCCAGTTCCACAGGGAGCGGATCGCGCCGAGGGCGAGGGCGGTCAGACCGAAGATGTTGCCGACCATGTCCGACCAGAGGATCTGCTGGCCGAAGGCGGTGAAGGCGACGGTGTTCAGGGAGTTCACCGTCCCGCTCCCGGGATCTCTGTCGTCCCCTGGTTGCCCAGCAGGCGCTCGACGTACTTGGCGATGACGTCGACCTCCAGGTTGACCGGGTCGCCGGGCTGCTTGCGGCCGAGCGTGGTCAGGTCGAGCGTGGTCGGGATGAGGCTGACCGTGAAGTGGTCGGGTCCGGCGTCGACGACGGTGAGGCTGATGCCGTCGACGGTGATGGAGCCCTTCTCGACGACGTACCGGGTGAGGTCCGCGGGGAGGGAGATCTTGACGATCTCCCAGTTCTCGGACGGCTTGCGCTCGATGACCTCGCCCGTGCCGTCGACATGGCCCTGCACGATGTGGCCGCCGAGGCGGTCGCCGACCGCCATGGGGCGTTCGAGGTTGACGCGGGAGCCGACGCCGAGGGCGCCGAGGCTGGAGCGTTCGAGGCTCTCCGCCATGACGTCGGCGGTGAACCAGTCGTCCTCGTGCTCCACGACCGTGAGACAGACACCGTTGACGGCGATGGAGTCGCCGTGCTTCGCGCCCTGCGTGACGACGGGGCCACGCAGACGGAAACGGGAGGAGTCGCCGAGCTTCTCGACGGCGGTGACCTCACCCAGCTCTTCGACGATTCCGGTGAACACTTCCCGGGTCCTCCTGCCTCATAGGGCACGGACTCCGGGGCTGTCGAAGACGACAGGCAGGAACGGACAGCGGCACAGGGGGCGACGCCGTGTGTGGACCCACCTCTGTCGAGGTAGGCCGAAAACAGACGGCGGCACGCACGAATGCCCGCCCGCCGCGCACTGCCTCCCATCCGGACTTTAACCGTCGGTCCAGGAATTCCACCTGGTCAACCGGCCGCTGGAAGCGACCGGGTCGCGGACTATAACCGCCGGTTCGGACTTTCACCGACCCCGGAGTGCGCTGCTTCTGGTACATGGCCAGTGTGCCACGCCCGGTCGGCACCCATGCGGGTGAGCACTGTGGGGTGGCTCACAGGGCGTGTCGCTGGACTTCCCCAGCGGGCGCCGCGGGGCTTCGGCTATTACTGACCAAGGGTCAACTTCCGCGACACGGAACCCACTCGAACGAGTAAGGACCCATTGACCTGCTTGGTCTAGTCCTTTTAAAGTCTGCGGTCGCGGTACCCGCCTCGAACGGCCCGGCGGCGGTGACGACGGCCCTTGCCCCGTCGCCGGGTCCCACCGCCGTGCTTCCCGGTGACCTCCGGGAGTGCGCGGGCGTGCGCTCTGGGAGGGTGGGAGGCGTGACGACCACCACCGCCGACGAGTTCGAAGCGCACCGCCCCCGTCTGTTCGGTCTGGCCTACCGCTTGCTGGGCTCCGCCGCCGACGCCGAGGACGCCGTGCAGGACGTGTATCTACGCTTCAGCGGCGCGGACCGTACGGTCATCGAGCAACCCGCGGCCTGGCTCGCCAAGGCCGTCACCAATCTCTGTCTGACCCGGCTGACCTCCGCGCGGGCCCGCCGTGAGCGGTACACGGGAACCTGGCTGCCGGAGCCGGTGCTCACGTCCGGCGGCGCGCTCGGCCCGCTGGAGTCGGCCGAGCAGCGCGACGCGGTCTCCCTGGCGCTGCTGGTGCTGCTGGAGCGGCTCACCCCGACCGAGCGGGCCGTGTACGTACTGCGGGAGGCCTTCGCCTACAGCTACCGGGAGATCTCGGGTGTGCTGGACCTGACCGAGGCCAACTGCCGCCAGCTGCACCGGCGGGCGACGGCGCGGCTGGAGGTGCCGGAGGCCCGGTTCGAGCCGACGCCGGAGCGGCGCTCGGGGCTGGTGGAGTCCTTCCTCGCGGCGGCCCAGGAGGGGGACATGGCCGGGCTGGAGAAGATCCTCGCCGAGGACGTGATCTGGTGGTCCGACGGCGGCGGCAAGGTCAGCGCGGCGCTGCGGCCGGTCGAGGGGCGCGAGAAGGTGCTGCGGCTGCTGGTCGGGGGCTGGGAGAAGTGGGCGGCCGGGCTGGACTTCTCCCTGGCCGAGGTCAATGGCTCCCCCGCGCTGCTCGCCCGCTCCGGGGACACGCTCGCGTTCACCGTCTCCTTCGCGTTCCGGGACGGCGTCGTCACGGACGTGCGGGCCGTACTGAATCCGGACAAGCTGGAGTTCGCGGGACGACAGCTGAGCGGGGTGTGAGCGGGCGGGAGCGCCGGCGGGTGACCGCACGGGCGGGCCGGGCGTGGCCATGGGAGCCGGGATCTGCGCGTGACGCGCGAAGGGTTCCGCCTCGGATGTAGGGCGTCTCCGGTCGGGAGCGTCCGGTGTACGAAGGGTTGGACAGCATGACCACGATCCTGGTGACCGGCGGTACCGGTGTCCTCGGCCGGCCCCTCACCGCGCGACTGCGGGCGGACGGGCACGAGGTGCGGGTGCTGAGCCGGCGGACACAGCCGTACGCCGTCGATCTCGTCGCGGGCGGGGGCGGGCTGGACGCGGCCGTGGCGGGGGTCGACACGATCGTGCACTGTGCGACGTCGCAGCGGCGGGGCGACGACGAGCGGGCGGCGGAGCACCTGATCGCGGCGGCGCGGCGGGCCGGGGTGCGGCATCTGGTCTACATCTCGATCGTCGGGGTCGACCGGGTGCCGTTCGGCTACTACCGGTCCAAGCTGGCCGTCGAGCGGCTGGTCGAGGAGTCGGGGCTGGGGTGGACGATTCTGCGCGCGACCCAGTTCCACGACCTGCTGGTGATGGTCTTCCAGACCCTCGCCAAGCCGCCGGTCATGATGCTTCCCGCCGGGGTGCGCGACCAGCCGGTCGCCGTCACCGAGGTCGCGGAGCGGCTCGCGGAGCTGGCCGGGGGCGCCCCCGCCGGCCGCGTCGACGACCTCGGCGGCCCCGAGATCCTCACCCTCCCCCAACTGGCCCACACCTACCTGGCCGCCACCGGCCGCCGCCGCCCCCTGCTGAACGTCCCCCTCTTCGGCAAGGCGTACCGGGCCTTCCAGTCCGGGCACCACCTCACACCGGGGCGGGCCGTGGGGAAGGGGACGTTCGGGGAGTACGTGGCGGAGCGGTTCGGGGAGGGGCGGGGGAAAGGGTGACGGGGGGAGCGGTCGGGTGAGGAGTGAGGCCGCTCGGCCGATCGCGGTGGCAGGGGCGTGAGCTGTGGCGGGTGGGTGGAACTGGGGCCGGCGCGGATGCTGCGGCTCCGCAGTGAGCGGGGGTCGCCCCGGCGGGCCGCGTCCGCGAGGCGGCTAGCGGGCGGGTGGTGCGAACAGCTCGTCCTGAGCCGCCTCCCTGGCCATGAGCAGCGCGCCGCGCAGTACGGCGGCCCCGCCGAGGCCGCCGGCCCGGACCTCGGTCGGCAGGGGTGACATGGCCGCCAGCCGCTCCCCCACCCGGCCGGCGAGCACCTCCCCACCGGCCTGCCCCACCTCCCCCCCGAGCACCACACACCCGGGGTCGAGCACGGCCACGACCGAGGCGACGCCTACGGCGACCCGATCGGCGAGGGCGCCGAGGAAGCGGGCGCGGGCCTCGGCGTCGGCGTTCACATCGGCGGCCACGTCCACGTCAGCATCGGCGTCCACAACCGTGGTCACGTCAACGTCAACGTCGGCGTCAGCTTCGGCGGAGAGGCCGTAGGTCATCGGGGCTGCCGTGCAGCCGGGGGCGGTCGGCGAGGCGGCCGTGGTGTTCGTCGGCAGCCCGGACACCGCCGCTCGCACCAGCGTCGCCGCGTGCGGCTCGTTCGGTTTCGCCTCGGCCACTACGCCGTACTCGGCGGCCAGGGCCGTGACCGCGGCCGCGCCGGCGAGGGAGTGGAAGCCGCCCTCGCAGTCGGTGGCCGAGGGGACCGCGGGCGTGCCCGGGACGGGGAGGAAGCCGATCTCGCCGGTGCCGCCGGAGGCCCCCCGGCGGAGGTGGCCGTCGAGGACGACGGCCGCGCCCGTGCCGAGGCCGAGCCAGAGGAGGACGAAGGTGTCGCGGTCACGGGCGGCGCCGTCCCGCTGCTCGGCGAGGGCGGCGAGGTTGGTCTCGTTCTCGACGAGGACCCGGGCCGGGAGCCGCTCGCCGAGCGCGGCAACGAGGCGGCGGTGCCATTCCGGGAGGCCGCTGGAGTTCCGGAGTTCGCCCGTGGCCGGGTCGATCAGCCCCGGCGCGCCGATCGCCACCGTGTGCAACCGGTCGGCCCCCGCCTCCTTCGCGGCCCGCTCCACCAGGGTGACCGCCTGCTCCACCGCGGGCCCCGTGCCGGTGTCGTCCGCGATCGGGACGTACGCCCGCGCCAGCTCCGTACCCACCAGGTCGGCGACCACCACCGTGACGCCCTCGGTGCGCACATCGAGCGCGGCGAGGTGCGCCCGGTCCGCGACGATGCCGTACAGCCGGGCGTTGGGCCCGCGCCGCTGCTCCCCGGACTCCCCCACGACCTCGATCAGCCCGGCGGCCGTGAGGCGCTCCACGAGATCGGCGACCGTGGGCCGGGACAGCCCGGTGAGCTGCTTCAACTGCCCTGCTGTCAGGCGCCCTTCCTGCTGCAGCAGCCGCAGGGCGAGCCGGTCGTTGATGGCTCGGGCGGTGCTGGGTGATGCGGGCATGCCGGGATCCTCCCAGATCGGCGCCGCCGTACGGCCGTTGGCCCTCGGGCGCAGGCTCCCTATCTATCAGGCAGGGTTCCTGATAGTTTACGGCAGCGCGACGGAGGTGGGGTGGGCCGAGGCACTCGGGGGAAACCGGGAAAGCCGGGGACGTCCGGCCGAGAAGCTCGCGAAGGAAGTTCAGGGAGGCGGAGAATGAGCGCGGTGGTCTACGAGCAGCGCGAGGTGAGGCGGGCGCGGTACGCCGTGGCGGCCGTGTTCGCGGTGCACGGCGCCGTCACCGGCTCGTTCGCGACCCGCGTGCCGTGGATCTCGGACCACGCCGGGGTCAGCGCGGGCCAGCTGGGCCTCGCTCTCGCGTTCCCGGCGATCGGCGCGTCCCTGGCGATGCCGCTCGCGGGCCGGATCAGCCACCACTTCGGGGCGCGCACCGCGCTGCGCGGACTGCTCTCCCTGTGGACGCTCGCCCTGATCCTGCCGTCCCTCGCGCCGAACCTCTGGACGCTCTGCTTCGCGCTGTTCGTGTACGGCGCCTCGGCGGGCATGGCGGACGTCGCCATGAACGCGCTCGGCGTCGAGGTGGAGAGCCGCCTCGGCAAGTCGATCATGTCGGGCCTGCACGGCATGTGGAGCGCGGGCGCCCTCGTCGGCTCGGCGGCCGGCACGCTCGCCGCCCATCTGGGCTCGGACGCCCGGCTGCACCACGCGCTCGCGGCGGTCGTGCTCACCGCCCTCGGCCTGGTCGCCTGCCAGTGGGTGCTGGATCTCCGGCCCACCGAGGACGAGGAGCCGCCGCCCCGGTTCGCACTGCCGCCGAAGTCGGCGCTGCTGATCGGCGCGGTCGGGTTCTGCGCGGTGTTCGCGGAGGGGGCGGCGCTGGACTGGTCGGCGGTCTATCTGCGGGACCAGTTGGAGACCTCGGCCGGGCTGGCGGCGGCGTGCACCACCGGGTTCATGCTGACCATGGCGGTGGCCCGGCTCGCGGGTGACGCGGTGGTCAACCGCTTCGGCTCGGTCCGTACCGTCCGGGCGAGCGGGGTCCTGGCCGTGCTCGGCGGCGTACTGATCGTCGTCGCCGACCAGCCGGCGGTCGCGATGACCGGGTTCGCGCTGATGGGCCTCGGTATCGCGGTCGTCGTACCGCTCTGCTTCGCCGCCGCCGGCCGCAGTGGGCCGAACCCCAGCCAGGCCATCGCGGGCGTCGCGACCATCACGTACACCTCCGGGCTGATCGCGCCGAGCGCGATCGGCGGGCTGGCGCAACTGACCAGCCTGGTCGTGTCGTTCGGCCTGGTGACCGTGCTGGCGTGCGGGCTGGTCGCCTTCGCGGGCGTGCTGCGCACCAGCGACCGGGACCGCCCGCGGGTGACCCGGACGGACCTGCCCGTTCCGGATCCGAAGGCCTGACGCGCCGCAGCTCGCACCCACGCGCGCCGCAGCCTCGCACCGGCGCGAGCCGTCCCTCCCCTCACACCGGCGCGCGCCGCGGCCCGCACACCGGCGTGTGCCGCGCCCGCACCCCGGCATCCGGGCCCTCCCCTCACCCCCGCGCCAGCTCGTACGCGTACCCCGGCGAGAAGGCTCCCGCACTCCCCCGGCACCCGTCGGACTCGCCCGGCAGCTTCACCCACAGGTAGGCGTCGATGCGGGACTCGCCGGTTCCGAGGGTCGGTGGCCGGCCGAGGCCCCGGCCGGCGGGGTCGCACCACTCGCCGTCGGCCGGGGCGCCGTTGCCGTTGCGGCTGGTGTCGATGACGGCGCCGAGGCCCGCGGGGCCGCCGAGCGCGTCGAGGACCCGGCGGTCGTAGGCGGCCTCAGCCTCCGTGCTGTTGAAGTTGGAGACATTGCTGAAGACGCCGTCGGAGCCGTCCGGCGAGGCGGCGCCCGCCCGGCGCAGGAGTGCGGCCTGCTTGGCGGGCGTGTCCATTCCGAGTGCCCGGCGTCGTAGTAGACGCGGGCGTTGGGGTTGGCGGTCTTGATGACGCGGCCCGCGCGGGCGAGCGAGGCGAAGCGGTCGGCGCGGGCGCCGGCGGAGAGACAGTCCGACTGGGCGATCGCGTCCGGCTCCAGGATCACGAGGGCGTCGTCCGAGCCGAGACCGGCGGCGAACGCGTCGATCCAGGTGTCGTACGCGTCCAGGCTCGGCGCCCCGCCCTGCGAGGCCCCTCCGCAGTCGCGGTCGGGGATGGCGTAGGCGACGAGGACCGGCACCTGGTCCCGCGCGGCGCCCCCGGAGGCGACCGCCGCGACCCGGGAGGTGACGGTGGCCGGGGCGGGGTCGGTGAACCAGACGGCGGCCGGACGGTCCGCGATGCCGGTCTCGATGGCGGTGCTGCGCGGGTCGTCCGGGTTGTCCCGGACCCAGTCGAGGACCTGGGAGTCGGGGTGGCGGTACAACTCGCCGGGCCCGAGCCCGAGCCCGGTCCCCGGTTCCGTCCGCTGTTCGGTGCGGTCCGCCGAGGGCCGCACCCCGGCCGTCCCGGAGGGTTCGGACTCCTCCGGGGCCGGGGGCGAGAGGGCCGACGAAGTGGACTGCCCCGGTGTCGACCCGGTCGACCCGGCTGTCTCGACCAGGTCGGACGGGAGTCCCGCCGAGCGGCTCGTCAGCGGCCGGGCCTCGTCCGCGGCGCCTCTCTCGCCGCCCATCGCGGCCACCATCCCGGTGACGGTCCCGACGACGGCCACGACCGACGCCGCCGCCACCATGGCGCCACGCCGAGCCGTCCGCCTGCGCTCGGCCCGGCGTGCCGCCAGCCGCTGGGCGCGTAAGCCTGACACGTGGTGCTCCCCCCTGCTCCCCGGGCCGCGCTCCGTCGGCTCCCGGTACTTCCCGCCGGCCCCGCGTTACCCCGTTCCGGGGATGCGTCGGGCACGGCGGCACCGCTGTCAGCGTAGGGCTGGGACCCTGCCCCCTATGGCGCAGTTGGAACATTTCACCAATTCCGTGGACTCGTCCACCACGTCGGTGGACACCGTCGTCTCCCGTATGCGTGCCGTCGGCGCGCTCCTGCCGGAGGGGGACGGGGTCGCCGTCTTCAACCGCGTCTATCTGACCGTCACGGAGGTCATCGACCGGCGCCTGGACGCCGGTCACTTCCCGGACGCCGAGGCCGCGATCACCCTGGACGTGCTCTTCGCCGAGCGGTATCTGCGGGTCGCCGAGGGCGGTGGTGCGCCCGCCTGCTGGCGGCCTCTGCTGCAGTTCCGGCGCCATCCCGGCGTACGGCCGCTGCAGTTCGCCCTCTGCGGCATCAATGCGCATATCGGGCACGATCTCGCGCTGGCCGTCGTGGACACCTGTCGTACGCTCGGCTGCGAACCGGCCGATCTGGAGGACGAGTTCGAGCATGTGGGCGATGTCCTCGTGTCGCTGGAGGAACGTATCCGCGAGGAGTTGATGCCGGGTCCCGATCTCCTCCAGATCGCCGATCCGCTGACGCATCTGCTCAGCGCGTGGAGTCTGGAGCGCGCCCGTGAGGCCACCTGGTCGTCCGCCCGCGCGCTGTGGGCGCTGCGCGGACTGCCCGCTCTCGCCGAGGAGTTCGCCCGCCATCTGGACGCGGCGGTGGGCCTGACGGGCCGCATGCTGCTGACGCCCCTGCCCGGCTGAGCGGCCAGCCCGGCTGAGCGGTTTGCCGGGCTGAGCCGCCTGCCGTACTCCCGTGTGAACGTAATACGTTCGACTTGAGAAGATCCCTCGCAGAGGAGCACACGGCATGGCGTCACGGCTCGGGCTCGCCCTTCCCCAGATGCGGCACTGTTCCCGGAGCCGCCGTCGCAGGGCCTGTACGGCCTGGAGTGCCTGCCCTGGCCGGACCACTACCGGCAGGTGGCCGAGCCGCTCGTCACGCTCACCCTGGCCGCGGCGGTCACCGAGCGGGCCCGGCTCGGCACCAGTCTGATCGCCCCGCTGCACATACCGTTCCAACTCGCCAAGTCCCTGGCCTCGTTGGACGCGGCGAGCGGCGGCCGGGTGGTCGCGGGCCTCGGCACGGGCTGGCCCCTCGACGAGTACGCGGCGGCGGCCGTACGGCCCTTCGAGGAGCGCGACCAGGTGCTAGTCGGGCTGGGCGTCGACGAACTGGCCACGCAGTGGCGGCAGTTGCGGGCCCTGGCCGCAGAGCGCCGCCGCATCAGACCGCTCCGCTCGGTGCTGCGGATCAACGTCCAGTACCAGACCAAGGCCTACGAGGGCACCGACCGCCACCCCTTCCAGGGCAACGCCGAGCAGCTCGCCGAGGACCTCGCCGCCCATGCCGCGATCGGCCTCGACGAGATCTTCCTCGACCTGCAGTACGGCCTGCGGGACGCCGAGGAACTCAAGGACGTGGCCGCCGAGGTGTACGCCTCGGCACGGGCGGCCGGGGTCTAAAGGCCGGATCCGTACAGTCCCTTCGCGTGCGCCCGAACCCGCCCTAGTCCTCCGGGAGTTCGACGGGTGCGATCTCGTCGTAGACGTCGCCGGGCCCGGGGTTGGTCGTGTCGGTGGTCCCGCCGAAGTGGTGCATGACGCCCCAGACCGCGTTGAGCGCGGTCTGGATCGCGCCCTCGGCCCAGCCGGCGGTCCAGGAGATGTCGTCGCCGGCGAGGAAGATGCCCCGCTTGTCCTCGGGCAGCCGGTCCTGCATGAAGTGGGTGAACAGGCGCCGCTGGTAGCGGTAGTGACCGGGCAGGTTGGCCTTGAACGCACCCATGAAGTAGGGCTCGTTCTCCCAGGAGACGGTCACGGGGTTGCCAATGATGTGCCCGCGGATGTCGACGTTCGGGTAGATCTCGCCGAGCGACTTCAGCATGACCTCCATCCGCTCGTTCGCGGACAGCGGCAGCCACTTCAGGCTGTCGTCGCACCAGGTGTAGGAGAGGCAGATGACGGCGGGCTTGTCCGGCCCGTCGTCGAGGAGGTAGGTCCCGCGCGTCATACGGTCGGTGAGGGTCATGGACATCACGTCACGGCCCGTCACCTCGTCCTTGTCCAGCCAGAAGGGCCGGTCAACCGGCACGAAGAGCTTGCTGGACTCCATGTAGTGGGTGCGCTCGATGGCGGTCCAGTGGTCGATCGGGAAGAGCGAGTCGTCGCAGGCGATCTTCGACAGCAGCATCCAGGACTGGGCGGTGAAGATCGCCGCCTGGTACGTACGGATGTCACCCTTGGCGTCCGTCACGGTGATCCGGTTGCCGGCGGTCCGGTCCAGCCGGGTCACGGCGGGCCGCGGCTCGCCCTCGGTGTGCAGGGACTTCAGGGACGTCCCGTACGGCCAGTGCACGATCTTCTCCGGCTCGCGCTCCCAGAGCCGCAGCGGGAGCTGCTGGCTGCCGCCGACGATGCCGCGGTGGTGGTCGTCGGCCTCGGTGTAGACGACGCGCAGGATCTCCAGGATGGAGTTGGGGAAGTCGGTGTCCCAGCCGCCCGTGCCGAAGCCGACCTGGCCGAAGATCTCGCGGTGCCGGAAGGACCTGAAGGCCTCGGAGTCGCAGAGGAAGCCGTAGAAGGTCTGGTTGTCGAGCCGCTCGACGAGCTTGGACCAGATCTCCCGGATGCGCGGCACGTCCCGCTCGCGCAGCGCACGGTTCATGTCGGAGAAGTCGGCGCCCTCTTCGAGGCAGGCGTTCCAGGCGGCGGCGACGTCCCGGTACACCTGCGGCAGGTCGTCGATCGTCTCGGCGTAGTGGGACTCGCCCTTGAGGTCGACGACGGTCGAGGGCGTGGTCTCGGCGAGGGGGTTGGGGAAGGGCCGGGTCTCCAGGCCCGCCAGGTCGATGTAGTGCTGGAGCGCGGTGGAGGACGGCGGGAACCGCATCGCCCCCATCTCGGCGGTGAGCGCCGGGTCGCACCCGTCGAACCCGACGGTCCGCAGCCGCCCGCCGATCCGGTCGGCCTCGTACACGACCGGCTTGAGCCCCATCTTCATCAGCTCGTACGCCGCCACGATGCCGGACAGCCCGCCGCCGATGACCGCGACCTCGGTGCCGTGCTCGGTGGCCGGGATCTGGCCGAGCCCCGCCGGGTGGGCCAGGAAGTCGTCGTACGCGTACGGGAAGTCCGGGCCGAACATGGTGATCGGCGGCTGCTGCTCGTCTGCGTGCTCGATGGCATTGGGCACGGTGGACGTCATGGGGTACGGACTCCTTGCGAAAGCTGAGGGGAAAGAGCGAGAGGGGGCTTAGACGAGGGCGCCGTAGAGGCCGGGGCGCCGGTCCTGAAGGTACGGGTTCGTCTTGCGCGAGGCGGCGAGGAGGGCGGGGTCGACCTCGGCGAGGACGAGTTCCTCGTCTCGTCCGGCGCGGGTGCGGGCGACTCCGTCGGGCCCGGCCAGCGTGGACAGCCCGACGAACTCGAACTCCTCTTCGTGGCCGACCCGGTTGACGTAGGCGACGTACAGCTGGTTCTCGAAGGCCCGCACCGGGATCATCGACTCGGCGACGAACTGGAACGGGTGCATCTGGGCCGTGGGCACGAGGAGCAGATCGGTGCCGGCGAGGGCGTGGGCGCGGACGTTTTCCGGGAACTCCACGTCGTAGCAGATCAGGATGCCGACGCGGAGCCCGCCCAACTCGGCCTGGACGACGGACCGTTCACCGGGGGTGAAGTGGTCGCGTTCGAAGCAGCCGAAGAGATGGGTCTTGCGGTAGTTCGCCAGCCGGACGCCCTCGGCGGAGACGAGCTGCGCCGAGTTGAAGACCGCGTCACCGGCGCGCTCCGGGTACCCGTACGCGATCGCGACCCCGTGCCGCCCGGCGATCTCGGCGACCGCGTCGGCCGAGTCCCCGTCGGCCGCCTCGGCGAGCCGCGCGATGTCGTCCCCGATCGCGTACCCGGTCAGGAACATCTCCGGGGCCACCACCAGCCCGGCCCCGGCCTCCGCCGCCCGCCCCACGGCCTCGTCGAGCACCTTCAGATTCCCACCGACCGAACCGGGCCGACCGGAGCTCTGGAGCAGGGCGGTACGCATGCGTGATCCTCACCGGGACGAAGGGGGTTCGGGGGCCAGATAGACGGTACGACCGCCGCGCCGCCCCGAACAAGCGGCGGCCATTGCGCACCGCTGAACGATTCATTGCGCGTGACCGGGCCCGCACGGCGATTCGTTGCGCACCTGAGAAAGGCCACCACCCGCGCCCCTCAAGGGGCGCGGGGAACTGCGCGACAAGCCACGACCAAACCCGCAGCCGCCCACGCACCCCACGCCCCACCCCCCTAGGCGCCCCTCCGCACCACCAGCACCCCAGCCGTCACGAGATACGGCACCGCGAACACGGCGAACGCAACCCCATGCGCGAACCCAACACCACCGACCGCGGCGTACGCGGCGAAGACGGCGACCGTGGCCGTCTCGGTCCCCATGCTCGCCACGGACGTGAGCGTCGCCCGCCGCGCCCCCTCGATCCGGTCCTGCAACCGCGCGTCGGCCAGCACATTGACCAGCTGGAACCCACCGAAGGCGACGGCGACGAGCCCGATCCCGGCCGGCGTCCCCATCAGCGCCCCCACGGCCAGCGCGACCGCCGCCCCCGCCAGCACCACGCCCAGCCCGGCGGCCCGCAACCGCTCCCCCACCCCGGTCAGCAGGCTGCCGATCGCCGGCCCGACCCAGATCACCAGCAGCAGATACGGCACCGTCTGCTCGGCCACGCCGGTGTCGCGGACCAGCAACGGCGTGTACTCGTCGAGCGCACCCCACACGGCGCCCACGGCCGGGACGAGCAGCATCGCGCCCCGGATCGAACGGTCCCGGCGCACCTCGGTGAGCCCGGCCCGCAGGGTGGCGAGGGTGGAGGCCGCCGTGCCCTTCCCCGGCGCCACGGGCTCGCGGTGCTCGGGGAAGCGGACGGCCACCAGCGAGGTCAGCACACAGACGAGCACGCTGGCCGCGCCCACGGCCGGATAGCCACCGAGGTCGAGGACCGGCCCCGCCAGCCCCATCGCCGCCATCACGGCCACCATGCCGACCGCCTGGGCCCGGCCGTTGATCCGTGCGTACCGGTCGGCCGCGCCGAGCCGGTCCAGTTCGTCGTAGACCAGCGCCTCCAGCGCCCCGGAGCCGAGTGCGCCGCGTACGCCCCAGAGCACGAAGCCGAGGGCGAAGGCCCAGTACGACGGGACGATCACCCACAGGGCGAAGCCGGCGGCGGTGAGCAGCGGCCCCACCCACAGCAGCAACCGCCGCGACACGGCATCGGCCCAGGCGCCGGACGGCACCTCCAGCACGATCCCGGTGATCGACCACAGGGCGAACAGGGAGGAGATCTGCCAGATCGACAGCCCGGTGTCGCTGAACAGCAGCGCGTACACCGGGTAGAGCAGCACGAAGTCGTCGAGGAACGCGTAACCGTACAGCGTGGCCGTCAGCCGCCGGACACCACTGGTCCGGACACCGGGCACGCGCGCGGGTGAGAGAGTCATGAGGCCTTCCCGAGGAAGCGGATCGGACGTCGGAGACACGACGTCCGAGGCGGTCCTCGGGCGGCACGGCTGGTGGATCAATGTCGCCAGGTCATGGCACCGATGCTAGTCGCGCCACCCCGCCCGGCCCAGTGGAATACGGGGATCCGCGAGGCACCGGTGCAGGACACTCAAGGGGCGCGGGGAACTGCGCGACAAGCCACGACGAACCCGCACCCGCCGACAAACCGACGGCCCCGAGCCCTCAGGCGGGCGATCCTGACGAGAACCTGCGCAACAAGGGCGACAGCACCAGCACGGACTTCGTCCGCTCGACGAACGGCTCCCCGGCAATCCGCTCCAACACCCGCTCGAAGTGCCGCATATCAGAGGCGAACACCTGCACCACCGCATCGGCCTCCCCGGTGACGGTCGACGCGGCCACCACCTCCTGATACCGCTCCAGCCCCCGCTGGATCGTCTCCGGCGACGTGTTCCGCCGGCAGTAGATCTCGACGAACCCCTCGGTCTCCCACCCGAGCGCGGCGGGGTCCACCCGAACCGTGAACCCGGTGATCGCCCCGGTCGCCCGGAGCCGGTCCACCCGGCGTTTGACCGCGGGCGCGGACAGCCCGACGAGCTGGCCGATGTCGGAGTAGGAGCGGCGGGCGTCCTCGGCGAGGGCGTGCACGATGCGTTCGTCGAGATCGTTCAGCACTGCGGGTGGATCACTTCTCCGAAGTCGCGAGACGGGACCGGCGATAGCCGTAACTGAAGTAGAACACGAGCCCGGCGGCCATCCAGACTCCGAAGACGACCCAGGTGACGGTGTCGAGGCTGCCCATCATCCAGACGCAGAACGCGAATCCCAGCGCGGGCAGCACCGGCGACAACGGCACCCGGAACGTCCGCGGCATGTCCGGCCGGGTCCGCCGCAGCACCACGACGGCCACGTTGACCAGCGCGAACGCGAACAACGTACCGATGCTTGTGGCGTCCGCGAGCTGCCCCAGCGGAATCGCGGCGGCGAGCACACCGCAGAACAGCGAGACGATCACGGTGTTCACGCGCGGTGTGCCGGTCTTCGGGTGGACGCGCGAGAACACCTTGGGCACGAGCCCGTCCCGGGACATGGCGAACAGGATGCGGGTCTGCCCGTACAGCACGGTCAGCACCACGCTCGCGATGGCGATGACGGCCCCGGCCGCCAGCAGCGTCCCCCAGAACGCGTCCCCGGTGACGTCCTTCATGATCCCGGCGAGCGCGGCCTCGGACTCGCCGAACCCCTCCCAGGGCCGCGCCCCGATCGCGACGGCGGCGACCAGCACGTACAGCGCGGTGACGATGACCAGCGACAGCATGATGGCGCGCGGCAGGTCCCGCTGGGCGCTCTTCGCCTCCTCACCGGCGGTGGAGGCGGCGTCGAACCCGATGTACGAGAAGAAGAGCGTGGCCCCGGCCGCGCTGACGCCCGCCATGCCGAGCGGCATGAAGTTCTCGTAGTTGCCGGACCTGAAGCCCTGGAGGCCGATGAGGCAGAACAGCAGCAGGGCGGCGATCTTCACGACGACCATGACCGTGTTGGCCCGCGCGGACTCCCGGGCGCCGCCCAGCAGGAACGCCATCGCGAGCAGAACGACGATCAGCGCGGGCAGGTTGAAGATGCCCCCGTCGCCGGGCGGCGCGGACAGCGCGGCCGGAATGGTCACGCCGAACGTCCCGTCCAGCAGCTCGTTGAGGTACTCGCCCCAGCCGACCGCGACGGCCGACACCGACACCCCGTACTCCAGCACCAGGCACCAGCCGCACACCCAGGCCACCAGCTCGCCCATCGTTGCGTACGCGTACGAGTACGAGGAGCCGGAGACCGGGATGGTGCCGGCCAGCTCCGCGTACGACAGGGCCGAGAACAGCGCGGTGAGACCGGCGATCACGAAGGAGAGGGTGACGGCGGGCCCGGCCTTGGGGACGGCCTCGCCGAGGACGACGAAGATGCCGGTGCCGAGCGTGGCGCCGATGCTGATCATCGTCAGCTGCCACAGCCCGAGGGTCCGCCGCAGCGACCCGCCTTCGCCCTGCCCACCCTCGGCGACCAGGCGTTCCACGGGCTTACGGCGCATCAGCCGCGCCCCGACGCCTCCGGAGGGCGGGGCCGGCCGATTCTCTTGCTGCGGGGGTGCGCCTTGGTCGAGCACGCGTGGCTCCTTCATCGCTGCCGGTCAGGGCGGGGTGAGGACCGACAGCACCGAACAACCCGGGGGCCACCGAGCAGGAGGTCCCCGCCACGCCACGTACAGCGCCTGACCCTATGAGCCAGAGCTTCACGAGCGTAATGCGGCAACCTTGCGCACCGACGCAAGATCATTGCGTTCCTCACGGGTGCGCGAAGCTTCGTTGCGCGACCCGTTCAGACCGTTGCGCGCACTGTGGGGAAAGGGGAAACGGCAGCATGGTCAGGGGCGCGGGGCTGCATTCGATATGCGGCTCCGCCGCGTGGGCGCGAACAACCACGACGAACCCGCACCCGCCGACCCACAGCTCCCCCCGAGCTCCGAGCTGCCAGGCGCCCGAACCCCTAACTCCAGCTGGCGTGCAACGGCTTGCCCTCCGCATACCCGGCCGCACTCTGCACCCCGACGACCGCCCGCTCCGCGAACTCCTCCAACGACCCGGCCCCCGCATACGTACAAGAGGACCGCACCCCCGCGATCACCGAGTCGATCAGGTCCTCGACCCCCGGCCGCGCCGGATCCAGGAACATCCGCGATGTCGAGATGCCCTCCTCGAACAGCGCCTTCCGCGCCCGGTCGTACGCCGACTCCTCGCTGGTCCGGTTACGAACGGCCCGCGCCGACGCCATCCCGAACGACTCCTTGTACAGCCGCCCGCTCGCGTCCTGCTGCAGGTCCCCCGGCGACTCGTACGTCCCCGCGAACCAGGACCCGATCATCACGTTGGACGCGCCCGCAGCCAGCGCCATGGCGACATCGCGGGGGTGGCGCACACCCCCGTCGGCCCACACGTGCTTCCCGTACTTCTTGGCCTCGGCCGCGCACTCCAGCACCGCCGAGAACTGCGGCCGCCCGACCCCGGTCATCATCCGGGTCGTGCACATGGCACCGGGCCCGACGCCGACCTTGACGATGTCCGCGCCGGCCTCGATCAGGTCCCGCACACCCTCGGCGGCGACGATGTTGCCGGCCACGATCGGCACCCGGGGGTCCAGATCACGGACCAGCTTGATCGCGGTGATCATCGACTCCTGGTGGCCGTGCGCGGTGTCGATGACGAGCGTGTCGACGCCCGCGTCGAGGAGCTGCTGGGCCTTGCCCACGAAGTCGCCGTTGACGCCGACGGCGGCGGCAACCCTGAGCTTGCCGTTCCCGTCGACGGCGGGGCTGTACAGCGTGGCGCGGAGCGCGCCCTTGCGGGTGAGGATGCCCGCGAGACGGCCGTCCTTGTCGACGGCGGGCGCGTACCGGCGGTTGGCGGCGTCGAGGCGGTTGAAGGCCTCGCGCGGGTCGATGTCGGCGTCCAGGAGCAACAGGTCGCGGGACATGACGACTTCGAGCTGGGTGAACCGGTCGACGCCGGTCAGATCCGCGTCGGTGACGACACCGACGGGCCGCAGCGCCTCGTCGACGACGACGCCCGCGTTGTGCGCGCGCTTGGGCAGCAGAGCCAGCGCGTCGGCGACCGTCTGGTGCGGGTTCAGCACGATCGGGGTGTCGAGCACGAGGTGACGGCTCTTCACCCAGGAGATGACGTCGGTGACGACCTCGATCGGGATATCCTGCGGGACGACCACCAGGCCACCGCGGCGGGCGACCGTCTCGGCCATCCGGCGGCCGGCGATGGCGGTCATGTTGGCGACGACGAGCGGGATGGTGGTGCCCGTGCCGTCCGGGGAGGCCAGGTCCACGCCCTGCCGCGATCCGACGGCGCTACGGCTCGGGACCATGAAGACGTCGTCGTACGTCAGGTCGTACGCGGGCTGGATGTCATTGAGGAAACGCACGTGCCGCACATCCCAGTGGTTCAGAGGTGACCCCCTGACAGGACCGCCAGGGGGAAGAGCACGTACTTCATTGTCCCATGTCGGCGGTTATGAGCGTCCCCGACAGATCGTCCAGAGGGACGGCGGGCACCCTAGGAGGATCCTCCGAGCCCGAGCACGATCCGCAGCTCGGTGCCGGTGAGGGCGCTGTGGCCGGAGGCGTCGGCGAACACCTCCCGCGCGATGCTCCAGTCGTTCGGCTCGGCCCCCGCGTACTCCTGCCACCCGGTGACCTCCACCAGCCTCCCCAGAACCGGCGGCGCCCACGACAGATCGGTCAGGCAGTCGGCGAGGGCGTCCCAGTTCCGCCCGAAGTACCCGGGCAGGTCGAAGGCCCGAGCACACCGATCCATGAACCCGGGCTTGTCGGTGACCCCCGCCAGGTCCAGCTCGACATACGCCCAGCCACCGCCCGCCAGCACCTCGGCGAGTGCACCACCGCTCATCTCCACACCGTCCCGTACGCGTCTGAGGCGGGGCCGCGGCCCCGCCTCCACACCCCAGCCAGGCGGACGCCTCCGCGCCCGCCGAGCCACCGTCACGGACCGTCCGGATCCGCCCGATTCAGAGCCGGCCGAGGCATCTGCCCGGCCATCAACAGATAGTCCGCCGCGGACGTGTCCGTGACGAGGCTGGTCACCAGCCCCGACCGCAGCACGGCGTCGATCGCGGCAGCCTTCCGCTGCCCGCCCGCGATCGCGACGACCTCGGGGATACGGCGGAGCTGGTCGGCCTTGACCGTGATGCACCGCTCGCCCAGGTCCCGCCCGACCCGGCGGCCGTCGGCGTCGAAGAGATGCGCGGACATCTCGGCGGCGACACCCAGGGACGCGTAGTGGCCGCGCTCCTCGTCGCTGAGCATGTCGTGCACCGTGGAGATGCCCGCCTCCCAGGAGCCGATGGAGACACAGGCAACGGTGACCTTGTCGAAGTACTCGAAGGCCCGTGCGATCCCGGTCTGGTGGCGCAGCGCTGCCGCGGTGGCCGCGTCCGGCAGCAGCATCGGCGCGTAGATGGGGTGGGCGTCGCCGCCCGACACCTGCGCGGCCCGCCGTACCGCCTCGACCGAGCCGCGCTCGGCGGTCCCGGCGTCGTACACGCCCGTCAGCTGCACCACCGTGCAGGGCGGCAGCCGGTCGAGGGCCGCCGCCATGTGGATGGTGGAGCGGCCCCAGGCGAGGCCGAGGATGTCGCCCTCGGTGACCAGTTCGCCGAGCAGGTCCGCCGCGACCTCGCCGAGGTTCTCCGGGTCGGGCGACTCCTCGGCGTCGGCCGGGGACTCCACGACCACGGCGTGCCGGAGCCCGTACCGGGCGCGCAGCGCGTCGGAGCGCTCGGCGTCCAGTTCCGCGGGGACACGGATCTCGATGCGTACGAGATCCCGTTCGAGGGCGGTCTCCAGGACCCGGGCCACCTTGAAGCGGCTCACGCCGAACTCCTCGGCGATCTGGATCTTGGACTTGCCCTCTAGGTAGAAACGGCGTGCCATGGCCGCCGCCTGAACCAGCTCAGCGGGTCCCATCCGCATGGCTGACCGGCCCGCCGACATACCCGACACGGTCATCTCCTCACTGCTCTTCACACATGGATACGCCGTTCATCCTTGCAGATCCGACGTTTTCGATCAGCCGGAAGGAAAGTCGTTCACGTTCCCTTGGCTCTCTGGACGCACGACGTGCCCCGCTCGCCTCGGCGTTCGCACAGTCGTACCCCTGTCTGTCAGTGGCCGCAGGCCCAGCCGGCGGTTGCCGTCGCGGCGTCCGCCTGGGCCCGCAGCGCGCGTACCGCCTCGGCCGGGTCGTCCGCCCCGTACACCGCGGAACCGGCGACGAAGACGTCCGCGCCCGCCTCGGCGCAGCGCTCGATGGTGGAGGCCGCTACGCCGCCATCGACCTGGAGCCACAGGTCGAGGCCGTGCTTGCTGATCAACTCGCGGGTCCGGCGGATCTTGGGGAGCATGATGTCGAGAAAGGCCTGGCCCCCGAAGCCCGGTTCGACGGTCATGATCAGCACCATGTCGAGTTCGGGCAGCAGATCCTCGTACGGCTCGATCGGCGTCGCGGGCCGGAGCGCCATGGAGGCCCTGGCGCCCTTGGCCCGGATCTCACGGGCCAGCCGCACGGGCGCGGCGGCCGCCTCGACATGGAAGGTGACGGAACCGGCACCCGCTTCCACGTACTGGGGCGCCCACCGATCGGGGGCCTCGATCATCAGATGGCAGTCCAGCGGCGTCTCCGTCGCACGGGCCAGGGACTCTACGACCGGCACACCGAGCGTGAGGTTCGGGACGAAATGGTTGTCCATCACGTCTACATGGAGCCAGTCGGCGCCTTCGACCGCCTTCGCCTCGTCGGCGAGACGGGCGAAGTCGGCGGACAGGATGCTTGGGTTGATCTGCGCGGCCATGGGCCAAGCCTGCCATGCCCTCCGGGGGTTGCGGGCATCGGTCCGTCTTGGGGACCGTTGTTCTCCGGCTGCGGGTCGTCTTCGGCTGAGCGCGCCCGCGCGGCGGAGCCGCATATGTCGCTGCCCCGCGCCCCTTACAGGGCGCGGTTCTGGAGGTCGGTATGACAGGGAACCGGGGCATCGGGCACCTCGTCTGCGGGCGGCGGGCCAAGTGGGTCGTGCTGGGACTGTGGCTGGTGGTGCTGTTCGTGGTGGCGCCGTTCGCCACGAAGCTCACCGACGCGCAGGACAACGACGCGGCCTCGTGGCTGCCGGGTTCCGCGGAGTCGACCCAGGTCCTGGAGATCTCCGAGGACTTCCGGCCGGAACAGATCCCGGCGGTCGTGATCTACGCCCGGGAGAGCGGTCTGACCGCCGAGGACCGGGCGACGATCACGGCGGACGTACGGGAGCTCAAGCAGCTCACCGCCCACGGCATCATGGGCGACCAGACCCGCGGCCCGGTCTACGACCGTGAGGTCGATCCGAGGGCCGCCCAGGTCCTGGTGCCGATCACGATGGACGAGAAGGGCTGGGAGCGGATCGCGCCGGCGGTCGACTCGATCCGCGACGATGTGGGCGAGGGCGGCGGCGGGATGTCGGTGCACATCACCGGCCCCGGCGGTACGTCCGCCGACTTCTCGGAAGCCTTCGAGGGCATCGACTCCACGCTGCTGATGTCGGCGATGGCCGTCGTCATCGTGATGCTGCTGCTCACCTACCGCAGTCCGACCCTCATCCTGGTGCCGCTCCTCGCGGTCATCGCCGCGCTGTTCACCGCCCAGGCCCTGATCTATCTGCTGGCGGAACACGCCGGTTTGACCGTGAACGGCCAGAGCGCGGGCATCCTCACCGTCCTCGTCTTCGGCGCGGGCACCGACTACGCCCTGTTGCTGGTGGCCCGCTACCGCGAGGAACTGCGCCGTCACGAGGACCGCCACGAGGCGATGGCCCTCGCCCTGCACCGGGCGGGCCCGGCGGTGCTGGCGTCCGGTGCGACGGTCGTGCTGAGCATGCTGGTGCTGCTGGCCGCCGAGATGAACTCGACGAGCGGTCTGGGCCCGGTGGCGGCCATCGGCGTCGCGGTCGCCCTGCTGGCGATGATGACGCTGTTCCCCGCCCTGCTGGTGATCTTCGGCCGCTGGATCTTCTGGCCGGTGATCCCGCACCTCGGCACCGCCGACCCGACCGAGAGCGGTGTGTGGGCCCGGATGGGCCGCCGGTTCTCCCGCCGTCCCCGCACGGTCTGGGTCGCCACGGCCGCCGCCCTCGCCCTGTGCTCGCTGGGTCTGATCCAGCTCCGCGCGGAGGGCATCAGCAACGCGGACGCCTTCACCGGCACCCCGGACTCGATCGTCGGCCAGGAGGTCTCCGAGCGGTACTTCCCGGCGGGCAGCGGCGACCCCCTGGTGATCATCAGCAACCAGGGACAGTCCAGGGAGGTGGGGCGCGTCGTCGCCGACACGGAAGGCGTCGTCGCGGACTCGCTCGGTCTGCCACCCGGCACGAAACCCGCCCACGACGGCCAGGTCCTTTTCGAGGCGACCATGTCCGACCCCGCCGACAGCGAGGCCGCGAAGCAGACCGTGGAGCGGGTCCGCGACGCCGTGCACGCGGTGCCGGACGCCGACGCCCAGGTGGGCGGCGGTACGGCGGCCCTGCTGGACATGGACGAGGCGACCACCCACGACAACATCCTGATCATCCCGCTGGTGCTGCTGGTGGTCCTGCTGATCCTCTGTGCCCTGCTCCGCGCCCTGATCGCCCCGCTCCTGCTGATCGGGACGGTGATCCTGTCCTTCGCCGCCGCGCTGGGCATCAGCGCGCTCGCGTTCAGACACCTCTTCGACTACGCGGGCGAGTCGACCGACTTCCCGCTCTTCGTCTTCGTGTTCCTGGTCGCCCTGGGCATCGACTACAACATCTTCCTGACCACCCGTATCCGCGAGGAGGCCGCCCACCAGGGCACCCGCAAGGCCGTGGTGACGGGCCTCGCGACGACGGGCGCGGTGATCACCTCGGCCGGCCTGGTCCTCGCCGGCACCTTCGCCGCCCTGGGCACCCTCCCCATGGTCGCCTTCGCCGAGATCGGCTTCGCGGTCGCCCTGGGCGTCCTCCTGGACACCTTCATCGTGCGGTCCGTGCTGGTGACGTCCCTGTTCCTGGACATCGGCCCGAAGGTCTGGTGGCCCCACCGGCTCGCCCACGAGGACGGCGGCGATGCCCCGCCACCCCCGAAGGAACCGGTGGCTACGCGACCCGGCGGATGAGTGCCAGGTACATGGCGTCCGTGCCGTGCAGATGCGGCCAGAGTTGTACGTCGGGGCCCTCGCCCAGCGCCGGGACGCCCTCCAGCAGGGGCCGCGCGTCGATGAGGTCGGCCGCGTCGCCGTACTGCTTGAGCACGTCGTCGACGACCGCGCGGGTCTCGGCGAGGTGGGGCGAGCAGGTGGCGTAGCCGACGACCCCGCCGACCCGTACGGACTCCAGCGCGGTCCGCAGCAGCGCGCGCTGGAGCGGGGCGAAGCCGTCCAGGTCCTCGGGGCGCCGCCGCCAGCGGGCCTCGGGCCGCCGCCGCAGGGCACCCAGCCCCGTACAGGGCACGTCCATCAGCACCCGGTCGAACGACCCCGGCCGCCAGGGCGGACGGGTCCCGTCGGCGGCGATCACCTGGTACGGCCCCGGATTGCCGTGCAGGGCCTTGGCGACCAGCCCCGCCCGGTGCGGCTGCTTCTCGGACGCGAGGAGTACGGCCCCGCGCTCGGCGGCGAGGGCGGCGAGCAGCGCGGCCTTGCCACCGGGCCCGGCACACCCGTCGAGCCACGCCTTGTCGGACCCCTCCAACGGGGCGTTGGCGAGAGCGAGCGCCACCAGCTGGCTGCCCTCGTCCTGCACCCCGGCCCGGCCCTCCCGTACGGCGTCCACGGCACCCGGCTCCCCGCCTTCGGAGAGCCGCACCGCGTAGGGCGACCAGCGCCCCGCCACGGCGGCCTCCTCCCGGAGGAGTTCCTCGGTGGTGGCGCGGCCGGGCCGGGCGACGAGGGTGACCTCGGGCCGCTCGTTGTCGGCCTCCAACAGATCCTCGATGCCGGCGCGCCCGCCGCCCAGGGAGTCCCAGAGCGCGGAGACGACCCAGCGGGGATGCGAGTGGACGACGGCGAGATGGTCCTCGGGATCGTCGTCGTAGGGCGGCGCGACCCGCTCAAGCCAGCCGTCGAGGTCGTGCTGCGCGATCTTGCGCAGCACGGCGTTGACGAACTTGGCCCGCCCGTCCCCGAGCACGACCCGCGCGAGATCGACCGAGGCGGACACGGCGGCATGGGTGGGAATCCGCGTCCCGAGCAGCTGGTGCGCCCCGAGGCTCAGTACGTCGAGCACCGGCGGGTCGACCTCGCGCAGCGGCCGGTCCACGCACTCCGCGATCACCGCGTCATAGGTGCCCTGCCGCCGCAGCGTCCCGTACACCAGCTCGGTCGCCAGCGCCGCGTCCCGCCCGTCGAACTTCTCGGGCCCCTCCTTCTCCCGCGCCCTGCGCAGCAGCGACGGCAGAACGAGGTTCGCGTACGCGTCCCGTTCGTCGACGGCCCGCAGCGCCTCGAAGGCGAGCATGCGGACGGGGTCCTTCTGGGGACGGCGGTACGGCTTGCCCGGCTTGCGCGGACGGGACTGCTCACTCACGAAAAAGGTGCTCCGGATACGGGACGAGATGCCAGGCCCAGGGTACGCCGCGAGGGCGGGGACCGTGTCGGCCCCCGCCCCTCGGCCGGTCAGTCTCCGACGGACTCGCCGGACTCGATACGCACCCCGCGCGCCCAGTCGGCGGCCCGCATCGGCTTCTTGCCCTGCGCCTGCACCCAGAGCAGTTCCACGGCGTACGAGCCGGTCCCGACGTACAGGTGGTTCTTGCCGACCTCCAGCGCCCCCGGGGCGAGTTCGGCGTGGTCGGGCACGGGCGCGACCTGGATGAGCTTCAGCCGCTCACCGCGGAACGTCGTCCAGGCGCCCGGCGCGGGCGTGCAGCCGCGCACCACCCGGTCGACGCGCAGGGCGGGCGTGGACCAGTGGATCTGCGCGTCCTCCACGGTGATCTTCGGAGCGAGGGTGATGCCGTCCCCGGGCTGGGGCACGGCCTTCAGGGTCCCGTCCTCGATCCCGTCCATGGTGGCGGCGAGCAGCCCTGACCCGGCGAACGCGAGCCGGGTCAGCAGGTCACCGCTGGTGTCCGTGGGCCGGATCATCTCGGTGACCGTCCCGTAGACCGGTCCGGAGTCGAGCCCCTCCTCGATCAGGAAGGTGGACGCCCCGGTGATCTCGTCCCCCGCCATGATCGAGTGCTGCACGGGGGCGGCGCCCCGCCAGGCGGGCAGCAGGGAGAAGTGCAGATTGACCCACCCGTGCGCGGGCACGTCGAGGGCGACGCGGGGCAGGAGGGCGCCGTACGCGACGACCGGGCAGCAGTCGGGCGCGATCTCCCTCAGCCGTGCGAGGAAGTCCTCGTCCCGGGGGCGGTGCGGCTTCAGCACCTCGATGCCGGCCTCCTCGGCCCGCTGCGCCACCGGGCTCGCGACCAGCCGCCGCCCCCGCCCCGCCGGCGCGTCCGGCCGCGTCACGACCGCGGCCACCTCATGCCTCCCCGACGCGAGCAGCGCGTCCAGCGCGGGAACAGCGACCTCTGGGGTACCAGCGAAGACAAGCTTCATGGATGACTGACGGCCTCTCACACGGAAATTCGTCCACCCCGCAGGCGACGACGCGGGACAACGCCCCAGTCTATGTTCCGCACCTGACCCGACGACGGTCCGCAGCCGCCGACGGCGAAGCACCCCCACAGGAGACCTGGACTCCTCCACCAAGGAGTAACGGGCGGTGCGCGGGTGGGAGACCCCCAAAACCCAGCCGCAGCGGGGGCGCACCCCCACCCACGCGCCCCACGCATATGCCCCCACGCCCCCACCCCGTTACCAGCGGAGCGAATTCGCGTTGGTCAAGAAAGAGTTGACACTACGGGCCGCAATCGCGGCACCTCCCCTTTTCAACGCCGGTTCGAGAGGCTTGTTCATGGCCGACCACGCAACCCACGACGCCCAGGCTCGGGCCAGCCTGCACTTGCTGGTGCGGGACATCGAGCGGGTCCGCCGGCAGGTGGACGCACTGCGCACCCTCACCGCCCAGTTGGGCAACGTCTACCGCCCGCGCCGCTCCGGCCCCTCCACGGGCTTCGTCGTCTACGGACGCGCCCCCGCCCCGACCGTCCGCCTCGCCCAGGAGCTGCGGGACAGCGTCGAGACCCTGGTCACGGCCGCCGTGGACTTCGACCGCTCACTCGGTTTCTCATGGGACGCGGTGGGCTCGGCCCTCGGAGTCACCAAACAGGCCGTCCACCGCCGTTACGGCGCCCGCCGTGCCGCCGCCCAGGCCGCGGCGGAGGCGGAGCGTACGGGAGAGCCCCAGGGCACCCGGACCGTCACCGTCGGCTCCGGCATCCCCACGGTCCCCGCGGCCCGCTCGATGCCCGCTCCCCTGCCGGCCTCGTTGCCCGCCCCGATGCCCGCGCAGATGCCGACCCAGCCGACAGCGGGCAGCCCCACCCTCCGCGAGGACGTCAGACCGACGGCGTTCCCCGGCCCGCGCAACGGCTGACCCACCCCGAACTGCCTCCCGGTCTCCGACCGGGAGGCAGTCGCACACCGGACGACACCCGATCCGCCCCGCCTCCGCTCCAGGCACGCACGCACGCAGCCGACGTACGCCCGACGCACAGCCGTCAGGCGGCGGACGGGCGGCTCACCCGATGTCCAACGGATCCACCCGGATCCGCACCCGCGCCCCCTCGCTCACCCCTCGCGCCATCCGCGCCGCCTGCGCACTCTTCAACGCGCCGGCCAGCGCCGCCCCGCTCCCCGGCGGCACCCGGATCAACGCCCGCTCCCACGACTCCCCCGCAGTCTGCTCCCCGGCCCGCCGCGCCCTCCGCGCAGCCGCACCCGCATCCGCAGCGGCCCCCGCCCCGGGGACCGGCGGCGCGGCCACCGGAACAGGCCCCAACACCTCGGCGTCCGACGGCAGTTCGACCGCTCCCAGAAAGTCGGCCACGGCCTGGGCGGGCCCGGACACCGCCGCCATCCTCGACACGGGCGGGAACCCCAGCTCGGCCCGCTCCGCGAGTTCCCGCACCGCGTGCCCCACCGGATCCCATCGCACGAGGGCCTGCACGGGCCGCAGGGTCGGTTCGGCGACCACGACGACCGTGCCGCCCACCCCCTGGTTCCGTACGAGTGCGGCGGCGCCGATCCACCGGCGCAGCGCGTCCTCCCCGGCCCGCAGATCGGGCCGTCCGAGCATGGCCCAGCCGTCGAGCAGCAGGGCGGCGGCGTACCCGCCCTCGGCGACCGGCTCGGCCCCGGGCGTGCTCACGACCAGCGCCGGTGTCCCCGGGACGGTGTCGAGCACATGCTCCCGCCCGGAGGTCCGTACGGGCACGGTGGGAAAGGCCCGCCCCAGTTCCTCGGCGGTCCGCCGCGCCCCGACGATCTGCGCCCGCAGCCGGTATCCCCCGCACTCGGGACAGTGCCAGCCGCCCTCCTCGCGCCCGCACCACCCGCACACCAGGGCCCCGGCGCCGTCCCTTGCCTCCAGCGGTCCCGCACAGTGCCGGCACCGCGCGGGCTCCCGGCAACGCGCGCACGCCATCCGCGGCACATACCCGCGCCGGGGCACCTGCACGAGCACCGGCCCGTCCCGCAAGCCGTCCCTGGCCACCTGCCAGGCCAGGCTGGGCAACCGCGCCGCCCTGGCCGCCTCGTCCCGGGCCAACTCCCCGTCCCCGACGGTCCGCACCAGCGGCGCGACGGTCCGCACCTGCTCCCGCCCGGCGACGATCGGCGCGGCCCAGCCACTCTCGACGAGCTGCGCGGCCTCGACCGTACAACTCCAACTCCCCAGCAGGAACGCGCACTTGTCCCGGGTGGCCCGCAGCTCCAGCACCTCCCGCACATGCGGGAAGGGAGCGTTGTCATCACTGTGACCGGCGTCGCCGTCGTCCCAGACGACGACCAGTCCGAGGTCCCGGACAGGCGCGAACATGGCCGCCCGGGTCCCGACCACGGCCCGTACGGCCCCTCGCCGGACGGCCAGCCACTCCCGGTACCGCTTCTCCTGCCCGGCATCGGCGGTCAGCAGCGCGTGCCGCCCCTCGCCGAGCAGCGCCCCGAGCGCCTCGTCGACCCGCGCGGCGGGCCGCCCGGCCGGGACGACGACGAGCGCCCCCCGCCCGGAGGCCAGCGTCGCCTGCACGGCACGCGCGATCTCCTCGGCCCACTCCGGCCCCGGCAGCGCCGTCCACACGGCCCGGGGCGCGCCCCCGCCGGCCAGCGCCCGCAGAAATCCCTCGCCCCGCCCGTACCGCGACCATGTTCCGGGCTCGGGCGGGACCGGAGGCGGCGCCGGCTCCCCCGTCTCCACGGCCTCCGCCCGGGCGTGCCGGGGCGGCACGGCCAGCTGCAGCACATCCGCGAGACTCCCCGCGTACCGGTCGGCCACCGCCCGCGCCAGCCCCAGCAGCTCCGGCCCCAGCACCGGCTCCGGCGAGACGACCTGCGCGAGCGCGGCCAAGGGCCCGGAGTAGTCCGATTCGGCGACCCGCTCGACGAGGAACCCGTCGATCAGCGAGCCGCCCTCCCGCCGCCCCTGCCTGACATTCCGGCCCCCGGCCCCGAACCGCACCCGCACCCGCACCCCGGGCTGAGCGACGGCGTCCAGCTCCTCCGGCACGGCGTAGTCGAAGTACCGATCAAGATGCAGCACCCCCTTGTCGACCAGCACCCGGGCGACCGGCAACTCCTTCGCCAGCGCCGCCCCCCGCCAGGTCCGCGGCTTGGCCCGCGGCACCTTCGCCTTCCGCACCGCCTCCCGAACGAGCGCGAGCTGCTCCGGCACCGCGTCCCCCGCCGCGCCACCACTCCTCTGCCCGCCCTCGCCACTCACACCACGCATTCTTCCAAACACCACTGACAGCCGACGCCGCCCTAGATCGCGGAACGCCGAGGCCCGGCATCCCCTGAGGGACGCCGGGCCTCGGCGGAGTACGGAAAGACGCGCGGCCTACAGCCCCGCCGCCGTGCGCAGCGCCTCGACGCGGTCCGTGCGCTCCCAGGTGAACTCGGGGAGCTCGCGGCCGAAGTGGCCGTACGCGGCGGTCTGGCCGTAGATCGGGCGGAGGAGGTCGAGGTCGCGGATGATGGCGGCCGGACGGAGGTCGAAGACCTCGTCGATGGCCTTCTCGATCCGGTCGGTGTCGACCTTGGCGGTGCCGAAGGTCTCGACGAAGAGACCGACGGGCTCGGCCTTGCCGATGGCGTACGCGACCTGGACCTCGCAGCGCGAGGCGAGACCGGCCGCGACGACGTTCTTGGCGACCCAGCGCATCGCGTACGCGGCCGAGCGGTCCACCTTGGACGGGTCCTTGCCGGAGAAGGCGCCGCCGCCGTGGCGGGCCATGCCGCCGTACGTGTCGATGATGATCTTGCGGCCGGTGAGGCCGGCGTCGCCCATCGGGCCGCCGATCTCGAAGCGGCCGGTCGGGTTGACCAGCAGACGGTAGCCCTCGGTGTCCAGCTTGATGCCGTCGTCCAGGAGGGCCTTCAGCTCCGGCTCCACGACGAACTCGCGGATGTCGGGGGCGAGGAGGGACTCCAGGTCGATGTCGCTGGCGTGCTGCGAGGAGACCACGACCGTGTCCAGACGGACCGCCTTGTCACCGTCGTACTCGATGGTGACCTGGGTCTTTCCGTCGGGACGGAGGTAGGGGATCGTGCCGTTCTTGCGGACCTCGGAGAGGCGCTTCGACAGGCGGTGCGCCAGGAAGATCGGCAGCGGCATCAGCGTCGGCGTCTCGTCCGACGCGTAGCCGAACATCAGACCCTGGTCGCCGGCGCCCTGCTTGTCGAGCTCGTCGTCGTCACCCTCGACCCGGTTCTCGTAGGCCGTGTCCACACCCTGCGCGATGTCCGGGGACTGCGCGCCGATCGACACCGACACACCGCAGGAGGCGCCGTCGAAGCCCTTCTTCGACGAGTCGTAGCCGATGTCCAGGATGGTGTCGCGCACCAGCTGGGCGATCGGCGCGTACGCCTTGGTCGTGACCTCTCCGGCCACATGCACCAGGCCGGTCGTGATGAGCGTCTCCACGGCGACACGGGACGTGGGGTCCTCGCGCAGGAGCGCATCGAGAATGGCATCGCTGATCTGGTCAGCGATCTTGTCGGGGTGACCCTCGGTCACAGACTCCGAGGTGAACAGACGACGGGACACAACGCTCCCTGGGGTTGCAGCGGCTGCTGGCTGATCATTGGCGGACGTGCTCGGGGGCTGCGCCCGGCGTCGTCCGAGAACAGTTTATCGGTCGGGCTCGGCCACCGGCCCACCTGTCTCGCCTCTCGGGAGCTCTGTGACCTGCGGCACGTGCATTCTGCCCAATGGCCGTCGCTGTCCGCCAGGGTCGCCACGCCTCAATGTGCGAGGTTCGCGGGTGACGTGACGCGAATGGCACTGTCAGCCGAGCCGGCTCGCGACGAGGTCCCACACCGTTTCGGCCAGGGCCTCCTTCGGGCCGTACGGCACCGGGGTCTCGCTGCCGTCGGCGCCCAGCACCACGGCCTCGTTCTCCTCAGAGCCGAAGGTCTTGCGCTCCCCCACCTCGTTCACCACCAGCAGATCGCATCCCTTGCGTGCCAGTTTGGCGCGGCCGTTGGCGAGGACGTCGTCGGTCTCGGCGGCGAAGCCGACGACCACCTGGCCGGGCCGGGGGCGGTCCGCGGAGATCTCCGCGAGGATGTCCGGATTACGCACCAGGACGATCGGCTCCGGTTCCTGACCGTCCTTTTTCTTGATCTTGCCGGATGCGTACGTCCGGGGGCGGAAGTCCGCCACCGCCGCCGCCATCACCACGACGTCCGCGTCCGGCGCCGCCTTGAGCACCGCCTCGCGCAGCTGGACCGCCGTGCCGATCCGGACGACGTCCACGCCCGCGGGGTCCGGCAGTCCGGTGTTGGCCTCGATCAGCGTCACCCTGGCGCCTCGCGCGGCAGCCGTACGGGCGAGGGCGTAGCCCTGTTTGCCGGAGGAACGGTTGCCGAGGAAGCGGACCGGGTCGAGGGGCTCACGGGTGCCGCCGGCGGTGACGACGACGTGCCGGCCGACGAGGTCCGGCTCGGTGACGCCCCGGGCCAGCACCCGGCGGCAGACCTCGAAGATCTCCACGGGGTCGGGCAGCCGTCCCTTGCCGGTGTCGACGCCGGTGAGGCGGCCCACGGCGGGGTCGATGACGAGGGCGCCCCGGCGGCGGAGCGTCGCCACGTTCTCCTGGGTGGCCGGGTGTTCCCACATCTCGGTGTGCATCGCGGGGGCGAAGACGACCGGACAGCGGGCGGTGAGGAGGGTGTTGGTGAGGAGGTCGTCGGCGAGGCCGTGCGCGGCCTTGGCCAGCATGTCGGCGGTCGCGGGGGCGACGACCACGAGGTCGGCCTCCTGTCCGATGCGGACGTGGGGCACCTGGTGGACGCTGTCCCAGACCTCGGTGGAGACGGGGTTGCCGGAGAGCGCGGACCAGGTGGCGGCGCCCACGAAGTGCAGCGCGGAGTCGGTCGGCACGACCCGGACGTCATGTCCGGACTCGGTCAGCCGGCGGAGCAGCTCGCACGCCTTGTAGGCGGCGATCCCACCACTGACCCCCAGAACGACTTTGGGCTTGCCCACTGTGCCTCCCCGCACTCGGAAAACGTCCGACGCCGTCCGACGTCCGACTCCATGACACACCACAGGCCCGGCAGGAGCACTGCCGGGCCTGTGGATAAACCCACTGCGATCTGCAAATAAGACTTACGCGGGGCCCTCGACGGCCTCGGACGTCAGCAGACCGGCGTTGATCTCACGCAGGGCGATCGAGAGCGGCTTCTCGTGGACGTGCGTGTCGACGAGGGGACCGACGTACTCCAGCAGGCCCTCGCCGAGCTGCGAGTAGTACGCGTTGATCTGGCGGGCACGTTTGGCCGCGTAGATCACGAGGCTGTACTTCGAGTCGGTGGCCTCAAGCAACTCGTCGATCGGCGGGTTGATGATGCCCTCGGGCGCGGAGATGGAAGAGGACACGCTCTACCTTCCGATGGATGGGAAAAGACTGGTCGTGATCACAGATCGGTCACGATCACAGAAAACGGACAGATGTCGTGATCACACAACATCCATCAAGGCTAGCAGCTCGCGGGCCACGTCCTCGACGGAGGTGTTGACCAAGGTCACGTCGAACTCCGGCTCGGCCGCCAGCTCGATCTTGGCCGCCTGCAGTCGGCGTTCGATCACGTCGGGCGGTTCGGTGCCCCGCCCGGTGAGCCTGCGTACCAGCTCCTCCCAGGAGGGCGGAGCCAGGAACACCAGCTGGGCGTCCGGCATGGTCTCGCGGACCTGCCGCGCACCCTGGAGATCGATCTCCAGCAGGACGGGCTCGCCCCGCTCCAGGCGTTCGAGCACGGCGCCCCGGGGGGTGCCGTAGCGGTTGCCGGCGAACTCGGCCCACTCCAGCAGCTCACCGTTGGCGATCAGCTTGTCCATCTCGTCGTCGGTGACGAAGAAGTAGTGGACTCCGTGCTGCTCACCAGGGCGCGGCTTGCGGGTCGTTGCCGACACCGAGAGCCAGACCTCGGGGTGTGCCTTGCGCATATGGGCGACGACCGTGCTCTTGCCGACCCCGGAGGGGCCGGAGAGCACGGTCAGCCGCGGACGTACGTCCGGGGGCTCGGGGGTCGTCCCCCGGAATGTTGCAGCCATGCAGCGATTATTCCAGCAATCCCGGAGTGCCCGGGACTCCCTTCCCGTCAGGGGACGGGATCAGGAACCGGTGCTGCCGAACTCACGCTCCAGGGAAGCGATCTGGTTGGAACCGAGGCCGCGTACACGACGGCTCTCGGAGATGCCGAGTCGCTCCATGATCTGCTTGGCGCGGACCTTGCCCACGCCGGGCAGCGACTCGAGCAGCGCGGAGACCTTCATCTTGCCGATGACGTCGTTCTCCTGGCCCTGCTTGATGACCTCGTGCAGGGAGGCGCCGGAGTGCTTGAGTCGATTCTTGACCTCGGCCCGCTCCCGGCGAGCCGCGGCGGCCTTTTCGAGCGCGGCTGCGCGCTGTTCAGGGGTAAGGGGCGGAAGAGCCACGCCTACGTCACCTCGGATGTCGAACTGTCGGATACGGACCGGTGAGGAACCTAGTCGCCCCACACCTGGGGAGCCACGAGCAACACGCTTGCCCGTTCACCCTGCTCGGAGACTAGCGGCCAAGTCCGCCAGAGTCAGCGAGAACAGCGGAAAAGTCCTGGTCAGCCTCCATGGAGTCGGACATAAGCCTCATATCGCCCCGGATTTGAGGATGTATTCAGACTCAAGGCGGCCGGGAACCGACCCCCGGCCACTCATCGGAGGTCTCAGGCGGCCGTCGTCGCGGTGCGGATCTCGTCCGCGAAACGACACGAGGCGTCACGCAGCGCGACGACGTCGGGACCGTGACGAAGGACACCTCGGCTGACGTTCGGCACCACATGGCGCACGGCCGCCCCGAAGACCGCCGGAAGATCGGCCGGCGTGGCCCCCTGGGCGCCGATCCCGGGCGCGAGGAGAGGTCCGTTGATATTCAGGTCGTACGACGAGAGGTCACCCAGCGTGGCGCCGACGACCGCGCCGAAGGACCCCAGGGGCGTCTCCCCCGCGTTCTCGGCGGCCAGGTGCGCCAGCATGGTCGCGCCGACGTTCCGCCCGTCGCCGCGCACCGCGTGCTGCACCTCCCCGCCCTCCGGGTTGGAGGTGAGCGCCAGCACGAAGAGCCCGGCGCCGCTCTCACGGGCCAGCTCCACGGCGGGCTTCAGGGAGCCGTAGCCCAGGTAGGGCGAGACGGTCAGCGCGTCCGAGAACAGGGGCGCGTCCTTGTGCAGAAAGGTCTCGGCGTACGCGGCCATGGTGGAGCCGATGTCACCGCGCTTGGCGTCCATGACGACCAGCGCGCCGGCCGCCCGTGCCTCCTGGACGGACTTCTCCAGCACCGCGACGCCGCGCGACCCGAAACGTTCGAAGAACGCGCTCTGCGGCTTGAGGACGGCCACCCGGTCCGCCAGCGCCTCCACGACCGTGCGGCTGAACCGCTCCAGCCCGGCGATGTCGTCGTCCAGGCCCCACTCGGCGAGCAGGGAGGCGTGGGGGTCGATGCCGACGCAGAGCGGCCCGCGCTCGTCCATGGCACGGCGCAGCCGCGCACCGAAGGACTCGGTCATACCGTCTTCCTCACGTCGGCGCCGACCGCGTCGGCGAGGGTGGCGTACGGGCTCGTGCGCAGGCGGGCGGCGAGGCCCTTGTGGACGGAGCGCGCCCAGAAGGGGCCCTCGTAGACGAAGGCGCTGTAGCCCTGGACCAGCGTGGCGCCCGCCAGGATGCGCTGCCAGGCGTCCTCGGCGTTCTCGACGCCGCCGACGCCCACCAGGGTGATCCGGTCGCCCACGCGCGCGTAGAGGCGGCGCAGGACGGCGAGGGAGCGGTCCTTGACGGGGGCGCCGGACAGACCGCCCGTCTCCTTCACCAGGGTGGGTTCGGAGGTCAGACCGAGTCCCTCGCGCGCGATGGTGGTGTTCGTGGCGATGATCCCGTCCAGGCCGAGTTCCACGGCGAGGTCGGCGACGGCGTCGATGTCCTCGTCGGCGAGGTCCGGCGCGATCTTCACCAGCAGCGGCACACGGCGGGTGCGGACCGTACGGTCGGCGGCCTCGCGGACGGCCGTGAGCAGCGGGCGCAGTGCCTCGGTGGCCTGGAGGTTGCGCAGGCCGGGCGTGTTGGGCGAGGAGACGTTGACGACCAGGTAGTCGGCGTACGGCGCGAGGCGCTCGGTGGACTTCACGTAGTCCCCGGCGGCCTCGTCCTCCGGGACGACCTTGGTCTTGCCGATGTTGACGCCCACGACGGTCCTGAAGACGGGCGTACGGGAGGCCAGGCGGGCCGCGACGGCGAGGGAGCCCTCGTTGTTGAAGCCCATGCGGTTGATCAGGGCGCGGTCGGCGACCAGGCGGAACAGCCGCTGCTTGGGGTTGCCGGGCTGGGCCTCGCCGGTGACCGTGCCGATCTCGACGTGGTCGAAGCCGAGCATCGACATCCCGTCGATCGCGACGGCGTTCTTGTCGAAGCCTGCGGCCAGCCCGAACGGGCCGTGCATCCGCAGGCCGAACGCCTCGGTGCGCAGCTCCTCGTAGCGGGGCGCGAGCGCGGCGGCGAGGAAGGTGCGCAGGACGGGGATGCGGACGGCGAGGCGGATCCAGCGGAAGGCCAGGTGGTGGGCCTGTTCGGGATCCATCCGTTGGAAGACGAGCCGGAAGAAGATCTTGTACATGTTCGTGTCCTCGAAGGAGCGCCTCATGGAAGAGGTCTCGCGAAGAGGGGGACACCGTTTCCGGTGTCCCCCTCAGGGCTGCTAGTCGCGGGCCGCGATCAGGTGTTCGGCGTGTTCCTGGAGCGAGCGCACGCCCACGTCTCCGTGGTTGAGCGCGTCGATGCCCTGGACGGCGGCGGCGAGCGCCTGGACCGTCGTCAGGCAGGGCACGGACCGGGCCACGGCCGCCGTACGGATGTCGTAGCCGTCGAGGCGGCCGCCGGTGCCGTACGGGGTGTTGACGATGAGGTCGACCTCGCCGTCGTGGATGAGCTGGACGATGGTCTTCTCACCGTTCGGGCCGGTGCCCTCGGACTGCTTGCGCACGACGGTGGCGTTGATGCCGTTGCGCCGGAGCACCTCGGCCGTGCCGGACGTGGCGAGCAGCTCGAAGCCGTGGGCGACCAGCTCACGCGCCGGGAAGATCATCGAACGCTTGTCGCGGTTGGCGACCGAGATGAACGCGCGGCCCTTGGTGGGCAGCGGCCCGTACGCGCCGGCCTGCGACTTGGCGTACGCCGTGCCGAAGACCGAGTCGATGCCCATGACCTCGCCGGTGGAGCGCATCTCCGGGCCGAGGATGGTGTCGACACCGCGCCCGTGGATGTCGCGGAAGCGCGACCACGGCATCACGGCCTCCTTGACGGAGATCGGCGCGTCGAGCGGCAGCTCACCGCCGTCCCCGTTGGCCGGAAGCAGACCCTCGGTCCGCAGCTCGGCGATGGTCGCGCCGAGCGAGATCCGGGCGGCGGCCTTGGCCAGCGGCACCGCGGTCGCCTTCGAGGTGAAGGGGACCGTGCGGGAGGCGCGCGGGTTGGCCTCCAGGACGTAGAGGATGTCCCCGGCCATCGCGAACTGGATGTTGATCAGACCGCGCACGCCGACGCCCTTGGCGATGGCCTCGGTGGAGGCGCGCAGCCGCTTGATGTCGAAGCCGCCGAGGGTGATCGGGGGGAGGGCGCACGCCGAGTCGCCGGAGTGGATACCGGCCTCCTCGATGTGCTCCATGACGCCGCCGAGGTACAGCTCGTGGCCGTCGTACAGGGCGTCCACGTCGATCTCGATGGCGTCGTCGAGGAAGCGGTCGACGAGGACCGGCCGGGAGGGGCTGATCTCAGTCGACTCGGCGATGTACGACTCCAGGCGGGCCTCGTCGTACACGATCTCCATGCCGCGTCCGCCGAGCACGTACGACGGGCGGACCAGGACCGGGTAGCCGATCTCGTCGGCGATGGCCTTGGCGCCGGCGAAGGTGGTCGCGGTGCCGTGCTTGGGCGCGGGGAGTCCGGCCTCGGCGAGGACCTGGCCGAAGGCGCCGCGGTCCTCTGCGGCGTGGATGGCCTCCGGCGGGGTGCCGACGACAGGGACGCCGTTGTCCTTGAGCGCCTGCGACAGGCCCAGCGGGGTCTGGCCGCCCAGCTGGACGACGACGCCCGCGATCGGGCCGGCCAGCGACTCGGCGTGCACGATCTCCAGCACGTCTTCGAGGGTCAGCGGCTCGAAGTAGAGGCGGTCGGAGGTGTCGTAGTCCGTGGAGACGGTCTCCGGGTTGCAGTTGACCATCACGGTCTCGTAGCCCGCGTCGCTCAGCGCGAAGGAGGCGTGGACGCACGAGTAGTCGAACTCGATGCCCTGGCCGATGCGGTTCGGGCCGGAGCCGAGGATGATCACGGCCGGCTTCTCGCGCGGGGCGACCTCCGACTCCTCGTCGTAGGAGGAGTAGAAGTACGGCGTCTTCGCGGCGAACTCGGCGGCGCAGGTGTCGACCGTCTTGTAGACCGGGCGTACGCCCAGCGCGTGCCGGACCTCGCGCACGACGTCCTCGCGCAGCCCGCGGATCTCGGCGATCTGCTGGTCGGAGAAGCCGTGGCGCTTGGCCTCCGCCAGCAGGTCCGGGTCGAGCTTGTCGGCGGCGGCCAGCTCGTCCGCGATCTCCTTGATCAGGAAGAGCTGGTCGACGAACCACGGGTCGATCTTCGTGAACTCGAAGACCTCCTCGGCCGTGGCGCCCGCGCGGATGGCCTGCATGACGGTGTTGATGCGCCCGTCGGTCGGCCGGACCGACTCCTCCAGCAGCTCCGCCTTGTCGCCGGGCTCGCCGACGAAGACGAACTGGCTGCCCTTCTTCTCCAGCGACCGCAGCGCCTTCTGCAGCGCCTCGGTGAAGTTGCGGCCGATCGCCATGGCCTCGCCGACCGACTTCATGGTCGTGGTCAGGGAGGAGTCGGCGGACGGGAACTTCTCGAAGGCGAACCGCGGGGCCTTGACGACCACGTAGTCGAGCGTCGGCTCGAAGGAGGCCGGGGTCTGCTCGGTGATGTCGTTCGGGATCTCGTCGAGCGTGTAGCCGACGGCGAGCTTCGCGGCGATCTTCGCGATCGGGAAGCCGGTCGCCTTGGAGGCCAGCGCCGAGGAACGGGACACGCGCGGGTTCATCTCGATGACGATGACCCGGCCGTCCTCGGGGTTGACCGCGAACTGGATGTTGCAGCCGCCGGTGTCCACGCCGACCTCGCGGATGATCGCGATGCCGACGTCACGCAGCACCTGGTACTCGCGGTCGGTCAGCGTCATCGCGGGCGCGACCGTGATCGAATCGCCGGTGTGGACGCCCATGGGGTCGAAGTTCTCGATGGAACAGACGACCACGACGTTGTCGTTCTTGTCGCGCATCAGCTCCAGTTCGTACTCCTTCCAGCCGAGGATGGACTCCTCCAGGAGCACTTCGGTGGTGGGAGACAGGGTCAGGCCCTGGCCGGCGATGCGGCGCAGCTCCTCCTCGTCGTGGGCGAAGCCGGAGCCGGCGCCACCCATGGTGAAGGAGGGGCGGACGACGACGGGGTAGCCGCCGAGGGTCTCGACGCCCGCGAGGACGTCGTCCATGGAGTGGCAGATGACCGAGCGGGCGGACTCGCCGTGCCCGATCTTGGCGCGGACGGCCTCGACGACGTCCTTGAAGAGGTCGCGGTCCTCGCCCTTGTTGATGGCCTCGACGTTGGCGCCGATCAGCTCGACGCCGTACTTCTCCAGCGTCCCGGCCTCGTGCAGCGAGATGGCCGTGTTGAGGGCCGTCTGACCGCCGAGGGTGGGCAGGAGGGCGTCCGGGCGCTCCTTGGCGATGATCTTCTCGACGAACTCGGGGGTGATCGGCTCGACGTAGGTGGCGTCGGCGATCTCCGGGTCGGTCATGATCGTCGCCGGGTTGGAGTTGACGAGGATCACGCGCAGGCCCTCGGCGCGCAGGATGCGGCATGCCTGGGTGCCGGAGTAGTCGAACTCGGCGGCCTGGCCGATGACGATCGGGCCGGAGCCGATGACCAGGACGGACTGGATATCGGTGCGCTTAGGCACGCTGGCCCTCCATCAGGGATACGAAGCGGTCGAACAGGTAGGCGGCGTCGTGCGGGCCCGCTGCCGCTTCGGGGTGGTACTGGACGCTGAAGGCCGGCCGGTCGAGGAGCTGGAGCCCCTCCACCACGTTGTCGTTGAGGCAGACGTGGGAGACCTCGGCGCGGCCGTAGGGGGTCTCGGAGACCTGGTCGAGCGGGGCGTCGACGGCGAAGCCGTGGTTGTGCGCGGTGACCTCGACCTTGCCGGTCGTACGGTCCTGCACCGGCTGGTTGATGCCCCGGTGGCCGTACTTCAGCTTGTAGGTGCCGAAGCCGAGCGCGCGCCCCAGGATCTGGTTGCCGAAGCAGATGCCGAAGAGCGGGGTGCCGCGCTCCAGGACCGCCCGCATGACGGAGACCGGGTGGTCGGCGGTGGCCGGGTCGCCGGGGCCGTTGGAGAAGAAGACTCCGTCCGGGTTCACGGCGTAGACGTCCTCGGCGGTCGCCGTGGCGGGCAGGACGTGCACCTCGATGCCGCGCTCGGCCATGCGGTGCGGGGTCATGCCCTTGATACCGAGGTCGACGGCGGCGACGGTGAACTTCTTCGTGCCGATCGCCGGGACGACGTACGTCTCCTTGGTGGCGACCTCCGCGGAGAGGTTCGCGCCCTTCATCTCGGGGGCCTCGCGGACCTCGGTGAGCATGACGCCCTCGTCGGGCAGCGCGTTGCCGGAGAAGATGCCGACGCGCATGGCGCCGCGCTCACGGAGATGGCGGGTCAGAGCGCGCGTGTCGATACCGGAGATGCCGACGACGCCCTGGGCGCGCAGTTCGTCGTCCAGGGAGCGCCGGGAGCGCCAGTTGGAGGGCACGCGCGCGGGGTCGCGGACGACGTATCCGGAGACCCAGATCTTCTTCGACTCGGGGTCCTCGTCATTGACACCGGTGTTGCCGACGTGCGGGGCGGTCATGACGACGACCTGGCGGTGGTACGACGGGTCCGTCAGCGTCTCCTGGTAGCCGGTCATCCCGGTGGAGAACACGGCCTCGCCGAAGGTCACCCCCACGGCCCCGTAGGCACGGCCGCGGAAGATCCGGCCGTCCTCCAGGACGAGTACGGCGGGAACCCTGGTGGCTCCCCGGGTGGAGGTCGTCATCGTGCGCCTTCCGTTTCCGTCTTGTTGATCATCTGGTTCAGGGTCTCGACCCACTCGTTGTGCTCGGCCGCGCGGTCGGAGCGGAACCCGGAGTCGAGCAGCCTGCCGCCGTGCTCCCAGGTGACGATCAGCAGCCCGCCCTCGGTGAGGACCTTGCCGGCGATGCCCTTGTCGAGCCGGGCCTCGCGCAGCGCCTCGACCGGGACGAAGAAGTCCGTCGCTCCGGGGCGTACGACGTCCAGGCCCGCGTCCGTCAGGGTCAGCTCGACCCGGCTGCGGGTGCCCAGGCCGTGCGCCACGATCCGGTCGAGCCACTGCCCGGCGGTGGTGGAGCCGTGGTAGCGGCCGCTCATCGTCAGTCTGGCCGCACCGGGCTCCTCCGGCGAGGTGGGCAGCTCCGGAAGATCGCCCTGGAGCGTGCCGCGCCACTTCCAGCCCTCGCGCATCAGCCAGTAGACGAGCGCGACGAAGAGGGCGAGTCCGACGACCCAGCCGATGCGCGCGGCCCAGTCGGTGACCTCGGCCGATTCCTTCTCGGCGGCCAGCAGAATTACAGGTGTCACGTGAGCTTCCCGTCGACGAGCGTGGCCTTGCCCCGCAGCCACGTGTGCGTGACACGGCCCGGCAGCTCGCGGCCCTCGTAGGGGGTGTTGCGGCTGCGCGAGGCGAAGCCCGCGGGTTCCACCGGCCCACGGTATGCCGTGTCGACGAGCGTGAGGTTGGCGGGCTCACCTGCCGAGACGGGACGTCCGTGACCGGACGCCTGTCCGATCTTCGCGGGCTTGACGGACATGCGGTCCGCGACGCCCGCCCAGTCGAGCAGACCGGTGGCCACCATCGTCTCCTGGACCACCGACAGCGCGGTCTCCAGGCCCACCATGCCCATGGCGGCGGCGGCCCACTCGCAGTCCTTGTCCTCGTGCGGGTGCGGGGCGTGGTCGGTGGCCACGATGTCGATCGTGCCGTCGGCGAGCGCCTCGCGCAGGGCCAGCACGTCGCGCTCGGTGCGCAGCGGCGGGTTGACCTTGTAGACGGGGTTGTAGGTGCGCACCAGCTCGTCGGTGAGGAGGAGGTGGTGCGGGGTGACCTCGGCGGTGACGTCGATGCCACGGGACTTGGCCCAGCGGACGATCTCGACGGACCCGGCGGTCGACAGGTGGCAGATGTGGACGCGCGAGCCGACGTGCTCGGCGAGCAGGACGTCCCGGGCGATGATCGACTCCTCGGCCACCGCCGGCCAGCCGCCGAGGCCCAGCTCCGCGGAGACGATGCCCTCGTTCATCTGGGCGCCCTCGGTCAGCCGGGGCTCCTGCGCGTGCTGGGCGACGACCCCGCCGAAGGCCTTCACGTACTCCAGGGCGCGGCGCATGATCACCGCGTCGTCGACGCACTTGCCGTCGTCGGAGAAGACGGTGACCCCGGCGGCCGACTCGTGCATGGCCCCCAGCTCGGCGAGCTTCTTGCCCTCCAGGCCGACGGTGACGGCGCCGATCGGCTGGACGTCGCAGTAGCCGTGCTCCTGGCCGAGCCGGTAGACCTGCTCGACCACACCGGCGGTGTCGGCGACGGGGAAGGTGTTGGCCATGGCGAAGACGGCCGTGTAGCCGCCGGAGGCCGCCGCGCGCGTGCCGGTCAGCACGGTCTCGGAGTCCTCGCGGCCGGGCTCGCGGAGGTGGGTGTGCAGGTCGACGAGGCCCGGCAGCAGCACCTTGCCGTCTGCCTCGACGACCACCGCGCCCTCGTCCGACAGGCCGGTGCCCACCTCGGCGATGATCTCGCCGTCGATCAGGACGTCCTGCGGCTCGCCGCCCAGCACCTTCGCACCACGGATCAGGATCTTGCTCATGGACTTACTTCTCCTCGGTGGTGCGGAATTCAGAGGTGGGCGCGAAGCGCCTCGTTGAAAGGGTGGTGGCGGGCGACGGGTGGGCGACGGCGGGCTCGTTGCCGCCCAGCAGCAGGTACAGCACGGCCATGCGGATGGAGACGCCGTTGGCGACCTGCTCGACGACGGTGCAGCGGTCGGAGTCGGCGACCTCGGCGGTGATCTCCATGCCCCGGACCATCGGGCCGGGGTGCATCACGATGGCGTGCTCGGGCATCCGCGCCATGCGGTCGCCGTCGAGGCCGTACCGCCGCGAGTACTCGCGCTCGGTCGGGAAGAACGCGGCGTTCATCCGCTCCCGCTGCACCCGCAGCATCATCACCGCGTCGGACTTGGCGAGCGTGCTGTCGAGGTCGTACGACACCTCGCAGGGCCAGGTCTCGACGCCGACCGGGACCAGGGTGGGCGGGGCGACCAGGGTGACCTCGGCGCCGAGGGTGTGCAGCAGATCGACGTTGGAGCGGGCGACACGGCTGTGCAGGACGTCGCCGACGAGCGTGATCCGCTTGCCGGACAGGTCCTGGCCGAGCCCGGCGTCCCGGCCGACGAGACGGCGGCGCATGGTGAAGGCGTCCAGCAGTGCCTGGGTGGGGTGCTGGTGGGTGCCGTCGCCGGCGTTGATCACGGCGGCGTCGATCCAGCCCGAGGTCGCCAGGCGGTACGGGGCCCCCGAGGCGCCGTGCCGGATGACGACCGCGTCGACGCCCATGGCCTCCAGCGTCTGGGCGGTGTCCTTCAGGGACTCGCCCTTGGACACGCTCGATCCCTTGGCGGTGAAGTTGATGACGTCCGCCGAGAGGCGCTTCTCGGCGGCCTCGAAGGAGATCCGGGTGCGGGTGGAGTCCTCGAAGAAGAGGTTGACGATCGTGCGGCCGCGCAGGGTCGGCAGTTTCTTGATCGGCCGGTCGGCGACCCGGGCCATCTCCTCGGCGGTGTCGAGGATCAGGACGGCGTCGTCACGGGTGAGGTCGGCGGCCGAGATGAGATGACGCTGCATCTTTCAGGCTCCGTAAGGCAGTTCGGGAGATTACGGGCAGTCAGGGGCATCGCGAGGGGACGTACGGCACAGGGCCGCACGCGCGCGTGCTACTGCTGGGCGGTCCGCTTCGCACCGAGCAGGACGGTGTCCCGACCGTCCTCCTCGGCGAGCTGGACCTTGACCGTCTCCCGCAGCGACGTGGGGAGGTTCTTGCCGACGTAGTCGGCGCGGATGGGCAGTTCGCGGTGGCCCCGGTCGACGAGGACCGCGAGCTGCACCGCGCGCGGGCGGCCGATGTCGTTCAGCGCGTCGAGCGCCGCGCGGATCGTCCGGCCGGAGAAGAGCACGTCGTCGACGAGGACGACCAGACGGCCGTCGATGCCGTGACCGGGGATCTCGGTGCGGGCCAGCGCACGCGGCGGGTGCATGCGCAGGTCGTCGCGGTACATGGTGATGTCGAGCGAGCCGACCGGGATCTTCCGGTCGGTGATCTCGGCGAGCTTGGCGGCGAGCCGCTGGGCGAGGAAGACGCCCCGGGTCGGAATGCCGAGGAGCACCACGTCGTCGGCGCCCTTGGCACGTTCGACGATCTCGTGGGCGATACGGGTCAGCACGCGCGCGATGTCGGGGCCTTCGAGAACGGGCCGCGCATCGGACGACTGCGGATCCTGGGGCAGGTCCTGCCGCGTGTTCTGCGGGTCTTGCGTGTCCATAAGAAACGGACCTCCTTCTCCGCCTCACGGGACGGACCTTAAAGGACGTCGGATTTGCGCCGTCAACGTTAGCAGGCCCCGACAACGCCCCTGATCACCCCCCTGGCCCAACGGAACGCGGTTACCACGGAAGAGTCGGTCCGGACCATTCGGCTTGACGGGGCAGAGTCACGCTGCGTAACCTCACAGTGAGTCACCAGCCTTCGTCCGGGGAGCTATATGTCCAGCGAATACGCCAAACAGCTCGGGGCCAAGCTCCGGGCCATCCGCACCCAGCAGGGCCTTTCCCTCCACGGTGTCGAGGAGAAGTCCCAGGGACGCTGGAAGGCGGTCGTGGTCGGTTCGTACGAGCGCGGCGACCGCGCCGTCACCGTGCAGCGCCTCGCGGAGCTGGCGGACTTCTACGGGGTCCCTGTGCAGGAGCTGCTTCCTGGGACGACCCCTGGTGGCGCCGCCGAGCCGCCGCCGAAGCTGGTCCTGGACCTGGAGCGTCTGGCGCACGTGCCGGCCGAGAAGGCGGGCCCGCTGCAGCGTTACGCGGCGACGATCCAGTCCCAGCGCGGTGACTACAACGGCAAGGTGCTCTCGATCCGCCAGGACGACCTGCGCACACTCGCCGTCATCTACGACCAGTCCCCCTCGGTCCTCACCGAGCAGCTGATCAGCTGGGGCGTCCTGGACGCGGACGCGCGTCGCGCGGTCTCCCACGAGGACAGCTGACACCCCGGGCAGCGCCCAGCAGAAACGTGCCGCCGGGGTGCCCCGAACCATTCGGTTCGGGGCACCCCGGCGGTTTTTCGCACTTGAGGGGTTTCCCCCCGCGTCGTACCTGCGCGTCGTGCCTAGGCGTCGTCCCGGCGGAGCGAAGGCTTCAGGTCCTTCAGCCGCCCCAGGAGACCGTTCACGAACGACGGTGAGTCGTCCGTGGAGAACTCCTTCGCCAGCTGCACCATCTCGTCCAGCACCACCGCGTCCGGCGTCGCGTCGACCCAGATCAGCTCGTACGCCCCGAGGCGCAGGATGTTGCGGTCGACGACCGGCATCCGGTCGAGCGTCCAGCCCACCGAGTACTGCGCGATCAGCTCATCGATCCGCTTCGTGTACTCGGCATAGCCCTCGACGAGCTGCATCGTGTACTCGCTGACCGGCGGCTGCCGGGTGTCGCTGTGGGCGTGCCGGATCCAGTCCGCGAGGACGGTCAGGACGTCGACCCCGCGCTGGTCGCCCTCGAAGAGGATCTGGAAGGCGCGCTTACGGGCCGTGTTACGGGCAGCCACGGTTAGCTGTTCACCCGGCCGAGGTAGTCGCTGGTACGGGTGTCGACCTTGATCTTCTCGCCGGTGGTGATGAAGAGCGGCACCTGGATCTGGTGGCCGGTCTCCAGCGTGGCGGGCTTGGTGCCACCGGTGGAGCGGTCGCCCTGGACGCCCGGCTCGGTCTCCTGGATCACGAGCTCGACGGCGGCCGGCAGCTCCACGAAGAGCACCTCGCCCTCGTGCTGCGCGACGGTGGCGGTGAAGCCCTCGATCAGGAAGTTGGCGGCGTCGCCGACGGCCTTGCGGTCGACCATCAGCTGGTCGTAGGTCTCCATGTCCATGAAGACGAAGTACTCGCCGTCCATGTAGGAGAACTGCATGTCGCGCTTGTCGACAGTGGCCGTCTCGACCTTGACGCCGGCGTTGAACGTCTTGTCGACGACCTTGCCGGAGAGCACGTTCTTGAGCTTGGTGCGCACGAAGGCCGGGCCCTTGCCGGGCTTGACGTGCTGGAACTCGACGACGGACCAGAGCTGGCCGCCTTCGAGCTTGAGCACCAGGCCGTTCTTGAGGTCGTTCGTGGAAGCCACGGTTGCGGAATCTCCTGGACTGACGTGGACGACCCCGGGCCACGCGCCCAGCCGATGAGCTAGAGCGCGAGCAGCTCCTTGGTCGTGATGGTGAGTAGCTCGGGTCCGCCGTCCGCCTCGGGGCGTACGACGAGCGTGTCATCGATCCGGACGCCGCCCCGGCCCGGGAGGTGGACCCCCGGTTCGACGGTGACCGGCACGCAAGCGTCCAGTTTACCCATGGCCGCGGGGGCCAACTGCGGGTCCTCGTCGATTTCCAGTCCGACCCCGTGCCCCATCAGTACCGGGAGGCCTTCTCCGTACCCCGAGGAGTCCAGGACCTGGCGGGCCGCGCGGTCCACGGCACGGTAGGCCGCGCCGGGTGCCAGCGCCTCCCGTCCGGCCCGCTGGGCTGCGAAGACCAGGTCGTACAGCTCGATCTGCCAGTCCGCGGGCGAGGTCCCGATCACGAAGGTACGGCCGATCTCACAGCGGTAGCCGCGGTACGTCGCGCCGAGGCAGACGGAGAGGAAGTCGCCCTCCTCGACCCTGCGGTCGGTCGGGATGTGACCGGGGCGACCGGAGTTCGGGCCGGCGGCGACGGAGGTGGTGAAGGCGGGGCCGTCGGCGCCGTGGTCGACGAGGCGGCGCTCCAGTTCCAGGGCGAGGTGGCGCTCGGTGCGGCCGACGAGGATCGATTCGAGGAGTTCACCCAGGGCCTGGTCGGCGATCTCCGCGCCGATCCGCAGACAGGAGATCTCCTCCTCGTCCTTGATCACCCTCAGCTGTTCGACCGCGCCACCCAGGTCGGCGAGCCGCAGCCGGGGCGCGACCGAGCGGATCGCCCGGTGCCGGCCGACGGTGAGGTGGTGTTCCTCCACGGCGAGCGACTCGGCGCCCGGAGCGGTGGCCAGGTCGGCCGCGGCGACCGCCGGGTCGCCGCCGGGGCTCGGCAGCACCTGGACGCGTACGGCCTCGTCGGGCCGGCCCTCGCCGATCTCACCGCTCGGCGGGGCACCGCAGACGAGGATGTCCTCGCCCCGGCCCAGCAGCAGGACGGCTCCCCTGGGTGCCGCGCCCGCCAGGTACCGGACGTTGGCGGGGCGGGTCACGAGTGCGGTGGCGCTGCCGCCGGCGTGGCAGCGTTCTCTCAGCCGGGCTCGGCGAGCCGCGTAGACCTCAGACATGTGCCGAGCGTATGAGCTTCGCCGGTGGGGCGCCGGTCGAGTGGGGCCGACTGGGGGCACTGTGCGGAGCACGGGGGTGCGGTCGGGGGTTGTGTGCCGTCCGCGAGCCGGTGGGGGCTTGTCGCGCAGTTCCCCGCGCCCCTGTCGGGGCGCGGGCTTCAGTGCGCTGTGCCTACCACTTCGGGGGGCTGGCGATCGACCGTGCCAGGACCTCGTCCAGGACTCGGGCCGTGGCCGGGACGTCGAGCTGGGAGTTGTCGATGATCGGCAGGCCCGAGCCGTACCAGCCCGCCATCCGGCCGTGGATGCGGGCGACCTCTTCGTCGGTGAGGCGGCGGTTGCCCGAGCGCTCGGCGTTGCGTTCGAGGACAATCTCCAGGCCCGGCAGGAGGACGACGGGCAGCAGACCGGGGCCGACGTGCCGTTTCCAGCCGCCGAGGCCGACGACCGGGCGGTCGGGGAACACGGCGTCGTCGAGAATGCAGGAAATGCCGTTGGCCAGGAAGTTCCGGGCGGAGAAGCCGCAGGTGCGGCGGGCGAGACGATACTGCGCCTCGGAGTTGTCGTTCCAGCCTGACTGCGGGTCCGCGAAGCCCGAGCGCACCCATTCCCGTACGTCGTCCAGGCTGATGTGCGCGGTGGGCACCCGGCGGTGGTCCGCCCAGTACTTGGCGACGCTCGTCTTGCCCGCCCCGGCGGGCCCGATGAGCAGGACGGCAAGGGTGGTGGCCGTGACGTCGGGCGCGCCGGTGGCGGGCGGCGGCATGGTGACCGGGCCGCCCGGCGGCAGTTGCACGTGTCCGGTGGTGTCCCGCGGGATCCCGGGCTGCTGCGGGGCCGAGGTGTGCGGATGCCCGGGGCTCCCGGCGAAGCCCGGCGCGGGCGGCACCGAGCCGGGAGGGGCGGGCGGGGGCGCGGAGGCGGGCGGCCCGGCCGGTGTGGGCGGGGCCATGGGCGCGGGCGGGGGTGGCGGCACGGGGCCCGGGTGCGTGCCCGGAGGCACCGGGTGGCCCGCTCCTGTGTGCTGCGGGGGATGCGCGCCCGGCGCTCCCGGGTGCTGAGGAGCCGGGTGTCCCTGCTGGTTCGCGGGCGGCGACCAAGGGGCCGCCGGGTCCTGCCCCGGCCGATGGGGCGGCGGCAGCGGAGCTCCCACTGCGTGCTGCATCCGGTGCCACTCCGTCTCGTACAGTCACATCGACACTGGCGGGCGGGGCCTTTCGACCCCGCCCTTACCGAACGGTACCGTCCCCGGCCGCCGTTTGGTGAACGGCCGGGGACAGCCCGAAGTGCCCAAGTGGCCATGGACACAAGGCGAATCGGGCAAGTCGTCCCCGAGCGTGCGTTACTGTCCCACTTCGCCGTAGGCGGCGAGGAGGATCGCCGGGTCGGGCCCCTCCAGCACGGTGGGCTTGGCCAGACCGTCCAGGACGATGAAGCGCAGCAGATCGCCCCGGGACTTCTTGTCGACCTTCATCGTCTCCAGCAGCCGGGGCCACTGGTCGTAGCGGTAGGTCAACGGCAGCCCCACCGCTTCCAGGACCGTGCGGTGCCGGTCGGCGGTCGCGTCGTCCAACCGGCCCGCCAGGCGCCCCAGTTCGGCTGCGAAGTGCATGCCGACGGACACGGCCGCGCCATGGCGCCACTGATAGCGCTCGTTCTTCTCGATCGCGTGGGCCAGCGTGTGCCCGTAGTTGAGGATCTCCCGGCGCCCGGACTCCTTCAGGTCACCGGAGACGACCTCGGCCTTGACCCGGATCGACCGCTCGATCAGCTCCGAGGTGTGCGGCCCGGCGGGCGTACGGGCCGCCTGCGGGTCGGCCTCGATCAGGTCCAGGATCACCGGGTCGGCGATGAACCCGGCCTTGATGATCTCCGCGAGACCGGAGACGTAGTCGTTGACCGGCAGGGAATCGAGCGCGGCCAGGTCGCACAGCACCCCGGCCGGCGGGTGGAAGGAACCCACCAGGTTCTTGCCCTCGGCGGTGTTGATACCGGTCTTGCCGCCCACCGCCGCGTCCACCATCGCCAACACGGTGGTCGGGATGGCGATCCAGCGCACCCCGCGCAGCCAGGTCGCCGCCACGAAACCGGCGAGGTCCGTGGTGGCGCCACCACCGACACCCACGATCACATCGGTCCGGGTGAACCCGGACTGCCCCAGCGCCTTCCAGCAGTACGCCGCGACCTCGGCCGTCTTGGCCTCCTCCGCGTTCGGCACCTGGATCGCCACGGCCTCGAACCCCTGCTCGGCCAGATCGGCCCGCAGCGCCTCTCCCGTGCCCTCCAGCGCCTCCGGGTGGATCACCGCGACCCGCTTGACCCGGTTGCCGATCAACCCGCCCAGCTCACCCAGGAGTTGACGCCCCACCAGGACCTCGTACGGCTCGGTACCCGCCGTACCGCCGACCTGGATACGGGTCACTGTCTCGCTCATGCTTCCTTCAACTCCAGTGCGTCCAGGGCCGCTCGGGTGACTTCCTCGGGCGTACGGCCGTCGGTGGCGACGACGGCCGTGGCGACCTCCTCGTACAGGCTCCGCCGGGCCTCCATCAACTCCCGCCACTGCTTACGGGGGTTGACGGCCAGCAGCGGGCGGGCGGCGTTGAGGCCGGTGCGCTTGACCGCCTCCTCGACGTCCATGGAGAGGTAGACGACCCGCTGCCCGGCCAGCAGGGCGCGCGTGTCGGCGTCGAGGATGGCGCCGCCGCCGAGGGCGAGGACGCCGTCGTGGGCGGCGAGTGCCGTGTGGACGGCCTGCTTCTCGATGGCGCGGAAGGCGGGCTCGCCCTCGTCGACGAAGATCTCCGCGATCTCACGGCCCTGTGCGGCCACGATGTCGTCGTCGGTGTCGCGATAGGCGACGCCGAGCCGCTCGGCGAGGAGCTGTCCGACGGTGGACTTGCCGACGCCCATGGGGCCGACGAGGACGACCAGAGGCACCGGGCTCACCGGATCGCGAGGTGGTCGAGGTAGGAGCGGACGTTGCGGGCCGTCTCGACGACGTTGTCGCCGCCGAACTTCTCCGCGACCGCGTCCGCGAGGACCAGGGCGACCATGGCCTCGGCGACGATGCCGGCGGCCGGGACCGCGGAGACGTCGGAGCGCTGGTGGTGGGCCTGCGTGGCCTCGCCCGTGGTCACGTCCACGGTCTGCAGGGCGCGCGGCACGGTCGCGATCGGCTTCATCGCCGCCCGGACCCGCAGCAACTCGCCCGTGGTCAGCCCGCCCTCGGTGCCGCCGGAGCGGCCGGAGACACGCCGGATGCCCTCGGGGGTGTTCACGATCTCGTCGTGGGCCTTGGAGCCGGGCACCCGCGCCAGCTCGAAGCCGTCGCCGATCTCGACGCCCTTGATCGCCTGGATGCCCATCAGCGCACCCGCCAGGCGGGCGTCCAGCTTCCGGTCCCAGTGCACGTGCGAGCCCAGGCCCACGGGCACGCCGTACGCCAGGATCTCCACGACTCCGCCGAGGGTGTCGCCGTCCTTGTGGGCCTGGTCGACCTCGGCGACCATCGCCTTCGACGCGTCCGCGTCGAGGCAGCGCAGCGGGTCCTCGTCCAGCTTCTCCACGTCGGCCGGGGTCGGGTACACGCCCTGCGGGGCCTTCACCGAGCACAGCTCGACGACATGGCTGACGATCTCGATCCCGGCCGTCTCCTTCAGGTACGACCGGGCGACGGCACCGAGGGCCACACGGGCGGCGGTCTCACGGGCCGAGGCGCGCTCCAGGACCGGCCGGGCCTCGTCGAAGCCGTACTTCTGCATCCCGGCCAGATCCGCGTGACCGGGCCGGGGACGGGTCAGCGGGGCGTTGCGGGCCAGCCCGGCCAGGATCTCCGGGTCGACCGGGTCCGCCGCCATGACCTGCTCCCACTTCGGCCACTCGGTGTTGCCGACCATGATCGCCACCGGGGAGCCCATGGTGAGGCCGTGCCGCACACCGCCGAGGAAGGTGACCTCGTCGCGCTCGAACTTCATCCGGGCACCGCGCCCATAGCCCAGTCGCCGCCGGGCCAGGTGGTCCGCCACCATCTCCGTGGTGATCGGCACGCCGGCGGGAAGACCCTCCAGCGTCGCGACAAGTGCGGGACCGTGGGACTCCCCCGCGGTCAGCCAGCGCAACCTGCTCAACGGTGCTCCTCAGTGCTCGCGCCCTGTACTGCGTGCTGCCTACGTGTACGCGCGTCCTCGCGTACGGCGACGGCTCCCGGGTGCGCGGCCCCGGCCCGCCGTCTCCGATCCTCCCACGTCCGGGGCGGGACCCGGTCACGGGTCCAGCAGACGGACGGGCCCGCACGCGGCGCGGCGCGCCGCCGCGGGTCACGCCATCTTCGCCGCCGCGCTCTTGATCGCCTCGCGGATGCGGAAGTACGTGCCGCAGCGGCAGACGTTCGCGATCGCGTCGATGTCGGCGTCGGTGGGGTCGCTGGTCCGCTTGAGCAGGGCGACGGCGGCCATGATCTGGCCGGGCTGGCAGTAGCCGCACTGGGCGACGTCCTGCTCCAGCCAGGCCTCCTGGACGGGGTGCAGCCGGTCCCCGTCGGCCAGGCCCTCGATGGTGGTGACCTCCCGGCCCGCCGCCTCGGCGACCGGCACGACACAAGGCCGTACGGCCTCGCCGTCGAGGTGGCTGGTGCAGGCCTTGCAGACGTCGATGCCGCAGCCGTACTTGGGGCCGCGGACGCCGAGCAGATCGCGCAGCGCCCACAGCAGGGGCAGGTCGTCGGGGGCGTCTACGGTGACGGTCTCGCCGTTGACGGTGAAGGTGTGCGAGGGCATGGATGTGCTCCTGGTTTCTCCGGCCGGCTCAGCGGGGGAAGGGCGTGAAGTCCACGTCGAAGTTGACGGGGAAGCTGCGCGGCTTGGTGCCGGTGGCTCGCGCGTAGGCGTTGGCGACGGCGCCGACGGCGGCCGGGACGCCGAGTTCGCCCGCGCCGCCGGGTTCGTCGGCGCCCTCGATGACGAAGATCCTGACGTCCTTCGGGGAGTCCTTCTGGCGGGCGTAGTGGAACTGCGAGTAGCTGCCTTCCAGCGGCAGCCCCTCGTCGATGTGCAGCCCGGCCCGCAGGGTGGTGGAGATGGCGTCCGTGAGCCCGCCGAGCAGTTGGGCCTCCAAGCCGCGCGGGTTGATCACCCGGCCCACGTCGGCCGCGATGACCGCCTTGGTCACCCGGGGTTTCTTCGGGTCGGTGGCGTCGATCTCGACGAGACAGGCCGTGCAGGCCTTGTACTCGTCGTGGAAGCCGACGCCCTGCGCCCAGCCCTCGGGCAGGCTCCGCCCCCACTCCCCTTCCTCCGCGACCTTGGCGAGTACGGCCCGCTGCCGTGCCGTTTTCAGGAACTCGCGCCGGAAGGCGACCGGGTCCTTGCCGAGCTTCGCCGCCAGCTCGTCGACGATGATCTCCTCGGCGCCGCGGGTGTTGGCCGAGTACACGGACCTCCACGACCCGGTGTGCATCCTGATCGGCACCTCGGTGAGCGTCTGCGTGGTGAGCCCGAAGTGGTACGGGGACTTCACCGTGGTGAGGAACAGGGTCTGCGCGAAGGTCGCGTTGCCGATGCCGGACGGCAGGCTCGCCGCGGCCGCGGTGATCGCGTCGCCGAGGCCGTGCCGGAAGTCGGTCTCCACCGCTGCCACCTGATGGGTGAAGGTGAGCACCTGCCCGGCCGCGTACGTGGCCCGGACCCGGTGGTGGGTGGCGGGCCGCATCCGCCCGTGCCGCATGTCGTCGATCCGCGACCACATCAGCCGAACGGGCCGCCCGCTCCTCTTGGACACGACGGCGGCCTCCAGCGCCGCGTCGAAGAAGAGCCGCCGCCCGAAGGACCCGCCCGACTGCACGACGTGGACCTTCACCTTGGACACCGGCAGTCCGACGGCCTTGGCGATGGCGGCCTGCGCGACGATCGGCGACTTGAGCCCCGACCAGACCTCGGCCCGGTCCTCCCGCACATCCGCGACCGCCGAGTTCGTCTCCAGAGGCGCGTGACTGGCGAACGCGAAGTCGAACTCCCCCTCCACCTTCTTCACCAGCGGCCCGAGCACATCCAGCGACGGCGTGGCCGTCTTCAGCTTCGCCCTGATGCCCGCGTCCGACAGCGCGTCGACGCTCCCCGGGCCCCAGGTGACATCCAGCGCCTCCTTGCCGCCGAGGGCCTGCCCGAACGTTTCCGCGACGACGGCGACCCCCGTGTCGATCGTGACCACGTCCAGGACACCCGGCATGGCCCGTACGGCGGCCTCGTTGTTCACCGCCTTCACCGTGCCGTTGATCGTCGGCGGCCGGCGCACCATGCAGGGCTTGGCCCCGGGTATGTCGAGGTCGAGTGTGTAGGCCTGCTTGCCGGTGACCAGGGCACGGGCGTCGATGCGGGAGGTGGGGGTGCCGACGAGGGTGTGCTCCGACTCCTTCTTCGGCGTGACGACGAGGGAGCCGAGGTCGAGGGAGGCGGCGGCCACCGACAGTGAGCCGTAGGAGGCGGTACGCCCGTCCGGTGCGACCACGACCCCCTGACGCACCGTCAAGTCCTGGGCACCGAGCCCCCATTGCTTGGCGGCGGTCCCGACCAGCCGGGCCCGCGCGGCAGCCGCCGTACGCCGCACCGGGTCGTACAGCGAGCGGATGGAGTTGGAACTGCCGGTGAGCTGGTTGAAGAGCAACTCGGGGCGGGCGTCGTCCAGTTGAACACGCACCCGGTCGAGCGGGGTGTCCAACTCCTCCGCCACCAGCATCGCCACCGCCGTGGTGAGCCCCTGCCCGACCTCTTCCCTCGGCAGCCGGAAGTGGGCGACGCCCTCCTCGTCGACGCTCAGCACCAGCATGTTCGCCGTGGGCGCCCCGGCCAGGATCAGCAGATCGCCGAGGTCCACCAGGTCCGCCGGCGCCGGCAGCGTGGGGATCGCCGCCTCCGCGCTGCCCGGTTCATAGACGTCCAGACCGATCTTGGTCGCGACGGCGAGTGTGGGCGCGGCCACCAGATACGTGAGAAACCTGCGCCGGGAGTGCCGGGAGTGACGTGACATGGAGGCTCCGTTCAGCGCCCCGCCTACGCCGCCGGGCCGCTCGGTGATGATCGCCGCTGGTTACCGCCTGGTACAGCGGTTTCACGGGATCAGCACACCCCGTCTCGCAGCCCCGGACGCTCAGCCGCGCTCGGCCAGCGCCCGCTCCCCCGCCGTGCGCATGGCCGCCACCGGTGCCGCCTTGCACCCGGTCATCTGCTCGACCTGCAGAACCGCCTGGTGGACCAGCAGATCGAGCCCGCTGACCACGGCACCTCCGTACGCGGACCAGCGCGCCGCCAGCTCGGTGGGCCAGGGGTGGTACAGCACGTCGAACAGCGTCGTCGGCCGCTCGGGCACCGCCCCGGAGAGCACATCCGTCGCCCCGGCCGGGGTGGTGGCGATGACCAGCGGAGCGCTCAGCGCCCGCTCGGCCTCCGCCCAGTCCGCCGTACGCACCTCGATGCCCAGCCGCTCGCCCCACTCCCGCATCTCGGCGGCCCGGGCCTCGCTCCGTACGTACGCCACGACCTCGCCGGTGCAGATCCGGGCGAGCGCGGCCAGCGCGGACGACGCCGTGGCGCCGGCGCCGAGGATCGCGGCCGACTCCACCTGCTCGATGCCCCGCTCCCGCAGGGCGGCGACCATCCCGGGGATGTCGGTGTTGTCGCCGACCCGCCGTCCGTCCTCCGTGAACACCAGCGTGTTGACGGCCTCGACCGAGGTCGCCGTCTCGCTGATCTCGTCCAGCAGCGGAATGACCGCCCGCTTGAGCGGCATCGTGAGCGACAGCCCCGCCCACTCCGGCCCCAGCTTCTCGACAAACCCCGGCAAAGCCTCCTCGTCGACCTCGAAACGGTCGTACGACCAGTCGGCGAGGCCGAGTTCGGCGTACGCGGCGCGGTGCAGCACCGGGGAGAGCGAGTGGGCGATCGGCGAACCGAGCACGGCGGCGCGGCGGTTGGTGGCGGTGCGGCTCATCTATCCGTTCTGTTCTTCCTGGTACTTTCTGCGGTTCTTGTTGTGCTCTTCGTTGGTCACGGCGAACAGCGTTTCGTCACGCAGTGACACGAAGTAGTACCAGTCGCCCTTTGCCGGCTTGAGAGCGCCCTCGATCGCCTCGTCACCAGGATTTCCGATCGGCCCGGGCGGCAATCCGTACACCTTGTATGTGTTGTACGGGTCATCGATCTGCCGCAGCGAGTCGACCGAGCCGGTCGCCAACTTCGATTCACCGCGCAGGTAATTGACCGTCGAGTCGAAGTCGAGCAGTCCGGCCGTCTCCGCGTTATTGGGCTCAAGCCGGTTGTAGACGACCCGCGCGATCTTCTTGTAGTCCTTCGCGTTGTTCCCCTCGGCCTGTACGAGGCTCGCCACGGTGAGCACCTGGAGCGGATTCTCCAGCTTCAGCCCCTTGGCCTTGTCCTCCAGATCGAACTGCTCGTACTTCGCCTTGGCAAGGTCGACCATTTCCTTGAGGACAGCCTCGGGCTTCATGCCCTTGGCGACCGGATACGTGGACGGGTAGAGGAATCCTTCCAGCGGGTCCTTGATGTCGTCGTTGTCGTTCGCCCAGTCGGGAAGACCGAGTGTCTCCCACTTTTTCTCGGCGAATTCCTTGGTTGTCCCCTTCTTGATCCCCAACTCCGTGTCGATCTTGGCGTAGACGTCGTTGTTCCGCTCGCCTTCGATGACGGTGAAGTTGTTCTGGCTCTTCGGGTCGAGCATCAGAGAGATAGCGCTTTCAGCGGACATCTCCTTCTTGAGGAGATAAACGCCCGCCTGAATATTGGGCCGGTCGGGATTCTGCGCCAGCGCCGTTGTGAAGGCATCCACGCTCTTGACGACGCCGGCCGCCTTCAGTTTCTGCCCGATCACCGAGCCGAACTCACCCTTGGCGACCGTGATCGTCACGGTCTCGTTCGTGCCGTTACCCGAGTAATCAGGCACATCGCCGAAGCGGCTCTGGAAGAACTGGTACCCGAAATAGCTCACTCCGGCGAACCCACCACCGAAAACCATGACGACCACCAGGCACGCACACCCGCTGCGGCGCTTCTTGCCACCTTTGCCCGGCTTCTTGGACTTGCCGCCGCGGCCCTTGCGGTCGCCCCGGCCGGTGCGCTCCTCGGCCTCGTCGGCTTCGTCGTCATCGGCGCCGCCCGCGAAGAACGCGTGTTCGCCCTGGTCCGGCCCGGGATCCCAGTCGGTCCGCTCGGCGGCCGGCGGCTTCTCGGCCTCGGGGTCCGGCGCGGGCGTGGTCTCCGCGCGTCGGCGCGAGGGCGGCTCCGGTGGCGGATACGCGTCGGGGGTGCCGTAGAAGTCCTGCTGGCCGGCGCCGTAGCCGATCGCCTGCTGCTGACCGTAGGGGTCGGCCGGGTCGGGGACGTACGCACCCTGTGCCTGCTGGTGGGTATGTGTTCCGTTGTTCCAGGCGCCGTTGCCCTGGTCGTACTGCTGCTGGCCGTGACCCGTGTACTGCTGCTGGTGCTGGTCCTGGCCGGGGTACTGCTGGCCGGGGGCGCCGTACTCCTGCTGGTACTGCTGGTGGGCGTAGCCGTCCTGGTGGCCCTGATGGCCGTTGTTCCAGCCGCCGTTGCCGTTTCCATCGCCGTACTGCTGGTACTGCTGCTCCGGGTAGTGCTGCTGCGGCTGGCCGCCGTAGCCGGACTGCTGGCCCCCCTGGGCCTGCTGTCCGTCCCATCCGCCGTCCCCGTACAACGGGTCGTCCGGATGCCACGGTTCGGAGCCTGGGCCCCGGCCATACTCAGTCATCGATCCCCTAGAGCCGCGAGGCGGCGGTCACGCGGGGCCTGTGGCTCGGCTTTCGTCCCCGCCTCTTTTTGTGCGGTGGCTGTTCGAAGGCCACCACATCGCGCGGAACGTTACCGTATCGCGATCAGATGACCACTTCGACGCCCTCGCCCGGAGCTTTACCTGACGCCCGTTCGGATTCCAGCGCCTGTTGCAGGATGATCACGGCCGCTGCCTGGTCAATGACCGACCTGCCCTTTTTGGATTTCACACCTGAGGCACGCAGTCCTTGACTCGCCGTCACTGTGGTCATCCTCTCGTCGAGAAGTCTGACCGGAACGGGCGCGATCATGCGCGCCAACTCCTGGGCGAACCCCCGCACCTTGACCGCGGCCGGGCCCTCTCCTCCCTTGAGGGAGCGCGGGAGTCCGATGATTACCTCGATAGGTACGTACTCGTCGATCAGTTGTCTCAATCGCCGCTGAGCCGCGGGGACATCGCGTCCCGGCACGGTCTCCACGGGCGTGGCAAGGATCCCGTCGGGGTCGCAGGAGGCGACCCCGATCCGGGCGTCGCCGACATCGATCGCGAGCCGACGGCCGCGGCGCATGGCCGGGCCGTCGTCTTCGCTGCTGTGATCGTGCGTACTCACTTGGCCGTCTCGGCGACCAGGCGTTCGACCGCGTCCACGGCCTCGCCGATGGCGGCCGGGTTCTGGCCACCGCCCTGGGCGACGTCCGGCTTGCCGCCACCGCCGCCGCCGAGGGTCTTGGCGGCCGTACGGACCAGGTCACCGGCCTTCAGGCCACGCTCGCGGGCGGCCTCGTTGGTGGCGATGACCGTCAGCGGCTTGCCGTTCACGGCGGTGAACAGGGCGACCACGGCGGCCCGGCCGCCCTGGATGCGTCCGCGTACGTCGAGCACGAGCTTGCGGAGGTCGTCGGCGGTCGTGCCGTCCGGGACCTGGCCGGTCACCAGGGCGACGCCGGAGACGTCCTTGGCGGACTCGGCGAGCCCGGCGGCGGCCTGCAGCACCTTCTCGGCGCGGAACTTCTCGATCTCCTTCTCGGCGTCCTTCAGCTTGCCGAGCATGGCCGAAACCTTCTCCGGAAGCTCCTCCGGGCGGCCCTTGATCAGCTCCTGGAGCTGGGCGACGACCGTGTGCTCACGGGCGAGGAAGTTGTAGGCGTCCACGCCGACCAGGGCCTCGATACGGCGCACACCGGAGCCGATGGAGGACTCGCCGAGCAGCTTGACCAGGCCGAGCTGCGAGGTGTTGTGGACGTGCGTACCGCCGCACAGCTCCTTGGAGAAGTCGCCGATGGTGACGACGCGGACCCGCTCGCCGTACTTCTCTCCGAACTCGGCGATGGCGCCCTGCTTCTTGGCCTCGTCGAGGCTCAGGATCTCCGCGTGGACGTCCAGGTCGCGGGAGAGCACCTCGTTGATCTTCTGCTCGACGTCGGTCATCACGGCCGTCGGGACGGCGGACGGGGAGCCGAAGTCGAAGCGGAAGCGGCCGGGCTGGTTCTCGGAACCGGCCTGGGCGGCCGTCGGGCCGAGGGCGTCGCGCAGGGCCTGGTGGGTGAGGTGGGTGGCCGAGTGGGCGCGGGCGATGGCCGTGCGGCGGCGGCCGTCGATGGAGGCCTGGGCCTTGGCGCCGACGGTCACCTCGCCGACCTGGACGACGCCCTTGTGGACGTACACGCCCGGGACCGGCTTCTGGCAGTCGCGGATCTCGATGACGGCACCGGAGTCGACCTTGATCCGGCCGGTGTCACCGATCTGACCGCCGCCCTCGGCGTAGAACGGGGTGCGGTCGAGGACGATCTCGACCTCGTCGCCCTCGGTGGCGGCGGGCGAGGACAGCCCGTCCACGAGGATGCCGACGACCGTGGACTCGCCCTCGGTGTCCGAGTAGCCGATGAACTCGGTCTCGCCGGCGGCGTCGGCGATCTCACGGTAGGCACCGAGGTCGGCGTGGCCGGTCTTCTTGGCACGGGCGTCGGCCTTGGCGCGGTCCCGCTGCTCCTTCATCAGGCGGCGGAAGCCGTCCTCGTCCACGGAGAGGCCCTGTTCGGCGGCCATCTCCAGGGTGAGGTCGATGGGGAAGCCCCAGGTGTCGTGGAGCAGGAAGGCCTTGTCGCCGGAGAGGACCTGGCCGCCGGCCTGCTTGGTCTCGGTGACGGCGGTGTCGAGAATGTTGGTGCCGCCCTTGAGGGCCTTGAGGAAGGCGGCCTCCTCGGCGAGGGCCACCGTCTCGATGCGCTTGCGGTCGGTGACGAGCTCCGGGTACTGCTGCCCCATCATGCCGATGACGACGTCGATGAGGTCCTGGACGACCGGTCCGGTGGCGCCGAGGAGCCGCATGTTGCGGATGGCGCGGCGCATGATGCGGCGCAGGACGTAGCCGCGTCCCTCGTTGCCGGGGGTGACGCCGTCGCCGATGAGCATCACGGCGGTGCGGATGTGGTCGGTGACCACGCGCAGGGAGACGTCGGACTGGTGGGCGTCGCCGTAGCGGACGCCGGTCAGTTCGGTGGCCTTGTCGATGACGGCCATGGAGGTGTCGATCTCGTACATGTTCTGCACGCCCTGCAGAATCATGGCGAGGCGCTCCAGGCCGAGGCCCGTGTCGATGTTCTTGCTGGGCAGCTCGCCGAGGATCTCGAAGTCTTCCTTCGAGGTGCCCTCGCCGCGCTCGTACTGCATGAAGACCAGGTTCCAGATCTCCACGTACCGCTCGTCGTTGACGGCCGGGCCGCCCTCGACGCCGAACTCGGGGCCGCGGTCGTAGTTGATCTCGGAACACGGGCCGCACGGGCCGGGAACGCCCATGGACCAGTAGTTGTCCTTCTTGCCGAGGCGCTGGATGCGCTCCTTGGGCACGCCGATCTGCTCGTGCCAGATGCGCTCGGCCTCGTCGTCGTCCTTGTAGACGGTGATCCAGAGCTTCTCCGGCTCCAGGCCGTAACCACCCTTGTCCTGGGGGCTGGTGAGCAGCTCCCAGGCGTGCTGGATGGCGCCTTCCTTGAAGTAGTCGCCGAAGGAGAAGTTGCCGCACATCTGGAAGAAGGTGCCGTGCCGGGTGGTCTTGCCGACCTCCTCGATGTCCGGCGTACGGACGCACTTCTGCACGCTGGTGGCACGGTTGAAGGAGGGCTTGACCTCACCGAGGAAGTACGGCTTGAACGGGACCATGCCCGCGTTGACCAGGAGCAGAGTCGGGTCGTCCGCGATGAGCGACGCCGAAGGGACAACGGTGTGACCGCGCTCCTCGAAGAAGCTCAACCAGCGGCGACGAATCTCGGCCGACTCCATCAGTGGTCCTCATTCCGGTTGTACGGGTAAGTCGAGGTCTCGGTGTACCTCGGGGGTGTGCGGTTCTCGATGGCGGTGTACCGCCGGGGCGCGGGGAGTTCGGGGTCCTCCTGGATGCCGAGCGCGTCCTCGAGTTCCGCCTCCCGCCGCTCCATGTTGTGGCGGACGTCGAGCGCGAAGCCGACCGCGCGGTCCTTGACGCGCGCCCCCGTCTCCAGCGCCTTGTTGGCCGCGGTCGCGGCGAGGCTCTCGGGGGTCAGCTGCTTCAGCTTGCGGTTGACCTTGGTGGTGGCCCAGACACCGGCGGCGACGCCGGTGGTGAACCAGAAGGTTCGGCGGAACATGGCTGGCTCTCAGTCCCTCTTTTCACGGGCGCTGCGCTTCTCCCGCCGGGAGAGGGTCCGGCCCACGATCACGGTACGCCGGGGCTCCCTGGCGGGCGCTTCGTCCTTGCGGCCGAGGGCGCGGCGGACGCCGTACCCGAAGGCGGCGACTTTCACCAGGGGGCCGCCGAACGTGGACGCGACGGTCGTGGAGAGCGCCGAGGCGTTCGACGTGACCTCCTGGACGTCGGACGCGATGGCGTCGACCCGCTCGATCTGGGTCTGCGCGGAGCGGACGGCGGTGGACGCCTCGGCGAGGAGGGGGACGGCCTGGTCGGTCACGTCCGCCACGAGCTTGGTGGTCGCCTTGAGCGTCTGGGCCAGCCTCGCCAGCGCGACGGCGAGGAAGGAGACCAGGATCGCCCAGAAGACGGCCACCAGGATCCCGGCCACCTCGCCACCGGACACTGTGCGCACCCGCTCCCTGGAACTCGCCTGAACGTCGGAAAGTCGTGCCCCCGAGCCTATCGCGCCGGGGCGATCGCTCAGAACCGCATTAATGCCGAGCGGAACACCCGTCTCAGCAAGGCGAGAGCCCGCCGTCCCACCCGCCGGAAAGGGCGGGGGGACGACGGGCTGACGCTCGGTGCGGGTGTCCTACGACCGCCGAGAACCCTGGGGAGGGATCAACGGGCGTAGTACTCGACGACGAGCTGCTCGTCGCAGATGACCGGAACTTCCTTGCGGTTCGGCTCGCGGTCCAGGCGGAACGCCAGGGCCTTGAGGTTCACCTGCAGGTAGCGGGGGGTCTCACCGTCCGCGGCGAAGCCACCCTCGCGGGCGACCTCGAACAGCGGCTTCTGACGGCTGCGCTCACGGACCATGACGACGTCGTCCGGCTTGACGCGGAAGGACGGCTTGTCGACCTTGTGGCCGTTGACCTCGATGTGGCCGTGGACGACCATCTGGCGGGCCTGGTAGATCGTGCGGGCGATGCCCGAACGCAGGACCAGCGCGTCGAGACGGCGCTCCAGCTCGATGATCAGGGCCTCACCGGTCTTGCCCTGGACCTTGGAGGCACGCTCGTAGGCGCGGACGAGCTGACGCTCGGACACGTCGTACTGCGCGCGCAGACGCTGCTTCTCGAGCAGACGGACCTTGTAGTCCGAGTTCTGCTTGCGGCCGCGGCCGTGCTCACCCGGCGGGTAGGGGCGGGCCTCGAAGTACTTGACGGCCTTCGGGGTCAGCGCGATGCCGAGGGCACGCGACTTCTTGACCTTGGGGCGGGACTGGTTCGCCACTTCTTTTCCTTTTCCTCTTCGGCTGCCTCAGGGTTACGGGAGGTCGCATCCGCAGCCGGGGAATCCCGTCAGTCCGCGAGGGACGTGTCGGGTAGCCGCTCCCCTGGTCTGGGCACATACGTGCAGCACACGAACGGCCCACCGACCGGTCCCGGAACTCCGAGTGGTGGTGGGCTGCCCGCGACACCTACGACGGTGCGCGACGCTCCTGGATCATGAAGATCCGGCTGGATGTCCCGCCTGAGGCGCCGACCGGAGCCGGACACGGGACGCAGCACTGTGGAGGAGTCTACAGGGGGTTCAGGACTGCTTCCGACCGAGGTTCTTCCTGGTCCACTCCACCGCGTCCGCGTACCGGGCCTCGGCCCCGTGTCTGGTCGGCGTGTAGTACTCCCGGCCCTTGATCTCGTCCGGCGCGTACTGCTGGGCGGCGATCCCCTCGGGCAGGTCGTGCGGGTACACATACCCCTGGGCGTGCCCGAGCTTGGCCGCGCCCTTGTAGTGCCCGTCCCGCAGATGCGGGGGCACGGGGCCGGCCAGACCTTTGCGTACGTCCTCCATGGCGGCGCCGATGGCGAGGGTCGCGGCGTTGGACTTGGGCGCCAAGGCGAGGGCGATCGTGGCGTGGCTGAGGGTGAGCGCGGCCTCGGGGAAGCCGATCATGGCGACGGCCTGGGCGGCGGCGACGGCTATCGGCAGCGCGTTCGGATCGGCGAGGCCGATGTCCTCGCTGGCGGAGATCATCAGCCGGCGGGCGATGAACCGGGGGTCCTCGCCCGCCTCGATCATGCGGGCCAGGTAGTGCAGGGCCGCGTCCACGTCGGACCCGCGGATGGACTTGATGAGGGCGCTGGCCACGTCGTAGTGCTGGTCGCCGTCGCGGTCGTACTTCACGGCGGCGCGGTCGACGGTCTCTTCGAGGGTCTGGAGGCCGATCTCCTCCTCCCCTTTGTCCAGCGCGGCTCCGGCGGCGGCCTCCAGCGCGGTGAGGGCGCGGCGGGCGTCGCCGCCGGCGATCCGCAGCAGGTGGGCCTCGGTGTCCTCGGGGAGGGTGACGGCGTTCTTGAGGCCGCGCTCGTCGGTCAGCGCGCGCCGCAGCAGGCCGCGCAGGTCGTCGTCGGTGAGCGGTTCGAGGGTGAGCAGGAGGGACCGGGACAGCAGCGGGGAGATCACCGAGAAGTACGGGTTCTCCGTGGTCGCCGCGATCAGGGTGACCCAGCGGTTCTCGACGGCCGGGAGGAGGGAGTCCTGCTGGGCTTTGCTGAAGCGGTGGATCTCGTCGAGGAAGAGGACGGTCTCCTTGCCGTACCCGCCGGTGGCGCGGCGGGCGCCCTCGATGACCGCGCGGACCTCCTTGACGCCGGCGGTGATCGCGGAGAGCTCCACGAAGCGCTTGTTGGTGGCCTTGGAGACGACGTAGGCGAGGGTGGTCTTGCCGGTGCCGGGCGGGCCCCAGAGGATCACCGAGGAGGGGCCGGCCGGGCCGCCGCCGGACTCGCCGACCAGTCGGCGCAGCGGGGAGCCGGGCTTGAGCAGGTGCTGCTGGCCCACCACCTCGTCGAGGGTGCGCGGGCGCATCCGGACGGCCAGGGGGCTGCTCGTCGGGTCCTTCTCCTGGCGTTCTTCTGCGGCGGCGGTGAACAGATCGGGCTCCACGCTGAAAACCCTATGTCACCGCACTGACAGTCCGGTCGGGGCCGGTGGGGGCCCGTGGACGGTCAGCTGGTCCAGAAGTCCCACCAGCGGGTCAGGATCAGCATGCCGATGACGCCGATGTGCATGACCGGCAGGACCCAGGTGAACTCGCCGAAGAAGTTCTTGAGCCGGCTCGGCGCGGGCAGGAAGCCGTTGCGGATGTTGGAGGAGGTGACGTACCAGAACATCAGGATGGTGGCGACCCAGGCGAGGCAGCACCACAGGCAGAGCGAGTTGATGTTGTACAGCGACTGGTACTGGAGCCAGGTCACGAAGCCGACGCCGAAGAGGGTGCCCGCGTTGAAGGTGAGCCAGTACCAGCGCGGGTAGGTCGCGCGGGCGAGCAGGCTCACGCCGACGCAGATGACGATGCCGTAGGCGACGAGGCCGAGCATCGGGTTGGGGAAGCCGAAGACGGAGGCCTGGTCGCTCTTCATGATGTTGCCGCAGGAGACGACCGGGTTGAGGCTGCACCCGGGGGTGAAGTTCGGGTCCTCCAGCAGCTTGAACTTGTCGAGCGTGATGACCCAGGAGGCGAGCAGTCCGGCCGCGCCGGTGATCAGCAGCAGGATCGCGAAGGCCCGGCTGCCGCCCACCGTGCGCGGGGCCTCGGTGTGTTCCCGCCGGGCGGCGGGGACGTCCTTGACTGTCGTCTTGCTCATCACGTCGATTCCGTCGATTCCATAGCGTCGAAGGGGCCGCGGGGGCACGGTCATTGTGCCGTACACCCTCGCGCGCGCACCGTTCGCTGGACATAAAAGTCGCCCCTACCGCCCGTAAGGGACGGCAGGGGCGACAAGGGTTCGACTCAGCCGAGCCGGGCCTCCAGTTCGGCCACGATCTCGTTGACGCCGACGGCGACCTGCTCGCCGGACTCCATGTCCTTGAGCTGGACGACGCCCTCGGCGAGATCGCGCTCGCCGGCCACGATGGTGTAGCGCGCGCCGCTGCGGTTGGCGTTCTTCATCGCGCCCTTGAGGCCCTTCCCGCCGAACGAGAAGTCGGCCGCGATGCCCACCTTGCGCAACTCGGTGACCTTGGCGAACAGCAGGCGGCGGGCCTCGTCGCCGAGCGGGACGGCGAACACGCTGGTGGCGGCGGGGAGTTCGAGCTCGACGCCCTCCGCCTCCAGGGCGAGGACCGTGCGGTCGACACCGAGGGCCCAGCCGACCGAGGGCAGCGCGGGGCCGCCGATCATCTCGGAGAGACCGTCGTAGCGACCGCCGCCGCCCACCGCGGACTGGGAGCCCAGACCGTCGTGGACGAACTCGAAGGTCGTCCGGGTGTAGTAGTCCAGGCCGCGCACCAGCTTGGGGTCGTCCTCGAAGGCGACACCCGCCGCCGTGATCAGCTCGCGCACCTCCTCGTGGTACGCCCTGCAGGCGTCGCAGAGGTAGTCGCGCAGCAGCGGGGCGTCCCCGAGCTGCTTCTGGACCGACTCGCGCTTGTCGTCGAGGACCCGCAGCGGGTTGATCTCGGCGCGGGCGAGTGTGTCCTCGTCCAGGTCGAGGCCGCGCAGGAACTCCTGCAGCGCGGCCCGGTAGACGGGACGGCACTCCTTGTCGCCGAGGCTGTTGAGGAGGATGCGGAAGTTCCTGAGGCCCAGCGAGCGGTACGCCTGGTCGGCCAGGATGATCAACTCGGCGTCCAGGGCCGGGTCCTCGGCACCGATGGCCTCGGCGCCGACCTGGGAGAAGTGGCGGTAGCGGCCCTTCTGGGGGCGCTCGTAGCGGTAGTACGAGCCGGAGTACCAGAGCTTGACCGGGAGGTTGCCCGCCTTGTGCAGGTTGCCCTCCAGGGCGGCGCGCAGGACGGAGGCGGTGCCCTCGGGGCGCAGGGCGAGCCGGTCGCCGCCCTTGGTCTCGAAGGCGTACATCTCCTTGGTCACGATGTCGGTGGACTCACCGACACCGCGCGCGAACAGCTCGACGCTCTCGAAGCCGGGCGTCTCGATGTAGCCGTAGCCGGAGTCGCGCAGCGGCGCGGCGATGGCCTCGCGGACGGCCAGGTACTTGGCGCTGTCCGGGGGCAGCAGGTCGTACGTGCCCTTGGGGGCCTGAAAGGTGCTCACGGAAGGTCTCTCGTCACATTCCTCGTCGGGGAGGGGTCGTCGGACCCGCTCCCTGGCCGCCGGCGGCCACCTGCCGCAGATACGGGTTGGTGGCGCGCTCCTGGCCGATGGTCGTCTGGGGGCCGTGGCCGGACAGCACCACGGTCGAGTCGTCGAGCGGCAGGCACACGCGGGCCAGCGAGTCGAGCATCTCGGCCATGTCACCGCCGGGCAGGTCGGTGCGTCCGATGGAGCCGGCGAAGAGCAGATCCCCGGAGAAGAAGACGGAGGGGATCTCCGTGTTCTCGGGCATCCGGAAGGTCACCGACCCCTTGGTATGGCCCGGCGCGTGCGCGACGGACAGCTCCAGACCGGCCAGCTCCAGCTTGGCGCCGTCGGTCAGCTCCTTGACGTCACCGGGCTCCCCGATGGTCAGCTCGCCCATGAGCGGCATGCCGATGGAACGGCCGAGCGCCTTCTCGGGGTCGCTCATCATGTACCGGTCCTCGGGGTGGATCCAGGCCGGCACGTCGTGCGCGCCGCACACCGGGACGACCGAGGCCACGTGGTCGAGGTGGCCGTGGGTGAGGACGACGGCGACGGGCTTGAGCCGATGCTTCTTCAGCGTCTCCTCGACACCCTGGGTGGCCTGGTGGCCCGGGTCGATGATCACGCACTCCTCACCGGCGGCGGGGGCGACCAGATAACAGTTGGTCCCCCAGGCCCCGGCGGGGAACCCGGCAATGAGCACGATCGTCCTTCTTGTGGCGTACGAGGGTGGTGGGTTGCTGTGGATCAGAGCCTACCGGCGCTGCCGTTTCCTCAGCGAACCCATATACGGTACGGGTCACACGCAATCAGTCCACTCAACGGACGCGCGACGCACCCGTCGACGTACGAGACGCATGAGGAGAGAACCCCGTGGTCAGCCAGGATCAGCGGCGGCGTCAGCTCGCCCGGGAGAAGTTCTTGCGGCAGCAGCAGCGGCGTACGTCCGCGCGGCGCAAGGCACGAGTCCGCAACGCGTCGATCGCTTCGGTGCTCGGTGTGATCCTGGTGGGCAGTGTGGCGCTCTACACGACCGATGTCCTCAAGGGCGACGACAAGAAGGACAACGTGAACGCGGAGGCGAGCCCCAGTGCCTCGCCCAGCAAGGCGCCGGACCCCTGTGAGAAGGCGGCCGCGGGCAAGGTGAAGGAGCTCACCTTCAAGAAGGAACCCGCGATCACCATCGACAAGACCGCGAAGTACACGATGGATCTGCAGACGACCTGCGGTTCCATCCCCATAACGATGGACGCGGCGAAGGCCCCGCACACGGTCAACTCGTTCGACTTCCTGGTGAACAAGGGCTACTTGGACCACACCAAGTGCCACCGCCTCACGACGCAGGGCATCTACGTGCTGCAGTGCGGTGACCCCCAGGGCACCGGCATGGGCGGCCCGGGCTACACGATCCCCGACGAGAACCTGAAGGACCCGAGCCTGAAGGGCGACACGTACCCGGCGGGCACGGTCGCGATGGCGAACCAGTTCAACGCGCAGACGGGCGAGGGCAAGAACAGCGGCGGCAGCCAGTTCTTCCTGGTGTTCCAGGACAGTCCGTTGCCGGCCAACTACACGCCGTTCGGCACGATCTCCGAGGCCGGGATGAAGGTCCTGACGAAGATCGCCAAGGCCGGTGAGAACACCGGGATGGGTGATGGGACGCCCAATGCGACCGTGGTGATCAACAAGGCGACGGTCAAGAAGTCCTGACCACCAACGGTGAAATTTCGGTCGCGCGGGATGCGGACAGGCAACCCGCCGGTCGCCTATGTTGGCCGTGACGAAACTGTGGACGATGCCCGGGGGTGCTGAGGCCCCTTGCAGGCATCATGTGGAGGAGGCGCTGTGAGCAGCGACCCGTGGGGCCGCGTCGACGAGACGGGGACCGTGTACGTGCGTACGGCCGACGGCGAGCAGGTCGTCGGTTCCTGGCAGGCCGGCTCCCCTGAGGAAGCGCTGGCCTACTTCGAGCGCAAGTACGAGGGCTTGGTCGTCGAAATCGGCCTCCTCGAGAAGCGGGTGAAGACCACCGACCTGTCGGCGAAGGACGCGCAGATCGCGATCGACCACATTCGCGAGCAGGTGGTCGCCCACCACGCGGTCGGTGACCTGGACGCGCTCAAGGTACGGCTGGACAAGCTCGTCGAGACGGTCGAGGCGCGCCGTGAGGAGCGCAAGCAGCAGCGGGCGAAGCAGTCGGACGAGGCCCGGCACGCCAAGGAGGCCCTGGTCACCGAGGCGGAAGAGCTGGCCCAGTCCGACCAGTGGCGGTCCGCGGGTGAGCGGCTGCGCGCGCTGGTGGACACCTGGAAGGGTCTGCCGAGGCTGGACCGGAAGTCCGACGACGAGTTGTGGCATCGCTTCTCGCACGCCCGCTCGGCGTTCTCCAAGCGTCGCAAGGCCCACTTCGCGCAGCTCGACGCGCAGCGCGAGGACGCCCGCAAGACCAAGGAGAAGCTGGTCGCGGAGGCCGAGGCGCTGTCGAACTCGACGGACTGGGGTCCGACGGCGGCGCGCTACCGCGAGCTGATGGCCGACTGGAAGGCCGCCGGCCGGGCCCAGCGCGAGCACGAGGACGATCTGTGGAACCGCTTCCGCGGTGCCCAGGACGTGTTCTTCGCCGCCCGCAGCTCGGTGTTCGCCGAGCGGGACGCGGAGCAGACGGAGAACCTCAAGCTCAAGGAGGAGCTGGCCGGGGAGGCGGAGAAGATCCTGCCGGTCACGGATCTGAAGACGGCCCGTGCCGCCTTCCGCTCGGTCAACGAGCGGTGGGAGGCCATCGGCCACGTCCCGCGTGACGCCCGCCCGAAGGTCGAGGGCCGGATGCACGCGGTGGAGCGCGCGATCCAGGAGGCCGAGGAGGCCGAGTGGCGGCGCACCAACCCGGAGGCCCGCGCCCGCGCGGCCGGTCTCACGGGCCAGCTCCAGGCCGCCGTGGACAAGCTGACGACCCAGATCGAGGCGGCCCGCGCCCAGGGCAACAACGCCAAGGCCGACAAGCTCCAGCGCGAGCTGGACGGCCGCCAGGCCCTGCTGGACCAGGCGCTGAAGGGTCTGCAGGAGTTCGGCGGCTGACACCCGCGGTCGGAGACACAGGAGAGGGGCTCCCGTACGGTCCGTACGGGAGCCCCTCTCCTGTCTGTCGTGGTTACGGCCTGCGCGCCGATGTCACCCGGTACACGTCGTAGACGCCCTCCACCCCGCGTACGGCCTTCAGGACGTGGCCCAGGTGCTTCGGGTCGCCCATCTCGAAGGTGAAGCGGGAGGTGGCGACGCGGTCCCGGGAGGTCTGGACGGCCGCCGACAGGATGTTGACGTGCTGGTCGGACAGGACGCGGGTGACGTCCGACAGCAGCCGGCTGCGGTCCAGGGCCTCGACCTGTATGGCGACGAGGAAGACCGAGGACTGGGTCGGGGCCCACTCGACGTCGAGGATGCGCTCGGGCTCACGGGAGAGCGACTCGACGTTGACGCAGTCGCTGCGGTGAACCGATACGCCACTGCCCCGGGTGACGAAGCCGATGATGGGGTCGCCGGGGACGGGCGTACAGCAGCGGGCGAGCTTGACCCAGACGTCGTCGACGCCCTTGACCACGACCCCGGGGTCGTTGCTGCCGCGGCGCTTGCGGCTGCGGCCGCGGGTGGGCGGTACGGCCTCGTCGATCTCCTCGGTGGCGGCCTCCTCGCCGCCGAGGGCCTGGACGAGTTTCTGCACGACGCTCTGCGCGGAGACATGGCCTTCGCCTATGGCCGCGTAGAGGGCGGAGATGTCCGGGTAGCGCATCTCGTGCGCGAGGGTGACGAGGGAGTCGCCGGTGAGGATGCGCTGGATGGGCAGGTTCTGCTTGCGCATCGCGCGGACGATGGCGTCCTTGCCCTGTTCGATGGCCTCGTCGCGGCGCTCCTTGGAGAACCAGGCGCGGATCTTGTTGCGGGCGCGCGGTGACTTGACGAAGCCGAGCCAGTCGCGGGAGGGGCCCGCGCCGGCCGCCTTGGAGGTGAAGACCTCCACCAGGTCGCCGTTGTCGAGGGTGGATTCGAGCGGGACGAGGCGGCCGTTGACCCGGGCGCCTATGGTGCGGTGGCCGACCTCGGTGTGGACCGCGTACGCGAAGTCGACGGGGGTCGCGCTGGCCGGCAGCGCTATGACGTCGCCCTTCGGGGTGAAGACGAAGACCTCGTTGCGGGACAGGTCGAAGCGGAGGGACTCCAGGAACTCGCCGGGGTCCTCGGTCTCCTTCTGCCAGTCCAGCAGCTGGCGCAGCCACGCCATGTCGTTGAGGTGGTCGTCCTTGCCGGTGGTCCGGGGCGCGTCCGTGCGCACCTTGGAGGCGCCGGCGACGGCCTCCTGCTTGTACTTCCAGTGCGCGGCGATGCCGTACTCGGCGCGGCGGTGCATGTCGAACGTACGGATCTGGAGTTCGACGGGCTTGCCGTTGGGTCCGATGACCGTCGTGTGCAGCGACTGGTACATGTTGAACTTGGGCATCGCGATGTAGTCCTTGAACCGCCCCGGAACCGGGTTCCAGCGGGCGTGGACGGTGCCCAGGGCCGCGTAGCAGTCGCGGACGGTGTCCACCAGGACGCGGATGCCGACCAGGTCGTAGATCTCCGCGAAGTCCCGGCCGCGGACGATCATCTTCTGGTAGACGCTGTAGTAGTGCTTCGGGCGGCCGGTGACGGTCGCCTTGATACGGGCGGCCCGCAGGTCCTGCTGGACCTCGTCGGTCACTATGGCCAGATACTCGTCACGCTTCGGTGCCCGCTCGGCCACCAGCCGGACGATCTCGTCGTACATCTTGGGGTAGAGGATCGCGAAGGCGAGGTCCTCCAGCTCCCACTTGATGGTGTTCATGCCCAGGCGGTGGGCGAGGGGCGCGTAGATCTCCAGGGTCTCGCGCGCCTTCTTCTCCTGCTTCTCGCGCTTGAGGTAGCGCATGGTGCGCATGTTGTGCAGGCGGTCGGCGAGCTTGATGACCAGGACGCGGGGGTCCTTGGCCATGGCGACGACCATCTTGCGCACGGTCTCGGCCTGGGCGGCCTCGCCGAACTTGACCTTGTCCAGCTTGGTGACGCCGTCGACGAGGAGGCCCACGGAGTCGCCGAAGTCGCGGCGGAGCTGGTCGAGGCCGTACTCGGTGTCCTCGACCGTGTCGTGCAGCAGCCCGGCCATCAGGGTGGCCGGATCCATACCCAGCTCGGCGAGGATGGTGGTGACGGCGAGGGGGTGCGTGATGTACGGGTCGCCGCTCTTGCGCTTCTGGCCGCGGTGCCAGCGCTCGGCGACCTGGTAGGCCTTCTCGATCTGGCGGAGCGTCGACGTCTCGATCTTCGGGTCGTTGCTGCGCACGATCCGCAGCAACGGTTCCAGGACCGGGTTGTACGGGTTGGAGCGCTGGACGCCGAGGCGGGCGAGCCGGGCGCGTACGCGGTTGGAGGAGCCGGAGCGCGCGGGCTGGCCCGTGGACGCGGGGCGGGGCGGGGGCGCCGGAGTGGGCGCGGGCGCGGGGCTCTCGGCCGCGGGCGGCTTGGGGCGGGACGGCCCGGCGGTCTTCTCGGCGGGCGCGGACTGGGCGTGCTCGACCGGGCCCTGCGCGGACGTCGCGGAAGTCGCGGGGTTCGCCTTCGCCGCGTTCTGCGCGGGCTTGGCCGCTGGGCCCGAGGCGGGCTCGGGCTTGGCGGCGGTCAGGTGCTGGGCCTCGTCTGCCAAGAGGGCTCCTCGTGCGCGATCCGGGTCCCCCGGTCAGGCTCCGGAGCACCCATGGTAGCGATCCCGCGCCCCGGGATCGCCTTCAGGCCACTGTGAGGGCGGTCTACCTGTGGAACACGAGGTGCGCGCGGCGGATTCCGGGAGGCCACCGCGGCCTTGGTGGGCGTACGACGCGGCGGGCGCCCCGGGAAGGGATCCCGGGGCGCCCGCCGTGTGCGTGTGCTGGGTCAGACGGTGATCAGGGCCTCCAGCGGGGCCCCGGCCAGGGCTGTCTCCAGGCGCTGCCGGCCCGGGAGGAAGGACAGCTCCATCAGGACCGCGACGCCGGCGACCTGGGCGCCCGCGCGGCGGATCAGCTGGACGGAGGCCTCGGCGGTGCCGCCGGTGGCGAGGACGTCGTCGATGACCATGACGCGGTCACCCGCCGTCAGGTCCTCGGCGTGGACCTCGATCTCGGCGGAGCCGTACTCCAGGTCGTAGGCCTGGCTGAGCGTGGCTCCGGGGAGCTTGCCCGCCTTGCGTACGGGGATGAAGCCGACGCCCGCGCGGACGGCGGCCGGGGCGCCCAGGATGAAGCCCCGGGCCTCCAGGCCGACGATCTTCGTGGCGCCGTGCCGGACGGTCAGCTCCGCCAGCGCGTCCGTCAGCGCGGTGAACGCCGCCGGGTCGGCCAGCAGCGGGGTGATGTCCTTGAACAGCACCCCCGGCTCCGGGTAGTCCTCGACATCACGGATGCGGCTGAGCAGCAGTTCCTTGATGTCCGTCATCGCCGCTTACCACCCCGGCCGCGGCTGCGGCTGCCGGACTGGGCGCGCGGGCCGACCACCGCGGGGGTGGCGTCCGCCGGCTCGTCGTCGTACGGACCGTCGGCCGCCGGCTCCGAGTCGTCGTGCTCGGCCTGGGCCCGCTTGGCGAGGACGCGCTTCTTGAGGGCCTTCAGCTGCGGCTCGCGCTCCTTGAGGTCGGCGACGAGCGGCGTGGCGATGAAGATCGACGAGTACGCACCGGCCGCGAGGCCGACGAACAGCGACAGCGAGATGTCGTTGAGCATGCCCGCGCCGAGGACACCGCCACCGATGAACAGCAGGCCGGCCACCGGCAGCAGCGCGACCACCGTGGTGTTGATCGACCGCACCAGGGTGCTGTTGATCGACCGGTTGGCGATCTCGGCGTACGTCCAGCGGGTCTGCTTGGTGATGTCCTTCGTCTGCTCCTTGAGGCTGTCGAAGACGACGACCGTGTCGTAGAGCGAGTAACCGAGGATCGTGAGCAGACCGATCACCGTGCCCGGTGTGACCTCGAAGCCGACGAGGGCGTAGATACCGATCGTGATGGTGATGTCGTGGATCAGGGCGACGAAGGCGGCGATGGCCATCCGCAACTCGAACGCGATCGCCAGATAGATCACCACGAGGACCAGGAAGATCGCCAGGCCCTGCCAGGCCTTGTTGGCGACCTGCTCACCCCAACTGGGGCCGACCAGATCGGCGTTGATCGTGTCCGAGTCGACCTTGAGGTCCTTGGCGAGTTGCTGCTGGATCTCGTCGGACTTGGCCGTGTCCACACCGGAGATCTGGATGCGCAGGGTGTCGTTGCCGAGCTTCTGGACGATCGCGTCGTGGCCGGAGGCGTTCTCCGCGTATGTCTCGGCCTGGCTGACCGAGACGCTCGTCTTCTCCGTGGTGAAGACCGCGCCGCCCTGGAACTCGATACCCATGCTGAGGCCGCGGACGGCCAGGCCGACGATGGCCGTGATGGTGATGAGGATCGAGACGCCGTACCAGATCTTGCGGTTGCCGACGAAGTCGTAACCGACCTCGCCGCGGTGGAGTCGTGCTCCGAGGTCACCGAGTTTCGACATCTCAGGCCTCCTTCGGGTCGGCGGGGACGGGACGGCGGGTGCGGCGCAGCGGCGGCCGGGCGCCCAGTCGCTTCGGGTCGAGACCGGACCAACTGTGGCCGTTGCCGAAGAACTTCGTGCGGGCCAGCAGCGTGAGCAGCGGCTTCGTGAAGAAGAAGACCACGACGACGTCGAGCAGGGTGGTCAGACCCAGCGTGAACGCGAAGCCCTGGACCTTGCCGACGGTGACGACGAAGAGGACCGCGGCGGAGAGGAACGACACGAAGTCGGAGACCAGGATCGTGCGCCGGGCGCGCGGCCAGGCGCGCTCGACGGCCGGGCGCAGTGAACGGCCCTCGCGGACCTCGTCCCGGACCCGCTCGAAGTACACGATGAACGAGTCCGCCGTGATGCCGATCGCGACGATCGCGCCGCAGACCGCCGGGAGGTTCAGCGCGAAGCCGATGGCCGGGCCCAGCAGGGCCATGAGCACATAGGTCAGGGCCGCGGAGATCAGCAGCGAGGCGATGGCGATCAGCGACAGACCGCGGTAGTAGACGATCAGGTAGATCATGACCAGGGCCAGACCGATGGCGCCGGCGATCAGACCGGCGTGCAGCTGGTCGTCACCGAGCGCGGGGCTGACGGTGTTGACGCTGGACTCCTTGAAGGTCAGCGGGAGCGCGCCGTACGACAGCATGTTGGCGAGGTTCTGGGCCTCCTCCTGCGTGAAGCTGCCGGAGATCTCGGCCTTGCCGCCGGTGACCGCCGCCTGCACGAAGGGGTGGGAGACGACCTCGTCGTCGAGGACGATCGCGAACTCGTTCTGCGGAGTGGTCTGGGTCGCCAGCTGACCGGTGATGTCGGCGAACTTCTTCTCACCCTTGGAGTCGAAGTCCATGACGACCTGCCAGCCGCTGCCGCTCTGGGTGTCGAGCAGTGCCTGGGCCTTCTCGACCTCGGTGCCGTCGACGCCGACCGGGCCGAGCACGAACTTGCTCCAGCTGCCGTTGTCCTCACCGCAGGCGACGACGACGTCGGTGGTCTTGCCCTTGCCGGCCGCGGCGCGCTGCTTGGGGTCGTTGCAGTCGAGGGCGGCGAACTTGGCCTGGAGTGCCTGGGTCTCCGCGTCGACGCTCGCGCTCGCCGAGGGCGAGGCGCTGTCGGAGGCCTGGTCGGAGGCCTTCGCGGACGCCGAGCCGCTGCCGGAGGGCGTGGGGTCGGCCTTCAGTGCGTCGGTCAGGGCGCGGCCCTGGGACGTGGCGGAGGACGACGGGCCGGCGGAGTCACCGGACTCGGGCGAGGTCGCCTCGTCCTTGCCGTCGGAGCTCGACGGGCTCGGCGAGCCGCTGCCACTGGGGCTGGTGCTCGGCGAGGCGCTGGGCGCCTCGGTCGCGGCGGAGCCGACCTGGCTCTGCAGGACCGGGCGGAAGTACAGCTTCGCGGTGGTGCCGACCTGATCCCTGGCCTCTTCGGAATCCGTGCCCTTGGGGATGTTGACAATGATGTTCTCATTGCCCTGGGTCTGGACCTCCGCCTCGGACACGCCCAGACCGTTGACACGGCGGTTCATGATCTCGACCGCGGTGTCCATGTTGGTCTTGTTGATCGCGTTGGGCTGGCCGGGCTCGTTGACGGCCGTCAACGTGATGCTCGTGCCACCGGCGAGGTCGATGCCGAGACGCGGTGTGGTGTGTCCGGAGGCAAACATTCCCCCGGTGAGCGCCACAAGGGCGATCAGGATGAGGGCCAGCGCGCGCCCAGGCTTGCTCTGGGCGCTCGCGCTCCGGCCCTTCTTCGGTGCTGCCACCTTCTCGTACTCCCTCTCGGGCCGCCGTGCGCGGGGTCAGCGCGGGGACGGCCATGACTGGTGTCGGGAATCCGGGCGAAAACGGCACGTTCCCGGGGCGCGGGCGGTTCTCGCTCGCACTCCCGGGACGTGACTACTTCGCGTCGGACTCGCCGTCGGTCTTCTTCGGCTCTGCTTCGACGTCCTTGGCCTCGTCGGCCTTGACCTCGTCGGCCTTCGCCTCGGCGGTCTCGTCGGCCGCGTCGTCGGACGCGTCCTTCTTGCCGAGGTCGATGGGCTTGTCGTCGGAAGCGGCGGAAGCGTCGTCGGAGGGCTCGTCGGTCTCGGTGAGGGAGGAGGCGTCGTCCGGGACGACGTCGGACTTCAGGTCGTGCTCGATGCCGTGGACGATGCGGTTGTACTCCTCGTCGCTGAGGACGGCACCGATGGAGTTCTTGGCGAACAGCAGCTCGACGCCCGGCCCGGCGTCGAGGAGGACCGTGTCCTCACTGACCTCCTTGACGGTCGCGTACATGCCCCCGATCGTGCGGACGCCGGAACCGGGCTGCATCTGGTTCCGCATGTCGACGGCCTGCTGCTGCTTCTTCTTGGCCGATCGGGTCATCAGGATCATGGCCCCGATGAGCACGATGAACGGGAGGAGGGTCACGAGACTCACGGGTCGGAACTTCCTTCACACGACCGCGATGGCGAGCGGCCTGATGGTTGGGGGTATGTGTGCTGCCGACAAGGGCGGCATCGGCGGAGTCTAAGCGAGTCCACCGTGATGGAACAACGCACAGCATGTCACCGGGGTTCCATGCCGGGCGAGTACCGCGCCGTCACGAGACGGTCACGCCCCGAACAGGTCCTGTTGTCCGTTTCCGCCGGTCGTACCGCGTGGCGGGGTGAGTCCGAGGTGGGCCCAGGCGGCGGGGGTCGCGACCCGGCCGCGGGGGGTGCGGGCGAGCAGTCCCTCCCGGACGAGGAAGGGCTCGGCGACCTCCTCGACGGTCTCGCGCTCCTCCCCCACGGCGACCGCGAGCGTGGACAGTCCGACCGGTCCGCCGCCGAAGAGCTTGAGCAGGGCTTCGAGGACGCCCCGGTCGAGGCGGTCGAGGCCGCGGCCGTCCACCTCGTAGACGGCGAGGGCGGCTCCGGCGATGTCGCGGGTGATGAAGCCGTCGGCCTTGACCTGCGCGTAGTCCCGTACGCGGCGCAGCAGACGGTTGGCGATACGCGGTGTGCCGCGGGAGCGGCCGGCGATCTCGGCGGCGCCGGCCGTGTCGATCTCGACGTCGAGGAGGTTCGCCGAGCGGTGGATGACGCGCTCCAGTTCGGCGGGCTCGTAGAACTCCATGTGCGCGGTGAAGCCGAAGCGGTCACGCAGCGGCGGCGGCAGCAGACCCGCGCGCGTGGTGGCGCCGACCAGGGTGAAGGGCGGGAGTTCGAGCGGGATCGCGGTGGCGCCCGGGCCCTTGCCGACGATCACGTCGACGCGGAAGTCCTCCATCGCCATGTACAGCATCTCCTCGGCGGGCCGGGACATGCGGTGGATCTCGTCGAGGAAGAGGACCTCGCCCTCCTGGAGGGAGGAGAGGATCGCGGCGAGGTCGCCGGCGTGCTGGATGGCGGGCCCGGAGGTGATGCGGATGGGGGCGCCCATCTCGGCCGCGATGATCATCGAGAGGGTGGTCTTGCCGAGGCCCGGGGCGCCGGAGAGCAGCACGTGGTCGGCGGTGGCGCCCCGCGCGCGGGCGGCCCGCAGCACCAGGTCGAGCTGTTCGCGGACCTTCTCCTGGCCGATGAACTCGCCCAGGTCCTTGGGGCGCAGGGCGGCCTCGACGGCCTGGTCCTCACGGTCGGCGACGGAGCCCACCAGGCGGTCGGGGGCGGTGTCGTCGGTCGTGTCGTCCCAGTTCATTGCGTGTGCCTCGTGGTCGCGTTCGGATGGGCGGGGCTGCTGCGGTACGCGGGTCGGCGTGGCCGGCCGGGGTCTTCGCCGGCCGGCTTCAGCGGGTTCTGTTCAGGGTCTGGAGGGCGGACTTCAGCAACTGGCCCACCTGGGGCGTGCCTTGGGCGGCCTCCGCCTGGGGGGCCACGGCCGACACGGCCTCGTCGGCCTCGCGGGTGGCGTACCCGAGGCCGATCAGGGCGGCGTGCAGCTGGTCGCGCCAGCCCTGGGTGACCGGGGTGCCGATCGCGGGGGCGCCGAGCGGCTCGCCGAGGCGGTCCTTCAGTTCGAGCAGCAGCTTCTGGGCGCCCTTCTTGCCGATGCCGGGGACGGCGATCAGCGCCTTCTCGTCACCGGTGGCCACCGCGCGGCGCAGTGCGTCGGGGGTGTGCACCGCCAGCATGGCCTGGGCCAGGCGGGGGCCGACGCCGCTCGCGGTCTGCAGCAGTTCGAAGACCTGGCGTTCGTCGTCGTCCACGAAGCCGTACAGGGTGAGCGAGTCCTCGCGGACCACCAAGGACGTGGCCAGCTTGGTCGGTTGTCCCCTGCGCAGCCCGGAGAGGGTGTTGGGCGTGCACTGCACCGCGATGCCGATCCCGCCCACCTCGACCACCGCGGAGTCGGGGGCGAGGGCGGCGACCGGGCCGGTGACGAAAGCGATCATGCCGTACGGCCTTTCGAAGCGTGCAGGGCCACGGCCTGCTGGAGGCGGTTCTGCGCGGGGGCCCGCCAGATGTGGCAGATGGCGAGCGCGAGGGCGTCGGCGGCGTCCGCCGGCTTCGGGGGTGCGTCGAGCCGGAGGAGACGGGTGACCATGGCGCCGACCTGGGCCTTGTCGGCCCGACCGCTGCCGGTGACGGCGGCCTTGACCTCGCTGGGGGTGTGCAGGGCGACGGGGATGCCACGGCGCGCGGCGCACAGCATGGCGACGGCGCTGGCCTGGGCGGTGCCCATGACCGTCCGTACGTTGTGCTGGCTGAACACCCGCTCCACCGCGACGACTTCGGGGCGGTGCTCGTCGAGCCACTGCTCGATGCCCTGCTCGATCGCGACGAGCCGGTGGCCCAACTCGGCGTCGGCGGGCGTCCGTACGACTCCGACGCCCAGCATCGTGAGCGGTCGGCCCGCGACCCCCTCGACCACGCCCACGCCGCACCGCGTGAGTCCGGGGTCCACCCCGAGTACGCGCACCGCGTCCCCTCCCACTCGAATCGCCTGTTTGTGCAGGCTATCTGCTGCCACCGACAACGGCGGCGGGCCGGTGGGTGTGTCCCACCGGCCCGCCGGATCCGCTCGGTTCGCGGCAGCGTTACGCGTCGACCTTGGCCATCACGTCGTCGCTGACATCGAAGTTGGCGAAGACGTTCTGCACGTCGTCGCTGTCCTCCAGGGCGTCGATCAGCTTGAAGATCTTCCGGGCGCCCTCCTCGTCCAGCTCGACCTGCATGGTCGGGACGAAGTTGGCCTCGGCGGAGTCGTAGTCGATCCCGGACTCCTGGAGGGAGGTGCGGACCGCGACCAGGTCGGTGGCCTCGCTGAGCACCTCGAAGGACTCGCCCAGGTCGTTGACCTCCTCGGCGCCCGCGTCGAGCACGACCTCCAGGACGTCGTCCTCGGACAGCTCGCCCTTGGGGACGATCACGACGCCCTTGCGGTGGAAGAGGTACGAGACGGAGCCGGGGTCGGCCATCGAGCCGCCGTTGCGGGTCATGGCGACGCGGACGTCGGAGGCGGCGCGGTTGCGGTTGTCGGTGAGGCACTCGATGAGCACCGCGACGCCGTTCGGGCCGTAGCCCTCGTACATGATCGTCTCGTAGTCGGCGCCACCGGCCTCCAGGCCGCCGCCGCGCTTGACCGCGGAGTCGATGTTCTTGTTCGGGACCGACTGCTTCTTCGCCTTCTGGATGGCGTCGTAGAGAGTCGGGTTGCCCTCGATGTCGACGCCGCCCATCCGGGCCGCGACCTCGATGTTCTTGATGAGCTTCGCGAAGAGCTTGCCGCGCTTGGCGTCGATCACGGCCTTCTTGTGCTTCGTCGTAGCCCATTTAGAGTGGCCGGACATCTGCCTGTCTCCTTCGCGTAACCCATCTCTGCAACGAACCCCAGAGATCCTACAAGGACTCCGCCACCTTGTTCGCGCGCACCATCTCGACGAACAGCGCGTGCAGCCGGTGGTCGCCGGTCAGCTCCGGATGGAACGACGTGGCGAGGGCGTTGCCCTGGCGTACGGCGACGATGTGGCCCTCGTGCTCGGCCAGCACCTCGGTCTCGGCGCCCACGGACTCGACCCAGGGGGCACGGATGAAGACGCCCTCCACAGGGTCGCCCTCGACGCCCTTGACGTCGACGGCCGCCTCGAAGGACTCGTTCTGGCGTCCGAAGGCGTTGCGGCGCACGATCATGTCGATGCCGCCGACGGTCTCCTGGCCCGAGCGGGGGTCGAGGATCTTGTCGGCGAGCATGATCAGGCCGGCGCAGGTGCCGTACACGGGCAGTCCGTCGCGCACGCGCGCGCGGAGGGGCTCCAGTACGCCGAAGAGGACGGCGAGCTTGGAGATGGTGGTGGACTCGCCGCCGGGGATGACGAGGCCGTCCACCTCGGCGAGTTCCTCGGGGCGCCGCACCGGCCTGGCCACGGCGTCGGCCGCGGCCAGGGCGACGAGGTGCTCCCGTACGTCGCCCTGGAGGGCCAGGACGCCTATGACGGGGGTGTCGCTCATGGGTGCCTACCAGCCCCGGTTCGCGTAGCGCTCGGCCTCGGGGAGGGTGTCGCAGTTGATGCCGACCATGGCCTCGCCCAGGTTGCGGGAGGCGTCCGCGATGATCTTCGGGTCGTCGTAGAAGGTGGTGGCCTTCACGATGGCGGCGGCGCGCTTGGCCGGGTCGCCGGACTTGAAGATGCCGGAGCCGACGAAGACGCCCTCGGCGCCGAGCTGGCGCATCAGCGCGGCGTCGGCCGGGGTGGCCACGCCACCGGCGGAGAAGAGGACCACGGGCAGCTTGCCCAGCTCGGAGACCTCCTTGACCAGCTCGTACGGGGCGCGCAGCTCCTTGGCGGCGGCGTACAGCTCGTTGTTGTCGAAGCCGCGCAGCTTGGCGATCTCGTTCTTGATCTGGCGCAGGTGGCGCACGGCCTCGACGACGTTGCCGGTGCCGGCCTCGCCCTTGGAGCGGATCATCGCGGCGCCCTCGGCGATACGGCGCAGGGCCTCACCGAGGTTGGTGGCGCCGCAGACGAAGGGGGTGGTGAAGGCGAACTTGTCGCTGTGGTTGACCTCGTCGGCCGGGGTGAGGACCTCGGACTCGTCGATGTAGTCCACGCCGAGGGACTGCAGGACCTGGGCCTCGACGAAGTGGCCGATGCGGGACTTGGCCATGACCGGGATGGAGACGGCCTCGATGATGCCCTCGATCATGTCCGGGTCGGACATCCGGGCCACGCCGCCGTCCTTGCGGATGTCGGCCGGGACCCGCTCCAGGGCCATGACCGCGACCGCGCCCGCGTCCTCGGCGATCTTGGCCTGCTCCGGGGTGACGACGTCCATGATCACCCCGCCCTTGAGCTGCTCGGCCATGCCGCGCTTCACGCGGGCGGTGCCGGTCTCGGGGGTCTGGGCGGTGGGGTTGGAGAGCGTGCTGGACACGGGATTGACCTCGCTCGGGGAAGGGGGTTCTGCGATCTGTGCAGTCGATCTGTGCAGTCGATCTGTGCAGTCACCGAGGAAACGCGAGGGGGGCAGGCCACGGCAAGGGCCAATGGGGAGGCGGTGGATCGTTTTGGTGGGGTGCGTCGTCGGGTGCGGGCCCGGTGGGGCTTCTCGCGCAGTTCCCCGCGCCCCTAAAAGATCAGGCCCCTGCGGGCCTGAAAAGCCACGGCCCTGCGGGCCTGGAAGAGCAGCCCTCCGCGGCCTGAAAGGCGACCGACGGCGGGCCTGAGGAGCACGGGGCGCAGCCCCTGCTTTTCAGGGGCGCGGGGAACTGCGCGAGAAGCCCCACGCACCCGCACCCGCCAACGCAACCCGCACCCCCGAGCCACTAGGCGCCCGAAGCCAACGCCCCCGGCGGCTCGTCGTCCATCTCGAAGGCCATCGGAAACGGCGCATGCCCGGCCAGCCGGAACCAGCGGACCTTACGATGCCGCCGCAACGCCCGCGCCGCCCGCACCGCGTCGTTGTGGAAGCGGCGGGCCATGGGAACCCTCCGCACGGCCTGCGCGAGCTCGTTCGCCGCGTCCTCCCCACCCGGCGCCTCCCGCACCACCTCCACCTGCTGCGGGTCCGCGAACACGGCCCGCAGCGCCTGGCTCAGCTCGCTCTCGGCGACCTCGCGCTGCTCCTCCTCGGCCTGCCGCGCCGCGTGCGCCGCCTCGTAGAGGACGATCGAGGCGGCCGGGTCCAGCACCCCGGAGGTGGCCAGTTCCTGGGCGACCGACGCGCGGCGCAGCAACTGCGCGTCGAGCGCCGCGCGGGCGGCATCGATGCGCGCGTGCAGTCGGTCCAGTCGTCCCGCGGTCCAGCTCAGATAGAGACCGATCGCGAAGAGGACGACCGCGATCCAGATGAGTGTCGAAGTCACGGGCGGCAAGGCTACTACCGGCCCCCGCACACCCCCGGCCGACCCGGCTCCCCCTCGGTCCCGGACGAACTCACCGCGCCCGCCCTCAGTCCCTCACGAACCCCAACCGCGCCCGCAGCCCCGCCCGTTCGTCCGCCGCGACGGAGGCCGCGCCCTCCGTGACCGTCTCGTAGACGCCGAGGATGTCGGCGCCGACGGTCGACCAGTCGAAGCGCCGGACATGCGCGCTGCCGCGTTCGCGCAGCTCGGCGCGGCGGGCCGGGTCGCCGAGCAGCCGTACGGCGGCCGTGGCGAGGGCGTCCGCGTCCTCGTTGGCGAACAACTCGCCCGCGCCGCCCTGGTCCAGGACCTGGGCGAAGGCGTCGAGGTCGGAGGCGAGGACGGGCGCCCCGGCGGACATCGCCTCGACGAGGATGATGCCGAAGCTCTCGCCGCCGGTGTTGGGGGCGACGTAGACGTCGACGCTGCGCAGGAAGCGGGCCTTGTCCTCGTCGCTGACCATGCCGAGGAACTCGACGCGGGAGCGCAGTTCCTTGGGCAGGGTCTCGACCGCCTCCTTCTCGTCCCCGCGCCCGGCGACCAGCAGCCGAGCCTTGGGGCGCTCGGCGAAGATCCTCGGGAGGGCCTTCATCAGCACCGGCAGCCCCTTGCGGGGTTCGTCGATGCGGCCGACGAAGCCGAGGGTGTCGCCCTGCCAGTCGGGGTGGGGCTTGGCGCGGGCGAAGAAGTCGACGTCGACGCCGTTCGGGATGACGACCGCGTCGCCGCCGAGGTGTTCGACGAGGGTGCGGCGGGCGTACTCGCTCACCGCGATCCGCGCGCTGATCTTCTCCAGGGCGGGCTGGAGGATCGGGTAGGCCGCGATCATCGCCCGGGAGCGCGGGTTGGAGGTGTGGAAGGTGGCGACGATGGGTCCCTGCGCGGCCCAGCAGGCCAGCAGGCCGAGCGACGGGGAGGCCGGCTCATGGATGTGGATCACGTCGAACGTGCCGTCGTGCAGCCAGCGCCGCACCCGGGCCGCCGAGAGGAAACCGAAGTTGAGCCGGGCGACCGAGCCGTTGTACGGCACCGGGACCGCTCGGCCCGCGGAGACGACGTACGGCGGCAGCGGGGTGTCGTCGTCGGCGGGGGCGAGCACCGACACCTCGTGGCCGAGGCGGATGAGGTGGTCGGCCAGGTCGCGGATGTGGAACTGGACTCCCCCGGGCACGTCCCAGGAGTACGGGCAGACGATCCCGATCTTCACGGGCGTCCCTTCTCGGATCCGGGGGCCTCGGAACCGGTCTCGGAACCGGCCTCGGGAGCGGCTTCGGACCCGGTCCCGGGACTCTTCGCGGGGTCGAGGTCCGCGAGCCACAAGCGCTGGAGCATGTGCCAGTCCTCCGGGTGGTCGGCGATGCCGGTGGCGAAGGCGTCTGCCAGCGCCTGTGTCATGACAGACGTCTTCTCGGCGCGGGTACCTGCCTCGGGTACCTCGACCGGGGCGTGCACGCGTCCCCGCATGACGGGCGAGTCGTCGTACCAGAGCGTCACCGGCAGCAGCAGCGCGCCGGTCTGCTGGGCGAGGAGGGCCGGTCCGGCGGGCATCCGGGTCGGCTCGCCGAAGAAGTCGACCTCGACACCGGACGCGGAGAGATCGCGGTCGGCGACCAGGCAGACCAGGCCGCCGTCGCGCAGCCGCCGGGCGAGGGTGCCGAAGGCGGAGCCGCCGCTGTGCGGGAGGACCTCCATGCCGAGGCCCTCGCGGTAGGCGACGAAGCGGTCGTAGAGCGTCTCGGGCTTCAGGCGTTCGGCGACCGTCGTGAACGGCGTCTTCAGCTCGGTGGTGACCCAGGCGCCGGCGAGGTCCCAGTTGGCCAGGTGCGGCAGCGCGAGTACGACGCCCCGGCCGGCGGCGAGGCCGTCGGTGAGGTGGTGCAGGTCCTTGGGGTCGAAGCCGGTCCTGACGCGCTCCTCGCTCCAGGCGGGGAGGCGGAACGACTCCATCCAGTAGCGCAGATAGGAGCGCATGCCCGCGCGGGACAGCTCGGCCAGGCGCTCGGGGCTCGCGCCGGGCACCACGCGCGCGTAGTTGGATTCCAGGCGGCGTACGAGGGGGCCGCGCCGCTTCCAGGTGGCGTCGGCGATCGTCCGGCCGAGGCGTACGGCGACGGGCTCCGGGAGCTTCTTGACCGTGCCCCAGCCGAGGCCGTACAGCCCGTCGGTGAGCCGCTCCCGCAGAGCGCTCACGGGGTGGCCTCGCTGTTGCGGGTGGTGTCCGGGGCCTCCTGGGCGGCTGCCGCGGCGGCCTCCGCCTCGGCCTCTGCGGACTCGCGGCGGACGGTGACGACCCGCTGGATCAGCGTGACGAAGCTGCCGACGGCGACGATCCACAGGGCGATGGGCAGCAGGACGTCGATACCGGGCACACCGAACGCGTGCAGACCCGAGAGCCCGGCCGCGACCAGCGAGATCACCAGGCGCTCGGCACGCTCCACCAGGCCGTTCACCGCCACCGGCAGTCCGATCGACTCGCCGCGCGCCTTGGTGTACGACACCACCTGGCCGCTCGCCAGACAGAAGATCGAGACGGCGCACAGCACGTTGTCGTCGCCGTTGCCCGCGTACCAGAGGGCGAAGCCGCCGAAGATCGCGCCGTCGGCGACCCGGTCGAGCGTGGAGTCGAGGAAGGCGCCCCAGCGGCTGGAGCGGCCCATCTGCCGGGCCATGTTGCCGTCGACGAGGTCCGAGAACACGAAGAGCGTGATGACGATCGTGCCCCAGAAGAACTCGCCCCGGGGGTAGAAGACCAGCGCGCCCGCGATCACTCCGGCGGTGCCGAGGAGCGTGACCGTGTCGGGGCTGACGCCCCTGCGGATCAGAAACGCGGCGAACGGTGTGAGGACACGCGTGAAGAATGCACGCGCGTACTTGTTCAGCATGGCCTTCCCGAGGGTCGGTGTCGCCGCGTGGCCCCTGTTGGCCATCCGGCTGGCCCATCGTAGCCACGCGCGCGCGTGTGCGACCGTCGGGCACCAGCCCGCCGTGTCCTGTCCGGATCGCGCCGGTGGCGGGGTGCGTCGCGACGCGGGTGCCCCGGGGCTCACAGGTACCGCGCGGAGCGATCGCGTCCCTCGTATGGACGAGCGGTGACGCGAGTGCAAAGCTCGAAGACACCGCGGGCGTCATCGGGGCCGCCATCGCACGCGGATCCGCATGTCCGCGCCCGCGCCCACAGTGACCTCACCGTGCACGGGAGGCAGGACCATGGGCGACAAGGCGAACACCCACCCCGGAGCCGCCGGCAGGGCTACGGCGGCCGACCACCCCGCGTCCGTACGGAATGTGGTGCTGGTCGGCCACTCCGGTTCGGGCAAGACGACTCTGGTGGAGGCTCTCGCGCTGACGGCGGGAGCGGTGAACCGGGCGGGCCGTGTGGAGGACGGCGGCACCGTCTCCGACTACGACGAGATCGAACACCGGCAGCAACGCTCGGTGCAGCTCTCCCTCGTCCCCGTCGAATGGGGCGGGTACAAGATCAATTTGTTGGACACCCCCGGATACGCCGACTTCGTCGGGGAACTCAGGGCCGGTCTGCGAGCGGCGGACGCGGCCCTTTTCGTGGTCTCGGCCTCCGACGGCGTGGACGGCTCGACCCGCATGGTGTGGGAGGAGTGCGCGGCGGTCGGGATGCCCCGGGCGATCGTGGTGACGCACCTGGAGGCCGCGCGGGCGGACTTCGAGGAGATGACCAGGAGCTGCGCGGAGACGTTCGGCGGGGACGACCCCGACGCCGTACTGCCGCTCTATCTGCCGCTGCGCGGCCCGCAGGGGCCGGACGGGCACGCGCCCGTGACCGGACTGACCGGGCTGCTGTCGCAGAAGCTGTTCGACTACTCCTCCGGCGAGCGCAAGGAGTCCGAGCCGGGCCCCGAGCAGCTGCCCGCCATCGAGGAGGCCCGTAACCGGCTCATCGAGGGGATCATCGCCGAGAGCGAGGACGAGACCCTCATGGACCGCTATCTCGGCGGCGAGGAGATCGACATCAACACGCTCGTCGACGACCTGGAACGGGCCGTCGCGCGCGGGGTCTTCCACCCCGTGCTGGCCGCGGCGCCCGCGGCCGACGGCGCGAAGCAGGGCCTCGGCACGGTCGAGCTGCTCGAACTGGTCACCGGCGGCTTCCCCACCCCGCTGGAGCGCGAGACGCCCGTCGTCACCACCCCGGAAGGCCGCCCCCGCGAGATCAAGGCGACCTGCGACCCGGACGGACCGCTGGTCGCCGAGGTCGTGAAGACGGCCAGCGACCCCTATGTGGGCCGTATCTCGCTGGTGCGGGTCTTCTCCGGGACCCTGCACCCCGACGAGACGGTGCATGTCTCCGGGCACGGGCTCGCCGACCGGGGGCACGAGGACCACGACGTCGACGAACGGATCGGCGCCCTGTCCACACCGTTCGGCAAGCAGCAGCGGACCCTCACGCACTGCATCGCGGGCGACCTCGCGTGCGTGGCGAAACTGAGTCGCGCGGAGACCGGGGACACGCTCTCGGCCAAGGACGACCCGCTGCTCATGGAGCCGTGGGAGATGCCCGACCCGCTGCTGCCGCTGGCCATCCAGGCGCACAGCAAGGCCGACGAGGACAAGCTCTCCCAGGGCCTCGCGCGACTGGTCGCCGAGGACCCGACGATGCGGCTCGAACAGAACCAGGACACGCACCAGGTGGTCCTGTGGTGCCTGGGTGAGGCACACGCCGACGTGGCCCTGGAACGGCTGCGCAGCCGCTACGGCGTCCAGGTCGACGTCGTGGCGCACCGGGTCTCCCTGCGGGAGACGTTCGCCGACCGGTCGGCCGGGCGCGGGCGGCATGTGAAGCAGTCCGGCGGGCACGGACAGTACGCGATCTGCGAGATCGAGGTGGAGCCGCTGCCCGGCGGCTCGGGCATCGAGTTCGTCGACAAGGTCGTCGGCGGCGCGGTGCCCCGGCAGTTCATCCCGTCCGTCGAGAAGGGGGTGCGGGCGCAGGCCGCCAAGGGCGTCGCGGCCGGCTATCCGCTCATCGACGTACGGATCACTCTGCGGGACGGCAAGGCGCACTCGGTGGACTCCTCGGACGCCGCGTTCCAGACGGCGGGCGCGCTCGCGCTGCGCGAGGCCGCGGTGGACGCGAAGATCCATCTCCTGGAGCCGGTGGCCGAGGTGTCCGTGCTGGTCGGGGACTCGTACGTGGGCCCGGTGATGAGCGATCTGTCCGGGCGGCGCGGCCGGGTCGTCGGCACCGAGCAGGCGGGCGGGGGACGCACGCTCGTCCGGGCCGAGGTGCCGGAGATCGAGATCGACCGGTACGCCGTCGACCTGCGCTCCCTGTCCCACGGCACCGCGCGCTTCGGCCGGCGCTACACACGGCACGAGCCGATGCCCTCCCATGTGGCGGAGAAGGTCCGCGAGCGGACGAAGGAGCACTGAGCCCGAGCGCCGGGGGCGGGCGGTTCCGGCCGTCCGCCCCGGATACGGGGGAGGTGCGGGGGCGCGCGAGGGGCCCAAGTCCGGTGCACGGGCGGTGGGTTCCGTGAATGTCCGTTCTTCGCGCCGCGCGATGTCCGTGGCTGCGGATACGCTGATCACCTGATCGACAAGTATGGCTCGATCAGGACCGGATCGGGTTATGACCTGATCAACAGGTGTGCGGAGCACGGAAGTCGGGAAGAGCCGCAGGAGCGAGTGTGCGGCGATGGGGGCGGCGGCGGTGGCGGACGAATTCGATTTCACTCCCGGGGCACAGGTGCCGCTGACGGGCACCGCGGGCCAGACCGCGGCGACGTACGCCCTGGCGTCCGCGGCCTACCGGGACAACGAGATCGCGGAGATCCTCAAGGCCAACAACGACTGGCACAAGTCCTCGGTCAAACCGGGCCGCAAGTGGGCCACCATCTTCCGGCCGAATCTCGGGGAGGCGTTCTCCAACGCGGTCCGGGACCGCATGGTCGGCGCGGGCCGCAAACCGCTCATCCAGTCCTTCGGCATGGAGCCCCAGGTCGTCGTCGAGCACTGCCTCGCGGCGAACAACATCCGCCGGGACCGCGACAACCGGCTGTCGGCGGTGATGGTCCTGTGCGGTCTGCTCTTCCTGCCCGGACTGCTGCTGTGGCTGCTGGTCTTCCAGATCCGTACGACGATCGCCAAGCGTGACGACAAACGGGCCGGTGCCCTCGGCACCACCCTGCTGGTCGCCGTGGGCGCGCTCGCCGTGATCTTCCTGTTGAAGATGCCGTTCGACGGCTTCTGGGCCTGGTACGCGCGTGCGTGCGTCGTGCTGCCCGTGGTCGGCTGGTTCTGGGCCAAGCAGATCTGCGAGCGCGCCGCCAAGGACCTGCGGGACCGCTGGTCGGGGCTGCTGGCCGGCGGCGGCATCGGCGCCAAGATCCCCGAGGCCGTGCCCGGCAGCCCCGGCGAGACCAAGGCCGAGCAGCTGCGCAAGGAACTGGCCCGGCTCAGCGCCGAGCAGCGCTCCAACCTCGTCTTCTACGCCGGCCCCAAGGGCATCCTCGGCATGGGCACCCGCTGGGGTGCCTGGCAGCTCGCCGAGGACCTCCTGCCGGCCGACTCCGGCAAGGAGATCCACCCGTTCCGCAGCTGGGACGTCATACGCGCCATCCACGACCAGCTGCGCATGCTGGAGCGCACTCCCCTCAACACCGGTGGTTTCACGGCGCCTTCGATCAAGCACTGGATCGTCAGCCCCATCGGCGAGGGCGCCGGCGCGGTCGCCCGGCCCGACAGCACCGACGTGGACGCGTACCAGTACAAGAACCACGCCATACAGGAGATCTGCAACAAGCAGCATTTCGGCAGCGGCAACCGGCACTACCTGGGCGTGCAGTGGACGCTCTGGGACGGCCAGTTGATCATCACCATGCTGGTCACGGTCACCGTGCTGCACCAGACGCTCCGCATCGAGGTGACCGGGCACGCCCTGGGCCCGGTGCACGGCCTGTTCACCACCGGACCGGCGGCCAAGGAGAAGGAAGTCCAGAAGTCGCTGCGGTTCTGGGAGACCCGCAAGATCAAGCTCCCCCTCGTCGACACCGACGAGGTCGTACGGCTCACCGCGCGCGCCCCGCTGACCTGGTACCCGCCGCTGCTCAACTGGCTCGGCGGCTCCATCGGCCTGCCCGAGCCGTTCGGACTGCGGCACGCCTGGGCCGACCAGCCGTGGCGGCACCGCTTCATGGCCGACGACGCGCTGCGCGCCGCCACGCCCGTGCTCCGCGTGGTGCACAACGCCGCGATCAAGGTGCTCAAGGAGAACGGCGTCGACACCGAGAAGTTCGGGACCCGGGCCGGGTTCCTCAGCGGGGCGGTACAGGACGCTTCGCCGCGGAAGGCTGACCTCTACGACGCGTGAGCGCTGCGCCGGCCTTGGCCGGGGGGTGCGTGGGGGTGGGGCGCCGATTTCGGGTGCGGGCCCGGTGGGGCTTCTCGCGCAGTTCCCCGCGCCCCTGAAAAGCCGGGGCTGCGCCCCTTTGCTTTTCAGGCCCCGCCCCCGGTCGCCTTTCAGGCCGCGGAGGGCTGGTCTTTCAGGCCCGCAGGGGCCTGGTCTTTTAGGGGCGCGGGGAACTGCGCGAGAAGCCCCACGCACCCCGCAGACGAACAACTACCTGACCCGGCAGTCACACGGTGGGCCACGCCTCCGCGAGCATCTTCCTCGTGTCGGCCAGGAGCTGCGGGAGGATGCGGGTGTGGCCGACGACCGGCATGAAGTTGGTGTCGCCGCCCCAGCGGGGCACGATGTGCTGGTGGAGGTGGGCCGCGATACCGGCCCCCGCGACCGTGCCCTGGTTCATGCCGATATTGAAACCGTGCGCACCGGACGCGGTGCGCAGCGCGGTCATGGACTGCTTGGTCAGCTCGGCCAGCTCGGCGGTCTCCGCCCCGGTGAGGTCCGTGTAGTCGGCGACGTGCCGGTAGGGCACGACCATGAGGTGGCCGCCGTTGTACGGGTAGAGGTTGAGCACCGCGTACACATGCTCCCCGCGCCTGATGACCAGGCCGTCCTCGTCCGATTTCGCCGGGATCGAGCAGAACGGACAGCCGTCGTCGGCCCCGGGGCCGGTCGGCTTGTTCTCACCCTGGATGTACGCCATCCGGTGGGGCGTCCACAGGCGCTGGAACGCGTCCTGCGTTCCCACTCCGATCTGCTGCTCCGGCTCACTCGTCATGCAGTGCAGCATATGGCTTCGCCCGTTCGCGGCGTGTCGCCGGGTGCCGGGGCGGGACGGGCGGGGCCAAGCTGAGGCGATGGACCACGACAGCCGCGCGCTCCGCTGGGAGCAGCGCAACGGACGCGTCCTCGCCGGGGCGTCGGCCCTCTTCCTCACCTCGTACGCGGTACGGGTGCTGGCCCACGACCTCTCCCGGGGCTGGCTCGATCTCTGTCTCGCGGTGACCCTGCTGTGCTGGGCGGTCTTCGCCGTCGACTACGCGGCGCGCTGGCGGCTGAGCGGGCTGGGCCCGAGCTTCGTCCGCGTCCACTGGCTGGACACCCTGGTGCTTCTCCTGCCGCTGCTGCGACCGCTGCGGATCGTCCAGATGCACGACGCCGTGCAACGTCACCACGACCGGCCCCGGCTCTCCCTGCACGCGCGCGTGGCCGTCTACGCGGGCCTGTCGGTGACCCTGCTCGGCTTCACCGGCGCCCTCGCGGTCTACCAGCAGGAACACGACGCACCGGACGCGACGATCCTGACCTTCGGCGACTCCGTGTGGTGGACCTGCGCCACGCTCGCGACGGTCGGCTACGGGGACGTCACTCCCGTGACCCCGATGGGCCGCTCCATCGCCGTGTTCCTGATGGCCTGCGGCCTCGCCCTGCTCGGCACGGTCACGGGGTCGTTCGGCACGTGGCTGCTCCATGTCTTCGCGCGGGAGGACGAAGAGAGGCCCCCGGGGAACTGAACCCCGGGGGCCTCCCACACCGTGCTTCTCAGATCTGGACGCGGTCCTCCACGACCTTCGCGATCTTGGCGATGGCCTCCTCGACGGGGATGCCGTTCTCCTGGGAGCCGTCGCGGTAGCGGAAGGAGACGGCACCGGCCGCCATGTCCTCGTCGCCCGCGATGACCATGAAGGGCACCTTGGCCTTCTGGGCGTTGCGGATCTTCTTCTGCATACGGTCGGAGGAGGCGTCGACGTCGACGCGCAGGCCCTTCTTCTTCGCCTCGGCCGCGAACTTCTGCAGATACTCCACGTGCGCGTCGCCGATCGGGATGCCGACCGCCTGGACGGGCGCCAGCCACGCCGGGAACGCCCCCGCGTAGTGCTCCAGGAGCACCGCGAAGAACCGCTCGATCGAGCCGAACAGCGCGCGGTGGATCATGACCGGACGCTGCTTGGAGCCGTCCGGACCGGTGTACTCCAGGTCGAAGCGCTCGGGCAGGTTGAAGTCGAGCTGGACCGTGGACATCTGCCAGGTGCGACCGATCGCATCGCGCGCCTGAACAGAGATCTTCGGGCCGTAGAACGCGGCGCCGCCCGGGTCCGGGACCAGCGGGAGGCCCTGCTTCTCGGCGACCTGTCGGAGCGTCTCGGTGGCCTCCTCCCACGCCTCGTCCGAGCCGACGAACTTCTCCGGGTCCTTGGTGGACAGCTCCAGATAGAAGTCCGTGAGCCCGTAGTCGCGCAGCAGGTTCAGGACGAACGTGAGCGTCTTGTCCAGCTCGTCCGCCATCTGCTCGCGGGTGCAGTAGATGTGCGCGTCGTCCTGGGTGAAGCCCCGGGCACGGGTGAGGCCGTGCACGACGCCGGACTTCTCGTACCGGTACACAGTGCCGAACTCAAACAAACGCAAGGGCAGTTCACGGTACGAGCGACCGCGCGCGTCGAAGATCAGGTTGTGCATCGGGCAGTTCATGGGCTTGAGGTAGTAGTCCACGCCCTCGTCGAGCTGCATGGGCGGGTACATGCCGTCGGCGTACCAGTCCAGGTGGCCCGAGACCTCGAAGAGCTTCCCCTTCGTGGCGTGCGGGGTGTAGACGAACTCGTAGCCCTCCTCCTCGTGCCGGCGGCGCGAGTAGTCCTCCATGACCCGGCGGATGATGCCGCCCTTGGGGTGGAAGACGGCGAGGCCGGAGCCGATCTCGTCGGGGATGGAGAACAGGTCGAGTTCGTTGCCCAGCTTGCGGTGGTCGCGCTTCTCGGCCTCGGCGAGGAAGTCGAGGTGCGCCTTCAGCTCCTCCTTGGAGGGCCAGGCGGTGCCGTAGATGCGCTGGAGCATCGGGTTCTTCTCGCTGCCGCGCCAGTACGCGGCGGCGTTGCGCATCAGCTTGAACGCCGGGATGTTGCGGGTGGTCGGCAGGTGGGGACCGCGGCAGAGGTCCTTCCAGCACAGGTCACCGGTCTTGGCGTCCAGGTTGTCGTAGATCGTCAGCTCGCCGGCGCCGACCTCGACGTCCGCGCCGTCGTCGGAGGAGGCCGAGCCCTTGAGGCCGATCAGCTCCAGCTTGTACGGCTCGTTCGCCAGTTCCTCGCGGGCGGCCTCGTCGGTGACGACGCGGCGCGAGAAGCGCTGGCCGCGCTTCTGGATCTCCTGCATCTTCTTCTCGACGGCCTTGAGGTCCTCGGGCGTGAACGGCTTCTCGACGTCGAAGTCGTAGTAGAAGCCGTCGCGGACCGGCGGCCCGATCCCCAGCTTCGCCTCGGGGAACAGCTCCTGCACGGCCTGGGCCATGACGTGCGCGGTGGAGTGGCGGAGGATGTTGAGGCCGTCCTCGGAGGAGATCTCCACGGCCTCGACGGTCTCGCCGTCCTTCACCTCGTACGCGAGGTCCTTCAGCTCACCGGCCACGCGGGCCGCGACGACGGTCCGTTCACCGGCGAAGAGGTCGGCGGCCGTAGTGCCCGTCGTCACCACGCGCTCGTCCCGCTCGGAATCGCGTTGGATGATCACACGGACGTCGGACACCGGTCTCTCCTGACTGAAGGGGACCACATACGAAATTTTTCGTATGTGGTCCCCGAATCGTACCGAGCCAAGGGCGCCCTCTGCGAAACGGTTAAGGACAGCGGCCGTCAGTCCCCTCCGCAGGCCTCCTCGAAGAACGCCGTGATCTCCGCGGTCTCCTGGAGCGACTTCATCAGCCGGTCCCGCTCGGCCTCGTCGACCTGCACGGGCGCGACCCCGTCGGCGCCGGTGAGCCTGCGGAAACCGCCCCGGCTCTCCAGCCTCCCGTGCACCCGGACCGGCAGACCGACGAGATGGGCCTGCCCCGCGATCCGGTACGCCTCCTCGTCCAGGGTCATCCGGACGTGCGGGACCTCGACGCCGGCGATGACCCGCAGCCGTACCGTGCCCTCGCCGCGCGCCCCCGACCGGCGCATCCGCACCACGGCCCCGGTGATCCGCACCGGCATGGCGGGTTCCTCGCGCAGATAGCGGGCCCCGGCCTCGCGCAGCACAGGCAGGTCGCCCGGGGAGAACTCGACGGGCTCGGCCGGTGGCGCCCCGCCTTCGGGGATCCCGGCGGCGGGTGCCCAGTCGACGGCGACGCGGGCGCCCTCGGTGCCGCGGACCAGGGCGACGAGGGCCTCGGTCAGTTCATGGCTGACCCCGGCCTCGACGGCGCCGTCGAAGGCGTCCATGCCGCCGGTGGCGCGCTGGTAGTCGATGGCCTCGCGGGTGGCGTACAGGGCCTGGTGCAGGCGTAAGGCGAGGGGGCGGCCGGTGGCCACGGGGACGAAGGCGGTGAGGCTGCGGCCGCCGGGGGCGGCGCCGACGAGGACGCCGTCGAGGGAGGCCGCGGCGGGCCGGCGGTGCCGGGCGCCGTAGTAGCCGGCGCGGGCGCGGGTGGCCAGCGCCGCCGCGAGGAGCATCTGGCGGGCGGCGGAGCGCAGTTGGTCCTCGACGACCCAGGAGGCGGTGCCCAGCGGGCCGGTCGGCACGTCCCGCCACCAGTGGATCTCGTCGCTGGGCACGGCGAGGGCGACCAGTACGTCCCGTGCGGCGGGCGAACCGCTGCGGGACAGCGCGGTGAGGGCTTCGCCGAGCAGGTCGTCGCTGTCGGGGAAGGCCCGGTTCTCGGGCACGAGCAGGCTCATGCCCCGCCCGGCCGGTCCCGGTGGGGTCCAGCGGCCGTACCGTCCGGCGGCTCCGCCGCGCCGCTGCCAGCCGTGCCGGCGCAGCAGGGCGCCGAGGACGGCCGGGTCGACCTGGGCGGGGTCGGGCGGCTGGGTCCAGGTGGGCTCGACGGGGTGGGCCCGCACGGGACGTACGGGTTCGCCGATGGGACGGCGTACGGACGGGTCCTCCTCGTGGGGACGGCTCGTCCGCGCGCCCTCGCCGCGGGGACGGCCCGTCGGCGCGTCCTCGGCGCGGGGGCGGCGGCCGGGCGGGTCGGCGCGGTGCGGGCGCCGGCCGGAGGCGTCGTCGTAGGGGCGTCGGCCGGGTCCCTCGCCGTGGGGGCGCGGGCCGGTGCCGTCGTCGTCGATGGGGCCGTGGGTCACGGTCTGCCTCCCGTTCCGACCCGCGTCATGATCTCGCAGAGCGCTCGGTCGTCGAAGATGCGCGAGGTCGGTATGCGCACGGTGGTGCGGCGCCTACCGGTGATCGGGTGTCCGGCGAGGTTGATCCAGTAGCAGCAGTGCCGCAGGTCGAGCCGGTCGTGGCCGGCGCGCAGCCACTGCTCCTGCGATCTGGGGACGATCATCACGACCAGGATCTTGTGCACCGAGACGGGGGTGCGGGCGAGCTTCGCGAGGTGCTGGTTGTCCAGGGTGAAGGAGAAGGACCGGCCCGGTGGGCTGGGCGGGAGCTGGTAGGTGGCCTTGAGCTGCACCTTGATGGTGACTTCGTCGTCGACGGTGTGGCCGGGCGAGCCGTGGCTGACGTGCCAGTCGATGCCGTTGTCCGGAAAGGGCTGGGAGAGCGAGCAGCCGGCCGCGGCTGCCACGGCGTGCAGATAGCCCACCTGCAGGGTCTCCATGCAGGCGGTGGTGGCGAGGGAGCCGCGGAGCGGTGCCGCGTGCTCGGGCAGCAGCCCGCCCCGCTCGGGCTGCGCTATGGCCATGACCAACAGCCTTCCCCTACTGGTGTTTCCCCGTGCCGGGCCTCTGAACTGCACGGACCCGTACTTCTGTTGTCTCCTTCCGGCGTACGGCGCAAACAGCCCGGGTATCACCAAACAGGCAGAAGACGGGACGTCAGCTGCCGTGGGTGAACGAGGAGTTGTGGACACATGACGTGTTGGTACGAGGGGCCCTTGGCGGCGTTCGACACGGAGACCACGGGTGTGGACGTCGAGACCGACCGGATCGTGTCGGCCGCCGTCGTCGTCCAGGACGCGCCCGGGACCCGCCCCCGGGTGACCCGGTGGCTGGTGAACCCGGGCGTGCCGGTGCCCGCCGGGGCGACGGCGGTGCACGGGCTGACGGACGAGCGGTTGCAGCGCGACGGCCGGTGGCCGGCGCCGGTGATGGAGGAGATAGCCAGGGCGCTGGCCGAGCAGGCGGTGCGCGGCCGTCCGCTGGTCGTGATGAACGCGCCGTTCGATCTGACCATGCTGGACCGTGAGTTGCGGCGGCATCGCGCCTCGTCGCTGGACCGCTGGTTCGAGACGACGCCGTTGCGGGTGCTCGATCCGCGGGTCCTGGACAAGCATCTGGACCGCTACCGCAAGGGCCGGCGCACGCTCACCGATCTGTGCGCGCACTACGAGGTCGTCCTGGAGGGCGCGCACGACGCGGGTGCCGACGCGCAGGCCGCGATGGACGTGGTGCGCGCGGTCGGGCGCCGTTTCGCGCCCCGGCTCGCGCGCCTGTCCCCCGCCGAACTGCACACGCTCCAGGCCGTCTGGCACGCGGCCCAGGCCCGCGGCCTCCAGGCCTGGTTCGCCCGCAGCGGCACGGAGGAAGCGGTCGACCCGGCGTGGCCGCTGCGCCCGGACCTGCCGGCGGCGGCCTGAGCGCCGTCAGCCGAAGACCGTCACGGGGCATGAAAAAAGCCGGTCCGCTCGATGCGGACCGGCCTTTACCCGGTGGGCGATACTGGGTTCGAACCAGTGACCTCTTCGGTGTGAACGAAGCGCTCTCCCACTGAGCTAATCGCCCGGGAACGGACTGAACAATACAGGCCCCGGCGGGTCTGGTTCAAACCGCTTGTCCCCGGGCCGTGAGGTACGTGAGGAGTCCGCGTCGTCCCGCGCGCATCATCAGCGCGTGGTTGGCGCGGAACACGGGCCGCCCCGGTACGGCGAGCCGTCGCATCAGGGGCTTGGTGACGTCGACCTCCTGGTCGTAGCGGGCGAGGGTGCCGGTCCCGTCGGCGGTGACCGTCCAGCGGGCCCAGCCGTCCAGGTCGCCGGTCATCCCGATCTCCAGGACCCCGGCGGCCTGGTCACGCCGTACCTCCCGCGCGGTGAAGGTGAGGTCGTACGGCAGGAGGGAGCGGATCCGGACGGTGCCGGTGAGGTCGTCGATCCGGGTCACCTCGCGGACCTGCGGCCACCAGCGCGGGTAGTCGTCGGCCCGCCGGAGCACGTCGTACACGGCGGCGGGCGGCGCGGGCAGGTTCCAGTGGCTTCGGAAGCGGTAGTGACACCAGTCCATGGGCGGATTCTGCCCGCACGGGGCGGTTTCGCGCGGGATCTGAGTACGTCCTCTGAGTATGCGCGCTCATGTCGTGCGGCGTGACCGGGACCACACTCCGACGCATGACGCATTTTCCGTCCCCTGCCGAGGAGTTGCGGGTCCTCGACGCCGAACTGCGGCACCTCGACGCCCGCCGCGCCGTCCTGCTGACCCGGCGCGCCTGGCTGGTCAACGCGCTGTACGCGGCGCGGCCCGCGCCCGTCGCACCAGCCGCGCGCCGTCCCGAGGCGTCGGCACCCGGCGTCCAGAACGTGCTGCTAGTCCTCGGGGGCGTGCTGCTGACCGTCGCGGCGATCGCGTTCACGCTGGTCAGCTGGGGACATATGGGTATCGCCGGCCGGGCCCTGGTGCTCGGCGCGGTCACCGTGGCCGCGCTCGGCGCTCCCGTGCCGCTCCTGCGCCGGGGTCTGCGCTCGACCGCCGAGGCGGTGGCCGGTCTCGCCCTCGCGCTGACGGTCCTGGACGCGTACGCCCTGCACGAGGTGGCGTTCGCCGGGGCGGACGGCACGGGGTACGCGGCGGTCGCGACGGCGGTGCTCGCGGTGACATGGGCGGCGTACGGCCGGGGCCTCCGCGCACCGGCGCCCGAGCCGGCGGACACCGACTCGACACTCCCCCGCACCACCCTCACTCTCGCCCTGCCCCTCCCCCTCGCCCTGGTTGCCGCTCAACTCCCCCTCCTTCTCTGGTCGTTCGCGACGAACGCGAGCGTGGAGACGGTCACGGCCGCACTGCTGGTGACAGCGGCGGCCGACACCGCGATCGCGCTCCGAGGGCCCCTGAAGCCGGTACGGATCGTCGCCATGGTGGGCGCGTTCGGCTGGGGTGCCTCGGGTGTACTGGCGGCCGGGTGGCTCTCGTGGGCCGCCGTCGGCCCGGGCGCCGTCGGCCCGGGCGCCGCCGCCCGTGCGGCGGCGCTCCTCGCCCTCGCGGCAGCGACCGCCCTGACGGCCGCCCGGCTCACGCCGAAGCCGGCCCTGGCCCTCGGCACCGCCCTCACCGGCGGGCTCCTCGCGGTGACCGGCCTCGGCGGCATCGCCCGCGCGGCCCTGCCCGAGGGGTGGACGGTTCCCGGCTATCTCCTCTGCGGGCTGGCCCTGTTGACAGCCGTACGGGCACACGCCCCCGAGCCCGTACGGCGCGGTCTCCTCCGCGCCTCCGCCGTCGTCCAGGTTCTCGCCCTGGTCACCGCGCTGCCGGTGGTGGCCATCGCGCTGCTGGGCCCGGTCGGCCTGCTGGAGCGCGTCTGGTCGGGTGCGCCGGCGGACGCCCGAGCGGCGGTGACCCTCGACGCGCCCTGGCCCCCGGACACGGCGGCCGTGCCTCTTGTGCTCGCCGTCGTCGCCGGGGTGCTGGCCCTGTCCGCGCGCACCGTGGCCGCAGGCACCACGCCCTGGCGCACCCCGGCCCGGGTCGGCGCCCTCGTCCTCGCCTGGGCGACGGCCCTGGTCCTCCCGGCGGTCCTCGAACTCCCGTACGCGGCCGGTCTGGTGGTGGACGGTCTGCTGATCGTGGCCCTGCTGGTCTTCGCGGGAACCGCACGCTCGGCGGAGCCCGAATCCCCCCAGCCGACCGACCCCGCGTCCCCCCAGCCGACCGAGCCGGTGTCCGCCGAGCCGACCGAGCCGGTGTCCGCCGAGCCGACCGAGCCGGTGTCCGCCGAGCCGACCGAGCCGGTGTCCGCCGAGCCGCTCCGGTCGGCGATCCCCGCGCGCCTCCGGTCGCCCCTCCCCCTCGCCGCCACCGTCCTGGCCCTGATCACCTCCCTGAGCCTGGCCCTGGCCTCCCTCGCCACCGAAGCGGCGACCCTCACGGTCCTTGCCACCTCGACCACCCTGTTCGCCACGGCCGCATGGCTCCGGCGCACGGACCTCGGCGCTCTCACCGCGCCCGCCGCCCTCGTCCACGTCACCGCCCTGACCTGCGCGATCGGCGCCTCCGCCGGCTGGGAGCCGCAGCACACGGCCCTGCTCGTCCTCACCGTCCCGACCGTCGCCGCGCTGCTCGCGGCCCGCCTCGACGACTCGCCCATGACCATTCCGGTCGAGGCGACCGGAGCCGCGGCAGGCCTCCTGGCCATCGCCCTCTCCGCCACCCACCCACCGCTGCTGGCTCTGACCCTGGCGCTCTGCGGAGTGATCGTCGCGGGTACGGCCGTACGACCGGACCGCCGGAACCTCGGCTACGTGGCCGCCGCGCTCTTCGTCCTGGCCTCCTGGGTACGGCTGGCGGTCTGGGAGGTCGGCTCACCGGAGGCGTACACGCTGCCGGTGACCGTCCCGGCCCTGATCGTCGGCCGACTGCGCCGGCGCCGGGACCCGGCGGCCTCGTCCTGGACGGCGTACGGCCCGGGACTCGCCGTCACCCTCGTCCCGAGCCTCGTCGCGGCCTGGGGCGACACCCACTGGCTGCGCCCCCTGCTGCTGGGCACCGCCGCCCTGGCCGTCACCCTCCTCGGCGCCCACCACCGCCTCCAGTCCCCCCTCCTCCTCGGCGGCACCACCCTCACCCTGGTCACCCTGCACGAACTGGCGCCCTACATAGCCCAGGTCGTGGACGCCCTCCCCCGTTGGGCGCCCCCGGCCCTCGCAGGCCTGGCCCTCCTCGCGGCAGGCGCCACCTACGAACAACGCCTGCGCGACGCACGCCGAGTACGGAACCTCCTCGGAAAGCTGACCTGAGGCGCGCGCCCCGTCAGGGGCGCGGGGAACTGCGCGAGAAGCCCCACCGGGCCCGCAGTTCCCCACCCACCCCAGGCACCCCGAACCCCCCGGCGCCCCCAGCGGAGCGTCACGGCATCTTGTCGCCCACCAGCGCCAGGTTCTGGATCGCCGCCAGCCCGTACAGCGCCGTCGCGTTGGTCGACACCCACGCCGCCTCACTGCCCGGTACGAGCGCCGTCGGCCCCTCGATCTTCTTCGTGGACCAGTCGGTCGACTCCTTGTAGTCCCAGGGGTCGGCGCTGTTGTAGAACTGCCGCCACGCACGGGCCGCCAGCTTGTCGTCGCCCAGTTGGACCGCCGCGTACGCGTCCTGCCGCGAGTGGCCCTGGAAGAGCAGCAGGGTCCCGAAGTTGGAGCCGTAGCGGGCGGTCTGCTCGGCCTTGGTCGCGTTGAAGTAGCGGCAGTAGTCGAGCCAGGCCTCCTTGAACTTGGGCATCTCGATCTGGTCGAGGAGTTCCGCGCACATCTCGACCAGCCCGAACATGGCCGACAGGTGCGAGACCCCGACCACGGGCTTGTCGGCGACGGCGAACTTCCCGGTGTCCAGGTCGTACAGCCCGTTGCCCTGGACGAAGCCGTTGGGCTGGGCGGCGATTGTCTCCATGGTCGACAGCACCCGTGCCTTGGCCTTCTCCCACTTGGGGCCGCGCCGCTCCCACTCGGTCAGCCACGCCGACACCAGGCCCGACCAGTCGGTGCCGAACCCGATCGACAGCGCGTTGCGGTCGGGGGTGTACGGCTCGGTGCGGATCTTGCGGATTGGATCGAGGACGAGGAACGTCTCGTCGGAGTCGACGTTGGCGTGCATGAGGTCGCCGACGCGTTCGTCGGCGGTGAGGAAGTAGTAGTAGCGGCGGTACGTGGTGTTGGCGATCCGCTGCTGCTTGGCGCTGTCGGCGTAGTGCTGGACGCCGTGCCGGGTGCCGAGGCCGGCCCACTTGCCGAGGTGGTACACGTCGACCTCGCCGGTGTGGCGGGTCATGGCCTCGGCGAAGCGGAAGATGTCCGCGCGACCGGAGCGCATGTACGCGAACCAGAGCCACAGGTCGGGCGAGAGTTCGGAGTTGTCCCAGGCGTAGCCGCCGACGTCGTAGCACCACTGGTGGCGGCTGGGGTCGTAGCTGTGCATGATGTCGCCGTAGTCCCAGAAGCCGTACCACCGGCGCATCTCCACCTGGTCCTTGTAGTAGGTGAAGAGGAAGTCGAGGTGGTCCTCGATCTTGGCCTTGGGGGCGGTGGAGCGGTCCGGTTCGGAGAAGAGCTGGCCGAAGACGCCCGCCTTGATGAGCTGCTTGGGCGGGGTGGCGAGCTGCGGGGGTGTGCGGACGGCCTCGACCTGCTGGGCCATGGCCTCGGCGCCGGGCGTGGACTCGTGGGCCCAGAAGAGGAGTTCGCTGGTGCGGGCGATGCCGTAGGGGGTGCCGAACTCGGGCTCGTAGTCCTCGTAGGTGATGTTGAGGCCTTCGAGCTGCTCGGGGTAGGTGTCCTGGCCCATGCCGTCGTGGTAGAAGCGCAGGTCCATGGGCTGCGCCTCGGGCGACCAGAGCCAGAGGGTGACCTCGGCGGTGTCGGTGTGGGCGTCGCGGATGTCGAGCTGGGCGGGGAACTTCTCCCAGAAGTCCCGCAGCCCGAACGCGAACCCGCCGGACGCGCCGCCGACGTAGCCGAAGCCGCTCGCGCGTCGGCCGCCGCCGGCCGGGATCCAGCCGTGGCCCTTCTTGGTGCGCTTGCGGACCCCGAAGCCGTCGGCGGAGAGCTGCGAGAGCGTGTAGTCGCCCCACTCGGGGATGTACTGGAGTCGGGTGGTGACCCGCTGGTCCCAGGTGGAGGGGTCGGGCAGCTTCTTGCCCTCGAACTGGGCGGTGCGCACGGCCGCGCCCGGGTCGCGCCGCAGCCCGGTGATGCCCTTCACGGCCTCCCGCAGCAGGCCCGTTCCCTCGCCGCCGATCCGGATGTGCCGGTCGTACGCGGCGTCGCGCATCGGCACCTCGAAGCGGACGCCGATGCCGCGGACGAAGTCACCGCCGGCCTTTCCGGGCTCCTGGTTGCCGTCGAAGGTGATGGTGTGCACCATGCGGAACGACTCGGCGCCCGCGTAGAAGTAGAGGCGGATCGAGAAGGGCAGCCAGCTGTGGCTTCCCTTGCGGTGCTTGCCGTCGATGCGGACCACGGCACGCACCGGGCCCTCCTGCTCGACCTCGACCTTGTCGATGAGGCTCTCGTAGCGCTGGGTCTTCTCCGTGCCCTGGTCGCCGTCCTCGATCTCGGGCTGGCGCAGCAGCACCAGATGGCCCTTCTGAGCGATCTCGGTGGAGCCGCGCAGCACGGACTTCACGAGCGTGGAGCCGGACTTGCCGATCTTGACGGTGATGACACCGGTCGACACGTCGATGGTGCCGCCGCTCTTGTCGACGGTGACCTTCTTCTCCGGCGCGGCCGGCGTGCCCGCGGCGAGGGTGAGCTTGCCTGCGCCGGCGCCCGCGCCCACCGCGTGCGCGGTCCACTTCACGGAGCCGTCGGGCCAGTAGCCGATCGGCCAGGACTGCACGGCCACGGCCTTGCCGTCCGCGTCAGTCAAGGAAAACGACTGTTCTTTTTCGTACGCGCCCTTCGGCCAGGGCACGCCGACTGTCGAACCGGGTGCGGCGCCGAGTCCGCCGTCCTCCAGCCAGTCCAGGGTCACCGGCTCGGCCTCGGCCGTCTCGGCTCTGGGCGCGGCCTGCGCGTGCGAACTCCCTAGCGCCCAGCTCATCTGCGTGGCGGCTCCGGCGACGGCGGCCGCCTTGAGAAGGGACCTGCGGTCGATGGGGGACATGGCCTTTCCTTTCCGAACGGGAAGTCCTGCGTGCGGGTAGTCAGGGGCATGACAGAGAGAGGTGCGGCGCCTCCGGAGACGCCGACCCGGGTACGGGGCACCGCCGCGGGTCAGCGGCGGCGCCGGTGCCGCTCCTCCACGGCGAGGGCCGCCGCCGCGACGGCCCCGAGGACCGGGACCGCCAGCGGCGCGACGAACCAGGCGGAACAGGCCACCACGGCCAGCCCGCCGACGAGCAGAAAGGATCCGGCAGGGTCGAGCACGGTCCGCCGCCCGGCCGCGCCGAGCAGGGCCCGCCAGGTGGTGCCGGGCCGCCACACCGCCGCCGCGCGCAGCCCGGCGACGACGGCACCGATCAGCGCGAGCACCCCGATCGCGCCGACCAGCGGCCCGCCCGGGATGCCGGCGCGTACGGCCAGGACGTCCACCCAGACCACCGCGCAGGCCGCCCATCCGGCGAGCCCGACGAGCCAGCCGCCGCGCACCGCCGCCCGGAAGTCGGCCACGAACTCCCGCCATCCGCCGCCCTCATGGGCGGTACGGCGCCTCAGATGCCGGGCGCCGGCGGCGAACGCGGCGGGGTACGTCACCAGCGGCAGCGAGGCCAGCGCGATCCACACCCCGGTGAGCAGACACTCGGCGAACAGCGCGAACCGCTGGGCGAGCAGGGACTCCTCACGGGGTGCGGCGGACTTCGCGGGGGCGCGGGTACGGGTGCGGGCCAGGGCCATGGTCAGCTCACCTCAGCCCTTCAGACCCGAGGTGGCCATACCGTCGATCAGATAGCGCTGGAAGGCGAGGAAGAAGGCGAGCACCGGCAGCAGTGCCACCAGGGACATCGCGATCATGCCGCCGTAGTTGGCCACGGCGTCCTGGTCCACGAACATCTTCAGCCCGAGCGAGACCGTGTACTTGTCGGGCTCGTTCAGATAGATCAGCGGGCCCATGAAGTCGTTCCAGGCGTTGATGAAGGTGAAGATCGCGCTGGTGATGAGCGCGGGCCGGCACAGCGGCAGCACGATCGACCAGTAGATCCGGAAGTGCCCGCAGCCGTCGAGCCGGGCCGCCTCGTCGAGCTCCTTGGGCAGGTTCCGCATGAACTGCACCATCAGGAAGACGAAGAACGCCTCCGTGGCCAGGTACTTCGGCAGCAGCAGCGGGGTGTAGGTGTTGATCAGGTCCATGTTGCGGAACAGCACGTACTGCGGGATCAGCAGCACGTGGTACGGCAGCAGGAGCGTGCCGATCATCAGCGTGAAGAGCAGATTGCGCCCGGCGAACCTGATCTTCGCGAAGGCGTACGCCGTCAGCGAGCAGGACACCAGGATCCCGACCACCGAACCGAGCGCGAGCGTGAGCGAGTTGAGGAAGAACGTGGAGATCGGGATGTCGGCGATGCCGTCGGAGAGCCGGGTGTAGTTGGTGATGATCGGGTCGCTCGGGAGCAGGTCCAGGCTGCCGATGATGTCGTCGCTGTCCTTGAAGGAGCCGCCGATCACCCAGATCACCGGGTAGAGGATCACCGCGAGGATGAGCAACGACCCGAGGTGCCAGGCGAGCGAGCCGGGCAGCTTGCGCCGGAGGGCACCCGACCCACCGGACGGGGCCGGTGCCGGGGCGATCTCGGTGGCCTGTGCGCTCATCAGGCGCCCTCCTCGTAGTGCACCCAGCGCTTCTGGGACCAGAACAGAACCGCCGTCACCAGGGCGACCCCGACGAGCAGCACCCAGGCCATGGCGGAGGCCAGGCCCATCCGGCTGTTCTCGAAGCCCTGGACGTACAGATAACAGGTGTAGACCATCGAGCCGTCGGCCGGACCGCAGGCGCTGCCGCCGGCGCCGCCACCGACGATGTACGCCGAGCTGAAGATCTGGAAGGAGTGGATCGTCTCCAGCAGGACGTTGAAGAAGAGGACCGGGGAGATCATCGGCAGGGTGATGTTCCAGAACCGCCGGAGCGTGCCCGCCCCGTCGACCTCGGCCGCCTCGTACAGCTCGCGCGGGACCTGCTTGAGACCGGCGAGGAAGATCACCATCGGGGCGCCGAACTGCCAGACGGTGAGCGCCACCAGGCTGTAGATGATCAGGTCCGGGTCACCGGTCCAGCCGCCGACGTCGATCCCGAAGAGCTGCTGCGTACGGTCGACGATGGCGTCGTCCGAGAAGATCGCCTTCCACACGATCGCGATGGAGACGCTCGCCCCGATCAGCGACGGAGCGTAGAAGGCGGCCCGGTAGAAGGCCTGCCCGCGCCGCTTCTGGGCCAGCAGCAGCGCCACACCGAGGGCGGCGAGCAGCTTGATCGGCGTACCGACGACGACGTACCAGAGCGTCACCTTCACCGAGTTCTGCCAGCGCGGATCGGCGAACATCTCGGAGAAGTTGTCGAGGCCGATCCACTTCGGCGCGTCGAACAGGTTGTAGTCGGTGAAGGCGAAGTAGAGCGACGCGACCATCGGGCCCGCTGTCAGCAGCAGGAACCCGGCGATCCAGGGGGACATGAAGAGGTAGCCGGCCAGTGTCTCCCGGCGGCCCCGCCGCTTGAGTGCGGCGGGGCGCGGAGGCTTGGCCGGACGGTGCCGCGGCTCGGAGTCCTTGGTCAGGTCCTCCATCGCAGGGGCGTGTGTCACGGCGGTTCCCATCAGCTGCCGAGAGCCGTCTTCGACTCGGTGAAGAACTGCTTGACGGCGTCGTCGACCGACCGCTTGCCCAGGGCGAGCTCCTCGGCGATGCGCATGAATGCCGCCTCGCAGATGTCCGCGCCGTTCGGATGCGGGGTGATGGGTTCCAGGACGCCCGCCGCCACGAGGGACTCCTCGTACTCGGCGATGGCCTTGTTGACCGGGTCGGTCGGCTGGAACGCGTCGTACTGGGCCTGCGTCGCGGGCACTCCGCGGTCATAGCCCATGATCTTGGCGACCTCGGGATCGTGCACCATGAAGTCGATGAACTGTGCGACTTCCTTGGGGTGCTGGGTGCGCTTGGACGCGCTGAGCATGAGGGAACCGAGGTACTGCCCGGTCTTCTTGCCGTCGGTGGTCGGGATGGGCGCCAGCCCGTACTCGCTCTTGCCCTCGGAGGTGTAGCGGACGGTGAAGTTGTCCCAGGTGAACTCACCGGCGGCGAGTTCCGCGGCGACCGCCGACTTGGGCTTGGTCTGGGCGACCTTCTTGGGGTCGGCGAAGATGCCCTCCTCCAGGCCCTTCTCGGCCTTCGTCCACCAGGCCTTCAGGTCGGCCTCGGTGAAGCCGAGCCCGTCCTCGGTGAAGAACGCCTTGCCGTTCTGGCGCAGATAGAGGTCGTAGAGGTACATGACGCCGTACATGCCGCTGTCACCGGCCCGGCCCGCCTTCTCCCGGATCTTCTTCATCGCCGCGTCGAAGTCGTCCCAGGTCCAGCCCTGCTCCGGCTTCACGCCGGACTTGGTGTAGACGGGCTTGTCGATGACCAGGGCCATCGAGTTCGAGCCGACCGGGACGCCGAGCAGTTTTCCGTCGACCTCGCCGAACTTCTCCAGTCCGGCTCTGAAGCCGTCCATGGAGAGGTTGCCCGCCTCGACCTGGGGGCTCAGATCGAGCAGCACATTCTTCGCGTCATATTTCCGCAGGAAACCGATGGCATTCTGGAACACATCCGGCGGATTTCCACCGGAGGCCTGGGTGTTGAACTTCTTCCAGAAGTCGGGATAGACCTGGAAGTCGGTCTTCACCTTGATCTTCGGGTACTTCTTCTCGAAAAGCGCGATGGACTTCTTGATGCGCTGCGCGCGGTCCTCGGCGCCCCACCAGGCGTAACGGATCGTCACCGTCCCGTCTCCCGCGCCACTGCCCCCGCCACACGCCGTGGCCGTCGCCCCCAGCCCCGCGACGGCCAGTGAGGCTCCCGCCGCCTTGAGGACCGTCCGCCTCTCAACGTTCCTGTTTTGCTGCATGGTTGAGCCTCCCCGCGACGCCGAGTCCCGCGCCATGAATCGTTTCAAGTAAGCGCTTGCTGGCACAAGGTACGGAGCCCCTCAGGAGACGTCAATGATTCGGACAGGAATTGATGGAAAGCGCAGCGGCCGCCAGGCCGGGCGCGACGGCACCGCAGGTGACGGCAGCTCAACTGAAAGCCCAGGTAGGGGAGTTGCGATCGACGGGTCGAACGTCACAGGGGCCGGTGGACGACGAACGGACGAGACTGAAAGGAGTCAGTGGGGCGACCCCGGCACCGCTCGCCGAACCATCCCCGAAGCACGGCGGACCAACCGGACGCGGCCCCCGACCGCGGGCGCCGAAGCACCGGATCCGGCCAAAAAACGACGGATTCCGGAAGCATCGACACAGCCACTGACGGCCGTCGGCCAACCCGTGCCGAATCGCGGCCCATCGGGAGCCGTACGACCCTTCCGGCGCCCCGGAAACCCATGCCGGACCGCAACGAAAAGCGACCCGGCCCACGTTTCCGTGGACCGGGTCGCCATCATCCGGTGGGCGATACTGGGTTCGAACCAGTGACCTCTTCGGTGTGAACGAAGCGCTCTCCCACTGAGCTAATCGCCCGGACGCAGGAAGAACATTACCCCATGTCAGGGGATGCCTCCGACCACGTTCCGCAGCCCCGCACCGGCCCGCCCGTGATCACTGGTCCTTGATGTTCCAGGGCATCTCGAGGCCGAACTTCCAGACATAGACACCGACGAGAACGGCCACGATCACCAGGCCGATCGTCGTCAGAATGATGTTGCGCCGCCGGACCTTGGGGTCCAGGGCGCGCTCGGTGGCCTCGGTGACCTTCCGCTTGGTCCAGCGGAGCACCAGCTGGGCCCAGACGAATTCGGTCGCCCAGATCGCCATGCCGCCGAAGATCACGAGCCAGCCGGGGCCCGGCAGTGGCAGCATGATCACACCCGCTATCACCACCGCGAGGCCGACGATGAAGATCGCCACCTGCCAGCTGAGGTGCAGCATCCGCCGGGCTCTGACGAATTCCGGCGCACGAGATCCGAGCGGCGCTTCGTTCTTGGCCACATCGGCCTCACTGTTCGCTACGTTTGTGTCACTCTTCGTTCCGTCGGTCGCCACGGCGACCTCCCCCGTTCCGTAACTCCCCGTGTCCATACGGCCAAACCCTACCGGAGAGAAACCGGTCACCGGAATGGTCGTACCCACAGAAGACGGTCTCGGCCGGATGAGCTACCAAAAGCGACGCAAAACTCCCAGAGGGGTTTACAACGGCACCGTAGGTGGCATGTCGATTTCGCCGACGTGCGAATCCCCGAGCGCACACTGAGCGAAAGGCCTTGGCGCTTATGAACACCACGGTCAGCTGCGAGCTGCACCTGCGCCTCGTTGTGTCGAGCGAGTCCTCACTGCCCGTTCCAGCGGGACTGCGGTATGACACGGCCGATCCCTACGCCGTGCACGCCACCTTCCACACCGGAGCAGAGGAAACGGTCGAATGGGTGTTCGCCCGCGACCTCCTCGCCGAGGGGCTGCACCGGCCCACCGGCACCGGCGACGTCCGTGTCTGGCCGTCGCGCAGCCATGGCCAGGGCGTCGTGTGCATCGCCCTGAGCTCCCCGGAGGGCGAGGCCCTCCTCGAAGCCCCGGCGCGGGCCCTGGAGTCCTTCCTGAAGCGCACGGACGCCGCCGTGCCACCCGGCACGGAGCACCGGCACTTCGACCTCGATCAGGAGCTCTCGCACATCCTGGCCGAGAGCTAGGGCGAGGCCCACAGAGCCGCCCGGCGCCGTCCACTCGGGGAGACGGCTCGGGCCAAGACAACCGAATACGGCTTCAGGCCGACCCAACGACGCCGTCGTCGCGGACCTCCGCGCGGCGGCGTCGCCCTGTCGTCACCGAGCGCGACGGGATCGGGCACCAATCGCGCCCCTGGCCCGTTCCGCTCGTACCAGGGCGCTCCGGGGCCGGTCCGCACCGGTCCACCGCCTCGCCGAGCGATTACCATCGGCCAGCATCGGCGGGCGCCCGCCCGACCCTCGCAGGCCAGGGAGCGAAACGTGCTGATCACCCACGACACCCGGTGTTCCCTCGACGCCGTGGTGGATCTGGTGAACACCGTGCCGGAGAACGACGCGGCGACCGACGGGCTCGCGACCGTAGCCGCGCTCGCCGACTTCGTACGAAACCACGAGGTCAGCGATGTCGGTGTGCTGTCGGAGTTCGACCTCGCGGCCGTGCGCAAGGTCCGGGGCCGGTTCGCGGAGGTCTTCGCCGCGCCCGACGCGGCCTCGGCCGCCTCGGTCATCAACGAGCTGATCGCCGCGGCCGGCACCACGCCCCGGCTCACCGATCACGACGGCTACGACTGGCATGTGCACTACTTCGCGCCCGGCGCGTCGCTCGCCGACCATCTCTCGGCCGACTGCGGCATGGCGCTCGCCTTCTTCGTCGTCGCCGGGGAGCAGGAGCGGCTGCGCCGCTGCGAGGCCCCCGACTGCCGGCGCGCCTTCGTCGACCTCTCCCGTAACCGCTCGCGCCGCTACTGCGACAGCCGCACCTGTGGAAACCGTCTGCATGTGGCCGCCTACCGGGCGCGCCGCAAGGAGGCGGCGGGCTGAGGCGACGGTCGGCGGACGCGTGGGGTGCGGGGCTGACGGAGCCCTCGACGGGTGGCGTCAGGGGCTCCGTTTACGGCTCAGAGCATCAGCAGGTCGTGCAGTGACGCCATGAGCAGCAGGCAGCCGATCACCGCTAGGAAGATCATCAGCGGTGGCTGGGAGAGAGCGAAGAGACAACCTCGCCGCTCCTCCGGTGGGACGACGGTGTCGCTCTGTGTTGTTGTGTCCAGCATCTCGTGGCGATGATGACGCAGCGGAGACCCTCCGCGCGATCAACCGACCCGGAATGACGGAGAGTTCGCCAATATCCACAACGTACGGAGCGAACGTGATCACTTCGGCGTCGCGGCTCGACCTACTGTGTCGTTTCAGTCCGCGGCGGCCCGGCGGGTCAGATGCCGTGCTTCTTGAGGATCGCCTCGATGTCGCTGAAGTCGTCCGCCGCGGGCTTTCCCGCGCCGCCGGCCCGGGGTGATGCCGCCGGGCGTCCCGCCGGTCGGGCGCCCTGCCCCAGCGAGGGTGCGGAGGCCGCGGGGGCTATCGCCTCGGTGCGGGACGCCTTGGCCGCCTTGCGGTCCTTGCCGGTGACCCCGCGGCGCCGCTCCACGGCGCGGGTGGTCATGAACAGCAGCCAGGCGGCGCCGAGCACCCCGAAGCCGGCCCACGCGGTCGGACTGAAGGCGGTGTCGGCCACCCACTCGACGACCCCGGTCATCACCAGACCGAGGGGCACCAGGGAATAGGCGGCGATACGAGTCGCCCGGAGGAAACGCTTCCGATACGCCGTGATGGCGGCGATGCCCAGGCCTGCCGCGGCCACGGCGGCACAGACTGTCTCGGCAATCATCCGGTCCTCCAGGCGGTGCTCGGGCGGGCGGTCTCGTTCCGTCCCTTCCATCCTGCACCGCCACGCGTCCGATATGCCATGGTCCGGGAAGACCTCAGGGACATCTCCGGGTCGTCTCGGGGTCGGTGCCCCCTCCCGTTCCGGTCCGGCTCACTCCCCGGGAGCTGGGAGACTGGCCCCATGAACGACTCGTCCCCCGTACCGTCCGCCGTCGTCCTGGACGTCTGGTGCGAACTCCAGTGTCCCGACTGCCGAAGCGCCCTCGACGACATCCGCGCGCTGCGGGCCCGCTACGGCGACCGGCTCGACGTACGGCTGCGGCACTTCCCGTTGGAGAAGCACAAGCACGCCTTCGCCGCCGCGCAGGCCGCCGAGGAGGCCGCGGAGCAGGGGCGGGCGTGGCCGTATGTCGAGGCCGTGCTCGGCCGGGTCGAGGAACTGGACCGGGCCGGCGAGCCGTTCCTGGTCGAGGCGGCCCGTGAACTCGGGCTGGACGCCGAGGAGTTCGACACCGCGCTGATCGACGGCCGGCACATCCTGATCGTCGACGCCGACCAGGCCGAGGGCAAGGCGATCGGCGTGACCGGCACCCCGACGTACGTCATCGGCGGCGAGCGCCTCGACGGCGGCAAGAGCCAGGCGGGGCTGCGCGAACGGATCGAGGAGATCGCCGACCGGCTGCTGGCCGGCGGCGCCTGACCCCCACCTCACCCTCGCCGGGGCTCCGCCCGGCAGGCCCTCAGAGCAGGGGCTTGGACAGGTGGTGGGCCGTCGTCTGGTAGCCGAGCGAGTCGTAGAGGCATTCGGCCCGGACGTTCCCCGCGAAGACGTTGAGCGCGATGGTGGGCTTCCCGGCCGCCACGGCCTGGGCCTCGGCCAGCAGCATGAGCGTACGGCCGTGGCCTCTGCCCCGGTGGGCGGCGTCCGCCTCCACTTCGTAGACGAAGGCCTTGTCGTCGGTCAGCCACAGCCAGAGGGTGCCGACTCTCGTGCCCTCGTGTTCCAGCACGCTGAGGAGGCTGCCGGCGGAGGCCACGCCCTGCGGCAGGCATCGCACGTATTCCTCGCCGGCCCTGCCGTAGGCCTCCGCCTCGGGTACGCCGCGGCTGATCAGGTCCTGCGCGTAGCCCTCCAGGCCGTTCGCCTTCCAGGGCTCGTACTCGGCCTCGGTCATGGGCCGGCCCCGGCTGCCCTCGGGCAGGTCGGGCGGGGTGCCGTCTAGGGGCTTGGTCATGCTCCGGTTGCGCAGGACGTAGCCGAGTGCCTGGGTCAGGCGCAGGGCGGGCTCGGCGTCGGCCGGGACGCTGGTCTCGATGCGTCGGCAGCCCCAGCCCCGGGCGACCTCCTCGGCGGCGAGCGCGGCGACCGTGGCCCGGCCGCGCCGCCGGTCCGGTTCGTCGATCCACAGGTCCAGGATGCGGGCGGCCGTGGCCCCGGGGTCGGGGCGCGTGCCGAGGTGTATCCGGCCGACGGGACGGCTGTTCACACATACCTGGTAGCGGCGCGAACGGGACCCGTCGGCGGCGTGCTGAAGCGGCTCGATGGGCCGCAGGGTGGTGGTCATCAGGGGTGTTCTACCCGCCACGGCGCGCGGAGTCCGCCGAATATCCTCAGCCTTTACGGATCGAGCGCCGCATCGAGAGGTTCACGGATCGAGGTCGTCGCCGGAGCGCTCGTCGAAGATCCGCATGGCCTTCGCCGTCACGGGGCCCGGGGTGGTGGAGAGTTCGCGGGCGTCGACGCGGTGCACGGACTGCACGTCACGCAGGCTCGACGTCAGGAAGATCTCGTCGGCGCGGTCCAGGACGTCCAGCGGCAGGTCGGTCTCACGGGCGCCGGTCCATTCGACGACCAAGGCGCGGGTGATGCCCGCGAGGCAGCCGGAGGCGACGGGCGGGGTGTGGAGCTCGCCGTCGAGGACGACGAAGACATTGGAGCCCGTGCCCTCGCAGAGCTGTCCCACGGTGTTGGCGAACAGGGCCTCGGTGGCGCCCTGTTCGTGGGCGCGGGCGAGGGCGACGACGTTCTCGGCGTACGAGGTGGTCTTCAGGCCGGTGAGGACGCCGCGCTCGTTGCGGGTCCACGGGACGGTGATCGTGGCGGTGGAGTCGGCGCGCCGGGCGGTCTCGCCGAGGGCGACGACGAGGGTCGGGCCGTGGTCGCCGCGGTCGGAGCCGAGCGGGGAGACCCCGCCGGTGTAGGTGATGCGCAGCCGGCCGAGGGCCATCGGGTTGGCCTCCACGACGGCGGCGCAGGCGCGGCGGACCTCGTCGAGGTCGGGCTCGGGCAGGCCGAGGCCGCAGGCCGAGCGGGCCAGCCGGTCGAGGTGGCGGGTCAGCGCGAACGGCCGCCCGTCGACCGCCTTCGCGGTCTCGAAGACGCCGTCGCCCACGGTCAGTCCGTGGTCGAGGACGGAGACACGGGCGGAGTCGATGTCCTGCAGTCCGCCGTCGAGCCAGATCTTCACGTAAGGGTCCTCCCACTCGCCTCGTACGTCCCCGACGCTACCGCGAGCAGCCGGGCGGCCTTCAGCTCGGTCTCCCGCCACTCCGCCTCGGGGTCCGAGCCCCAGGTGATGCCCGCGCCCGTGCCGAAGCGCAGCTCGCCGGCCGTCCGGTCGATCCAGAAGGTGCGGATGCCGACGGCCAGCTCCGCGGTGCGCCGGTCGGCGTCGACCCAGCCGATGCCGCCGGTGTACGGGCCGCGCGGGGCGGTCTCCAGGGCGTCGATGATCCGCAGGGCGCTGGACTTGGGCGCGCCGGTGACGGAGCCGGGCGGGAAGGCGGCGGCGAGCAGCTCGGGCCAGCCGGCGGTCTCGGGCAGCTCGCCCCGGACGAGCGAGACGAGGTGGACCAGCCCGGGGTGTTTCTCGACGACGCAGAGGTCGGGCACGGTCACCGAGCCGGTGGCGCAGACCTGGCCGATGTCGTTGCGGACCAGGTCGACGATCATGACGTTCTCGGCGTAGTCCTTCTCCAGGAGGTCCGCTTCGGTGCGTCCGGTGCCCTTGATCGGGCCGGACTCGACGGTCCGGCCGTCGCGGCGCAGGAAGAGTTCGGGGGAGGCGGTGGCTATCTCGACGCCGTGCGCCGGGAGGCGAATCGTTCCTGCGAAGGGTGCGGGGTTGCCGCGGGCCAGCAGCGCGGTCAGGGCGTCCACGTCGGCGTCCGGGGCGACGGGCGCGGACAGCACCCGGCAGAGGTTGGCCTGGTACACCTCGCCGGCCGCGATGTGCTCACGGATCCGGCGGACGCCCGCCGTGTACGCGGCGCGGTCGAGCGAGGACGTCCAGTCGTCGACGCCCGGCCCGTGCCACTCCCCCGGCACCGGGGCGGGCGCGGGCTCGCGACGTACGTCACGGAAGCGCGCGCACACCAGACCGCCCTCGTAGTCCGCGCACACGGCCCAGAAGCCGGCGGAGTCCAGGGCGGCGGCGTCGCTGGTCACATCGGTGAGACCGGTGGCCACGAGGTTGCCGAAGCGGGCGAGCGGAGGGAGGTCGGACACACAGTCGAGTCTAGGACGGGTGCCTGGTGGGCGGCCCCGACCGGGTCTCGGACTGGACGCAGGGCAGCACGCTGCACAAACGCGTTTTTGTGCTGGCCCCGGAATCCGCTAGAGTTCAACTCGTCGCCGGGCCGCGGAAGCGGAACGGAAACGACAAGCGGACGTAGCTCAGTTGGTAGAGCGCAACCTTGCCAAGGTTGAGGTCGCCAGTTCGAACCTGGTCGTCCGCTCGCAGGAACGTGGGGGATCTTCCCGAACCCCCACAACTCCTGGTGGAGTGGCCGAGAGGCGAGGCAACGGCCTGCAAAGCCGTCTACACGGGTTCAAATCCCGTCTCCACCTCCAAGGACGATTAGCTCAGCGGGAGAGCGCTTCCCTGACACGGAAGAGGTCACTGGTTCAATCCCAGTATCGTCCACTGATCCGGTTCAACGGGTCCCCGCGCGATTAGCTCAGCGGGAGAGCGCTTCCCTGACACGGAAGAGGTCACTGGTTCAATCCCAGTATCGCGCACGCAAGATCCACCGCCTCCGGGCTGTGATCCCGAGGACGATTAGCTCAGCGGGAGAGCGCTTCCCTGACACGGAAGAGGTCACTGGTTCAATCCCAGTATCGTCCACACGCACCGAGCCCCCGACCGTCTCGTACGGCCGGGGGCTTCGTCGTGCGAGCGGGGGCGCGATGCGCCCCGCGCGCCTCAGCTGGAGAACAGCATGTGGCCGAAGCCCCGGTTGTGGTGACCCCCGTGGTGGCCGCCGTGGTGCCCACCATGGTGACCGCCGTGCGGGGCGCCCCAGGCCGGGGCGTTGTGGCCGCCGCCCGCCGGGTACTGCGGTGCGGCCGGCGGCGGGGGAACGCCCGGGCCGCCCGCCCACTGGCCCTCCAGGCGGGTCAGCGCCTCCAGCTCGCCGTAGTCGAGGAAGATCCCGCGGCATCCGCTGCACTGCTCGATCTGGACGCCATTGCGGTTGTAGGTGTGCATCGGCGCATGGCACTTCGGACACTGCATGTGCATGGTTCGGCTCAACTCCTCGCCGTTCGGTCCTGCTTCGCGTTACGCCAGGACAGACACTGTCCGGCTGCGGTCGGTTGCACCCTACTTCGGGAAAGGTTCCACCAACTCCGGCGGGATGCCTCCCATTCGGTCACATGCGTCCACAACGGACCGCTGGGCGTCGTCGAGGGGGCGGCCGGCCGCGGTGGACTTCGCGATCGCCAGGGCCGCGGTCTGCACGGTGAGTGCGCGGGCCGGTACGTCCAGTGCGGGCCAGGGGTCGCCGTGCGCGGGGACCGCCGGGCCGCCGGCCTGCCGGTAGGCGGTGAGGAAGCGGGTCCACTCGTCGGGGAGGAGGAGGCCGCAGGCGTACCAGGCGGCGGGGCGGGCGAGGTCCCAGGTGGGGACGCCCACGCCCAGGTCGTCGACGTCGATGAGCCGCCAGGGGCCGGTGGCCGCGGGGTGGCGGACGAGTTGGCCGAGGTGCAGGTCGCCGTGGCAGAGGGTGGTGGTGTCGGGCATGGGGGCCTCGGCTCTGGCCCAGGTCGGGAGGGTGTGCCAGGCACGGAGTACGGCGGGGGTGGCGGGGTCGTGGGGGGCGGTGGCGCGGAGGCGGGCGATGGCCTGGGCCGCCTTGGCCGGGCCCCGCATGGGTGGCAGGCCGGGGGGTGGGGGCCGTCGGTGGAGGTGAGCGAGGAGGGTGGCCGCGGCCTCCCAGGGGGCGTGCTCGGGGGCTTCGGGGTCGACCGGGGTGCCGTACGGCCAGAGCGTGACGAGGCGGTCGTGGAGGGGGGTGGGAGTGGGGTGCAGCGGGGCGAGGAGGGTGTCCGGGTGGGTGGTGGCGACCTGGAGGCGGAGGGTCAGGTGGGTGGGGTCGGTGTCGGGGGCGTGGGCCTTGGCGACGGTGTTCGCGTGGCGGACGACTGTGCCGTCGGGGCGTTCCGCGAGGACCGTGTCGGGGTGGGAGCAGGGGGTGGAGCCGGGGTGGGCCGTGCGGCGTAGCTTCGCCTTGAGGGCGGGGAGTACGGCGGGGTCGGCGCCTGTGCCGGTGTGTGTGCCGGTGGTGGTCATGGGGCCCCCTGCGTCCTGCGTCGTCGTACGGCCGTTGTCGTACGGCGCCGGGGCTGAGCCTACGTTTCGGGTGCGCCTTGCCGGGGGTTCCGGGCGGGGTTCCGCGGCTCGGCGGTCACGAGGCGCCGCCTGCGCCCACCCGTGCCGCCCCAGCGGCACGATTGCCCGCAGATTGGGCGGGGTGGGTGGGGGTGCAGGCGGAGGGGGTGTGGACGTCGTCGGGGGGTGTGGGGGAAAGACAACGCCCGCGCAGCTCCCCAGCTGCGCGGGCGTTTATTTGCCGTCCGCCGCACCCCCGTCCCCACGGGGTTTCATGGATGGATGTCCCCGCCCGGACCGCTCTTCCGGGCCTGGGGTCGCCGCTCAGCGCCCCAGCATCACACCCACGGACGACGCTTGTGTGACCACTGCTTCCCAGCCGCCGAAGGCGTACACGAGCAGGGCCGCCAGAGGGAGGACCATCGCGGTCGCCACCAAGGGGTGGCGACGACCCGGACGGCGGTCGGCGGTGAACGTCCTGCGCTCCCGTGTGCGGATCGCGGTCCGCGGTGCCGTGTGGGCCATGGTCCCTCCTCTGACCTTCTTGTCGATCTTGCGTTGTGGTTGGCAGCGGCGGGTGTCTGACCTCGGGGGACGAGTGCTGCACCCGCCGCTTGACCTCAAATCTAGGCGCGCGGCGGGTGCGGGTCGTCATGCCCTCGTACCGATTGGCGGGCCTCCCGGAGGATGAGCGATGACCTGCGGTGTACTCCCCAGGGTGGAGACGAGGTCCTAGGTCTCGGGGTCATCCCGGAAGGGACGCCCGGTCTGCCCCTTCTGTTACGCGGTCTGTTACGCGGTTTGCTACTCGGCCTGTTACGCGTCGCGCTCCGAGTCGGCCTCGCGGGGCACCGGCTGTTCGACCAGGGCCAGGACCCGGTTCGCCATGAACCTGGCGGTCCGTACCACGGTGCCGATGGGGGTCCCCCCGCGCGAGCGAAGCCGAGCGTGGGGGAGGGTGACTTCGCTCACTTCCACGACACCTCGGCGTACCGCCGTCTCCACCCGGCGGCCCGCCCTGCTCGCGATCACCTCGTAGGTACGCGTCGTGTCCCCGGCGTCCACGACTATCTCCACACGGTCACCCTTCACGGGTTCAATCCCCCTTCTGTGGCGGGTGGTTGGGATTACAGGCAGCCCAACACCGTCCCGAACTCCTGTTCCCTGACCACCCTTCAAGTTTCCCACCCGGCACTGACAATCCATCGAGTTGTGAGGGCGCGGCCTCTGCGCACCCCCGGCCGTGGAAACGTAAGCTGTGGCTCGTCAGACGGAACGGGCAGCGGGGATGAACATGGCGATGATGCGCCTGAGGCGCGAGGACCCGCGCGTCGTCGGCTCGTTCAGGATCCACAGACGGCTGGGCGCGGGCGGAATGGGCGTCGTCTACCTGGGCTCCGACCGGCGCGGGCAGCGCGTCGCGCTCAAGGTGATCCGCCCGGACCTGGCGGAGGATCAGGAGTTCCGGTCGCGGTTCGCGCGCGAGGTGTCGGCCGCGCGGCGGATCAGGGGCGGGTGCACCGCCCGGCTGGTCGCCGCCGATCTGGAGGCGGACCGTCCGTGGTTCGCCACGCAGTACGTTCCGGGGCCCTCGCTGCACGACAAGGTCGCCGAGGAAGGGCCCATGACGGCCGCCGATGTGGCCGCCGTCGGTGCCGCGCTCTCCGAGGGGCTCGTGGCGGTGCACGAGGCCGGGGTCGTCCACCGGGACCTGAAGCCGTCCAACATCCTGCTGTCCCCGAAGGGGCCGCGGATCATCGACTTCGGTATCGCCTGGGCGACCGGGGCCTCGACCCTGACCCATGTCGGTACGGCCGTGGGGTCGCCCGGCTTCCTCGCGCCCGAACAGGTGCGCGGGGCCGCCGTCACCCCGGCCACGGACGTCTTCTCCCTCGGGGCCACGCTCGCCTACGCGGCCACCTCCGACTCGCCCTTCGGACACGGCAGTTCGGAGGTCATGCTCTACCGCGTGGTGCACGAGGAGCCGCAGCTGCGCGGGGTGCCGGACGCGCTGGCCCCCCTGGTGCGGGCCTGTCTGGCGAAGGACCCCGAGGAGCGGCCCAGCACGCTGCAACTGTCGTTGCGGCTCAAGGAGATCGCCGCCCGCGAGGCGCAGGGGCTGGCCGATGTTCGGCCGCCCGCGCCGCGCAGCGATCCGGACCGGCCCTCGGGGCGGCTCGCGGAGCAGTACGTCGAGCAGCGGACGTTGCGGCAGCCGCCGGAGACCCGCAGGACGCAGCCGGGTCAGTCCGGGGCGCCCGGTACGCCGCCGCCGCGGAACGGTTCCCGTACGGGCGGGGGCGTTTCACGGACCGGGGGTGGCGGTTCACGGACGGGCGGTGGGTCCCGCTCCGGGGCCAGGCCCGTGCCGTCGCGGAACACCAGCGGGTCCGGGAAGCGGCCCGCGCCGCGCAGTGGGGCGGGGCGGTCGGGGCCGCGGAACACCGGGACGGGGCGCAGGCCCGCCAATCCCCGGCTGTTGCGGCAGCGGCTCTTCGTGTTCGTCGTGGTGACGTTGCTGGCCGCGCTCGGGATCGCCACGGCGCAGGGGTGTCAGGGGCCGGCTCGGGGGCTCGGGGGGGCCGGCCTCCGGCCTGAGCTGACGATGGTGGAGTCGGGCGGCAGTTGAGGGGTTGCTCCGGGCAGCGCGAAGAGCAGCGCTCGGGGCTACTGCTTGGTTGTTCACCGCGGGTGAGTGGGGGCTTGTCGCGCGGTTCCTCGCGCCCCTTACGGGGCCGGGTGCGGGCGGCCCGTTGCCACCGCGTAGAAGGCGACCGCCGCTGCCGCGCCCACGTTGAGGGAGTCGACTCCGTGGGCCATGGGGATGCGGACCCATTCGTCGGCGGACATGAGGGCCTTGGTGGAGAGGCCGTCGCCCTCGGCGCCGAGCATGAGGGCGACGCGGTCCATGTGGTGCGGGGCGGCCTCGTCCAGGGACTTGGCCTTCTCGTCCGGGGTGAGGGCGAGCAGGGTGAAGCCGGCGTCGCGGACCGCGTCGAGGCCCTTGGGCCAGGTGTCGAGACGGGCGTACGGGACGGAGAAGACGGCGCCCATGGAGACCTTGACGCTCCGGCGGTAGAGCGGGTCGGCGCAGTCCGGGGAGAGCAGGACCGCGTCCATGCCGAGGGCGGCGGCCGAGCGGAAGATCGCGCCGATGTTGGTGTGGTCGTTGACCGACTCCATGATCACCACGCGGCGGGCGGCGCCCAGGAGTTGGTCGGCCGTCGGCAGGGGCTTGCGCTGCATGGAGGCGAGGGCGCCCCGGTGCACGTGGTAGCCGGTGACCTGTTCGGCCAGCTCGGGGCTGACCGCGTAGACGGGGGCGGGGAGTTCGTCGATGACGTCGCGCATGACGTCGACCCACTTGGCGGAGAGCAGCATCGAGCGCATCTCGTAGCCGGCTTCCTTGGCCCGTCTGATGACCTTCTCGCCCTCGGCGATGAAGAGGCCCTCGGCGGGTTCGCGCCTGCGGCGCAGCTCCACGTCGGTCAGGCCGGTGTAGTCGCGCAGGCGCGGGTCGTCGGGGTCCTCAACGGTGATGAGATCGGCCACAGGGTGATACTGCCTTGTCCTGGGTGTGGTGCCAACGGCTTGGGACGGGTCGGGTTACCGGTGGTTACGGTTCCGCTCCGGCTACGGTCCGGGATCGTCTCCCGGGGGTCACGCCTCCGTCCCGGGCCCCACCTTCACGACCTCGCCGATCACGATGACCGCCGGCGGCCTGACCTCCCGCTCCCGCACGGTCTCGGCGACCGTGGCGAGGGTCGCGTCGACCCGGCGCTGGGCGGCCGTGGTGCCCTCCTGGATCAGGGCGACCGGGGTGTCCGGGGACTTGCCGTTCGCCACCAGCGTCTCGGCGATCCGGCCGATCTTGTCGACGCCCATCAGGATCACCAGGGTGCCGGTGAGCCGGGCGAGCGCGGGCCAGTCGACCAGGGAGCGCTCGTCGTCGGGGGCCACATGGCCGCTGACCACGGTGAACTCATGGGCCACGCCCCGGTGGGTGACCGGGATGCCGGCCGCGCTCGGGACCGAGATCGAGCTGGAGATGCCGGGGACGACGGTGCAGGTGATGCCGGCTTCGGCGAGGGCCTGGAGTTCCTCCATGCCGCGGCCGAAGACGTACGGGTCGCCACCCTTGAGCCGGACGACCGACTTGCCCTGCTTGGCGTGCTCGATCAGCGCGTTGTTGATCGCCTCCTGCGCCATGAAACGGCCGTACGGGATCTTCGCCGCGTCGATCACCTCGACGTGGGGCGGGAGTTCGGCGAGCAGGTCGCGCGGGCCGAGGCGGTCGGCGATGACGACGTCGGCCTCGGCGAGGAGACGCCGGCCGCGCACGGTGATCAGGTCCGGGTCGCCGGGGCCGCCGCCGACCAGGGCGACACCGGGGGTGCGGGTGCGGTGGTGGGGGGCGACGAGGGTGCCGTCGCGCAGACCCTCGACGACCGCGTCGCGGATGGCGGCGGTGTGGCGGGGGTCGCGGCCCTCGGCGCGGGCCGTCAGGACGGCGACCGTGACGCCCTCGCTGTGGCCGGTCGCCGGGGTCCACGCGGTGGCTTCCTCGGCGTTGTCGGAGCGGACGCACCAGACGCGGTGGCGCTCCGCCTCGGCGGAGGCACGGGCGTTCGCCTCCGGGTCGCCGGTGGCGATGAGGACGTACCAGGCCTCGGCGAGGTCGCCCTCCGTGTAGCGGCGCCGCTCCCAGGTCAGCTCGCCCGCGTCCACCATCGCCTCCACGGACGGGGTCGCCGACGGGGAGACGAGGAGGATGTCGGCGCCGGCCGCGATGAGGGCGGGGAGGCGGCGCTGGGCGACCTGGCCGCCGCCGATGACGACCACGCGGCGGCCGGTGAGGCGGAGGCCTACGGGGTAGGCGGGGTGTTCGGCCATGAGGGTGCGGCTCCCTGCGGGGCTTTGTGCGGGTGAGGTGCGCTGCGGCTCTGGAGCGCCTCTGACGTGCGGATTCTAAGGGGCGGGTGGGGGGTGCGGCTCGGCAGGTGCAGGGGCTGAGCGCCCTTGCTGAGTACAGCCCGGTGGGCACAGCCTGGTGGGCACAGCCTGGGCCGGGTCGGAGAAGAACCCGGCGCCCGCTCCCCCTGCTTGCTTCGCCTACTTCTCAGTTACCCCCGCCGAGTCGAACGTCGCGACCTCGTGCATCGCTCTCGCCGCGCTCTGGACGACCGGGAGGGCGAGGAGGGCTCCGGTGCCCTCGCCGAGGCGGAGGTCGAGGTCGACCAGGGGGCGGAGGCCCAGTTTCTGGAGGGCGGCCACGTGGCCCGGTTCGGCGCTGCGGTGGCCGGCGATGCAGGCGGCGAGGACCTCGGGGGCGATGGCGCGGGCCACCAGGGCGGCGGCGCCGGCGCTGACGCCGTCGAGGATCACCGGCGTACGCAGGGAGGCGCCGCCGAGGAGGAGGCCGACGATGGCGGCGTGTTCGAAGCCGCCGATGGCCGCCAGGACGCCGATGGGGTCGGCGGGGTCCGGCTGGTGGAGCTCGATGGCGCGGCGGACGACCTCGGTCTTGCGGGCGAGGGTCTCGTCGTTGATGCCGGTGCCCCGGCCGGTGACCTCGGCGGGGTCGGCGCCGGTGAAGACGGCGATCAGGGCGGCGGAGGCCGTGGTGTTGGCGATGCCCATCTCACCGGTGAGCAGGGCCTTGTTACCGGCCGCGACCAGGTCGCGGGCCGTCTCGATGCCCACCTCGATGGCCTGCTTGGCCTCCTCGCGGGTCATCGCCGGGCCGGTCGTCATGTCGGACGTACCGGCACGCACCTTGCGCGGCAGCAGCCCCGGGGTGGCCGGGAGGTCGCTCGCCACGCCCACGTCGACGACGCAGACCTCGGCGCCCACCTGGGCGGCGAAGGCGTTGCAGACCGCTCCCCCGCCGAGGAAGTTGGCGACCATCTGGGCCGTCACCTCCTGCGGCCAGGGGGTGACGCCCTGGGCGTGGACACCGTGGTCACCCGCGAAGATCGCGACGGCCGCGGGCTCCGGGAGCGGCGGCGGGCACTGCCGGGACAGGCCGGACAGCTGGGCGGAGATGATCTCCAGCATGCCGAGCGCGCCGGCCGGCTTGGTCATGCGCTTCTGGCGTTCCCAGGCCTCGCCGAGCGCCTTGGCGTCCAGCGGGCGGATACCGGCGACGGTCTCGGCGAGCAGGTCGTGCGGTTCGGCGCCGGGCAGGGCGCGGCGGCCGTACGTCTCCTCGTGGACGACCCAGGACAGCGGGCGGCGCTTGGCCCAGCCCGCCTGCATCAGCTCGGGCTCCTCCGGGAACTCGTCGACGTACCCGACGCACAGGTACGCCACGACCTCCAGGTGCTCGGGCAGGCCGAGGGCGCGGACCATCTCGCGCTCGTCGAAGAAGCTGACCCAGCCGACGCCGAGGCCCTCGGCGCGGGCCGCGAGCCAGAGGTTCTCGACCGCGAGGGCGGAGGAGTACGGGGCCATCTGCGGCTGGGTGTGGCGGCCCAGGGTGTGCCGGCCGCCGCGGGTGGGGTCGGCGGTGACGACGATGTTGACCGGGGTGTCGAGGATGGCCTCGATCTTCAGTTCCTTGAACTGCTTGGCCCGGCCCTTCGGCAGTGACTTCGCGTACGCCTCGCGCTGGCGCTGGGCCAGTTCGTGCATCGTGCGGCGGGTCTCGGCCGAGCGGATGACGACGAAGTCCCAGGGCTGCGAGTGGCCGACGGAGGGTGCCGTGTGGGCGGCCTCCAGGACGCGGAGCAGCACGTCGTGCGGGATCGGGTCGTCGCGGAAGCCGTTGCGGATGTCGCGGCGCTCGCGCATGACCTTGAGGACGGCCTCGCGTTCGGCGTCGTCGTAGGCGGGGGCGGCGGGGCCCGTGGGCCGCCGCACCTGGTCCGGGGCCTCCTCCGGTGCCTCGTCCCGAGCGTCTGCGGGTGCGTCTTCTGGTGCGTCTTCGGGTGCTTCTTCCACCGGGGCCGTGCTCTCTTCGGCTGCTGCTGTCTGTGCTGCCTGCGCGTCCGCCGCGTTCTGCGCCGTCGCCTCGCCGTCTTCCTGGTCGGCGGCCCTGGTGTCCAGGTCCTCGGCGTTCTGGAGGACATCGGGGTGCGCGTCGGCCGACGCCGCGAGCGGTTGCGGTACGACGATCGTCTCGGCCTCGGAGTCCCTGGGGGCGGGGACCGTGGCCACGCGCTCCCCTTCCTGCTGCAACGACGGGACGACCATGCCGTGGGGCGGGGCCGGGGCCTGCTGCGGGCTGGTCGGCACCGAGCCGTCCACGGGCACGGACTCGCCCGGCTGCTGATCGTCGGCGTCGGCCTGGGGCGCGGGCTCTGCGGGGGCGCCCGCGAGGGGCGCGTCGGGGGCGTGCTCGGCCGGGGTCCGCACCACGGCGCCCTGGGGGGCGTCGATCTGGGAGGCCACCGGGGTCGGCGCCTCGACGGGGGGCTCAGCGGCGGGGGGTTCAGCGGCTGCGGGGTCCACGGTCGTGGGGTCCATGGTCGCGGGGGCCATGGCGGCCACCGGGTCGGCCGCGGGCTCGGCGGGGGCGGGCGCGGCCTCGCCGGTCGGCTGGGGCGCCTGGTCGGTGGGGGTCGGTTCCGGGGCGGCCGTGGTGTCGGCCGACGGGTCCGGGGCGGTTGCCTCCGTGGTCTCGGGCTCGGGCGCGGCCTCCGGGGCGGGCGGCTGCGTGGCCTCCGGGTGGGGGGCGGATTCGGCGGGCTGCGCCGCCGGGACCTCGGGCTGGTCCGTGGTCGAGCCTTCGACCGGGTTCTCGTCCGGGATCGGGGCCAGGTTCTCGTCCTGGTCCGCGGCGCGTGCGATCGGGTCGGTGACCTGCGGAGTCTGCACGGCGGGCAGGGGCTCCGGCTGGGCCGGGTCCAGCGGCTGGAACTCGTCGGTCGCTGCCTCGGTCTCCGCTACGGGCACGGGCTCGGGCTCAGTGTCAGCCTCGGGCCGCGCGGGCTCCTCCGGGGCCTCCGGGGCACCCGGAGCCGCGACCTCGGCCGTCCCGGCCTCCGCCGAGTCCTCGGAGTCCTCGGAGTCCTCGGAGTCCTCGGAGTCCTGGGGGTCCTGTGCGGGGGCGGTGTCCTGCGCCGGAGCCGGTGCGGCGTCGGCGGTCGGCTCGTCCGGGGACGGGAGGGCGGTCCCGTCGGCCGGCGCGGGGACCTGGAGCTGCGGGTTCGGCAGGCCGGCGGCGGTCTGCTCGTCGGCCTCGGCGGGCGTCGGCTGGTGCTCGGGGGTGGCGGCCTCGGCCGCGGGTGCGTCGGCCTGTGCGGGGACAACGGCCGCCTCGTCAGCCTGTGGCGCCACGTCGGCCTCGATGACCTGGGCCGGAGCGGCCGTGGCGACGGACTCGGCGCTCTCCTCGGGCTCCTGCGGGGCCTGGGGGACGTCCTGGGCCTCGGCGACGGTCTGGGCCTGGACCGGCTCGGGGTCCTGGGCGGCCGGGGGGAAGGGGGTCGTCTCCGGCAGTTGCGCGGCGGACAGGGCCTCCTCGGCGGCTTGCGGCTCGGCGCCCTGCGGGTCATCGGCCGACGGAGCCTGCGCGGCGTCCACGGCGGCCGGGGCCTCGGTGGCTTCGGGTGCCGAGGGGTCGGCGGGTGCCTCCATGGGCGTAGGGCCTGCGGCCGGGTCTTCGACCGCCTCCGGGACCTCGGTCTCTACGGCGGCCGAGGCCTCGACCGCCTCCGGAACCTGAGCGTCGAGGGCGGCCGGCGCTTCCACGGCCACGGAAACCTCGACCTCGGCCGCAGAGACCTCGGACTCGGCGTCGGCCACGAGGACCTCAGCCTCAGCCACGGGGACCTCGGCCTCCTCCGGCTCCTGGAGCTGCGCGGCGACCGGCGTCCCCACGGCCTCCGGCGTCCGGAACTGCGCGACCGCGGCCTCCTGGGCCAGGGCGTAGGCGGCGTCCTGGGCCTGGTGGAGGGCCTCGAGATCCTGGATTTCTTCCGGTGCGTCCGCGGTCTGCGGGGCCTCCGCCGCCAGGGGCGTCTCCGCCACGGCGACGGAGAGCTGTGCCTCCTGCGGAGCGACCGTTTCTGCAGCCGCTCCCCCTGCGGGCACTCCCGGCGCGGGGGCGGCCGGGGCGCCGACCCACTGCGACACGGGCTGCTGGGGCACGTCGAGGTACTCGGGGCCGGTGGTGGGCGGGCCGGGGTGGCGCAGGGCGCCGGGCGGGACGGGGGCACCCGCCGGGCCCCGGTCGGCGAGGGAGCGGACCGGGCTGGCGGAGGCGTCGGGGGTGGGCGGACCGAGGTGCAGCGGGCGGCGGGCCACCGGCGGCTGCGGGACGGGCGTCGCGACGGGAGTACGGACGGCGCTGAGGTCGTGCGAGCCGCTGTCGCGGCCGGACATCTCGTGCGGGCCCGGCTCGTGGACGACCTGGACGACGGGCTCGGGAGCGGGCGGCGGCATCTCGTTGCCCCAGGCGCCCTGGGCGCCCGGCAGCAGGAGGTCCTCGTCCTCGGCGGCGGTTTCGGAGAGGTAGGTGTACGCACCCGGCGCGGGGACGCCCGGCTGCTCCACCATGCCTGCACTCTCCGGCAGTCCCTCGCCCGGGACCTGGCCGGTGTCGGTCATGCGTACCCCTCGCCCATCGGTTAGTGCCTCCATGCCAGCTGGCCCGGGAACGGCGCACCTACCGCCCCACTGTGGAGAACGAGCGTGCGTGCCCAGCGGCACGTGACGACCCGCCTGCATGTCGACAAAGCCATTGAAGGGCCATTGTCCCGGTCGTCCCCCCGTCGCGACAGCTTGATCCGCGACGGTCCGCTGTGGACTGCGCCACGTTGCGCGTCCTCCCCGTTGCGCCGTACCACACACGCCCTCAAAACGGGCGCGCTTTTAGGACATTGACCGACGAAGTGCCGGGTGCCGAAGTGCGGTACAACAGTCCGCCAGCCTACCGCGCCGGTACGACAACCGGATCACAGGGAACGTTCGGGCAGCGTCCCGCTGAGCAGGAACGCGACGCTCCGTTCCCGCTCCGTCCAGGCCCTTGTGTCGAGTTCGACGGACTGGACGAAGTCGCAGCGGACCTCGTACCCGTGTTCGGTCAGGTCCCGGCCGATGCGCTCTGCGGCGGGGCGGGTGAGGGCGTGGGTGACGATGCGCTGGGGCCGGCGGTCGACGACGGCGGAGACCACGGCCGCTCCCCCGCCGCCGACGCGTACGACGTCGGGTTCGGGGAGGTTCTCCAGGACGTGCGGGGCGGCGCCGTGCACGACCTGGAGTTGGACGCCGAAGCGGCGGGCGGCGAGGGTCGTACGGCCGCAGGCCTCGGGGTCGCGGTCGACGGCTATGACGGCGGCGCCGCAGCGGGCCGCCTCGGTGGCGAAGGCGCCGCTGCCGGAGCCGATGTCCCACACGAGGTCGCCCACGCGCGGGCCCAGGCGGGCCAGTTGGGAGGAGCGCAGCAGTTCGGCCTCGCCCTCGCCCAGGTGGTGGCCGTAGACGCCGGAGGGCTGGGCCCAGCCGCGCGGTCCGGTGCCGGGGTCGCGGCCGGCGAGCCAGCCGCCGCCCTCGACGGCGCCGGCGTGGCCGCCTATGACGATGACGAGGTTGGGGTCGCGCCAGGTGCGGTCGACCGCCTTGTCGGAGGCGACGATGGTGACCCGCTCGCGTTCGGTGCCGAGTTCCTCGCCGACCACGAAGGTGCGGTGAACTCCGTCGAGGAGCAGGCCGAGTTCGGCGGGTCCGGCGCCGGGCGAGGTGAGGACGGCGACCTTGGTGTGGGCGCGGCACACGTTCACCGCGCGGCGCAGCGTACGGCGGTGGGCGACGACCACCTGGGCGTCGTCCCAGGGCATGCCGGCGCGGGCGAAGGCGGCGGCCACGGAGGAGACGCCGGGGACGACCTCGACCTCCAGGCCGAACTCGGGGTCCCTGAGGGTGCGGACGACGCCGAAGAAGCCCGGGTCGCCGTCGGCGAGGACCACAGCGGTGCCTCGGTGGCCGGCGATACGGCGGGCGGCGAGGGCGACGCTGCCGAGCCGGATGCGCTCGGCGGCCGGGGGCACTTCGGGGAGGGCGAGGTGGTGGGCCGCGCCGGCCACCAGGGTGGCGGCCGCGAGGGCGGAGCGCGCCGCGGCGGTCAGGGGGGAGCCGTCCCAGCCGATCACCGTGACCCGGTCGGCCATCGTCGTCAGTCTCCAGAGTCTCTTCGCAGGTCGTCGGGGATGCCCGCGGAGGTCCCGTGAGACTACCTGGTGACGTGGTGGGCCCCGGCGGCCGGGCGTGCGGCCTCGCGTGCCCGTGGGTGGTTCAGTTCCAGTCCGAGTAGGACCCGAAACCACCACTGTCGGCCAGTTCCTCGCTGACGCCCTCGATGTCCTCCGGGAGGAGGCTCCAGACGATGAAGTCGGTACGGACCTCGGTCCAGCCGTCCTCGGCGGTGCGGGCGCGCGCTATGCAGGCGTTGCGCAGCACGCCCTCGCTGATACAGCCGATCTTCTGCGCGACCTGCTGCGAGGCGGTGTTGTCGGCGGCGGTGCGCAGCTCGATCCGTTCGAACTTCTGCTCGCGGAACAGCCATTGGGCGGTGGCGAGGGCGGCCTCGGAGGCGTACCCCTCGCCGCGCGCCCAGGGGGCGACGACGTACGACAGTTCCGTCGCCCGCACGTGCCAGTCGGTCTTCGTCAACTGGATGACGCCGACCAGGCGCTGGGTGAGGAACTCGGTGACCGCGAGGTCGAGGCCGCGTCCGGAGGTGCGTTCGGTGGGCGCGTACTCGGTGATCCAGGTACGCGCCTCGCGTTCGGTGAAGGGCTGCGGGACCTCGGTCCAGGTCATCACCTGTTCGTCGTTCATCATCTCGGTGAACGCCTGGATGTCGTCCTCGTCGAACGGGCGCAGAACCAACCGATCCGTGCTGATGGAGATGTCGGGAAAGGTGCTCATCATGCGCCGCTCCGTAACCTTCGAAAACTTTGAGAGCCTGCTGAACTGCCCAGCATGCAGCATGAAAGCACTGAATCGCACCACAGGGGTCCACTCCCCGTGAGGGAGCGGACCCCATGCGTGGCGATACGCCGTATACGTACGGTCAGAATATGTACGGATCGGGGAACGGTCAGAAGGACGGGATGACGGAGCCGTTGCTCCACTTGTCCTCGATGAACTTCCTGACCTCGTCCGAGGTGAGGAGCTTGGCGAGCTTCTTGACGCGCGGGTCGTCCTCGTTGCCCTCCTTGACGGCGAGGAAGTTGCCGTTCGGGTTGTCCTTGGCGGGCTCGACGGCGAGGGCGTCGTCGGCGGGCGAGAGGTCGGCCTCGATGGCGTAGTTGCCGTTGATCACGGCGGCGTCGACGTCGTCCAGGGAGCGCGGGGTCTGGGCCGCCTCCAGCTCCTTGAACTCGAGCTTCTTCGGGTTCTCGGTGATGTCGGCGGGGGTCGCGTCGGTGCCGACGCCGTCCTTGAGCGTGATGATCCCGGCGGAGTCGAGGAGCTTGAGGGCACGCGCCTCGTTGACCGTGTCGTTCGGGACGGCGACGGTCGCGCCGGTCTTGAGGTCGTCCTTGCTCTTGACCTTGTTCGAGTAGAGGCCGAGCGGCTCCAGGTGCACGGTGACGACGGGCACGATGTGGGTGCCCCTCTCCTTGTTGAAGTCGTCCAGGTACGGCTGGTTCTGGAAGTAGTTGGCGTCCACGGAGCCGTCCTCGGTCGCCGGGTTCGGCAGGACGTAGTCGGTGAACTCCTTGACCTCCAGGTCGAGGCCCGCCTTCTCCGCCAGGTTGTCCTTGACGAAGTTCAGGATCTCGGCGTGCGGAGTGGGGCTGGCGGCGACGACCAGCGGGCCGCTCGTGTCGGAGGCGGAGTTCTCCCCCGCGCCGCAAGCGGTGAGCCCGAGGGTGAGGGCCCCGGCGGCGAGGACGGCGGTGGTGAGCTTGGCGGTGTTACGCACGAAAAGTGCCTTTCCTTTTGGGTGGAGCGGTCCCGTCGTGGGTGGGACGGGAAATCTGTGGGTGCCCGGGATGCGGGGGTCAGGTCTTGGCGGCCCGGCCGCCGCGCCGGTGCAGGGCGCGGGCGGCGAAGTCGCCGGCGAACTGGATGACGGAGATGACGACCGCGAGGACCGCCACGGTGATCCACATCAAGTCGGTCTCGAAGCGCTGGTAGCCGTACCGGATGGCGATGTCGCCGAGGCCGCCCGCGCCGACGGTGCCGGCCATGGCCGAGTAGCCGATGAGGGCGACGACGGTCGTGGTGGCGGAGGAGATCAGCGAGGGCAGGGACTCGGGGACGAGGACCCGGCGGACGACGGTCCAGGTGTTGCCGCCCATGGCCTGCACGGCCTCGACGAGCCCGTGGTCCACTTCGCGGACGGCCGTCTCGACGAGGCGCGCGAAGAACGGGATCGCGCCGATGGCGAGCGGCACGATCGCGGCCTCACGGCCGATGGTCGAGCCGGTGACCCAGCGGGTGAAGCCCATCAGGGCGACCATCAGGATGATGAAGGGCATCGAGCGGGCGATGTTCACGATCTGCCCGATGACCTTGTTGGCGAGGACGTTCTGGAGCAGGCCGCCCCGGTCGGTGAGGACGAGGAGGATGCCGAGCGGGAGTCCGCCGACGATCGCGATGAGGGTGGACCAGCCGACCATGTAGAGGGTGTCCCCACACGCCTGCTCCAGCAGCGGTCGCATCTCGGACCAGGTCACTTGGCACCTTCCTTCGCCAGTACCGGCTCCTGGCCGACGACATCGATCCGCAGGCCCTGTTCGCGCAGGAAGCCGACGGGGACCACGTTGTCCTCGTAGCGGCCGGGCAGTTCGATGCGCATCCGGCCGATCTGGAGGCCGCCGACGGTGTCGATGGCGGCGCCGAGGATCGAGATGTCGATGTTGTACGTGCGGGAGAGCTGCGAGATGACCGGCTGGGTGGCGGCCTCGCCCTGGAAGGTGACGTCGAGGACCGTGCGGTCGTCGCCGGTGGTCTCGCCGCCGACCGGGAAGAGGGCGGCGGCCAGTTCGGAGCCGGGGGTGGCGAGCAGTTCGCTGACGGTGCCGGATTCGACGATGCGCCCCTTCTCCATGAGGGCGGCGGAGTCGCAGATGCTCTTCACGACGTCCATCTCGTGCGTGATGAGCAGGACGGTCAGGCCCAGTTGCCGGTTCAGGTCGCGCAGCAGCGTGAGGATCGAGCGGGTGGTCTCCGGGTCGAGGGCGCTGGTGGCCTCGTCGGAGAGCAGCACCTTGGGGTCGCCGGCCAGGGCGCGGGCGATGCCGACGCGCTGCTTCTGGCCGCCGGAGAGCTGGGCCGGGTAGGCCTTGGCCTTGTCGGCGAGGCCGACGAGGTCGAGGAGTTCCAGGGCCTTGCGGGAGCGCTCCTTGCCGGACCTGCCGAGGATGTCGAGGGGGAGTTCGACGTTGTCCTGGACCGTGCGGGAGGAGAGCAGGTTGAAGTGCTGGAAGACCATGCCGATACGGCTGCGGGCCTGGCGGAGTTCGCGGCCCGCGCGGGGGCCGCGGCCGGCGAGGGCGGTGAGGTCCTGCCCGGCGACGGTCACGGTTCCGGAGGTGGGGCGTTCGAGGAGGTTGACGCAGCGGATGAGCGAGGACTTGCCGGCGCCGGACTGGCCGATCACGCCGTACACCTCGCCCTCGCGTACCTGCAGATCGACGCCGTCGAGGGCGGTGACCTCGCGGCCGCGACCTCGGTAGACCTTGGTCAGGCCCGTTGTGGTGATCACTGGATTTCCGTCACTGTCGAGTGCGCGGGCGTGGGTGTGCCCGGGCACGGGTGCAAGCGGTCAGGGACGCGACACGGTTCTCGCGGTGGCGATGGAACCGGGGGGAGAACATGTGCGCGAGGCGGCTCGGTCCGTCGGACGGAGCGGCGTGCGGGGTCTGCCGGCAGGCTCTAGCAGGCGCACATTCGACACATACAACGAGCACCGGGCGTCATCGTCGCCTCGGTCGCAGGGGTGCGGTAGCTCGTCGTGGTCATGAGATCAGTAAAACAGATGTAGGGAGCAGGTGAGAGCGGGCCGTCCGTATAGCGGACGCTCCTGGGAGGCATTTCCGCAGGTGTGGACCGATGGTGTCCACTCTGTGGGCATAGGCCGCTGTGGCCAATGCCACGATGGCGGGCCTGCGGGTGGTGCGGCCCGGGGCCGGGCGCGGCGGGGGTTTTGGGCCGTAATAGGGTCGCGGCATGCTTGTAGCCCTGACGGTGACGACCGCCGTCGCCGCGCTTCTGCTCGCCGCCTGGTGCGGCTGGGCCGCGTATCGCGATCAGCCGACCAAGGACTGGCACTTCATCGGCATGGCCGTGGTGTCGGTGCTGGCCCTTGTGCAACTGGTGGTCGGGATCGTGCAGTTGGCGCGTGGGGAGAAGCCGGAGCAGGGGACCACGATCTTCGTCTCCTATCTCCTCGGGGCGTTCGCCTGTGTTCCGGTGACCGGGTTCATGTCACTGGCGGAGCGCACCCGCTGGGGCAGCGCGACCGTCGCGGCGGGCGGCGTGGTCCTGGCCGTGCTGCAGGTGCGGCTCTATGACATCTGGGGAGGCTGAGATGGCGGTCGCTCCGCGGGAGAAGCCGGGGACCGGGCGGGCGCGGCTCATCAGCGGGCCGGGGATGCTGCTGGTCTGGCTGTACGGCGTGATGGTCGTCGGGGCCGTGTCGCGGTCCGCCGTGCAGATCTCGACGGAGTTCGAGCACGCGCCGCTCGCGTACTCGCTGTCCGCGGTCGCCGGGGTCGTGTACGGGTTCATCACGTACTCGCTGGTGCGGGGCGGGGAGTTCGCGCGGCGGGCGGCGCGGTTGTGCTGCGCGGCCGAGCTGCTGGGTGTGCTGGTCGTGGGCACCTGGACGATGGTCGAACCGTCCGCCTTCCCGGACGCGACCGTCTGGTCCGACTTCGGCATGGGATACCTGTTCATTCCCGTGCTGCTGCCGATCACCGCGATGTACTGGCTGAGGAAAGGCGCGCGTCAGGGGGAGGCCGCCTGAGGATCGTCAGGCGGCTGCCGGTCCGTCGTGGCTGGTCGCGCCCGCGCGGCGGAGCCGCATATCGATACAGCCTCGCGCCCCTGACGGGGCGCCCCCCTCACGCCGTCGTCGCGTACGCCTCCGCCGGCTTCTCGAGGATCACCATCGGTACGCCGTCCTGCCCCTGGCTGGTGCCGACCGTCTCGTAGCCGACCCGGCGGTACAACCGCAGGTTGCCCTCGCTGCGGTGGCCCGCGCTGAGGCGGAACTTCGTGGCGCCGTGCTGCTCGGCGAGGGCCGACTCGGCGGCGCGGAGGAGCCGCGCGCCGATGCCGTGGCCCTGGAGGCGCGGGTGGACGCAGAGTTTGCCGATGGCCGCGGTGCCGTCGGTGTCGAGGGCGCCGCGCACGGAGCCGACCACCTCGTCACCCAGCCGGGCCACGAAGACGCAGTCCGAGGCGACCTCCGCGCGGACGGAGTCGAGGCTCTGCACGAGCGGATCGATGCGGTAGTTGCCGTACAGTGCCGCCTCGCTCTGGAAGCACAGGTACTGCAGCCTGAAGATCTGCTCGGCGTCCTGCTCGGTCGCCACCGAGATGGTCACGCTCATGCCCATGTGTGCACGCCTCCCGCTCACCTGCTCACCCGATGTCCTTCACTCCTATCCCCGTGGTTCGCGTGCCGCAACCTCCGCGGTCAGCAATCGTCGAAGACATCCCAGACATCGGGAACGTTCCGGACCGAGGCTGCCCTGTGAGATACCCAACTCGCCCGCGATCTCACGGTAGGTGAGGTCCTGCGGGGACAGCAACGCGGCGAGGAGCCGGGGGCAGCGGCCGGGGAGTCGGCGTACGGCCGCGTAGAGCGCGCGGCGGCGGGCGGCCGTGAGGGCCTGCTGCTCGGGGCCGGGCGCGCGGTCGTCGGCGGGTTCGGCGGCGTAGGGCTGTTCGAGCCGGGCCTTGCGGCGGCTGAGGCGGGCCTCGAAGCGGACGGCGCTGCGCAGCCAGCTCTCCGGGTCCTCGGGTGGGCCGTCGGCGTCGAGGCGTTCCAGCAGGCGCAGCCAGACCGCCTGTTCCAGGTCGCCCGCCTCTGCGCCGGCCGCGTACGCCTCCGCCGACACCTCCGCGACCAGCAGGGGGCGGAGGCCGGTGAGCATGTCGTGAGTCATATGCCCCGGGACGCCGCCGCCCCGGCGGGGGTTGCCGGGGCGGACGGGAGTCACCCCAATCGGGGGACGGGGCTCAGTCGTTGACGGCCGGGGCCACCGGGCGGGTCGTCAGTCGCCGACGAAGTCCGCGTGGGCCAGCAGGCCGGTGTCGGGGTTGTCGGTGAAGATGCCGTCGATGCCGGTGTCGAAGTACACCTTGAACGCGGCGAACGCGTCGCCGTAGGCGTTGGCGTCCGTGCCCTTGCGGAAGTTCGCGGGCAGGAAGGTGTTCTCGTTGCGCATGGTGTAGGGGTGCAGGATCAGGCCCTTGGCGTGCGCGTCGGCGACGAGCGTGGTCGGCGTGGTGAGGTTGCCGGCCGAGTCGCGCGGGATGATCAGGTCGAGCGTGGGACCGATGCCGTTGGCGTACGAGGCGATCCAGGCGAGGCCGGCCGGCTTGACCAGGTCGGCGACGGTGCGCGGGTCGCCGGCCTCGACGAAGTCCCAGGGGCGGGTGGCGGCGCCGGAGAGCAGCACGACGAGAGGGCTGTCGACCAGGCGGTTCAGCCGCTGGATGCTGCTCGGCTCGAAGGACTGGAGGAAGACCGGCGAGTTCTTCTTGTGCCGGTCGTACTTGCGCAGCAGCTTGGCGAGGGGTTCCTCCAGGCCGAGGCCCAGCTTGCGGAAGTAGGTGGGGTGCTTGGTCTCGACGTGCAGCCAGATCCGCCTGCCCCGCTTCCTGCCCTCCTTGTCGGCCCAGCGCAGCACCTCCTCGAAGGAGGGGATCCCCCAGCGGCCGTCGTAGAGGGTGTTCTCCTGGCGGTTGCCCGGGATGCGCTCCTTGGCGCGCAGGGTCTTCAGCTCGGCGAGGGTGAAGTCCTCGGTGAACCAGCCGGTGTAGGTGACCCCGTCGACGACCTTCGTGGTCTTGCGGCCCGCGAACTCGGGGTGGGCGGCGACATCGGTCGTGCCGGTGATGTCGTTCTCGTGACGGCATACGAGATGGCCGTCCTTGGTGGGTACGAGGTCCTGTTCGATGACGTGCGCGCCCAGGTCGAGGGCGAGCTGGTACGAGCCGAGGGTGTGCTCCGGGCGGTAGCCGCTGGCGCCGCGGTGGGCGATGATCGTCGGCACCGGCAGGCCGCGGTAACCGCCGCCCGAGTGACCGGCCGACCGCGCGTCCGCCTTCGCCTCGTCCGCTCTCGCCCCGGCCGGCAGTCCGAGGACCGCTCCGCCCGCGCCGAGCACCGCGGCACCGAGCAGCGCCCGCCGGCCCGTTCCGCTTCCCTGCTCGTCCGAGTCCTGCGACTGCCGCGACTGCTGCGTCCCCATGAACGGCTCCTCCACCGTGATGCCCTGCACCTGTCAAAGCGGGACGATCGTAGGTGTCCCGAGGTGACCGCCGGGAGACCTGGGACCGAACACGCGGAAGACGCCTTATGTCGCACCGGAGGCGGAAGTTGACGGAGTATCTGTTCGGGGACGCGACATACGTCACATGTCACGCCCTGGTGACGGCCCGCCACCTCTGCGTCACCGCAGGTAAAGCAGCGTCAAACACGTCAAAAATCTGTATCTGCTCGGTGAACCCGATGTGCGCGGGCCTGTGAGCCGGGAGTATCGTCCTCACCTGCACAGACTTGTACCGGAACGCTTGACATGGGAGGGCCCGTTGTCCCGCTTCGTGCTCATCAAGGCAGTGCTCGGACCGATCATGCGCCTGATGTTCCGCCCCCGGGTGGAAGGCGCGGAGCACATTCCGGGGGACGGTCCGGTGATCCTCGCCGGCAACCATCTGACCTTCATCGACTCGATGATCCTGCCGCTGGTCTGCGACCGGCAGGTCTTCTTCATCGGCAAGGACGAGTACGTCACCGGCAAGGGGATCAAGGGCCGTCTGATGGCCTGGTTCTTCACCGGGGTCGGCATGATCCCCGTCGACCGCGACGGCGGCCGGGGCGGGGTCGCCGCGCTGATGACCGGGCGGCGGATCCTGGACGAGGGCAAGGTGTTCGGTATCTACCCCGAGGGGACGCGGTCGCCCGACGGACGGCTGTACCGGGGGCGGACCGGGATCGCGCGGCTGACGCTGATGACCGGGGCGCCGGTGGTGCCGTTCGCGATGATCGGGACGGACAAGATCCAGCCGGGTGGGGCGGGATTGCCTCGGCCGCACCGGGTGACCGTGCGGTTCGGTGAGGCGATGGAGTTCTCCCGGTACGAGGGGATGGACCGGGACCGGTATGTGCTGCGGGCGGTGACCGATTCCGTGATGGCGGAGGTCATGCGGTTGTCGGGGCAGGAGTACGTGGACATGTATGCGTCGAAGGCGAAAGAGGCGGCTTAGCTCCGCCGGTTCGGCCGCCGGGGACATCGGTCGTTTGTCGGGGGCGGGTCGGTGGGGCTTCTCGCGCAGTTCCCCGCGCCCCTGACCTTGCTGCTCCCAAGTGGTCGGCTCCGCAAGTCCTTCGGGGGTTGAGCAAGCTGCCGGTGCGGCGGGGGGTGAATTTCCGCTGGAACGCTGGTTCAGCCAGGAGGCGTGCACAGGGGTGTGGACCAGCACCGTGTTCGGGAACGCAGCGGTCTTCAGCCGCTCGCGCTCGGCGGGGGTCGCGGCTGTCGCACGGGCCCTCCCGTCAGTGGCTGACCCCGAGGAGCAGGGCGCGCTGTGGCTGGTGCGCGCGGCGGGGGGGGGGGGTCGGGGCCGGGGCGGCCCACAGGAATGGGAACAGAGGCACGAGACCGAGCAAAAACCAGGGGGTGGAGAGCGCGACGGGCGGGAAGAGTAGAAACCCCCAAAAAAGCGAGACAACCC
>NZ_JBVKAY010000014.1:0-212293 GCF_055657445.1 Streptomyces sp. NPDC107538 | reverse complement strand
GCGCCCCTGAAAAAGCGGGGCTGCGCCCCTGCTTTCTCGGCCCGAAGAGCACGGGGCGCAGCCCCGGCTCTTCAGGGGCGCGGGGAACTGCGCGAGAAGCCCCACCGGACCCGCACCCGCCAACGAACCCACGCCCCCCGAGCTATGAGGCGCCCCCGCCCACCCTCACACGTACCGCTTCAACTCCCGCCGAGCCAACGACCGCTGATGCACCTCATCCGGCCCGTCCGCGATCATCAGCGTCCGCGCCCCCGCATACAGCTCCGCCAGCGGGAAGTCCTGACTGACACCCCCGGCCCCGTACAACTGGATCGCCCGGTCGAGAATGTCCACCACCGTCCGAGGCGTCGCGATCTTGATCGCCTGGATCTCGGTGTGCGCCCCCTTGTTGCCGACCGTGTCCATCATCCAGGCCGTCTTGAGCACCAGCAGCCGCAACTGCTCGACGGCGACCCGCGCGTCGGCGATCCAGTTGTGGACGACGCCCTGCTGGGCCAGCGACTTGCCGAAGGCCTCCCGGGCCACCGCCCGCCGGCACATCAGCTCGATCGCCCGCTCGGCCATCCCGATGAGCCGCATGCAGTGGTGGATACGGCCGGGCCCGAGGCGGGCCTGGGCGATGGCGAAGCCGCCGCCCTCCTCGCCGATCAGGTTCGACACGGGCACCCGCGCACCCTCGAAGACCACCTCGGCGTGACCGCCGTGGGAGTGGTCCTCGTACCCGAACACCCGCATCGCCCGCTTCACCGTGACACCCGGGGTGTCGCGCGGCACCAGCACCATCGACTGCTGACGGCGGACATCGGCCCCGCCGGGGTCCGTCTTGCCCATCACGATGAAGATCTGGCAGTCGGGGTTCATGGCCCCGGAGATGTACCACTTGCGCCCGGTGATGACGTAGTCGTCACCGTCCCGCTCGATCAGCGTGGTGATGTTGGTGGCGTCCGAGGAGGCCACCTCCGGCTCGGTCATCGCGAACGCGGAGCGGATCTCACCGGCGAGCAGCGGCTGCAGCCACTGCTTCTTCTGCGCCTCGTCGCCGAACTGGGTCAGCACCTCCATGTTCCCGGTGTCGGGCGCGGCGCAGTTCAGCGCGGTCGGCGCCAGCTGCGGGGAGCGGCCGGTGATCTCGGCGAGGGGGGCGTACTGGAGGTTGGTGAGCCCGGCCCCGTACTCGGAGTCGGGCAGGAAGAGGTTCCACAGGCCCTGCCTGCGGGCCTCGGCCTTCAGCTCCTCCACCACGGCCGGGGTGTCCCACGGCGAGGCCAGCCCGGCCCGCTGCTCCTCGGCCACGGCTTCCGCCGGGTAGACGTACTCGTCCATGAAGGCGAGGAGCTTGGCGCGCAGCTCCTCCGTACGGGCGTCGAATGCGAAGTCCATGGGTGGTCAGCCTTCCTGGGAGCGGGAACCGGAGCCGGAATCGGAATCGGAGCCGGGGCCGGTACGAAGTGTCGTCAGGCCGTGTTCGATGAAGACGGGGACCAGGTCGCCGATACGGTCGAAGCCGCGGCCGACCGTCTGGCCGAGGGTGTACCGGTAGTGGATGCCCTCCAGGATCACGGCGAGCTTGAACCACGCGAACGCCGTGTACCAGGACACCGCGGAGACGTCGCGGCCCGAGCGGGCCGCGTACCGCTCGACGATCTCGGCCGGATCCGGGTGCCCGGCGGCCGTCGCGGTCGTGGAGACGGGGGAGTCGGGCGTGGCCAGCGGCACGCTGTACATCACCAGCAGGCCCAGGTCGGTGAGAGGGTCGCCGAGCGTGGACATCTCCCAGTCGAGGATGGCCCGGATCCGGTCGTCCTCGCCGAGCAGCACATTGTCGAGGCGGTAGTCGCCGTGCACGACGGTCGCGGCGGGGGAGTGGGGCAGTTGGCGGCCCAGGGCGGCGTGCAGCTCGTCGATGCCGGCCAGCTCGCGGTTGCGGGACGCGTCCAACTGCTTGCCCCAGCGCCGCAGTTGACGGTCGAGGAAGCCCGCCGGGCGCCCGAAGTCGGCCAGGCCCACCTCGGCCGGGTCCACCGCGTGCAGCTCGACGAGGGTGTCGACCAGGCCCAGGACGGCCGCCCGGGTGCGCTCCGGACCGAGCGGGGCGAGCTGCTCGGCGGTGCGGTAGGGGGTGCCCTCGACGAAGTCCATGACGTAGAAGGGCGCGCCGAGCACCTCCTCGTCGTCGCAGAACAGCACGGGACGCGGCACCGGCACGTCGGTGGTGTGCAGCGCGCTGATCACGCGGTGCTCGCGCTTCATGTCGTGCGCGGTCGCCAGCACATGGCCCAGCGGCGGCCGCCGTACGACCCATCTCGCGGTGCCGTCCGTGACCTCGTACGTCAGGTTCGACCGTCCGCCCTCGATCAGCCGGCCGGTGAGCGGGCCGCCCACGAGTCCGGGCCGCTCGGTGTCGAGCAGGGCACGGAGCCGGTCGAGGTCGAGACCTGGCGGGTGGTCTGGGTGCATCATCGCTCCTACGCGCGGTTTACCGGACCGTACCCCCTCATGATGCCGACCGGTCGGTATGTCGTCCAGTGGGCGACGCGAAAGTGATCGGAGTCTCGACGGGATCCGGCCGCCGGACGCGGCCGGATCCCGAAGCGGAGAGCCACCCGCCGTCCGTCACGCGTGGCAGGTCATCATCTCCCCACCGTTCACGGTCGCCATGTCCATGAATCCGGCGAACGGGTCCACGCCCTCGCCCTCCGGGTGCCCGTCCAGCTCGGCGTAGGCCCGGCGCAGGTTCGCCACCAGCCGCTCGCTCTCCGGCAGCGCGGCGTACTCGCCGAGATCCGTGTTCCGCGCGGCCTCCAGCGGGGTCAGCCCCGCCGCGTGCGACTTCTCGGCGACCTCGGCCACGAACCGCATGTACCGCTCGGCCTTGTCGAACGCCGACGGGTCGGTGACCGGCCCGTGCCCCGGTACGACGGTCTCGGCGCCCAGCTCGCGCAGCAGCGCCAGCGCGCGCAGCGAACCGCTGAGCGAGCCCATGAGGAAGAACGGCGTCCCGCCCTCGAAGACCAGGTCCCCGGCGAACAGCACCCGCCGGTGCGGCAGCCACACCACGGAGTCGCCGACCGTGTGTGACACACCCGGGTGGATGACCTGCGCCTCGATGTCCCCGACGTGCAGCGTCACACGGTCGTCGTACGTCAGGTCCGCGCCCTGGATGCGTACTTCCCCGAAGTCGGTCTGCGGCCACAGCAGATGGAGGTGCTGCCCGCTGGCGAGCGCCTCGCGGCGGCAGGCCGCGTGCGAGACGAGGGTGGCTTCCGGTGTGAAGTGCCCGTTGCCGTAGGTGTGGTCGCCGTGGTGGTGCGTGTTGACCAGGAAGCGGGGCCTCGGGACGCCCGTCGCGTCGAGCGCGGCGCCCAGCGCCCGGGTCCGGCGCTCCGTCGCCGCCGTGTCCACGAGCAGGGTGGTGGTTCCGTCACTCACGAAACCCGAGTTGTTCAGACACCATCCGCCGTCCGGCTGCACATACGCGTACACGTCGCTCGCGAGCTCGACGGTGTACGGCTCTTCCGCGGTCATAATGACCCCTTTCATCCCCCCGGATCGTCGCCAACTGCTGGTCAGAGCCTGCCAGTCGGCGACGATCCGGTGGAATCCGGGGTACGGAACGGCGCGGGTGATGCCGTCAGTGGTCGTCCCAGTGCCCGTCGTGGGCGGCGTGCCGGTGGCCGTCGTGCACATAGTCCACGTGGTCCCCGTGCGTGACCGCCTGGTGGCCGCAGTCCTCGCCGTGCTCGTGGGCGTGCCCGTCGTGCGCGGTGTGCTCGCTCGGCTCGCATTCGTCCCAGTGCCCGGAGTGCTCGCGGTGCAGATGCCCGTCGTGCGCGTAGTCGGTGTGGTCACCGTGCGACACGGCGACATGTCCGCAGGTCGGGCCGTGGTCGTGGTCGTGAACGGGGTGTTCCTGGTGCAGGAGCGTCATCGTGCTCACCTTCGGTGGGGTGGGGGTGACATCTCCAGGCTAGTCACAGAAGTCCCAGTTCTTCCTTTTAGAAACTCCATGCACACACCAAGGCTTGCTCTTCAGAACACCAGGGCCGCGCCGCACACCGCGAGGGCGATCACGCACAGGGCGGCCGCCGTGGCAGTCCGGGGCGCGAGGACGGCGGGGCGGACGGCCGTCAGGGTGTGGATCCGGCGGTGGGCGAGCGCCAGGAGGCCCAGCCACAGTGCCACGCACAGCGCCGCCGCCGTCGCACCCGCCGCCGACGGCCCGCCGTGCAGCGCGGACTTCCCGGCCAGGACGGCGACCACGGCCCCCGTGAGGGTCGTACGGCGCCACGCGAGCCGGGTGCGTTCGGGCTGGAGCCCGGGGTCCCGGTCGGGCGCCCCCACGGCGGCGGGCCCCGGGGTCACCCCTCCCACCCGAGCAGGACGACGGCGACCATGGCGACGGCGACCACGGCGACCACCAGGCTGAGCACCGCCGGGAAGCGGGACACCGGCAGATCCTCCCCGCGCCGCATCGCCCGCTCGCAACGCACCCAGTGGTTGACCGCCCGCAGCGCGCACAGCACCCCGGCGGCCAGCAGGGCGAGCGCGAGCCCCACCCGCCAGCCCCAGCGCAGGTCCGGCAGGAACTGGTCCACCGCGAAACCGCCGCCGATGAGCGCGAGCGAGGTGCGCAGCCAGGCGAGGAAGGTCCGCTCATTGGCCAGGGAGAACCGGTAGTCCGGGGTCCCGCCTTCCTCCCGGACCCCCTCGGGAGCGAACCAGAGCCGGACGTTCCGTACAAATTCGATCACGCACAGGACACTACCGGTCGACTTCGATGCCCTGGTCGCCCTGGTCGCCCCTGTGCTCCCTCGCCCTCGTCCTCACCCTCAGCCGCTCGTACGCCGCCAGCCCGTCCGGCACCCAGGCCCACTCGCCCAGCCGCCGCTCCACCTCGGCCTCGGTGAGGAACCCGTGCCAGGCGACCTCCTCCACCTGCGGATCCACCGGCAGCGCGCAGCGGACCTCGTACACGGCCGACCACCACGTCTTCCCGGCGCCGTCGTCGTACAGGAACTTGAAGAGCGGATCGGGGCGCGGCAGCCCCGAGACCCCCAGCTCCTCCACGGCCTCCCGCAGCGCCGCGTCGTCATAGGACTCGCCCGCGCCGACCACCCCGCCCACGAACAGGTCGTACAGCGACGGAAAGACCAGCTTCGTCTCCGTCCGCCGATGCACGAACACCCGCCCCTCCCCATCCACGATGTCGAGAATCTCGTCGGTGGCACTCATGGACCCATCCAAGCGGGTCCGTCGTCGGGCGCGGGTGAGTGGGGGCTTCCCGCGCAGTTCCCCGCGCCCCTTGAGGGCCGCAGGCCCTGACGGGCCTACGGCCCTTTCGGGCCGAAAAGCACGGGGCGCAGCCCCTGCTTTTCAGGGGCGCGGGGAACTGCGCGAGAAGCCCCACCCACCCGCACCCGCTACGCGACCCGAACCCCCGCCCCCTCCCGCGCACCCCCGGCGGAGCCGCCCGCGGAGCCGCCCGCGGAGCCGCCCGCGGAGCCGCCCGCGGAGCCGCCCGCGGAGCCGCCCGCGGAGCCGCACGGCATGGCCGGATGCATCCCGAGCAACACCACCCCCACCACCGCCCCCGCCAACCCCACGGCCTCCCAGGCCAGCGCCCCCGCGTCCATCCGCAACCGGTCCCCCAGGAACCCCACCCCGCACACGATCCCCGCCAACGGCTGCGCCGCGGTCAGGGCCGGCAAGGACATCCGCAGCGGCCCCGCCTCGAACGCGCTCTGCACCAGCAGCAGCCCGGTCACCCCGAGCAGGACCACCCCGTACGGCTGCCACGTGGTGAACAGCCCGCTCCAACCACTCTCCCCGAACACCTGCCCGCTGACCCGGGTCAGCGCGTCCTGGACGCCGTAGAGGAGCCCCGCGGCGACCGCGAGGAGCACGGGCGCGGCGCTCAGCCGGGACCGCTTCGCGTACGCCGTGAGCAGCAGCGCGAGCCCCGCCATGACACCGATGATCAGCCACTGCCGCACGGGCCCGCCCACTGCGGCACCGCCCTCCGGCCGCCCCGCGACGATGAACGCGGTCACGCCGCCCGCGAGCAGCACCAGCCCCGCCCAGCCCTGGCGGCCCAGCGGCTGACGGGTCTGCCGGCGGGAGAGGGCGAGCGCGAAGAGGAGGTTCGTGGCGAGGAGGGGTTCCACGAGGGTCACCTCGCCCTGGCTGAGCGCGATCGCACCCAGGGCCATGCCGCACACCATCAGCCCGATCCCGCCGAGCCAGCGCGGCACCCGGATCAGGTCGAGCAGCAGCCGGGGCGAGAGGAAGTCGCTGAGCGGGGCGTGCGCGGCGGCCTGCTGCTGGAGAACGAAGCCGAAACCCAGACAACAGGCGGCACTCACGGCAAGGATCAGGACGAGAACCGACACGGTGGGGGCACCTCTGACGATCAACAGGGGGCATAACGGTCAATGTGTCTGTCCTCGGACTCTAACCACCCGGCCGTGACCTGTCCGTAAGAGGAGACACATCCCCGCAGTTGACTAGGTCACTCCGGTGCCGAAGGATCTGTTGCCACAAAGCTGCTGACCGGCCAGTAACAAAGCGCTGGGCGGTATCCGGCCTGCCCCGGCACGCCGCCGGCCGCCCGACCCGTTCCCGAGAGGACGTCCTCCATGTCGTACGACGCAGATGTGATCGTGATCGGGGCGGGCCTCGCCGGGCTCGCGGCGACCGCGGAGCTCGTCGACGCGGGCCGCAAGGTGATCCTCCTCGACCAGGAGCCGGAGCAGTCGATCGGCGGCCAGGCGCACTGGTCCTTCGGCGGGCTCTTCTTCGTCGACTCGCCCGAGCAGCGCCGGCTGCGGATCAAGGACAGCCACGCCCTCGCCCTCCAGGACTGGATGGGCACGGCCGCCTTCGACCGCGAGGAGGACCACTGGCCGCGCAAGTGGGCCGAGGCGTACGTCAACTTCGCGGCCACCGAGAAGCGGTCCTGGCTGCACAAGCAGGGAGTGCGTTTCTTCCCGGTGGTCGGCTGGGCCGAGCGCGGCGGCTACGACGCCAACGGCCACGGCAACTCCGTCCCCCGCTTCCACATCACCTGGGGCACCGGCCCCGGCCTCGTCGCGCCCTTCGAGCGGCGGGTGCGGGAAGGCGTCGCCCGGGGCCTGGTCCAGCTGAAGTTCCGGCACCGGGTGACCGGCCTGTCGCGCAGCGCGGGCGCCGTCGACACCGTCACCGGCGAGATCCTGGAGCCCTCGACGATCGAGCGCGGCCAGGCCAGCACCCGCACGGTCACCGGCGCCTTCGAACTGAAGGCCCAGGCCGTGATCGTCACCTCCGGCGGCATCGGCGGCAACCACGACCTGGTCCGCGCCAACTGGCCCGAGCGCCTCGGCAACCCCCCGGAGAAGATGATCTCCGGCGTGCCCGCGCACGTCGACGGCAAGATGCTCGCCATCGCCGAGGAGACGGGCGCCCGCCTCATCAACCGCGACCGCATGTGGCACTACACCGAGGGCATCCAGAACTGGAACCCGATCTGGGAGAACCACGGCATCCGCATCCTCCCCGGCCCGTCCTCGCTCTGGCTGGACGCCCGCGGCAGGCGGCTCCCGGTCCCGCTGTTCCCGGGCTTCGACACCCTCGGCACCCTCGAACACATCATGAAGACCGGCTACGACTACACGTGGTTCGTCCTCGACCAGAAGATCATCGGCAAGGAGTTCGCGCTCTCCGGCTCCGAGCAGAACCCCGACCTCACCGGCAAGTCCGTCAAGGACGTCTTCATCCGGGCCCGCGCGGACGTCCCCGGCCCGGTGAAGGCGTTCATGGACAACGGCGTCGACTTCGTCGTCGAGAAGGACCTCGGCTCCCTGGTGCGCGGCATGAACGCGCTGACCAAGGAACCGCTGATCGACGAGGCCGAGCTGCGCCGCGAGATCGTCTCCCGGGACCGCGAGGTCGCCAACCCCTTCACCAAGGACCTCCAGGTCATGTCGATCCGGGGCGCCCGCAACTACCTCGGTGACAAGCTGATCCGCACCGCCACCCCGCACCGCATCCTCGACCCCAAGGCGGGCCCGCTGATCGCCGTCCGCCTGAACATCCTGACCCGCAAGACCCTCGGCGGCCTGGAGACCGACCTCTCCTCCCGCGTCCTCACCGAGGGCGGCGACCCGCTGGAGGGCGTGTACGCGGCCGGTGAGGCCGCCGGTTTCGGCGGTGGCGGTGTGCACGGCTACCGCTCCCTGGAGGGCACGTTCCTCGGCGGCTGCCTGTTCTCCGGCCGTACGGCGGGCCGCGCGGCGGCGAAGGCGGTCCGCTGACCCCGAGCGGTGCGGCCACCCCGAGCGGTCGGTGGTTACGGAATTCTGACGGACATCCGCGATCCCTCGCCCGACAGGGGTGGCGGATGTTCGAATCAAGGGGTGAACCCTGAACACCCCGAAGCGAGGTCAGCGCCGACGGAGCAACCCGAAGAGGGCGAACCGGAGCGCGGCGCACCCATCGGCCGCCGCGTCCTCCTCGGCACCCTCGGTCTCGGCGCCCTCGGCGTGGTCTCCGCGCCCGTGCTCCAGCGCGGCATGGAGGCGTTCCTCGGCGAGGCCGCCCAGAAGGACCCCACCGGTCTGACCGGCCTGCTCCCCAACGGCGGCGGCTTCCGCTACTACTCGGTGACGTCGTCCGTGCCCCGCAAGACCGCGAGGAACTACCGCCTCACCGTCGGCGGCCAGGTCGACAGACCCACCTCCTACACCCTCGCCGACCTGCGGGCCCTCCCACAGACCCGGATGGTCAAGGACGTCCAGTGCGTCACCGGCTGGCGGGTGCCGGACACCCCGTTCGAGGGCGTACGGCTCTCCGCGCTCCTGGACGCGGCCGGGGTGCGCTCCTCGGCGGGCGCGGTCCGCTTCACCTGCTTCGACGGGGCGTACAGCGAGAGCCTCACCCTGGAGCAGGCCCGTCGCGCGGACGTCCTGGTGGCCCTGCGGATGCAGGACAAGGACATCAGCCACCACCACGGCGGCCCGGTCCGGCTGTACGTGGCCCCCATGTACTTCTACAAGTCGGCCAAATGGCTCTCCGGCATCGAGGTCACGAAGGAGGTCGAGCCCGGCTACTGGGAGGAGCGCGGCTACGACATCGACGCCTGGGTCGGCCGGTCGAACGGGCGGGACGATGAACCCACTACTTGACGAGCCGCCCGTGCGGGAGACGGCCCGCGTCCGCCGCTTCACGGCCGCCGAACGCTGGATCCACCGCACCACGGCCGTGCTGATGGGCATCTGCGTGGCGACGGCGGCCTGCCTCTACGTCCCCGCCCTCGCCGAACTGGTCGGCCGCCGGGCCCTGGTGGTGACGGTCCACAAGTGGACGGGACTGCTGCTGCCCCTGCCGGTCCTCGCGGGCCTCGCCTCCCGGGCGTTCCGCGCGGACCTCGGCCGGCTGAACCGCTGGGGCCCGCACGACCGCGTCTGGCTCCGCGCCGCCCGCCGCCGCACCCCCGGCAGCCGCCCGGCGGCCAAGTTCAACGCCGGCCAGAAGCTCTACGCCTCCTGGATCGCGGGCGCCACCCTCGTCATGCTCGCCACGGGCCTGATGATGTGGTTCACCCACCTCACCCCCCTGATGTGGCGCACCAGCGCGACCTTCGTCCACGACTGGCTGGCCCTGACCATCGGCATCGTCCTGGGCGGCCACATCGGCATGGCCCTGGGCGACCCCGAGGCACGGCGGGGGCTGCGCACGGGTTCCGTGAGCCGGGAGTGGGCGGACAGCGAACATCCGCTGTGGCGGCCGTAGAGCCGGACACAGCGGATGCTCCCCGTCCGGACCAGGACAGGCCCGGTCCCGTACCGCCTAGATGATCAGCGACAACAGCAGCACGATCGCGCCCGCCACCACCGAGATGATCGTCTCCATCACCGACCAGGTCTTGATGGTCTGGCCGACGGTCATCCCGAAGTACTCCTTGACCATCCAGAACCCGGCGTCGTTGACATGGCTGAAGAAGAGCGAGCCGGCGCCGATGGCGAGGACGAGCAGGGCCGTGTGGGTCGTCGACATGTCCGCGGCGAGGGGGGCCACCAGGCCCGCCGCCGAGATCGTCGCGACCGTCGCCGACCCGGTCGCCAGCCGGATCGCGACCGCGATCAGCCAGGCCAGGACGAGCGCGGGGATGGACCAGTCCTCGGAGATCTCCAGGATCATCTGCCCGACCCCGGAGTCGATCAGCGTCTGCTTGAAGCCGCCGCCCGCGCCGACGATCAGCAGGATGCCCGCGATCGGCGCGAGGGACTTCTCGACGGTCGACCCGAGCCGCTCCTTGGTGAACCCGGCCGCCCGGCCGAGCGTGAACATGCCCACGAGCACCGCCGCGAGCAGCGCGATCAGCGGTGAGCCGGCCACGTCGAAGACCCGCTGCACCATGTTCTCGGGATCGTCCACGACGATGTCCACGAGCGCCTTGGCCAGCATCAGCACCACCGGCAGCAGCACGGTCGCGAGCGTCGCGCCGAATCCGGGCCGCTTCGCCAGCTCCTCCGAGGCGCGCGGCGGAATCATCCGCTCGGGCACCGGCACGTCCACCCAGCGGGCCGCGTACTTCGAGAACAGCGGCCCGGCGATGATCACGGTCGGTATCGCGACGACCAGGCCCAGCGCCAGCGTCACCCCCAGGTTGGCCCCCACGGCGTCGATGGCGACCAGCGGGCCGGGGTGCGGCGGGATCAGCCCGTGCATGACGGACAGACCGGCGAGGGCCGGGATGCCGATACGCATCAGCGAGTAGTTGCCGCGCTTGGCGACCATCAGCACGACCGGGATCAGCAGCACGATCCCGACCTCGAAGAACAGCGGCAGCCCGATCACGGAGGCGATCAGCACCATCGCCCAGGGCATCGCCCGCCCGCCGGCCTTCGCGAGGATCGTGTCGACGATCTCGTCGGCGCCCCCGGAGTCCGCCAGCAGCTTGCCGAGGATCGCACCCAGCGCGATGAGGACGCCCACCCCGGCCACGGTCGTCCCGAGCCCGGTGGTGAAGCTGACGATCGCCTTGTCCAGCGGCGCCCCGGCGAACGCGCCCAGCGCGAGCGAGCCGATGGTCAGCGCCAGGAAGGCGTGCACCTTGAACCTGGTGATGAGCACGACGATCACGGCGATGCCCGCCAGTACGGCGATGCCCAGCTGCGCGTGCCCCGCCGAGGTGATCGGCTCGACGGGGTCCGCTGCCAGCAGCTCGACGTTGAGTCTGGTCACGGTGATTCCTTGAAGGGGGGAGAAGGGGAGGGAGGGAAAGGAAGGCGACAGAGAGTTACGAGGCCGCCGGATCGGACTCCCGCAGCGCGGCGACCGCCCGCTCGGTGATCTCCTCGGGTGTGCCCGCCACACCGACCGTCACGCCCGCCTCGTCCGCCTGGAGCGGCTGCAGCGTGGCGAACTGCGAGTCGAGCAGCGCCGTCGGCATGAAGTGGCCCTGACGGTGGGACATCCGGTCCTCGATGAGCGCACGGTCACCGGCGAGGTGCACGAACACGACCCCCGGTGCGGCGGCCCGCAGCCGGTCCCGGTACGCCCGCTTCAGCGCGGAACAGCTGACCACCCCGCCGAGCCCGTCCCGGCCGTGGGCCCACGCGCCGATGGCGTCCAGCCACGGCCCCCGGTCCGCGTCGTCCAGCGGTGTCCCGGCCGACATCTTGGCGATGTTGGCCTCGGGGTGGAAGTCGTCGCCCTCGGCGTACGGAACGCCGAGCCGGGCCGCGAGCAGGGGACCGATCGTGGTCTTCCCGGTTCCTGCCACGCCCATCACCACGACGACATGAGGGGTACGCATCGCTACCTCGCTGTCTTCGTCGACATCTGAGACGTCACCCGACGTCGACGACACTGAAACCTATTAGGTACGACTAATTCAAGCCCTCGACCTAAATAAGTCTGACTTTTTCTTCACTCCTCGCTCCTCGTACCCTTCTCCCCATGACCACACCGGGCCGGGGGCTGCACGGCCGAGTACTCGACACCCTCGGACCGGCGATCACGGCGGGCGAGTACCCGCCGGGCAGCGTGCTGCGCACGGACGAACTCGCCCAGACCTTCGAGGTGTCCCGCTCGGTGATGCGCGAGGCGGTCCGGGTCCTGGAGTCCATGCACCTGGTCGAGTCCCGCCGACGGGTCGGTGTGATCGTCCGCCCGTCCGCCGAATGGAACGTCTACGACCCCCAGGTCATCCGCTGGCGGCTGGCCGGCGCGGACCGCCCCCGCCAGCTGCGGTCGCTGACCGTGCTCCGGGGCGCCGTCGAACCGATCGCCGCGGGCCTCGCCGCGCGCAACGCCACGGCCGAGCAGTGCGCCGCGATCACCGAGTGCGCCCTCGGCATGGTCGCCCACTCACGCGGCCACAAGCTGGAGGGCTACCTCCACCACGACGTCGCCTTCCACCGGCTGATCCTCGACGCCTCCGGCAACGAGATGTTCGCCCGCCTCGGCGATGTCGTCGAGGAGGTCCTCGCCGGACGCACCCACCACGCCGTCATGTTCGACGACCCCGACCCCGCCGCCGTCACCCTCCACGTCCAGGTCGCCGAGGCCATCCGCGCACGCGACACCACCCGCGCCGAGGAACTCACCCGGGAGATCACCGCGGGCGCCCTCCAGGAACTGGACATCCTGGCCCCCAACGGCCACACCCCGGCCGCCGGTTGACCCGGGCCTCCCGTACCGGGGGCCCTAGTCCTGCCCTAGTCCAGGAACTCCCCGTCCACGTACACCCAGGCCCCGTCCACCCGCTCGAACCGGCTCCGCTCGTGCAGCGAGCCACCGCGGAACGAGGCGCGGAAGGTGACCGTGCCGGTGGTGTGGAAGGCCGAGCCGTCCCGGGTGTCCAGGATCTCCAGGCCGGTCCAGCGCATCGTCGTGTCGAAGGCGACATCGGCGGGCCGCGTCCGGGGGTGCCAGCTGCGCAGCAGATACGCCTCGTCGCGGACGACGAAGGCGCTGAAGCGCGACCGCATCAGCGCCTCGGCGGTCGGCGCGGAGGCGCTCCCCGAGTGGTAGCGCCCACAGCAGTCCTCGTAGGCCTGCGGCAGCCCGCAGGGGCAGGTGCGCGGGGTCGGCGAGGAGACCCGGGAGGCTCCGCTCTTGGACCTGGCCTTGGAACCACTGCGACGCGACGACATGGCGGCCATTCTGCCCGCCCCGCGCACCCGGTCCCGCACGAACCCGTACCGACCCCACGTGGAAGCCGTACGAGGGCCGCCCGAAGAGGCCCTACGCCGGGCCCGTGTTCGTCGGCGGATAGGTCGGACGCGCCGGGAGCGTGGGCCCCTTCGGCGCGGGCAGTGGCGGCAGCGCGGGCTCCCGCAGCCAGGCCCGGAACAGGTCGTCCAGCGGCCCGTCCGCGTAGCGCCCCGCGTGCGCGGTGAAGCCGGCCGTGGTCACCGCGCCCCCGCGGTGCACGGTCGCCCAGCCGCGCAGCATCCGGAAGAACGCGTCGTCGCCGAGCGCACAGCGCACCGCGTGCACGGTCAGCCCCCCGCGCTCGTAGAGCCGGTCGTCGAACATCAGCTTGCGGCCCGGGTCGGCCAGCCGCAGGTCCTGGGGGAGCGCGGCGAGCTTCCGGTGCGCGGCGGCGGCCAGTTGATGCGCCGTACGGCCCCCGGACCGCTCCGACCACAGCCACTCCGCGTACTTGGCGAACCCCTCGTTCAGCCAGATGTGCCGCCAGTCGGCGATGGACACACTGTTGCCGAACCACTGGTGCGCCAGCTCGTGCGCCACCAGCCGCTCCGAACCCCGTGCCCCGTCCACGTGGTTGGCGCCGAACAGCGACAACCCCTGCGCCTCGACGGGGACATCGAGCTCCTCCTCGGTCACCACGACCGCGTACTCGCCGAACGGGTACGGCCCGAAGAGCTCCTCGAACAGCTCCATCATGGCGGGCTGCCGCGCGAAGTCCCGGGAGAACTCGGTGAGCAGATGGGCCGGGATGTGCCCGTGCTGCGGGATGCCACCGGGCCGCGGGTCGCCCAGCAGCACCGTCTGGTACTTGCCGATCGACAGCCCGACCAGATAGCTCGACGTCGGCGCCGACTGCTCGTACACCCAGGTCGTCGTGGACGCCTTCGTCGTACGGGTCAGCAGCCGCCCGCCCGCCACCACCTGGTACGCCGACGGCGTAGTGACCGAGATCTGGTACGCGGCCTTGTCGGCGGGCCGGTCGTTGCACGGATACCAGGACGGCGCTCCGACCGGCTGGCTCGCCACCAGCGCCCCGTCGGTCAGCTCCTCCCAACCGAGCCCGCCCCAGGGGCTGTTCACCGGCTTGGGATTGCCCGACCAGTGCACCTCGACCGTGAACGCGGCCCCCGGCCGGATCGGCTTCGCGGGCCGGATCCGCAGTCTGCCGCCCCGGTGCGAATAGTGCGGCGCCCGGCCGTCCACCCGCACCCGGCCGATCTTGAAGTCGGCGAGGTTCAGCTGGAACTCGGCGAGCGCGGCCCGGCCCGCTATGGCGTTGAGCCGCGCGGTGCCCGCCAGCCGGTTCGGCCCCGGCCGGTAGTCCACAGCCAGCTCGTACCGATGCACCCGGTAACGGGAATCGCCGTTCGCCGGGAAGTACGGGTCCGGACCCACTGACTGCTGAACCGCCACTGCCGCTTCTGCTCCCCGCTCCGCTCTCGTACGCCGTCCATCGTCCCCCGGGTCTCCCGACGCCGCACGAGCCGCGTTCAGCGGCGCCATGACTCGATCGGGTTGCCCAGCCACCGGGTGTCGTCGGGAACGGACTCCGCGGCCATGACCAGCGACGCCGGGCCCAAGGTGGTGCGGGCCCCGACCACGCTGCCGGGCAGGACGATTCCGCCCGGGCCCAAGGTGGCACCCTCACGGAGTTCAACAGTATCCGTCCGCAAGATCCGATCGTGGAAGAGGTGGGTCTGCAGGACGCACCCCCGGTTCACCGTGGCACCGTCGCCGAGGGTCACCAGGTCGGTCTCGGGTAGCCAGTAACTCTCGACCCACACCCCCTTGCCGATCCGCGCCCCGAGTCCGCGCAGCCACACGTTCAGCACCGGCGTCCCCGGCACCGACCCGGCCAGCCACGGCACGGCCAGCACCTCGACGAAGGTGTCCGCCAACTCGTTGCGCCACACGAAACCGCTCCACAGCGGGTGCTCACCCGTGCGGTGCCGACCCACGAGCACCCACTTCGCGACGATCGACACCAGACAGGCCAGCGCACCCACCCCGAGCAGCGCGACCCCGCCCAGCGGCCACGCCCAGCCGTCCAGCGCGCTCAGCGCCGCCACCGTCAGCAGCGCCAGCCCCGCCGAGCAGAACACCGGCACGATCCGGCACAGCTCCACCAGCGCCCGCGCCCACAGCAGCCGCGCCGGCGGCTCGTACGTCAGACTCTGGTCGCCGTCCGCCGCCGCCCGGGGCAGCCGCACCGGCGGCAGCCCCAGGTACGAGCTGCCCTTCTTGGCCTTCTTCGGCGTCGCCGACAGCACACCCACCAGCCCGCCGTCCGGCACGGAACGGCCCGGCGCGGTCATCCCGGAGTTCCCGAGGAACGCCCGCCGCCCGATCTCCGCCCGCCCGATCCGCAGCCAGCCACCGCCCAGCTCGTACGGCGCGGTCAGGGTGTCGTCCGCGAGGAACGCCCCGTCGCCCACCGTCGTCAGACTCGGCAGCGCGAGGACGGTCGACACTTCGGCGCCCTTTCCGATCCGCATCCCGAGCAGCCGCAGCCACACCGGCGTGACCAGCCCCGCGTACAGCGGGAACAGCGTCTGCCGCGACCGGTCCATCAGCTGCGTGACCGTCCACGCCTGCCAGCCGACCCGGCTGTGCGTCGGATGCGTGCCCTCCCGCAGCCCGAGACTCAGCAGCCGTACGGCGACGAGCAGCAGCAGCGCGTACGCCGCCCCGAACGCCAGCGTGGCCGGCACCAGCCCGAGCGCCGCACCCCGCATCGCCACGGCGAGCCCGGCGTCCGGGTCCACGAACAGAGTCAGCACGGCCAGCGCGGCGACCCCGGCGAGCACCGGCAGCGCGGTCAGCCCGACCCCGGTCACGCCGTACGACACCCGCCAGAACAGGCCACGCTGCGGCCGCTCCTTGGGCCAGTTCCGCTTCGCCTTGCCCAGCTTCACCGCCGGCGCCCCGGCCCAGCGCTGACCCGTGGGCACCTGCCCGGCGACCGCCGACCCGGGCGCCACCTCGGCCCGCTTGCCGACCCGGGCACCGGGCAGCAGCATGCTCCGCGTCCCGACGACCGCACCGGCGCCCACCTTGACGGACCCGATCTCCAGCCGGTCCCCGTCCAGCCAGTACCCGGAGAGGTCCACCTCGGACTCCACGGCGGCACCCCGCCCGAGCTTGAGCATCCCGGTCACCGGCGGCAGCGCGTGCAGATCGACCTCGGCCCCGACCTTGGCGCCCAGGGCACGGGCGTACCGTTCCAGCCACACCCCGGTCAGCGAGGTCGCCCCGCTGAACTCGGCCAGCCGCTCGGCCGCCCACAGCCGCAGATGCACCTTTCCACCGCGCGCGTACCGCCCCGGCTCGACGCCGCGCAGCAGCAGCCGCGCCCCGCCCGCCGCGATCGCCAGCCGCCCCGGCGGGGTGTAGAAGAGGACCGCCCCGGCCGCCACCGCCCACCAGGACGCGGTCGGCAGCCAGGCGTACGGCGTCAGCAGATTCCCGAGCGCCGCCAGCGGAACGATCCAGCGCAGCCCGAGCAGCGTGAACAGCGGGACGAGCAGCGCCAGCTGCACCACCCGTGCCCGCGCGGGCACGGGTGCCACGGCCCGGCTGGAACCGTCCTGCTCACCGGACTCCTCCAGATACCGGGCCAGCTTCCTGAGCGTGGGCCGCTGGTAGATGTCCACCACCGCGACACTCGGATACCGGGTGCGCAGCCGCGTCGTCAGCTGCGCGGCGCCCAGGCTGCCGCCGCCGATCGCGAAGAAGTCGTCCTGGGCACTGCCGACCGGGATGCCCAGCACCTCGGCCCACTGCTCGGCGAGCCACGCCTCGGTCCCGTACAGCTCCTCCGTCGGCCCAGCCTTCTCCAGATCCGCCAGCGGCCACGGCAGCGCGTTCCGGTCGACCTTCCCGGACGTCCGGGTCGGCAGCTCCGCCACCGGCGCCAGCAGCGGCACCAGCGCGGCCGGCAGCTCCGCCCGCAGCTTCTCCACCGCCGCCGCCTGGTCCCAGCCGTCCTGGGTGACCACATAGCCGACGAGCAGCTGGTTCCCGCTCCGCGCGGTCCGTACGGCCGCCGCGGCGCCCGCGACACCGGGCAGCGCCTGCAGGGCGGCGTCGACCTCGCCCAGCTCGATCCGCCGCCCGCCGAGCTTGATCTGCTCGTCGGCCCGCCCGAGGAAGACCAGCCCCTCGGGCTCGGCCTTCACCAGGTCACCACTGCGATAGGCGCGCTCCCAGCCCAGCGACTCCAGCGGCGCGTACTTCTCCGCGTCCTTCTCGGCGTCGAGATACCGCGCGAGCCCCACGCCACCGATCACCAGCTGCCCGCTGCCGCCCATCGGCACCGGCTCCCCGGCCTCGTCGACGACGGCCAGCTCCCACCCGTCGAGCGGCAGCCCGATCCGGATCGGCTCCTCGCCCGACATCAGCGCCGCACAGGCGACGACGGTGGCCTCGGTCGGCCCGTAGGTGTTCCAGACCTCGCGCCCCTCGGTGACCAGCCGCTGCGCCAGCTCCGGCGGGCAGGCCTCACCACCGAAGATCAACAGCCGTACGTCGTTGAGCGTCTCGGGCTCCCACAGCGCGGCCAGCGTCGGCACGGTCGACACCACCGTGATCTCCTGCTCGACCAGCCAGGGCCCCAGATCCGCACCGCTCCTGACCTGCGCACGCGGCACCGGCACCAGACAGGCCCCGTACCGCCAGGCCAGCCACATCTCCTCGCAGGACGCGTCGAAGGCCACGGAAAGACCGGCCATCACCCGGTCCCCGGGCCCGATCGGCTCCTCGGTCAGGAACAGCGCCGCCTCCGCGTCCACGAACGCGGCGGCACTGCGGTGGCTGACGGCCACACCCTTGGGCTTGCCCGTCGACCCGGAGGTGAAGATGATCCACGCGTCGTGCTCGACCCCGGGGCGGGAGGCGGGGGAGTCGGACGCGCCGTGCACGGTCAGTTCATGGTCGGCGCCGACGACGGCCCGCACCTCGGCCTCGCCGAACACCAGCTCGGCCCGCTCGTCGGGGTCCTCGGCGTCCACGGGCACATAGGCGGCCCCTGCGGCCAGCACCGCGAGGACGGCGACATACAGCTCGTTGGTGCCCGACGGCACCCGCACCCCGACCCGGTCCCCGAGCCCCACTCCGGCGGCTCCCAGCCGTCGCCGCAGGTCCTCGACCTCGACCGCCAGCGCGCGATAGGTCAGCCGCCGCTTCCCGTCGTCCAGCGCGGGCTCGTCCGGATACGACCGCACCGACGCCTCGAAGACATCGACGAGGGTGCGCGGCGACGCCGCCGGACCGGCCGTGAACCGCGCCGCCCCGCCGAACCCCCCGGCACCCTCCGCCAACTCTCCGTCGAGCAGCGTCAGGTCAGGACTCTCGTATACGGCGGCCATCGGATCCTCGCCTCTCGAACCCGGACCATCCGGGGGCGCCGACGGACCCACAGGTCTGCCTGGGGATATTTCCGTACCGGCACCGAACAAGCCCAATACTGTAGTGCTCGGGTGACTACGGCCTGTCGTGTCGGCCAAGCGGGGGCGACCTCCGGGCGACCCGGAGGGGTGAGGGGAAGGGCCTTGACCTGGGGTTTTGCCGGTGGGGAGAGACGTCGCCCACATTTCGTCAGTGTAACGCGAGAAGGCCGCGACCCTGGGGTCGCGGCCTTCGCCACTGAGTGTCCGAGGGGGGACTTGAACCCCCACGCCCGATAAAGGGCACTAGCACCTCAAGCTAGCGCGTCTGCCATTCCGCCACCCGGACAAGGTGTCTGTCGTGCGGGGTCCTCCCCGCGGCGACGAGGAAAACATTACCAGGCTTTCCGGGGCCCCCGATCACACCCCGTTCCGGTCACGGACGGGCGTGAACGGCGTGTGACGGGCTGGTCCCGGTCTTGGGGCGGGAGGCCGGGCAGGAGGAGGATGAGGGGGAACCACCAGCAGCGACAGCGGGAGGAACCAGCGTGAGTGAGACGGACACGGGCAGGCACGTGACCGGCGAGGACGAGGTCGTCGACCTCTGCCGCGAGCTGATCCGGATCGACACCAGCAACTTCGGCGACCACTCGGGCCCGGGGGAGCGCAAGGCCGCCGAGTGGGTCGCCGAGAAGCTGGCCGAGGTGGGTCTGGAACCGAAGATCTTCGAGTCGCACCCGGGCCGCGCCTCCACGGTGGCCCGCATCGAGGGCGAGGACCCGTCCCGGCCCGCGCTGCTCATCCACGGCCACACCGACGTCGTCCCGGCCAACGCGGCGGACTGGACCCACCACCCCTTCTCCGGCGAGGTCGCGGACGGCTGTGTGTGGGGCCGGGGCGCGGTCGACATGAAGGACATGGACGCGATGACGCTGGCGGTCGTCCGCGACCGGCTGCGCAGCGGCCGCAAGCCCCCGCGCGACATCGTGCTCGCCTTCCTCGCCGACGAGGAGGCCGGCGGCACGTACGGGGCCAAGCATCTCGTCAAGAACCACGCCGATCTCTTCGAGGGCGTCACCGAGGCGATCAGCGAGGTCGGCGGGTTCTCGTTCACGGTGAACGAGCAGCGGCGGCTCTATCTGATCCAGACGGCTGAGAAGGGCATGCACTGGATGAAGCTCACCGTGGCCGGTACGGCGGGCCACGGGTCGATGATCCACCGGGACAACGCCATCACCGAGCTGTCGGAGGCCGTCGCCCGCCTCGGCCGCCACCAGTTCCCGGTCCGGGTCACCAAGACCACCCGGGCCTTCCTCGACGAACTCGGCGACGCGCTCGGCACCACGCTCGACCCGGAGGACATGGAGGGCACCCTCGCGAGGCTCGGCGGTATCGCCAAGCTGATCGGCGCGACCCTGCGCAACACCGCCAACCCGACGCAGCTCGGCGCCGGCTACAAGGTCAACGTCATCCCGGGCGAGGCCACCGCCCATGTCGACGGGCGGTTCCTGCCGGGCTTCGAGGAGGAGTTCCTCGCCGACCTCGACAAGATCCTCGGCCCAAAGGTGCGGCGCGAGGACGTGCACTCCGACAAGGCGCTGGAGACCTCCTTCGACGGGGCGATCGTCGACGCCATGCAGTCCGCGCTGCTCGCCGAGGACCCGGCCGCGAAGGCGGTCCCCTACATGCTCTCCGGCGGTACGGACGCCAAGTCCTTCGACGACCTCGGCATCCGCGGCTTCGGTTTCGCGCCGCTGAAGCTGCCGCCGGAGCTGGACTTCGCGGGCATGTTCCACGGCGTGGACGAGCGGGTGCCGGTCGAGGGGCTGAAGTTCGGCGTCCGTGTGCTCGACCGTTTTATCGACGCGTCCTGAACTGTTCGGCACTTATTCGGTCGCACGTGCGGAGATCAACCGTGACGGGTGAATCCGACCATAAGCTCGTAGCTCCATTACTCCCTCCTCGTTACAGGTGATGTGACTCGCTACTTGGGGTCGCTTTGCCAACAAGGAGGAATAATGCTCAAGAAGGTCGTCGCCGCTGCGGCTGCCACCGGTGGTCTGGTTCTCGCGGGCGCGGGTCTGGCCGTCGCCGACGCCGGGGCTCAGGGTGCCGCCGTCGGCTCCCCGGGTGTCGCGTCCGGCAACGTCGTCCAGGTGCCGGTTCACGTGCCCGTGAACGTGTGCGGCAACACGATCTCGGTGATCGGGCTGCTGAACCCCGCCTTCGGCAACACCTGCATCAACAAGTGACGTTGTGCCTCACCAGGTGAGGGTCTGAAATAACCGTCGGCCCCGGAGTGCGCGCCATGCACTCCGGGGCCGATCGGTATCCCGGCAAGGTGTAAAAGATCAGAACATAGGGCTAAGGCAGGTAATTCAGCAATGCGACAGGTCACCCGCAAAGGCCTCATGACGGTGGCGGCCGCGTCCGGAGTCCTCGCCGCTGCGGGCGGTGGCGCGGCGCACGCCGACGCCGGCGCGCAGGGCTCCGCCACCCATTCCCCCGGCGTGCTCTCCGGCAACACCGTGCAGGCGCCGGTGGAGGCCGAGGTCAACGTCTGCGGCAACACGGTGAGCGTCGTCGGACTGCTCAACCCGGCGGCAGGCAACAAGTGTTCCAACGGCGGAGGCGGCAAGCACGCCCGCGGCGGCGGGTACGGCGACGCAGGTCATGGTTCGTCCGGCTCCTCGCACGGCGGCTCCCAGGCCTCCGGTCACGCCAGTGACTCGCCGGGCGTGGCGTCCGGCAACCACATCCAGGTCCCGGTGCACGTACCGGTCAACGTCTGCGGCAACAGCGTCAACGTCCTCGGCGTCGGCAACCCCGCCACCGACAACGACTGCTACAACGGCGGCGGCGGCCACGGCGACGGCGGCTACGGCTCCTCGCACGGCGGCTCCCAGGCGGACGGCCACACCAGTGGCTCGCCGGGTGTCGGCTCCGGCAACACCGTGCAGGTCCCGGTCGACGTACCGGTCAACCTGTGCGGCAACACCGTCAGCGTGATCGGCGTCGGCAACGGCGTCTTCGGCAACGACTGCGGGAACCCGGGCGGCGGAGGGGCGCCCGAGACCCCGGACGGTGGCCACCAGAACCCGCCGGGCGACTCCGAGGAGGCGTCCCCGCAGGTCCCGACCAAGCCGGTCCAGCCGGGCAAGCCCGACGGTGAGGTCTCCCGGGGGGACACCAACACCCCGGGCACGCAGAGCGTCAGCCGGCCCGACGGTGCCGCGCAGCTCGCCCAGACCGGCGCCGAACTGCCGCTGGGGCTCGCGCTCCCGGTGGGCGCGGGCGCACTGATCGGGGGCGCGCTGATCTACCGCAAGGCGCGGGCCGCGGCCCTGTAGCGCCTGTCCGGCACCCGCGAACGGAGCGGGCCCCGCACCTGCGGGGCCCGCTCCGTTTCAGCTCCGCCCACTCACCACGTGGCGCGCACCTGGCGGATGATCCGTCGGCGCAACCGCACCCTGCGGCTGCCGTCACGCAGCAGGCTCAGTCGGTCCAACTCCCAGTGTCCGTACTCGGCATGGTCCGTCAGCAGGCGTGTGGCGTCCTTGCGGGAGACCCCGCGCGGTACGTACACGTCGACAAATTCGTATTCCGGCATCGGTATCTATTGTGCGGGCTGGGGCCCGGTACGGATAGCGTCTGCACTATGTCTGATGCTGCGCAGCCCACCGCTGCCGAGGTACGCGCCGCCGCCGAGGCGGTCAAGACCGCGCTCGACCGCCACCTGGCCGCGGTCGAACGCCGGTCGGGTGAGGACGACCCGGCCGTCTACGAAGCGTTCAACGAGCTGGCCGCCGCCGCCGAGGAGTACGACGAACTGCTCTACGACCGCTACGACGAGGTCACTCCCTTCGAGATCCCCGGCACCGAGGACATGCCGCCGTACACCGGACCCGGGGAGCCGGGCGCGCTCAGCGTGCTGATCCGCCGGGACTACACGGTGGCCGAGCCGCAGCGGCTGCTGGCGCAGGCACAGCGGGTGGAGGCCGCGGAGGAACCGGCGGCCGCCGCGGCCGGTGGGGCGGCCGACACGGTGCACGGGGCGCTGGGGCTGCTGTTCGGTGAGTTCGAGCCGGACGAGATCGCCTCCCGGCACAAGGAGTTCGGCCTCGAAGAGGGCGACTCCACGCTCTGGGTGACCGCCGCGGACGACACCGCCGAGCCGGGGGAGTGGCTGGAGGCGCCCTTCGACCAGGTCGACGCGCAGCGGGTGGTCTGCCGCTTCGACGTCAGCGCGGTCTTCGACGACGACGCGGAGGACGACGACCTCGACGACGACGTCGCGCTCGTGGTGGGGCTGGACGAGGACGAGGACCTGGAACCGCTGGACGCGGATCGGTAGCGAGGGGTGGGGATCGGGCGCCTCATAGACGGGCCCGGTCCCCCAGCTGCGGGCAGTCGTGCCGCTGGGGCGGCACGGGTGGGCGCAGGCGGCACCTCGTCGCGCCGAGTTGCGCAGCCCACCTCTGCTCGGCCCCAGCTCACCGCACTGTCAATCGGCCGCCGGGACCTGGGCTTTCAGCAGCGCCGGCAATCGGGTCGTGCGCGGCTTCGCCGGGGTCTCGGCGACCGCGTGGGGCAGGGCCTGCTCCACCCCGTGCACCACGGACAGGTGCCGCTCGGCCCGGCCGAACGCCGTGTAGACCCAGGGCCGGGTGAGCAGCTGCGCCGCGTCCCCCGGCAGCACCACGACCACGGCCGGCCACCGCTGCCCGACCGCCTGGTGCGCGGTCAGCGCCCACCCGTGCCGCACACTCTGCTCGACCCGCTCCTTCGGCACGACGACGGCAAGACCCGCGCACTCCAGATGCAGCCCCTCGGCGTCGGCCTTCACCACACGGCCCGGCGTCGTACGCCCCGGCGCGGGGGAGTAGGCCACACGGTCCCCCGGGTCGAACCCGCCGAACCGCCCTGGCCCGGGGTTGAGCCGCTCCTTGAGCGCGGCGTTGAGCGCCCGCGTCCCGGCCGCGCCCCCGTGCCCGGGGGTGATCACCTGCACCTGCTCGGCCGTGACCCCGAACGCCCTCGGCACCGAGTCCACGACGAGCTGCGCGGTCCGGTGCACCGCCTCGCCCGCGTCCCGCACCGGCACGATCACGACCTCCTTGCCGGGCGCGTCGACCTGGTTCAGCTCCCCGATCCCGATCCCGGAGACCAGCTCGCCGATGGGCCCGAAGTCGGGGGTCCGCGAGGCGACCTGCGGGCAGGTGCGGGCGGCGAGCAGATCGGCGAAGACCCGCCCCGGCCCGGCGGACCACAGCACCCCCGGGTCGCCGCTGAGCACCAGCCGGGCCCCGTCGGGCAGCGACTCGGCGACCAGGGCGGCGGTCTCCACGTCCAACTGGGGCGCGTCGAGCACCACGAGCAGATCGAGGTCGAGCGCGCCGTCCGCGTCCCGGCCGGGCCCCTCGGCACCGGAGAGCAGCCCGGCGAGGGTCGCCACGGCGGAGTCGGCGCCCTCCTCGGCGCCCTCCTCGGCGTCGCCCTCGGCGGAGCCCAGCAGCGCGGCGAACCGGCGTCCGCCGTCCGCGCTGTGCGTCGCCGCGTACGCCCGCAGTCCGAGCGCCCGGGCGGCCGTGACCAGCGCCGCCGGCTCCGCGCGGGCCGCCTCGCCGCCGGTGTGCAGCACGAGCCCGTGCCCGGCGACGGCGCGGATCAGCTCGGCCGCGGCACGCGGCGCGGAAGCGGCTGCCGATTCCCAGTCGGCCGGGTCCTCCTTGGGCAGGGAGTTCACGACCCGGGCGAGCCCGTCGGCGAGACTCTCCTCGGCGAGGGCGTAACGCTCCAGGCCGATGAGGACCCGGACCGGGCGCTCCTCCTCCGCCTCGTCGTCCCCCGCGTCGGAGCCGGTGTCCGCGGGGGCGGACCGTGGCGCGTGCGGGGCGTCGTCGAGGGCGTCCTGGAAGATCAGGGCCTCGCCCTCGGCGACGGTGCTCTGGACGGCCTCGTCCGGGTCGGGCACGGCCCGCTGGGCGAGCGCGGCGACCAGGGCCGGGGCTTCCAGCGCCGTGTGACCTGCGACGGCCGCCTGCTCCAGCAGCCATACGGTGACCGCCCGGCCGCGCCGCTCGTCGTCCGGGCCGCACTCCGCGCCGAGCAGCGCCCGCGCGAACCCGTCCGCCTGCTCCGGCCGTACGCCCGGAACCCGCAGCAACTGCCAGGGATCCTCGCGCAGTCCGACTCCCGCGCCCTCACCGAGTGCCTCGGCGACCTGGGGCACCAGCGCCTCGGGGGCACCGCCCTCGGCCAGCACCGCGCGCACCGCCTCGACGGTCTCGCCCGAGGGGGCGGCCGCACCGGCCGCGGACGCCATGGGCCGGGGCTGGCGCACCGGCTCCGGCGCGGGCCGACGCGGTGTGGGCTCCGGATCGCGGAACGCGGTGGCCGTGGGCTTCTGGCCGCCCTCCACGGCCCGTACGGCGGCCAGCAGATCGGCGGCCGTCCCGCTGAGCTTGGCCCCGCTCGTGATCGGCGCCGCCTTCTCCGCCTTCCGCCGCTCGATCCGCTCCCGCTCCAGCCGCTGAGCCGCCAACTCGGCCTGTGCCTCGGAGACTTCGGGCGCGGCTTCGGAGGCGGTGCCGGTGGCGGCGGCCTCGGCGCTGCCCTCCTCGGTGGTGCCCTCCTCGGCGGTGCCGTCCTCGGTGGTCTCGGTGGCGTCCGTGCTCTCCGGGGACTCGCCGTCCGTCACCGCCGAGTCCCCGGCACCGGGCGCGGTGGTGCCGTCGGTCGGCGTTCCGTCGCCCCGTCCCCCCGGCTCGTCCGGCTCCGTGGTCGCGGGCTCCGTGCTCACAGCGTGCTCCAGTCGTGATCGGGATAGCGGTGCACGGGCGCCGACACATCGTCGAGGGCCCGGCAGATCTCGTCAGGAAGACTAAGGGTCTCCACTGACAATGCCCCGGTGAGCTGCAGTGCGTTGCGCGCGCCGATGATGGGCGCGGCCACTCCGGGCCGGTCGCGCACCCAGGCGAGGGCCACCTGGATCGGGGTCACGGCGAGACCGTCCGCGGCGGTCTGCACCGCGTCCACGATGCTGGTCGCCGTGTCGTCGAGGTACGGCGCGACGAACGGCGCCATGTGCTCCGAGCCGCCTCGGGAGTCCGGGGGTGTGATGTGGCGGTACTTGGCGGTCAGCACCCCCCGGCCCAGCGGTGAGGAGGGGAGCAGACCGATGCCCAGGTCCAGCGCGGCGGGCAGCACCTCGCGCTCGACGCCGCGCTGCAGCAGGGAGTACTCCAGCTGCGTACTGGCCAGGCGGGTGCGTATGCCGGGGGCCGCGAGCTGCCAGGTGGCCGCCTTCGCGAGCTGCCAGCCGCAGAAGTTGGAGACGCCGGCGTAGCGGGCCCGGCCGCTGCTGACGGCCAGGTCGAGGGCCTGGAGCGTTTCGTCCAGCGGGGTTTCGGGGTCGTAGGCGTGGATGTGCCAGACGTCGACGTAGTCCGTGCCCAGACGGGCGAGGGAGGCGTCCAGGGCGGCGAGGAGATGGCCCCGGGAGCCGTCGAAACGGCGGTCGGGGTCCGGGACGCTGCCGGCCTTCGTGGAGATGACCAGGTCGCGGCGGGGCACCAGCCCGTCCATCAACTGCCCGAGCAGATACTCCGCTTCGCCGTCCCCGTACACGTCGGCGGTGTCGACGAGGTTGCCGCCCGCCTCCCAGAACACCTTCAACATGTCCGCGGCGTCATGCTCGTCCGTGTCGCGGCCCCATGTCAGGGTGCCGAGCCCGATCCGGGACACGCGCAGGCCGGTACGGCCGAGATGCCTCTGCTCCATGAACGCCGACATTACTGGCCACGGTTCGCCACGTGGGTGCCTGTGGATAACCGATTTCCACAGGGAGCCGCGCGTTGAACGCGGCCGAGGGGGCGGGGCCGTGGGGCGAGTGCGGCTGGGTGGGGGTTGGTCGCGCCGTTCCCCGCGCCCCTTGAAAGGGCCTGCGGCCCGTCGAGACCGGCCCGCAGGGCCGTCTTGAGGGGCGCGGGGAACCGCGCGATCAGCCACAACCCACCCGCACCCGCCACACAACGCCCGCCACCCGAGCTCCGACGCGGCAGCGCCCGGTAGGGTCGGCGGGACAAAGACGTTACTGATCGGTAAGGGGAAGGCTGGTCTATATGAAGCTCGGGATCAACCTCGGCTACTGGGGCGCCGGAATGGACGCGGACAATCTGGCCGTGGCCCAGGAGGCCGACCGGCTGGGCTACGCGGTGTGCTGGGCGGCGGAGGCGTACGGCTCGGACGCCGCCACCGTGCTCAGCTGGGTCGCCGCCAAGACCGAACGCATCGACGTGGGCTCGGCCATCTTCCAGATCCCCGCCCGCCAGCCCGCGATGACCGCGATGACCGCCGCCACCCTGGACTCGCTCTCCGGCGGCCGTTTCCGGCTCGGCCTCGGCGTCTCCGGACCGCAGGTCTCCGAGGGCTGGTACGGCGTCAAGTTCGACAAGCCGCTCGCCCGCACCCGCGAGTACGTGGAGATCGTCCGCAAGGCGATGACCCGCGAGCGCCTGTCGCACGACGGCGAGCACTGGACGCTGCCGCTGCCCGGCGGCCCCGGCAAGCCGCTGAAGCTGACCGTGCACCCCACCCGTGAGCACATCCCGCTGTACATCGCCGCGATCGGCCCGAAGAACCTGGAGCAGACCGGCGAGATCGCCGACGGCGCCCTGCTGATCTTCCCCTCGGCCGCGCACCTGGAGGACACGGCGATCACATACCTGCGGGCGGGCCGGGAGAAGGCAGGCAAGACCCTCGACGGGTTCGACGTCTGCCCGACCCTGCCGCTCGCGGTCGGCGACGACAAGGACGTCACGACGCTCGCCGACACCTTCCGCCCGTACACCGCGCTGTACGTCGGCGGCATGGGCAGCCGCAAGCAGAACTTCTACAACCAGCTCGCCCAGCGCATGGGCTACGAGAAGGAGGCCGCCGAGATCCAGGACAAGTACCTGGCCGGCGACAAGGCGGGGGCCGCGGCGGCCATCCCGCACGAGCTGATCGACCAGACCACGCTGCTCGGCTCGGTGGAGCGCATCGCCGACCGGATGAAGGCCTACGCCGCGGCCGGTGTCACCACCCTCACCCTCGCCCCGGCCGGCTTCACCCTGGACGAGCGGATCGCCTCGCTCCGGGCCGGCACGGAGGCCATGGAGCTGGCCGGACTCGCGTAACCCGAACGGCGCAACGGCCGACGAGAGCCGGAACCGGGCCGGAGAAGCCCGGAGAAAAGCGCTACGGCCGTGGTGGGGGCTCGGGGGTCCACCCCGCCACGGCCGTCACCGGGGACAACGCGGCACGGCCTGTCCGGTTACGCCCCCGCGCCGCCCCGGTCTCCTTCGTTCGGCGGATTTGTCCGACACAGCTGTTGCCCGGCTCCTGGTACCCCATTTGACTCGTTTTCTGCAGGCCCCTGCCAGGCCCCCTGCAGAGAGGTGTCTTCCGATGCTTTCGGCCAAGAGTCTGTTCCAGGAGATCATCGACGACGACGAGTCGTTCCGGCTGTTCTGTTCCATCGCCGCCAGCGGGGAGACGCAGGGCGGCTGGGAGAACGCGCGCATCGCCGCGCTCGTCCCGCCGAGCGAGCGCGCGCTCGCCCCCAAGATCACCCGCCACGGCGCCGACGAGGACAAGCACGGGCGGATCTTCAACGCCCTGATGAAGAAGCGCGGCCTCCAGCCCGTGGAGGTCCCGACCGAGACCGACTACACCATGCTCCTCGAACGCCGCGGTATCGGTCTCGCGCACGAGAAGCTCAAGGCCGACCAGCCCCTCACGGAGCGGGACATCATCGTCTACCTGTCCCACAGCCGGGTCACCGAACAGCGGGCCGCCGACCAGATGGTGATGCTCCGCAAGCACTTCGAGACCCACCCCGAGATCGGCAAGGCCGTCCGGATGATCTCCGACGACGAGGACAACCACCTCGCCTACACCCACGAGGAACTGCTGCGCCACGCCGCCGCCGGACACGGCCGCCTCATCCAGAAGACCCTGCGCGAGTGCGCCCTCGCGGAGATCGCCGTCTACCGGGACGTCAGCCTCGCCGTCATGGACCGCATGGGACGCATCCTGGGCTGGCCGAGGGCCAAGGCCGCCGTCCTCGCCGCCGGCATCCACGCCGTGTACGCCTACGAGCGGGCCCTCGGCTGGCGCCGCATGGTCACCCTGGAGATGCCGGAACGCCGCGACGCCCTGGGCGGCCCGGCGACGACGGCCCCCGAGTTCGCCTGAGGCACGACACACGACACGAGCCCGCACGCGCGCGTGGAGCACGGAGACGCTCCGCGCGCGTGTGCGGGCCTCCGCGCCCCTTTCGCATCAGCCCTCCTACAGCCAGCCCCGGCGCTTGAAGAGCCGGAACACCAGCACCTCCGTCAGGACCATCAGCGCCATCAGCGCCGGGTACGACCAGACCCAGCGCAGTTCGGGCATGTGCTCGAAGTTCATGCCGTACACACCGGCGGCCATGGTCGGGATCGCGGCCATGGCCGCCCAGGCCGAGATCTTCCGCATGTCGTCGTTCTGGCGGACGCTCATCTGCGCCAGATGCGCGGAGAGGATGTCGGAGACGAGGCGGTCCAGGCCCTCGACGGACTCGTTGACGCGGGTGAGATGGTCGTTGACGTCGCGGAAGAAGGGCTGCGCCTTCTCGTCGACGAAGGGCACCGTGAGGCCGGAGCCGCCGGTGCCCGACAGCCGGACGAGCGGTGCGGCCAGCGGGCCGGTGGCCCGGCGGAACTCCAGTACCTGGCGTTTGAACGTGTAGATGCGGGACGCCGTGTTCCGGGAGCCGCCGACGTCCGGGGAGAAGACCTCCGCCTCCAGTTCCTCCAGGTCGGTCTGGAGTTCGGTCGCCACCTCCAGATAGTGGTCGACGGTGGCGTCCGTGATCGCGTACAGCACGGACGTGGGCCCCTTGCCGAGCAGTTCGGGCTCCTGCTCCAGGCGGCGTCGTACGACGCCCAGGGGTGAGCCCTCGCCGTGGCGGACGGTCACGACGAAGGCGTGGCCGAGGAAGACCATCACCTCGCCGGTGCTCACGGTGTCACTGGACGGCTCGTACACGACCGGTTTGAGGACCATGAACAGCGAGTCGTCGTACACCTCCAGCTTGGGCCGCTGATGCGCCTTCAGGGCGTCCTCCACGGCCAGCGGATGCAGCGCGAACTCCTCGGTGACCAGCGCGAACTCCTTCTCCGACGGCTCGTGCAAGCCGATCCACACGAAGCCGCCGGAGGCGCGGGCGGCGGCCAGGGCGTCGGAGAGGTCGTCGGGGCCCTCGGTCCGGCGCCCGTCGTGGTAGACGGCGCAGTCGACGATCACAGGGAGTTCCTTTCACAGCTGCCTTGTCCACAGCGGGCTTGTCCACAGGGGCCTTGTCCACAGGGCCGGGGAGGCCGCCGGGGCAGGCGTCTACGCTGGGGCCCATGCCCACGTTGATCCTTGTCCGGCACGGACGTTCCACCGCCAACACCGAGGGAGTGCTCGCCGGGTGGACCCCCGGGATCGCACTCGACGAACGCGGCACCGCGCAGGCCGCGGCGCTGCCCGGCCGGCTCGCCGCGCTGCCGATCGCCGAGGTGGTGAGCAGCCCGCTCCAGCGCTGCCAGGAGACGATTCGCCCCCTGCTCGACGCCCGGCCGGGGCTCACCGCGCACACCGACGAGCGCATCGGCGAGTGCCACTACGGCGACTGGTCCGGCCGCAAGCTCGCCGAGCTGACGGGCGAGCCGCTGATGGAGGTCGTACAGACCCATCCGACGGCCGTCGAGTTCCCCGGCGGCGAGTCGATGCGGGCGATGCAGCACCGGGCCGCGGAGGCGGTGCGGGAGTGGAACGCGCGCGTGGAGCGTGAGCACGGGGCCGACGCCGTGTATCTGATGTGTTCGCACGGCGACATCATCAAGTCGCTCGTCGCGGACGCACTCGGACTTCATCTGGACCTCTTCCAGCGGATCTCTGTGGAACCGTGTTCCATCACCGCGATCCGTTACACACGACTCAGGCCGTTTCTCGTCCGTCTCGGCGACACCGGGGACTTCTCGTCCCTGGCGCCGCGCGAGCAGCCCCCGAGCGGTGACGCGACCGTCGGGGGCGGTGCGGGAGCACCGTGATCGTCAACCGCAGTAGGGTGAAGCGGTCGCGGCGGAGCTGAACCAGTCAGCAACCGACGCGGCCGGTCCCGACGTCGATTCCAATGGAGACAGGACGTGTCCCGTCAGGTGTTCCTCTACGACCCCCCGGACCGCTTCGTGGCCGGTACGGTCGGGCTGCCCGGGCGCCGGACCTTCTTCCTGCAGGCCTCCTCCGGGCAGCGTGTCACCAGCGTCGCGCTGGAGAAGACCCAGGTCGCCGCGCTCGCCGAGCGCATGGACGAACTGCTCGACGAGGTCGTACGGCGCAGCGGCGGCAGTGCCGCGGTACCGGCCGTCGCCCCCACCGAGGTGTCGGACACGGCGCCGCTGGAGACCCCCGTCGAGGAGGAGTTCCGGGTCGGCACCATGGCGCTGGCCTGGGACGGCGACGAGGAGCGCATGATCGTCGAGGCCCAGGCCCTGGTGGAGCTGGACGCCGACTCCGAGGAGGATCTGGCCGAGGCGGAGGAGCGGATGCTCCAGGACGAGGAGAACGGCCCGCCGATGCTCCGCGTCCGCCTCACCGGCTCCCAGGCCCGTGCCTTCGCCAAGCGCGCCCTCGACGTCGTCAACGCGGGGCGTCCACCGTGCCCGCTGTGCAGTCTGCCGCTCGATCCGGAGGGACACGTATGTCCGCGCCAGAACGGATACCGGCGCGACGCGTGACCTCCGCCGCCGAGTCACCGTCGCCTGCCGGGGCCCCCGCCGAGCCGTCCGACGGCTCCCTCGTCGCGCTGCTCGCCGAGGGCGAGTTGACCGTACGGGGGCAGGTGCGGGAGGCGTCCAACGCGGTGCTCTACTGCACGGTCTCGCACGCGGGGCGGGAAGCCGCCTGTGTCTACAAGCCCGTCGCCGGGGAGCGGCCCCTGTGGGACTTCCCCGACGGGACGCTCGCGCAGCGGGAGGTCGCCGCGTACGAGGTGTCCGAGGCGACCGGCTGGGGGCTCGTGCCGCCCACCGTGCTGCGGGACGGGCCGTACGGCGAGGGCATGTGCCAGCTGTGGATCGAGGGCGAGGCCGGGTCCGAGCTCCTCGCCCTCGTCGAGGGCGAGGAGGCAGGGGAGGGCTGGAAGGCGGTCGGGTTCGCGGAGGTCGGGGACGGGGAGACCGCGCTGCTCGTGCACGCCGACGACCGGCGGCTGCGGCGGCTCGCCGTGCTGGACGCGGTCGTCAACAACGCGGACCGCAAGGGCGGGCATCTGCTGCCGGCCGCCGAGGGGCGCCTCTACGGCATCGACCACGGAGTGACGTTCAACGTCGAGAACAAGCTGCGGACGCTGCTCTGGGGGTGGGCCGGGGAGCCCCTCACCGAGGAGGCCGTCGCGGTGCTGGAGCAGCTGCGCGAGGCCCTCGGCGAGGGCGGGGCACTGGCCGCCAGGCTAGTCGCGTTGATCACACCGGCCGAGCTGGACGCCACGCGAGAGCGGGTGGCCGAGCTGCTGAAGACCGGCCGTCACCCCCAGCCCAGCGGCGACTGGCCGGCCATCCCCTGGCCCCCGGTCTGACGGTGCAAGTCTGGGGGCCGCGCCCCGTAAAGGGGCGCGGGGAACTGCGCGATCAGCCACGTACCCGCCGCGGCCGCCAGACAGCGCGTACCCCCGAGTGCACAGGCGCCCGGCATAGGTGCGCAGCGATCGGGTTAGGCTCGTGACATGCATGCCTGGCCCGCTTCTGAGGTCCCCGCCCTGCCCGGCAAGGGCCGCGACCTTCGGATCCACGACACCGCGACCGATGGGCTCATCACCCTTGACCCCGGTCCCGTCGCCCGTATCTACGTCTGCGGCATCACCCCGTACGACGCGACCCACATGGGTCACGCGGCGACCTACAACGCGTTCGACCTCGTCCAGCGCGTGTGGCTCGACACCAAGCGGCAGGTTCACTACGTCCAGAACGTGACGGACGTCGACGACCCCCTGCTGGAGCGGGCCGCGCGCGACTCCATCGACTGGGTGGCCCTCGCCGAGAAGGAGACCGCCCTCTTCCGCGAGGACATGACCGCCCTGCGGATGCTCCCGCCGCGCCACTACATCGGCGCGGTCGAGGCCATCCCCGGCATCGTCCCGCTCGTCGAACGGCTCCGTGACTCCGGCGCCGCGTACGAACTCGAAGGCGACATCTACTTCTCCGTCGAGGCCGACCCCGACTTCGGCAAGGTCTCCCGCCTCGACGCCGCCACGATGCGGCTGCTCTCCGCCGAGCGCGGCGGTGACCCGGAGCGCGTCGGGAAGAAGAACCCCCTCGACCCGATGCTCTGGATGGCCGCGCGCGAGGGCGAGCCCAGCTGGGACGGCGGCTCCCTCGGCCGGGGCCGCCCCGGCTGGCACATCGAGTGCGTCGCCATCGCCCTGGACCACCTCGGCATGGGCTTCGACGTCCAGGGCGGCGGCTCCGACCTCGCCTTCCCGCACCACGAGATGGGCGCCTCCCACGCCCAGGCGCTGACCGGCGAGTTCCCCATGGCCAAGGCGTACGTCCACGCCGGCATGGTCGCGCTGCACGGCGAGAAGATGTCGAAGTCCAAGGGCAACCTGGTCTTCGTCTCCGCGCTGCGCCGCGACGGGGTCGACCCGGCCGCGATACGGCTCGCGCTCCTCGCCCACCACTACCGGGCCGACTGGGAGTGGACCGACCAGGTGCTCCAGGACGCCGTCGACCGCCTCGGCCGGTGGCGTGCCGCCGTCTCCCGGCCCGACGGACCGCCCGCCGAGGCCCTCGTCGAGGAGCTACGCGAGGCCCTCGCGAACGACCTGGACGCGCCGGCCGCGCTCGCCGCGGTCGACCGCTGGGCCGCGCTCCAGGAGGAGCGGGGCGGTACGGACGAGGGCGCGCCCGGCGTCGTGTCACGTGCCGTGGACGCGCTCCTCGGTGTGGCCCTGTGAGCCGGCTGAGGCCACGGCTTCTGAAGTAACGACTCTGCACATGAGGGCAGGGCAGTGGGGCGCCTTCTCCGGCACCGGAGAAGGCGCCCTTTCCTCGTCAGCCGTCCGGTACCGGACGGCACGCCATCAACCCACGCAGAAGCTGCCCCGGGGCTGTCAAGGCGCTGTCGGTCGATGATCGAAGGGCTGCGGGGCCGGTCGGCATGTGATGGCATGACAGACGTCAGTTGAAGCCGGACCGGCCAGCTGCCGGTCCCTTCGTGAAAGGGACGCACCGTGGCACCCCCGCAACCCCCGCATCCCGCGCAGTCCCCGCATTCCGCGTCATCCCCCGCCCCCCGTCACCTCAGCCGGCGCAGACTGCTCACGACGTCCGCCGCCACCGCGGGCGCGCTGCTCGTCGGGTCCTCGGCGGCGGCGACCGCCTCGGCCCCGTCCGCCGCCTCCCGATCCGCCTCCGAGGGCACCTGGCCCGACCTCATCCCGCTGCCCAACGGCTTCCGCCCCGAGGGCATCACCATCGGCGCCGCCCCCTACGCCTACCTGGGCTCCCTCGGCGACGGCTCGATCTACCGCGCCGACCTGCGCACCGGAGAGGGCCGCATCATCTCGGCGGGCCCCGGTACACCCTCCGTGGGGCTCAAACTCGACGACCGGGGACGGCTGTTCGTCGCCGGACGCGGTCAGGGCGCCCGGGTGGTGGACGCTCGTACCGGCCGGATCATCGCCTCGTACACGCTCACCACGAAGACGCCGACCTTTGCCAACGACGTCTTCCTCACGCCGGGGGCCGCCTGGTTCACCGACTCGTTCCAGCCCGCCCTGTACGCCCTGCCGCTGGGCCGCCACGGCGGTCTGCCGGACCCGGACGAGGTCGTCACGGTCACGCTGAGCGGTGCCTGGAGCCAGACCCCCGGCGAGGTCGTCAACGCCAACGGCATCACCCGCACCCCGGACGGCAAGGCGCTCCTGGTCGTCCAGTCCGGCGCGGGCGGACTCCACCGGGTCAACCCGAGGACGGGTGTCACGACCCTCGTCGACCTGGGCGACGCGGCACCCCTCACCAACGGCGACGGCCTGTTGCTCCTCGGCCGGCGGCTCTACGTCGTCCAGAACCGCCAGAACGCGGTCGACGTGTTCCAGCTCGCCACCGACGGCCGCAGCGGCATCTTCGAGGGCCGCCTCACCGACGCCGACTTCGACGTCCCGACGACGGCGGCGGCCCACAAGAACCGCCTCTACCTCCCCAACGCCCGCTTCACCACGACTCCGACGCCGGACACGACGTATGCGGTAGTGGCGATCAAACGCTGAGCACTCGGTAACTCCGGGCCACTTCCCCGCGCCTCGAAGGGGCGCGGGGAACTGCGCGACCAGCCCCGACGAACCCGCGGATTTCGCGCAGCGTCACCGGGACGGCGTCCCCGGCGCGCTACTCCTCCGACGGATCCTCGTCCCCGGCTTCGGTCTCGGTCTCGGGCCGAGGCGCTTTCGGCGGTCGCGCTCGACCGCCGGGATTGTCTTTGGGATTCCAGGCCCCCGAGGCCCCGTCACCCCCGTCAGCCGTGGCATGCCCGGCGGAGCCGGGCCCCCCGTCCCGCCGCCGCAGATACCGCTCGAACTCCCGCGCGATCGCCTCGCCCGACGCCTCCGGCAGCTCCGCCGTGTCCCGGGCCTCCTCCAGCGTCTGCACGTACTCGGCGACCTCGCTGTCCTCCGCGGCCAGCTGGTCCACGCCCACCTGCCAGGCGCGCGCGTCCTCGGGCAGCTCGCCCAGCGGGATGCGTACGTCGATCAGGTCCTCCAGCCGGTTCAGGAGGGCCAGCGTCGCCTTCGGGTTCGGCGGCTGCGACACGTAGTGCGGCACCGCGGCCCACAGCGAGACTGCCGGGACGCCTGCGTGCGTGCACGCCTCCTGGAGGATGCCGACGATGCCCGTGGGGCCCTCGTACTTGGTCTCCTCCAGATCCATCCGCTGTGCCAGATCCGGGTCGGACGTGACACCGCTGACCGGGACCGGACGCGTGTGCGGGGTGTCGCCGAGCAGCGCGCCCATGATGACGACCAGCTCGACACCCAGTTCGTGGGCGAAGCCCAGCAGCTCGTTGCAGAACGAGCGCCAGCGCATCGACGGTTCGATACCCCGGACGAGTACGAGATCGCGGGGCTTGTCGCCGCCGACCCTGACCACCGACAACCTTGTCGTCGGCCAGGTGATCTTCCGTACGCCGCCGTCCAGCCACACCGTGGGACGGTTCACCTGGAAGTCGTAGTAGTCCTCGGCGTCCAGCGCCGCGAACACCTCGCCCTTCCATTCCCGGTCCAGATGCGCGACCGCGGTGGAGGCGGCGTCGCCGGCGTCGTTCCAGCCTTCGAACGCGGCCACCATCACTGGGTCGATCAGCTCGGGAACCCCCTCCAGCTCGATCACCCAGCGCCTCCTTCCGACGTGCCCTCGCGTACGCCCCAACCTTACGGCGTGCCGAGGGGCCCTCCGCAGCCCCCTTGCACGGGGGAGTGAACGGATCAATGCCCCGATCGCACGGCCGAAACACGCGCCGCCTGCCAGGGTTCCAAGTGATCGACTTCTCAGAGTGTCGACCGCAGCCACTGCTCCACGCTCGCGATGTGCACCGTCGCCCAGGAGCGGGCGGCGTCGGCGTCGCGGGCGCGGAGGGCGGCGAGGATGGCGCGGTGCTCGTGCAGGGTCCGGCTCACCGCGTCCTCCTGGGTCAGACCGCGCCAGATGCGGGCCCGGGTCGTGGGGCCCGACAGACCGTCGAGGAGCGAGCAGAGCACGGAGTTTCCGGAACTCTGCACGATGCCCCGGTGGAACTCCAGATCGCAGGCGACCAGTTCCTCCACCGACGGCCCGGTGCCGAGCTTGTCCAACTGGGAGGACAGCGCGTCCAGTTGCTGTTCGCTGATCTTCAGCGCGGCCATCGCCGTGGCCGCCGGCTCCAGTATGCGGCGGACGGCGAGGAACTCCAGGACCGTGTCGTCGCGGTGGAAGTCGACGACGAAACTCAGCGCTTCGAGAAGGAGTTGGGGATCGAGGCTGGTCACATAGGTGCCGTCGCCCTGCCGTACGTCCAGGATGCGGATCAGCGACAGGGCGCGCACGGCCTCGCGCAGGGAGTTGCGGGACAGCCCGAGATCGGCGGCCAGCTCGCTCTCCTTGGGGAGCCGGTCGCCGGGGCGCAGCGCGCCGGAGACGATCATGCCCTTGATCTTCTCGATCGCCTCGTCGGTGACTGCCATGGCGGCCCTCCCTGTCGTTCCTGGTCGACCCTGGTCGATCCTGTCGTTCAGACATCCGATGTCTCAGGTCATTATGAAGGCTCCAGTGCCTCTATCAGGCCAAAGCCTCCAGATCGGCCAGCGCCGCGGCCTCGTCGAGGGTGGTCAGGACGCGCTCGCGCATCAGCACCCGTCCCTCGACGACCGTGTCCCGGACGTCCGCCGAGTGCGCGGCGTAGGCCAGGGTGGACCACGGGTCGTGGCGCGGTCGCAGATGGGGGCCGCCCAGGTCGAGCACGATCAGGTCGGCCCGCTTGCCCGGCTCCAGGGAGCCCAGGTGGTCGCCGAGCCCCAGCGCGCGGGCGCCCTCGATCGTGGCCATGCGCACCGCCTGCTCGGCACCGACCGCCGTGGGGTCCCCGGCCGCCTTGTGCACCAGCGCGGCCTGCCGTACGGCACCCAGCACGTCCAGCGTGTTCGAGCTGACCGCCCCGTCCGTGCCCAGCCCGACGGTGACGCCCGCGCCCAGCAGCCGGGGCACCGGGGCGATCCCGCAGCCCAGCTTCAGATTCGACACCGGGCAGTGCGCGACCGAGGTCCCGGTGCGGGCCAGCGCCGCGATCTCCGGGCCGGTGAGATCGACCGCGTGGGCGAGCAGCACATCGGGGCCGAGCAGCCCGAGCGAGTCCAGCAGCTCCACCGGGCGCCTGCCGTACCGCGCCTCGACCGTGGCGACCTCGGTGGCGTTCTCCGCCGCGTGGAGGTGCAGCAGCGCCCCGAACTCCCGTGCCAGGGCGGCGATGTCGAGCAGCTGGTCCGGGGCGAGCGTGTACGTCGAGTGCGCGAAGAGGACCAGGCGCGTCCCCGGCCGGCGGGAGCGGTCGGCGAGGTCCCGCCGGGCCCATGCCGGCCGCTGCCCGTACTCCAGGCCGTCGGCGGGGTCGGGCACGTCCATGAAGGCCGGGCCCGTGTGCAGCCGCCAGCCCGCCTCGCGCGCGACCCGCTCGGCCGCCTCGTGGAACCAGTACATGTCCAGCGCGGACGTCACCCCCGCCCGTACGCTCTCGGCGATCGCGACCCGTACCGCCGCCGCGACGTTCTTCGGCGACAGCAGCTCCGCCACCCACCTCGGCACCCGGTCCAGGAACTCCTGGAGCGTGACGTCGTCCGCGCGCCCCCGCAGCAGGGTCATCGCCAGGTGGGTGTGGGTGTTGACGAGCCCGGGGAGCACCAGACAGCCCTCGGCGTCGATGCTCTCCGCCGCCGAGTGAGCGGTACGGATCTCCTCCGCCGGTCCGACCGCCACTATCGCCCCCTCGCGCACGGCCACCGCCCCGCCCCGGACGAGGGTTCCGGCCTCGTCGACGGTCAGGACGTCACCGCCGTGGACCAGCAGATCGACGTACTCGCTCACGCGGCGTCCCCCTCGAAGCCGTCGCCGTCCTTCGTGGCCGCCCTCGTCCCTACGATGCCCCGATGAGGCGGGGCTCCCACCTGGGGTCTCCTGGTGGGGGGAACCCGACGGTTCTTCGAGGTCATGTACGGTTTCGAGGACCCTCGGAACACCAGGAGTGCCCCGCCATGCCCCAGGAACTGCGCGCCGTCGACTGGACCGGAAACAGCCTCGCGCTCATCGACCAGACGGTGCTGCCGCACCGCACCGAGACGGTCGAGATCCATGACGTCGACGCCCTGGTCTCCGCGATCCAGCGCCTCGTCGTCCGGGGCGCTCCGGCGATCGGGGCGGCGGGCGGGTACGGGGTGGCGCTCGCGATCCTGGAGGGCGAGCGGGAGGGCTGGTCGGCCGAGGAGGTACGGGCCGCCGTCGCCCGCGTCCGTGAGGCCCGCCCCACCGCGGTGAACCTGATGGTGTGCGTCGACCGCGTCATGACCCGCTTCGACGAGGGGCTGGAGGCGGTGCTGGAGGAGGCCGCCGCCGTCCAGCGCGAGGACGTCGAGGCGAACCGGGCCATGGGGGCGTTCGGCGCCGACTGGCTGCTGAAGCGGGCGGGCGTCGACCGTCCGCTGCGCGTGCTGACCCACTGCAACACGGGCGCGCTCGCGACCGCCGGCTGGGGCACGGCACTCGGGGTCATACGCGAACTCCACGCGCGGGGCCGACTCGAAGTCGTCTACGCCGACGAGACCCGTCCCCTCCTCCAGGGATCCCGCCTCACCGCCTGGGAGCTGGTCCAGGAGGGCATCCCGCACTACGTCCAGGCGGACGGTGCCGCCGCCGGCACGATCCTGCGCGGTGAGGTCGACGCGGCCATCGTGGGGGCCGACCGCATAGCGGCCAACGGCGACACCGCCAACAAGGTCGGCACGGTCGGCGTCGCCCTCGCCTGCGCCGACGCCGGCATCCCCTTCGTCGTCGCCGCGCCCACCACCACGGTCGACCTCGCCACCCCCTCCGGCGCCGACATCCACATCGAACTCCGTGGCGAGGACGAGGTGTTGGAGTGGTCCGGCATCCGCACGGCCCCGGCCGAGTCCCGCGGCCACAACCCGGCCTTCGACGTGACCCCGGGGCGCCTGGTGACGGGCCTGGTCACCGAGCGGGGCGTCCTGGAGGTCTCGGCGGGCGAACTGCCGGGCGAGCGCCTGCGGTAGGCCCGCCCGGACCCTCGTACCCGAGAGGGCGGTCCGGACCCTCGCACACGACAGGGCGGCCCGGTCACCGTGACCGGGCCGCCCTGTGACGTGCCGTCAGTGCTGGGACAGCTCCAACTCCAGCAGCCACTCCACCACTTCGGTGTGGTGGCGGGCCTGGCGCGGTGTGTCGCCCCAGACGTACAGGCCGTGGCCCGCGACGACCACCGCCGGCATCCGGGGGTCCCGCGCGGCCTCCAGGCGGTCGCCCAGTTCCCTCATGTCCTGGCTGTTGGTGATGACCGGCAGGGTCACCTCCACGTCGTGCGCGGGCTGGCCGACGCCCTTGAGCATCTCCAGGTCCCGGAAGACGATGCCCCCGGGCGCACGGCGCCCCATCGCCACGGAGGCGACCGTGTGGACGTGGACCACCGCGCCCGCCCCGGTCAGCGCGGCGACGCGCGCGTGCAGCTCGGCCTCCGCGGACGGCCGGCCTCCCTGGACGGCCGCACCGTCGCCGTCCACCAACACCACGTCCGCGGGCGTCAGTTCACCCTTGTCGTGTCCGCTCGCGGTCACCGCCAGCCGCAGCGGATCGCGGGACAGCACCACCGACAGGTTCCCCGAGGTGCCGCGCATCCAGCCGAAGGAGGCGAAGCGGGCCGACTCGGCGGCCAGGACGGCGCCCGCCTCCTCCAGGTCGAGGGAAGAGATCTCTATGGTCACGCGGTACTCCTGGTGATGGTGATCTCGTCGAACGTCCCCGCCTGCGCGTGGTCGCCGACGCCTTGCTCGTAGTACGGCTCCCCGGGCCGCCGGACGCCGACGGCGTGCCAGCCGGCCTCCCGCGCCGCGTCCAGTTCGCCAGGCCGGTCGGAGAGGAAGAGGATGCGGTCGGGGGCGGCGGCGAGCCCGAGGGCCGTCGCGATCGCGCGGTAGGAGTCCGCCTCCTGCTTCGGCCCCGCGTTCTCCGTGTCGTACAACCCCTCGACCAGCGGCAGCAGATCACCCTCGGGGCTCGACCGGAACCAGGCGCGCTGGGCGGCCACGGAACCCGAGGAGTACACGTGCAGGCGTACGCCCGCCGCGTGCCAGGCGCGCAGGGCCGGCAGGACGTCGTCGTAGAAGTGGGAGACGAGGTCGCCGCGCGCGAAGCCCTCGGACCAGATGAGGCCCTGGAGGGTCTTCAGCGGGGTCGCCTTGCGGTCCTCGTCGAGCCACGCGTGGAGCGCCTTCTCGACGCGCGCGGCGTCGGCGTCCGGCTCGCCGATGAGTTCGCGTACCTGCGCGACGGCCCGCGCCACCTCCGGATCGTCGCCCCGCTCCGCCAGCAACGCCCCGAAACGGGAGCGCGAGTACGGGTAGAGCACATCCACGACGAAGCCCGTGGCGCTCGTGGTCCCCTCGATGTCGAGCACCACGGAGTCGAGGGAGCCGCCGTCGAAGACCTGGCTCACACCGCTGCCTTGTCCTGCTCGTCCCGCTGGTACCCGGCGTCGATCGTGTCGTAGTCCGGGAAGCGGGAGGCGATGGTGGAACCGGTGAAGCTGCCGATCCAGCCGTCCTCCTCGTGGAAGAAGCGGATCGCGGTGAAGGAGGGGCTGGTGCCCATGTCGAACCAGTGCGTCGTCCCGCGCGGCACGCCCAGCAGGTCGCCCTTCTCGCAGTAGACGGCGTGCACCTCGCCGTTCACGTGCAGATAGAAGATGCCAGAGCCGGAGACGAAGAAGCGCACCTCGTCATCGTCGTCGTGGGTGTGCTCCTGGAGGAACTTCTCGCGGGCGGCCTTCGCCTTCACCGGGAACTCGGGGTCGTCGCTCGGGTGCAGCCCGAGGACGTCGACCGTGGTGAACCCCTCCTCGGCGTTGAGCCGCTCGATCTCCGGGCCGTACGCGGCGAACACGGTCTCACTGTCCGCGTCGAACGGCACGTCCTCACGGATCGGCCACTGCTCGTAGCGCACCCCGAGCGGCGCCAGCGCGGCGGCGATCTCGACGGGGTCGGAGGTACGACGCACCAGGGTCTCCGGTCCGGACTCGGGCCAGGTGGTCAGCAGGGTCATGAGAGCAACTCCAGGAGTCTGGAAGGGGTGTCCGGATACCGAGACAAGCACCCGGACGGCTGGGAAGGGGGCGAAGCGAGGGGCGAGCGGCCGGTCAGCCGCGACAGAGCGCGCCGGGACAGCGGCGCATGCCGGGCATACGCTGCGCCGTCGCGTCGGATGTCGTCATCGGGGCCTCACTGTGGTGCCGGTCGGGTGCCGGTACCGCGATGGTAACGCCGGTCCATGTACGGACATGTGTGACGTAGTCGCTGTCTCACCTGGTGAGAAACCGCTCTCATTGCTTTGACGCATGGCTGAAATCGTTCTCATGATCTGTGTATGAAGACGCTGCTGCTCGTGCGGCGGCTGTACGTGGACCTGCTCCGGTCGACCACGGCCAGCTGTCGCTGACCACTTCCGGAGCCCCGACGCGCCCTGACGCGCTCTGCCGTCCCGGGCGCTCGCCGTGCACCGCACGGTGGCGCGATTCCGCCCCCGCTCCGGGTCGAGTACTCCCCTCCTCGCATTCCCCCCTTCGCCCCGCCCCGCACCTGGAGCCGTCATGTCCCGCTCGTCCCGCCGTACCCGCCTCCCCCTCACCGCGCTCTCCCTCGCCTCCGCCTCGGCCCTGCTGCTGTCGGCCTGCGCGCAGTCCACGGACGCCTCCAAGGACACCGGCGACACCGCCGCCAAGGCCTCGGCCGCCACCGGCGAGAAGCCCGCCCCCTTCAGCGACGGCTCCGTCAAGGTCGCGCTGGTCAGACAGAGCGGCGCCGGCGACTACTTCGAGCAGTGGGGCAACGGCGCGAAGGCACAGGCCAAGGCCCTCGGTATCGACCTGACCGTGTACGACGCCCAGGCCGACAACGCCAAGCAGGCCACCGACCTCTCCTCGGCGATCAACTCCGGGGCCAAGGCGATCATCATCGACCACGGCTTCCCGGCGACGATCCAGCCGGAGATCGACAAGGCCGTGAAGCAGGGCATCAAGGTCGTCGTCTACGACGTCGAGACCGACACCAAGGGCGTTGTCTCCACCAAGCAGAACGACGCGAGCATGGCCCAGGCCGTCCTCGACGTGATGGCGAAGGAGGTCGGCAAGGACGCCAAGGTCGGCTACGTCAACGTCGCCGGCTACGCGGCCCTCGACAAGCGCGACACCGTCTGGAAGTCCACGGTCGACGCCCAGGGCTGGAAGCAGGCGTTCAAGGTCGGCAAGGTCACCGACTCCACGGCCACCGACAACGTTCCCCTCGTCTCGGCCGCCCTCACCCAGAACTCCGACGTGGCGGGCGTCTTCGCCCCCTACGACGAGCTGGCCAAGGGCACCGTCCTCGCCGTGCAGAACAAGAAGCTCCAGGACAAGGTCAAGGTCTTCGGCGCCGACGTCTCCAACGCCGACATCCAGGCCATCACCGCCGAGGACAGCCCCTGGGTCGCCACCGCCGGCACCGACCCGTCCGCCGTCGGCGCCGCCGTGGTCCGGACGACCGCGCTGGAGCTGGCCGGTCAGCTGAACAAGACCTCCGTCGAGTTCCCGGCCGTCGCCATCACCCAGGACTTCCTGCGCGAGAAGAAGATCGAGAACATGGACCAGCTGCGGAAGGCGCTGCCCGCGCTGAACCTGGCGCAGGTCTCGACCGCCGACTGGATCTCGAATGTCGCCCACTGACGCGAGCCCCTCGACGGCCGCCGTCAGTCTGACCGACGTCAGCATGGCCTTCGGCGGCAAGACGGTGCTCGCCTCCGTCTCGCTGGACATCGCGCCGGGCAGCGTGGTCGCGCTGCTCGGTGCGAACGGCGCCGGCAAGTCCACGCTGATCAAGATCCTGTCGGGCGTGCACACCGACCACGGCGGTCAGGTGCGGGTCGCGGGGGAGCCCGCGGCTCTCCAGTCGCCGCTGGCCGCCCGGCAGTTGGGCATCCAGACCGTCCATCAGCGCATCAGCGAGGGCGTCGTCCCCGGCCTCACCGTCGCCGAGAACCTGGTCTTCGAGGAGCTGGCGCAGAGCCGCGGCAACCCGTTCCTCAACGGGGGCAAGCTGCTGGCCCGCGCCCGGGAGATCCAGGCCGGGCTCGGCCTCGACTGGTCCGACGCGGTCCTCAAGCGGGACGTCACCGAACTCGGCATCTCCGACCGCCAGTTGCTGATCCTGGCCCGCGCCCTCGCCACCCGCCCCCGGCTGCTGATCCTCGACGAGCCGACCTCCGCGCTCTCCGCCGCCGAGGCCGAGCGCCTGTTCGCGCTGGTCGAGCGGATGCGGGCGGACGGCATCGCGGTCCTCTACGTCTCCCACCGCCTCGGTGAGATCGACGCCCTGGCCGACCGCCTGGTCGTATTGCGGGACGGCCGTCTCACCGAGGACCAGTCCCGCCCCTTCGACTGGGACACCGCCCTGCGCGCGATGCTCGCCCAGGCCCAGGAGACCACCACCGCCCGCCCGGTCCGCGAGGGCGACCAGGGCGATGTCGTGCTCTCCCTGCGGGGCGTCCGCCTCTTCGAGGGCCGCACCCCGCTCGACCTCGACCTCCGCACCGGTGAGGTCACCGGCGTCGTCGGCCTGCTGGGCGCCGGCAAGACCGAGCTGGCCCGTGGCCTCTTCGGCGCCGAACCCTTCACCACCGGCACGGTCGAGCTGGACGGCGAGACGTACGCGCCCCGCCGCCCCGCCGACGCCATCCGCGGCGGCGTCCACCTCGTCCCCGAGGACCGGCACGCCGACGCGCTCGTCCCCGGCTGGTCGGTGGCCCAGAACATCTCCCTGCCGTTCCTGAAGTCCCTGTCCCGGCTGGGCCTGATGAACACGGCCAGGGAGAACGCCCTCGGCCGCGACACGATCGACGCCCTCGGGGTCGTCACGCGCGACGAGCAGAGCACTGTCGAGGAGCTGTCCGGCGGCAACCAGCAGAAGGTCGTCGTCGGCCGCTGGCTCGCCGAGACCCCCCGTGTCCTCATCCTGGACGAGCCGTTCCGAGGCGTGGACATCGGCGCCCGGCGCGACATCGGCCGCCGCGCCCGCGCGCTCGCCGCCGAGGGCGCCGCCGTCCTCGTCCTCTCCGCCGACGTCGACGAGGTCCTGGAGGTCGCCGACCGGGTCGTCGTACTCGCCGCCGGGGAGATCCACCTCGACGCGTACGGCGAGGACGCGGAACGCGACCGCGTCATCCAGACCATCTCGGCGTCCGTGTGACCCCGGCCCGACCCCCTGAGGAAGCGCTTCCATGACCACCACCCAGAGCACCGAGCCCGTGGCGAAGGCGGCGACCCCGCTCGGTCCGTCCACCGCCGTACGCGTCCAGAACGCCGTCATCAAGTACGGGTTCATCTTCGTCACGGTCGCGCTCTTCGCCTACTTCGCGCTGACCGAGGGCTCCTTCCGCGAGTCCGCGACCCTTCTCGACACCCTGCGCTACGTCTCCGTCGCCGCCATCCTCGGCCTCGGTGTCACCCTCACCATGGCCGTCGGCGGGATGGACATGTCCGTCGGCGCGGTCGCCGGTCTCGGCGTCTCCGTCGCCGCCCACACGATGGTCGTCTACAACCAGATCGGCACGGTCGCGATCCTCGCGGTCCTCGCCGCGGGCGCCCTCGCGGGCCTCCTCAACGCCCTGCTGATCGTGGTGCTGAAGATCCCCGACATGCTGGCCACGCTCGGCACCATGTTCGTCATCCAGGGCACCAAACTGATCCTGGTCGACGGCCAGTCGATCACCCCCGGCATGACCCTGGAGGACGGCACGACCGCCCCCGGCAGGTTCACGGACGGCTTTCTGAAGATCGACCGGGGGACGGTCCTCGGTGTCCCGATCTCGGTCATCGTCTTCGGCGCGCTCACCGTCGCCGCCTGGGTCTTTCTGGCGCGGACCCGTTGGGGCCGCGTCTTCTACGCCATCGGCGCCAACCCCGAGGCCTCCCGCCTGGCCGGCATCCGCGTCGGCGCGTACCGGGCGCTGGCGTACGTGCTGTCCGGTGTGCTCGCCTCCATCGGCGGCCTGATCCTGGCGTCCCGTATCGGCCAGGGCGATGTGTCCGCCGGTACGTCCCAGCTTCTGGAGGCCGTGGCGGTCGCGCTGGTCGGCACCTCGGTCCTCGGGCGGGGGCGGCCCAACGTCTGGGGCACCGCCCTCGGAGCGGTCCTCATCGGCATCATCACCACCGGCCTCACCATCAAGGGGCTGCCGTACTACACCCAGGACGTCGTCGAGGGCGTGGTCCTCATCCTCGCCCTGGTCTTCAGCTTCACGTTGTCCAAGCGCCGCACCGCCTGATCCGCATAAGCCGTACGAGGGAGTTCACCGACCATGGGCTACCGCATCCTGGAGACCGACGACATCCCCGCGTACCTGCGTGAGCGGGGGCACTGGGAGGACGTGGACGACATCACCGTCCGCGAGGTGTCGGACGGCAACGTCAACCGGGTCTTCCTCGCCTCGAACGGCGACGGCACCCGCAGTCTGGCCCTGAAGCAGGCGCTGCCCTGGGTGCGGGTCGCCGGGCCTTCGTGGCCGTTGAGTCCTGAGCGGGCCGATGCGGAGGCGCGGGCGTACGAGCAGTTGGGGAGGGTCGCGCCCGACGAGATCCCCGGGATCTACGGCTACGACCCGGAGAACTTCGCCCTGGTCATGGAGGACCTCTCCGATCTGGAGGTGCTGCGGACGCTGCTGAACGAGGGGGCTTCGTACGGGCCGCACACCTCGCCGCAGATCGGGCGGCTGGTGGCCCGGCTGTCCTTCGCCACGAGTGACTTCGGTATGGAGTCCGGTGAGCGCAAGGCGCTGCTCGCCGCCTCGGTCAACCCTGAGTTGTGCAAGATCACTGAGGATGTCGTGCTCTCCGAGCCGTACATCGAGCATGAGCACAACCACTGGGATGCGGGGCTGGACGATCTGGCGGCGGCGTTTCGGGCGGACGGCGTGTTGCGTACCGAGGTGGCCGAGCTTCGGCATGTGTTCATGACGAGTGCGCAGGCGCTGCTGCACGGGGACCTTCACTCGGGGAGTGTGATGGTCGGTGAGCGGGGCGGGGTTCATGTCGTGCGGGTCTTCGATCCCGAATTCTCGTTCGTGGGGCCCATCGGGTTCGATCTGGGGTTGTACTGGGCCAACGCGCTCGTCTCGGAGGAGCGGGCCCGTGCGCTGGGGACGCTGTCGGATCACGGTGACCAACTCCGGCTCTCCTGGGAGGCGTTCGAGGCCGAGTTCCGGCGGTTGTGGCCGGGGCGTGTCGATACGTTCTTCGATGACGGTTACCTGGACCGCTTTCTTGCCCGTGTCTGGACGGAGTCCTTGGGGTTCGCCGGTACGGAGATCATTCGGCGTGTCATCGGTTTCGCCCATCTGACGGATCTGACGACGCTGGAGGATCCGGTTCCGGCGTCGCGTCGGGCGTTGGTGTTGGGGCGCGAACTGGTTGTGCGGCGGGAGGAGTTGCGGGATGTGGGGGCCGTGCGGGCGGTTGTGGAGTCGGGTGCGGGTGGGTGGGGGTTCTCGCGCCGTTCCTCGCGCCCCTGAGGGGGTGCGGCTCGTCCGTCGGGTGCGGGGTGGGTGGGTCGGGGGCGCGCCGGGGGGTGTCCGTCCTCGGAACGGCGCGGAATCGGTTGGCTGGGAGGTTCGACGAGTTGACGCGCCAACCTCTGCGGGCGGACACCCCCCGACACGCCCCCTTCTCGCCGTTCGCACGCGCGCGTAGCTGCGGGCATGCGTGCCGCTAGGGGCGGCACGGGTGGGCGCAGCGGCACCCCGTGAGCGCCGGGTCGCGCGATCCCGCCCGGACCGGCATCGGCCTCCGGGTGCTGTACACGAAAGGCGGGCCCCGGTGCCGTAGTGGCGTGGGGCCCGCCTTGGTGCGCTCGGTCCGGTCCCGGTCAGGGGGTGGGGCCGGACCGAGAGTCGGTTACTTCTTGTCCAGGAGGTTCTGGACCTTGGTGCGGACCTCGTCCGTGGCGAGGCCTCGTATCGTCAGGGTCGTCCGGCGGCGGAGGACGTCGTCGGCGGTCTCGGCCCACTCGGTGTCGCGGGCGTAGACGACCTGGGCCCAGATCTCCGGGGCGTCGGGGTGGACGCGCTCGCCCAGCTCGGGGTTCTCGTTGGCGAGGCGGGCGATGTCGAAGGCCAGGGAGCCGTAGTGCGTGGCCAGGTGGCGGGCCGTGTCGGCGCCCATACGGGGGCCGGGGGCCGGGCGGTCGACGAGGAGGCGGTGGGCGACCGCGCGCGGGTTGGCGACGCCGGGCAGCGGCAGCTTCTTGGGGAGGGAGGCGACCGGCTCGAAGTCCTCGCCCAGCGGCTGGCCGGGGAGCGCCTCCAGCTTCTTCATGATCGTGCGGCCGATGTGCCGGAACGTCGTCCACTTGCCGCCCGCGACGGAGAGCATGCCGCCCCGGCCCTCGGTGACGACCGTCTCCCGCTTGGCCTTGGCGGTGTCGCCGGGGCCGCCCGGCAGCACGCGGAGGCCGGCGAAGGAGTAGGTGATCAGGTCGCGGGAGAGTTGCTGGTCGCGGATGGAGAAGGCGGCCTCGTCGAGTATCTGGGCCGTGTCCTTCTCGGTGACCGCGACGTCCGCCGGGTCGCCCTCGTACACCTCGTCGGTGGTGCCGAGCAGCAGCATGTCCTCCCAGGGGAGGGCGAAGGTGATGCGGTACTTGTCGATCGGGGTGGCGAGCGCGGCCTTCCAGGGGGCGGTCCGCTTCAGGACCAGGTGGGCGCCCTTGGAGAGACGGATCGAGGGGGCCGCGTCCGGGTTCTCCATGCGGCGCAGGTGGTCGACCCAGGGGCCCGTCGCGTTCAGGACGAGGCGGGCGTTCACGCCGAACTCGTCGCCGGAGAGGCGGTCGCGCAGCTCGGCGCCGGTGACCCGGCCCTTGGTGAAGCGCAGGCCGGTGACCTCGGCGTGGTTCAGCACGACCGCGCCGGACTCGACGGCCGCGCGGACCGTCATCAGGGCCATCCGGGAGTCGTTCATCTGGTCGTCGCCGTACACGGCCACGGCCTTGAGGTTGTCGGTGCGCAGCTCGGGCACGTCCTGCGCCGCCTTGGCGGGGGAGAGGAGGTGGCCGACGCCGTCGCCGAAGGCGGAGAGCGCGGAGTAGGCGAAGACGCCGGCGCCGAGCTTCGCCGCGCCGTGCGGCCCGCCCTTGTACACGGGGAGGTAGAACGTGAGCGGGTTCGCCAGGTGGGGGGCCACCTGGCGGGAGACCGCACGGCGCTCGAAGTGGTTCTCCGCCACCAGCTTCACCGCGCCGGTCTGCAGATAGCGCAGACCGCCGTGGAGCAGCTTGGAGGAGGCGGAGGAGGTGGCGCCGGCGAAGTCGCCGGCGTCGACCAGGGCCACCCTGAGCCCGGACTGCGCGGCGTGCCAGGCGGTGGAGATGCCCAGGATGCCGCCGCCGATCACGAGGAGGTCGTACGACGCCTTGGAGAGCTGCTCCCGGGTCTCGGCACGGCTCGGGTTCGAGCCGGACGCCGGGCGCGTCCCCAGGGCAGGCAGGGTCTGCAGGGTGGTCTGACTGGTCATTACGGGTTCTTACTCCTCATCAGAGCTGACGGACGGAGACCTTCCGCTCAGCCCTCGTCCTCGATCCAGCCCATGGTCCGCTCGACGGCCTTGAGCCAGCTCTTGTACTCACGGTCGCGGGTCTCCGCGTCCATGCGGGGGGTCCATTCGGCGGCCCGCCGCCAGTTGGCGCGCAGATCGTCGGTGTTGGTCCAGAAGCCGACGGCGAGACCGGCGGCGTAGGCGGCGCCGAGGCAGGTGGTCTCGGCGACCATCGGGCGCACCACGGGGGCGTCCAGGAAGTCCGAGAGGGTCTGCATCAGCAGGTTGTTGGAGGTCATGCCGCCGTCGACCTTGAGGGCCGCGAGCTCGACGCCCGAGTCCTTGGTCATGGCGTCCGTGATCTCACGGGTCTGCCAGGCGGTGGCCTCCAGGACGGCGCGCGCGAGGTGCGCCTTGGTGACGTACCGGGTGAGACCGGCGATCACACCGCGGGCGTCGGAGCGCCAGTACGGGGCGAACAGACCGGAGAAGGCCGGGACGAAGTACGCGCCGCCGTTGTCCTCGACCGAGAGCGCGAGGGTCTCGATCTCGGCGGCGGTGCTGATCAGGCCCATCTGGTCGCGCATCCACTGCACCAGCGAACCGGTGACGGCGATCGAGCCCTCCAGCGCGTAGACCGGCTTCTGGTCGCCGATCCGGTAGCCGACCGTGGTCAGCAGACCGCTGTAGGAGTTGATGATCTTCTCGCCGGTGTTCAGCAGCATGAACGTTCCGGTGCCGTACGTGGACTTGGCCTCGCCCTCCTCGAAGCAGGTCTGGCCGAAGAGGGCCGCCTGCTGGTCGCCGAGCGCGGACGCGACCGGGATGCCGCCGAGCAGGTCGCCGAGGCGGCCGCCGCTGACCTCGCCGTACACCTCGGCGGAGGAACGGATCTCCGGGAGCATCGACAGCGGGACGCCGATGGACTCGGCGATCTTCTCGTCCCACTGGAGGGTGTGCAGGTTCATCAGCATGGTGCGGGAGGCGTTGGTGACGTCGGTGTAGTGCTTGCCGCCGTCGACACCGCCCGTCAGGTTCCAGATGACCCAGGAGTCCATGGTGCCGAAGAGGATGTCGCCGGCCTCGGCGCGCTCGCGCAGGCCCTTGACGTTGTCCAGCAGCCAGCGGGCCTTGGGGCCGGCGAAGTACGAGGCCAGCGGCAGGCCGGTCTCGCGGCGGAAACGGTCCTGCCCGACGTTGCGGCCGAGCTCGCGGCAGAGGGCGTCGGTACGGGTGTCCTGCCAGACGATCGCGTTGTGGACGGGCTCACCGGTGTTCTTGTCCCAGAGCAGCGTGGTCTCGCGCTGGTTGGTGATGCCGATGGCCTTGATGTCGTCACGGGTGATGCCGGCCTTCTCGATGGCCCCGGCGACGACTTCCTGGACGTTCGTCCAGATCTCGGTGGCGTCGTGCTCGACCCAGCCCGGCTTCGGGAAGATCTGCTCGTGCTCCTTCTGGTCGACGGAGACGATGCGTCCGTCGCGGTCGAAGACGATGCAGCGGGACGAGGTCGTGCCCTGGTCGATCGCGGCGATGAAGGGGCCGGCGGTGTGGGCGTCGGTCACGGTGTGCTCCTGAAAGGTCAACTGGTCAACGGGCTGTACGTACGGCGCGTGCTGAGCGTTCCGCGAGGCGTGCTCGCGGAACGGCGGCTCAACGGGTTTCTCAGGCGAATGCGACGTTGTAGAGGCCTGCGGCGATGGCGGCACCGATCAGGGGGCCGACCACCGGGACCCAGGCGTAGCTCCAGTCCGACCCGCCCTTGTTGGGCAGGGGCAGCAGGGCGTGCACGATGCGCGGACCGAGGTCACGGGCCGGGTTGATCGCGTAACCGGTCGGGCCACCGAGGGACAGACCGATCGAGACCACGACGAGCGCGGTGATCAGGGCGCCGAGGGTGCCGAGACCCTTGCCCTCGCCGTTCAGGCCCTGGGTCAGGACCGCGAGGACGAGCACGATGGTGCCGATGATCTCGGTGGCGACGTTCTGCCAGGCGACCCGGACCTCGGGACCGGTGGAGAAGATGCCGAGCACGGGGCCGGCGCCGCTCTCGCGGGCCTCGACGGACTTGGCCGGGGCCGGCTCGCCGACGATTTCGCGGTCGGTGAGGTGGGCGTGGAACTGGCCGTAGTAGGCCACCCAGACCAGTGCGGCGCCGATCATGGCGCCGAGCAGCTGCCCGCCCCAGTAGATCGGGACGTCGCCCCACTCGATGCCGTCCTTCTTCAGCGCGAGCGCGAGGGTGACGGCCGGGTTGAGGTGGGCGCCGGAGAGCGGCGCGGAGGTGTAGACGGCCGTCAGAACGGCGAAACCCCACCCGAAGGTGATGGCGAGCCAACCGGCGTTACGGGCCTTGGAGGCCTTCAGCGTGACGGCGGCGCAGACGCCACCACCGAGCAGGATGAGTATGGCGGTACCGATGGTCTCGCCGATGAAGATGTCGGAGCTGGACACCCGCGACTCCTTTGTCCTTCGTCCAGGGGAAAGGTTCGGCCCTTGGCTTGTCACACTCTAACGCGTATTGCCGGTAGGTGTTCGACAATGTCGACCGATGGACGGGAGTCTTGCTCCGGTGTTACACGTGCGTCAAGAGCTGTGTTGCGCGAAGTGCGATCGTTACCGATCGAACGGTGGCGTACGCACGCGTACGGCGAGGGCCGGGACACCCCAAGGTGTCCCGGCCCTCGCCGTACGGCGGTCCCGTCAGAACCGGGCCGCGCCCAGATCCCGCGACACCGCGCGGGCGCAGTCCCGTACGGCCGCGATCAGTTCGGGGCGCAGCTCGCCCTCGCGGCACAGCCGCTCCACGGCGCCGGTGATGCCGACCGCGCCGACGGGCATGCGCCGCCGGTCGTGGATGGGGGCGGCGATGGACGCCACGCCCTCCCAGGTCTCCTCGACATCGGCCGCGTACCCGCGCGCGCGGGTGATGTCCAGGACGCCCTCGAAGTCGTCCAGGGTGTGCACGGTCCGGTCGGTGAACGCCTTGCGCTCGCCCTCCAGGACCTCGCTGTGCGCCACCGGGTCGTAGGCCGCGAGGACCTTGCCGAGGGCCGTGGAGTGCAGCGGCTGCATGGCCCCTATCTCCAGGACCTGCCGGCTGTCGTCGGGCCGGAAGACGTGGTGCACGATCAGCACGCCCTGCTGGTGCAGCACGCCCAGATGGACGCTCTCGCCGCTGGAACGGGCCAGGTCGTCCGTCCACACCAGGGCCCGCGCCCGCAGCTCGTGGACATCCAGATAGGTGGTCCCGAGCCGCAGCAGCTCCGCCCCCAGCTGGTACCGCCCGGAGGCGTCGTCCTGCTCGACGAACCCCTCCTGCTGGAGCGTGCGCAGGATGCCGTGGGCGGTGCCCTTGGCGAGGCCCAGCGACGAGGCGATGTCCGACAGTCCGAGTCGCCGTTCGCCGCCCGCGAGCAGGCGCAGCATCGCGGCCGCCCGTTCGAGCGACTGGATGTTCCGTGCCATCGCCGTCCTGCCTCCGTCCCCTTCGGCCGCCGTACGCGACTGAACCCACCACCGTTCGGCAATGTCGAACACTACCGGTCGTTGCCGACCTCTCGCCAATGGCCGGCACCGGCTTTTCGGCCACACCCGCCGTCCGGTGACGATCCCGTGCCCGTCCGGTGTCCGCCCGGTGTCCGTCCGACGGCCAGGTGATCGTGGAGTGTCCGCACGGTGCCGAAGGGGCGTCCGTGGTTCGTTTCGTCGTCGGAGTAAACCGCACTCGGCCGGGTACGCCACGCCCGTCCGTCCCGTGGACTCCCCTGACCATCCGTGGCGCTCCGGGCTACCCTGGCGGCGTGCGGCTTCCATGGGGAGCCGCAAAGCCGACAGCCGTCGCATCCCAGGGAGCAGCTCCATGGCCTCGTCGCCGAATCCGTCCCCTTCGTCCGCCGCCGCAGGCCGGGCCCGAGCCGAGGCCCTGCGCGAGGCCCTCGCGACCCGTGTGGTGGTCGCGGACGGCGCGATGGGCACGATGCTGCAGGCACAGGACCCCACACTGGAGGACTTCCAGCAGCTGGAGGGCTGCAACGAGGTCCTGAACGCCACCCGCCCCGACATCGTCCGCTCGGTGCACGCCGCGTACTTCGACGCGGGCGTCGACTGCGTGGAGACCAACACCTTCGGCGCCAACCTCACCGCACTGGGTGAGTACGACATCCCCGAACGCACCGCCGAGCTGTCCGAGGCCGGCGCCCGCATCGCCCGGGAGACCGCCGACGAGTACGCCGCCCGCGACGGCCGGCAGCGCTGGGTGCTGGGCTCGGTCGGCCCCGGCACCAAACTCCCCACCCTCGGCCACACCACCTTCACCGCCATCCGGGACGCCTACCAGCAGAACGCCGAGGGCCTGCTGGCCGGCGGCGCCGACGCGCTCCTGGTGGAGACCACCCAGGACCTGCTGCAGACCAAGGCCTCCGTCATCGCCGCCCGCCGCGCCATGGAGACGGCCGGCTACGACGTCCCCCTGATCGTGTCGGTGACCGTCGAGACCACCGGCACCATGCTGCTGGGCTCCGAGATCGGCGCGGCGCTGACGGCGCTGGAGCCGCTCGGCATCGACATGATCGGCCTGAACTGCGCGACCGGCCCGGCCGAGATGAGCGAGCACCTGCGCTATCTGGCCCGCCACTCCCGCATCCGGCTGTCCTGTATGCCGAACGCCGGCCTGCCGGTCCTGACCAAGGACGGCGCCCACTACCCGCTCACCGCGCCGGAGCTGGCCGACGCGCAGGAGAACTTCGTCCGCGAGTACGGCCTCTCCCTCGTCGGCGGCTGCTGCGGCACCACGCCCGAGCACCTGCGCCAGGTCGTCGAGCGCGTCCGGGACCTCACCCCCACCACCCGCGACCCGCGCCCCGAGCCCGGCGCCGCCTCGCTCTACCAGACGGTCCCGTTCCGCCAGGACACCTCGTACATGGCCATCGGTGAGCGCACGAACGCCAACGGCTCGAAGAAGTTCCGCGAGGCCATGCTGGAGGCCCGCTGGGACGACTGTGTGGAGATGGCCCGCGACCAGATCCGCGAGGGCGCCCACATGCTCGACCTCTGCGTCGACTACGTGGGCCGCGACGGCGTCGCCGACATGGCCGAACTCGCCGGCCGCTTCGCCACCGCCTCCACCCTGCCCATCGTCCTCGACTCCACCGAGGTCGACGTCATCCAGGCCGGGCTGGAGAAGCTCGGCGGCCGGGCCGTCATCAACTCCGTCAACTACGAGGACGGCGACGGCCCCGACTCCCGCTTCGCCAAGGTCACCGCGCTCGCCCGGGAGCACGGCGCCGCGCTGATCGCGCTGACCATCGACGAGGAGGGCCAGGCCCGCACCCCGGAGAAGAAGGTCGAGATCGCCGAGCGGCTCATCGACGACCTCACGGGCAACTGGGGCATCCACGAGTCGGACATCCTCATCGACACCCTGACCTTCACCATCTGCACCGGTCAGGAGGAGTCCCGCAAGGACGGCATCGCCACCATCGAGGCGATCCGCGAACTCAAGCGCCGCCGCCCGGACGTCCAGACCACCCTGGGCCTGTCCAACATCTCCTTCGGCCTCAACCCGGCCGCCCGCATCCTTCTCAACTCCGTCTTCCTCGACGAGTGCGCGAAGGCGGGCCTGGACTCGGCGATCGTCCACGCGAGCAAGATCCTCCCGATCGCCCGCTTCAACGAGGAAGAGGTGCGGACCGCCCTCGACCTCATCCACGACCGCCGCGCCGAGGGCTACGACCCGCTGCAGAAGCTGATGGCGCTGTTCGAGGGCGCCACCGCCAAGTCCCTGAAGGCCGGCAAGGCCGAGGAACTGGCCGCCCTGCCGCTGGAGGAGCGCCTCAAGCGCCGCATCATCGACGGCGAGAAGAACGGCCTGGAGGCCGACCTCGACGAGGCCCTGCTGACCCGCGCCGCCCTCGACATCGTCAACGACACGCTCCTGGACGGCATGAAGGTGGTCGGCGAGCTGTTCGGCTCGGGCCAGATGCAGCTGCCGTTCGTGCTCCAGTCCGCCGAGGTCATGAAGACCGCGGTGGCCCATCTGGAGCCGCACATGGAGAAGTCGGACGCCGAGGGCAAGGGCACCATCGTGCTGGCCACCGTCCGCGGCGACGTCCACGACATCGGCAAGAACCTCGTCGACATCATCCTGTCCAACAACGGCTACAACGTCGTCAACCTCGGCATCAAGCAGCCCGTCTCCGCGATCCTGGACGCCGCCGCCGAGCACCGCGCCGACGTCATCGGCATGTCCGGCCTCCTGGTCAAGTCCACGGTGATCATGAAGGAGAACCTCCAGGAGCTGAACCAGCGGGGCCTGGCCGCCGACTACCCCGTCATCCTCGGCGGCGCCGCCCTCACCCGCGCCTACGTCGAGCAGGACCTGCACGAGATCTACGAGGGCGAGGTCCGCTACGCCCGCGACGCCTTCGAGGGCCTGCGCCTGATGGACGCCCTCATCGGCGTCAAGCGCGGTGTGCCCGGCGCGACCCTGCCCGAGCTGAGGCAGCGCCGGGTGCGCCCCACCGCCACGGCCGCCGGCGCCGTCGAGGACCGCCCGGAGGAGGGCCACGTCCGCTCCGACGTCGCCACCGACAACCCGATCCCCACCCCGCCGTTCCGGGGCACCCGCGTCATCAAGGGCATCCAGCTCAAGGAGTACGCGACCTGGCTCGACGAGGGCGCCCTCTTCAAGGGCCAGTGGGGCCTGAAGCAGGCCCGCACCGGCGACGGACCCACCTACGAGGAGCTGGTGGAGACCGAGGGCCGGCCCCGGCTGCGCGGTCTGCTGGACAAGCTCCAGACCGACAACCTCCTCGAAGCGGCCGTCGTCTACGGCTACTTCCCCTGTGTCTCCAAGGACGACGACCTGATCATCCTGGACGACGACGGCAACGAGCGGACCCGGTTCTCCTTCCCCCGCCAGCGCCGGGGCCGCCGCCTGTGTCTGGCCGACTTCTTCCGCCCCGAGGAGTCCGGCGAGATCGACGTCGTCGGCCTCCAGGTCGTCACCGTCGGCTCCCGTATCGGCGAGGAGACCGCCAAGCTCTTCGAGGCCAACTCCTACCGCGACTACCTCGAACTCCACGGCCTGTCCGTGCAGCTGGCCGAGGCACTCGCCGAGTACTGGCACGCCCGGGTCCGCTCGGAGCTGGGCTTCGCCGGGGAGGACCCGGCCGCCATCGAGGACATGTTCGACCTCAAGTACCGGGGAGCCCGCTTCTCCCTCGGCTACGGCGCCTGCCCCGACCTGGAGGACCGCGCCAAGATCGCCCGGCTGCTGGAGCCCGAGCGGATCGGCGTACAGCTCTCCGAGGAGTTCCAGCTCCACCCCGAGCAGTCCACGGACGCGATCGTCATCCATCACCCGGAGGCGAAGTACTTCAACGCCCGGTAACGGCCCGGGCAGGGCTTCGGCCGCACCGAAAGGCGCTCGTCCGCGCGGCGTCGTACACTGGTCGGTCCACCGCAGGCCGGTTCCCCACCCGGGAACCGGCCTGCTCGTCCCACAAGGAGGTGCGCCGGATGACCACGACGATCCCCGCGCTAGGAACCCGTACGGCCGAAGGCTCCGCGCTGCAGGCCGTGCTCCTCGACATGGACGGCACCCTGGTGGACACCGAGGGCTTCTGGTGGGACGTGGAGGTCGAGATCTTCGCCGGCCTCGGCCACACCCTCGACGACTCCTGGCGCCATGTCGTCGTCGGCGGCCCCATGAGCCGCAGCGCGGGCTTCCTGATCGAGGCCACCGGCGCGGACATCACCCTCCCCGAGCTGAGCGTGCTGCTCAACGACGGCTTCGAGGCCCGGATCGGGCGCACGCTGCCGCTGATGCCCGGCGCCTCCAGACTCCTCGCCGAGCTGGCCGCGCACGGCGTCCCCACCGCCCTGGTCTCCGCCTCGCACCGGCGCATCATCGACCGCGTCCTGACCTCCCTCGGCCCCCAGCACTTCGCGCTGACCGTCGCGGGCGACGAGGTCGAGCGGACCAAGCCGTTCCCCGACCCCTACCTCCTCGCGGCCTCCGGGCTCGGCGCGGATCCGGCCCGGTGCGCGGTCATCGAGGACACCGCGACCGGGGTCGCCGCCGCCGAGGCCGCCGGCTGCCATGTGGTCGCCGTCCCGTCCGTGGCCCCCATCGCGCCCGCCGTCCGGCGCACCGTCGTGACCTCGCTGGAAGAGGTCGACCTGCCATTTCTGCGCGGTCTGATCACGACCACGGCCAATTGAAAACGCAAGGAATTCCAAGATCGCGGACAGGCGCCGGGACGGGGAATTCGGCGTCGTCGCGATGACTGAATTCCCACACTGGGGAATACCTTTCCACCTGTGACGTTTGCCACTTCGCAGGGCTTCCGGAACGTTCTTCCGGCCCCTCCGATCCCCGTATGCGGGGGTGTTCGGCAGGCCCTTGTGTCCTGATTGGTGAAGGGTGCACCCAAAGATTCCGTGCGTGCTACACCGTTTCCGTCCACGGCCGGTTCCACAGCGTGAGGGGAACTCAACTCCGGTGTGCGCGGGCCCCTCTGGCGGTGCGGGCTAATCTCGACGCGAGAACATCGCCGTACTTCCCGGGACGCGCTCGCACCACCCCGCCAGCACCCGTCTTGGAACACAGCTCTGGAGAATCGCGAGCATGAACCGCAAGACCTTGGTGCTGCCGGCCGTGATCGGTCTGCTCACCCCGGTACTCGCCGCCTGTGGTGCCACCGACAGCGCGGGCGACAGCGGTGACGCGATCGTCGTCGGCACCACCGACCGGTTCACCGCCTCCAAGGACGCGCCGGCCCCCATCGACCCGGCCTACGCCTACGACGTCGGCACCTGGAACATCCTCCGGCAGACCGTCCAGACCCTGCTGGTCCAGCCCCGCGGCGACGGCGAACCGGAACCCGAGGCCGCCTCCAGCTGCTCCTTCACCGACAGCGGCAACGAGCGCTACGCCTGCACCCTGCGCTCCGGTCTGAAGTTCGCCGACGGCTCCCCGGTCACCGCCGAGGACGTCAAGTTCTCCATCGACCGCGCCCGTTCCCTCAAGGCCGACAGCGGTGTCTTCGCCCTGCTGTCCACCATCGACCTCGTCGAGACCAAGGGCGACAAAGAGGTGATCTTCCACCTCAACAGCCCCGACGCGACCCTCCCGTACAAGCTGTCCACCCCGGTCGCCGGCATCGTCAACCCCGCCGACTACGACAAGGGCAAGCTGCGCGACGGCTTCTCGGTCGACGGCTCCGGCCCGTACACCCTGGACGCCGAGGTCGAGAACGACGAGCTGGTCCGGGCCGTCTTCACCAAGAACCCCCACTACAAGGGGCAGTTGGACCCGAAGAACGACAAGGTCGAACTGCGCTCCTTCACGAGCGCCGACGCCATGGGCACCGCCCTGAAGGACGGCGACATCGACCTGATGACCCGCACCATGACGCCGGAGCAGATCACCGAGCTGACCGACTCCCCCGACGACGACATCGACGTGATCGAGTCCGCCGGCCTGGAGATCCGCTACCTCGCCTTCAACACCGACGCCTCCCCGGTCGAGAGCACCGCCGTCCGCCGGGCCATGGCCGAGATCATCGACCGCGGCGAACTCGTCGCCAAGGTGTACGGCTCCCAGGCCGAGCCCCTCTACTCGCTCGTCCCCGCCGGCATCACGGGCCACTCCAACTCGTTCTTCAACAAGTACGGCGACCCCGACCCCGCCAAGGCGAAGTCGACCCTGGAGACCGCGGGAATCACCACCCCGGTGAAGCTGACCCTGCACTACACGACCGACCACTACGGCGCGGCCACGAAGAAGGAGTTCGAGCTGCTGAAGAAGCAGCTCGACGACAGCGGCCTGTTCGACGTGACCATCAAGGGCACCCCCTGGTCCACGTTCCGCCCCGCCGAGCAGGAGGGCGAGTACGCGGTCTACGGCATGGGCTGGTTCCCGGACTTCCCCGACGCCGACAACTACCTCGCGCCCTTCCTCGACAAGGACAACTTCCTCGGCTCGCCGTACGACAACAAGGACATCCGCGGCAAGCTGATCCCGGAGTCCCGCCGCGCCGCCGACCGCCTCACCGCCTCGGACAGCCTCACCGGCATCCAGGACATCGTCGCCGACGACGTGCCGATCATCCCGCTGTGGCAGGGCAACCAGTACGTCGCCGCCCGAGACGACGTCATCGGCACCGAGTACGCCCTCAACTCCGCCTCCACCCTCCAGCTCTGGGAGCTGGAGCGCGGCAGAGGCGACTGACCGGACCTCACCATCCCTCCGGACAGGGGCCGTTCGGCCTCGGGGGAGCCCGGAGCGCCCGCAATGCACCGACGACACAAGGCATCCATACGTGAACATACGCACCCAGTGGCCCGTCCTGACCATGGCGACAGGGCTTGCCGCCGGCCTGCTGACCGGTTGCGGCTCCGACTCGGGGGGATCCGGGGACTCCGGTTCCAACATCGTGATGGGGATGTCCGACGACGTCCTGGCCACCGACCCCGCCTCCGGCTACGACCCCGGATCCTGGCTCCTGTTCAACAACGTCTTCCAGTCGTTGCTGAGCTTCCCCAACGGCGCCACCGAACCCGAACCGGACCTCGCCGAGGACTGCTCCTTCGAGGGCGGCGGCACCACGGTCTACGAGTGCACCCTCAAGGACGGCCTGAAGTTCAGCAACGGTGAGGCGCTCACCGCGAAGGACGTCAAGTTCTCCTTCGACCGCATGCTGAAGATCAACGACGACGCCGGCCCCGCGATCATGTTCCCCATGCTCGACAAGGTCGAGACCCCGGACGACAAGACCGTCCGCTTCGACCTCAAGTACGCCGACGCCACCTTCCCCAGCAAGATCGCCTCCGGCGCCGGCTCCATCGTCGACGAGAGCTCCTACGACGCCGACGGGCTCCGCGAGGACGGCGAGGCCGTCGGCTCCGGCCCCTACAAGCTGGAGTCCTTCGGCGAGGACGAGGCCGTCTTCGCCGTCAACGAGAACTACCAGGGCACCGCCGACGTCGAGAACTCCGGCGTCACCCTCAAGTTCTTCCACGGCGACCAGGACGCCCTGAAGAAGTCCCTGATGGAGGGCGACCTCGACGTCACCTACCGCGGACTGAGCGCCTCCGACATCTCCGACATCGAGACCGACACCTCCACCGCCAACGGCGTCGACATCGTCGACGGCACCGGCGCCGAGGTCCAGCACCTCGTCTTCAACATGGACGACCCCATCACCGGCAAGCTCGGCGTCCGCCAGGCCATCGCCTACCTGCTGGACCGCGAGGCCCTCGTCGACGAGGTCTACCAGGGCACCGCCACCCCGCTGTACTCGATCATCCCGGCCGGCATCACCGGCCACAACACGGCCTTCTTCGACACCTACGGCGCCCGCCCGTCCAAGGACAAGGCGGAGGCCGCGCTGCGCGCCGACGGCATCGACGGCAAGGTCGAACTGACCCTCTGGTCCACGCCGTCGCGCTACGGCCCCTCCACCGACCAGGAGTTGGAGGCCATCGCCAAGCAGCTCAACGACAGCGGGCTGTTCGACGCCACCGTGGAATCCGTCGCCTTCGACCAGTACGAGAAGGACATCGCCGCCGGCAAGTACGGGGTGTACGTCAAGGGCTGGGTCCCCGACTACCCGGACCCCGACAACTTCACCGGCCCCTTCTTCGGCAAGGGCAACGTGCTGGACAACAACTACAGCAACAACACCATCACCGGTGATCTCCTCCCCAAGACCGCCGCCGTGAGCGAGCGGTCCGCCACGGAGAAGGAGTACGCCGCACTGCAGAACCTCGTCGCCACCGACATCCCCCTCCTGCCCATCTGGCAGGCCAAGCAGTACGCCGTCGTCGGCGACGACGTCTACGGCCTGGAGTACTGCCTGGACGCCTCGACCGTCTTCCGCTTCTGGGAGATCAGCAAGGGCTGACACGAGCACGGGCCGCCACCACGGGCCCCGAATGCCCGAGGGCGCTCCCTTCCACAAGAAGGGAGCGCCCTCGGTGCGTGCACCGGAGTGCGGTGCCTACTGCGCGCCGGGGCGCACCAGCCCGCTCTCGTACGCGTACACCGCCGCCTGCACCCGGTCCCGCAGGCCCAGCTTGGTCAGCACATGACCCACATGTGTCTTCACGGTGGTCTCGCTGACGAACAGATCGGCGGCGATCTCCGCGTTCGACAACCCCCGGGCCACCAGCTTCAGCACCTCGACCTCACGGTCCGTCAGCGTGTGCAGGGTGTCCGGCACCGGCTCGTCGCCCGACGGCAGATGCTCCGCGTACTTGTCGAGAAGCCGGCGCGTGATACTCGGCGCGAGCATCGCCTCGCCGCCCGCCACCACCCGGATCGCCTGCACCAGTTCATTGGCCGGCGCGTCCTTCAGCAGAAACCCGCTGGCACCCGCGCGCAGCGCCTCCACCACGTACTCGTCCAGATCGAACGTGGTCAGCACCAGCACCTTCGCCGGACCGTCCCGCCCGGGCCCGGTGATCTGCCGGGTCGCCTCCACCCCGTCCATCCGCGGCATCCGGATGTCCATCAGCACCACATCGGGCTGCAGCGCCCGCACCTGGTCGAGTGCCTGCAGACCGTCTCCGGCCTCCCCGACGACCGCGATGTCCTGCTCCGCCTCCAGAATCATCCGGAAGCCGGTACGCAGCAGCGGCTGGTCGTCCACCAGTAGGACCCGGACGGCCACGAACGTCTCCTTCGCTAGGGCCTGTCCCCGTGGAACAGGCCGGCTTCGGGCCCCCGCGGCCCCGGCCCGACCCACAGGACAGGCCCCTAGGTCGCGTCCGGGCCCATTCTGCCCTGTCCGCCCCCGGCCGACTCGGGTGACCTCACCTGGAGGGGGTACGGCGGGGGAGTACCGCCGAACTCGGGACACACCGCCTGGTGATCGCACCAGCCGCACAGCTTGGTCGGCCGGGGCCGCCACTCACCGGTCTCCGTGGCCAGCCGGATCGCCTCCCACAGCGCGAGCAGCTTGCGCTCCACCCGCTCCAGATCCGCCACCACCGGGTCGTACGTCAGCACGTCACCGCTGCCGAGATAGACGAGCTGCAGCCGCCGCGGCACCACCTGCTTCAGCCGCCACACCACCAGCGCGTAGAACTTCATCTGGAACAGCGCGCCCTCGGCGTACTCGGGCCGGGGCGCCTTGCCCGTCTTGTAGTCGACGATCCGCACCTCCCCGGTGGGCGCCACATCCACCCGGTCGATGATCCCGCGCAGCCTGAGCCCCGACTCCAGCTCCGCCTCCACGAACAGCTCCCGCTCGGCGGGCTCCAGACGCGTCGGGTCCTCCAGCGTGAACCAGCGCTCCACCAGCCGCTCCGCCTCGGCCAGCCAGCGCGCCAGCCGCTCCCCCTCCGCGTCGTCCGCGAACAGCTCCACGACCTCCGGCCGGGTCTCCCGCAGCCGGTCCCACTGCCCGGGCACCAGCGACTTGGCCCGCGGCGCCGTCCGCTCCACCGCCGGCGCGTCGAAGAGTCTCTCCAGCACCGCGTGCACCAGCGTCCCGCGCGTCGCCGCCTCGCTCGGCTTCTCCGGCAGCCGGTCGATCACCCGGAACCGGTACAGCAGCGGGCACTGCATGAAGTCGCTGGCGCGCGACGGCGACAGCGAGGCAGGCGGTGCGGGGGCCCGCACGGCGGGACGCTCGCCGTCACCGCCCACGGGAACGGCGGGGGTGCCGTCGGTGCTGGTTTCCATGACCCCAGACCATACGGCCCACCACTGACAGTGACAGCCACGGGCCCGTCCCCGCCGATCCGCACCCCGCACGGCGACACCCGTGTGTCCGGTGCGACGCGGGGGAAAACAGAGGGGGTGCCGGGGCGGAACGCGTCCCGGTGACCGCATAGCATCGACCGCAGACCCTTCCGCCCGGCCACCGGGCGCGGAAGGCGCTTCGAACGAGGGGACATCGTGGAGACGAGCGGCGGGAGCGGGCAGCCGCGGTCCGACAGCGACCGGGCGCCGGAGCACGCACACCGCGACACGACCGAGCCACCGGCGGAGCACGGCACCACCGAGGAACCCGCCGCCGCCGAAACCCCTGGCGCCCCCGACACCCAGAACCCGACGGACCCCCCGAAGCCTTCGGCCCCCTCGCCCTCGACGGACACCCCCGAGGCCGAGCCGCCCACGCCCCCGGCGGACACCCCCGCGCACGAGTCGCCCACGCCCGCGGCGGACGACCCGTCGCCGGACACCGGGACCGAACCGTGGGCGACCCCGCCCTCCCCGGCCGATCTCCACAAGGCGCCGGCGGACGACCCGGAGCGCACGGCGGCCTCCCCGCGCCCCCACGCCCACGCGGACGCCGCCCCCAAGCCTCCCGAGCGCCCCAAGGAGCCCGGCGGCGGCATCCTCATGGGCCGCCCCTTCGGCGTCCCCGTCTACGTCGCCCCCAGCTGGTTCCTCGTCGCCGCCCTGATCACCTGGGTCTTCGGCGGACAACTCGACCGCGTCCTGCCCGAACTCGGCGCCCTCCGCTACCTCGTCGCCCTCTTCTTCGCGATCGCCTTCTACGCCTCCGTACTCGTCCACGAACTCGCCCACACCATCGCCGCCCTGCGCTACAAACTGCCGGTGCGCCGCATCCAGCTCCAGTTCTTCGGCGGTGTCTCCGAGATCGAGAAGGAGTCCGAGACCCCCGGCCGCGAATTCGTCCTCGCCTTCGTCGGCCCCCTGCTCTCCCTGGTCCTCGCGGGTGTCTTCTACGTCGCCCTGCTCGCCGTCGAGCCCGGCACCGTCCCCGGCGTCCTCCTCGCCGGCCTGATGATCTCCAACCTCATCGTGGCCGCGTTCAACCTCCTCCCCGGCCTGCCCCTCGACGGCGGCCGCATGCTCCGCGCCGTCGTCTGGAAGATCACCGGCAAGCCCATGACCGGCACCATCGCCGCCGCCTGGGTCGGCCGCGCCCTCGCCGTCTCCGTCCTCGTCGGACTGCCGCTGCTCACCCAGTCCGGCCTGCTCGGCGCCGCCGCCGAGGACAGCGTCGGCATGGACACCGTCCTGGACGCCCTGCTCGCCGCGATCCTCGCCGCCATCATCTGGACCGGCGCCGGCAACAGCCTCCGCATGGCCCGCCTGCGCGAACACCTGCCCGAACTCCAGGCCCGCGCCCTCACCCGCCGAGCCGTCCCCGTGGAGACCGACACCCCCCTGTCCGAGGCCCTCCGCCGCGCCAACGAGGCCGGCGCCCGCGCCCTCGTCGTCGTCGACCCCGACGGCGAACCCCTCTCCCTCGTCCGCGAGGCCGCCATCGTCGGCGTCCCCGAACACCGCCGCCCCTGGGTCGCCGTCAGCGGCCTCGCCCAGGACCTCACCGACGGCATGCGCGTCTCCGCCGAGCTGGCCGGCGAGGACCTCCTCGACGCCCTCCGCGCGGCCCCCGCCACCGAATACCTCGTGGTCGAGAACTCCGGCGAGATCTACGGCGTCCTGTCCGCGGCGGACGTGGAACGCGCCTTCGTGAAGGCGATGGCACGGCCCAGCTGAGCCCCCGGGCACCATGGTCAGCGCCCTCCCCGGGGACCGGTAGGGTGGGTCACATGTCCGAACCGACCGGTGCCGCCCGCCGTCGCGGGCCCTTCAAGGTCGGGGACCAGGTCCAGCTCACCGACCCCAAGGGACGCCACTACACGTTCACGCTCGAAGAGGGAAAGAACTTCCACACCCACAAGGGTTCCTTCCCGCACGACGAGCTGATCGGCGCTCCCGAGGGCAGTGTTGTCCGCACCACGGGGAACGTCGCCTACCTGGCGCTCCGCCCCCTGCTCCCCGACTACGTCCTGTCCATGCCCCGCGGCGCCGCCGTGGTCTACCCCAAGGACGCGGGGCAGATCCTCGCCTTCGCCGACATCTTCCCCGGCGCCCGCGTCGTCGAGGCCGGCGTCGGCTCCGGCTCGCTCAGCAGCTTCCTGCTGCGCGCCATCGGCGACCAGGGCATGCTGCACAGCTACGAGCGCCGCGCGGACTTCGCCGAGATCGCCCAGGCCAACGTGGAGCGCTACTTCGGCGGCCCCCACCCCGCCTGGCAGCTCACCGTCGGCGACCTCCAGGACAACCTCAGCGACACCGAGGTCGACCGCGTCGTCCTCGACATGCTCGCCCCCTGGGAGTGCCTGGAGGCCGTCTCCAAGGCCCTCGTCCCCGGCGGCATCGTCTGCTGCTACGTGGCCACCACCACCCAGCTCGCCCGGACCGTCGAGTCCATCCGCGAGATCGGCTGCTTCAACGAGCCGAGCGCCTGGGAGTCGATGATCCGCAACTGGCACATCGAGGGCCTCGCCGTCCGCCCCGACCACCGCATGATCGGCCACACCGGCTTCCTGCTCACCGCCCGCCGCCTCGCCGACGGCGTCGAGCCCCCCATGCGCCGCCGCCGCCCCTCCAAGGGCGCCTACGGCGAGGACTACACCGGCCCCAACGCCGACGGCGGCTCCGGCCGCTGACCGAGACGCATCACGAACGCGCCCTTGACGTGGCCGAGTTCCCCGCAGCGCCCGGGAACTCGGCCACGGCGCTTTCCCGTTGACGCACCACCGAAAAGCTGCGGGAACCACGTACCCCACCGTTCCACCCCTCTGTGACGTGTGGCACCATGCGGGTCATCCCAACCGGCACAGCACCCTCAGGAGACGCTCCTAGTGCAGCAATCCGCCGTCCCGGAACTGGCACACGCGCACACCCGCCCCATCCACTGGCTCGCCACGGCCACCGCCCTCGCCGGCGTCGTCGCCCTGTCGTCCGCCCTCCAGCCCGACGCGGCGAGAGCGGCCCAGCCCGTTCCGAAAGCGGCCCCGGCCCCGGCGATCGTGGCGGCCCCCGACCCCGCCGAGGTCGACCTCCCGCTCGACTGCGGACCCGTCGGCGTCGTCGTGAAGAAGAAGGGCTCCGGGGACCTCGACGGGGACGGCCGACCCGAGACCGTGGCCGTCGTCCACTGCGACGCCAGCATGGGCACCCCGCCCGACGGCGTGTACGTCCTCACCCGCTCCACCGACGCCGCGCGGCCCCGGGTCGTCGCCACCCTGGTGAACCCCGAGGACCGCACGACCGTCTCCGACTTCGCCGTCCGTGACGCCGTCGTCACCGCGACCCTGCACGGCTACTCGTCGCCCGAGGTGCCCAACTGCTGCCCCGACGTCACGGACCCCGTCAAGTGGCAGTGGAAGAACGGGGCGTTCGTACGCTCCACGCCCGCAGGAGAACAAAGCGTCTGACACCGCCCGCCGCCGGGCGAACGGGAAGTGATCACCCGGCAAACGCGGTGTGAGAAAGCAGACAGGCGGCGACGCGGAGTGGTCGCGAGGTCACTCCGCGTCAGGTCCGAAGACCTCGACGCTGTCCGAAACGCGACGTACATGGATGCACTCGCCCGGACATTCCTTCGCGGAGTCCACCACATCCGTGAGAAGCGGCAGCGGAACGGGCGTTGTGGCCCCCGGGGCCTGCAGCAACTCGTCCCCCGGGCTCTTCACATAGGCCAGCCCGTCGATGTCCAGCTCGAACACCTCGGGCGCGTACTGGACGCAGATGCCGTCACCGGTGCAGAGATCCTGGTCGATCCAGACCTCCAGCGCCTCCGCCTCGGCCCCGGCCTCCTGCTGCACGGTCATCTCTCCTGCCGTCTCATTCACCGAGCCGGTCGGGAACGATGCAGGCTCGGACGGGTGTTGAACACTTCGACCCTACCCGGGGCGGCTTCCCCATCATGTTCGGTGGGTATCCCCTTGACGTGAGGGAGAGCGCAAGGGTGAAGATCGGACACACCCCGACCGTCTTTGTGATCTAGGGGTTTCAATCGACACCCACCCAGGTAGGGTCTGGAAGCGTCCAGCTCCCCTTGGAGGAGGTGAGGACCGTGGCAGCCCACGACGACGACATGAACCGCGGCATCCGCCCGGGACGAGGGTCCGACGACCCGGCCGGGCAGATTGCCTACCTTGAGCAGGAGATCGCCGTCCTGCGACGCAAGCTCGCCGACTCTCCGCGACACACGAGGATTCTCGAAGAGCGGATCGTCGAGCTGCAGACCAATCTGGCCGGCGTGTCCGCACAGAACGAGCGGCTCGCCAACACACTCCGTGAGGCCCGCGACCAGATCGTGGCCCTCAAGGAGGAAGTCGACCGGCTCGCACAGCCGCCGGCCGGCTTCGGTGTCTTCCTCACGGCGAACGAGGACGGCACGGCCGACATCTTCACCGGAGGCCGAAAGCTCCGGGTGAACGTCAGCCCCAGCGTCGACCTGGAAGACCTCCGGCGCGGCCAGGAAGTAATGCTCAACGAAGCGCTCAACGTGGTCGAGGCCATGGAGTTCGAGAGCGTCGGTGACATCGTCACCCTCAAGGAGATCCTCGAGGACGGCGAGCGCGCACTGGTACAGGGACACACCGACGAGGAGCGGGTGGTGCGGCTCGCCGAGCCGCTGCTGGACATCACCATCCGCCCCGGCGACGCCCTCCTTCTCGAACCCCGTTCCGGCTATGTCTACGAAGTCGTTCCGAAGAGCGAGGTCGAGGAACTCGTCCTCGAAGAGGTCCCGGACATCGGGTACGAGCAGATCGGTGGCCTCGGCAACCAGATCGAGATGATCCGCGACGCCGTCGAGCTCCCCTACCTCTACCCGGACCTGTTCAAGGAGCACGAACTGCGCCCGCCCAAGGGCGTCCTGCTCTACGGACCCCCCGGATGCGGCAAGACGCTCATCGCCAAGGCCGTGGCCAACTCACTGGCCAAGAAGGTCGCCGAAGTCACCGGCCAGGCCCAGGGCAAGAGCTTCTTCCTCAACATCAAGGGCCCCGAACTCCTCAACAAGTACGTCGGCGAGACCGAGCGGCAGATCCGCCTCGTCTTCCAGCGTGCGAGGGAGAAGGCCAGCGAGGGCACCCCCGTCATCGTCTTCTTCGACGAGATGGAATCCCTCTTCCGCACCCGCGGCTCCGGTGTCAGCTCGGACGTGGAGAACACCATCGTCCCGCAGCTGCTCGCCGAGATCGACGGCGTGGAAGGCCTGCAGAACGTCGTGGTCATCGGCGCCTCCAACCGCGAGGACATGATCGACCCCGCCATCCTGCGCCCCGGCCGGCTCGACGTGAAGATCAAGATCGAGCGTCCCGACGCCGAAGCGGCCAAGGACATCTTCCAGAAGTACCTCACCGAGCGTCTCCCGCTGCACACGGACGACGTCGGCGAACACGGCGGCTCCAAGGCCACCACCGTCCAGAGCATGATCCAGACGGCAGTGGAACACATGTACGCCGAGTCCGAGGAGAACCGCTTCCTGGAAGTCACCTACGCCAACGGAGACAAGGAAGTCCTCTACTTCAAGGACTTCAACTCCGGCGCCATGATCGAGAACATCGTCGGCCGCGCCAAGAAAATGGCGATCAAGGACTTCCTCGACAAGAACCAGAAGGGTCTCCGCGTCTCCCACCTCCTCCAGGCCTGCGTGGACGAGTTCAAGGAGAACGAGGACCTGCCCAACACCACCAACCCGGACGACTGGGCCCGAATCTCCGGAAAGAAGGGCGAGCGGATCGTCTACATCCGTACCCTGATCACCGGAAAGCAGGGCGCCGACACCGGACGCTCCATCGACACGGTGGCGAACACCGGACAGTACCTGTAAAAGACAGGGCGGCTGCGGGTGCCCTCAGTGGGTACCCGCAGCCGACTGTTTTTCGGGTAAAGGCCGGAGCAAGGCAATGACGCAAATGATCTCCCCACCAGCGCAGAGCCGTTCTAGGCTCTTTCGTACCGCCGAGTCGCGCAGTGCGGGGACGGGCACCGCACACGCACCGGAGCGCCAGCGGTACTTGAGCAGCGTCCCCGACCGAGGACGCCGCCGGGCAAGGAGGGCCGCATGACCGTACGGCGAGTAATGGGCATCGAGACGGAGTACGGGATCTCCGTCCCCGGCCACCCCAATGCCAATGCCATGCTCACCTCGTCCCAGATCGTCAACGCCTACGCAGCGGCGATGCACCGGGCCCGCCGGGCCCGCTGGGACTTCGAGGAGGAGAATCCGCTGCGGGACGCGCGGGGCTTCGACCTCGCCCGCGAGGCCGCCGACTCCAGCCAGCTCACCGACGAGGACATCGGCCTCGCCAATGTCATCCTCACCAACGGCGCGCGGCTCTACGTCGACCACGCCCACCCCGAATACAGCGCCCCCGAGGTCACCAACCCACTGGACGCCGTCCTGTGGGACAAGGCCGGCGAACGCATCATGGCCGAGGCCGCCGAGCGCGCCGCCCAGCTCCCCGGCGCCCAGCCGATCCACCTCTACAAGAACAACACCGACAACAAGGGCGCCTCCTACGGCACGCACGAGAACTACCTGATGAAGCGGGAAACCGCCTTCTCGGACATCGTGCGCCACCTGACCCCGTTCTTCGTCTCCCGCCAGGTCTTCGCCGGCGCCGGACGCGTCGGCATCGGCCAGGACGGCCACGAACACGGCTTCCAGCTCAGCCAGCGCGCCGACTACTTCGAGGTGGAAGTCGGCCTGGAGACCACCCTCAAGCGCCCCATCATCAACACCCGCGACGAACCCCACGCGGACGCGGAGAAGTACCGCCGCCTCCACGTGATCATCGGCGACGCGAACCTCTCGGAGATCTCCACCTACCTGAAGCTGGGCACGACGGCCCTGGTCCTCTCCATGATCGAGGACGGCTTCATCGCCGTCGACCTGGCCGTCGACCAGCCCGTACGCACCCTCCACCAGGTCTCCCACGACCCGACCCTGCAACGCCTCATCACGCTGCGCAGCGGGCGCACCCTGACCGCCGTCCAGCTCCAGATGGAGTACTACGAGCTGTCGCGCAAGTACGTCGAGGAGCGGTTCGGAGCGGACGCGGACGACCAGACGAAGGACGTCCTGAGCCGGTGGGAAGACACCCTCAACCGCCTGGAGAACGACCCCATGAGCCTCTCCGGAGAGCTGGACTGGGTCGCCAAGCGGGAGCTGATGGAGGGCTACCGGCGCCGTGACAGCCTCGACTGGGACGCCGCCCGGCTCCACCTCGTGGACCTCCAGTACGCCGACGTACGCGCCGAGAAGGGCCTCTACAACCGTCTGGTGGCCCGCGGCAAGATGAAGCGGCTCCTGACCGAGCCGGACGTCGACCGGGCCCGTACGAAGCCGCCGGAGGACACCCGTGCGTACTTCCGCGGTCGCTGTCTGGAGCAGTACGCGGACGACGTCGCCGCGGCCTCCTGGGACTCGGTGATCTTCGACCTCCCGGGCCGCGACTCGCTCCAGCGCGTCCCAACCCTCGAACCGCTTCGCGGAACGCGAAATCACGTCAAGGAGCTCCTGGACCGCTGCCGCACGGCAGAAGACCTGGTCAGGGTCCTGTCGGGTCACTGAATCAGGCTTCAATCGTGATCAGCCGGGCAGGGTGGAAACAGCGGCGTCCGGGAATCATCGAGGTGGTCCCCGGACGTTGTGGAAACAACAGGGCCAATGTCAGACCCGGCTTGTAGGGTCTGATCATCACCGATCGGCAGGAATGCCGACCTGCCGACCATGTCGGGCAACAGAGCGGGGTGTGAGGGTTATGGCGACCAAGGACACCGGCGGAGGCCAGCAGAAGGCCACCCGTTCCACCGAGGAGACCGAGGCGGCGCCGGAGGCGCAGGCATCGGAGGACCTCAAGGAACGCCAGGAGAAGCTGAGCGACGACGTGGACTCGGTTCTGGACGAGATCGACGATGTCTTGGAAGAGAACGCTGAGGATTTCGTGAGGTCGTTCGTTCAAAAGGGTGGACAGTAATCTACATACGTGAACGAGCAGGGGTCGAAGAAGTGCTCGGCTTGCCAGCAGACACTTCCGGTCGGCGCATTCGCGAGCAACAGATCGAGGCCTGACGGGCTTCAGGCCAACTGTCGCGAATGCGCCGCCGAGTACTACAAGCGCCGCCAGGAGGCCAAGGGCAAGGCAGTGCGCGTCCGGGTTCCGGTTCCTCGTGGCCACAAGCGTTGCCCCCAGTGCCAGGAAGTGAAGCCCCACTCCGAGTGGGAACGTAACAAGTCCTCCTCGGACGGCTGGTCAAGCTATTGCCGCAAGTGCCGTGCGGAGCGAAACCGGATCAGCTACTTCAAGCGCAAGTACGGTCTCACTCCAGTCGAGTTGGACGCGATGGTCGCCGAGCAGCAAGGCATCTGTTGCATCTGTCTTGCTGCTCCGGCCGAGCATGTGGATCACTGCCACGAGACGGGTAGGGTCCGAGGCGTACTGTGCTTCAGCTGCAACGCGGCGCTGGGGCAGTTCAAGGATCGGCCCGACGTCATGAGGCGGGCTGCGACATACGTGGAAGGAAACGCGTGGAAGCCAACACTCGTAGCACCGGGCGTCTACCAGCTGCCTTCCTGACGCCTGGGTCGTCGTCCTTCATGGACTTCCTGTCGGACCACCAGCCGGAGCTGCTCCCCGGCAAGCGGCAGCTGCCGCCGACCCAGGGTGTCATCGAAGCTCCGCACGGCACGACGATCGTGGCCGTGACGTTCCCCGGCGGCGTGGTGCTCGCCGGTGACCGCCGGGCCACGATGGGGAACATGATCGCGCAGCGGGACATCGAGAAGGTGTTCCCCGCCGACGAGTACTCGGCCGTCGGGATCGCGGGCACGGCCGGCCTGGCCGTGGAGATGGTCAAGCTGTTCCAGCTGGAGCTGGAGCACTTCGAGAAGGTCGAGGGCGCCCAGCTCTCCCTGGAGGGCAAGGCGAACCGGCTCTCCACCATGATCCGTTCCAACCTGGGCATGGCCATGCAGGGCCTGGCCGTGGTCCCGCTCTTCGCCGGTTACGACGTGGACCGCGACAAGGGCCGCATCTTCTCCTACGACGTGACGGGCGGCCGTTCCGAGGAGAGCGGGTACGCGGCCACCGGCTCCGGCTCGATCTTCGCGCGCGGCGCCATGAAGAAGCTGTTCCGTGCCGACCTCTCCGAGGACGAGGCCACGACCCTCGTGATCCAGGCCCTGTACGACGCGGCGGACGACGACTCGGCGACCGGTGGTCCCGATGTGGCCCGCCGGATCTACCCCATCGTCACCGTGATCACCGAGGACGGCTTCCGCCGGCTCACCGACGAGGAGTCCTCCGACATCGCCCGCTCGATCCTGGAGCGGCGCCTGGAGCAGCCCGACGGCCCCCGCGCCGCCCTGCTCTAGCCGACCGAGCCGGCCGGACGGCCCCCTTATCAAGGTGATCCAGTGACTTCGACAGAAAGGGACGGATAACCGGTGTCGACTCCGTTCTATGTCTCACCCCAGCAGGCGATGGCCGACCGGGCGGAGTACGCCCGCAAGGGCATCGCCCGCGGCCGCAGCCTGGTCGTGCTGCAGTACGCCGACGGCATCGTCTTCGTCGGCGAGAACCCGTCCCGCGCGCTGCACAAGTTCAGCGAGATCTACGACCGGATCGGCTTCGCGGCCGCCGGCAAGTACAACGAGTACGAGAACCTGCGGATCGGCGGTGTGCGCTACGCCGACCTCCGCGGCTACACCTACGACCGTGACGACGTGACCGCCCGTGGTCTCGCCAACGTCTACGCCCAGACGCTGGGCACGATCTTCTCCTCGGCGGCCGAGAAGCCGTACGAGGTGGAGCTGGTCGTGGCCGAGGTGGGGGAGACCCCCGAGGGCGACCAGATCTATCGGCTGCCGCACGACGGTTCGATCGTGGACGAGCACGGCTCGGTCGCGGTCGGCGGCAACGCCGAGCAGATCAGCAGCTATCTGGACCAGCGCCACCAGGACGGCGTGTCCCTGGCGGAGGCCCTGAAGCTCGCCGTGCAGGCCCTGTCCCGCGACACCAACGGCACCGAGCGGGAGATCCCCGCCGAGCGCCTCGAAGTCGCCGTCCTCGACCGCACCCGCCCGCAGCAGCGCAAGTTCAAGCGCATCGTCGGCCGTCAGCTGGACCGTCTCCTGGAGACCGACGGCGCCGCCACCGAGGCCGAGAGCGCCGAGGAAGACGAGTAGCGGCACCCGTCTCACCCCGCCCGTAGTGCGCCCCGGCCTGTCCCGGCCGGGGCGCACGGCGTCTCTCAGGCCCCTGGGGGTGCCGTGGACCCCCGCACCACCAGCTCCACGGGAATGTCCCCCTCCACCGGCGTACGCCCCTCCAGGACGGCCAGCAGCGCCTCCATGCCGCGCTCCCCGAACAGCTCCGCGTCGAGTCGTACGGTCGTCAGCTCGGGGTCGAGTGCCGTGGCGAGGGCGAGGTCGTCGAGGCCGGTCACGGAGACGTCCTCCGGTACCCGCAGCCCGAGCCGGCGCGCGGCCTTGTAGACCCCGGCGGCCAGTTTGTCGTCGTCACAGACCACCGCGGTCGGGCGGCCGTCGCCGCCAGGCGCGGCGAGCGCCGTCTCGGCGGCGGACAGCGCTCCCTCGATGGAGATCGGCGCGGCGGCCGTACGCAGGGAGGTGCCCGGCACCGAGCCCACGCGCGCCGCCAGTTCACGCGCGCGGACGTTGAAGGTCCAGGAGGGGACGGCGGCGGCCAGGTGCAGGAACCGGCGGTGGCCCAGTGCGAGCAGGTGTTCGGCGACCTGGCGGACCCCGTCGCGGATGTCGAGGTTGACGGTGGCGGCGCCGAGGCTGCCTTCGGGGTCGCTGTCCAGCATCACCAGCGGGAGCTGGTCGCCCCGGATCGCGGTGAGCGCGTCGGCCGCCATGGACGAGGCGATCACGCCGTCCAGCGCGGCCTGCGCGGAGGCGAAGGGGTCGCGGGCGGGGCCGACGCCCTCGGGGGAGGGGTAGAGCACGACGCCGAAGCCGTGGCGGGCGGCGACCCGGGCGGCGCCCGTGTAGACGCCGGCGAAGAACTCGGTCGTGAGGGCGGGGACGACGAGGAGCACGGTGCGGGTGCGGCCGAGGCGGAGGTTGCGGGCGGCGAGGTTGGGCCGGTAGCCCAGTTCGCGCGCGGCCTCGCGGACGCGTTCGGCGGTGGTCTCCGAGACCCGGCCGCGCCATTTGTCGCCGAGGACCAGGGAGACGGCCGCCTGGGAGACGCCGGCGGCCTGGGCGACGTCACGGCTCGTGGGGCGCGTACTGCTTCGTGCCACCGTCGGCCTGCTCCCTCGTCTGGACTCGTGGACAGGGCACATGGTACGTATGGAGAAGGACGTTATACGTAACACGTCGCTCGCGAGAGCCCATCGAGAGGCAGGACATGGCCGCCGGATATCTCGACATCCTCAGGACACGGCACGCCGCGCGGCTGCTGGCAGGGACGCTGGTGGGCCGGCTGCCGAACGCCACCGCCGCGATCGCGATCGTGCTCTTCGTGCGCGCGGAGGGCGGCACCTACAGCCTCGCGGGCGCGCTGGCGGCCGTGTACGGCCTGTCCAACGCCGTCGGGCAGCCCCTGCTGGGACGCCTGGTGGACCTGTGCGGGCAGCCGCGCGTGCAGCTGCCCGCGGCCGTCGTCTCGGCCCTCGCCATGGTCGTCTTCGCGTTGTCGGGGCTGGATCCGCTGCCGGTGGCGTATCTCGCGACGGCCGTCGCCGGGCTGTTCACGCCGCCGCTGGAGGGCGGGCTGCGGGCCCTGTGGTCCACGGTCCTGCGCAAGGAGGAGCAGGTGCACACGGCGTACGCGATGGACGCCGTGGCCCAGGAGGTCATGTTCACCGTCGGGCCGCTGCTGGTGACGCTGTGCGTGGCGCTGTGGTCGGCGTCGGCGGCGCTGGTGGTGCTGAGCGTCATCGGGGTGCTGGGGGCGCTGTGGGTGGTCGTCTCGCCGCCCTCGCGGGCCTGGCGTTCCGCTCCGCGCGAGGCGCACTGGCTGGGCGCGCTGCGCTCACCCGGGCTGCTGGCGCTCCTCGCCGCGTTCCTCTTCGTCGGTGTCGCGCTCGGCTCGATCACCGTCGCCGCCGTCTCGTACGCGGACGACAACGGCGGGGACGCCGTCTACGGCTGGCTGATGGCGGGTGTCGGGCTGGGCGCGCTGCTCGGTGGTACGGCGTACGGCGCGCGGCGGTGGAGCGGGGCGCCGGAGCGGCGGTTGCAGGTGCTGGTGGCGCTGCTGGCGGTCTGTTACGTGCCGCTGACGCTGATGCCGGGTCCGGTGGGGATGACGGGGCTGACGACGCTCGCGGGTGTGTTCCTGGCGCCGGCCATCGCCTGTGTGTTCGTGCTCGTCGACCGGCACGCGCCGCGGGGGACGGTCACCGAGGCGTTCTCGTGGATCGTGACGACGTTCACGGTGGGCCAGTCGGTCGGAACGGCGGTCGCGGGGCCGGTCGTCGAGTGGGGCGGGACGCTGTGGGGGTTCGTGGTGCCGGGTGCCGCGGGGGCCGTGTCGTTGCTGGTGCTGCTGGCCACGGGGCGGGTCCTCGCCGTTCCCTCCGAGGGTGCGGTGGTTGCGGTCTCATCGGAAAATGATCCAAACCGTGCTGCCGAACCCCGTTTCAGCTCGGTGGATCGGGCGTAATGTTCAGTCATGGACCGCCGCATTTTCGGGCTGGAGAACGAGTACGGCGTCACGTGCACGTTCAGGGGACAGCGCCGTCTGTCTCCTGACGAGGTGGCGCGGTACCTCTTCCGCCGTGTCGTGTCATGGGGCCGCAGCAGCAATGTGTTTCTGCGGAACGGGGCCCGCCTCTATCTCGACGTGGGCTCACATCCGGAATACGCGACACCCGAATGTGACAACGTGACCGAACTCGTCACTCACGACAAGGCCGGCGAGCGCATTCTCGAAGGACTGCTGGTCGACGCCGAACGCCGCCTGCACGAGGAGGGAATCGCGGGCGACGTCTACCTCTTCAAGAACAACACGGACTCCGCGGGCAACTCCTACGGTTGCCACGAGAACTATCTGGTGGCCCGGCACGGGGAGTTCTCCCGGCTCGCGGACATCCTGATTCCGTTCCTGGTCACCCGTCAGCTGCTGTGCGGCGCGGGCAAGGTGCTGCAGACCCCGCGTGGTGCGGTGTACTGCGTGAGCCAGCGCGCGGAGCACATCTGGGAGGGCGTCAGCTCGGCGACCACCCGCTCCCGGCCGATCATCAACACCCGCGACGAGCCGCACGCGGACGCCGAGCGGTACCGCCGTCTCCACGTCATCGTGGGCGACTCGAACATGTCCGAGACGACCATGCTGCTCAAGGTCGGTGCCACCGACCTGGTGCTGCGCATGATCGAGGCGGGCACGGTCATGCGTGACCTCACTTTGGAGAACCCGATCCGGGCGATCCGCGAGGTCAGCCATGACATCACCGGCCGTCGCAAGGTGCGGCTGGCCAGCGGCCGGGAGGCCTCCGCGCTGGAGGTGCAGCGCGAGTACTACGAGAAGGCCGTGGACTTCGTCGAGCGCCGCGGCATCCGTACGGGCACCGTCGAGCAGGTCCTGGAGCTGTGGGGCCGCACGCTGGACTCGATCGAGGCGGAGGACCTCGACCGGATCGGCACCGAAATCGACTGGGTGATGAAGTACAAGCTCATCGAGCGGTACCGCGCCAAGCACAACATGACCATGTCGCACCCGCGGGTCGCGCAGATAGACCTCGCGTATCACGACATCCACCGCCGTCGCGGCCTGTACTACCTGTTGGAGAGGAAAGGCCAAGCCACCCGTATCTGCAATGACTTGAAGATCTTCGAGGGCAAGTCGGTTCCGCCGCAGACCACTCGGGCGCGGTTGCGCGGTGACTTCATCCGGCGCGCACAGGAACAGCGCCGGGATTTCACGGTCGACTGGGTGCATCTCAAGCTCAACGACCAGGCACAACGCACGGTGTTGTGCAAGGACCCGTTCCGTTCCGTGGACGACCGGGTGGAGAAGCTCATCGCGGGAATGTGAGCCGGAATGTTCCGGGCCTGATTGTCGGAACGCAACGCGGGGCGCCGTACGTTTGCCGTACGGCGCCCTTCTCACGCCGTAGAGTTGCGCGCACGCCATCCGACAAGATCGACCGATACGAGGCCTTCACCGTGCGCCGACGCTCCCTCCTCATCGCCGTCCCCGCTGGACTGGTCACGCTCGCCGCCTGTGGTGACGGTGAGTCCGACTCGGCCAAGGCCAGCAGCAGCCCATCCGCGTCGGCGAGCGCGGCGAAGCCGCCGAAGATCGTGGACGGTCCGCTGCCGGCGATCACGGACGGGGTGAAGTTCGACGAGAAGCCGACCATCGCGAAGGGCAGCGGCGATCCGTCGAAGGACCTGGCGGTGAAGACGGTCATCGCGGGCAGCGGGCAGACGATCGCCGAGGGCGACTACATCCAGGCGAACTACCTGGGGCAGATCTGGTCCACGGCGAAGGTCTTCGACAACTCCTACGACCGCAAGACACCGCTGGTCATCCAGCTCTCCCCGCAGGGCATCATCGACGGCTGGCGATACGCCCTGACCGGCAAGAAGGCCGGCAGCCGGGTCCAGATGGCCGTGCCGCCGACCTGGGGCTACGGCAAGGACGGGAACGCGCAGGCGGGGATCAAGGGCACCGACACCCTGGTCTTCGTCGTCGATGTGCAGAACACCTTCAACGCCAAGAGCTCGGCGAAGGGCACGAAGGTCGCGCAGGACAACGTGGACCTGCCGAAGGTGGGCACCAACACCGACGGCAAGGCGCCCTCCATCGAGGTGCCGAAGGTGGACCCGCCGACCAAGCTGGTCGCCAACTACATCATCGAGGGCGACGGCCCCGAGGTCGGCGCCGACGACAGCCTGCTGGTGCAGTACAAGGGCGTGCTGTGGGAGAACGGCAAGGAGTTCGACTCCTCCTACAGCCGGGAGGCGCTCAGCTCCTTCGGGCTGCAGCAGGTCGTCAAGGGCTGGTCGCAGGGCATGACCGGCAAGAAGGTGGGCAGTCGCCTTCTCATCGTGATCCCGCCCGAGCTGGGCTACGGGGACACGCCGCCGAGCGGCAGCGACATCAAGAAGGACTCCGTGATGGTGTTCACCGTGGACATCCTCGCCAAGATGTAGCACCCCGGGCCGGGATGCGAGACTGTCCGGCGTTGCCCCGTACATATACGTGTACATAGACAAAGCAGGAGCCTGAAGACGTGAGCATTGAGAAGCCCGAGATCGACTTCCCCGAGGGTGAGCCGCCGGCGGACCTGGCGATCAAGGACATCTGGGAGGGCGACGGCGAGGTGGCCCAGAAGGGTCAGACCGTCACCGTGCACTACGTGGGTGTGTCCTTCTCCACCGGTGAGGAGTTCGACGCCAGCTGGAACCGTGGGCAGCCGTTCCGTTTCCCGCTCGGTGGCGGTCGTGTCATCAAGGGCTGGGACCAGGGCGTGCAGGGCATGAAGGTCGGTGGCCGTCGTCAGCTGACGATCCCGGCCCACCTCGCCTACGGCAACCAGAGCCCCACCCCGGCGATCAAGGCCGGCGAGACGCTGATCTTCGTCGTGGACCTGCTCGGGGTCTGATCTGTCGGAAGCCGTGTCAGGGGCGATCGGTCCGTGACCGGTCCTGACTGTTCGGGGTCCATGCCTGTTCGGGCATGGACCCTCGGCTTTTGCCGCGACGCTTCGTAGCGGTACGGTCGTGCCGCGGAAACACCCGGAGGAAGGGCGTCGATGGCCATTGCCAAGGCCGAGCGGTTGATGAACCTGGCGCTGTGTCTGCTGGGGACGCGCCGGCCGCTCAGCAAGCGTGAGCTGAGGGAGTCCATCGAGGCCTATCTCGAAGCCGGTTCCGACGACTCCTTCAACCGCATGTTCGAGCGCGACAAGGACGATCTGCGCGAACTCGGTCTGGTCATCGAGACGGTGGAGAACCTCGACGGCGAGGTCGGCTATCTGGCCCGCCGCGACAGCAACAGCCTGCCGCCCATCACCCTGGACGCCGAGGAGGCCGCGGCCCTCGGGCTCGCCGCGAAGGTCTGGCAGCAGGCCCGCTTCGCCGGGGCCGCGAGCGGTGCCCTGCAGAAGCTGCGCGCGGCCGGGCTGCCCGAGGACGTCGACCCGTACGAGGCCCATGGCGCCCTGGAGCCGCGCATCCCGGTGCACGAGGCCGCCTTCGAGCCCCTGATGCTGGCCTGCCGCGACCGGCGGCCGGTCGTGTTCGAGTACCGCAAGGCGACCGCCGCGCGCCCGGAGCCCCGCCATGTGGAGCCGTGGGCGCTGGAGTGCTGGCGCGGTCACTGGTACCTGGCCGGTTACGACCGGGACCGGGGCGCCGAGCGGGTCTTCCGGCTCTCCCGGATCACCGGCAGGGTTCGCAGCCGGGGTGCCGCCTTCACCGCCGAGGTCCCGGACGTCGTCACCGTCCGGGAGACGGTCGCCGGCTGGGCCGGGGAGACCGCCGACCGCTCCGCGCTGATCCGGCTGCGCTCCGGCGCCGGCTACCCGCTGCGGGCGAAGGCCTCGGCCGTACGGGAACTCGGGGACGGCTGGGACGAGTTGGAGATTCCGTACGGGCACGGTCTGGATGCCTGGCTGGTGGAGTTCGGGCCCGATGTGGTGGTCCTGGAGCCCGCCGAGCTGCGGGCCGATGTGGTGGACCGGCTGCGTGCCGTGGCCAAGGGTTGAGGGGGACGTAAGAACGTGGTGGGAAAACCGGCCCGGCCGGCGAACGCCATCGACCAGACCCGGCGGATGCTCTCCCTGGTGACCTATCTGCGGGAGCGGCCCGGCGCGCGGATCGAGGACGTCGCCCGTGCCTTCGGGATCACCGAGGACGAGCTGGTCTCGGACCTCGATGTGCTGCCCATGTGCGGGACCAGCTTCCGCGGCGGTGATCTGCTCGACATCGACACCGACGGCGAGCGCATCTGGTGGCACAACCCGGCGGCCCTCGGCGCGGAGGCCGCCGAGCCGCTCCGGCTCGCCGCCGACGAGGCCACCGCCCTGCTGGTGGCCGCCCGCGCGGTCGCCACGCTGCCGGGGCTGCGCGAGAGCGACCGGCAGGCCCTGGTGCGGGCCACCGCCAAGGTCGAGGGCGCGGCCGGGGACGCGGCGGGCGCCAGCTCACGGCTGTCGGTCACCTTCGAGGCCGAGGGCGGCGTCTTCGCGGACGTCGACCGGGCGATCTCGGAGCGGCGACGGCTGTGGATCCGCTACTACTCGCCCGCCCGGGACGAGGTCACCGAGCGCGAGATCGACCCGATCCGGCTGGTCAGCGTGGGTCACACCTATGTCGAGGCCTGGTGCCGCCGCTCCGAGGCCCGGCGTACGTTCCGGCTGGACCGGGTCGCCGAGATCAAGATCCTCGACGAGCCGTCCGCGCCGCCCGAGATCGAGCTGCGGGACCTGTCGGAGGCGCTGGTGCAGCCCGCGGCCGAGGACCCCGAGGTCGTCGTCGAGGTGGGCCCCGGCGGGCGCTGGGTCGCGGAGTACTACCCGCACGACAGCGCCGAGGAGCTGCCGGACGGTGGGCTGCGCATCAGCCTGCGCACCCCCGACCCCGCCTCGCTGCGGCGCCTGGCGCTGCGGCTCGGGCGCGACGGCCGGATCGTCTCCCCGCAGGACCTCGCCGACAGCGCCCGCCGGGCGGCCCGCGAGGCGCTGGCGGCCTATGACGAGGCCGGGTCGGCGAGACCGTGACGTGCCGCCCGCCGGCGCGGTCCTGGTGACGGCGGAGCGTGGCAGCGGCAGATCGTGGCAGCGGCAGATCGTGACGCGTACTACCGGAAGAGGGAGATACGAGGGCTGTGAGCGGCGGGTCGGTTGTGTCGGGCGTACCGGGCGTATCGGGTGTGACGGGTGTCTCGGGCGTGGCATCCGGCGTGAAGGCCGGTGTGCAGGAGATCCAGGAGATGACCGTCGCGGTCGCCTTCGCGGGGATGAAGAAGGCGGTCGACGTGGTGTTCAGGGCCGGCTGCCCCGACTGCCGGGCCAACTTCGAGCTGGGCGCGAGCGCGCTGCGGCTGGCCATCGGCGCCAGCAGCAAGACCACCTTCTACTCCTTCACCTGCCCCGAGTGCGGCACCGCCGTCCGCAAGCCGGCCGGCGAGCGGATCGTCGAGCTGCTGACCGGGGGCGGGGTAAGAACGCTGCGACTGCATTCGGCGGGCTAGGCCGGGGTTAGGGTCGGCGCATGTTCTGGGCGATGTTCGCGGTGGCTGTGGGTTTCGTGGGGCTGGTCGTGCTCGGGGTGCTCGCCGTGCGGGTCTTTCTGGAGGCCCAGCGGCTGGGTGCGCAGGTCACGGAGTCGGCCCGGAGGATCAACCGGGCGGCGGAGGAGCTGGAGCGGGCGACGGCGAGCGCGGCCCGCTCTGTGGACGCTCTGTGAGTTCCCGCCGAGGCCCCTGTGACTTGACCGGCGAGTGCGTTTTGCGCCACTTCGCCCTGTCCCCCTCTCACCTTCGGCAGGTACGCTGCCTGTCGCGGCACGGAGAACGAGGCCCGGGTCGCGAATCGGGAGTACGCAGGGGGATTGCCTGACGTTCACCCCTGAGCGTTACGATCGCTGCCAGCACGATCGTTCGGACACCTGTCCGACCGGTCGGACGGCCCCCACCCGCCGCCTCGGTGAAGAAGGTAGACAGCTATGGGCAATCTCGGTCCCACCGAGATCATTCTGATCCTCGTCGTGGTCATCCTGCTGTTCGGTGCGAAGAAGCTGCCGGACATGGCGCGTTCGCTGGGCAAGTCCGCCCGCATCCTCAAGAGCGAGGCCAAGGCCATGAAGTCCGACGGCCAGGACGACACCCCCGCGGCGGCCGCGCCCCCGCACCAGAACACCGAGACTCCCGCGCAGCGCACCATCCAGGCCGCCCCCGGTGACGTGACCAGCTCCCGCCCGGTCGCCGAGCCGACGGACACCACCCAGCGCTGACGCAAGGCCGGACCAGACTTCCGGCCTGCCGCACGAGATGAGGACGTGGGTTGCTCAAGTCTGCCCGCAAGACGGAGAAGGACAAGGATCCCGAGGGGCGGATGCCCCTCGCGGAGCACCTGCGCGAGCTGCGAAACCGCCTTGTCAAGAGCCTGCTGGCCATCGTCGTCACGACGGTCGTCGCGGTGTTGTTCTACAAGAACATCATCCAGTTCTTCACGGATCCCATCCTCCAGGCGGTGGGATGCCAACACAGCTTCGCCGAGCTGGCGAAGGACACCAGCACGGTCAAGTGCGCGCGCATCGTGCAGAACGGTCTGCTGAGCCCGTTCACGCTCGCTCTCACGGTCTCGCTGTCATCGGGCGTGGTACTCGCCGCCCCGGTCTGGCTGTACCAGCTCTGGGCGTTCATCGCGCCGGGTCTGCACCGCAACGAGAAGAAGTACAGCCTCGGGTTCGTGGCGGCGGGCTTCCCGCTGTTCCTCATGGGCTCGTACTTCGCCTACTGGTCGTTGCCCAAGATGGCCTCGGTCATGCTGCAGTTCTCGATCATCGGAAGCGACAACCAGCTGCCGCTCGATGATCTGCTGAACCTGATCATGCGGATGATCGTCGTCTTCGGTCTCTCCTTCGAGTTGCCGCTGCTGCTCGTGATGCTGAACTTCGGCGGGGTCCTCTCCGGCAAGAAGATGTTCGGCTGGTGGCGGGGCATGATCATCGGCATCACGCTCTTCGCGGCGATCGCCACGCCGAGTACCGACCCCATCTCGATGATGGCGCTGGCCGGCCCCATCTGGGTCCTGTACTTCTGCGCCTGTGGCGTCGCGCTGACCAACGACCGGCGCCGGGCCCGCGTCGAGGCGATGAAGCCCGACGACGACGAGGCCTCCGAGCTGGATCTCACCCCCGAGGACATCGGCGAGATCGAGTCCGTCTCGGCGAGCCGGGCACTGCCGTCACCGTCACCGTCGCCGGAGAGCGAACGCGACCGGATCAACGGCTACGACGACGTCACGTAGAACTCCGTCGACCACGAAAAAAGCTGGGGGCCTACCGTCGTACCGGTAGGCCCCCAGCCTTGTGTGCGGAGCCGCTGTCTAGATTTCCCCCGAGCCCTGCAGCTGGGTCGTGCCGCCGCCCGTTCCGTCGTTGTTGATGTCCCAGTCGATGGTGCCGTCGGCGGTCCAGCCACCGGTCGTGGTGCTGTGGAAGGTCGTGGTCGAGAAACCGCGGTTGCCGGACTGAGCGAAGTTGGTCGCTTCGGCCCAGTCGGCGCCGGCGCTCCGCTTGACGTCGTCGTTCCGCTCAAGGCGCAGATTGACCTTGAGCTTGTCCATGCCGGTGCTGAGACCGCCACCGCCGTCGGACCAGCGGAACCTGACAGTGGCCTTGTAGTCGTTGCCCGACGTCCTGCTCACACACAGGTCGACGTACACGTCGAGGTTCGCGCCTATGGTGTCGTAGGTCTTGTGCTGCTCGCCTGTGCACTTGTTGGCCGCGGCGGCCGAGGCCGGCGAGGGAACGGCGACGAGGCCGATCATGGCAAGGCCCAGAGCGGCACCGGTCGTTGCTGCGCGCGTGGTCAAACGCTTCAAGTGGAACTCCCCGAAGAAAATGAACGGCATGCGACGGAGTGGTCACTTTCTGTCGCATGGCGATGATCGTCATTCATGAACGTAACCTGTCAACGCTGGATCATGAAAGTGATTAAGGGCGGGGCGTCGCGGCAGGGATCCGGATAATGATCGTCCTGTTGTCAGTGGGGCCCGGTACGCTCGAAAGCACGATGACAGAGGATCTCTCACCGGCCGAGCGGTACGCGGCAGCCCGTATGCGTGCTGCCGAGCAGGCCACCGCGCTCGCCGGATTCCGCGCGATGTACGACTTCGGTCTCGACCCCTTCCAGATCGAGGCCTGCCAGTCGCTGGAGGCGGGCAAGGGCGTCCTGGTGGCCGCCCCCACCGGCTCGGGCAAGACGATCGTCGGCGAGTTCGCCGTCCACCTTGCCCTGCAACAGGGCAAGAAGTGCTTCTACACGACCCCCATCAAGGCGCTGTCGAACCAGAAGTACGCCGATCTGTGCCGCCGGTACGGCGCCGACAAGGTCGGGCTGCTCACCGGTGACAACAGCGTCAACTCCGACGCCCCCGTGGTCGTGATGACCACCGAGGTGCTGCGGAACATGCTGTACGCGGGCTCCCAGACCCTCCTGGGCCTCGGCTATGTGGTCATGGACGAGGTGCACTACCTCTCCGACCGCTTCCGCGGGGCCGTCTGGGAAGAGGTGATCATCCACCTCCCCGAGTCGGTCACCCTCGTGTCGCTGTCGGCCACCGTGTCGAACGCCGAGGAGTTCGGCGACTGGCTGGACACCGTGCGCGGCGACACCGATGTGATCGTCTCCGAGCACCGGCCCGTACCGCTGTTCCAGCATGTGCTGGCCGGACGGCGGATGTACGACCTCTTCGAGGAGGGCGAGGGCAACAAGAAGGCCGTCAACCCCGATCTGACGAGGATGGCGCGGATGGAGGCGAGCCGGCCCTCCTTCCAGGACCGCCGGCGCGGCCGTGCCATGCGCGAGGCCGACCGTGAGCGCGAGCGTCGGCAGCGGTCGAGGATCTGGATCCCGAGCCGCCCCGAAGTCATCGAACGGCTCGACTCCGAAGGCCTGTTGCCGGCCATCACCTTCATCTTCAGCCGCGCCGCCTGCGAGGCCGCCGTCCAGCAGTGCCTGTACGCGGGCCTCCGCCTGAACGACGACGAGTCCCGGCACAAGGTGCGCGCCCTCGTCGAGGAGCGCACCGCCTCCATCCCGAACGAGGACCTCCATGTCCTCGGCTACTACGAGTGGTTGGAGGGCCTGGAGCGCGGTATCGCGGCCCATCACGCGGGCATGCTGCCGACGTTCAAGGAGGTCGTCGAGGAACTCTTCGTACGCGGCCTGGTCAAGGCCGTGTTCGCCACCGAGACCCTCGCGCTCGGCATCAACATGCCCGCCCGCTCGGTGGTGTTGGAGAAGCTCGTCAAGTGGAACGGCGAGCAGCACGCCGACATCACCCCCGGTGAGTACACCCAGCTGACGGGGCGTGCGGGCCGGCGCGGCATCGATGTCGAGGGCCACGCGGTGGTGCTGTGGCAGCGGGGGATGAACCCCGACCACCTCGCCGGACTCGCGGGTACCCGTACGTATCCGCTGCGCTCCAGCTTCAAGCCGTCGTACAACATGGCGGTCAACCTGGTGGAGCAGTTCGGGCGGCACCGCTCGCGGGAGCTGCTGGAGACCTCGTTCGCGCAGTTCCAGGCCGACAAGTCGGTCGTCGGGATCTCCCGGCAGGTGCAGCGTAACGAGGAGGGGCTGGAGGGCTATCAGGAGTCCATGACCTGCCACCTCGGGGACTTCGAGGAGTACGCGCGCCTGAGGCGGGAGCTGAAGGACCGCGAGACCGAGCTGGCGAAGCAGGGGGCCGCGCAGCGGCGCGCCGAGGCCGCCGTCGCGCTGGAGCGGCTCAAGCCGGGCGATGTCATCCATGTGCCGACGGGCAAGTACGCCGGTCTGGCGCTGGTGCTGGACCCGGGGCTGCCCGCCGGGCGGTCCAACGGCCATCGGGGCTTCGAGCAGCATGACGGGCCGCGTCCGCTGGTGCTGACCGCCGAGCGGCAGGTCAAGCGGCTGGCGTCGATGGACTTCCCGGTGCCGGTGGAGGCCCTGGAGCGGATGCGCATCCCGAAGTCCTTCAACCCGCGCTCGCCCCAGTCGCGCCGGGACCTGGCGTCGGCGCTGCGCACCAAGGCCGGGCATCTCGTGCCCGACCGGCACCGCAAGCGGAGAGCCGCCGCCGCGGACGACCGGGAGATCGCGCGGCTGCGTGCCGACCTGCGGGCGCATCCGTGCCATGGGTGCAACGACCGCGAGGACCACGCGCGGTGGGCCGAGCGGTACCACCGGCTCAAGCGGGACACCGCGCAGCTGGAGCGGCGGATCGAGGGGCGCACGAACACGATCGCGCGGACCTTCGACCGGATCGTCGCGCTGCTGACCGAACTGGACTATCTCCGGGGTGACGAGGTCACCGAGCACGGGAAGCGGCTCGCACGGCTGTACGGCGAGCTGGACCTGCTCGCCAGTGAGTGTCTGCGGGCCGGTGTGTGGGAGGGGCTCGGGCCGGCGGAGCTGGCTGCCTGTGTCTCCGCGCTCGTGTACGAGGCCCGGGTCGGCGACGACGCGATGGCGCCGAAGCTGCCGTCCGGGAACGCGAAGGCCGCGCTCGGGGAGATGGTGCGGATCTGGGGGCGGCTGGACGCGCTGGAGGAGGAGTTCCGGATCACGCAGAGCGAGGGGGTCGGGCAGCGGGAGCCCGATCTCGGCTTTGCCTGGGCCGCGTACATGTGGGCGTCCGGGTCGGGGCTGGACGAGGTGTTGCGGGAGGCGGAGATGCCGGCCGGGGATTTCGTGCGGTGGTGCAAGCAGGTGATCGATGTGCTCGGGCAGATCTCGGCGGCGGCGCCGGCCGGGTCGAGTGTGGGGAAGAGTGCGCGTAAGGGTGTGGAGGGGTTGTTGAGGGGGGTTGTGGCTTACTCCTCGGTGGGGTGAGGCTCCGCCGAGCGGTGAGGCTCCGCCGTGCGCGGGGGTGGGTGGGCGGGTTGTTCGGCGGGTGCGGGGCCGGTGGGGCTTCTCGCGCAGTTCCCCGCGCCCCTTAAAAGCGTGGGGCTTCTCGTGTGGTTCCCCGCGCCCCTTAAAAGCGTGGGGCTTCTCGTGTGGTTCCCCGCGCCTCTTGAAAGCGGGGGGCTTCTCGCGTGGTTCCCCGTGCCCCTGAAAGACACGAGCCTGTCCGTGTCCCGGGGTTCAGCGGGCCAGGTAGTGCCTCCAGCCGCCGTACTCCGTGATGTCCTCGGTGTTTCGTAGGGCTGAGGGTTCGCAGAGGAAGCCGGGGGTTCGGGTGCCGTCGGAGAGTTCGACGGAGCCCAGGGTCATGGGGTGGGGGAGGGTGGTCAGGAGGCGGCCCAGGCCTTCGGCGGGGAGGCGCCAGATCTCGGTCTCGATGGGGGCGCCGCCCTCGGACACGTGGACCAGGCCCGGCTTCGGCGGGGTCGTGCGGAGGGCGTGCAGGCGGTAGACGGGGGCCGTCGTGGTCGTACGCTCCAGCCGGGCGCCCAGGGACAGGAGTTGGGGGTTCAGGGGCTGGCCCGAGAGATGGGCGCCCACGACCGCCAGGCGGGCCTCCGGCTGGAGGAGCGCGGCGAGGCGGGCCAGGCGGTCGTCCGTGAAGGCCGGGCCGATCAGCATGACGCCGAACGGGAGGCCGTTCACCTCGCCCGCGGGGACGGCCACGGCCGCCAGGTCGAAGAGGTTCGTGGAGTTGGTGAAACGGCCCAGGCGGGCGTTGGCGCCCAGCGGGTCGGCGGCCACCTCGGCCAGCGTGGGGTGGCCCGGTGCCGTCGGCAGCAACAGGGCGTCCGCGTCGGCCAGTTCGGTGAGCGCCCGGCCGCGGAGTTCCGCCAGGCGGTCCTGGTCGGCGAAGAGCTGGTGGGCCGGGATGTCACGGGCGCGGGTGATGATGCCGGCGACCGTGGGGTCCAGGGAGTCCACGCCGTCCGCGATGGCCTTGTCGACGAAGGCTCCGACGGCCGTGTACCGCTCGGCCACGAACGAGCCCTGGTAGAGCATGGCCGCGGCCTCGGTGAACGGGGTCAGGTCCAGGGGGCGTACGTCCGCGCCCGCGGCCCTCAGGCGGGCCACGGCCGTCTCGTACGCCTCCGCCCAGCCCTCGTCCAGTTCGCCCAGCTGCTCGCGCGGGGGGACCGCGACGCGCCAGGGGCCCGGGGCGCGCTGGGGGAGGGGCGGGAGCGGGCGGTCGGGTGGGGACGCCATGTGGGCGAGGGCCTGTTCGGCCTCCGGGAGGGTGCGGGCGAACACCGTGACGCAGTCGATCGAGGCGCAGGCCGGGACCACGCCGGTGGTGGGGACCAGGCCCCGGGTGGGCTTCAGGCCGACGATGCCGTTGAAGGCGGCGGGGATTCTGCCGGAGCCGGCTGTGTCGGTGCCCAGGGCGAAGTCGACGATGCCGAGCGCCACCGCCACGGCCGAGCCGGAGCTGGAGCCGCCGCTGATGCGGGACGGGTCGAGGGCGTTGCGGACGGCGCCGTGGGGGGAGCGGGTGCCGACCAGGCCTGTGGCGAACTGGTCCAGGTTGGTGGTGCCGAGGAGGAGGGCGCCGGCCTTGCGGAGGCGGGCGACCGCCGGGGCGTCGGACTCGGGGGTGTACGCGTAGGCGGGGCAGGCGGCGGTGGTGGGGAGGCCTTGGACGTCGATGTTGCCCTTGGCGGCGAAGAGGCGGGCGGCTAGGGGGAGGGGGGTGCCGGCGGCCAGTTGGGCGTCTATGGCTCTGGCTTCGGCTTCCACGTCGGGTTGGGGGCGTAGGTCGATCCAGATTTCGGGGCGGTTCGCGGCTTCGATGCGGGCGTAGGCCGTGCGGACTCTGGTGAGTGTGGGAGTGGGGGGTTGTTGGGGCATCTGGGCTCCTGGGTGGGTGGGTGGTCGGGTGTGGGTGCGTGGGATTTCTTTCGCCCCCGCCGCCCCTACCCGTCCCATCCCTTAGGGGCTGTGCCCCTATGACCCCCTTGGGCGCCTTATGGGGTGGGGGGTTTGGGGACTTGTGCGGGTGCGGGTTCGTGGGGGTTCTCGCGCCGTTCCTCGCGCCCCTAAGGGGTGGGGGGCGGGGTCAGGAGGATCAGGGGGGTGCCTGGGGCTATCTGGGTGCCTGGGGTGGTCAGGATTTGGGTGATCGTGCCGTTTGTGGGGGCGGTGATGTGGGACTCCATTTTCATGGCTTCCAGGGTCAGGAGGGGCTGGCCGGGGGTGACGTGGTCGCCTGGGCGTACGTGTACCTGCCAGACCGAGGCGGTGAACTCGGCTTCGATCAGGTGGCTGCCCTCGGGGACGTGGATCTCCGGTGGGGCGGGTGGGGGCGCGGGGGTCGTGTCGGCGCGGGTGAACTCGCCCGCCGCCTCCCAGGCCGCCCGCTCCCCGGCGAAGGCGGTCTGCTGCCTGGTCCTGAACTCGGCTATGGAGTCGGCGTGTTCGGAGAGGAACGTGGCGTACTCGGCCAGGGAGAAGGTGCCCTCCTCCACGCGGGGGACGAAGCGGCCCGCGATGATGTCCGCGCGCAGGGACAGGAGTTCGTCGGCCTCCACCGGGTACCACCTGATCCGGTCGAAGAAGCGCAGCAGCCACGGGGAGCCGGGCTCGAAGGCGCCCCGCTGCTGCCAGGGGGACCAGACCTGGGTGGTGCGGCCGACGAACTGGTAGCCCCCGGGCCCCTCCATGCCGTAGACGCAGAGGTAGGCGCCGCCGATGCCGACCGAGTTCTCCGCCGTCCAGGTGCGGGCCGGGTTGTACTTCGTGGTCACCAGGCGGTGGCGGGGGTCCAGCGGGGTCGCCACCGGGGCGCCCAGGTAGACGTCGCCGAGGCCCAGGACCAGGTACTCGGCGGCGAAGACCGTGTCGTACACCTCGGCCACCGTGTCCAGGCCGTTGACGCGGCGGATGAACTCGATGTTCCAGGGGCACCAGGGCGCGTCGTCGCGGACGCCCGCCATGTAGCGGGCGATGGCCTCGCGGGTCGCCGGGTCGTCCCAGGAGAGGGGGAGGTGGATCGTGCGGGACGGGACGACCAGTTCGTCCGTGGGCGGGAGGGACGCCACGATCCGGCGTACCGCCGTGAGGAGTTCGGGCTGGGGGAGCAGCGCCGGGTCCGTCTGGATCTGGAGGGAGCGGATGCCCGGGGTGAGGTCGGTGACGCCGTCGAGGCGCGCTTCCGTCACGGCCTCCATGAGGGCGTGGACGCGCATGCGCAGGGCCAGGTCGAGGTGCATGGGGCCGAACTCGATCAGGAGGTTGTCGTCGCCGCTGCGGCGGTACGTGACGTCGCCGTCCCGGGCCAGGACGCCGCCGTCGGCGATCGCGGGGCGCGGGGAGCCGTCGTCCGCGACCGGGACGAAGCGGACCGTGTCGCCGGGGCGCAGCTGGCCGAGCTTCCAGCGTTCGTGGGAGACGACCGTGGCCGGGCAGACGAAGCCGCCTAGGGAGGGGCCGTCGGGGCCGAGCAGGACCGGCATGTCGCCGGTGTAGTCGACGGCGCCGACCGAGTACGGGGTGTCGTGGATGTTGGAGGGGTGCAGGCCGGCCTCGCCGCCGTCGGTGCGGGCCCAGCGGGGCTTGGGGCCGACCAGGCGTACGCCGGTGCGGGCCGAGTTGAAGTGGACCTTCCAGTCGGCCGCGTAGAACTCGTGGACGTCCTCCTCGGTGAAGAACTCCGGTGCCGCGTGCGGGCCTTCGAGGGCGGCCAGCCGCCAGGGGGAGGAGAAGAGCGGGCGGGTCTCCGGCGGGACGGGGGCGCCCGCGTCCGTGACCGTGCCGCCGTGCAGAACGTCGCCCGTGCGCAGGGCCCGGCCGCCGTGGCCGCCGAATCGGCCCAGGGTGAAGGTGGCCGCGCTGCCGAGGAAGGCGGGGACGTCCAGGCCGCCGCCCGCGAGGAGGACGTAGGTGCGCAGGCCGTGTTCGACGGGGGCGCCGACGGCGAGGACCGCTCCGGCGGGGAGCGTCACCGGCTCCCACTGCGCGACCGGTGAGCCGTCCACGGTCACCGGGGCGGGGGCGCCCGTCACACAGACCGTGGTGGCGTGGCTGAAGCGGAGAGACGGGCCCTGGAGCGTGCATTCCAGGCCGGGGGCGCCCTCGGGGTTGCCGAGCGCCCGGTTGCCGAGGCGGAAGGACAGGTCGTCCATCGGGCCGCAGGGCGGGACGCCGACCTGCCAGTGGCCTCTGCGGCCGGGCCAGTCCTGGACGGTGGTGAGGGTGCCGCCGGAGACGACCTCGATCCGGGGCGTCGGGTCGGTGACGGTCGCGAGGGTGGCCGTGGAGTGCGTGGCCCGCCGGAATGCCTCGTCGGCGAGGGCGGCGCGGACCAGGCCCAGGTTCGTCTCGATGCCGTCGATCCGGGTGCTCGTAAGGGCCGCGTCCAGCCGGGACAGGGCCTGGGCGCGGTCGGAGCCGTGCGCGACGACCTTGGCGAGCAGCGGGTCGTACGACGTGGTGACCTCGGTGCCCGTCTCCACCCAGCCGTCGACGCGGACGCCCTCCGGGAACTCGACCCGGGTCAACAGGCCCCCGCTCGGCCGGTGTTCACGTGAGGGGTCCTCGGCGTAGACGCGGGCCTCGACGGCGTGGCCGTGGGGTTGGCCCGGGGCCCGGACGACCGCCGAGTCGCCGCGCGCCAGGCGGAGCATCCAGGCGACGAGGTCGACGCCGTAGATCTCCTCGGTGACCGGGTGTTCGACCTGGAGGCGGGTGTTGACCTCCAGGAAGTACGCCTCCTCGCGGGCCGCGTCGTACACGAACTCGACGGTCCCGGCGGAGCGGTACTCGACGCTCGCGCACAGATCGCGGGCGGCGGCGGTGAGCCGGGCGCGGACGTGGTCGGGGAGGCCGGGGGCCGGGGCCTCCTCGACGACCTTCTGGTTGCGGCGCTGGAGGGTGCAGTCGCGGTCGCCGAAGGTGACCACGAGGCCGTCGCCGTCGCCGAAGACCTGTACCTCGACATGGCGGGCCTGTTCGACGAGGCGTTCGAGGTAGACGCCGGAGGTGGAGAAGGAGGCGGTGGCGACGCGCTGCACCCGGTCCCAGGCCTCGGTCAGTTCGGCGGCGGATCGACATGCCGACATACCGATTCCGCCGCCTCCGCCGGTGGCCTTGAGCATCACCGGGTAGCCGATGGCCGCGGCCCGGCCGAGGGCCTCGTCCAGGGAGGCGAGCAGGTCGGTGCCGGGGAGGAGGGGGACGCCCGCGGCCTCGGCGGCGGCCCGTGCGGTGTGCTTCGCGCCGAACATCTCCAACTGGTCGGGGGTCGGCCCGACGAAGACGAGGTCCGCGTCCTCGCAGCGGCGGGCGAAGGCCGCGTCCTCGGAGAGGAAGCCGTAGCCGGGGTGCACCGCGCCCGCACCCGAGTCCTTGGCGGCCTTCAGGATCAGATCCGCGTCGAGGTACGACTCCTTCGCGGGCGCCGGGCCGAGCCGTACCGCCTCGTCGGCGAGGCGGACGTGGGCGGCGGCGCGGTCGGCGTCGGAGTACACCGCGACCGTGCGCAGGCCCAGTTCACGGGCGGTGCGGATGATCCGGACGGCGATCTCGCCCCGGTTGGCGACCAGCAGGGTGTCGAAGGTCATGCGCCGGCTCCGGGGGTCGTCACGCTGTCGCTGGGCGTCTCTTCTCCGGTGATCGTGACTTCGACGGGTGTCGGGTCGAAGCCGTTGCACGGGTTGTTGATCTGGGGGCAGTTGGAGATCAGGACCAGTACGTCGCGCTCGGCGCGGAGGGTGAGGGCGAGGCCCGGCGCGGAGATGCCGTCGACGATGCCGAGGGTGCCGTCCTTCTCTACGGGGACGTTCATGTACCAGTTGATGTTCGACACGAGGTCGCGCTTGCCGAGGCCGTGTTTCGTGCCCTCCGCGAGGAAGTTGTCCACACAGGCGTGCTGCGACCAGGTGTGGTGCCCGTACCGCAGGGTGTTCGACTCCTTGGAGCAGGCGCCGCCGACCGTGTCGTGGCGGCCCACGTCGTCGGCGGTCACGGTCATCAGCGGGGTGTGCTCGTTCGACATCAGCACACTGCCGGTGGTGAGGAAGATGCCGCCCTGCGCGTGGATGGTGTCGGGCGCGCTGTAGCGGACGGCGGTGTCGTGGGCGTCGTACACGAGGAAGTCGACGGCCTGGTTGCCGCGCAGATCGGTGAGGGTGAGGGACTCGCCGGCGCGGATCACCGACGACCAGGCGGCGCGGGCCGGGATCACGGTCGTCGTCGTGCTCATGCGTGCCCCCGCGAGGTGAGGAATTCGGCGGTGTTCAGGAAGGCGCGGCGGCCCTCGGGCGTGGCCTCCCAGAGGGGGTCGCCGGGGCGGGTCGGATCGGCGCGCCAGGCCAGCACCTCCAGCGGGGTGCTGGTGTAGTCGGGGCGGGGGTCGGCCGGGTGCGGGACATTGGCGATCAGTACGGTCACGTCCTGCTCGGCGCGCAGGGTCACGGCGGCGCCGGGGCCGGCGGAGCCGGTGAAGTCGAGGGTGCCGTCCTCGCGTACCGCCACGCCCTGGAAGAAGGAGAGGGAGGGCGGGAGGTCACGGGGTTCGAGGCCGTTCTTGGCGGCGGCCAGCTTGAACAGCTCGCGTCCGGCGGGGGAGCGGGACTGCGGGGTGCCGTCCCCGTACCGCGCGGTGTTGCGGACGAGGGTGGAGGTGCCGCACAGGGCGTCGTGGCGGCCGGAGGTGTCCGCGACCACCGAGGCGAGGACACGGCCCTGGTCGGACAGGAGCAGGACGCCCTCGCCCAGGTAGGCGTTCCACTGGACCTTGACGGTGTCCGCGACGTTCAGCCGCTCCCAGGGGCGGTCGGCGTGGTGCAGGAGCAGATGCGCGCAGGCGTCGCCGTGCGGATCGGTGAGCCGGAACTCGGTGCCCCGGGCCAGTACCCGGTGGGTGTAGTTGCCGCCCGCCACCGTCTCGGCCCAAACCAGCCGTGCGGCCTCCTGGGGCGGGGCGGGCCAGTCGCTCGCGGGCACCACGGGCATGGCCTCGGTCCGGGTGCCCTCCTGTGCGCGGGCGTGGTCACGTGCTCCGTACGTCGTCGATGTCGCCATCGCGGGACCTCCGGGTGCGGCGTGTATTTCTGTCGTGCGACAGAAATTAGAAGCGGGGCGCGTCGGTGCCATGTCCCTTGCGTTGCGGGGCAGTTACCGACCTCTCACGATGGTCGTGCCTCGCCGGGGGCGGGGTGAACCGTGCGAACGGTCACAGCGGGCGGGGTGGTGGGCGGGGCGCTGGGCGGGCAGGTGGACGGGCCGGCGGACGGCTGGGGGGCGGGGGTGGTCGGTCACGGTGGGTGCTCGGGTGGCGTGTGCGAGGATCGGGGCATGGGAAGTGCGGGTGGCGCCGGTGGGCGGCGGGTCGGCAGGCCCCGGGCCGAAGGGCGGCCGGAGAGCGGACTGTCGTCCCGTGACGAACTGCTCGCCGCCGCGGCCGAGTTGTTCACGACGCGGGGGTACGCGGCCACCACCACCCGGGCCGTCGCCGAGCGCGCCGGTATGCGGCAGGCGACCATGTACCACTACGTCTCCGGCAAGGAGGAGCTGCTCGCCGAGCTGCTGGAGTCCACGGTCACGCCGTCGCTGGCGTACGCCCGCGAACTCCTCGCCCGGGACGGCGTCCGCGCCGAGGAGCGGCTGCGGGAGCTGTGCCGCGCCGATGTCGCGCTCCTGTGCGGCGGCCCGCACAACCTCGGCGGCCTCTACCTCCTCCCGGAGGTCCGCGCCGAACGCTTCGCCGGCTTCCACGCCGTACGGGCCGAACTGAAGGACGCGTACCGGCAGTTGATCGCCGCGACCGACGTGGGTGGGGCGCTCGCCAAGAGAGAGCTGGATCTGCGGACGGATCTGGTCTTCGGGCTGATCGAGGGCGTCATCCTCGTCCACCGCTCCGACCCCGACCGCCCCGTCTCGGCGTTCGCCGAGGCTACGGCGGGCGCCGCGCTGCGCATCGTCGGCGTCTGAGGGGAGCCCCTTCGGGCCGCCGTCCGCGGCGCCGATTCACCCTGTCAAGAGGCCGACTTCGTACGCCCGTTCGCGATTACCCGGCGTGTGCGAATGGCGCCCCAGCGTGTAAATGACCAGAGCGTACTCCTGTCGCGAGGGTGATTTCAGTCGGTTGCTGAATATGACACAGCGATGATCCGGTCGGACTAAGCTCGCCCGCAGCGCACCGAGTTGAGATGTATTCGGGCGCTTGTTCCAAAAAATACCGAAGATCCAGTTTGATTCAGCCGAACCGTCTTTAGAGGGCATACATGGTGAGTGTTCAATCGCCTCCCGGTGGCCGTGAACTTTCCTACGCGCGTGTGCTGCCGCTACCGGCGATACTGATGGCCGCGGCGACCGGAACCACCGTCTCCCTGGTGACGGGGTCGGCCCGGCTCGCCGTCGGCTTGTGCGGAACCGTCGCGACGCTGCTGCTGATCACGGTCGCCGTCGTCGCGCTGCGCGGCGGCCGTCGTACGGTCCGCGAACTGCGCGCCGAACAGCAGCGCCAAACCGCCTTCCTCGAACAGCGGATCATCGCCCACGACCAGGAATTCACCCGGCTGGGCAAGGAGATCCTGCCCGCCGCGATGTACCGGCTGCGCGGTGGAGAATCCCCCGGAGAGGTGATTCGTCACGTCGTCGACGGTGACGCGGAGTGGCGTGAACTTCCCGATTCACAGCGGGACTTGCTGCGCACCGTGCTCACCGTCATCGACCGCGAGGAGGCGATCCGCGACTCCTCGCAGCGGTCGTTCGTCAACATCGCCCGCCGCGTCCAGGCCATCGTCCACCAGCAGAACAACGAACTCCGCGAGATGGAGGAGGACCACGGGCGCAACCCCGAGGTCTTCGACGACCTGCTGCGCATCGACCACGGCACCGCGCTGATCGGCCGCCTCGCCGACTCCATCGCCGTCATCGGCGGCAGCCCCCCCGGCCGTGTCTGGTCCCGGCCGGTCCCGCTGTACAGCGTGCTGCGCGGCGCCATGTCCCGGATCCTGGAGTACCGCCGCATCGAGCTCGAATCGATCGCCAAGGTCAACGTCAACGGCGTCTCCGTCGAACCGGTCATCCACGCCTGCGCCGAACTCCTCGACAACGCCACCCGCTACTCGCCGCCCCACACCAAGGTGCACGTCACCGCCGTGGAGGTGCAGACCGGTATCGCCATCGAGATCGAGGACGGCGGCATCAGCCTCAGCGAGGAGAACCGCGCCAAGATCGAGGACATGCTCGCCAAGGCGCAGCAGGGCGTGGACATCCAGGAGATGGGCGACACCCCGCGCCTCGGCCTCGCCGTCGTGGGCCGTCTGTCGACCATGTACAAGATGCACATCTCGCTGCGGCCCTCCGCCTACGGCGGCGTCCGTGCCGTCGTCGTCGTACCGCGCGACATGCTCACCGACGAGCCCGCACCGGGCTTCGCGCACGGCATCGGCGCCAGCGCCGGGACGATCATCAACAACGGCGGTGTCGAGGGCCCCAACCGCAAGCCCAAGCGTCGCCGCCCGACCACCGGACCGCGGATCCCGAGCTCCGCGGAGGAGATGAGCCGGGAGGACATGGACGACGACGACGTCCCCGTCGTCACCGAGTGGACCGCCAACGGCCTGCCGCAGCGCCGCAGCCGCAACAAGATCCCGCTCAGCCAGCGCTACGCCGAGGCCGCCGCCGCGGAGGCCGCGGCCGAGGCCGCCATGGCCGCAGCCCCCGTGTGGCAGCCGGAGCCCGAACCCGAGAAGGAGCTGCCCCCGCCGGGCATGTGGGTGGAGGCGTTCATGGCCGGGCTCAAGGCCGACCCCGACCCGAACGCCTTCCGGGACCACCCGGACGACCCGCCGCGCACCGCACGCACCGCGAACACCGAGCCGGCCCGCACCGAGGCCGACGACGAGGGGGACCTCAAGTGACCCAGCCACGAGCCAACTTCGACTGGCTGCTGAAGGATCTGGCCGACGGCGTACCCGGCATCCAGCAGATCGTGGTGCTCTCCGCCGACGGCCTGCGGATCGCCCGCTACGGCGGTGACCCGGACGCCGCCGACCGGGTCGCCGCGGCCTGCGCGGGACTGCAGAGCCTGGCGGGCGCCGTGGCCGACGAGATCCCGCACAGCGACGGCCGTATGCGGATGGTCATCATCGAGATCAACGGCGGCAACTTCTATCTGATGGCCGCCGGCTCGAACGCCTATCTCGCGGTGCTCGCCAACGGCGTCGCCGAACCCGGCCTGATGAGCAACCGTATGCGCGACCTCGTCGACCGGATCGGCTCCCACCTCACCAGTCCGCCGCGGCGGAACGGGCAGACCGTATGACGCCTCCGCAACGCCGGCGGCGTCACCCCAAGCGCGAGCCGTCGCCCCCGCCGCCTCCCCCGCTCCCGCCGGCCGAGGGCGACGCCCCCACCGGAGAATCGAACACGCGCGCTCCCGAGCGGCTCTACATCATCACCGGTGAGGACGGAGAGCGCGCCCCGATCGACCTCGTCACGTTAATCGTGGCGCGCGCCGAGCCCCCGCCGTCCGCCGCTCCGGAGCAGTCGGCGCTGCTCCGGATCTGCCAGGCACCCCTGTCCGTGGCCGAGATCTCGGCCTATCTCAACCTGCCGATCAGCGTGGTGACCGTCCTGCTCACCGAGCTGCTGACGGCCGAACTGGTACAGGCGCGCGCACCGGTCGTCCGGCAGGCGCGGGCAGACCGTTCCCTCCTCGAAGCGGTGATGCATGGACTTCAAAAGCTCTGACACCATCACGGGTCCACGGACCGAGGACCACCTCCCGCACACCGCGCAGGCCGCGGCGAAGATCGTGATCGTGGGCGGTTTCGGCGTCGGCAAGACGACCATGGTGGGGTCCGTCAGCGAGATCAGGCCGCTGACGACCGAGGAGACCATGACGCAGGCCGGCATCGGGGTCGACGACAACTTCGGCTCCAAGTCCAAGACCGCCACCACCGTGGCCATGGACTTCGGCCGGATCAGCATCACGGACGAGCTGGTCCTCTACCTGTTCGGCACCCCCGGGCAGGAGCGCTTCTGGTTCCTGTGGAACGGCCTGTTCGAGGGAGCCCTCGGCGCGGTCGTCCTGGTCGACACCCGTCGGCTGGAGGTCAGCTTCGACGTCATGGGGCGCCTGGAGGAGCGCGGGGTGCCCTTCGTCGTGGCGGTCAACGACTTCTCGGACGCGCCCCGTTACGCCATCGAGGAACTGCGGCAGGCGCTCGACCTCGCCGCCGAGATCCCGATCATCCGCTGCGACGCACGCCGCCGGGCGTCCAGCCGGGACGTCCTGATGACCCTCATGACCTTCCTGCACTCCCTGGCGATCTCGGGAGCGGCGGCCACGGGGGCGGCGGCCTCGGGGGCGGCGTCGGCCTGACCCACGCCCGCCCCCTCACACCCTTTCAGACACCGGATCCAAGTCATGTCGGACAACGGATCCACCTCAGTTCGGAGCGATCACCGTGACGCCTGAATCACACGCCCTGACCGGCACGGACGACCCCACCCTCGCCCCGCCCCCCGGCTGCCCCGCCCACGGCACGGCACCCGGCGGCCTCCGCCGCCTGTACGGCCCCGAGGCGGAGGACCTGGGAGCCGTCTACGAGAAACTCCGCGCGGAACACGGCCCGGTGGCCCCCGCCCTCCTCCATGACGATGTGCCGATCTGGGTGGTGCTCGGGCATGGCGAGAACATGCATATGGTGAGTACGCCGTCGCAGTACTCCCGGGACACCCGGCTCTGGAACAAGCTCCAGGACGGCACGTTCAAGGCGGACAACCCGCTGATGCCGCACATCGCCTGGCAGCCCATCTGCTGTCATGCCGAGGGCGACGAACATCTTCGGCTGCGCGGCGCGGTCACCGGCGCCATGTCGACCATCAACTTCCGGGGCATCCGCCGCAGCATCAACCGCTACACCCAGCAGCTCGTCAACGAGTTCTGCGAGGAGGGCGAGGCGGATCTTGTCAGCCAGTTCGCCGAGCACCTGCCGATGGCGGTGATGTGCGAGATCCTCGGCATGCCCGACGAGTACAACGACCGGATCGTGCACGCGGCCCGCGACATGCTCAAGGGCACCGAGACGGCGATCGCCAGCAACGCCTACATCATGGAAGCCCTCATGCGGCTCACCGCCCAGCGGAGGGCCGAGCCGCAGGAGGACTTCACCAGTCATCTGATCAACCACCCGGCGCGGCTGAACGACGAGGAGGTGGGCCAGCACCTGCGGGTCGTGCTCATCGCCGCGTACGAGGCCACCACCAACCTCCTCGCCAACGTACTGCGCGTGGTCCTCACCAACCCCGGGTTCCGCGCCCAGTTGAAGGGCGGCCAGATGACGGTGCCCGAGGCGGTCGAACAGTCCCTGTGGGACGAGCCGCCGTTCAGCACCCAGCTCGCCTACTTCGCCAAGCAGGACACGGAACTGGGAGGCCAGCGCGTCCGCAAGGGCGACGGACTGCTCTTCGGTATCGCCCCGGGCAACATCGACCCGCGCGTACGGCCCGACCTCACCGCGAACATGCAGGGCAACCGGTCCCACCTCGCCTTCGGCGGCGGCCCGCACGAGTGCCCGGGCCAGGACACCGGCCGCGCCATCGCCGATGTCGGCGTCGACGCACTGCTGTCGCGTCTTCCGGACATCCAGCTCGACTGTGAGGAACACGAACTGCGCTGGCGGGCGTCGATCTCGACCCGTCATCTGGTCAGGCTCCCGGTGCGCTTCGAGCCGAAGGACAAGGAAGACCTGGAACAGTCCTTCGGCCGCCCGGTGCCGTCCCAGCGTGGGGGCTGCCCGATGCCGACGCCGAGCCCGTCACACGGGGCCGCCCCCGCCGCGTCCGAGCCCACACAGCCGGCGGCGACAGGGGGCGAACCGGTCACGCGACCCGGCCTGCTGCGCCGAGTGGTGCGCTGGTTGATCGGCCGCTAGCGATGCCGTCAGGCCTGGTCCTCGTACGCCCTACCGGCCCACTCCTCGTACGACGACCAGGCCTGCAGCGTCCGCCCGCTCACGAACCGGTGCTCCAGCCCTGTGAACGGATCGGTGAACTCCAGTGTGCGCGCCAGCAGTTGCAGCGGACGCCGGAAGTCATCGGCCGGCACGGGGTCCCGCACTTCCGGATAGAGCGGGTCACCGAGGATCGGCACCCCCAACGACGTCATGTGTACCCGCAGTTGATGGGTCTGCCCGGTGCGGGGTCGTAGCCGGTAGCGGGCCAGGCCGTCTTGTCGGTGGTCCAGCAACTCCACGCCGCTGACGGCATTGGGTTCGCCCTCGACCTCTCGGGCCGCCATGACTCCGCGCTCCTTCACAATCCGGCTGCGCACGGTGCGCGGCAGGGTGAGCGCCGGATCGTACGGGGCGACGGCCTCGTACTCCTTGGCGACGAGCCGGTCGCGGAACAGCGACTGGTACGCGCCACGTTCCGCGGGGCCCACGGTGAACAGCACCAGCCCGGCGGTGAGCCGGTCGAGGCGGTGGGCGGCGCCCAGCGCGGGCAGGCCCAGCTCGCGGCGCAGCCGGGCGAGCGCCGTCTCGGTGACATGGCTTCCGCGCGGGGTCGTGGCCAGGAAGTGAGGCTTGTCGACGACGACGATGTGCTCGTCGCGGTGCACGACGATCAGTGGGAAGGGCACCGGAACCTCGTACGGCAGCTCCCGGTGGAACCACACGAACATGCCGGGCACGTATGTTTTGTCACGTGGCACGGCGCGTCCGTCGGCGTCCACGATCAGCCCCGCGTCCATCATCGCGTCGATCACCCCGGGCCCGGCCGCCAGCCGCTCCACCAGGTGATCACGCACGGTGGACCACGCCGTCCCCTGCGGCAGCCTGACCCGCACCGGGTCGATTCCGTGGCGCTGCGGCAGGGGGGAGGGCGGGATCCGGCTTCTGCGTCTCATCACGATCAAGCGTACGAGGGGACCGACGGACGAGTATGGCTCGGTGGCCCCGTCGAACGGTTTCTCGACGTGCTGTGTCAGGCGGCGCACCGATATCGGTCGGTGTCCTCGTGCCAGTGGTAGGAGCCTGCCGCCCAGCCCTGGATCGCCCGGGCGTGGCGGAGCACGGCGCGCTGGGTGTGCTGATTCGTGTGCAGATCGTGCAGCGCTTGCGGGAGGTCGGTCCTGACCGTTTCGTCCAGTGTCCTGACGCGGCCGGTCAGGATGCGGTCGACGAACGAGACCGCCGTAGGGAGAGGGACGTCGTACAGTTCCTGCGTCACGCGCACGATGTTGTTCTTGTCCACACCTTCGCGGACTTCCTTGGGGTAGGACACGATGTCGTTGTGCAGATCGACGGTGTCCCGGAACGCGTTGATCAGCACCGTGAACGCGCGGGACGCGCGGATCTCCTCGGTTATCTCCCAGCCGAGCGAGTGCTCCATCAGCAGGGCGCTGCACCCGGCCGCACCGTAGTCACGGCGCATCTCCGTCTGCTCGATGAGGTCGGGGAACCGGTGGCTCGTGAGGTTCTCCGTCTCCCACAGCGATGCTTCCAGGAACTGTCGTACGGAGTTGGTGTACAGGACCTGCCACGACAAGGAGGCCGTGGGCGCTGTGCGATGCCACAGGTTCGCCAGCGCGCGTTCCAGCGGCTCCTCGGGGGGTGGGCCCGAGTTCCAGATACGGGTCGTCGTCGGCAGAAACGACATCAGCCGTTCGATGCGATCCAGTATCCGTTCCCGCTTGCCGAGCTCCTCGCACCACGGCAGGAAGACATCGTCGAGGCACCAGATCACGCTGTGCCAGCTGGACAGCAGTTCCAGCTCGGCGGCGGAGGCATGGGGATAGGTCAGGGCGGTGAAGCGGGTGAAGTCCGCCCGGTCGAAGATTTCGGCACTCCACCCGCCGTGATGCGAGTCGGTGTGTTGAGGCTCGAGTAATCCCATGGAGTGCGCCCAGGCGCGAACACGTGGACGGACCTCCTCCAGGTGAGGGTTCACCCTGGCCGGGAACGGCATGTAGAACGAGGGTATTTGGAAGGTGTCCGCCACGGCTGCCTCCTGTCTGTGACGACTGGCCTCTGCACCGCCCTCTGGCCTGTGTCGGCGCGCACGCCGCGACCAGGTCCATGAACCATGCGTTGTGCTCCGTACGTTGCGGTTGCGGTGCCTCCGACAGGCGCATGAACTGGGCCTGCTGACGGGAACCGGTCGAACTGGGCCTTGTTGCCTGCGTGCCGGGCGGTGTCGTCGGCCATGGTCTTGGAGACGACCGACGGATGGTGCAGGGAGTCCGTGGTCACCATCGCCGCGACCGAGTCGTCGGCGACCAAGGCATGAAACGACCCCACCTTCCTCTGGACGCTCTCCGGGGAATTGACCTTCCAAACCACCATCCGCTCCGTGTTGTCATGCGTCAACCTCGGCGAACCTCCGCGGACGGCAGGCAGGGTGCCCCTGTGATGATTTGTCAACGGTTGTGTCGGATTGAGTTTTGCAGAAGGTGGAAACTGGCCAGTTCCTTTCGAGGGATGTGCGAGTCGCCGCCACTTCGCACCATGCGGCCACCTTCAGGCGTCCGAAAGGGCGTACGGCCCCGGCGCATGGAGCGGGCCGGCGGCCCGCTCCGCCCGGCACGCCGCCTGTGCCGGGCGTGTGGGGCGGCCGGGAGAGCAGCATGTTGCCGAGGCGGGACGCGATGGCGATGCCGGGCGGTCCGAGCGCTACCTCGGACGCCGGCGGCGGGAGTGTGTCAGCCGGTACAGGAGGCCGGTGGTGAGGGTGGTCAGGAGGAAGAGGACGGTGAACCACTGGAAGTACCAGTGGAGTGCCCTACGGCCTGACCTGCGGAAACGTAAATCACAGGCTTCTGACCTGCTGAAACACGTCTCGCGTCATCTCGCGTTTTCTCTCGGTGTATGGCCCTCGTGTGCCCTGAGCGTGCCCTCGGCTCGCGGCCCCCCCGACTTCGCTGTCTCTCCGTCGCCCTGACAGACACACAGCGGCGCCGCCCGATGCTCGCAACATCGAACGGCGCCTTGATCCAGAACCCTTCGGTATCAAGGAGTCCAGACCCGTGACGAACCGTACCGTCACCCTGCCCACCCTCGACTACGGCGACGTGACGCTGACGTGCCCCCCGTGGTGCACCGGCCACGCCGACCACGACCCCGAGAACGTCCGCGCCGACATCCTCCACAAGGGCCCGGACATCGTCCTCGTCTTCCACGGCGCCGAGATCATCGCCGCCGGGCTTGCGCAGTCCCCCTTCGCCACGATCGTCACCCCCGGCCTCGGCGGTCCGACGGTCGGCGCCTCGGTGTCCCCGCCCGACCGGACGCTCACGCCCGTCGAGCTGTACAGCCTCGCCGTCGCCCTCGACAGCTACGCGGGCCAGCTGCGCGACCTCGCCGAGCAGCTGCACGCGCTCCTCATCGGGGGTGCCCGGTGAGCCGCAGTCTCGTACGCCGTCCCACCGAGAACGCCGCGATCCGCGCGGCCGACCGGTCCGCGCGGCGACTCCCGCCCGTCCCCGCCCTCATGGCCGCCCTCCTCGACGCCCACGCGCGTCGCGACCTGGAAGGCGTCCACCTCGCCGCGCACCGCGCCGTACGGGCCGCTGAGCCGGGGGTGGGCGAGTGAAGCACGACTACCTGAAGTGGGGCGCCCTCGCCGCCGCCCTGGTCGCCACCGCGTCCGCCGAGTACGAACTCGCCCGCGCGGTCGGCTTCAACCAGTGGGTGGCCGCCGCCGTCCCGGCCGCGCTCGACCTGTACACCGTCCGCGCGCTGCGCACCGGCAAGGAGGTGCTCGCCGCGGTCGCCGCGATGATCGGCGTCAACGCCGCCAGCCACCTCGTGACCGCCGACCTGGTCGCCGTGTCCGTCCCGCTCGTCGTCGCGGTCGCCGCGATCGCGCCGCTCGTGCTGTGGCGGGTGCACTCCCTCGGTGCCGGTCACGACGAGGTACCCGAGCAGGCCGCCAAGGTGGCCACTCCGGTGACCGTGGAGCGCGTCCAGGATGACCAGCCGCCTGCCCTCTCCGAGCCGACCCCGGTGGTCATCCCGGGGCTCATCCCCGGGGGCTCGGCGATCACCTCCGCGCCCTTCGTGTGGAAGACCATCACTCCCGCCAAGGTGACCACTCCCGTCCCCGCCACGAACCCCCGGCAGGTGGTCACAGCGGCGGTCGCGCTCACCCCGGCCGACCTGCGGCGAGAGGCCCGCAGGCTGCACCGGGAGGCGGTCAGGTCGACGAATCGGCCGGTGACCATCAAGACGCTTCAGGACGAACTCGGTCTGTCGCGCCGTGAGGCGACCGAGCTGCGGCGTGAAGTGGTCGGGGCGGTGCAGCCATGAGCGACCTGGAGAAAGCGGCGCGGGACGCCGTCGAGGCCGCCGACAACACCGAGCTGGTCCGCGCGATCGCCGCCGTCATCGCCGCGCAGCAGCAGAACCAGCCGCAGCCGCCGGCGCCCGCCCCTGTGCAGCGGCCGTACGGCGCGTACGTCGCGGCCGGTATCGGCGGAGCGGTCGCCCTGACCGCGCTGGCCATGGCCGCCGCTCTCCTGGCGGTCGCCGTCGCGGTCGGCGCGGTCTGCGCCACGGTCTGCCTGCTCGTCCTGAAGTCCCTGCTCGACGACTACCAGAAGGGGAACTGACCCATGGCTGACGGCCCCAAGTTCAGCGACTTCACCACCGGCGAGAAGCTCCGCATCGCCGCCCTGACCGCTCGCGCCGCGAAGCGCGGACTGGCCGGGGACGGCGTCGACATCAGCGACCTGACCCGGCGTATCGAGCGGATCGAGAAGCAGGCGCTCCGCCGGAAGAAGAAGTAGATCCACCCCGGGGACGGCCCAAACCGCCAAGTCAACGGCCGTCCCCGGGCCCGGCTCGAAACGAAACGCGAAACGAAAACCGGAGAGACCAGCATGACGAACAACGTCGTCCAGCTCCACAAGGACTCGCCCCCGGACACCCTCACCGAGACCATCATCGACGTCATCCACGACGCCGAGCCCCGCCCCGTCGACACGCCCAACGAGCAGGCCCCGGAGGGCACGTGGCTCGCCGAACGTCAGGCGTACCTCGCCGAGGCCCCGCCCGTCGTCCCCACCTTCCTGCGCCGCGTGGACGCGTTCACCCAGGCCGTGAAGTGGACGACCTCGTACTACGCCCACGTCAGCGCCTTCCACGCACTCCGAGCCCCGGTCTACCTCGCCCGTCTCCTCGCCCGTTCCCCGCGGGGCGCCGGCCGTCTCGTCGTCCGCTGGGGCCGGTGGGTCGCCGACACCGAGGCCCGGCCCGTGACGGCGAAGGCCGCCGCAAGCGCGGACGTCGAGGCGTGGCTCGCCCTGTCGCGCGAGCACTCCCGCCGCGTCCGGCCGCGCCGTGTCGCCTCCACCGCCGTGGCCACGGCCACCGGCATCACCACGCTGGTCGGCTGGTTCCTCGTGCCCGGCTGGACGATCGGCGCGGCCGTAGCGGCGGCGGCCCTGGCCGGTGTCAACGGGAAGAAGGGCGACAAGCCCCTGATCACCCGCTACGTGGCCACCAACGTGATGCGCCGCCTCGACTCCACCGAGGTCTTCGACGCGCTCGCCGCCATCGGCATCGAGGGCAAGAAGGGCCGCCGCGGCGTGGAGTTCGCCGCCGAGGTCATGCGCGACGGCCCCGGCTGGCGCGCCGAGGTCGACCTTCCCCCGGGCGTGGAAGCCACGGCCGTGCTGGAGAAGCGGTCCGCGCTCGCCGCCGCCATGCGCCGTCCCATCTCCACGGTGTGGCCGGAGGGCGACCGTACGGCGCACCCGGGGCGCCTGGTGCTGTGGGTGGCGCAGCGGGACCCGGCGAAGGCCGGCCGGAAGCTGTGGCCGCTCATGCGCGAGGGCCAGGCCGACGTGTACGAGCCGCTGCCCTACGGCTTCGACCCGCGCGGCAACCTCGTCGAGATCACCCTCATGTACTCCAACCTGCTCGTCGGCGGCATCCCCGGCTCCGGCAAGACCTCGTGCGCGCTCGCCATCGTCCTCGGCGTCGCCCTCGACCCCACCGCCGAACTGTGGATCTACGAGCTGAAGGGCTCCGGCGACCTCGACTCGGTCAAGCCGATCTGCCACCGCTACGTGTCCGGCGACGAGGACGAAGACCTGGAGGCCGCCCTCGCCGGGATGCGTTCCGGGATCGCCGAGTACCAGCGGCGTGCCGCGTTCGTGCGCTCCCTGCCCGCCTCCGAGGTCCCCGAGGGCCGCAAGGTCACCCGGGCGCTCGCGGAGAAGTACCCCGAGCAGCAGCTCGGGCCGCGCGTCATCGTCATCGACGAGGTGCAGGAGCTGTTCACCCACGACGACTACAAGGAGGAGGCCGCCGCCCTCGCCACCCGCCTGATCAAGAAGGCGCGGGCGTACGGGATCATCCTCATCCTGCTCACGCAGAACCCCGACGCCCCCTCGCTGCCGTCGTCCGTCTCCAGCAGCGTCGGCACCCGCCTCTGCCTGGCGGTCATGGACTGGCGCGCCAACAACAACGTGCTGGGTACGGGCGCCTACGACCGCGGCCTGCGCGCCACGGACATCAGCATCGACGAGCAGGGCACCGGCATCCTCGCCCGCGGCCGTGAAGGCATCACGGTGCGGGCCGCGTTCATCCGGCAGACCGAAGCGGAGGACATCGCGAAGCGGGCGCTGGCGCTGCGTACGGCGGCCGGCACTCTGTCCGGGCAGTCCGTGGGCGCGGCCGTCGAGGAGAAGGACGTGGAGACGGTCCTCGACCACCTTCGGGCGATCTGGCCGGACGGGGTGGAGGCCGTGCACTCGCACCGCCTGGTGGAGGCGCTGGCCCGGTTCCGTGCGGACCTGTACCGGCCATGGACGGAGATGGACGCGGCGGGCGCATCGACGGCCCTCTCGGCGGCGCTGAAGCCCTTCAAGGTGTCGACTCGTCAGCTGACGATCCGGGAGTGCTGCGGGGGCGCCAAGGGGCTCCGGTGGGCGGATCTTCCGGCCGTGGAGGACGGCGAGTAGAGGCCGTGGGGCCGGTTTCGGGGAGGGGTGGTGGTTTCACCTTGATCCGAAACCGGTTTCGGCCCCGATATCGGTGCTGAGCTGGGAAGTTTCGAGTTTCGGGCCCACGCCCGGAGCCCCGGAACCAGGCCCGTAGCGGGCCTGGGAGACTGAGGCCAGGGCGAATCCACCCGCACCACAGAGAACGGCCCCCGGACGGGACACGCGAATCGTCCGGGGGCCGTCTCATGCCCGCGCGCGGAGACGCGTACGCGCGCAGGTCCCGGCCCGGCCGCCTCCGCTTGGGGGCAGGGTCAGCGACCGGACCGGGGGCTCATGTGCGCCGCTTGGTGCGCTTCTTCGCGGCCCTGTACGCCCGCCACAGCACTGTGGCTTCGTCACAGAATGCCTGCCCGTACCCGCAGCCCGCGCACCCGTTCACGTGGCTGAGGAAGACCTTGTACTCGTCTTCGCCGGGGAGGCGATCGGGGAGCGTGAACTCCTGCGTCCTGCGGGGTGGGTGGGTCATGATCGGTTCCCTTCGGTCAGCTGCGCCCACACGCCGTACTCGTCGGTCGTCAGGCCGGACTGCTGGGCCAGGCCGGAGACGATCCGCCAGCCGGGGCCGTGGCTGTGGGCCAGCGGGATCTTGTGGGGGCCGCGGGCCGTGATGCGAATGCGCGCGCCGGCCGTTGAGAGCGTCATCTCGATGACGTCGGCGCCCGCGCTGAGCGCGGAGACGAAGAGTTCGTTCGCGATCAGCGGGGCGTCCGGGTGGTGGATTCGGCCAGCGGTCCACAGCCGGACGTGGGTCGCCTCGATGGGCGCGCCCTTGAAGGGCTTTTGCCACGTGCGGCCGAATTCGGGCATAGCTGACCCCCGCGAGCAGTGTTATCTGAGTACAGGTAACGCTTATCTGTACTCAGATTGTCGGCGAGATTGGCGCTGGTCAAGCCGGACGGGAGAGTATGTGTACTCAGATTGACTCGATCATTCGAAGTGGGGGTGTCTGGTGGCCCAGCCCGAGTACCTACGGATCGCCGCCGACCTTCGGCGCCGTATCTCCTCCAGCGAGTACGGGCCAGGTGACCAGATCCCCACGCTGCCCGCCCTGTGCCGCGAGTACGGAGGCGTCTCCGAGACGACCATCCGCAACGCGCTGCGCCTCCTCGCGAACGAGGGCCTGATCGAGACCCGGGCCCGCGCCGGCACCCGCGTACGGCCCCGGCCGCCAGTGCACCGCATGGCCGCGGACCGGTACAGGTCGGCGCCGGGCGCGAAGTCCACCCCGTTCACCCGGGACCAGGGCATCGGGTGGTCGGAGTACCGGCTCGACAAGCGATTCGAGAAAGTCCAGGCCGATGCCGAACTGGCGGCGCTCTTCGAGTGCGAGATCGGCGAGCGGCTCCTCGCGCGGCACTTCGTGTTCCACGACAACGACCAGCCCACCCAGATGAGCACCAGCTACGTCCGCTGGTCCGACGTCGCTGGCACCCCCATCGTCGACCCGATCAACGAGCCGTGGCCGGGCGGCACCCGCGCGCAGCTGGCGAGCATCGGCATCCGCACCACGCGGGTCACGGAGTCGTTCACCACCAGCATGCCCACCGACCTAGAGGCGGCCACACTGCGGATCGGGTCCGGGGTCCCCGTGCTGCGGTACACCCGCAGGCACATCGCCGACACGGGCCGGATCGTCGAGGTGGCTCACCCGATCGTGCGGCGCGGAGACACCACGATCGTGGACTTCGTCATCGACCTCGACGACTGACCAGGACAGCGGTCACGCGGTCCGCGGCGCAATCGACTCCACGGCGGGCAACTCGTCACCGCGCAGCAGGCGGACCGAGGTGATCGCCATGACCAGCAACGCGCCCTCGTCGGACAGGGCTTCACGCCACTTCCAGGCGTCCGGGCCGCCCTCGATGACCGCGTACCCGAGGCTGGCGAGGGCGTCGTAGCGCTGCATGAGCGACGGCGGCCCGATCTGGTTCCATTCGCTGTAGAGCATGGAGTAGGTCCAGCCCGGCAGGATGATCCGCAGCCGCCACAGACCAGCCGGAGGGATGTCTGCGGACCACGCGAGCATGGCCAGCGTCTGTGGCTCGCTCATCGGTCCTCACGCCCCCAGCGCCATCTGGACGTCGCCGCCGCCCTCGATGGATACCCACCGGCGGACCATGCGCAGCACGTCCTCGTCGGTGCCGTCGACCTTCAGGCGCACGCTGACGTTCACGGCCTGCGGCGACTGCGACGACTCGAAGGCACCGAAGCCCGGCATGGACAGCTCGCCCGGCAGTGCCAGACCCCCGCCCATCCCAAGACCGCCGAGGACCGGGCCCAGCCCCGGCATCCCGTCGAGGGCAGAGCGGACGCTCGGCAGGCTGGCCTCGATGCTCTTGGCGAAGTCGGCGACCAGGGCCCGGCCGGAGTGGGTGGTGTACCCCTTGCCCGAGAACGGGCCCTCCTTCGCCGGGGAGTGGGGGAAGAACCCGCTCGCCGCGGAAAGGACGCTGCCAACAGCTGACTTGACGTCGTCGACCATTTCCAGGATGCCTGCTACGAAGCCCGCGATCAGTGAGCGGCCAGAGCCGACGAGGACGCCGCTGAGGTCGCCGAGCGCGGACACGGCAGCGCCAGGCAGGGAGGCCAGTCGGGACACGGCGTCGCTCACGAACTCGGAGAGGTTCCGGCGGGCGCTTCCGACGAACTCCAGCACGCTTGAGATGGCGGCCACGGTGAAGTCGGAGACCGAGCCCTTCGCGGTGTCCCAGGCTCCGGAGAAGTCGCCTTGCAGCAGCGAGACGAGGATCCGGCCGGCGTTGGTGACAGCGTCGAACGCGCCGACGACGAAGTCGGAGAAGATGCCCGCGAGGAACGAGGCAGCCTCTGCGACACCCACCATGGCGGGCGCGATCAACTGGAGCAGCTCACTGGTGAGTTGCAGGTAGATGCCCATGAGCGGCAGCGCGGCGGTGACGATCTCCATCAGCGGTGGGATCAGTTCGCCGAGGATCGGCGCGAGTTCGCCGAAGTTCCTCGCCGCTTCCTCCAGGAGCGGGGTCAGTTCGGGCAGTGCCTTGGCCAGTTCTTCGCCGAGGATGTCGACCAGGTCGTTGATGAACGGCGAGATCTCGGTGATGACCGGCATGAGCATCTCGAAGGCGGTCGCGAGCAGCGGCAGCACGTTGTCCGCGAGGTTGCTCGTGACGGACATGACCGCCTGTAGGGCGTCCTGGAATTCCTCGGTGGCGGTGATGTCGGCGAGGGCGCCTGTGATCTTCTCCAGGGTGCCGACGAGGCCCCCGCCGGAGGCCTGCGCGGCGCCGAAGACGTTGCCGAGGACCGTGCCGACGTTCTGGCCGACGTCGAGGAGATCGCCGATCAAGTCGATGGCGTCCTCGATGGCGCGTTCCATCGCCCCGGACTCGAAGGCCTTGCCGAGCTTGTCGCCGATGCGGAACGCGGCGTCGCCAGCCTTCTCGGTGAGCCGCTCGAAGCTGGGGCCCGCAGCGGCGGCGACCTGACCGAGGGCGGTCGCGACGATCCCCGGGACGAAGCTGAGGTTGAGCAGACCCTTCGACGCCGACCCCATCGCCTTGCCGAGCGTCCCGTCCTCGGCGAGCTGCTTCGCCGCCTCCAGCGTGCTGCTGCCCATGAGGTTCATGGCCCCGGCGGTGTCCAGCAGCTCTCTGCGGATGGTGGGGAGCGCGGACCGTCCGGCGCGATCGAGGTCTTCGGCCAGGCCCTGGAACACCCGGTTCTGCACGTCCTGTTGCAGGTCGCGGAGCGCGGGTGCGGCGTCCTGGACGGCGAGGGCGAACGCCCGTGCTTCGGGGCTCAGCTTCTTCAGGGCCTCGGCGAACTCCTCGCCCTTCGACGGATCCAGCGCGGCGGTGATCGCCTCGTCCATGCCGACGGCCGCGAGCTTGACGACCGCCGAGGCCTGCCGCACGGCGAGCAGTGCCGAGACGCCCACACCGGCGGCGGGGGCCATGTTCTGCAACGTCGCCGCGAGGGCCGCGCCGAGCGGTACGGCGGCGCCGACGGCTCCGGCGATGGGGGCGAGGCTGCCCGCGACCCGGGCCAGTCCGCCGGCCATGCCCGCGACCTTGCCGAGGACGTCCTTGAGCCGGGTCAGGTCGCGGGTGCTGTCCTGGGTGGCACTGCGGGTGTCGTTGCCCATCTGCCGGGCGGCATCGCCTGCGGCGACGAACCTGCCCCGCACGTCCCGCAGGCGGCCGTTCGCGTCGGTCGTGAACTGGTTGGTGGCCCGGTGCGCGACGGTGATCGCGCCCGCGAGGTCGTCGCGGAGGGACATCGACATGACGCGGGTCTCGGACACGAACCGGCCGCGCAGGTCGCGCAGGCGCTGGTCGGTGGAGACCTGGAAGCCACGCATGCGGAGTTGGGAGCTGGCCAGGCCGCGGCGCATGCCCGAGTCGTCTGCGCGGATGAAACCGACCAGCTCGCCGATCGTGAGGGCACCGGACATGGCGCGCTCCCTTCAGTTGCCTAAGGCGTCTATCTGGTTGCCTGAGGCAACCTTTAGGGCTGAGAGAAGCCCGGCCCACGAGGACCGGGCTCCGCGTCAGGCGGTCTGGGGCTCGTCGATCGGTTCGACGCCGTAGTCCTGCGAGCGGAAGTAGGCGAGCGTTCGGGACATCGGGTGCTGCGCGTCATGCTCCGGGACGTCGATCTCGGCGACGCCGTTGGTGAAGTTCACGCCGGCGGAAGCTCCGGTGAAGCCCGCGACGATCGTGGAAATCCGGTACCTGGCCATGGTCATCGGCTCTCTCGGGTTGCGTGGCGGGGGTGGGCGGACGCCGGATCGGGCGCCTTGACGCCGACTGGGGCGCGGCGGGTCGCCAGCGCGTGGGCCTGCTGCGAGCGGCCCATGGACGCCCACTCCTCCGGGCTGTGGCGCCACTCCTCGGCGAGAGTGGGCATGGCCTTCATGACGCGACCGAGGGTGCCGTCCGGGCCATCGAATGCCTGGCTCAGCTCGCCCTCGCTGAGCTTGTCCTGCCCGGTGGCGAGCCGGACGGCGGCGGCCACCAGCTCGGCGGCCGACAGGAGGGTCACCATCGGCTGACCGGTGACGATCGTCCCCTCCGGGTGGCGGGCCACCCCGTGGTGAAGCGCCAGGTCCCCGGGGGCGCCGACCAGCTCGAACTCGCCTTCAAGGGCGCGGATCCGCTGGTTGATGCTGCGGATGCGGTTGCCGCGCGCCTGCGCTACGTCGACCAGGGCGTTGACGGCCGCGGCGGCGTCGCGGATGGCTTCGGCCAGGGGGCCGTGATCGTCGTCCGCCACCAACTGGCGGGCGTCGGCGGCCAGCTGCTCGGCGCGGGCGGCCCGGTCGGCGGCCTCGGCGGCGGACAGCTTGCGCTCGGCGGCGGTGATCCGCAGCTCGGCGAAGTCCGCGAGCTGGCGCGCTTCGGCCAGCTTGGCCGGCGTGACGTCGGGGTCACCGTCGCGTGCCCGCTCGGCGAGGGCGTCGGCGAGGCCCTGCGCCTCCGTCTTCTCCTTCTCAGCGGCGGCCAGGGCCCCGCGCGCCTGGACGGGCGTCAGGTCGGCGGTCTGGGTCGTGGTGCTCATTCCTGGCCTCCCTGGCCTGCGGGGGCGGTGCGGGCGACTTCGAGGGCGCGGGCCTCGACGCGGGCCCGATAGTCGGCGGGAAGCGCGTTGTAGGCCGGAGTGCCGTGCAGCCTGGCGTCGGCGTCGAGGCGGGCCACGAACTGGCGCTCGGCGTCGGTGTTGGGGTTCTTCTGCTCGGCGAAGCGGGCGCCGACTGCCTCACTCAGGGTGGGGCGGGGCTGGTCGGGCATTTGGTCCCTCCGTGGCGGTAGGCGTCGAGCGTCACGGGATCGATCAGCCATGCCGCGCCGACGCGTCGCGCGTTGAGGCGGCCGGAGCGGACCAGCCGCCGCACGTACTCGCTGGAGCACCCGAGCAGTGCGGCGGCCTCACCCGTGGACAGTTCCACCGTGACGGAGGCGACCGGCGGGGTTCCGGGGGCGGAACCCGGGGCGGCCGGGTGGCCCTGTTCGGCTGCGTGGAGGGCGTACAACAGTGCGCGGATGCGGGGGGACACTTCGCCGCCGTCGGCCCGGATGCGTGCCGTCAGGTCGCGTACGAGGGCGCCGAGGACGTCCCCGGCGACCGCGGCCGGGACGATGACCGAGCCGTCCGGCCGCAGCAGCGCGGCGACGGTCGGGTCAGGCGGCATCGTCGGGTGCCGGGCCGGGGCGACGAGCCGTACGGGCGTCGAGGCGGGCGAGGAAGTCCGCGGCCCGCTGGTCGCCGCGCCGGGCGGCGGGCCGCAGCGTGGCCCGCAGCTTGTCCTCCTGCGCCTTCAGGGCGCGTTGGTGGCGCTGGCTGGTGGCCTCGGCGGCTTCGGCGTCGGCGGCGAGTCTGCCGAGGGTGTCGGCGGCCTCCCGGACGATCCGCTCGGCGGTGGGCATCAGCTTGGGGTCGTGGCGGCCGGCCTCGCGATGGAGTCGGGAGATGGCGCGGCGGAAGCGGGCGTTGGCGGTGTCGAGCTGGTCGCGGCCCGGGTATTGGGGGTTGGCGGTCAACGGGGGCTCCGTACATGTATGCGGGCGATGTGCGCGAAGGGGGCTGGAACCGAGTACGCGGCGGGTCAGGGCCGCATGGCGTCGAGGGCTGTTCCCTGTTCCCTCCCTAGGGAGAGGGCGGGAGGGAACAGGTCACAGGGTCAGCCGAGAGAACAGATCGGGGGTGGTCGCGGAACAGGTCTGACGTGCGGTTTCTCTTGATCCGAGAACAGCAGGGAACAGCCGGGGGAGCAGGTCCGCGAGGGGAAACGGACGGGAACAGAGTTACTGGCGCAATTCGGGCTCATCGCTGACCCGCCTTGAAGGTGCGGACGACGTCGCTCAGCGCCGATGCGTTGCCCGGCAAGATGAGGCCCTTGGCGGCCGCCCACTCCTTCAGCTTGTCCCTGCCGAGGTTGGTGGGTGCGCCGAGGAGGGCGAGTTGGTCGGCGTAGTGCTGTACCTGCTGGGCTTGCTGCTGGGCCGTTCCGGGGTCGGTAAGTTCGTGCCGGGTCTCGCCGGGCAGCCACATGCCCGAAGGGCCCTTACGCCCGCGGCGCGTGATGTGGAGGATGTCGTCGCCGAGGCCGGTCCGGGTGTGGGTGCGCTTCATCTTGATCTGTGTGGTGACGGTCTCGGTCCCGTCGTGGGTGGCGTGGTCCTCGACCAGTCGCGTCATCTCCCAGACGTGGTCGACGTCTTGCGACTTCGCGGACGATCCGCGGCTTCCCTTGTCGGAGTCCTTGCCCATGTGGTCGAGGCGGGCGCAGGCGATGCACCGGTCTTTCAGCGGGGCGTGGACGCGGCCGTACAGCTGTAGCCAGGTGTCGGAGTCGTTCTCCTTGCCGCTGATGAAGCGGGAGACGGTGTCGAGGATGACGACGTCTGGGGAGATCTCGTCGACGATGGCCAGCAGCTCCGCGACGGCGATGGGCGCGGCGTCGAGGCCGCCGCTGAACTTGGGGAACATGCGGTAGTCGAAGCGGCCGGCGAGTTCGTCGGGCTGGGCTCCGAGGGACTGCATGCGGGTGACGATGTCGCGGAGGCCGTTCTCGCGGTCGAAGTACAGGACGCGCAGGGGCTCGCGGCGTTCGTCGCCGAGGAACGACCGGCCGGTGACGCAGCGCCAGAGCCAGTCGTGGGCGAACAGGCTCTTGCCGACCTTGCCGTCGGCGACCAGTGAGACCTGCTGGCCGCGCTCCATGAACTTGCCGGGGAGCCAGTCGATGCGGCTGAAGTCGGTGGCGAATGCGGCGTGCCAGTCGAGGGACGGGAAGCGGTCCGTGGTCGGGTCGGCCGCCTCTTCGGGGTGCTGTTCGGGCTCGTCCTGGTTCTCGTCGTACGGCAGCAGATCGGGGAATCCGAGCCCGGCGGCGAGGTGGTCGGAGACGTCTTTCCCCTTGGCGGGCTCCAGGATCCGCACGGGGATCCCAGCGGCTTGGACGGACGCGGCGACGTGCTCGGCATGTCGGCGGCCGGGGTCGTCTCGGTCGCGGATGACGATGACTTCGGCCGCGCCCCGAAGCGCCAGGGTGTAGGCGTCGTTCCACTTCCCGGCGCCACCGATGCTCGTGGTGGCACATGCGCCCTCGGCGGCCAGGGCGTCGGCGTCCTTCTCGCCCTCGACGATCAGGACCGTGCCGCCTGCCTGCGCTGCGGCGAGAACTTCGGGGAGCCGGTAGAGGACGCGGCGGATGCCGGCCACCTTCGGCTTCCCGTCGGGGGCGTACTGGCGGAACGTCTTGCGCTCTCCGTCGTAGCCGGGCTCCAGCCGCTTCACGGTGAGCAACAGCTGGCCGCGCTCGTCGACGTACGGGTACTCGGCGACGACCTGGGGCCGCTCGCGCTTCTCCGCTGGCTCGTCGAACAGGTCTTGGAGGGTGAGCCCGAGGGCCGTGACAACGTCCTCGGGGGCACAGCCAGCGTGGCAGTTGAGCACCACGCCGTTGCCGTCCTTCCGTTGTCCGATCGACAGCGACGGTGCGCGGTCCTCGTGGGCCGGGCACTGCGCCGACTTCCCTCGCACCGCGCATCCGCGGTCCTGGAGGGCGTCGAGGACGCGGTCACGTGCTCTCACGTACGGGGCTCCATTGCGAACTTGTGGGCGAAGCTGCTGATCGTGTTGGCGATGGCGTCGAGGCCGAAGATGAGGCCGAAGTCGTCGACGTAGCCGCGCTCGCCGCGCTCGGCGGTCCCGGTCACGGTGATCTCGGAGCAGAGCGCCAGCGAGCGGGCGATGTTGCGGGCGGCATCGGCGGTCATCACGTCGGCGTGGCCGCAGTCGAGGACGACGGATGCGCCGGGCGGGCACGGCCGGTAGTGCTCGCCGAGGAACCCGGACTCCAGGAGACCCCTGCGGGCGTTGAGCCGGATGCGGTGCTGTGCGCGCACGGCGGGCCCCCGCCCGGCCGCCGAAGCGACGGGGCGGGGGCCACGGGTGCCGTAGCGACTGGTCACGCGGTGGTCCCGGCGCGGTGGTCCCGCATCAGCTGGAGGATCGCGTCGAACTTGGCCTTCGGGTCGTCGGCCTCGGCGACCAGGTCGATCACCAGCTGGTTGAACTCGTCGAGGTTGGCGCCACCGAGCCCGGCCCGATTCATCTCCGCGTGGTGCTCCTCCATCGACAGGATGAGACGGGCGGCGTCCGGGTTGGCGAGGAAGCGGGTGACCTGCATGCCGCGGTCGCCGAGGTCGGCGCGGAGCCGCTCCTGCGCCTGCTCGCGGCTGATGACCCGGTCGTCGTAGGCCGCCTCGATCTCGTAGGCGCAGCCCTTGAGGTACGACCAGGTGGCGAGGAGGCTGCGGTCGTCGTCGAGTTCGCCGGCGCGGAGCACGACGGTGACGGCCTTGCCGGTGTCGAACGGGGGGACCGGGTTGGCGAGCGCCGCCTTGATGCGGGCCGCGCGGCGGGTCGGTCGGGCCTGTGTCATCATGTTCGCATCCGTTTCTGTTGGAGCCCCGGGGTCGCTGGCCAGCGATAGAGCCCCGGGGTTTCGGCTTTCTGGGATCGGATTGGCCCTCAGCTGGATTGCCGTCCTGCTGGGGGCCCGCTTTCATGCGGCGACGGTGCTGGTCTCGAACCAGGCGAGGACGTCGCGTCGGCGGTAGCGGACGGGAGCGCTGCGGCCGTCGCCGAACTTCAGGTAGGTGGGCCCGGTCTTCCGCCACCGCATGTTGGCGAGCGTCTGCTCATCGAGCTGGGTCAGCGCGCTGACCTGCTTCGGCGTGAGCAGGGCATCCGGGTCCGTCGGGAGCGTGAGACTCTCGGGCATCATGCCTCCGGTTGAAGAGAGCGACATCGCGTCGTCTCTCGCTTCATACTCTTCAATCCCGCGAGTGCTTGTCAAGCGATCGGTGAAGTGGATACGCTCGCTTCATGGAGAGCGAAGAGAGTCACGAAACCCCTCCCGAGGACCGCTCCACGGTCCGAAGGGAGGCTGAGGAGCTGTGGGGGCACATGCTGGACAGGGCCCAACCGTTCTCCGTGGCCCTCGGTCAGCGCCTGGCTGAGCTTCGCAAAGCGGAGAAGCGGACCACTGAGCAAGTGGCCCAACATGCGCAGCGGCTCGGCTTGACCTGGCACCGGACCACGGTGGGTCAGACGGAGCTGGGCAGGCGCTCTCTTACCGCTGTTGAACTCCTGCTGCTGCCGATGCTGTACGGCAAACCGCTCAGAGAACTGCTCCCCGACGAAACCACTTGGCTCACCGACGCCACGGCCGTCTACCCCGAGGAGCTGTGGGGGGCCATCGACGGCGACTGGAGTAGGCCAGGAGCCATGCGTCACGGCCCGGGGCGATGGCACTTGAAGAACCGACCGTCTGTGGATGACTTGCTTGAGGTGGCTGCGGCTTGGGCGAAGCGAAGCGCCGAGAAGTGGCCGCACGGTGCGGCCATGAAGCACATGCATTCGCCCGACGAAGCCGAGACCAAGGCCGCGAAGAAGCTCGACACCACGCCGCACTACGTTGCCTACGCCGCGCGTGAACTCTGGGGGCACGGCCTCGTCGCGGAACGCGAGGCCAGGCTCTTGGAACGTGGCGACCTTCCCGATTCGCCTCGTGCGCTTCAGGCGGCGCGAGGGCACATCACGCGGGCACTGATCGGTGAGCTGGAGCCAGTCATCGGGGCGTACGAACTGAAGCGCGGGCAACCCGAGGAATTTGATCCTTCAGCCTTCGGGGATATCAAGATCGCTCACTACGAGCCGAACGGAGGCGAGCAGCAAGATGGCTGAGGTCTACGACCGCTGGCACCTCTCCCGCCCCCGCAAGGGCGCCGAGCCCTGCCCGGAGCACTCCAGCCGCACGCGCACCCTCGTACCGTCCGCCGAGCACGGCGTGGGCAAGCGGTGGCAGGTCCGCTACCGCGACGACAGCAACGAGCAGCGCAAGGAGAACTTCGAGAAGAAGGGCGCCGCCGACGCTCGCGCTGCGGAGGTCGAGACGGACCTCAACCGCGGGCAGCACATCGACCGCGCAGCCGGCCGCGAGACCTTCCGCAGCCGCGCCGAGGACTGGCGTACGTCAGCCATCCACCGGGAACGCACCGAGGGGCGCGTCGAACGCACGCTGAGGCTCCATCTGTACCCGACGTTCGGCAGCAGCGGTATCGCGAGCGTCAAGCGCAGCGAGGTGCAGGCCTGGGTGAAGTCGCAGGCGTCCCGGTACGAGCCGACGACCGTGGCCAGCCACTTCGAGGTGCTGTCTACCGTGATGCGCATGGCCGTCCTCGATGGTGTGGTTCGCGTGAACCCCTGCGAGGGTGTGAAGCTCCCCGAGAGGCGCAGCCAGCTGGTCATCCCTCACCCGCTCGCCGTCCAGGCCCTCATTCAGGCCGCGCCCGCCCGTTACCGCGCGCTCGTACGCCTCGCGGCCTCCAGCGGCCTGCGTCAGGGGGAGTTGCTCGGCCTGGAAGACGGGCTCGACTTCCTGCGTCGGAAGATCGAGGCGAGCCAGCAGCTCGTCACGCCCGACAAGGGCTCGCAGTACATCGGGCCGTTGAAGACGCCGGAGTCGTACCGCGAAGTGCCGCTCGCGCCATCGGCGGTGACCGCAGTCTCGCTGCACATGGCGGAGTTCCCGCCCGTCGCAATCGAGCTTGAGGATCGGACCGACCCGCTCAACGTACGGTCCCGGGCCGTGCGCCTCGTCTTCACCGACGACAACGGCCGGCCGATTCGACGGTCCACCTGGTCCCGGGTGTGGGCCAAGATGCGCGAGGACGCCAACGCCGCACTGGGGAAGTCGAAGTCAAACGTGCGCGTGCCCGCGAAGCTCACGCTCCACGGGCTCCGCGACTTCTACGCCTCGTGCTTGATCGCCAAGAACGCCAACGTGAAGGTCGTCCAGGTGCGGCTCGGGCACTCGAAGCCGAGCATCACGCTCGACAAGTACACGGGCCTCTGGCCGACCGGTGAGGACGTCACGGCGGACGCTATCGAGTCGGTTCTCGGTGAGGTCCCCCAGGGGGCACTTTCGGAGCCGAGTGCCCTCGTTGTGCCCTCAGGAGTCGCCACGTGACCCCCACGCCTAGGCTGGCCAGCAGGAACAGGACGGTGAACCACTGGAAGTACCAGTGGCCGCCTGCCGGGTCGTAGACGTCGGCGCGGGGCCAGGCGAGGTTGACGGTCATGAAGAGGCCGTAGAGGAGGGCGAGGGCGTTGACGGGGGTGCCCAGGCGGCCCAGGGAGAAGAGGGGTCTGCCGGTTTCGTCGGTGCCGCCGGAGGGGAGCGTGCCCTTGAGGCGTCGGACGAGGAGCGGGCCGGTGACCATCGCGTACGCCAGGTACAGCATCACGATGCAGGTGGTGCCGATGGCCAGGAACGCCTCCGGTGAGGCGAAGTTGAGGAGCAGCAGGGCGGCGGCGAGGACGCCGACGACCACGGCGGGCGCGGTGGGCATGCCGGTGCGCGGGTTGACCTTGGCGAGCCGTGCGGCGAAGGGGAGTTGGCCGTCGCGGGCCATCGAGAAGAGCATGCGGCAGGCCGACGTCTGGATCGCGAGCGTGGCCACGGTGATCGCCACCACCACGTCGGCGAGCAGGAACCGGCCCACGCCGTCGCCGAGGCTGCTGGTCAGGACGTAGCTCAGGCCGTCCACGCCCAGTCGCCCGTCGGTGAGGCTCGGCGCGGCCAGCAGTCCGGCCAGGACCAGGAGACCGCCGAGCAGACCGGCCGCGCCGAGCGCCGTGAGGATCGTACGGGGCGCGGTGCGGCGGGGGTGGTGTGTCTCCTCGCTCATCTCGCCCGCGCTGTCGAAGCCGATCATCACGTACGCCGCCATGAACGAGCCCACCAGCAGGGCGCCGAGGAGGTCGGTGCTGCCCTCGGCCGTGTGGAACGTGATGCCGGGTGTGCGCTCGGCGTGGGTGAGGAGGAGGACGATGATCAGGATCGCGCCGATGATCTCGGCGGTCACGCCCACCCGGTTGACGATGGACAGCACGCGGTTGTCCAGGATGTTCACGACCGTGGTGAGGGCCAGCAGGATCACGCCCAGGACGGCCGCGTTCGCCGCGCCCGTCGCAGAGGTGGGGGTCGGGTCCCCGCCCACCAGCTGGAAGCCGGACCAGATCGCCGGCATCACCATCTGCAGCGCGAGCGCCGCCGCCGCGACCACCACGATCTGGCCGATCACCATGATCCAGCCGGCGAACCAGCCGAACGTCTGGTTGGACAGGCGTGTGGACCACTGGTAGATGGCGCCCGATATCGGGTAGCGCGCCGCCAGTTCCGCGAAGCACGCGGCCACCAGCAGCTGGCCGAGCAGCACCGCCGGCCAGGTCCAGAAGAAGACCGGGCCGCCGAACGCGTACCCGAAGGCGAAGAACTGGAAGACGGTCGTGAGGACCGAGATGAAGGAGAAACCGGCGGCGAACGAGGCGTATCTGCTGAGGCTGCGGTGCAGTTCCTGGCGGTAGCCGAACTCGGTCAGCGAGCGGTCGTCGGGGGAGTGGGGTGGCTCCGGGCGGATGTCGGGGGCGGTGCTCGTCATGGCGGCAACCTGCTTTCGCACGAGCGGCGCGAGCGTTCGCGCACGAGCGGCGCGAATTCCTGTCGGGCGACAGAAATTAGGGGAGACCTGTGTCGCGCGTGTCACGCGACCGTGTCCGGTGCGCGCCCAAATCCTCACGACCATGGCAGGGGTGGGTAGTTGGGGGCAAGGGAGGGGAGGGGCTTGGTCGAGCGGGTGGCCGAGGGGGTCGCCGGGGGGGTGTGCGACCATCCCCGGATGGATCCCCGGATGGATGACGTGTCGGCCTCCTATCGGCTTCTCCCGGGTGCGCCCGGGTCGCCCGTGCTGCTGCATGTGCCGCACAGCTCCCGGGTGATCCCGGCGGCCGTACGGGACGGGATCGTGCTCGACGACGCCGCGCTGGAGCGGGAGTTGGACCACATCACCGACGCATACACGGACCGGATCGCCGGGCGCGCCGCCGAGCGGGCCGTCGAGCGGTCGGGCGCGCGGCCCTGGAGGTTCGTGAATCGGCTGTCCCGGCTTGTCGTCGATCCCGAGCGGTTCCCGGACGAGCGGGAGGAGATGCTGGCCGTGGGGATGGGGGCGGTCTATACGAGGACCACGCACCAGGGGGTGCTGCGTGCCGCCGGGGGCGACGGCCGGCCGCTGGACGGTGGGCCGGAGCTCGTGGACGGCTACTTCCACCCCTATGCCGCCGCCATGACCGACGCGGTGGCGGACCGGCTGGCGGCGGTGGGGCGGGCCGTGGTCGTCGACGTCCACTCGTATCCGAGCGCGCCGCTGCCCTACGAGTTGCACGGCGACGGTCCCCGGCCGCCCGTCTGTCTGGGTACCGATCCCTTCCACACCCCGGCCGGGGTTCTGGCCGCCGCGGAGGAGGCGTTCGCCGGGTTCGGTGGCACCGGGGTGGACAGTCCGTTCGGGGGCGCGTACGTCCCGCTGAGGTACTACGGGCGGGACCCGAGGGTGACCGCGCTGATGATCGAGATCCGCCGGGATGTGTACATGGCGGAGCCGGGCGGTGCGGCGGTGGAACCAGCGGTGGAGGCGCTCGCGGACGCACTGGCCCGACTGGTGGACGCGCTCACGACCGGCTGAAGGGCGGCGCCGGCGGAGGGGCCGGGCGTGTTCTCGCCGACGGCCGCGAAGGGGCGGGGGATGTGGCCGAGGTGGGTGTCCTCCGGCGTAGCGGGGGTGCGTGGGGCGCGTGATGTCCTGTGGCCGTACCGGCGTGAAGCCCGGTGGGCGCACCCACGCGAGGTGCGGTCTCCCCACCGGTGCGAGGTAGTGAAGGCGGGGCGCGTGATGTCCTGTGGCCGTACCCGCGTGGAGCCCGGTGGGCGTACCCGTGCGAGGCCCGGTGGCCCCACCGGTGCGAGGTAGTGAAAGCGGGGCGCGCGAAGTCCTGTGGCCGTGCCCGTGTGAACCCGGTGGGCGTACCCGTGCGAGGTCCGGCGCCCTCACCGGTGCGAGGCCGTGACGGCGGGGCGCGCGAAGCCCTGCGGCCGCACCCGTGTGAGTCCCTGTGGCCGCACCCGTGTAGTCCCAGCGGCCGCGCCCCCGCGAGTCCCCGTGGCCGCACCCCCGCGAGGGCACGTCAGCCGGTCGTTGTGGACCCGGGGGTGGGGGTCACGGCGTTGTGGGTGTGCCCTCTTGTTCGGCCTCGACTCGGGCGTTCCAGGCTGGCTTCGAGGCCTGCCAGCCGTCTTCGTCGTGGCCGAGGCGCCAGTAGCCGGAGATGGACAAGTCCTCGCGGGGGACGGCGAGTTCGACGCGGAGGAGGCGGCGGAGTTCCTTGACGAAGCTCGCCTCGCCGTGGACGAAGGCGTGGAGGCGGCCCTTGGGGAAGCGCAGGGCGCGTACGGCCTCGACCAGGGCCGCGCCGACGGGACGGTCGCCGCGGTGCAGCCAGACGACCTCCACATCGGAGTTGATCTTCTGCTCCTCCTCGGGCCCGGCGACCTCGACGATCGCGTGGACGCGGGCGCCGTCCGGGAGGGCCTCCAGGGACGCGCCGATCGCCGGCAGGGCGCTCTCGTCGCCGACGAGGAGATGCCAGTCGGCCTCCGGGTTGGGCGCGTACGCGCCACCGGGGCCGAGGAAGCGGATCAGCTCGCCCGGCTGGACCCGGGTGGCCCAGGGGCCGGCGATGCCCTCGTCGCCGTGGAGCACGAAGTCGAGGGTCAGCTCGCGCAGTTCGGCGTCCCAGGCACGCACCGTGTACGTCCGGGTCACGGGCCACTGCTCCCGGGGGAACTCCGCGCGGATCCGCTCGATGTCGAAGGGCTCCGGATAGGTGACACCCTCGGGGCCGAACAGGAGCTTCACATAATGATCGGTGCTGCCCCGCGGAGAGAACTCGGCGAGGCCGTCGCCACCGAGAACGACGCGCTGCATGTGCGGGGTCAGCCGCTCGGTGCGGACGACTCGCGCGGAGTGGGGCTTCGGGGTCCTGCGTACCGGACGCTCTGCCATGACGGCCTCCCAAATACCTAGCTAAGGCTTACCTAAGTTAGCATCTCCCCCTTGTTAACACCCCACGCTTGTGGCGTGTGCCAGGACTTCACGGTGTGAATCACGCCTCAGAGTCCTCACCACCGAAGTGTCACCCCACCCTCCGGCGTACGCCCCCGCGCGGGGGCGTCCCCTTAACGACACGCGGCGTCGTGATTCACGCCCGCAGTGTCGTGAGCAGCCGTTGCAGCGAGCCGCCGAGTCCCCAGCGGGCCCCGAGCGCCTCCAGCGCCGCCGGGTCCCGCGGTTCGCGCGGCAGAGCCGTGTCGACGTCAGGCAAGGGTACGTCGGCCGCCACCAGGACCACCTTGGGGGCGACGGCGACATAGGGCCGTGCCTCGTCGAGTCTCTTGCGCTGCGAGGGGGTGAGCTTCGCCGCCGGGTCGTCGACCGCGGCCATGATCCCGGCCAGGTCACCGAACTGGTCGAGCAGTTTCGCCGCCGTCTTCTCGCCGATGCCCGGCACCCCCGGCAGCCCGTCGCTCGGGTCACCGCGCAGCAGCGCCAGATCCGCGTACCCGCGCCCGACCACCCCGTACTTCTCGCGCAGCCACGCCTCGTCGGTCAGCTGCAGCGTGCCGACGCCCTTCAGCGGGTACAGCACCCGCACCCCGCGCCCGTCGTCGACCAGCTGGTACAGGTCGCGGTCGCCGGTGACGATGTCGACCGGGTCCTTCGCCAGCGCCGTGAAGGTGCCGATCACGTCGTCCGCCTCGTACCCGGCGACGCCCACGCGCGCGATGCCGAGCGCGTCCAGCACCGCCTCGATCACCGGCACCTGCGGCGACAGGGTGTCCGGCACCTGCTCCTCGTCCGGCCCGGCCTCGCGCACCTCGGCCACGCGGTGCGCCTTGTAGGAGGGGATCAGGTCGACCCGCCACTGCGGCCGCCAGTCCGCGTCCATGCACGCGACCAGGTCCGTCGGCCGGTGGTCCTTGACCAGCCGGTCGATGAATTCGAGCAGGCCGCGCACGGCGTTCACCGGGGTGCCGTCCGGGGCCTTCACGGATTCCGGGACCCCGAAGTAGGCGCGGAAGTACAGCGAGGCGGTGTCGAGAAGCATCAGGCGTCGGGTCACGCCCCGCATCATGCCGTACGCCACCGACACCGGGCTCCCGACGAGCCCCTCGCGCCGGGGGCGTGCGACAGTCCGTGCCATGGGCTCGCGCCCGTCCCGCGCGTCTGTTCGGCAACCGTCCGTGGCACCCGTGCACGCCTCCAGCCGCACTCCCCGCGCGCCCCAGTGCACGCCCACGCCCAGCCGCACTCCCTGCGCGCCCCGTGCACGCCCAGCCGCCCTTCCCGCATTCCCCGCACTCCCCGTGCGCGCCCAGGAGCCCTCCCCGCATTCCCCGCGCGCCCCGTGCACGCCTCCACCCGTCCTCCCCCGTACACCCGCCCCGTGAACCCCCCCCTGGCCTGCGGTGAACGCCCTGTGAAGCAGACCACTGTCCCGTTTGCGACCGGAAAGCAGGGGCAGGCGCGGCCCCGGAGCAGCGCTGGCCAGGGGGTCCCCGGGACCGTCGGCCGGCCGGGCGGGCCGATCCCGCCGCGCTCCACGGCAGACCTGCGGGGCGGGGAGGCGAGCCGTTCCGTTGCGATCCAAGAGGTGTCTGTGTCAGGCAGGGAGTCGGCCAGGGAGCCGGCGAAGGAATCGTCCAGACTCGAAGCCGAGGGCCTGTTCAAGGTCTTCGGCCGACGACCCGACGACGCGGTGGACCGGCTGAAGGCCGGCGCCGACCGGGAGGAACTGCGCGCCGAGGGCACCACCGCCGCCGTGATCGACGCCTCCTTCACGGTGGAGCCGGGCCAGATCTTCGTCGTCATGGGCCTGTCCGGGTCCGGCAAGTCCACACTGCTGCGCATGCTCAACGGGCTCCTGGAGCCCACCGCGGGCCACGTCCGCTTCGGCGGCCGGGATCTGACCGCGATCAACGACCGCGAACTGCGGGAGGTGCGCGCCCACGGCATCAGCATGGTCTTCCAGCACTTCGCGCTCTTCCCGCACCGCAGCGTCCTGGAGAACGCCGCGTACGGCCTGGAGGTCCAGGGCGTCCCGCGCGCCGAACGCGTCAGGCGCGCCACCGAGGCGCTCGCCCTGTGCGGTCTGGCGGGCTGGGAGAAGTCCTGGCCGGACGAGCTGTCCGGCGGTATGCAGCAGCGTGTGGGCCTGGCCCGCGCCCTCGCCACCGACGCCGATCTGCTGCTGATGGACGAGTCGTTCAGCGCGCTCGACCCGCTGATCCGCCGTGACATGCAGGACCAGCTGCTGGAGCTCCAGCAGACCCTGAAGAAGACCATCGTCTTCATCACGCACGACCTCAACGAGGCCATGCGCCTGGGCGACCGCATCGCCGTCATGCGCGACGGCCGGATCGTCCAGACCGGCACCGCCGAGGACATCCTGATCCGCCCCGCCGACGACTACGTGGCCTCCTTCACCCAGGACGTCGACCGCTCCCGGGTGCTCACCGCCGGGGCCGTCATGGACACCGGCGTACGCGGCGACGAGGCGGACTGCGGCTGCGCGACGGCCACGCCGGACACCCCGTTCGGGGAGCTGTGCGCGCTCAGTGCCCGCCTCTCCCACCCGGTCGCGGTGCTCGACAAGAAGGGCACGCTCGTCGGCGTCGTCCCCCAACGGCGGCTGATCGGCTTCCTCGGCGACCAGCAGAACGAAAGCGAGCAGTACGCGCCCGTGCCCTGCGACACCCCGCACGAGCCGCGCGGGCCGCATGAGTCGCGTGACAACGCTGTCCAGGCGGTGAAGACCAGTGCCTAGGATCCACATCGGCGACTGGGTCGCCCACGGCGTCGACTGGCTGCGCGACAACCTCGGCCCGGTCTTCGACCTGATCAAGGTCGTCGTCGAGACGATGTACGACGCGGCGAACGCGGTGCTCACCGCGCCCGACCCCCTGCTCCTCGCCGGCATCCTCGCCGTGCTCGCCTTCTGGCTGCGCGGTCTGCTGCCCGGTGTGCTGGCCTTCGCGGGCCTCGCGCTGATCGACTCGATCGAGCAGTGGGAACCGGCGATGAACTCCCTCGCCCTGGTCCTCGTCTCCTGCGTGATCATCTTCGCCATCGCGATGCCGATCGGCATCTGGGCGGCCCGCAGCCGCGCGGTCAGCGGCACGATCCGCCCCGTGCTCGACTTCATGCAGACCATGCCCGCGATGGTCTATCTGATCCCGGGCATCTTCTTCTTCGGCGTCGGCCCGGTACCCGGCATGGTCGCCACCATCGTCTTCGCGATGCCCCCTGCCGTACGCCTCACCGAACTCGGCATCCGGCAGGTCGACGCCGAACTCGTCGAGGCCGCCGAGGCGTTCGGCACCCACCCGCGCCGCACCCTGTGGCGGGTCCAGCTGCCGCTGGCGCTGCCCACGATCATGGCGGGCGTCAACCAGGTGATCATGCTGGCCCTGTCGATGGTCGTCATCGCGGGCATGGTCGGCGGTGGCGGCCTCGGCTCCACCGTGTACGACGGCATCAGCTCCGTCGACGTCGGCCTCGGTTTCGAGGGCGGCATCGCGGTGGTCATCCTCGCGATCTACCTCGACCGGATGACCGGCGCCCTCAACCAGCGCGTGTCACCGCTCGGCCGCCGCGCCCTCGCCAAGGCGAACACGGCCCTCGGCGGCCTCAGCTTCCTGCGCTGGAAACCGGCCACCCCGGTCGCGATGGTCGGCGTCCTCGTCCTCGCCCTCGTCGCCGGAGGCCTGAACGTCTTCGGCAGGTCCGACGACACCGCCGAGGTCACCGAGAACGTCGGCCAGGGCCGCCCGATCAGCATGGGCTACATCGACTGGCCCGAGGGCGTGGCCTCCACGTACCTCTGGAAGGAGATCCTCCAGCAGCGCGGCTTCACCCCCGAGACCAGGTCCCTGGAGGTCGGCGCCCTCTACAACGGCCAGGCGCAGGGCAGCGTCGACATCCAGACCAACTCCTGGCTGCCGGCCACCCACGCCTCGTACTGGGCGAAGTACCAGGACCGGCTGGAGGACTACGGCAGCTGGTACGACAAGACCTCCCTGGAGATCGCCGTCCCCTCCTACGTCAAGGGCGTGAAGTCCCTCGACGACCTCAAGGGCAAGGGCGACCTGTTCAAGGGGAAGATCTACGGCATCGAGCCCGGCGCGGGCGAGACCAAGCTGTACGAGGACAAGGTCCAGAACACTTACGGCCTCAAGGGCGAGTACCAGCTGGTCAAGTCCAACACCTCGGCGATGCTGGCCCAGTTGGACCGGGCGTACCAGAAGAAGGAGCCCATCGCCGTCACGCTCTGGTCGCCGCACTGGGCGTACGACAAGTACGAGCTGACCAAGCTGAAGGACCCCGAGGGTGCCTTCGGCGCGGGCGACGGGATCCACACGCTCGGGCGGAAGGGCTTCGCGAAGGACGAGCCCCAGGTCGCCCGGTGGCTGAAGGACTTCAAGCTCACCGACACCCAGCTCACCTCCCTCGAAGGCGTCATCCAGGACGCCGGAAAGGGGCACCAGGAGGACGGCGTCAAGGCCTGGCTGAAGAAGAACCCCGGGATCGTCGACAAGCTGGCCCCGGTCGCCAAGTCCCGCTACACGCAGGGCCGTCAGGCCGGTGCCGCGCCCGTCATCGGTTACCCGGCGTGGGACGAGGGCATCGCCGTCACCCACCTCTGGGAGAACGTCCTGGAGAAGCGCGGCTACCGGCCGAAGAAGACCAAGCTCGACGTCGGCCCGCTCTTCACCGGCCTCTCCACCGGCCAGGTCGACTTCGAGTTCGACGCCTGGCTGCCGGTCGCGCAGAAGTCGTACTGGGACAAGTACAAGAACGACCTCGTCGACCTCGGCGCCTGGTACGACAGGACATCGCTGGAGATCGCCGTACCGTCGTACGTCAAGGGCGTGCGCACGATGGACGATCTGCGCACGCACAAGGACGAGTTCCAGGGCCGGATCGTCGGCATCGAGCCCGGCACCGGTCAGATGGTCCGGCTGGAGAAGACGGTCATGCCGGCCTACGGCCTGTCCGACTTCAAGCTCACCAAGGCCGGGACGAGTTCGATGCTCGCGGAACTGGAGCGGGCCTACGCGAAGAAGGAGCCGATCGCCGTCGTGCTCTGGTCGCCGCACTGGGCGTACGACAAGTACGACCTCACCCGGCTCGCCGACCCCGAGAAGACCTGGGGCGCGAACAACGAGATCCGTACGCTCGCCCACAAGGACTTCCCCGCGAAGTACTCCGAGCTGAACGGCTGGCTGAAGAACTGGCACATGGACCCGGACGAGCTGATGAGCCTGGAACAGGCGATCCAGAAGGCCGGGCGTGGCAAGGAGGACGAGGGCGTCGAGAAGTGGATCGACGCGCATCCGGGGATCGTCGACGAGATGGCCCCCGTGAAGTAGCCGGTACCGGTACGTCCACGCCACGCCACGCCACGCCCCGCCACGCCGCGCCCGCGCTCCGAACGGACGAGGCGGGTCGCGTACTGACGTACGAGAAAGATCCGGACAACCCTGACGCGGTTCGCACCCACCCGGTTCCATGGCCTTTTGACCGGTGGGTCGGACCGCGTTCGGGTTCTCAACTCCGTTGGGCGATCCCGGACTTCGGGACGCGGAGGGCGGGTCGCCGCGCCCGGCCGGACCGTGTCGTGGCTGCGCGGGGCGGCTTCGGCGGGCGGCGGTCGCGTAACGGCGGCCCGGTGACGGGGTGTGCCGGAGGGGCCACCCCGCGCGATCGCCGGGGGCGGCGGATCCCCTCGCCGTGCCGTGCCCGGAGGCCGCGAAAGTGCTGGCGGGACGGTGGCTTAACTGGCGCGAAGTGTGAGCATGGACGCCCCACCGGTTTACAGGGATGTGACGGGCGCATGAAACGGTTTGCCGAACATGCGTAGGGTGCAGAGAACTCTTCAGGAGAAACGTGCCCGACCCGTGAGCCGCCCGACGAGTGAACCGCAAGCGAGACCGACGAGCGAGACCACCAGCGAGACCGACGAGCGAAGGAGGGAGCCGGAGCGATGGGCGACCACAAAGAACAGCCCCTTCGGGTGGGCGCGGCCGTACGGCGGCGGCGCCGGGCGCAGCAGCTCACCCTCGCCGCCGTGGCCGAGCGCAGCGGCCTGTCGGTCCCCTTCCTGAGCCAGGTCGAGAACGAACGGGCCCGCCCCAGCAGGCCCTCCCTGGAACGCATCGCGGACGCCCTCGGCACCACCGCCGTGGAACTCCTCGCAGCGGCCGACCCGGCGTGCAGCGTCGATGTGGTGCGCGCCGCCGACGAGGACGGTTTCACGCCCCCCGACTCCTGCTCGCGCTCCCTCGTGCGCGGTCACCACCAGCTGCACGCCATGGAGTTCACCGGTGACCACGACGAAGGTCGCGAGGTCCAGCACCGCAACGACGAGCTGATGTACGTCGTCGACGGCGCCGTCGAGGTCGAGGCCGAGGGCCGCGCCCACCGCCTCGGTCGCGGTGACACGCTGTACATGTCCGGTGGCGTACGGCACCGCTGGCGGGCCACCGAGCCGGAGACCCGGGTGATCGTGGTGGCCGTCGCGGACCACATCGAGGCCCTGGAGGACCGGCACCGGCAGGGCGCGTGAGCCCCGCCGCGCGCCCCCTGACCTCCGTGCCTTACGGGTCTTCCGTGCCCTCCGGGTTCTCCGGTCCCCGTGTCGTCTCCCTCGTCCCGTCGCTGACGGAGGCGGTCGCCGTGACGCTGCCCGGCACCCTGGTGGGGGTCACCGACTGGTGCAGCCACCCGAGTGATCTTGACGCCGTCCGGATCGGCGGGACCAAGAACCCCAAGACCGATGTCATCGCCCGCCTCGCCCCCGACCTGGTGATCGCCAACGAGGAGGAGAACCGCGAGCCCGACCTCACCGCACTGCGGGAGGCCGGCATCGAGGTCCTGGTCACCGAGGTGCGGGACGTGCCGGGCGCCCTCACCGAACTCGACCGTGTGCTGCGCGCCTGCGGGGCCCGGTCCCGTCCGCGCTGGCTGGACGAGGCGGAGTCGGCGTGGTCCCGGCCGCCGGGGACGGGGGAGGCCGGGCCACCGATGCCGGGCCGCCGGACGACCGCCGACGGCCGGACGACCGCCGACCGCCGTACGACCGCCGTGGTACCCATCTGGCGGCGCCCGTGGATGGTCCTGGGCCGGGACACCTTCGCCGGTGACGTGCTCGCCCGGCTCGGCGTCGACCATCTCTACGCCGGGCACGCGGAGCGCTATCCCCGGGTCCCCGTCGAGGAGTTGCGGGCCGCCGCCCCCGATGTGGTGGTCCTGCCCGACGAGCCGTACCGCTTCACCGCCGACGACGGGCCCGAGGCGTTCCCCGGGCTGCCGTGCGCCTTGGTGAGCGGCCGTCATCTCACGTGGTACGGGCCGTCGTTGGCCGAGGCGCCGCGAGTGCTGGGCGCGGCGCTGCGAGCAGCTCACCGCTGAGCAGACCGCGCGCGGTGCCCACGGCGGCCGTCACCCAGGCCGCGAGCAGCAGCGTGTACAGCGCGACGGCGAGCACGTCGAGGGCGAGAAGCCCCGTGTGCCGGGCCAGCGCCTCCGCGCCGGTCGCACAGGTGCCGACCGGGAAGGTGAACGCCCACCACCCCATCGAGAACCCCATGCCCAGGCGCCGGGCCCGTACGACCATCGCCGAGGCGAGCGCGAGCCAGAGCAGGGCGAAGCCCAGGACCGGGATGCCGTAGAGGACGGCGATGCTGGTGAGGCCGTGCGCGTACGAGGTCGATGCGGCCGGTACGCCTGAAGCGGCTGAACCGGCTGAAGCGACTGAAGCGGCCGAAACGGCTGTCGTGGCTGATACGGCGCCGGGGGCCGCGTCGGCCAGGTTGCCGGCGGCGGTGGTCGACTGTCCGAGCGGGCCCAGGACCAGGAACAGGCTCGGGGTGAGGGCGAGCGGCAGCGGGCCCGCCGTGACCAGTCGGCCGAACACCAGCGGCAGCACGAGCAGCGTGGCCAGCAGGCTCAGCCCGAACAGCGCGAGACAGCCGAGCAGCAGCGTCTGCCGGGCCTGCCCCGGCGGCAGATGCGGGACGAGCAGCGGGCCGAGCGCGGCGGAGACCATGGGCGCGACGAGGGGGAGCAGCAGCACGGGAGTGACCTGGGCGGGCTCGATCCGGTGCCGGACGATCAGCAGATACGGCACGACGACGGCGGCGGTCACCCCCACGACCGTCCCGGCGCCGAAGAGCACCACGTCCAGCACGACGGCCGCGCGCATCCCGATCCAGTCCCGGCCCACGGCCAGGGCACCGCCGCCGACGGCCAGCAGGGCCATGGAGAGACAGCCGTAGAAGGGGGCCACGGCCGGGTCGAGGAGGTGGGCGCGGGCTTGGTCGCGGTGGTGGGCCCAGTGCAGGGCGCGGGCGCCGAGGAGGACCACCAGGGCGAGCAGCGCGAGCGCCCAGACCGCCGCGCACGCCGTCCGCAGGCCCGGGACGTGCAGGGGGAGTCCGGCTCCGGCCGAGGCCACGATCGCGGTGCCCATGACCGGGGCGTACCAGTTCGGGCCGAGGTGGCGGAGGGCGGGGAGGCGGGGGCGGGTGTGGGGATGAGTGGCGGGCCCGGAGTGCGTCGGGTGAGCGGGGTGGGCGGTACGGACCGGCTGGGGTGGGCGGACTGCGGTGGCCATGCTTCGAGCGTCGCGGCGTCGTGCGGGGCCCACCAGGGAGTTCGCTTGTATGGGGGCATAAGCTGGGGTTATGAGTGAGACGAGCGAGGGGCGGGGCGGGCTGGCCCACCGGGTGCCGGATCTCGGGGCGCTCGAACTGCTGCTGGCCGTGGCCCGGCTGGGCTCGCTCGGGCGGGCGGCCCGGGAGCTGGGGATCACCCAGCCGGCCGCGAGCAGCCGGATCCGGTCCATGGAACGGCAGTTGGGGGTCGCGCTGGTCGACCGGTCGCCGCGCGGGTCCCGGCTCACCGACGCGGGGGCGCTCGTCACGGACTGGGCCCGGCGGATCGTGGAGGCGGCCGAGGCGTTCGACGTGGGCGCGCAGGCGCTGCGGGACCGGCGCGACTCCCGGCTCCGGGTCGCCGCGAGCATGACCATCGCCGAGTATCTGCTGCCCGGCTGGCTCATCGCGCTGCGCGCCGCGCGTCCGGACACGGCGGTGTCGCTCCTCGCGGGCAACTCGACGGTCGTGGCGGAGCGGCTGCTCGCGGACGAGGCCGACCTCGGGTTCGTCGAGGGGCCCACCGTCCCGGCCGGGCTGGACGCGGCCGTGATAGCCCACGACCACCTGATCGTCGTCACCTCGCCGAGCCACCCGTGGGCCCGCCGCCGCAAGCCCCTGGACGCGGCGGAGCTGGCCTCCACACCGCTGATCCTCCGGGAGAAGGGGTCCGGCACGCGCCAGGTCCTGGAGGCCGCCCTGGGCGGCCTGGCCCGGCCCCTCATCGAGCTGTCCTCCACGACGGCGGTGAAGTCGTCCGCGCTGAGCGGCGCGGGACCCGCGGTGCTCAGCGAACTGGCCCTCGGCGAGGAACTCTCCGCCCGTCGCCTGGTCCGCATCCCGGTGGACGGCGTACGCCTGCGCCGCGCCCTCCGCGCGGTCTGGCCGACGGGCCACCGCCCGGCCGGCCCGGCCCGGGATCTGCTGGGCCTGACCCGGGGAGCGTCGGCGTCGGTGTCCGGAGGCTGACGCGCGCGGGCGGCCCCGCCGTCGAAAAGCGGTGGCGTGGGCCTGCGCGGCACCCGCAGGATGCGGGCATGACCCTCATCGCCCCGCCCGCGACCGGTGTCCGTGCGCCCTGGGAGGCCCTGCCTGAGGCGGTCCGTGACGCCGTCGCCGAGGTGCTCGGTGGGCCGGTGGTCGAGGCGGTGACACAACCGGGCGGGTTCTCGCCCGGAGTGGCCGCGCGGGTCGTCACCGCCGGGGGCCGCCGCGCCTTCGTGAAGGCGGTGAGCGTGCTGGCCAACCCCGACAGTCCCAAGCTGCACCGGCGCGAGGCGCGCCATGCCGCCGCGCTCCCGGCGGAGGTGCCCGCGCCCCGGCTGCTCGGTACGTACGACGACGGTACGTGGGTGGCCCTGGTGTTCGAGAACGTGAGGGGGCGTCAGCCCCATGTCCCTTGGCGGGAGGGCGAGTTGCAGATCGTGCTGGACGCGGTGGGGGAGTTGAGTCGTACGCTCACGCCCGCGCCCGTCGCCGCGCCGCCCCTGGTGGAGGGCCTGGCCGGGAGCTTCCGGGGGTGGCAGCGGATGATCGACGCGGGGGACACGGGGGAGGGGCTCGACCCGTGGACCGTCCGGCATCTGTCCCGGCTCGCCGAACTCTCCTCCCGCTGGGGGGAGTTCGCGGTAGGGGACACCCTCGCGCACTGCGATCTGCGGGCCGACAACATGCTGCTCACGGCGGACGGGCGGGTCGTCTTCGTCGACTGGCCGCATGCCCAGAGCGGGGCCGCGCCGTGGTTCGACCTGGTGTTGATGCTGCCGTGTGTCAGGGCTCAGGGTGGGCCGTGCCCCGAGCGGGTGTTCACGGCGCATCCCCTGGGGCGGACGGCCGAGCCGGACGGGGTCACCGCCGTGTTGGCCGCCTTCGCGGGGTTCCTGATCGAACACTCCCGGCGACCGCCCGTACCTGGCATCCCGACGCTTCGGGCTTTCCAGCGGGCCCAGGGGGAAGCGGCGCTGGAGTGGTTGAGAGCGCGGCTCGACTGAGGGTGGTTTTTCGCCCCCGCCGCCCCTACCCGTCCCATCCACCAGGGGCTGCGCCCCTTCGACCCCCCTTTCGCGCTCCGCGCGGGGTGGGTGGGTATGCGCGGGCCGGTGGGGCTTCTCGCGCAGTTCCCCGCGCCCCTGAAAAGCAGGGGCTGCGCCCCGTGCTTTTCATCTTTCAGGGGCGCGGGGAACTGCGCGAGCAACCCCACGCACTCGCACCCGCCCGATCACCGTCGCCCCGCCCCCTTAGGCGCCCCGGCCCGCCGCCACCGTGAGCGCCCGCATCACCCGCACGTCCTCGCCCATCTCCGGATGCCACTGGACACCCAGCACCCACGCGGGATCGGGGAGTTCGATCGCCTCGACCGTCCCGTCGGACGCGTACGCGGACGGCAGGAGCCCGGCGCCGAGCCGGTCGACGGCCTGGTGGTGGTAGGTCGGGACGTCGACCTCCTCCGCGTTGATGTCGGCGTACCGCGTACCCGGCACCGGCTTCACCGGATGCCGGCCGAAGACACCGACCTCGACCACGTGATCGTCGAGGTGCTGGACGAGCGTGCCGCCGAGGGCGACGTTCAGCAGCTGCATACCCCGGCAGATGCCGAGGAGGGGCGTGCCGGAGTCCAGCGCCGCCCGGATCAGCGCCAGCTCCCACGCGTCGCGCTCGGGCGCGGGCGGGCCACAGCGCGGGGAGCGCTCGGCGCCGTACAGGGCGGGGTCCACATCGGGGCCGCCCGCGATGACCAGGCCGTCGAGGCGGGCGACCGCCCCGGCGGCGTGCGACGGGTCGTCCGGCGGCAGCATCGCGGCGACGCCGCCCGCCGCCTGCACGAGCCGGGGGTAGCCGACCGGCAGCAGCGCCGCCTCCAGCTCCCAGACGCCCCAGCGCGCGCCGGACTCCAGATACGTACTCACACCGATCAACGGCCTGGTCACACGTGCTCCCCACTCATGGAACCCACGGAACGGAACGAGTCAGTCCCGTGCCAACTCTGCCTCGGCGGCGGCCAGCGCCGCGAATTCCTCCTCCGGCGCCTTCGCCACCAGGTGCTTACGGCTGTAGAACCCGAAGTACGCCGCCGCGACCGCGTACACCCCGAGCGCGATGAACGCGGCCGTCACATCCACCAGGAAGGTGGCCACCAGCGCCGAGCACGCAAGGACGAGGGCGACCGAGGAGGTCAGCACCCCGCCCGGCGTACGGTACGGCCGCTCCAGCCCCGGCTCCCGGCGGCGCAGCACGATGTGCGACAGGGCCATCAGCGCATAGCTGATGGTGGCGCCGAAGACGGCGATGTTCAGCATCCGGCCGCCGTCCCCGGTGGCCGCGGCCAGCGCGAAACCGATCGCGCCCGGCACCAGCAGACCCAGATACGGGGCCTTGCGGCTGCTGGTGAGCGAGAGGACCCGGGGGAGGTAGCCGGCCCGGGAGAGGGCGAAGAGCTGGCGGGAACCGGCGTAGATCAGGGAGAAGAAGGAGGCCACGAGGCCGGCCAGACCGGCGTAGTTCACGAAACGGCTGAGCGCGGTCGCCTTGCCGTCCGGCTGGAGCGCCTCGACCAGCGGGTTGCCGGCGTCCTGGATGGCGGCGGAGCCGCGCGCCCCGGCGGCGGCCAGGAAGGTGATCACGGCCAGCAGCACCAGGACGCCCATCGACCAGCGGATCGCCTTCGGCAGCGCACGCGCCGGGTCCTTGGTCTCCTCGGCGGCCAGCGGTACACCCTCCACGCCCAGGAAGAACCACATACCGAACGGGAACGCCGCCCAGATACCGAGCAGTCCCATCGGCAGCCATGAACTCGCGCCGAAGGCCGACGAGTCGACCGGGATGTCGTCGAGCGCGGAGACGCTGAAGTCCGGCAGCGCGCCCAGCGCGAACACGATCAGGGCGAACACCGCGATACCGGTGACGACGAAGCTGGCGATCAGGGCCTCGCCGACCCCCCAGAGATGGATGCCGATGAAGATCGCGAAGCAGACGTAGTAGACCGGCCAGCCGGACTCCAGGCCGAACAGGCCGAGCGACTCCACATAGTCACCGATGAAGATCACGATGGCGGCCGGGGCCAGCACGTACTCGATCAGGATCGCCGTGCCCGTCAGGAAGCCGCCCCAGGGGCCGAGCGCCCGGCGGGCGAAGCCGTAGCCGCCGCCGGCCGTGGGCAGGATCGCGGACAGTTCGGCGAGGGCGAAGACCATACAGGCGTACATCGTGCCCATGAGCACGGTGGCGATCGCCAGGCCTCCGAAGCCGCCCTCCGCGAGGCCGAGGTTCCAGCCGGAGAAGTCGCCGGAGACGACATAGGCGACGCCGAGGCCGGTCAGCAGTACCCAGCCGGCGCTGCCCCGGCGGAGCGTCCGGCGCTCCAGATAGTCGTCCGCCGCGTCGGCGGTGTCCGTGGCTTTCAGGGACATGGCGCACTCTCCCCACTCAAAGGAATGGATCCATACCTTTGTGGGAGGGGTGGCCGAAAAGCAATACCCGTGCGTTACACGCCCGTAAATCCACTCCCGGGAGCCTCATCCCAGGAAGCCGCGCAGCAGGGCCGCCGTGCCCGCGCAGTGCTCCCGCATGATCTCCCGCGCCGCCTCCGCGTCCTCGTCGAGCACGGCCTCCACCAGGGCCGTGTGCTGCTGCTGGGAGTGCTCCAGGTTCCGTACCAGCAGCGGGATGCAGTCGAGCAGGTCGTTGACCCCCGCGCGGACGGCCGCGTACTGGCCCGCCAGCGACGGGGAGCCCGACAGCTCGGCGATCGTGAGGTGCAGCAGGGTGTCCAGACGGCGGTACTCCGTCAGCGGCGCGTTGTGCGTACGGGCCAGCGCCGTCCGCAGCCGGTCGGCCCCCTCGCTGCTCAGCCCGTGGGCCGCGCACAGCCCGGCCGCGCCCACCTCCAGCACCTCGCGGAACCGCAGGGTGTCCTCGACGTCGATGCCCTTCAGGCGGCGGCGCAGCTCGTCCTCGCCCGGGGTGTCCACGCGCGGCAGCACGAACGTTCCGCCGTACCGCCCGCGCCGCGCCTCGATCAGCCCCTGGTCCTGGAGCACCTTCAGCACCTCGCGCAGCGTCACCCGGCTGATCCCGAGCCGCTCGGCCAGGTCGCGCTCCGCAGGCAGCCGCTCGCCGCCCGGTACCAGCCCGAGCCGGACCACCTGGAGGATCTGCTCCAGGGCCTCCTCGAAGCCGTTGCCCGCCCGCACGGGCCGCAGCACGGACGCCAGTCGGTCGTCGGCCCACGGAGTCTCCGGTTCCGCTCCTGTCCGCGACATGTGGCGGTTCCCCCTTCCCAACTAATGGTTACGGGTAATACCTTATGGCTCCCGGATGGCCGAAGAAGCCCCTAGGAGGCTTTCCCGTGGCAGACCGCACACCCCCGCTCACCGTCGAGGAACTCCACACCCTCGTCGCGGGCGGTGAGATCGACACTGTCGTCCTGGCCTTCCCCGACATGCAAGGGCGCCTCCAGGGCAAGCGGTTCGCCGCGCGCTTCTTCCTCGACGAGGTGCTCGCCCACGGCACCGAGGGCTGCAACTACCTGCTCGCCGTCGACACCGAGATGAACACCGTCGACGGCTACGCGATGTCCTCCTGGGACCGGGGCTACGGCGACTTCGCCATGCACCCGGACCTGAGCACCCTGCGCCGGGTGCCGTGGAACGAGGGCACGGCCATGCTCATCGCCGACCTGGCCTGGAGCGACGGCTCCCCGGTCGTCGCCGCGCCCCGCCAGATCCTGCGCCGCCAGCTGGAGCGCCTCGCCGAACTCGGCTACACGGCCAACGTCGGCACCGAGCTGGAGTTCATCGTCTTCAAGGACTCCTACGAGCAGGCCTGGGACGCCGGTTACAAGGGCCTGACCCCGGCCAACCAGTACAACATCGACTACTCGGTCCTCGGCACCGGCCGTATCGAGCCCCTGCTCCGCCGGATCCGCAACGAGATGGCCGCCGCCGGGCTGACCGTCGAGTCCGCCAAGGGCGAGTGCAACCCCGGCCAGCACGAGATCGCCTTCAAGTACGACGAGGCGTTGGTCACCTGCGACCAGCACGCGATCTACAAGACCGGCGCCAAGGAGATCGCCTCGCAGGAGGGCGTCTCGCTCACCTTCATGGCGAAGTACAACGAGCGCGAGGGCAACTCCTGCCACATCCACCTCTCCCTCGCGGACTCCGACGGCGTCAACGTCATGGCCGCCGGGCAGGAGATGTCCGAGGTCATGCGGCACTTCCTCGCCGGACAGCTGGCCGCCCTCCGCGACTTCTCGCTGCTCTACGCCCCCAACATCAACTCCTACAAGCGGTTCCAGCCGGGCTCCTTCGCCCCGACCGCCGTCGCCTGGGGCTACGACAACCGCACCTGCGCGCTCAGGGTCGTCGGCCACGGCCGCTCGATGCGCTTCGAGAACCGGCTCCCCGGCGGTGACGTCAACCCGCACCTCGCCGTCGCGGGCCTGATCGCGGCCGGCCTGTACGGCATCGAACAGAAGCTGGAGCTGCCGGAGGTGTGCGCGGGCAACGCCTACGCCGCCGACTACGCCCATGTGCCGACCACCCTCCGCGAGGCCGCCGAGCTGTGGGAGAACAGCCCCATCGCCAAGGCCGCCTTCGGCGACGAGGTCGTCGCGCACTACCTGAACATGGCCCGCGTCGAACTGGCGGCCTTCGACGCCGCCGTGACCGACTGGGAGCTGCGCCGCTCCTTCGAACGTCTGTGAGGCATCCCGTGTCCCAGCACCACATCCTGGACGTCCTCAATCCGGCGACGGAGGAGGTCATCGCCGCCGTCGCGGGCGCCGCCGAGCACGACGTGGACACGGCCGTGGGCCGGGCGGAGAAGGCACAGCGCGCCTGGGCCGCCGGCGCCCCCGCCGACCGGGCCCGGCTGCTGCGCCGCTTCGCCTCCGTCGTCGACGACCACGTCGAGGAACTCGCCCTTCTGGAGGTCCGCGAGGCCGGACACACCCTCGGCAACGCCCGCTGGGAGGCCGGCAACGTCCGGGACCTGCTCGACTACGCCGCCGGCGGCGTCGAACGGCTCTCCGGCCGGCAGATCCCGGTGCCGGGCGGCCTGAACGTCACGATCCTCGAACCCCTCGGGGTCGTCGGGGTGATCGCGCCCTGGAACTTCCCCATGCCCATCGCCGCCTGGGGCACCGCACCCGCGCTCGCCGCCGGCAACGCCGTCCTCCTCAAGCCCGCCGAGACCACCCCGCTCACCGCGCTGCGCCTCGCCGAACTCGCCCTGGAGGCAGGGCTCCCCGAACACCTCTTCCAGGTCCTGCCCGGACGCGGCGACATCACCGGCGAGGCCCTCGTCCGGCACCCCGGCGTCGCCAAGATCGTCTTCACCGGCTCCACCCGGACCGGCAAGCGCGTCATGGAACTCTGCGCCGACCAGGTCAAGCAGGTCACCCTCGAACTCGGCGGCAAGAGCCCCAACATCGTCTTCGCCGACGCCGACCTCAAGACCGCCGTCGACCCCTTCTCGTTCCTCGACAACGCCGGCCAGGACTGCTGCGCCCGCACCCGGATCCTGGTCCAGGAGTCCGTGTACGACGAGGTCCACGCCCTCCTCGCCGAGAGCCTGGCCGCCGTGGTGGTGGGCGACCCCGCCGACGAGAAGACCCAGATGGGCCCGCTGATCTCCCGTCAGCAGCTGGACCGCGTACGGGAGTTCGTGCCCGACGAGGCGACCGCGCTGCGCGGCGGCGCCCCCGAGGGGCCCGGCTTCTGGTTCCCGCCGACCGTGCTCACCGGGGAGCGGCCCGACTCCGCCGCCGCCCGCGAGGAGATCTTCGGGCCCGTGGCCGTCCTGCTGCCCTTCACCGACGAGGCGGACGCCGTACGGCTCGCCAACGACACCCCGTACGGCCTCTCCGGCTCCATCTGGACCCGGGACGTCGGCCGCGCCCTGCGGGTCTCCCAGGGCGTCCGCGCGGGCAACCTGTCCGTCAACTCGCACTCCAGCGTGCGCTACTGGACCCCCTTCGGCGGCTTCAAGCAGTCCGGCATCGGCCGCGAGCTGGGCCCGGACGCCCTGACCGCCTTCACCGAAACCAAGAACGTCTTCATCAGCACGGAGGGCCCCGCACAGTGACCGAACAGAGTGTTTGCCGCCGTCTCGTCGGCCGTACCGCCGTCATCACCGGCGCCGGCAGCGGCATCGGCCTCGCCACCGCGCGCCGGCTCGCCGCCGAGGGCGCGCACGTCGTCTGCGGCGACCTGGACGAGGCACGCGGCAAGGCCGCCGCCGACGAGGTCGGCGGGCTCTTCGTGAAGGTCGACGTCACCGACGCCGAGCAGGTCGACGCGCTCTTCAAGACCGCGTTCGACACCTACGGCAGCGTCGACATCGCCTTCAACAACGCGGGCATCTCGCCGCCCGACGACGACTCCATCCTGGAGACCGGCCTGGAGGCCTGGAAGCGGGTCCAGGAGGTCAACCTCACCTCCGTGTACCTGTGCTGCAAGGCCGCGATCCCCTACATGCGGCAGCAGGGCAAGGGCTCGATCATCAACACCGCGTCCTTCGTGGCCCGCATGGGCGCGGCGACCTCCCAGATCTCGTACACGGCCTCCAAAGGCGGTGTGCTGGCGATGTCCCGGGAGCTGGGCGTGCAGTTCGCGCGGGAGGGCATCCGCGTCAACGCGCTCTGCCCCGGCCCGGTCAACACCCCCCTGCTCCAGGAGCTGTTCGCCAAGGACCCGGAGCGGGCCGCGCGCCGACTCGTACACATCCCGGTCGGACGGTTCGCCGAGGCCACCGAGATCGCGGCGGCCGTCGCGTTCCTCGCCAGCGACGACTCCTCGTTCGTCAACGCCACCGACTTCCTGGTCGACGGCGGTATCTCGGGCGCGTACGTCACCCCGCTCTAGGCGGTCCGTCCCGGCGACCGGAACATCGACCTCGTCGGTGTGATTAAAGTGCCGGGATGAGCAGTTCGCCGCCGCCCGGCTGGTACAGCGACCCGTCCTACCCGCTCACCGAACGCTGGTGGGACGGGACCGCGTGGACCGACCACCGGCGCCAGCCCGAGCAGCCCGTGCCGCCGGTGCTCCCCTCGCGGCCGTCCTCTCGCCGGGGCCTCGGCCGCACCCAGGTCGTCGCGCTGGCCGCCGTCGGGGCCGTCCTGGTCGCCGGGGCGGTCACCGGCGGCGTCCTGCTGCTCGGCGAAGACGGCGACGGGGACGGCGGCCGGGAGACGACCGCGGTGACGACCTCCCCGACCGCCGGGGGCGACGACAGCCCGTCCCCGACGAAACCCGCCACCGCGTCCCCCTCCGGCGACCCGACCCGCGTCACGGACGACCTCAACGGCATCACGTTCCCGGTCCCCGACGGCTGGGAGAGCGGCGACGGCTCCGGCGAGGAGGACGCCGTGCTCGTCACCGACGGCACCTTCGACTGCCCCGGCGAAGGCGCGGTCTGCCGGGGCGGCGTCGTGGTCTCCCGGACCGTCACCGGCAGCGACGAGACCTCGCCGAAGACCCTCGCCGAGAACGACATCGAGGACGCCGCGAACGACGCCTTCGACAAGAACGTCCTGGACCGGCAGCCGTACGACGGCATCACCGGCCACGAGGTCGCCGGCTCCGGCTCGGTCGCCGTCGCGGGCCGCGCCGGCTACTACGTGCGCTGGCGCGTCACCACCGGCGCCGGATCCGGCGGCTGGGTCCAGTCCCTCGTCTTCCCCTCCACCAGCGGCTCCGAGGCCCCCGTCCTGGTCCGCTTCGCCCTCGACGCGGGCGACGAGGGCCCGCCGCTCGACGACATCGACGAGATCGTCGAGGGCATCCGCCCGGCGGGCGACGCGAACGCGGACACGGGCGGCGACAAGGGCGGGAGCACGGAGGGCAGCACGGGCGGCGTGGGCAGCAGCCTCGGCCCCCAGTAAGCCCGTGAGCCCGCTCCGGGCTACAGGAACGTGTGGCCCTCGCCGCGATACGTCGGCACGGTCGACGTCACCTCGTCGCCCTCGACCAGGTGCAGCACGTCGAACCGCTCGCACAGCTCGCCCGCCTTGGCGTGCCGGAACCACACCTTGTCGCCGAGCAGCAGATCGTCCGCGGGCGCGCCCAGCAGCGGGGTCTGCACCTCGCCCGGACCCTCCTGCGGGTCGTACTTCAGCCCCTCCGGCAGATACGGCACCGGCAGCCGGTCCGGGCCCGGCGCGCCGGAGGCCGGGTAACCGCCGCCGAGCACGGTGACGACCCCGACACCGGGGCGCCGTACGACGGGCATCGCGAACAGCGCGGCCGGACGCCCGCTGAACGAGGTGTAGTTGTCGAAGAGCCTCGGCACGTACAGGCCCGATCCGGCGCCGATCTCGGTGACCGCGTCCTCCGCCGCCGTGTGCTGCACACTGCCCGTACCGCCGCCGTTGACGAACTCCAGGTCCGGCGCCACCCGCCGTACGGCACGCACGACCTCGGCCCGCCGCGCCGCCAGCTCCTTCTTCGCGGTGGCCTGCATCATCCGGATCGCCCGCGAACGGACCGGCCGCCCCGCCACCGAGTCGCCGACACCGGCGATATGACCCTCGTACGCCATGATCCCGACCAGCTTGAACCCGGGGCGCTCGGCGACCGCGCGGGCCATGTCGGCGACCTGCGCGGGGGAGTGCAGCGGGGAGCGCCGCGCGCCGACGCGCACCCGTCCGCCGAGCAGCTTCAGCGAGGTGTCCAACTCCAGGCAGACCCGGACGACTTCGGTGCCGCCCCGCCGGGAGTTGTCGATCAGCTGGAGCTGGGCGGGGTCGTCGACCATCACGGTCACCGCGGCGGCGAGCTTGGGGTCGCCCGCCAGCTCGGCGAACGCCGCGTGGTCGGCCGACGGGTAGGCGAGCAGGATGTCGTCGAACCCGGAACGGGCCAGCCACAGGGACTCGTCGAGGGTGAACGACATGATGCCCTGGAAGCCGTCCCGGGCCAGGACCCGCTCCAGCAGCGCCCGGCAGCGAACGGACTTGCTCGCGACGCGGATCGGCTTGCCGCCGGCCCTGCGCCGGAGGTCGTCGGCGTTCGCGTCGAAGGCGTCGAGGTCGACGATCGCGAGGGGAGCGTCGAGGTGAGCTGTGGCCCGGTCGTACCGGGCCCGGTCGGCGGCGCGCGCAGTCATGCTCGAAGCCTGCCAGACATGATTACCGCAGGGTAGGGGGACGTTCCGGGCTAAAGCCACGGTCCCGCCGACTGGTTCCCGTTCGACCGGGGCCAACCCGTAGAGTGACGCGGACGCAGGGACGACCTCGACGGGGATGCCGATCCGCTGCCAGGGGTATGGCTTGCCCGTGGTGTCGGCGGATCGTCGGTGGGGTGACTCCCGGTTTGCGTGACGATCGCTCCCCACGGGCGGTCGGACGCCCGGACGACCTCCGGGTCGGCACGGGACGAGGAAACGGGGGGTGCATGAGCACGGAAGCGCGCCGCGCCTCCATCCCTCCACGCCCACCGGTCCCGCCCCGCCCGTCCATACCGCCGACCCACGACGGCACCACGGCAGACACCCCCTCGGACCGCACGGCGTCGGGGTCGGGGTCGGGCACCGTGACACCCGTCCCGTCCGGCCCGTCGACGCCCGGCACACCTCCTCGCTCTCCTTCTCCGTTCGGCTCCGGGGCGGCCGAGGAGTCCACGGCTCTGCCGCCCCGGGCAGGGAAGGGGCCGACCGCGCCGCGCCGTCCGCAGCGGCCCCCGACGGCGGGAGTGCCGGCGCGGCCCAGCACCCCGCCCCGCCCGTCCTCGGCGCCGGGTACGCCCCAGGACGCACGGCACCCGGGTACGGCGGACCTGCCGAACACCCCCGAGAGCAGCCGGAGTTCGGGCAGCGGCGGCCCCGAGCGCGCTTCCGGCGCGGACGGCGGCACCGCCCCGCGCCGCGCCGAACACCCGCGCTTCTCCGACTTCCGGCGCACCGCGAGCCCGAGCGGCGGCCCCGCGGCCACTCCGCCGCCTCCGCCCGCGTCGGCCCGCTTCCCGGACACCCCGCCGGCGACCTGGACCCGCCTGCTGAAAACCCCGCCGACAGCCCCCACCCGCTTCCCGGACAGCCGCCCGCCCTCTCGCCGCCCCCACGACACCTCCCCGCCGCCGCCCCCCGACGCCCCACCCCGCTCCCCGGACACCCCACCAACCGCCCGCCGCCCGGCTGACACCGAGCCTGCGCCGCCGTCCCGCTTCCCGGACGCCCCGCCGAGCGCTCGCCGCCCGGATGGCGCTGGCGCTGCGCCTGCGGCGCCGTCCCGCTTCCCGGATGGCTCGTGGGCCGCTCGCCGCTCGGATGACACTCCGCCTGCGGGAACGTCTCGTTTTCCGGATGCCCCGCCGAGCGTTCGTCGCCCGGATGGCGCTGGCGCTGCGCCTGCGGCGTCGTCCCGTTTCTCGGATGGCTCGTCGGCCGTTCGTCGCTCGGGCGACGTACCACCACCCCCGGCCTCGGCACGCTTTCCCGATGCCCCGCCCTCGGTGCGGGATGCCGGGCGGCGTGTGCCGTCCTCGGGGGGCCGGTCCGCCGAGTCGGGCCCGTCTCTCGGTGAGCGGTCCGCCGGACCGTCCGCCGGCGGGGGAGCCGTACGGCCCTCGGAGCCTGCCGCCGACGACCGTCGGGCCCGTCCCTCCGGCACGTCCGCCGACGGCCACTCGCCCCGCCCGGCCGCGCCGCTCCGTGACAGCGCCCCGCCCCCGGCCGCGCCTGCTCGTCGACCCCTGTCCGAGGAGACCGGCCCCGAAGGGACGCCTCGGCCGCGGCCCCTCACGCCGGAGCGGCCCGGCGGCTGGCAGCCGCCGACATGGGCGTCGCGGCGGTCCGCCGAGGCGCTCGACGGTGTGCTCGGGGCCTCGCCCGGCCGCCCCTTCGTGACATTCGCGCAGCCGGACACCTCGCCCTGGACACCGCCCGAGCCGTACGCCGGTCGACGCAGGCCGCGGCCCACCAAGGCGCGCGCGGCGGCCGTCGCCGCGTGCGTGGTGCTCGGTGTCGGCCTCATCGGCGGTGCCGCGGCCGGGAGTTGGCTCACCGGCGACTCCGGCGCGGACACCTCCCGCGACACCTTCGCGGCGGCCGGCCAGCTGTGGCACGGCGTCCCCGTCGACGACCTGTTCCCGCCCACCGTCCGCGGCGAGGGCGCCGGCCCCGGCGGCACCGACCGCACCTGGACCCGGATCGCCGTCGCGCCCGACAGCGGCTGCGCCGACGCCTTCGACCCGCTGCTGCGCAAGGCCCTCGCCCCCGTCGGCTGCCTGCGGCTGCTGCGCGCCACCTACACCGACGCCACCCAGAGCAACGTCACCACCGTCGGCCTCATGTTCACCAAGACCGACGCCGCCGCCATGACCGCGCTCAGGAACCGCTTCGCCAAGGACGGCCTCGACCGCCGTACCGACCTGATGCCCCGCCCGTACGCCGCCGAGGACACCGTCGCCGCCGGCTTCGGCGACGACCAGCGGGCCTCCTGGACGATCTCCGTCCTCACCGATGTCCCCGTCGTCGTCTACGCCGTCTCCGGCTTCGCCGACGGCCGTACCGTCACCGAACCGCAGCCCGCCGAGGAGGCGATGAAGGCCGGCGCCACCACCGCCCCCGCCCAGTCCGGCCTCGGCCACGAGGCGAAGGGCCTCGCCGACCGCATCGAACGCGGCCTGCGCAAAACCGCCGCGTCCGCCACGGAGCAGCCGTCATGAAAGCCGACAAACCCGACCGGGCCGGGACCGCCGAACGTCGCGCCCCGCGCTGCCGCCGCCCCTTGGGCCGCGCCCTCCTCAGCGTCCCCCTCGCCGCCTCCCTCGCCCTCCTGCCGTCCACCGCCGCGCACGCCGACAGCATCCGGGACCAGCAGTGGGCGCTGGACGCGATGCGCACGCAGGAGGCGTGGCGTACGACGAAGGGCGCCGGGATCACCGTCGCCGTACTGGACACGGGCGTCGACGACGAGCACCCGGACCTGGCCGGGAACATCCTGCCGACGAAGGACATGGTCGGCTTCGGCGCCTCGCGCGGCGACCGCGCCTGGGCCCGGCACGGCACCGCCATGGCCGGGATCATCGCCGGCCACGGACACGGCGTGAACGACTCCGAAGGCGTCCTCGGCATCGCCCCCGAGGCGAAGATCCTCCCCGTCCGCGTCATCCTCGAAGACGGCGACCCGTCCCGCTCCAAGGCCCGCGACACCCGGGGCAACGCCCTCGCCGAGGGCATCCGCTGGGCCGCCGACCAGGACGTCGACGTCATCAACCTCTCCCTCGGCGACGACTCCGAGTCCGCCCACCCGGAACCCTCCGAGGACGCCGCCGTCCAGTACGCCCTGGCGAAGGGCTCGATCGTCGTCGCCTCGGCCGGCAACGGCGGCGAGAAGGGCGACCACATCTCGTACCCGGCGGCCTACCCGGGCGTCATCGCGGTGACCGCCGTCGACGAGGACGGCGACCGCGCCGTCTTCTCCACCCGCCGCTGGTACGCCACCGTCAGTGCCCCCGGCATGGACGTCGTCATCGCCGACCCGGACCGCAAGTACTACGAGGGCTGGGGCACCAGCGCCGCCGCGGCCTTCGTGTCCGGCGCCGCCGCCCTCATCAAGGCGGCCCACCCGGGCCTCACCCCCGCCCAGGTCAAACGCCTCCTGGAGGAGACCGCCCGCGAGGCCCCGGCCGGCGGTCGCGACGACTCCCGCGGTTTCGGCTTCGTCGACCCGGCCGCCGCGATCGAGGAGGGCGGCAGGCTCACGTCCGACGACCTCAAGACGGCCTCGTACGGCGGCAAGTACTTCGGCTCCGGCCCGGACCCGGTCGAGGAGGAGGACCCCACCGCCGGCTGGGCCGCCCCCGCCGCGGGCGGCCTCGGCGTGCTCCTCCTGGTCACCGCCGTGGCCATCTGGCGCGGCCGGAGCCGCGGCCGCCCCGACGAGTACGTCATCTGACGCGTCCCGGACCTCGTCCCGGACCTCGTCCCGGACTTCGTCCAGGACCTCGGTTCGGACTTCGTCCAGGACCTCGGCTAGGACCTCGGCTAGGACTTCGCGGCGGCGCCGGCGGCCGCCGTCACATCCCCCGTGCCCGCCGTACCCGCGGTGCCGCCCGCCGTATCCGCGGTGCCGCCCGCCGTGTCCGTGAACACCGAGACCGCCGCCCTCGCCGCCGCCTCGACCAGCGTGATCCCCTTCGCCTTCGTCGTGTTGCCGTCGGACACCACCGCGACCAGGAACTCCCGCCCGTCCACCGTGACCCGGCCGACGCTGTTGATGTCCCACAGCCCGGTCGCGGTACGCGGCAGCCACCCGTTCTTCAGCGCGAACCCGGACCCCGCGGCCCCACCCGTCGCCGCCGCCGAGACACCCCAGTCCTGCCCCTCCGCGATCGACCCCATCAGCTCCTGCACGTACGCCCGTGAGGCCGCGCTCAGCTCGGAGGTGTCGTCGTCCCCGAACACCTGCTGGAGCAGGGCGAGTTGATCGGCGGCCGTGGTCTGGGTGAGCCCCCAGTAGAGCCCGTCGCCGCCCTCGGTGTCCGTCAGCCCGAACCGCTCGTTCGCCGCGTCGAGACCGTCCGCCTGCCCGATGGCCTTCCACAGGGCCGTCGCGGAGACGTTGTCGCTGTCCCGGATCATCGCGGAGGCGTACGTCCTCTCCTGCGCGGTGAGCCGCCGGTCCGCGTCCTGGGCCTGGAGCAGCAGCGTCGCCAGGATGTCCGTCTTCACGATGCTCGCGGTGTCGAAGCGGGCGTCCCCGGACACCGCCGAGCCCCCGGACGCCAAGTCGAGCACGGCCACGGACACCGCCGCCCCGTCCTCGACCGTCACCTCCGCCAGTGCCTCCGCCAGCAACTCGTCGTGGTCCACCTCGGGCACCGCCACAGGTTCCACCGAAGCCTCCTCCGTGACCACCGACGAGGGCGCCGATGACGCCGACGACGATACGGCGGAACCCCCGCCGTCCTGCGCCTGGGCCCGCATGAACACCGTCCCGGCGGCCGTGCCGCCCACCAGGACGACGGCGGCTAGCGCGAGGCGGACGAGCGGACGGCGCCCCGGCGTACGGGCGCGGCGACGGGCTCTGCGGGCTCTGGGGGAGGGCATACGGCGATGGTTCTGCGCCGCGCTGTGCGTGTGGTTAGGCGAGTGTTAGATGCTTGTCAGGGAAAGCTGAGAAAACCGTGAGTGATGTGACCGCCACGTTTCCGGCCTGCCGAACCCCCGGAACACTTCCCCCGATAGGGTCGACGACCGTGGCGAACAAGAACATCCCCGACCCCGGCTTCTCCGACGACGACGGCTCCGCCGACCCCCGGCTGAGCGCCGCGCTCACCGCCTGGGCCGCCGACCGGACCGCCGTGGGCCCCGTCCTCGAAGCCCTCAAGGGCGCCCGGCTGCTCGTGCCCGTCGTGGCCGTGCTCGGCGAGGTCGAGGTGGACGAGAACGGACTGCGCCGCGAGAAGACCAGCGACATGGCCGTCCCCACCCTGAAAGCTGGCGGACGCACCGCCCTGCCCGCCTTCACCTCCACCGACTCGCTGGCGCTCTGGGACCCGGCGGCCCGCCCCGTCGCCGTACCCCTGCACCAGGCACTCCAGGCCGCCGCGCACGAGAAGGCGGACACGATCGTCCTCGACCTCGCCGGCCCCGTCCCCTACGAGCTGACCGGCCGCGCCCTGCTCGCGGTCGCCGAGGGACGCACCACCACCGACCCGCTCGCCGACCCGGCCGTCCTCGACGCCGTACGCGCCGCCGTCGCCGCCGAGCCGACCGTGCTCCGCGCCCATCTCGGCCCCGGACAGGCCGACGGCACCCTCGCCCTGGTCCTGGACCCGGCCGCGACCCCGGCCGAGGCCGCGCGGTCCGTCGCCGGCCGCCTCGCCGCCGACGAGACACTGCGGGCCCGCCTGGTGCGCGGCCTCGACCTGGCACTGCTGCCGGCCGGGACGACGCCACTGGGCGAGCCCTTGTACGTACGCCAGTGAATCCAGTGCAACCAGTGCAACCAGTGGAACCAGTGGAAGAAGGATCTACGGCCTAGCCGTAGATCGGGCCCGTGTACTTCTCGCCCGGGCCCTGGCCCGGCTCGTCCGGGACGACCGACGCCTCGCGGAACGCCAGCTGCAGCGACTTCAGACCGTCGCGCAGCGGGGCCGCGTGGAAGGAGCTGATCTCGGTCGCGGACGCGTCCAGCAGACCGGCGAGGGCGGTGACCAGCTTGCGGGCCTCGTCCAGGTCCTTGTACTTGTCGCCCTCCTCGGTCAGACCGAGCTTCACCGCGGCGGCGCTCATCAGATTGACGGCGACCGTCACGATCACCTCGACCGCGGGGACCTCGGCGATGTCGCGGGTCATCGAGTCGAAGTCGGGGCTCTCAGGAGGGGTGTCACTCATGCCCCACACGATAGGCCCCGGCGCGTACGCCCCGGCCTGCGGGAGGCCGCGGCAGCCCGATTGGCACGTCAGGTTTGAACCCGGTATGGTTGTTTCCACGACCGGCTGGACACCTGTGTGCCCGGCCCGCAAGTGGAGGCTCCGCACTCCCACCTGATCGTCCCCCGGGATGGCAGGTCACCGGTCAGGCGGCCCCCACCGTTCCGTACGGACGGTGGAGTCGTCCGATACTGCGCCCCGCGGCACACCCGCGGCGGTGCTCCGGCAGCATATGGAGCCCCGCCTGTGTCCCGTCCGGGGCATTTTTCATGCGCCGCGATGGTTGGTCCTGATGTCAACCAGACATGACGCGGCGGTCCGCCAGACCGTCGTGTTGGTGCTACCGAGGAGGATCCATCAGCGCCGAGCCCCGCATCAACGACCGGATTCGCGTTCCCGAGGTGCGACTTGTCGGTCCCAGCGGCGAGCAGGTCGGGATTGTTCCGCTTGCCAAGGCCCTGGAGCTTGCGCAGGAGTACGACCTCGACCTGGTCGAGGTGGCCGCGAACGCACGTCCGCCGGTCTGCAAGCTCATGGACTACGGGAAGTTCAAGTACGAGTCGGCCATGAAGGCCCGTGAGGCGCGCAAGAACCAGGCGCACACGGTCATCAAGGAGATGAAGCTCCGGCCGAAGATCGACCCGCACGACTATGACACCAAAAAGGGTCACGTCGTCCGGTTCCTCAAGCAGGGCGACAAGGTCAAGATCACGATCATGTTCCGTGGTCGCGAGCAGTCCCGGCCCGAGCTGGGCTACCGACTGCTGCAGCGTCTCGCCTCGGACGTCGAGGACCTCGGGTTCGTCGAGTCGAACCCGAAGCAGGACGGCCGAAACATGATCATGGTTCTCGGTCCGCACAAGAAGAAGACCGAGGCGATGGCCGAGGCCCGTCAGGCGCAGGAAGCCCGGAAGGCGGAAGCGAAGGCCAACCCCGGCAAGTCGCAGAACGCCGCCGACGCCGAGCACGACGACGTGGAGCACGTCGAAGCCGAGGCGCCGGCCGAGGAGCCTGCCGAGGCGTAAGTCCCCGGGACGCGAGTCCGGGGGAAGTCCTGGACGTGAGTCCAGGGTGTCAACCGATAGAAATGACGTTCCGTCGTGCCCGGTTTCACGACCGGGCACCGGAGCGCCACTGACGAGGAGAGAACGGCGCTATGCCGAAGAACAAGTCGCACAGCGGTGCCAGCAAGCGCTTCAAGATCACCGGCTCCGGCAAGGTGCTCCGTGAGCGCGCCGGCAAGCGCCACCTGCTCGAGCACAAGTCGTCCCGCGTGACGCGTCGCCTCACCGGCAACGCCGAGATGGCCCCGGGCGACGCCGCGAAGATCAAGAAGCTTCTCGGCAAGTGACGTCTCGGCGCCTGATCAACCGATCGGTGCGCGCCGTACGTCAGGACCGGGACCCCATCGACATCGGGTCGTGTGACGACAACCACGGCCCCGCTACAAGGAGTTAAAAAGTGGCACGCGTCAAGCGGGCAGTCAACGCCCACAAGAAGCGCCGGGCGATCCTCGAGGCGGCCTCCGGCTACCGCGGTCAGCGTTCGCGCCTGTACCGCAAGGCCAAGGAGCAGGTCACCCACTCGCTGGTCTACAACTACAACGACCGCAAGAAGCGCAAGGGCGACTTCCGTCAGCTGTGGATCCAGCGCATCAACGCCGCTGCCCGCCAGAACGGCATGACGTACAACCGCCTCATCCAGGGTCTGAAGGCCGCGAACATCGAGGTCGACCGCAAGATCCTCGCGGAGCTGGCCGTCAACGACGCGACGGCGTTCGCCGCGCTCGTCGAGGTCGCGCAGAAGGCGCTGCCGGCGGACGTCAACGCGCCCAAGGCGGCGTGACGCTGGCGCTGGCCTGAGCCGCGTATGACCCGGGCCCGCAGGTGCAAGCCGCCTGTGGGCCCGGGTTTTTTTGGGTGCGTTGTCGAGTGCGGGTGCGTGGGGCTTCTCGCGCAGTTCCCCGCGCCCCTAAAAGACACAGGCCCCTGAGGGCCTGAAAAGCCACAGGCCCCTGCGGGCCTGAAAAGCACGGGGCGCAGCCCCTGCTTTTCAGGGGCGCGGGGAACTGCGCGAGAAGCCCCACCGGCCCGCGGTCGCCCACGCACCGAACCCCCCGAGCTCTCCGACCCAAGATCAAAAAGGTGACCCATGCCCACCCCCGAGTTGATCTCCCCCCGGTCCGCCCGCGTCGCCGCGGCCCGCCGGCTGGCGAAGCGGAACTTCAGGGGGAAGGACCGGCTGTTCCTCGCGGAGGGCCCGCAGGCCGTCCGGGAGGCCACCGGGCGCGCGGACACCTTGGTCGAGCTGTTCACCACGGTCGACGCCGCGGAGCGCTACGCGGACATCGTCGACGCGGCCCACACCGCCGGCGCCCGCGTCCACCTCGCCGACGAGGCGGTCATCGAAGACATCTCCACCACCGTCACCCCGCAGGGCCTCGTCGGGATCTGCCGGTTCCTCGACACCCCGTTCGACGAGATCCTCGCCGCGCGCCCGAAGCTCGTCGCCGTCCTCGCCCACGTCCGTGACCCCGGCAACGCCGGCACCGTACTGCGCTGCGCGGACGCCGCCGGCGCCGAGGCGGTCGTACTCACCGACGCCTCCGTGGACCTCTACAACCCCAAGGCCGTGCGCGCCTCCGTCGGCTCGCTGTTCCATCTGCCCGTGGCCGTCGGCGTACCCGTCGAGGACGCCGTCGCGGGGCTCAGGGCCACCGGCGTACGCGTGCTCGCCGCCGACGGGGCGGGGCGGGACGACCTCGACGACGAGCTGGACAAGGGGACCATGGGCGGGCCCACGGCCTGGGTGTTCGGGAACGAGGCATGGGGGCTGCCCGAGGAGACGAGGGCACTGGCCGACGCCGTCGTCCGGGTCCCGATCCACGGAAAGGCGGAGAGCCTGAACCTGGCGACCGCCGCCGCCGTATGTCTCTATGCGTCCGCCCGTGCACAGCGCGCCTTCGGAGGGTGCCGCACCGTCACGCCCAGCTAGTAGGGTGACGGGCTCGGGGGCCCACTGCACAACGCGAGAGGTGGGGTACGGGGATGAGGGTCGGCAGGAGCAGCACACTGGGGGCACGGGACGTGCTCGCCCCGTCCGCGGCCCGGCACGACGATCTCGCCGAGCTGGGCATCGACCCCGACGACCTCCCCGACGGACTGGTCGTGGCCGACGAGAACGGCCGGGTGATCTGCTTCAACGCCGCCGCCTCCCGGATCACCGCCACCCCCGCCGCCGACGCCCTCGGCCGCCCCCTCGAATGGGCCCTGCCGTTAGAAGACCTCGAAGGCCGCCGCTGGTGGCAGCTGACGGACCCGTACGGGGGGCTCGCCATCCGGGTCGGGCAGCCCGAGCGGAACCTGCTGCTGCCCGGGGCGCGCGAGATCCTCGTATCCGCCCGGTACATCCGGACGGCGCCGCAGGGGCCCGTCCGCCGGGTCGTCGTCTCCCTGCGGGACACCGAGGCCCGGCGGCGCACCGAGCGCAGTCACGCCGAGCTGATCGCCACCGTCGCTCATGAGCTGCGGTCGCCGCTGACCTCGGTCAAGGGGTTCACCGCCACCCTGCTCGCCAAGTGGGAGCGGTTCACGGACGACCAGAAGAAGCTGATGCTGGAGACCGTGGACGCCGACGCCAACCGCGTCACCCGGCTCATCGCCGAGCTGCTCGACATCTCACGGATCGACTCCGGGCGCCTCGAAGTGCGCAGGCAGCCCGTCGACATCGGCGCGGCCGTCGGCCGGCACATCCAGGCGTACGTCGCCGCCGGGCAGCCCGCCGACCGGTTCCTGCTGCGGGTCGAACAGCCGCTGCCCGCCCTGTGGGCCGACCCGGACAAGATCGACCAGGTGCTGAGCAACCTCCTCGAAAATGCGGTGCGGCACGGCGAGGGAACCGTCACGATTGACGTCACGCCCACGGCGTCCCCCCGGGAGGGCGAGGACGCCGGTACGTCGGTCACGGTGAGCGACGAGGGCGCCGGCATCCCGGAGGAGTCCATGAACCGCGTCTTCACCCGCTTCTGGCGGGGCAGCAAGCGCGGCGGCACCGGCCTCGGGCTCTACATCGTCAAGGGCATCGTCGAGGCCCACGGCGGCACCATCACGGTCGGACGCGCCCCCGTCGGCGGCGCCGAGTTCCGATTTACGTTGCCCGTGGCGGCCCCGGCCTACCTGGCCTGAGCACCACGGGCGCGTTCGCAACACCTCCACCCCGTTAGACTCGGCCTTTGGCACCTTTGTGTCCTGCATACGGCGCTGACACACGGCTCTGAGCGCCGGTCACGGGGACCTTCAGCCAGCCAATCGGAAGCACGGGAAGAGATGTCGGCACCGAACAAGTCGTACGACCCTGTAGAGGTCGAGGCCCTGAAACCGGAAGAGATCGAGCGCATGCGGGACGAGGCGCTCGCCGCCTTCGCCGCCGCGGACTCCCTCGACGCGCTCCAGGAGGCCAAGGTCGCCCACACCGGCGGCACCTCCCCGCTGGCGCTCGCCAACCGCGAGATCGGCGCCCTGCCGCCGCAGGCCAAGGCCGCCGCCGGCAAGCTCGTCGGCCAGGCCCGGGGCGCGGTGAACAAGGGCCTCGCCGCCCGTCAGAGCGAGCTGGAGGCCGAGCGTGACGCCCGGGTGCTGGTCGAGGAGGCGGTGGACGTCACCCTGCCGTACGACCGCGTCCCGGCCGGCGCCCGGCACCCGCTCACCACCCTGTCGGAGCGCATCGAGGACGTCTTCGTGGCCATGGGCTACGAGGTCGCCGAGGGCCCCCAGGTCGAGGCCGAGTGGTTCAACTTCGACGCCCTCAACATCGGCCCGGACCACCCGGCCCGCGGCGAGGCCGACACCTTCTTCGTGCAGGGCCCTGAGGGCGGCACCGAGTCCGGCGTCGTGCTGCGCACCCACACCTCGCCCGTGCAGATCCGCTCCCTGCTGAGCCGCGAGCTGCCGGTGTACGTGATCTGTCCCGGCGTCGTCTACCGCACCGACGAGCTGGACGCCACGCACACCCCGGTCTTCCGCCAGGTCGAGCTGCTGGCCGTCGACGAGGGCCTCACCATGGCCGACCTCAAGGGCACCATGGATCACATGGTCCAGGCCCTGTTCGGCGAGGGCATGAAGACCCGGCTGCGGCCGAACTTCTTCCCGTTCACCGAGCCGTCCGCCGAGATGGACATGGTCTGCTACGTCTGCCGCGGCGAGTCCGTCGGCAACCCCGACCGCCCCTGCCGCACCTGCTCCAGCGAGGGCTGGATCGAGCTGGGCGGCTGCGGCATGGTCAACCCCAAGGTCCTCACCGCCTGCGGTGTCGACCCCGAGAAGTACAGCGGATTCGCCTTCGGGTTCGGCATCGAACGGATGCTGATGTTCCGCCACAACGTCGAAGACATGCGAGACATGGTCGAGGGTGACGTCCGGTTCACCCGGCCGTTCGGGATGGAGATCTGATGCGCGTCCCGCTTTCCTGGCTGCGGGAGTACGTCGACCTGCCTGCCACCCGGACCGGCCGTGACGTCCAGGCCAAGCTGATCTCCGCCGGCCTGGAGGTCGAGACGGTCGAGCAGCTCGGCGACGGCCTCAAGGGCCCCCTCGTCGTCGGTCAGGTGCTGACCATCGAGGAGCTGACGGAGTTCAAGAAGCCCATCCGCTTCTGCACCGTCGACGTCGGCACCGCCAACGGCACGGGCGAGCCGCAGGAGATCGTCTGCGGCGCCCGTAACTTCGCCGTCGGCGACAAGGTCGTGGTCGTCCTCCCCGGCGCCGAACTGCCCGGCGGCTTCGCCATCTCCGCCCGCAAGACCTACGGCCGCACCTCGCACGGCATGATCTGCTCCAGCGACGAGCTGGGCATGGGCGACGACGGCACCAAGGGCATCATCGTGCTGCCGCCCGAGACCGAGGTCGGCAAGGACGCCATCGAGCTGCTGGAACTGGTCGACGAGGTCCTCGACATCGCCGTCACCGCCAACCGCGGCGACTGCCTGTCGATCCGCGGCGTCGCCCGCGAGACCGCCATCGCCTACGGCCTGCCGCTGCGCGACCCCGCCCTCCTCGACGTGCCTGGCCCCAACGCGTTCGGGCACCCCGTCCAGGTCTCCGACCCGCTCGGCTGCGACCGCTTCACCGCCCGCACCGTCACCGGGCTCGACCCCGAGGCGCGGTCCCCGATCTGGCTGAAGCGCCGGCTGCAGAAGGTCGGCATGCGCCCGATCTCGCTCGCCGTCGACATCACCAACTACGTGATGATGGAGCTGGGCCAGCCGCTGCACGCCTACGACCGCTCCCTCGTCCAGGGCACGATCGGCGTCCGCCGGGCCGAGGAGGGCGAGAAGATCGTCACCCTCGACGGCGCCACGCGGAAGCTGCACGCCGAGGACCTGGTGATCACCGACGAGCGCGGCCCCATCGGCCTCGCCGGTGTCATGGGCGGCGCCAACACCGAGATCGCCGACCACGACGACCTGGAGAACGCCTCCAGCGACGTCGTCATCGAAGCCGCCCACTTCGACCAGGTCGCCATCGCGCGCACCGCCCGCCGGCACAAGCTGTCCTCGGAGGCGTCCCGCCGCTTCGAGCGCGGCGTCGACCCGCAGGCCGCCGCCGCTGCCGCCCAGCGCACCGTCGACCTGCTGGTGCTCCTCGCCGGCGGCACGGCCGACGCGGGCGTCACCGAGGTGACCACCCCGTCCGCGCCGCACACCATCACCATGCCGGCGGACCACCCGGACAGGGTCGCGGGCGTCGTCTACGGCCGCGAGACCGTCGTACGCCGCCTCCAGGAGGTGGGCTGCGACGTCTACGGCCAGGACGAGCTGCTCGTCACCGTGCCGTCCTGGCGGCCCGACCTCACCGAGGTCAACGACCTCGCCGAGGAGGTCATCCGCCTGGAGGGCTACGAGAACCTGCCCTCCACGCTCCCCAAGCCCCCGTCGGGCCGCGGTCTGACCCACCGGCAGCGGCTGCACCGCCGCGTCGGCCGGGCACTGGCCGGAGCCGGCTACGTCGAGGCGCCCAACTACCCGTTCATCGGCGAGCAGGTCTTCGACCAGCTCGGCCTGGACGCCGACGACCCGGCCCGCCGCGTCGTCAGGCTCACCAACCCGCTCAACGACGAGGAGCCCGCGCTCCGTACGTCGCTGCTGCCGGGTCTGCTGGGCGCGCTGCGGCGCAACGACGGCCGGGGCACGCACGACCTGGCCCTGTTCGAGACCGGGCTGGTCTTCCTCCCGCGCGAGGAGCAGGCCGTCGCCGTGTCCCTCCCGGTCGACCGCCGGCCCACCGACGAGGAGATCGCGTCGCTGAACGCCGCGCTGCCCGAGCAGCCGCGCCACGTCGCCGTCGTCGTCGCCGGAGCCCGTGAGCAGGCCGGCTGGTGGGGCAAGGGCCGCGCCGCCGACTGGGCCGACACCATCGAGGCCGGCCGCGCGGTCGCCCGCGAGGCCGGTGCCGAACTCCTCGTCCGCAAGGGGCAGTACGGCCCCTGGCACCCGGGCCGGTGCGCCAAGTTCGTGGTCCTCGTGGACGGCGTCGAGCGGGTCGTCGGCCACGCCGGTGAACTGCACCCGCGGGTCCTCAAGGCGCTCGGGCTGCCGGCCCGGACCGCCGCGATGGAGCTGGACCTGGACGCCCTGGAGCGGGTCGGGGACGGCACCCCGCAGGCACCCGGCATCTCCACGTTCCCCGTCGCCACGCAGGACGTCGCGCTGGTCGTCGACGCGTTCGTGCCGCACGCCGACGTGGAGGCCGCGCTGCGCGAGGGGGCGGGTGAACTGCTGGAGGGCATCCGGCTGTTCGACGTCTACGAGAACGCGGAACAGCTCGGGGACGGGCGGAAGTCGCTGGCGTACGCGCTCCGCTTCCGGGCCGGGGACAGGACCCTGACCGTGGACGAGGCCTCGGCCGCGCGGGATGCGGCGGTTGCGCTCGCGGGTGAGCGGACCGGGGCGGTTCTGCGGAGTTAGGGCGCCTAGGGGGTGGGGGCTGCGCTGTGTCGGCGGCTGCGGGTTCGTCGTGGCTGGTCGCGCAGTTCCCCGCGCCCCTGGGGGGGCATGGGGCAAGCCCCTATGCCCCCCAGGGGCGCCCTCGCAGTCACCTCACTCATTCGGGTGACAATTCTGGGTGATCGCCTCCATCGCGGCATCCCGTGGACAGAATCGGACCGGCCTCTTGGGGCCTTCTGCGCTGTCCGGGCCTGATGGGGGGCCAACGGGATGATTCGAAGCAGGGCCGGGGCTCGTCGGCGGGTGCTGGGCGGGGCCGTGTTCCTCGCGGCCGGCACCGGGCTGATGCTGCACGTCAGGCGGGTCATGCTGCGGGAAGTGCGGCAGGCCCGCGAGACCGCCGGCGCCGCGCGGAGCGTTCCGCTCAGGCCGCTGCCCGCGCGGATCGACGGGCTGGCCACCGCCGCCGCGCAACTCTCCGCCGACCGGGGCGCACGCGCCGGCGGCGACCTGTACGAGGTGATCGCCACCGAGCACGGCGTACGGGTGGTGATGGGCGACGTACGAGGGCACGGCCTCGCCGCCGTCGGCACCGTCGCCGCCGTGCTGGGCTGCTTCCGCGAGGCCGTCCACGACGAGGCCGAACTCGCCGGGGTCCTCACCCGCCTCGACCGCGCCCTCGCCCGGCACCACCGCGCCCACGCCGAGGACACCACGGTCATCGAGGACTTCGTCACCGTCCTCCTCCTGGAGATCGCCCCCGACGGAGCCCTCCACGCCCTCAACTGCGGCCATCCCTGGCCCTATCTGCTCAGCGCCGGCTGGGCGCGACGCGTGGCCCCCACCGACCCGCTGCCCCCACTGGGCCTGTTCCCCCTGCCCCCCGAACTCCCGCTGACGCCGTGCGGCCACCTCCTCCCCGGCGAGGCCCTGTTCCTCCACACGGACGGCGTCGAGGACGCGAGGGACGGACACGGCCGCTTCTTCCCCTTGGCGGGCGCGCTGGCGGAAGCCGTCCGAGGCCGCCCCATCTCCCCCCAGTTCGTGCTCCGCGCGGTGTTCACCCAACTCTTCCGCCACGCAGGAGGACGGCCCAAGGACGACATCGCCATACTGGTACTCCACAACGAACGCGCGCTGTCCTTTTTCAGGGGCGCGGGGAACTGCGCGACAAGCCACAATGTTCCCGCAGTCGACATCCCACCGGTCGCCCCTACCCCCTAGTCGCCCCGGTCCCTCCCGGCAGGGGCGCGCCCCACCGAGCCACCGGAGGGCCCATGCAGCCCAACACCCTGCTCGACGCGATCCTCGACGAGGCCGGTATCTCCCACGCCGGTCTGGCCGCACACGTGAACCAGGCAGGGCGGGCCCGGGGGCTCGCGCTGAGATACGAGCACACGGCCGTGGCCCGGTGGCTCAAGGGCCAGCGCCCCCGCGGCCAGGTGCCCGACCTCATCTGCGAGGTGCTCGCCGGACGGCTGCGCCGGACCGTCACCCTCGACGACATCGGGCTCGGCGTACCCGGCGAGCCGATCTCCTCGCACGGCGCCGGGCTCTCCGGCTTCGTGGAGCGGGCCACCGCCCTGTGGCGCTCCGACGAACAGCAGCGCCCCCATGTCCTCGGCGCCCCCGCCGTCACCGGGACGCCCGCCGTGATGCCCGTCTGGGAGTGGGAGAACCCGCCGGAGGACGTCGATGTGTCCCGGGGCGGACGGCATCGCGTCAGCATGGCCGACATCGAGATGCTGCGCGCGGCCCGTACGCACTACGAGCAGCTGTACCGCAAGGCCGGGGGAGTCGCCACGCGCACCCGGATCGTCGGCTTCCTCAACTCCGAGGCCGCGCCGCTGCTGCGGGGCAGCTACACCGACGCCACCGGCCGCCAACTGCACCGGGCCACCGGGGGGTTGGTGGCGATCGCCGGGATCTGCGCGTACGACTCCGACGCCCACGGTCTGGCCCAGCGCTACTTCCACCAGGCGCTGCGGCTGGCGAAGGCCAGCGGGGACCGGGGGCTCGGGGCGTACGTCATCGCGCTCCTCGTCAACCAGTCGCTGTTCATGCGGGAGCACCGGCAGGCCGTCGCCTTCGCCGAGGCGGCGCTGCGCACCGCGGGCAAACACATCACGCCGGCGCTCTCCTCCGACCTCTACGCGATGCAGGCGAAGGCGTACGCGCACCTGGGCGACGGCACGAGTGCCCTGTCCTGCATCCGGCGGGCCGAACAGGCCGCCGAGCGCATCCGGCGCGGGTACGAACCCGATGAGACCGGCTATGTCCAACCCGGCCTGGTGAACGTACAGGTGGCGGAGGCGCTGCTCAGCCTCGGCGACCTGACGGCCGCGGCGGAGCACGCCGCGGCGGCCGTCGGCACCCCGGCGCACGACCGGGGGCGGGTGCACCGGCTCGCGATGCTCAGCCAGATCGAACTGCGGCAGGGCAACGCGGACAAGGCGGCGGCCACCGCCGTCGAAATGGCCGAACGGGCGCGCGGAATGGAGTCCATGCGCCTGCGTGACAGACTCCGGGCGGTACGCGAACACCTCGTGCGCAGCGGCTGCGCGGGGACCTCCGAGGCCGCCGAACTCATCGACGGAGCACTGCGCGTACCGCTCTGACAGCGTCCCGGGGGCGCGGCCGTGCACCGGCCGTGCGCCTGCTGCCACAAAGCTCCTCCTGCGATATTGCCACTTACTCGGCGGAAGGTGGCAGAACCATGCAGTGGGCGAAACAGAGCGAACAAACTGTGTACTCGAACCGCTGGTTCAGCGTCAATCTCGCAGATGTCGTCCTGCCTGACGGGCGGCACCTCGACCACTTCCTGATCCGGCTGCGGCCTGTGGCCGTGGCCACCGTGGTCAACGAGGCGAACGAGGTGCTGCTGCTGTGGCGGCACCGCTTCATCACCGACAGCTGGGGGTGGGAACTCGCGGCGGGTGTCGTCGAGGACGGCGAACCCGTGGTGGAGGCGGCCGCCCGTGAACTGGAGGAGGAGACCGGATGGCGGCCGGGACCCCTGCACCACCTGATGAGCGTCGAGCCTTCCAACGGGCTCACCGACGCCCGGCACCACATCTACTGGGCCGACGAGGGCGCGTATGTCGGTCACCCGGTGGACGACTTCGAGTCGGACCGCAGGGAATGGGTCCCTCTCAAGCTCGTCCCCGACATGGTCGCCCGCGGCGAGGTCCCGGCCGCCAACATGGCGGCCGCCCTGCTCCTGCTGCACCATCTGCGTCTCGGGCAGGACGCCAAGCCATGACGTCCCCTCGCGTCCCGCCCGGGGTCCTAACGGCCCAGCGCCTGCCAGATGGACACCACCAGGGCGCCCAGGGCCGTGAGGGCCGCCACCGCGGGCAGGGGCCAGCGGGCGTGCTCCAGGGTGACGACCCGCGTGTGCAGGTCGTCGAGTTCCTTGGCGCTCTGTTCGGCGCGGTGGCTCAGCAGGGTCAGCCCTCCTTCGACGCGTGTGTGCGCCACATCCAGGCGGCGGCGTAACTCTGCGAGTTCGCCGTGGTGCACGGGATGCTCGGGGTCGATGGCCACGAGTCCGCTCCTTTCTGTAGTCAACCCATCCCTTGCATGCGCACGTGAAGTCAACTCGCCTGGTGGGCGGGTGGGGAGAGTGTGCGCACGGCATATGCGTGTCCGCCGCGCACACGGTGTGTGAATACGACGGACCCGGCACCGATTCCGGTGCCGGGCCCGTGCGGGACGAGGTGTGTGACCGTCCGTGGTCGGACGACGGTCCGTGGTCGGACGACCGTCCGTGGTCAGGCGTACGAGTAGAAGCCCGATCCCGACTTCCGGCCGAGCCGGCCCGCGTCCACCATGCGCTGGAGCAGCGGGGGAGCGGCGTACAGCGGCTCCTTGTACTCCTCGTACATGCTGTTGGCGATGGAGACGATGGTGTCCAGGCCGATCAGGTCCGACAGCTTCAGCGGGCCCATCGGGTGGGCGCAGCCCAGCTCCATGCCGTTGTCGATGTCCTCGCGGCCCGCGATGCCCGACTCGAACATCCGGATCGCGGAGAGCAGATACGGCACCAGCAGCGCGTTGACGACGAAGCCCGAGCGGTCCTGGGCGCGCACGGCGTGCTTGCCGAGCACCTTCTCGGCGAACAGCTGCGCCCGGCTGAGCGTGCCCTCGGAGGTGGTCAGCGCCGGGATCAGCTCGACGAGCTTCTGCACCGGGGCCGGGTTGAAGAAGTGGATGCCGATGACGTGGTCCGGGCGCGAGGTGGCGACCGCGAGCTTCACCAGCGGGATGGAGGAGGTGTTGGAGGCGAGGATCGCGTCCGGCCGGGTCACCACCTGGTCGAGCACCTGGAAGATCTGGGTCTTCACCTGCTCGTTCTCCACGACCGCCTCGATGACGAGATCCCGGTCGGCGAACTCGCCGAGGTCGGTGGTGAAGCTCAGCCGGGCCTGGGTGTCGTCCCGCTCCGCCTCGCTGATCTTGCCGCGCTCGGCCGCCTTGGACAGGGAGTTGAACAGCCGGGTACGGCCGATCTCCAGAGCCTCGCCGCTGGTCTCGGCGACCTTCACGTCCAGTCCGGCGCGGGCGCACACCTCGGCGATGCCCGCTCCCATCTGGCCGCAGCCCACGACTCCGACCCGTGCGAGATCTCCCGTTGGGAAGTCCGTCACATCGTCCCTTTCACTGGTCTACGTGCCTGGCAGATACCCGGGGTGTGGGCCTGCGCCAAACCCGCACGTTACCCGCGACGTCTACTGATCAGTATTCCGGGTGTCACATGGAAGGCTGGATCCGGGAACGGTCCGCGACGGAACGGTCCGCGACGGAGCGGACCCGCGGGACGCGGGACCCGGAGGTAGCAGGATGCATCGCAAGCCACGGATGTCACGACGGGCGTTCTGGGCGACCGCGGCGGCGACCCTCGTGGCGGCCGGCGGGGTGGCGGCGGGCACCGCCATCGCCGGCGGGGAGCCGCGCCCCCGCCGCCGGGCGGCCGAGGGCGAACTGCGCGGCATGTGGCTGGCCACCGTCCTCAACCGGGACTGGCCCTCCGCGCCCGGCCTCACCGCCGCCGAACAGCGCGCCGAACTCCTCACCCACCTCGACACCGCCGTGGAACGCCGGCTCAACGCGGTGATCTTCCAGGTCCGCCCCACCGCCGACGCGCTCTGGCCCTCCCCGTACGAACCCTGGTCGCAGTACCTCACCGGCACCCAGGGCAAGGCCCCCGGGTGGGACCCGCTGGGCACGGCGGTCGAGGAGGCCCACGCCCGGGGACTCGAACTGCACGCCTGGTTCAACCCGTACCGGATCGCCGTCCACACCGACCCGAGCCGTCTCGTCGCCTCGCACCCGGCCCGGCTGCACCCCGACTGGGTCGTCCCCTACGGCGGCAAGCTCTACTACAACCCCGGCATCCCCGCCGTCCGCGCCTTCGTGGAGAAGGCCATGCTCGACGCCGTACGGAAGTACGCCGTCGACGCCGTGCACTTCGACGACTACTTCTACCCGTATCCGGTGGCGGGCCAGGTCTTCGACGACGACGCCGCGTACGACGCGTACGGCGGGGGCTTCCCCAATCGGGCGGCCTGGCGGCGCGACAACATCGACCGGCTGGTGCGGGAGACGGCCGCGGAGATCAAGGTGATCCGGCCGGGCACCCAGTTCGGGATCAGCCCGTTCGGGGTGTGGCGCAACAAGGTGACCGACGCGGCGGGCTCGGACACCCAGGCCGGCGTCCAGACGTACGACGACCTGTACGCGGACACCAGGAAATGGGTCCGGGAGAACTGGATCGACTACATCGTGCCGCAGCTGTACTGGAACATCGGCTTCGCCGCCGCCGACTACGCCAAGCTGCTGCCCTGGTGGGCCGCGACCGCGCGCGACAGCGGGACGCGGCTGTACCTCGGGGAGGCCCTGTACAAGGCGGGCGACCCGGCGCAGCCCGCGGAGTGGCAGGACCCGGCCGAGCTGTCGAAGCACCTCACCCTGGCCCGGGACGTTCCGGAGGTGGGCGGGCACGTGTTCTTCTCGGGCAAGGAGGTCGGGCTCGACACGATCGGCGCGATGGCACGCGTGGTCGCCGACCACTACCAGCGGCCTGCGCGGGCGCCCCGATGATGAGGGGCAGGCCTCCGCCGGCGTCGCGGTACGTCAGTGCGGTGCACGAGGCCGTGGACGACACTCGCATGGCCGGGGCGCCGAGCGGGTATCTCAGCTGACGGGGCCGTGCGGGTGCCGATGATCGGCCGACTTCATGGGGGGATCCATGGGACACGGCGCGCTCTTTGTCCTGTTCGACAAGTACAGCCGACGGGCGCGACTGCGGCCCGTCCTCATCGCGCTGCTTCCGCTCGCGCTGCCCCTCGCCGCGGGCGCCCCGGCCCTGCCCAGGACACAGTGGTTGTGGTCGCTGGTCCTGCTGAGCGGACTGCCCCTCTTCGCCGACCAGCTCGGACGTAGCAGGGGCAAGCGTATCGAGCAGCGGCTCTTCCGCTCGTGGGGAGGAAAACCCAGCGTGCAGGTGCTGCGCTGGCGCGGTCCCACCAACCGGCTGCAGCTCGGCTTTCTGCACGCCCGGATCCAGGAGCTCACCGGTCCTTCGCTACGGCTGCCCACCGAACAGGAGGAGGCCGCGGATCCGCAGAGGGCGGACCAGATCTACGACGCCGCAGGACTGGCCCTACGGGTCCGGGCCCGTGGACTGCCGGGTGGCGAACTGGTCCTTGAGCAGAACTGCGAATACGGGTTCCGGCGCAATGCCCTCGGGCTGCGCCCCTACGCCCTGCCCGTTGCCGTGGCAGGACTGCTGGCCTCGCTGGTCTGGACGTTCGCCGCGCCCGGATTCCTGGGCCGGCCCGGCACCCCGCTGCTGGTCGTGCTCTTGACGATGGAGTCACTCCTGGTGGGCTTCCAGGCGCTGTTGGTGCGGGTGCCTTGGGTGGAGTCGGCTGCCTGGTCCTACGCCGAGCGGCTGCTGGAGACTGCGGCCCTGCCCGGCCCTCAGACGCTTTCCACGGACCCCGTGCTGGGCCCCACGGCTTCATGACGGCCAGGCGGACCCGGTAGGGCGAGTAGAGATGGGCGATCCACCCCAGGACGCGGAGCCGCGCCACGCGACAGAAGTGGCCGCGGCCCGCGCGGCGGTCGAGCTGGCAGGCGCCACCGACCACCTCGCCGACTGGGACCGGGCGGTCGAGGTGTGGCGGGCAGTGGTGCGGACCCTGGGAGACGCCGACGCGGGCGACGGCCGTGACCGCGCGCAGTTGCTCAGTGAGGCGGCCGGGGTGCTCCTTCAGCGCTGCCAGGCGACCGGACAGCACCCCCAGGACCTCGACACCGCGTGTTCGTGGCTCATCGACGGGATCGCGGCCGTCGAGGGCGACCCCCGCGAGCAGGCCTTCTACCTGAGCAACCTCGGGGTCGTCCACGAGGAGCGGCACATCGCGCTGGCCGACCCCGAGGCGCTGCCGCGAGCCGTCGAGTGCCACCGTAGGGCGGCCGAGCTCACCGGCGACGACGATCCGGACCTGCCGAGGCTGCTGAACAACCTGAGCAACGCCCTGGTCACCGCGTGCTCCGAGGGCCGAGCCCCAGGCACCGTACGAGAGGCACTGGCCGCGGCCCGTCGCGCGGTACGGCTGACTCCGCGTGGCTCTCCGGATCTGCCGCTGTACACCAACACGCTGGCCAATGCCCTGCTTCAGCGATACGACCGCGAAGGCGGGATCGCCGATCTGGACCGGGCGGTGACCGGGTACCGGGCGGCCGTGCGGGCCGAACCACGGGAGACCGAGGATCACGCGCTGTTCCTGGCCAACCTGGCCGATGCCCTGCGTCGCCGGACCGCGCTGACCGGACGGCCCCGCGATCTTCGGCGCGCTCTGGCCGCCGTCCGGCGCGCGCTGCGGGGTACACCCGTGGACTCACCGGCGTACTCCGCCCGGCTGTCCGGGCTGGCCGACCTGCTGCGCGAGCGCTACCTGCGGCACGGTACCGCCCGCGACCTGCAGCGGGCCACGGCCCTGTACGAGCGGATCATCGGCCCGGGCCCGGAGCTGCGGGGACGTCCGGCGGACTGGAACAACCTCGCCAACTGCCTGCGCGACCGATGGACGGCCTTCGGTGACCGTACCGACCTGGACCGCTCCCTCCGCATGTGCCGCGAGGCGGTGAGCAGCGGAGCGGCCTCGGCCCCAGAGCACCTCGCTCTGTACTCCGGAAATCTCGGCATCGGACTGCGTCTGCGACATCTGCGGGACGGTGACGCCGCCGACATCGAGGAGGCCGTGACACTTCTCCGGAACGCCGTGGACCTGACGGATCATCACGGCCCCCAGCACGCCGGCCGCCTGAACAACCTCGGCAACGCCCTGCTGGACCGCTACGCCCGCACAGGGGGACTGGAGGACCTCGACCAAGCCATCGACGTTTACCGCGAAGCCTCGGAACGCCTTTCCGGCGACACGGCGGAACACGCATGGCGGCGCGGCAACCTCGGAGCGGCCCTGGCCACGCGCTACGACATCCTCCGCGGGCCCGAGGACCTGGAGGAGTCGATCGTCTGCTTCCAGGACGCGGCCCGGTACGCGCCGCGCCGTAGCCGGCAGCGGGCCCTCAACCTCGACAACCTGGCGACAGGACTGCGTCAGCGCCGCGAACTGACCAGCGATCCACGGGACCTGAGCCACGCGTCGGCCGCACACCGCCACGCACTGCGCCTGACACCCCGTGGTTCGGACGAGCGGGCGCAGCGACTCAGCAACCACGGCATCACCCTGATGGCCATGGCCGCGCTCACCGCCGCCCCGCGTGATCTCGGCCGCGCCGTTCGCCGGTTGCGACGCGCTCTCGACTGCGCCGGCCCACAGAATCCGCATCGTCCGCGCTACGAGGGCAATCTGGCCAACGCGCTCAGACAACGGCACACCGTGACCGGGGACCCGGCCGACCTCCATGAGGCGGTGGAGCGATACCGGCTGGCCAGTACGTCCGCTGGTGCCACCGCCCATCCGGCGGCATTGCACGCCGCGGCCGACTGGTCCGCATGGGCCGTCGGCCGGCAGACCTGGACGGAGGCCGCCGAGGCGTGCGAGCACGCACTGGATGCTCTGGAGACCCTCTTCCGTACCCAGCTGACCAGACAGGGCAAGGAGGTCTGGTTGCGAGAGGCCCGGGAACTCCCGGCCCGTGCCGGATACGCGCACGCCCGCCGCGGAGACCCCGCGCGGGCCGCGCTGGCGATGGAGCGCGGTCGGGCAGTGCTCCTCACCGAAGCCCTGCGCGCCGGCGAGGCAGATCTTGCCCGGCTGTCCTCCGCCGGAAGAGAAGACCTCACCGACCGGTACGGGAGGGCCGCGGAACGTATGATCGCCGCCCGCCACCGTGAACTCTCCTCCGCCGAGGGAGCCTCACCGCCGACCGCCAGGCGAGGCGGCCCATGACCGTCCTACGGGGCAGCCGGGGCAGCCGGGGCCCGTCGGCCCGGCGGCTGCTCGCGGCCATGCGCGTCCGTCTGCGGGAACGCCGACTCGAACGGCTCATGGACCGGTTCGTGGCGGCGGACTCCTGGCCGGCGGCCCAGCGGCTCGTGGAACGCCACCCGGTGCTCACGACGTCCGCCGCCGATCAGCTGATCGGGGAACTCGCGGACGCCGCCGACCGGATCGGCGCACACGACGTGGCCGACTCCCACAGGTACCACCGGGGAGTGCTGCTCCGTACCGGCAGGCGCTCGGGCTCGTCCGGCCGGGCACCGGTCAGTGGCGGGCAGTCCAGGCCAATCTCGGCGTCGGCATGCTCGACCACGCCACGGCTACCGGCGACGTGGCCGGACTCGACGCGGCGATCGAGGTGCTGGGCCGTGCGGTCGCCGACACCGGACCGGGCTCTCCGGAAGTCGCGGGCCGGCTGTGCAATCTCGCGCACGGCCTGCGCGCCCGCCACGACCGTACGGGGAACGCCGAAGACCTGGCGTCGGCCGTGGCCGCGTACCGCCGTAGCTGTCTCCTCGCGGAGCCGGTCCCACCTGAGGTCCGGCTGGTCGCCGCCCGGTCCTGGGGGATGTGGGCGTGCGCACGCGCGGAACACGCCGAGGCCGTCGAGGCATTCGGACACGCGGCCGACGCGATGGAGCGGCTGGTGCGTGTCCAGAGCACACGCGCCTCCGTCGACACCTGGCTCACCACGCTGGCCGAGATCCCCTCGCACACCGCCCACGAACAGGCCGCCCTGGACGATGTCCGCGGCGCGGTGCTGAGCTTGGAACAGGGCCGGGCCCGGGCGCTGTCCGACGCACTCGGACGGGACCGGGCCGATCTGACCGCGCTCGACGCCGCGCGCCCCGCCCTGGCGGCGCGTTTCCGCCGTGCCGCACGTCGGGTTTCGGACCTGGAGACGGCCGGTACGGGCGCCGCCGCCCGACCGGGCCCGGCCCGAACCGTCCTGTCGCGTCCGTGACCGTTCCGACGACGCTCACGACGGCCGAGACACGGAATCCTGCCTCGCCGCAGCTCCGGCTCAGTACCATGAAGAGGCCCACGCGGTGGGGCGGGCTGTGGGGGGAAGGTGCGGAGTCGCCGGTGGACAACGGGGGAGACGCTGACGTCGAGCAGCCGGAACGCGCCGAGAGGGAACTGCGATCGGCCGAGGCCGCGGGGGCCGGGAGCGACTTGCTGACGCGGCTGCTCGTGGAGCTGAGCGACGCTTACCGCAGGCGGTTCTGGAACCTCGGAAACGTCGCTGACCTCGACCGTGCCGTGGCCGGATACCGCCGCGCGGCCGACATCGACCGACACGACACGGCGGAACGCGCCAACGATCTGGCGGTCGTCCTCACCGACCGCTACGACATGACGGGCGACCCCGACGACCTCGACGCCGCGACGGCGGCGGCCGAGACGGCGGTGGCCGGTGTGCCGGAGGGATCGGTGGCCTGGGCACGGTACGCGGCCACCTCGGTGCTGTGTCTGTGGGACCGCTACGACGCCACCGGTTCCCTCGACGATCTGGACGCGGCGATCGATCTCGGCACTCGGGCCCTGGCCGCTCTTCCGCGTGAGGACCGGGCCTGGGCACGGCTCTGCAGCAACGTCGGCATGCTGCGGATGGATCGCCACGAACGCCACGGCACCGACGACGACCTCCAGGAAGCGGTCGCACACGCGCGGAGTGCGACCACGCACGCGTATGAGGACGACCCCGAACTGGGCGGCTGGTACAACAACCTCGGCAGTGCGTTGCTGACCCGGTTCGGCGCGCGGTTCCCCGAACGCGCGATGCCACGGCCGGGCGACTCCGTCGACCTGCGGGACCTGGAGGCCGCTGTCGCGGCGTACCGCAAAGCCATCGAGGTGTCCCCGTGGGGCGTCGCGGGCAGGGCCACGTTCCTGGCCAACCTCGGAAACGCCCTGTCGGACCTGGGCGAGATGTACCGCCTCGGCGAACAGCCGGAGCACAGCCGATCCGCCCTCCTGGAGGCCGTGGACTCACTCACCGAAGCCGTTTCGCTGACCCCGCCCACCGCACCGTATCGGGCGAGCCGGCTGAACGTCCTCGGCGAGGCCTGGCGCGTCATCTGCGAGGAGACCGGCGAGCCCGGCGACGTCGCCATGGCACGCGACTCGCTACGGCAGTCGTGCGAGGCGGGCCTGCTGACCGCTCCCGAGATGACGGTGGCCGCAGCCGACAACTGGATGCGCTGGGCGGTCCGGCGCTCGGCCTGGGACGAGGTGGGGGAGGCCGACGACTACCTGATGCGAGCGGCGGAGACACTGCACCGGGCCCAGTCGCTGCGCCGCCACAGGGAGACATGGCTCGTCGCGTGGCGCGGACTCACCCAGGAGTCCGTATACGCGCTGGCCATGCTGGGACGTACGCCGGATGCGGCGGTTCGTCTCGAACGAGGCAGGGCCGTCCTGCTCAGCGAGGAACTCGGCCTCGCACGGGCGTCGTCGGAGCGGCTGCCGCAGCCGCTGCGCGACCGCTACACCCATGTCCTGGGACGGCTCGGGGCCGCCATGCGGGGCGTCGAGTGACCACCGGAGACACGGCGGACCCGGGCATCACCGAGATCCTTCGCGCCTATGTCGCCGAGGACGACTACCACCGCGCCGGCGCGCTCGTACGGGCACACCCCGAATTGCTGGGCGACGCGGCGGCAGCCGCCCTCGGGCGCATGGCGAACCGGGGTCCGCGCACCGTCCGGAGGCTGGCCGAGCAGCACCTGCTCTTCCTCGACCGCTGCCGTACCGACCTCGACGCGGTCTTCCCCGAGGGGCACCCGGTCATCGACCCGCTGTGCCATGCGGTCGTGGCCGACCACCACCGGGCGGCGGAGCGCGCCGAGACGGACTTCGACGAGGCAGCCTCCCCGACCGACCGTGCGACCGCCGCTGGGAAGTGGACCGCGGGATGGGCCAGAGTGCTGGACGAGGCGGCCCTCGGCGCCGCGCACCCCGCGTTGCGCGCCGCGCTGCTGAACGACGCCGCGCGGGCGTACCTGCTGTGCCACTACGCGGTGGGAGGCGGCGGGCTCCTGCGCCAGGCCGCCGCATGGGCGTCGGAAGCGGTCGCACTGACGCCCACGGCCTCGCCCCGCCTGGCGACCCGGCAGAGCAATCTGGGCCTGGTTCTGCTGGAACTCTCCGAAATCCCGGACACCCTGGAGGCGGCCTCGCACCGCACCACGGCGATGACGCTGCTGCGCCGCGCCGCACGCAGCGCGGCAGTCGGCACCGCGCCATGGGCGGACTGCCACACGCGGCTCGCCCTGGGACGGCTGCACGCGTACTGGGGCGACGGCCGGACGGCCCACCTGGACGCGGCGGTACGCGAGTTGGCCGCCGTATGGGAGGCGGGAGCACGGGAGGCGGACATCGCCCACACCCTCGGCGCCGTACTGCGCCAGCGGTACGAGGCCCATGGCCGGGCCTCGGATCTGGACGCTGCGGTGGGGCTGCTGGCGGCGGCCGCCGAGGCCACCCCGGCCATGTCCCCGCATCGCGTGCGCCGGACGCTGGACCTGGGTGTGGCCCTGCTGAACCTGCACCAGCGCCATCCGTCCGACGCGTGCCTCACCGCGGCGGAGAGTGCGCTGCGCGAGGCCCTGGAGGCGGTGCCGGTGACGTCGCCCGACCGGGCCTCTGTCCTGGGGCACTACTCCGGGTACTGGTATCGCGTGTTCGAAACCGGTGGGGAGCTGGCGGCCCTGCGGGTGGCGCTCGGCCTCGCCAGGGAAGCCGCTGAGGCGTCGGTGGCGCGGACCGGGGAACGCGCGGCGTGGCTGGTCAACCTCGCGGTGGTCAGGGAGGAGATCGCACGGCAGTCCGCCGACCTCGGCCTGCTCGACACAGCGCTCGACACCTTCAGCGCGGCCCTGCGCGCCGATCCACCACCCCCCGTCCGGCGTGCGGCGCTGGCCGGCATCGGGGGCGCTCGGCGCGACCGCTTCGGCCTGAGCAACGACCCCGAGGACCTGCGGCAGGCCGTTCTCCAGCTGGAGCGGGCCACTGCTGACGGCCCGCCGCGCTCACCGGAGGACGTCCGTGTTGCCCTGCTGCTGGCCCTGTCGAGGTTCGAGCGCTATGTGTTCACACAGCCCCCGTCCCGCGAGGCACCCGGCGGCGCACCACCGGCCGCGGACCACCGGGCCGGCCTGATCGCGGCGCTCACCTCCGTCCGCGCCCTGGCACGAAGGCGTACCGTCCTGCTGGACCGGCACCGCGTCCGGGCCACGCTGCTCATCGTGACGCTCGCGGCGGCCGAGGCCGGTCTGGTCGAGGCGTCTCTGCCGGCCCTGCGGCGGACCGTACGGCGCATCCGGGTCGACGCCGCGCGGACCGACCCCGAGACATTGCTGTGGATCGGCTCGCTCTGGGGGCGTTGGGCGAGCGGGGAGGGCCGGCCTCGGGACGCCGCCCTGGGCTACCGGATCGCTGTCGAGACCCTGAACGAGCTGGCCCGGCGTCAGGCGGACCGGCACCTGGGCACCTGGTGGCTGCGCTCGGGTGGCCGGCTCACCGGCGAGGCCGCCCACGCCGCCGCGGCGGCCGGTGACCCACGGGAGGCCGCCCGGCTGATGGAGACCGGACGGTGTGTCCTGCTCAGTGAGGCGCTGCTGCTCAGAGCCGTGCAGACGGGTCCGGCGCCCGCCGGTCTGCCACCCGTCCTGCTGCGGCGGCTGGCGGCCGCCGCCCGTCGGCTCAGGAATCTGGAAGGCCCGGTGACCCGTCCCGCCGACGCACACTGAGCCGCCCGTCGTTCCGCCTGGCCGCACGTCACTCCGGTCGCGCCGCCGCGACATGCGCACGCAGGCCCTGGGAGAAGGTGAGGACGTCACCGACGCGCAGGCGGCGGGCCTGGTCCCGGGGAAGCGCGTGGCCGTTGACGAGCGTGTCGTTGGTCGTGCTGAGGTGACGGATCCAGGCACCCTCGGTGTCCGACCAGACCACGGCATGGCTCCGGGAGACGTTGCCGTAGTCGGAGCCCGTCCACCGGCCGTGTTCCAGCATGCGCTCGGCGAGCGGGCCCGCCGCGGTGGTCGAGCGGCCGACGAGCAGAGGCTCCGGGCCGAGTGCGTAGGAACCCCAGGGAAACACCACCGTCAGGCCCGGCGCGCCGGAGCCGCCGGGCGAACCGGTCGACGCGGGGCCCGCCTCGCGGGACCGTTGCGAGGCCGCCGGGACAACGGCACCGTGCAACGGGCATCGGTGTCCGTCGAGTTCGAGACCGCACCCCGGTTCCGGACAGGTCTCTGCCGCCGGGGAACCAGGCCGGGCGTCATGCGAGGACTCGCGCGCCGGTTCGGCGGGCGCTTCGGGAGGCGGTGCCTTGCGCAGATACTCGCCGCAGTGCGCGCACAGCGAGCTGTCGCCGGGGTCGTCGTGCCCCCGCGGGCAGATCAGGGCCGCCATGTGACACCTTCCATGGTGATGCCCTGCGAGGCGAGGGCCCGTTGGATGCGGGCGGGATCGCCGGGCCGCGGGACGCCGATCAGGAACATCCGGTCCTCCTCGACCTGGAACTGCAGTTCGGCCGGAGGCCCGGGGCCCGGACCGTCCCCGGTCCACGGGCCGTAGCGCCGCCGTCCGAGGTCGGTGAGCGGCACCAACCTCTGGTTCGCAGAGCCGCGCCACCTCCCCCCACCGGCCTCCGCCGCTCGGTAGGGGCCGGTCACCAGGCCGTCCAGCAGCGCGTACGCCTCCGGACAGCGGGCGGCGAAGACATCCTCCTCCAGACCCGTCCAGCACAGCAGGTCCCAGCCGTGGCGGTCCCGGCGTGCGGCGAGACCACTGAGCAACTCGGCGAGCGCGAGCGGCTGTTCGGATGGTTCGCCGCCGCTGAGAGAGACTCCGCCGATGTCCGCGGGCGGCCGGTCGTCGCACCAGTCGAGAATCGTCCGGGTGTCCACCGCGTACTCGGGCCCCGATGCCCAGGTGTCCCGGGACAGACAGCCCGGACAGGCCAGCGTGCAGCCCTGGACCCAGATCCCGAGCCGGGAACCCGGACCGAGCGCCGTCACCGGGTGGTGCAGCCGGGCGACATTGAGGATCATTCGGTGATCAGCCTCCAGTTCTGCCCGTCCTTTTCCAGCCCCCGGACGCGGACGGTGTCCCCGGGCCGACGGGGATTCAGGAACAGCTCCCGGGCCAGGGGGTTGACCAGGATGGCCTCGATCTCCGAGACGATGCCCCGACCGCCGTTGCGCAGATCGAAGATGGCCAGCTCGCGCAGCCGCTTCCGGATCTCGTCCGTGTACTCCACGGTGACCCCGTGCACGCGCAGGACGGTCTCGGTGACCCTGTCCAGCGCACGCTCGGCGATCTGTTCGGTCACCGGTGGTCGCAGGAAGTCGAAGACGACGATGTTCTGCTGGATGCGGTTGTACAACTCGGGACGCCCCAGCAGATAGCGGAAGTACAGCTGCAGGTGCTCCCGCACACGGCTCTCGATGCTCTCCAGATCGTCCTCCGGGGTGACGTTCTCCTTCGGCTTGCCCTGCTCGTCCGCCGTGATCACACCGAGGTTGGTGGTGAACACCAGCAGCGTCTCGGTGAAGTACACGGTGGCACCGCGCCCGTCGGTGAGCCGGCCGTCGTCGAGGATCTGGAGGAACTTGTCCATCAGCCTCGGGTGCGCTTTCTCGATCTCGTCGAAGAGCACGACTCTGAAGGGCTGTTCACGGATGCCGTTGGTGAGCTCCCCGCCCGCGTTGTGACCGACATAGCCGGGGGGCGCGCCGATGAGACGGGCTTCGGAGTGCTCTGCGGAGAACTCGCTCATGTCGAAGCGCAGATACGCCTTCTCGTCGCCGAAGAGGAGCCCCGCCAGCGCCTTCGCCAGCTCCGTCTTGCCCACGCCCGTGGGACCCGAGAAGAACAGCACGCCTCGTGGTTTGGTGCCGGTGCCGCCGGTCTGCGCCCCGGCGAGCCCGGTGACGGACCGGGCGACGATGTCCACCGCCCGGCGCACCGCGTCCGGCTGGCCCAGCACCCGGCGCCCCAACACCTCCTCGGCCCCGGCCAGTCGGCTGCGCAGCGTCGGGTGCTGCCAGGGGTTGTCGGGCACGCCCACACGGAAGGTGCGTACGGCGTCCTCCACGCGCTCCGCCGGAATGCCCGCCACTCGCGCCAGCTCCACCACGTCACGCATCTGCCGCAGTCGCATGCCGTGGGTGGCCTCGGCGAAGCGGCGGGCCAGAGCCGCACGTTCCGCGGGATGCGCGGGGGCGCTCAGCATCCGGGGCATGTACTCCGCCGCCGCCCGCTCACGTGTCCCCAGGTCGGGTTCCGGCACCGCGGTCACCCGCAGGGTGTGGTTGCCCGTGGTGAACCAACTGGGCAGGTCGTTGACGCGGTCCAGCACCCAGAAGATGACCGGATAGCCGACCGCCGTCGGCAGCGCCCGGTAGGCCAGCCGGTCCGCGACGGAGAGGAACAGCCGTTCCTCGGCCGTGCTCTGCTCCCCGGACAGCAACCGGGACGCGTCGGTGACGATCAACGCCACGGGCTCGGCACCTGGAGCCCGCTCGCCGGCCACGGCGACCATGACGTCCCGTAACTGTCCCAGTGACAGATGCTGCCCCAACTCGGCCTCGGCCCGGCCGAGGAGTTCGGTCACCACGCGCGGGACCGCGCCCTCGGGGCGCACCACCCGCAAACCCTCCCCGCCGGCCGAACTCAGTACCGCCGAGTAGTGGCGTTCGGCGAGGACGCTGCCCAGTACGTCGACCAACTCCATATAGCGCTCCCGCCCGTCGAGTTCCGGGTCGGGCAGCAGGTACTGATCGTGGACGTTCCCTGTCAGCAGGATCTGTGGGTGCGCCCCGACGGCCAGCGCCACTTCCCGCACCCACGCGGGCCGGGAGTCCTCCCCGCCCGGAGGGCCGCCACCCTTGTAGGACGCGCCGAAGCCCTGCGTACCGGTCATGCCTGTGCCTCCCGTTCCTGACCGCCACCGCGTTCCCGCCGGGGAACGACTCCCGAGCCCACCCGGGGCACCGGCCGTCGACCGGGTTCCTCCAGGTCGCCCGTGCCGAGGCGCACGTGGTACTGCCCCAGCCCGGCGACCAGCGCGGGCAGCGCCTCGCAGAACGTCCGCTGCGCCCGCCGGTCGGCGCTCTCGCCGCCCTCCGCGTCCGCGCCACGCACGACGATGTGGCGCAGCACCGAACTGCCCTGATCGAAGAGGATCTTCAGCCCGTAGCCGGTGTCGCCGGGCAGCGCGGCGTGGGCTGTGCTCTGGTCCACCAGAGCCGTCTCGAATCCCTCGCCGACGTGGTAGTCGAGGTCGGCCAGCACCTTGGCGAGGGCCCGGGCGGCGATACGGCGGGCGCGCTCCCTGTCGGCCTCGCCGACCGCCCGCTCGACGTCGGCGACGAGACCGGGCGGCATCTCGGCGCACCCTTCCTCGATCACCGCGACCAGCCTGCCCGTCAGCTCCTCGCTCCTCGCGTCCGGTACATCCTCCAGCCTCGCCAGCAGGGCGGCGGCCTGCCCGGCGACCGCCTCGACCGCCCGCCGGGCCCGCTCGGCGGACCGCAGTCGGTCCTCCAGCGAGGCCAGGACACGCCGCGCCTTCTCCTCGCCGGCGGCCGAGGCCACCTCCCGGGCGTCCGCGGCGCACCGCTCCCGTACCGGGGCCGGGGTGCCGGCGGGCAGCCGAGCCAGCAGGTCCGCTGCCCGCTCCGCCAGAGCCCGGCGCCTCTCGGCGGCCGCCCGGGCCTCCATGGCGCGTGCCGCTTCGGTCTGCCCGCTGGTGGCCCCTGCCCGCGTCGTGGGCTCCCGGCGGGTCACCCTGGGGGCCGGACGCGTCGCCAGAGCCGTCAGCTCGTCACGGAAGACCTGGGCCAACTGCGCGTCGAGGAGGCCACGGGCGTGCGCCGCCTGTGCGTCGAGCCGCTCGGCCGCCGCCTCCAGTTCGTCCGCCGTCGCGTGGGCCGGGGGCTCGGACGCGCGCCGCAGCGCGGAGACCGCCCTGCCGTGCGCGGTCCGGCACGCCGCTGTCTCTGTCACCATGGCGGCGTGCCGGACCGCCGCCCCGCGATAGCGCTCCCGGGCGGCTCTGCGCCGGCGCGCCTCGATCTCCTCGGGCGTCTCCACACGGTAGGACGCCGCTCCCATCGAACTCATGGCCGTACCTTCCGTGCCCCGACGACGTGCGTCGGCTCGCGCCCGCTGCTCACCACAGCTCCTGCGGCCGGTCCGGCACGAGGGGCAGCCAGATGTCCAGGGCGGGGAAGACCAGCATGACCAGGACGGCCACGACGACGAGGACCCGTGCCCATGCGACGTCGCCGACCGGCCCACGCCCGCCGGGACGCCTGTCCGCCGCCTTCACGGCGGCCACCAGACAGACGAACGAGATGATCGCGGCCCATACGGCCGTGGACCCCGGATGCTCGCCCGCCCGCCTGTTCGTCGTCAGGAGGGTCTCCCTGAACTCCGCGTCGGGGAGGTAGGGGAACACGATCTCACCGCCGTGGCCGCTCCACAGGGTGGCGGCCACGAGCCCACCCGTGAGCAGCACGATCCAGACCGCCTGCCGCGCGGCCGGGCCCGGACGCCGTCGCCAGAGCACCACCGCCAGCGTCACGGCCGCGAGCGGAACCGCGAGCTGGTACTGCACGGTCGCGGCCACCTGCGCATACCGGTTCATGTCCGGCTCGGGTGTCTCCACGGACCAGGTGAGCCAGGCCGTCGTGGCGGCGTACAGCGCGACGAGCGACGCGACCAGGAACAGCGCGGCCGTGGCCAGGTCGGCGAGGACCACCGCGGAGACCGTCGCCACACGCTTCAGCGAGTCCCTGCCCCTAGTACGCCACCGGTCGCCGACACCGCCCGGTCTGCGGAGTTCCTGAAGACCCTCGGCCGCGGCCAGGCGCAGGAGCACCCGGGCCAGCAGGAGACGAGCAGGCGAGTCCTTGTCCCGTAAAGCCTCCGAGGACAGCCGCATCCACCAGTCGCAAGCCCTCATACGCGGTCTGAGGCGGCGCACGGCCATCCACACCCGCTCCCGGCGCACACCGGCGGGGTCGAGGACGCTGCGCAGACACAGCACCCGCAGATCGCGGTCGTGCTGCAACGAGCCCAGCGCGTCGCGCAGCGTCGCCGAGGCGCCGGTGCCGAGCCGCGTCCGCAGGCCCGTGATCGCCCGCCACAGCTGGGACTCGGTCTCGGGAAGGGTCTCCGCCGCGGTGGCGAGCACCTCGCAGCGGCCCGCGCAGCGGTGATGTCCGGCGGCAGTCGGCGTGGTGCACGGGTGGGTGGCCAGGACCCGCAGGAGTTCGCCGCTGATGAGCGCCACCACCTGCCGGTCCTGGGCCGCGGAGGACGCCGTCAGCGCGCACAGCCCGGCGGCGTCCGCGGGCTGGTCCGCGAACCTCGCCGGCGCGTCCGTGAGGACCGCCGCGCGGAACGCTGCCATGCGCACCGCCGCCTCCCGCGCGTCCTGGGCGCGTGAGGCGACGAGGTCGCCGGGGATGCCGCCGCCGGCGAACTCTCGTTGCAGCCAGGTGCGCAGGTAGGAGAGCCGGTCGTCGGAGAGGAACAGGTCCCGGGCGGCGGGCCAGGACGGGCCGGCCATCGCCTCGGCCAGACTTTCCAGATCGTCGAAGGTCCGTCCGTCCAGCCGGAACGGCTCCCCCGACCCCGCCCGGGTCTCCGCCCGGTGCACCTTCGGGCTGCCGCCCCGCAGCCAGGTACGCACCTGTTCGTGCCCCCAGCGGTGCTCGGGCTCCCGGGTCAGCAGCCCTCGGCACAGCAGCTTCCAGCGGGGGTCGGTGACCCCGGAGAGGTCCACGTCGTGGGTGGTGAGGTACTCGTGCAGCGCCGTGTTGCTGCTCCACCCTCCGCCACCGGCGCAGTTGGGGTTCTCACCCGTCAGCATCTCCGCGACCATCACACCGAGGGACCACCAGTCCTGGGCGGGACGTCGGTCCGCCCGGTGGAAGGTCTCCGGTGCCTGGTACGACCCGCTGCCGGCCTTGATGTCGGTCTGCCGGGTCTCGCGCGCTTCCGCGACCAGCCCGAAGTCGGCCAGGACCGCCTCCAGGGGGCCGTCCGCATGACGCAACAGCACGTTCGCCGGCTTGACGTCCCGGTGCGCGGCTCCCCGGCGCTCGCCGATGCGCAGTTCGGTGTGCAGATGGTGGAGCGCGTCCGTGATCTGTTCCAGCACCTTCCGTACCTGCCGCGGTGGCAACGCTCCTTGATCGCTCAGCAGGGCGTGCAGCGAACCGCCGGGCACGTACTCCAGGACCTCCCAGGGCCATGCGTGACCACCGAAGGCGTCCGGCTCCGCACCGAAGTCGCGCACCCTGACGATGTGCGGGTGGCCGGCATCGCGCAGGCCCCGCATCACCTCGTCCGTACGCCGCTCGGAGCCGTGGTAGAGCTTCACGACCCAGGCGGAGCCTTCCCCTTCGTCGCGTACGAGTTTGTCGCGCACGAGCAGGACGCGGTACGCCTCGCCCCCGGCGGGCAGCGCCCTCACCACCTCGTATCGCTCGGTGATCGCGGCCGGAACATGGCTCCAGCCGCCGTCCCGGCCGCCCGTGGTCCTTCCGCCGGAGCCCTGAGACCGGGTGTCGGCCCGCGTGGCGTCCTCGGGGCGGGTGCCGCCGGACCGGGTATCCCGTCGGGTCGCGTCCCCCGCGCCGTAGTCATGCTCCTTCGAGTCCCTGCGGGTGACGTCCTCGTCATCTCGCGGCTCGCCGATCGGCCCGGATCTCGCACCTGACTCGTCCGTCATGCCCCCACCTGCCCCGTGTGTCACCGAAATCATTCTGAACAGCCCGGTGGCACCCACTTGTCCTTCCCCGAGAGCACTGTAGCGATTCCGAATGCCCGGCTGTCTCGACAATCCGCCGACTCCGACCGGATTATCGCCAGTTGACCGATCGCCCCGTATACGGGAGCAGGGCCGGTCCATACTGGGGGGCTAGCTTCGGCCTAGGGGGAGGACCCGAATTGGACATCCGCCGACTCCCGGCCGAGGAGGTGCCGTGCGCACGAGTACCGGAGCTGCTGCGCCACGCCCGTGCCGCCCTGCCGGGCCCCGGCGCCTCGAAACTGCGCCGCGCGGTGGCCTTGTCGGACCTGTCGCAGGCTCACTTGGCCGGCTACCGCTGTACCGGGCACCACAGGGACTGGGAGGAGTCGGTGACGGCCGGCCGGGAGGCGCTCGCCCAGGTTCCTGAAGGGCGCCCCGAGCGCCGGACGTTGACCGCCAACCTCGCCAGCTGCCTTTCGTACGTACGGACCGTGGCCGCCCAGCAAGAGGCCGTGGAGCTGTGGCTGTACGTACTGGACGGGCTGCGCGCGGGGTCGTCCGCGCACGCGGAGGCCCTCGGTTCCAGCGGACTCGCCCTCCTCGCCCTGCACGAACTGCGCGCGGGGCCGACGGACCTGGAACGCGCCGTCGCGCATCTCGACGCGGCGCTCGCGGGACCGCGCCTCACGGACGCCGTCCACGCCGTCCTCACCATGGGCCTGGGCTGCGCCCTCATGGAGCGCTGCCGCCGTGTCAGCGCCGACCCCGAGGATGCCGCACGCGCCGTACGGCTCCTGGAAGCACTGGAACGGGCGGGCACGGGTCGCGCGGTGGTCGGCTTCGAGGGGGCCCTGCGGACCAACCTGGAAGCCGCACGGCTGGAGTGGTTCCGGGTACGGACCGACAGCGACCCCGGCGCGCTGGACCGGACCGCCGAACCGTCGCCCGGCCCGGACGGCTCCGGGCTGCTGCCCGGCCTCGGCGGCGCGGGTCTCCCCGAGCAACTGTCGGGGACGCGGTCCGCGGTGTCGGCGGCGGTGACCGGCCGACTGCACGAGGCCGACCGGGCCGTCGCCCTGGCTGACCGCGCTCTCGACGGCGTTCCGCCCCACAGTCCCTCGCGCGCGCCCCTGTTGTGCGACGCCGCCCACGGCCGGCTGGGCCGGGCGCAGCGGTACCGCCGTGCCGATCCGGACCGTGCGAACCAGGATCTCCTGGCCGCCCTCGTACTGGCCCGTGAGGCGGAGGAGGTGGCCGTGGGCGTGCACGTCGACGGCGCGCGGACTCTGCTGGCCGAGTGCCTGATCCACCGGTACGTCGAGATCGCCCCGCGTGATCCGCGCGGCCTGGACGAAGCGGTCACCCTCCTCGAACGGGTGCTGGGCTCGCCGGCCCGGCGGCCCGACATCCTCCCCGCCGCGCGCGGCCGCTACGCGGACGCCCTCCTGCTGCGCAGTGCCCGGGACCACACGGCCGAGGACTTCACCCGGGCACTGGAGCTGCGCGCCGAGGCGTCCCGGCGGCTGCCGAAGGGGACCGTGCGCCGGGCGCACGCCGATGCCGCCCTCGCCCAGGTGCTGCTCCTCCGCGCGGACGGCACCGGCCTGAGCGATCACTGGGCCGAGGCGACCGGCTGCTCCCGCCGCACGGTGCGCGCCCTGGCGCAGGTCATGCCGTACGCCGCACTGGACGCGGCCCGCGTCTGGGCCCGGTGGACGTGGCAGAACCACAGGGCGCGCGAATCGGCCGAGGCGTACGACTGGACGCTGCGGCTCCTGTACGGGGTGACGATCACTCAGATCACCCGTGACGACAAGGAGGCCGTGCTCTCCGACGCGTCCGTCGCAGCCCGGCGCGCGGCCCACGCCCACACCCTCGTGGGCGCACCCGGTCCCGCGGCCCTGGCCCTGGAGACCGCCCGGGCGGTCACCCTCGCCGAGGCCCTCGACCGCGACCGCTTCGCCCTGGGCAGGCTGCGGACGGTGTACCCGGCGCTGGCCGACCGGTACGCACGGGCCGCGGCGCGGCTGGACCAAGCCATGGAGACGTACGACGGCACATGAGCGCCATCGAGCGGCGAGCGGGCCGCCGGGGAACAGGGGGAGGACGAGGGTGACGTACGACGACCGCGTGGCCGAGATCCGGGCCGCGCGCCGTGAACTGGACGACGTCGTCCGGGATATCCAGAACGTCGAGATCGACGGCGTGCGAGAGTTCGCCTCGTTCCTCGCACCGCCGACCATGGACGACATCGCGGACGCCGCCTCCGGCCCTCCGCTGGTCTACCTCACGGCGGCCGATCCGGGCGGGCTGGCGCTGATCGTGCGCGGCCCGGAGGTCGAACACGTACCGCTACCGTCGCTCACCACGCAGGCTCTGCGCGACCAGGTGATGCCGTACCTGGAGGCGCACGCCCGCGACAAGGACACGTCGTCGCAGGACGGGGAAGCCTGGCGCACGGCCCTCGACGAGATCACGGGCTGGCTGTGGCCGACCGTCATGGACCCCGTGCTGCGGCGGTTACCCGGGCCGGGCGCGGCGACGCTCGTGGCCGGCGGGCTCCTCGGGCTGTTGCCGCTGCACGCCGCCTGGACCGAGGACGCGGACCGGGTGACCGGGCGCCGCTACGCCCTCGACCACCGCACGCTGAACTACGTGCCCAACGCCCGCGCCCTCAGCGCGGCCCGTGCGATGTCCCGGATTCCCGCGCGTCGGCTGCTCACCGTGGCCGCTCCGCTGCGTACGCCGCCCGGTAGGCATCTGGAGTACGCCGGCACCGAGGCGGCGGTCGCCCGCGCCGCGTTTCCGGGGGACCATGCGCGGCTGGCCGGAGCCGAGGCCGGTGCACGGGCTGTCGCCGAAGCGCTGCGCGAGGCCGATGTCGCCCATCTGGCCTGTCACGGGGAGGCGGATCTGACCGAGCCGCTGGAGAGCCATCTGCTCCTCGCGGGCGCTGATCGGCTGCGGCTCAGGGACTTGCTGACGCTGCGGCTTCGACTGCGGCTGGCCGTACTGTCGGCCTGCGAGACCCTGGTGCCCGGCACGGATCTGCCCGACGAGGTCGTCGCACTGCCCACCGGACTGCTCCAGGCCGGCGCGGCCGGGGTGCTCGCCTCCCTGTGGGAGGTCGGGGACGTGGCCACCACGATGCTGATGACGGAGTTCTACCGGCTCTGGCGCCACCAGGAGGAGGCTGTTGCTCCTCCCGAGGCACTCGCCCGGGCCCAGAGCTGGATGCGCGACACCACCAACGCGGAGAAGTTCGACGAGTACGGCAGGGCCACCGCCGAAGGCGCCCCCTGGCTCCCCGCGGAGGCCGCCCGCCGCTTCCGGCTGGCGCTGATGACCCTGCCCGGCGGTCTGGAGGCGCGCTCCTATGCCCACCCCGACCACTGGGCCGGCTTCGCCTACGTCGGGGTGTGACCGTGAGAGGGCCCGCCGAGTCCGGACGGCTCGCCCCGGAGGACCCTGCCCTCCGAGACGGTCACCGTGATTCCGTCGCTGTCGCCCTCCGGATACTCGGCCCGCAGGCCCAGCGTCGCCAGTGAAGGGTGGGCGTAGCGCTGTGTGCTGGGCGTGCGGTGGTTGAACCAGAAAGTGGTGTGTGGCTCGGGTGGGCTGGCCTCGTCCGTGGCGTTCCGCAGCAGGATGTGGGCGATCGCCTCGGGGGAGGGGTGCGTCGAGTGACCGGCCTGCGCGCGCTTCTCGTGGCCGCGACCGCCGTTGGTGGAGAACAGCCAGTCCCGGCATTCGACCGCGGCGACCAGCCCGGCGCTCACGTTGTGCGCGCTGCCGTGGTGGGGTGCCTTGACCAGGGAGACCGGGTAGCCGTTGCCGTGCCACAGTCGGTGCAACGAGCGGACAAGGACTTCCGCGTGGGCGTCCGCGGCGAACAGGACGTTGCTGCCGTCGGGGTGCTGGGCCAGGAAGGCGATGCTGGAGCCGTTCGCCGGGGAGCGGTCGGCTCGGTGCGGGCGGGCGGCCAACTCGGCGAGCACACGCGCGTCGAACGCCGTGGGTGCGGCGGCGGATCCCAGGACGTCCCGCTCCGGCCGGGCGGCCGCCTTGGTGAGCCACTCGGTGCGCAACCGGGTCAGCTGCTCCTGCCAGGGGGAGAGCAGGGTGAGGGTCAGTCCACGCAGGGGGAACGTGGGCGGGCCCTGTCGTTCGGGTACGACGACGGGACCGCCGTGTGTGGCGGTGTTCCAGGGAAGTCGACCCTCGCGCAGGAACGCCGCCAGCCGTTCGGCGCTGCGCACCCCGAGCGTGTCCGTGGGACCGGTGTGTTCGAGAGCGTTGAACCAGACCTCGCGCACCTGGAAATTCTTGGGGGGTGTGGTCAGCAGCGGCAGCAGCCCGACGATGTGGTCGTCGTCGATGTGGCTGCACACGACGAGCTCGAACTCCCGCTGGTCCTCGGGCTGGCGTGCGAAACGCGCCGCCAGCCCGGCGGGCAGGTTCCCGTAGCGTCCGGGACCGCCGTCGATGAGCATGCGCCGCCGGTGGGGTCCGTCGTCCCACTCGACCCACAGACAGTCGCCGTGTGCCGCGGGCAACGCCTCGACACTGATCACGAGGGCGTCACCATCCGCGCGTCGGCGGTGCCGAACGCCGTGTAGAGCAGACACAGCAGATTGCGGTGCTCCTCGACGAGCGTGCGGGCCGTCACATGCAGCGCGGTGGCGACGGCGTCACCCGCGAGCAGGCGGTCGAAGAAGCGGCGGGCCCATTCGGCGCCGAGTTCCGTCGGCACCTCGATGTCGGTGCAGACTACGGCACGGGCACCCTTGCTCAGGAAGTACGAGGAGAACGCCGCACGCAGGGCGGACCCGCGGGCGGACGACGCGCAGGCGTTGAGAACGACGAGCGGGGCGCCCGGCAGGGGCACTTCCGGTGGGGCGTCGCGCCTCGCGTCCCGCAGTGACACCTGCCGTCCCCCGGTGAACTCCAGCGCCATGTCACCCATCACGGATGTCTGCTGACCACCCGTGAGGTGGCAGTAGAAGTACCAGAGGGCATCGGACCGATGCGGTTTACGCAGGGCCTCGGTGACCTTCTCCGCGTCGTCGACGACCTCCGCGCGGTCGGCGATGCGTCGCTTCCAGTAGCCGACCTGTCCGGCCACGAGTGCGCGGGGCCGCTGGGTCCGGGCCCGGTCGATGTCCGTGTTGACGGCGATGAACGCCGTGGCCTCGGCGGCGGTCCGCGGCACGTACTGCGTGCGGTGGCGTTGGTGATGGCCGGAGCGCAGCGGGACGAGGGTGAGCCTGGACCCCAGGCCCAGCAGACGGTAGGGCGACACCTGGGCGTCGTCGTAGGTGTCGACGGCGTACATGAGGTGCCAGGGCAGGCCCAGTCCGTCGCTGACGACCTCGATGGACGGGGCGCGGTCCGGTCCGGCGGACGCCAGGGCGTCGATGATGATGTCACCGACCCTGCGCAGGCCCGGGCTGCCGCCGTCAGGGCGGAAAAGGGCGTCGAAGAGGTCGTAGCCGGATCGTGCCAGCAGACGGAGATCGGACTGGTACGTCTCCTCGGGAATGTCGAGGGACGACTCGTATATCAGGCCCTGCGGCCCCAGCAGAAGCTTCTCGACACCGCCCCTCGCCGCACGCACGAGGTCGTCCAGTTCGCCGCGGCTGTAGGGGAGTTCCGCCGTGGCACTGCCTGTTCCGTCCCGCACGGTGAGGACATGGGTGCCACCGGTCGAGGTCAGGATGAGCGACAGGGCGATCTGTGTCGCAGGGGAGACCGGAGCCGCACGCCACGGTGCCAGCAGGATCTCCTGTTCCAGTCGGCCCGACGGGTGGACGACGAGGCGGAGTTGATGGGGGACGTGCCCGCCCGGAGTACGTGCCACCACGATGAGGGACACCGTTCGGTCATCGTCGAGGAACGTGACGTCGAAGAGCGCCTCGGACACGCCGGTCTTCGGAGCGGGCATGTGCCGACGCACGACGAGCGACCGGTTCACCGGCACCACAGCGACGGCTTCCGGCGCTCCGTACACCTCGATGTCCAGGACGCCGGCGTCCGCCTCCGGAGGGAGCGCCAGGCCGAGTTGGGCGGCGTCGAAGGCGTACGGGTGGGCAGCCCGGTCGATACCGAGGACGAGCCGGTGAGTGCGCCCGGCCGCTGCCGGGGCGCCCAGACAGAGCCGGTCGAACCGAGCCGTTATCCACTGCTCGCGCGGCATGGCGTCCAGCAGTCGGCACAGTTCGGTCCAGTCGGGGGTCTCCGTCAGGGGTCCGGAGGATCGACGCCCGCGGTGGTACGCCTCACCGAGAACGCCGGCCGCCTCCGGGTACGGAAGCAGGAGTTCGAGCAGGGACTCGGCGTGGCCGACGCGCTCCTCGTCGGTGCCCGCGCCAGTGAGCCGACCGACCAGATTCAGGGCCGCCGCGCGCACACGCGGCCAGTCCGGTCCCACCAGCCCCGGCAGTTTCGGCCACAGCCCGACCAGTTCGGTGGCGGCGTCCTGAGCGGTCATGCGGCTCCGTCCTCTCCCGGCAGCGTGAACCGCCCGGGTCCCACCGTGCCCCACCCGCTGGTGCATGGTCCAGGGACGGACAGGCGCACGCGGCACATTCCGTGCGCACCGCGTGACTCATCGTATTCCCTTCTCGGCCGGGCGACTTGAGACTTGTGGGAAACGGGCCGAGGACGGTTGGCGCACAGGTCGCCGGCCGGTCGGGGAGACCCGCGGCGGCACCGCAGAATCGTGGCTCCGCAGTGAGGAGGCCCTTTACCAGGCGGGGCCGCCCGGCTCAGCCCGCGGGCATGTCTCTTCTCGGCCCAGGAGGTCGGGCTCGACCGGATAGGCGCGATGGCACGCGTGGTCGCCGACCACTACCAGCGGCCGGCGGAACCACCACGGTGAGAGGCCGGGGGAGAGGGGCGCCGGTGACTACCTCTCGTCTCCGAGGTGGCGGACGACCGTGTCCGGGCCGGGGGACATGAGCGCCTCGTGCCCGTCGTCCTGGAACCTGACCCGGTAGGGCGGGTTCCCGTTCTGGCCGAGCACCTCCAGGACCTCCGCGGTCCGGTCGTGGTGCCCGACGGTCCTGCCGTGCACCAGCAGGGTGTCGCCAACAGTTGCCTGCATCGGGGGCCTCCTCGTACGGGCTCTCGGTCGTTCTCTGTCGTCGGCGGTCCTTCTCAGGCGGACGAGCGCTGGGTGACCGCGATACAGACCAGCACGGCGGCGGCCGTCAGGGGCGCGGCCGGGGTGAGCTGCTCGCCGAGGAGCAGCACCGACCACACCAGTGTGAGCAGCGGCTGCGCCAGCTGCAACTGGCTGGCCTTCGGTATGCCGATCGCCGCCATGCCCCGGTACCAGACGACCAGGCCCAGGAACTGGGACCCGGCCGCCACCCACAGCAGCCCGGCCACACTGTGCGCGGTCAACTGGACCGGCTCGTACGACAGGGCCAGCAGCGCGCCCGGCACGGTCAGCGGGAGACAGAGCACCAGGGCCCAGCCGATGACCTGCCAGCCGGGCATCACCCGGGCCAGCCGGCCGCCCTCGGTGTAGCCGGCCGCGCACACCAGCAGGGCGCCGAAGAGATAGAGGTCGGCCGTGGTGAGGGCACCGCCGCTCTGCGCCACGGTGAACGCGGCGACGGCGGCGGCCCCGGCGAGGGCGGCGGCCCAGAAGGTGCGCGACGGGCGGGTGCCCATGCGCAGCGCCGAGAACAGGGCGGTCGTCAGCGGGAGCAGACCGACCACGACGGCGGCGTGCGCGGTGGTGGAGGTCCGCAGCGCGAGCGTGGTGAGCAGGGGGAAGCCGACGACCACTCCGGCGGCCACGACCGCGAGCCCCGCCCAGTGCCGGCGGCCCGGCAGCCGCACCCGGAGGGCCAGCAGACAGCCGCCCGCGATGACGGCCGCGAGCACGCTCCGCACGGCGACCAGCGACCAGGGACCGAAGCCCTCCAGCCCCCAGGCGGTGGCCGGGAAGGTGAGGGAGAACGCGGTGACACCGAGGGCGGCTTGGAGGGTGCCACCGGCACGGGGACGGCGGCCGGGTCCGGGCGAGGTGGGGCTGTCGGCGGCGGCCGGTCGTGGCGCGGTGCCGTCCGGGGCGCCGCCCACCGCTACTGAACTCCGGGCGATAGCGCTACTCTCTGCTCTCATGCACGAGCGTAGCAGTGTCGCGGAACTGGTGGAACAGCTGCGGAAGGAGCTGAACCGCTACTCTCCGGGTGGAAAGCTGCCGTCGAGCCGGGCCCTCGTTCAGCGGTTCCGGGTGAGCCCGGTGACGGTCTCGCGGGCCCTGGCGCACCTCGCCGCCGAGGGGCTCGTGGTGACCCGGCCGGGGGCGGGCGCCTTCCGGGCCGGGCCGCGCGAGAGCGGGACCGCGGTCGTGGGGGACACATCCTGGCAGGAGGTCGCGCTGAGCGCCGACGGCAGCGCCGAGCCGTCGCCCCGCACGGTGGACGCCTCCGGGGTGCTGGTCTCGCTGGCCTCCCCGCCGCCCGGCGTGATCGAGTTCAACGGCGGCTATCTGCACCCCTCGCTCCAGCCGGAGCAGGCGATGGGCGCGGCCCTGTCGCGGGCCGGGCGGCGGCCCGGGGTGTGGGCACGGCCACCGGTCGAGGGCGTACCGGAACTGCGCGAGTGGTTCGCGCGGAGCATCGGCGGGGCGATCACCGCGGCCGAGGTGATCGTCGCGGCGGGCGGCCAGTCCGCGCTGACCACCGCCCTGCGCGCGCTCGCGCCGCCCGGGGCGCCCGTGCTGGTCGAGTCGCCGACCTATCCGGGCATGCTGGCGATCGCCCGGGCGGCCGGACTGCGGCCCGTTCCGGTGCCGGTGGACGCGGACGGGGTACGGCCCGCCCTGCTCGCCGACGCGTTCAAGGCCTCCGGCGCCCGTGTCCTCGTCTGCCAGCCGCTGTTCCAGAACCCCACCGGCGCCGTCCTCTCGGCCGACCGCAGGGGCGAGGTCCTGAGGCTCGCGCGGGAGGCGGGGGCCTTCGTCATCGAGGACGACTTCGTACGCCGGCTCGTGCACGAGGACGCCGGGCCCCTGCCCAGGCCGCTGGCGGCCGGCGACCCCGACGGGGTGGTCGTCCATGTCTCCTCGCTGACCAAGGCGACCTCGCCCAGCTTCCGGGTGGGCGCCCTCGCCGCGCGGGGCCCGGTGCTGGAACGGCTGCGCGCCATCCAGGTCGTCGACACCTTCTTCGTGCCGCGCCCTCTCCAGGAGGCCGCCCTCGAACTCGTCGGATCACCCGCCTGGCCCCGCCATCTCCGTTCCGTGTCACGGGAGTTGAAGAACCGCCGGGACACGCTCACGACCGAGCTGCGCCTGCGCCTCCCCGAACTCGCCCTGCCCCACATCCCGTCCGGCGGCTACCACCTCTGGCTGCGCCTCCCCGACGGTACGGACGAGCCTTCGCTGGTCGCCGCCGCCCTCCGCGCCGGTGTCGCCGTCACCCCCGGCCGCCCCTACTTCAGCGCCGAACCCCCGGCCGGGCACCTGCGGTTGAGCTTCGCCGGGGTCGCGGGGGCGGGGGAGATCGTGGAGGGCGTACGACGGCTGAAGGAGGCCGTAAACGGTTCGACAGCGCACGACCGGCCTGCGAACGTCCAGCCATGAGCGACGAGTTGAACCAGAGTCCGCCCGGAGTGAACCAGAGTCTTCCCGAGGGCTACGAGCTGTCCGACGACGCCGGCCGCATCGACGTGGACCGGGTCCACCGGTGGCTGTCCACCGACGCGTACTGGGCCCTCGGCCGCCCGCGTGAGAAGCAGGAGCACGCGATCCGGGGGTCCCTCAACTTCGGGGTGTACGAGGCGGGTTCGGGGGAGCAGGTGGCGTACGCGCGGGTGGTGACCGACCGGACCACGTTCGCCTGGCTCTGCGATGTGTACGTCGCCCCGTCGGCGCGCGGGAAGGGGCTCGGCACCGCGTTGGTGGCGGCCGTGCGCGAGCACCTGCGGCCGTACGGGCTGCGGCGCGTCCTGCTGGCCACCCACGACGCGCACGGCGTCTACGCCAAGCTCGGGTTCGAGCCGCTCGCCAAGCCCGACCAGTGGATGGCGCTGACGTTCGAGTGAGGGGCGGAGCGTGGCGACGGGTGGCCCGGAGTGCGCGGCGCGGTACCCCGGGTAACTCCTGAGTAACGCCTCTTGACCTGCGCAGAACCCCGTTCCACCATCGCCGCATGCATCTTCGGGTCACGTTCGTCGCCGCCGCGCGCTGCTCCTCTCTGCTCGCGGAGCGTTTCGAGGACGACCGGCCGCTGGACCAGGCCGGATGGGACGAAGTGCAGCGCGCCGCCCACGAGCTGGTGCCGTTGGCGGCGGCCGAGCTGCGCCATCGAACGTTTGCCCAGCTCTTCGCCTTCCAGGGTGGAGGGCTGGGGCGTCCTCGCTTCGGCGGCCCGAAGGCCGGCGGATCCGTGGCAGGATCGCCTTGTCCGGCAACGTAGTTGTCGGGCCTACCGCCGGACGGGCGGGAAGTCAGGCCTGTGGAGGCCGTGTAAGACCGACCCTCACCGGTCGGCAGTGGCTTGTGAAGCAGGAACCCACGGGGGTGCCGCATTGCGGTACGGACCGGAATCCCCTGCCCTCGGGCGGGGGAGGGCGTCAATGCTCGCCCACGCCCCGCTGCGGGACCATGGGCGACGCCCTCGGCTACGCGCCGCTGGTCCGGCCCGCGCTGCAACGGCGCGGGCAAGGTTCAGGTTCCGGCGCGTGGCTTACGGGTGTAGTCGGTGACCAGGAGCTGGTCCTTCGCGGGGCCGCCGACCCGCCAGGTGGTCCGCCAGCGGTCCGCGTCGTACACCTCGAACTCGCCCCGGTAGAGGTCGGCAGCGCAGGGGTGGTCCGTGCGCCAGCGGCCGGTGGTCAGATCCAGGTCGTGGAACGGGCGGCCGTCGGCGAAGCGGACGTCCGCCGTGCCGGGGGCGGTGCCCGGCAGGAAGCGCAGGGTCCGCTCGGCGGGGCGCGGGACGCCCTGCCAGACGAACGTTCCGGTCTCCCGGTGGAGGAGGCCGCCGTCGTCCAGCGGGCTGAAAACGGTCGCCCCGGAGAACTCCCCCTCCGCGCCGCTCGCCAGATCCCGCACGGATCGCAGGACCCGCCACCGCCCACGGAGGTGGGACAGGACATCGGGAACTGGCAGGAAACCGCTCATCCGTCCTTCTTTTCCGAGACTTTCGGTGCCGTGCGACCCGTTGACGGTGTCTTGGTCACCTCCCTATCTTGCCGTTCGAAGTGCTGATCATTGTCCGCCATTTCGAACGAGAGTCGCGGAGTATCCATGTCACGCAGCACCCGCACCCGTTGGAGACTCGGCCTCACCGCCACCGCCTTCCTGGTGGCCGCCGCCTCCGTCCCGGCCCCCGCGCACGCCGAGGACGTCACCGACTACGCGATCACCGTCGACCCGTCCGCGCAGGGCGCGAAGATCGACGACACGATGTACGGCGTCTTCTTCGAGGACATCAACCGGGCCGCCGACGGCGGTCTCTACGCCGAACTCGTGCAGAACCGGTCCTTCGAGTACTCCACCGCCGACAACCGTGCCTACACGCCCCTCACCTCCTGGAGCGTCGACGGCACCGCGCAGGTCGTGAACGACGCCGGCCGCCTCAACGAACGCAACCGCAACTACCTCTCCCTGGGCGCCGGTTCGTCCGTCACCAACGCCGGATACAACACCGGTGTGCACGTGGAGGAGGGAAAGCGGTACCGCTTCTCGGTCTGGGCGCGCGCCGACAGCCGTACGGAGCTGACCGTCACCCTCCAGGACGCCGACGGCGCGCTCGCCGAGGCCCACCGGGTCGAGGTCAACGGCGGCTGGGCCAAGTACAAGGGGTCGTTCAAGGCGACCCGGACCAGCTCCGCCGGCCGGCTCACCGTCGCCTCCGCCGGTGCCGCCGCCCTCGACGAGGTGTCCCTCTTCCCGCGCGACACCTACAAGGGCCACAAGAACGGCCTGCGCGAGGACCTCGCCGAGAAGATCGCCGCCCTGAAGCCGGGCTTCGTCCGCTTCCCCGGCGGCTGCCTCGTCAACACCGGCTCCATGCAGGACTACAGCGAGGCCTCAAACTGGGAGCGCAAGCGCTCGTACCAGTGGAAGGACACCATCGGCCCCGTCGAGCAGCGCGCCACCAACTCCAACTTCTGGGGCTACAACCAGAGTTACGGGCTCGGCTACTACGAGTACTTCCAGTTCTCCGAGGACATCGGCGCCATGCCGCTGCCCGTGGTGCCCGCCCTCGTCACCGGGTGCGGCCAGAACAGGGCCACCGACGACGAGGCCCTGCTCCAGCGGCACATCCAGGACACCCTGGACCTCATCGAGTTCGCCAACGGGCCCGTGACCAGCGAGTGGGGCAAGAAGCGCGCCGAGATGGGCCACCCGAAGCCCTTCCACCTCACCCACCTCGGCGTCGGCAACGAGGAGAACCTGCCGAACGAGTTCTTCGCCCGCTTCCAGAAGTTCCGGGCCGCCATCGAGGCGAAGTACCCCGACATCACGGTGATCTCGAACTCCGGCCCCGACGACACGGGCACCACCTTCGACACCGCGTGGAAGCTGAACCGCGAGGGACACGTCGACATGGTCGACGAGCACTACTACAACAGCCCGCAGTGGTTCCTCCAGAACAACGACCGCTACGACTCCTACGACCGGAGCGGCCCGAAGGTCTTCCTCGGCGAGTACGCCTCCCAGGGCAACGCCTTCAAGAACGCCCTCTCCGAAGCCGCGTTCATGACCGGTCTGGAGCGCAACGCCGACATCGTGAAACTGGCCTCCTACGCACCGCTCCTCGCCAACGAGGACTATGTGCAGTGGAGCCCCGACATGATCTGGTTCAACAACCACGCGTCGTGGAACTCCGCCAACTACGAGACCCAGAAGCTCTTCATGACCAACGTCGGGGACCACGTGGTGCCGTCGACGGCCACCGGCACACCCGCGCTCACCGGCCCGATCACCGGGGCCGTGGGCCTGTCCACGTGGGCCACGACAGCGGCGTACGACGATGTGACGGTGACCTCGGCCGAGGGCGCGTCCCTGTTCGCCGACGACTTCAGCGGCGACGCCTCGAAGTGGACCCACACCGGCAAGGGCAGCTGGACCGTCCAGGACGGGCAGTACACGCAGACCGACGTGGCCGCCGAGAACACCATGGTCTCGGCCGGTGACAGCGCCTGGCACGACTACGACCTCAAGGTGAAGGCCACGAAGAAGGCCGGCAAGGAGGGCTTCCTCGTCGCCTTCGGCGTCAAGGACACCGGCAACTACTACTGGTGGAACCTCGGCGGCTGGAACAACACCACCAGCGCGGTCGAGCAGGCCGTCGACGGCGGCAAGTCCTCGCTGATCTCCAAGCCGGGCACGATCGAGACGGGCCGGACGTACGACGTCGAGGTCAAGGTGCGCGGGCGGCAGGTGACGCTGCTGCTCGACGGCAAGGAGTGGGGGCGCTTCACCGACGACAAGCCGGCGGAGCCGTTCCGGCAGGTGGTGACGCGCGACGCGCAGACCGGTGACCTGATCGTCAAGGTCGTCAACGCGCAGGGGGTCGCCGCGCGGGCGGCGATCGACCTCGGGGGTGCGAAGGTCCGCTCCAAGGCGCGGGTGACCACGCTGGCCGCCGCGCCCGACGCGGTGAACACGGAGACGGCTACGCCGGTGGCGCCGGTGGTGTCCACGTTCAGTGGGGTGGCCGAGGAGTTCAGCTATACGTTTCCGGCGAACTCGGTGACGTTCCTGAGGATCAAGGAGCGGTGAGGGTGGGGGTGGGCCTGGCTTTGTGAGCCGGGTGCGGGTGGGTGGGGGCTGGTCGCGCAGTTCCCCGCGCCCCTTGTTGGGCCTGCGGCCCATCCAAGGGGCGCGCCCGCGCTCACGAGCGGCGGCGGGGCTTTCCGGGCTTGCCGCCGCTCTTTGCGTTCCGCTGGCCCCGGGGCGTCGTGGGCTGGCGGCGGGGGGTGTTCGCCGCGGGGCGCTTGGGCTTCTGTTGCTGCTTCTTCTCCTCCGGGGGCTTGGCGCGGCCCCGGGAGGAATTGACCGTGCGGCCGCGGACGATGCCGATGAAGTCCTCGACCAGGTCGGTGGTCGCGTCCTGGGGCCAGGAGAGGGCCACGCGGGACTCGGGGGCGTCCGTGACCGGGCGGTAGGTGAGGTCCTTGCGATGGTGGAGGCGGGCGAGCGACTGGGGGACGATCAGCAGACCGATCCCGGCCGCCACCAGCTCGATCGCGTCCGCCGTGGTGGCGGGGCGTTCGAACGCGGGCTCTCCCGGTGGGCGTTCCCAGTCGAGGGTGTCGTCCAGGGGGTGCAGGACGACCTCGTCCGCCAGGTCCTCGATGGTCACCTCCTCGACCGCCGCGACGACGTGGTCTTTGGGGACGACGACCACCGTGGTCTCGGTGTAGAGGGGGATCGCGCTGAGGTCGGTGTCGTCCACCGGCAGCCGTACGAAGCCGGCGTCGGCGCCACGGTCGCGCAGTACGCCGAACGCCTCGGTGGCCGTCACCTGGAGGAGGGTCAGGGGGATGTCGGGCAACCGCTCGTTCCAGATCCGCACCCACTTGGTGGGCGTCACTCCCGGGACGTACGCGAGCCGGAACGAAGGGGATGCTTCCGAGCCTGTCACGCGACAAGGCTATCGGTCGTGGTCGACGGCCGCGGTCGGCGGCCATGGTCGTGGTCGGCAGTCGTGCTCGGCGGCCATGGTCGGAGGTCGTGGTCGGTGGTCGTGGTCGGAGGTCGTGGTCGGTGGTCGTGCGTGCGGTCGATACCCTTGACCTCATGACGTCGCACCAGACCACCCAGACCATGAAGCCCGCCACCGCGGCGAAGAAGCTGGGTGTGTACCTCCAGGCCACCCCCGCGGAGTTCCAGGAGGGCGTCGTCTCGCGCGCCGAGCTGACCGCGCTCCAGACGGACCCGCCGGCCTGGCTGGAGGAGCTGCGCCGCAACGGCCCGCACCCCCGTCCCGTGGTCGCCGAGAAGCTGGGCGTCTCCATCGCGGGGCTCGCCCGCGGCGGGGTCACCGAGGCCCTCACCACCGAGCAGATCGAGGCCCTGAAGCAGGACAGCCCCGAGTGGCTCCAGAAGGAGCGCGCCACCCAGGCCGAGGTCCGCAAGGAAGGCGCCCGCATCAAGAAGCGCAACGCGGAGCGCGCGGCCCAGGCGGACGACGGGCGTTCCTGACCGGGGGCCGAGAACCCGTAAAACCACGTGCCGTGCCGTGGGCGCCGCGTGCAGGATGCCCCTGTGCGTGATCTCCTCCGCGGGCTTGCCGCGAATCCGGCTCTGCCGGTCCAGCTGGTCGAGCGGCTGTTCGCGCTCGCGGACCCCGAGATCGACGAGGCCCTCGCCGACCGTGACGATCTCAGCCGGGCGCAGGCGGTCGTGCTGGCCACCCGGGACGAGGGAAGCGGGGTGCGGCTGGCGTACGGGGGGCGGCTGACGGCCGCCGATGTCGATCCCACGGCGCAGCCGCTCGTCGCGCTCGCCCTGCTGGACGAGGGCGCCGGTGACCCGGAGTGGGCTCGGCTCCTCGCGGTGGACCCCGTGACGTGGCACCGGGAGAAGCTGGCCGCCTGCCCGGGTCTGCCCCAGGACGTGGTGGAGACCCTCGCCGCCGACCCGGACATACAGGTCGTCGCGGAGCTGGCGCTGTGGGCCGCGCCGGACCTGGCCGCCCGGCTCGCCGCGCATCCGCACGCCGAGGTCCGCCGCGCGGTCGCGGCGAACGAGGCGACACCGCCGGACACGCTGGCGGCGCTCGTCAGCGGGGAGGGCCTGCCGCCCGCACGGCACTGCCTGGTCTGCGACCACGAGGAACCGCCGTTCACCCACAGCCCGGACTGCGCGCGGACCGACTGCGATCTGCGGCCGGACGCCTCCTGCGACGGCTCCCACGCATCCACCGCGCACGACACGCTGTGGTCCGTCCTGCAGAACCCCGCCACACCGCCGGAGGCGGTCGCGGGCTTCGCCGGGCACCCCTCGATGGTGTTCCGCTGGGCGCTGGCCGCCCGCCCCGCTCTGCCCCCGGAGACGTACGCACGGCTCGCCGTGGACTCCACGCCCGGTGCCCGCGCCGACCTCGCGCGGAACCCCGCGATCGGCGACACCCTGATCCGCGCGCTGGCCGACGACACCGACCCCGACGTCCGGCGTGGGCTCGCGCACAACCCCCGGGTGCCGCTCGACGTGCTCGCCCGGCTGGCGGCCGGGACGAGGATCGGCAGCACCCTTCTGCCGCGGATCGCCTCCGCCACCGCCGCCGAGGTCGAGGAACTGGCACGATCCCCGCACGCCGTCGTCCGCATGCTGCTCGCCGAGCGGCGTGATCTGCCGCCCGCCGTCCGGGACGCGCTGGCCGACGACCCCGACGCGAAGGTGGCCAAGTCCGCGGCACCGCACCCCGGCCTCTCCGAAGCGCGCCTGCGGGCCATGGTCGACCGGCACGGCGTCCAGGTGATCGCCCGGGTGGCGGCCAACCCGGACGCCACCCCGGCCCTGCTGGAGCACCTGGCCCGGCACCGGCCCCCGGTGCGGAAGGCATTCCGCGAGATCGCCCGGCATCCCCGGGCCACGGCTCCGGCGCTCCTGCCCTGCCTGGCGGACGAGCGCGCGAGGCCCCTCGCCGCCCGGCACCCGGCCCTCCCGCCGCAGGTGATCGTGGACCTGCTCACCGACACCGACCCGTCCGTGGCGGAGGCCGCGGCCGCCAACCCATCGCTCCCACGCGCCATGATGGAAGATCTGACGCGGGAGCCGCCGCCCTGACAAGATTGCATAAACGTGCAACGAAACGTATAGTCATGCCATCCAGGAGGAGGGTTCCATGGCGGTACGTGTGGCGGTGGCGGGAGCGAGTGGTTATGCGGGCGGCGAGGCGTTGCGTCTGCTCCTCGCGCACCCCGAGGTCGAGATCGGTGCACTGACCGGCAACTCCAACGCGGGTCAGCGCCTGGGCGGACTCCAGCCGCACCTGCTGCCGCTGGCCGACCGGGTGCTCCAGGAGACGACCGCCGAGGTGCTCGCCGGGCACGACGTGGTCTTCCTCGCGCTGCCGCACGGCCAGTCCGCCGCCGTGGCCGAGCAGCTCGGCCCGGAGGTGCTCGTCGTCGACATGGGCGCCGACTTCCGGCTGAAGGACGCGGCCGACTGGGAGCGGTTCTACGGCTCCCCGCACGCCGGGACCTGGCCCTACGGCCTCCCCGAACTGCCGGGTGCCCGCGCCGCGCTGGAGGGGTCCAAGCGCATCGCGGTACCCGGTTGCTACCCCACGGCCGTCACGCTGGCCCTGTTCCCGGCGTACGCGGCGGCCCTCGCCGAGAACGAGGCCGTGATCGTCGCCGCCTCCGGCACCTCCGGCGCGGGCAAGGCGGCCAAACCGCATCTGCTGGGCTCCGAGGTCATGGGGTCCATGTCCCCGTACGGCGTCGGCGGCGGCCACCGGCACACGCCCGAGATGATGCAGAACCTCGGCGGCGTCGCCGGTGAGCCGGTCTCCGTGTCCTTCACCCCGACCCTCGCGCCCATGCCCCGGGGCATCCTCGCCACGTGCAGCGCCAAGGCCCGGCCCGGTGTCACCGCCGAGTCCGTGCGCGCCGCGTACGAGAAGGCCTTCGCCGACGAGCCGTTTGTGCGTCTGCTCCCCGAGGGGCAGTGGCCCGCGACGGCGTCCGTCTACGGTTCCAACGCGGTTCAGGTGCAGGTGGCGTACGACGAGGCGGCGGGCAGGATCATCGCGATCAGCGCCATCGACAACCTCACCAAGGGCACCGCCGGTGGCGCCCTCCAGAGCATGAACATCGCCCTCGGACTCCACGAGACGACGGGGCTTTCCACGATCGGAGTCGCACCGTGAGCGTGACGGCAGCCAAGGGATTCACGGCGGCGGGCATCGCCGCCGGGATCAAGGAGAACGGCAACCCGGACCTGGCCCTCGTGGTCAACAACGGGCCCCGCCTCGCCGCCGCGGGCGTGTTCACCTCCAACCGCGTGAAAGCCGCGCCGGTCCTCTGGTCCGAGCAGGTGCTGAAGGGCGGCGAGGTCTCCGCGGTCGTCCTCAACTCCGGTGGCGCCAACGCCTGTACGGGTCCGAAGGGCTTCCAGGACACGCACGCGACCGCCGAGAAGGCCGCCGAGGTCCTCGACGGGCACAGCGCGGGCGAGATCGCCGTCGCCTCCACCGGCCTCATCGGCCTGCTCCTGCCCATGGACAAGCTGCTCCCGGGCGTGGAGACGGCCGCCGCGCAGCTCTCCGAGCACGGCGGTGAGAAGGCAGCCATCGCCATCAAGACCACCGACACCGTGCACAAGACGGCCGTCGTGACCAAGGACGGCTGGACCGTCGGCGGCATGGCGAAGGGCGCCGGCATGCTCGCGCCCGGCCTCGCCACCATGCTCGTCGTGCTCACCACCGACGCCGACCTGGACAGCGAGGTGCTCGACGGCGCCCTGCGGGCCGCCACGCGCACGACCTTCGACCGCGTCGACTCCGACGGCTGCATGTCCACCAACGACACCGTGCTGCTGCTCGCCTCCGGCGCGTCCCAAGTCACCCCCGACCACGCGGAGTTCGCCGAGGCGGTACGTGCCGTCTGCGACGACCTGGGCCAGCAGCTCATCCGGGACGCCGAGGGCGCCAGCAAGGACATCAAGGTCGAGGTGGTGAACGCCGCGACCGAGGACGACGCCGTCGAGGTGGGCCGCTCCATCGCCCGCAACAACCTCCTCAAGTGCGCCATCCACGGCGAGGACCCCAACTGGGGCCGTGTCCTCTCCGCCATCGGCACCACCCGGGCCGCCTTCGAGCCCGACCGGCTCAACGTCGCCATCAACGGCGTCTGGGTCTGCAAGAACGGCGGCGTCGGCGAGGACCGCGACCAGGTCGACATGCGCTACCGCGAGGTGCACATCGTCGCCGACCTCGCCGCCGGGTCCGAGACCGCCACGATCTGGACCAACGACCTCACCGCCGACTACGTCCACGAGAACAGCGCCTATTCCTCATGAGCACCACGCGGAAGCACACCGCTCTCCCCAAGGCCCAGATCCTCATCGAGGCGCTGCCCTGGCTGACCCGCCACAACGGCAGGACGGTCGTCATCAAGTTCGGCGGCAACGCCATGGTCGACGAGGACCTGAAGTCGGCCTTCGCCCAGGACGTCGTCTTCCTGCGGCACGCCGGCCTCAACGTCGTCGTCGTGCACGGCGGCGGCCCGCAGATCAGCGCCGCCCTCGACCGGCACGGCATCGTCAGCGAGTTCAAGGCCGGTCTGCGCGTCACCACCGAGGACGCCATGGACGTCGTACGGATGGTGCTCGCCGGACAGGTGCAGCGTGAACTGGTCGGACTGCTCAACCAGCACGGACCGCTCGCCGTCGGACTGACCGGCGAGGACGCGCACACCATCACCGCCACCAAGCACCAGCCCGAGATCGACGGCGAGTTGGTCGACATCGGGCGGGTGGGCGAGATCACCGCGATCGACACGGGCGCGATCGAGGCACTGCTCGCCGACGGCCGGATCCCGGTCGTCTCGTCGATCGCCCGTAGCCAGGACGACGGACATGTCTACAACGTCAATGCTGATACGGCGGCTGCGGCACTCGCTGCCGCGCTGGGCGCCGAGACTCTCATGGTCCTCACGGACGTCGAGGGCCTCTATGAGGACTGGCCGCACAGCGACGAGGTGATCAGCCGCCTCACCGCTTCCCAACTGGAGAAGCTGCTGCCGGAGTTGTCCTCCGGCATGGTGCCGAAGATGCAGGGCTGCCTGTACGCCGTACGCAACGGCGTGCGGACCGCCCGGGTCATCGACGGCCGGGTCCAGCACTCGATCCTGCTGGAGATCTTCACCGACGAGGGCATCGGCACGATGGTCGTGCCGGACGCCGAGCATGAGGGGGACGCCGTATGACCACGAACACCGAGCTGACCCAGCGGTGGCAGGGCTCGCTCATGAACAACTACGGCACGCCGAGGCTCCCGCTCGTCCGCGGCGCGGGCAGCCGGGTGTGGGACGCCGACGGCAAGGAGTACGTCGACTACGTCGGCGGTATCGCGGTCAACGCCCTCGGCCACGCCCACCCGGCGGTCGTCGAGGCCGTCAGCAACCAGATCGCCTCCCTCGGCCATGTCTCCAACCTGTTCGTCGCCGAGCCGACCGTCGCCCTCGCCGAACGGCTCCTGGAGCACTTCGGGCGCGACGGCAAGGTCTTCTTCTGCAACTCGGGCGCCGAGGCGAACGAGGGTGCGTTCAAGATCGGCCGGCTGACCGGGCGGACCCATATGGTCGCCACCCAGGGCGGTTTCCACGGCCGGACCATGGGCGCCCTCGCCCTCACCGGCCAGCCCGGCAAGCAGGGCCCGTTCCTGCCGCTGCCCGGCGACGTCACCCACGTCCCGTACGGCGACGCGCAGGCGCTCGCCGCCGCGGTCACCGAGGAGACGGCGCTCGTCATCATCGAGCCCGTCCAGGGCGAGAACGGTGTGGTCGTCCCGCCCGCCGGCTATCTGAAGGCCGCCCGGGCCATCACGGCCGCCACCGGCTCGCTGCTGGTCCTCGACGAGGTGCAGACCGGAGTCGGGCGGACCGGACACTGGTTCGAGTACCAGGCGCACGAGGGTGTCCTCCCGGACGTCGTCACCCTCGCCAAGGGCCTCGGCGGCGGACTGCCGCTCGGCGCGACCGTCGCCTTCGGCCGGGCCGCGGAGCTGCTCCAGCCGGGCCACCACGGGACGACCTTCGGCGGCAACCCGGTCGCCTGCGCCGCCGGACTGGCCGTTCTGGAGACGATCCGGGCGGAAGGGCTGCTGGAGAACGTCAAGCGGCAGAGCGAGAAGCTGCGGAACGGAATCGAGTCCCTCGGCGACCCGATGATCGACTATGTCCGTGGCGCGGGCCTCCTGCTGGGTATCGTGCTCACCGAGCCACTCGCGCCCCTGGCGCAACAGGCCGCTCAGGACGCCGGTTTCCTGGTGAACGCGCCCGCCCCCGATGTCGTACGGCTGATGCCCGCGCTCAATATCGGTGACGCTGAGGTGGATGCCCTCCTCCAGGCGCTGCCCGGCGTCCTCGACGCGGCGCGGGCGGCGCACGAAGCCAGTGGGGACGGACGAGCCGGAGAATGAGACGACGATGAGTCAGGCGCAGGAGCACGACCAGGCGGGGCCCGCCGTGCCGCAGACCCGCACCGCACGCCACCGGCGGATCGTGGACATCCTCAACCGGCAACCGGTGCGGTCGCAGAGCCAGTTGGCGAAGCTGCTGTCCGACGACGGGCTGAGCGTCACGCAGGCGACGCTCAGCCGGGACCTGGACGAGCTGAACGCGGTGAAGATCCGCAACACCGACGGCGACCTGATCTACGCGGTGCCGAGCGAGGGGGGTTTCCGGACGCCCCGGGCGCCGCTGGGGGAGTCGGCGAAGGAGGAGCGGATGCGGCGGCTCTCGGCGGAGCTGCTGATCTCCGCGGAGGCGTCGGCGAACCTGGTCGTGCTCCGGACGCCGCCCGGCGCGGCCCAGTTCCTGGCCTCGGCCATCGACCAGGCCGAACTGCACGACATCCTCGGGACGATCGCGGGCGACGACACGCTGCTGCTGATCAGCCGGGATCCGGTGGGCGGGCAGGCGTTGGCGGACCATTTGCTGCGGCTCGCTCAGAACGGGAACGGCCACTGAAGGGGTGGGTTGCGCGGGGAGGCCGACTGCGGGTCCGTCGTGGCTGGTCGCGCAGTTCCCCGCGCCCCTGAAGGACGGGCTGCGCCCGCCTTCCCCCTACCTCAGCCCAGCCGCGCCGCCAACCCTCCCGTGCAGCGGACCTCGTCGCCCGCGGTGATCAGCAGGGCCTCGGCGTCGTCGAGGGACTCCAGCCAGGCCAGGCCCTCGCGGGAGCCCATGGCGAAGGCGGCGGTGGCCCAGCAGTCGGCCCAGGTGAGGCTGGGGGCCACGACGGTCACGGAGACCAGGTCGGTCACGGCGGACCTGCCCGTACGGGGGTCGACGATATGGGCCCCCCGCTCCGCCGTCCCGGACGTGGCGACGGCGAGCCGATCGGCACCGGCGGCGGTCACGACGGCCGCCAGCCCACCCGGCCGCAGGGGATCGGCCACCCCGACCCGCCAGGGCCGCTCGGGGCCGGGCACGCCGCACAACTGCACATCGCCGCCCCCGTTGACGCTCACCCCGACCACACCCGCCTCGACCAGCCGCAGCGCCGCCCGCTCGGTGGCCCACCCCTTCACCAGCCCCGTCGGATCGAAGCGGCCCTCGTACGTCGCGCTGAACCAGCCCCGGCTCACCCGCTCGGCCTCGGCGCACAGTTCGAGCACCTCGCCGACCTCGGGACCGCACTCCTCGATCGTCACCTCGCCCCGGGCGAGCCGGGAGATCTGGCTGTCCTCGCGGTAGGTGCTGAACACCTCGTCCACGGTGTGGAGTCCGGCCACCGCCTCGTCGAGCGCGGCCCTGACCACCGCGGGCTCGCCTCCCCGGACGTCGAACGAGAAGACGGTGCCCATGACCTCCTCGGCGTGCCGCAACTGGGCGGGCGCGGCGGCCCCGGCGGGTTCGGCCACCGGATCAGCCGGCCTGGTCCAGCGCGGACTGGAGGGACTGCTTGTAGCCACCGCTGGTGTATGTGGCGCCCGAGACAGCATCGATGTCAGCGCTCCCTGCCGAGACGGCGTTCTGGTTGAGCTTCGGGATGGCGGTGCCGCTGATCTGCGTCGAACGGCCGCCGCTGGGCTGCTGCAGCGCCTCGGCGCCTGTGATCTTGCCGTCGGTGACCGTGACCCGGACCTGGACCGGCCCGTAGTCGGTCTGGATGGCGGAGCCGGTCAGCACCTGGGTGCCCGTCGCCTGCCCGGCCCCGGAGCCCGCGGCGTCCCCACCGTCCTCGGCACCGCCGCCCGCGTCCTGCGAACCGCCCGCCTCGACCTCGGTGCCCTGCCCGCTACCGGCACCCTGACCGCTGCCGGCCTGGTCGAGGGCGGCCTGGAGGGACTCCTTGTAGCCGGCGCTGGTGTAGGTGGCGCCCGAGACCGCGTCGATCTCGGCGCTGCCCGCCGCCACGGCCGCCTGGTTGAGCTTCGGCACCGAGTCGGCGGTGATCTGGGTGGACCGGCCACCGCTCGGCGCCTGGACGGCCTCCGCGTTGGTGATCTTGCCGCCGGCGACCGTCACGCGGACCTGCACCGGCCCGTAGTCGGTCTGCACGGTCGTACCCGTGAGCACCTGCGCATCACCACCGCCCTGGCCGCTGCCGGCCTGGTCGAGGGCGGCCTGGAGGGACTCCTTGTAGCCGGCGCTGGTGTAGGTGGCGCCCGAGACCGCGTCGATCTCGGCGCTGCCCGCCGCCACGGCCGCCTGGTTGAGCTTGGGGATGGCGTCGCCGCTGATCTGCGTGGACCGGCCGCCACTGGGCTGCTGCACGGCCTCGGCGGCTGTGATCTTGCCGCCGTTGACCGTGATGCGGACCTGCACCGGGCCGTACTCGGTCTCGACCGCGGTACCCGTCAGGGTCTGCGCCCCGGCCGCCACCCCGCCCTGTGCCGAAGGCGCGCCCCCGGCCGCCCCGGCCTGTACCGAACCGGCGTCCGAGGCCGGCTTCAGCGACAGCAACAGCACGATGCCGGACACGGTGGCGGCGGTGGCGAGCAGGGTCCGCCGGATGGGGTGGCTCTTCTTCATCGCTCCTTCAGCTCCTGAAGTGTGAAGTCTCGCGGGGGAGTTCCGCGGGGCGAACCCGGGGGAAACCCATGGCCAGAAGTCGGGGTGGGAGGTCCTGCGGCCCTGTGGACCTGGACCTACGTGGGGATGGACCTATGTGGGGATGGACCTACTGCCGGGACAGGCGGAGTCCGGTCCCGGCGTCGCTCACATCTCGAACGACTCGTGGTGGATACGGCGGGTCGGGACGCCCGCGCCGCGCAGCGCCTCGTACACGCCCTGGGCGAAGCCGGGCGGCCCGCACAGGAAGACGTCGTGGCTCTCGATGTCCGGGATCTTGCGGCGCAGGGAGTCCGGCGAGATGTCGGGGCGCTCGCCCTCGGGGCTGTTCACCGCGTACATCAGCCGCGCCCCGCGCTCCTCGGCGATCAGCGCCAGCTCGTCCCAGAGGGCCAGGTCCTGGGTGGTGTTGGCCCGGTAGAGCAGGGTCAGGTCACCGGCCGCGCCGGGCAGCGTCTCGAACAGCGCTCTCATCGGGGTGATGCCCACACCGCCGGCCACCAGCAGCACCTTGCCCCGGCTGCGCTTGCCGGCCGTGAGCGCCCCGTACGGGCCCTCGGCCCACACCCGGGTGCCGGGCTCCAGATCGCGCAGGGCCGTGCTGTGGTCGCCGATCGCCTTGACCGTGATCCGCAGCATGTTGGGGCGGGGCGCCGCCGACAGCGAGTACGGGTGCGAGCTGAACCGCATGCCCGGCGCGAGGAACCGCCAGCGGAAGAACTGCCCGGCCTCCGCGCCCATCCGGTGCAGCTTGCGCCCGCTCATCAGCACGGACACGATGCCGGGCGACTCCTCGATGACCGCCTCGACCCGCAGCCGGTGCTTCATGTTCAGCTTGATCGGGCAGATGATCCGGTACCAGACCACCAGCGAGGTCACCGCCCCGTACAGCCCGTACCAGGCGGTCTTCGCGGCGGGCGTGGCGGCGAACTCGTTGCCCGTGGTGATCTGGTGCCAGAACGTCAGGAACGTGGCCGCGTACGTCAGCAGGTGCGTGTGGTACCAGAGGTCGTACGGGATCCGCTTGCGCACCGGGCCGATCGAGATGAGCCCGATGAAGACCAGCAGGCCGGTGCCGATGGCGGCCTTGCCCATGTCCGGCAGCTGGTTGATGGAGTCGATGGTCTGCTGCAGGATCGCGGTGTGGGTGAGACCGGCCTGGAGGGCGTACCCGTACATCGTGAGGACGACGTGCGCGACGACCAGGCAGAGCGTGTAGCGGCCGGTCATCGCGTGCCAGCGGGCCACCCGGTCGGAGCCGACCCGGCGCTCCAGCGCGGGCACCCGGGCCATCTGGAGCACCACCAGAGCCATCAGGTAGCCGCCGAGCAGGCCCGTGATCCGCCCGGCGTTGACCATCTTGCTGCCCTGGTCCGCGATGGACGGCGTGTTGTCCCACCACAGCCACACCACCGCGGCCGCGCCCGCCCAGAAGGCGATGAGCAACGGGACGGCGGGAGAACGACGAGGTCGGATGCGGCGCATCGTCTGGCGGCGCGCGGCGCGACCTCCGGCGATCGTGGACACGGTTCCTCCGTGGTGGGCTGGACCCTTGGCCCACACGTACGTGCAGGGAGTGCCGCGTGTTCAACGATGTGTACAACTGCCTTGCGGAACGCGTGGTACCGGAGGCGGTACCCGACGCCGGCCGCGCGCCCCGCTGCGGCGGACGCCGTCAGACCGCCGAGGGCGGCAGCGGCAGGGGGAGCCCCGGCAGACCGTCCAGGCTGGTCGCGATGTGCTCCTTGGAGGCGAAGTAGGCGCTGAGCGAGTCGTCGTCCTCGCGCGCGAAGCGCCGGCCGTGCAGGTCGCGGTCCTCCTCGTACGCCATGAACGGCACGGAGTAGCCGCAGCTGTCCCGGATGCGCCGGGCGTGCACCACGACGATCGCGCGCAGCCCGTGCGCGGTGGGGTCGATGTCGGGGAAGCGGGCGAGGAGCCCGGCGAACCGCGGGTCGTCGCGGAGCACGGCCTCGCCGGTGCCGTGCACCCGCACGATGTTCGGCGGGCCCTGGAAGGCGCACCACATCAGGGTGATCCGGCCGTTCTCGCGCAGATGCGCGATGGTCTCCGCGTTGGACCCGGCGAAGTCCAGGTAGGCGACGGTCAGTTCGTCGAGGATCACGAAGGAGCCCTTGAGGCCCTTGGGGGAGAGGTTGACCGTGCCGTCGCCGGACAGGGGCGCGGTCGCGGTGAAGAAGAGAGGCTGGGCCTCGATGAACGTACGCAGGCGGCCGTCGATGCGCTCGTAAGTCTTTCCCATGTCTAACGATTATTGACGGAAACGCTTCGTCTGTCTAAGGAATTGGCGCGCGCTGCGGGGGAGCGGACCCGGAAACACGAATTCCGGGTGGACCCCCTCGCTGGGATCCACCCGGAACCAGGTCCTCCATGGCCGCCCCGGCCGGCGCGCGGGGCGGCCACGGCCCCTGTCATCCGCCAGGGGCGCAGGAGGTCACTCCGGTCGCCGACCGGGCCTGCGGACTACTGGTTGAGCTGGCAGGGGGCGAGGGCTTCGAGGCCCTCGGGCTTGGCGGCGGCGCGGCCGATGGCGGTCTCGATGCGGTTCAGCGCGGCGACGCGCTTGTCCTCCAGCGGGCCGAGGATGGCGTTGTCGACGAAGTTGGCACCGCCCTGGCCGACCGTGTCGATCAGGCGCTGGTTGGCCTCCTGGATCTGGGTGTCGAGCTGGGCCAGGTTGCGGTCCACCTCGGCCTGGGCGGAGGCGGGGATGGCCGGGAGGCTGCCCTCGACCTCGGGGCAGGTGATGGTGCCCGCGGCACCGGCGTCGCCCGCGTCGGCGGCACCCTCGTCCGCGCCCGCACCGGCTTCCTCGCCGGCGCCGGCCTCGGCACCCGCACCGGCCTCGGCGCCGGCGTCCGCCTCTTCACCGGCGCCCGCGGCGCCCTCGTTCAGCTCGCAGGGGGCGAGCGCCTCCAGGCCCTCGGGCTTCTCGGCGGCGCGGCCGATGGCGGTCTCGATGCGGTTCAGCGTCGCGACGCGCTTGTCCTCCAGCGGGCCGAGGATGGCGTTGTCGACGAAGTTGGCACCGCCCTGGCCGACGGTGTCGATCAGGCGCTGGTTGGCTTCCTGGATCTGGGTGTCGAGGAGAGCCAGGTTGCGGTCGACCTCGGCCTGGGCGGAGGCGGGGATGGCCGGGAGGCTGCCCTCGACCTCGGGGCAGGTGATGGTGCCCGCGGCACCGGCGTCGCCCGCGTCGGCGGCACCCTCACCCGCGTCCGCACCCGCACCGGCGTCCGCACCCGCGCCGGCCGCGGCTTCCCCGCCGGCGCCCGCGGCGCCGCCCTGGACGAGCTCACAGGGGGCGAGGGCTTCGAGGCCCTCGGGCTTGGCGGCGGCGCGGCCGATGGCGGTCTCGATGCGGTTGAGCGCGGCGACGCGCTTGTCCTCCAGCGGGCCGAGGATGGCGTTCTGGACGAAGTTGGCGCCGCCCTGGCCGACCGTGTCGATCAGGCGCTGGTTGGCTTCCTGGATCTGGGTCTGCAGCTGGGCGAGGTTGCTGTCGACCTCGGCCTGCGCGGAGGCGGGGATCGCCGGCAGGCTGCCCTCGACGGCCGGGCAGGAGATGGTGCCGGGGGAGGCGGCTCCCGCGGCGTCCTGGCCGTTGTTGGCACCCTCACCGGCAAGAGCGGAACCCGCGATGACCGCTCCGGAGAGCACGACAGCGGCGGCGCCGCCGATGATCCCTACGCGACGCTTGTTGTACTTCGGAAGAGCCCTGGACATGCGGATGCCTCACTAGGGTCGGGTGTGGTCGTTGTTTACAAACGCGGCGCCTGCGTTCGGGGAGAGTTACGGGTAAGCGGTTTCGTTTGTTCAAACCTTTCTCCGCGTCTCTCAAAGTTCTCTCAGATTGACGATTCATGCAGGGTTCTGCATAATCATGCATGGCGGATCGCAGGTGGCAGATCACGCACGGCAGCGCACACAGTGTGAGACCGACCGACCCTCTCTAGGAGCAACGCGAGTGAGCAGCAACAGCGGTGACGTACGGCTCTGGGGCGCCCGTTTCGCCGACGGCCCCGCCGAGGCCCTGGCGAAGCTGTCCGCGTCCGTCCACTTCGACTGGCGGCTGGCCCCGTACGACATCGCGGGCTCCCGCGCGCACGCCCGCGTGCTGCACAAGGCGGGCCTGCTCACCGAGGACGAGCTGACCCGGATGATCGCGGGCCTCGACCAGCTCGAAACGGACGTGGCCTCGGGCGAGTTCGTCGGCACCGTCGCCGACGAGGACGTGCACACCGCCCTGGAGCGCGGCCTGCTGGAGCGCCTCGGCCCCGACCTGGGCGGCAAGCTCCGCGCCGGCCGCTCCCGCAACGACCAGGTGGCCACCCTCTTCCGCATGTACCTGCGCGACCACGCCCGCACGGTCGGCGGCCTGATCGCCGACCTCCAGGACGCCCTGATCGGTCTGGCCGAGGCCCACCCCGACGTGGCGATGCCCGGCCGCACCCACCTCCAGCACGCCCAGCCGGTCCTCTTCGCCCACCATGTCCTCGCCCACGTCCAGTCCCTCTCCCGGGACGCGGAGCGGCTGCGCCAGTGGGACGAGCGCACGGCCGTCTCCCCGTACGGCTCCGGTGCCCTGGCCGGCTCCTCCCTGGGCCTGGACCCGGAGGCGGTCGCGAAGGACCTGGGCTTCGAGCACGGCAGCTCCGCGAACTCCATCGACGGCACGGCCTCCCGTGACTTCGTCGCCGAGTTCGCCTTCATCACCGCGATGATCGGCGTGAACCTCTCCCGGATCGCCGAGGAGGTCATCATCTGGAACACGAAGGAGTTCTCCTTCGTCACCCTCCACGACGCGTTCTCCACGGGCTCGTCGATCATGCCGCAGAAGAAGAACCCCGACATCGCGGAGCTGGCACGCGGCAAGTCCGGCCGCCTGATCGGCAACCTCACGGGTCTGATGGCCACGCTGAAGGCGCTCCCGCTGGCCTACAACCGCGACCTCCAGGAGGACAAGGAGCCGGTCTTCGACTCCATCGACCAGCTGGAGATCCTGCTCCCCGCCTTCACCGGCATGATGGCCACCCTCACCGTCCACCGCGAGCGCATGGAGGAACTGGCCCCCGCCGGCTTCTCCCTCGCCACCGACGTCGCCGAGTGGCTCGTCAAGCAGGGCGTCCCCTTCCGCGTCGCCCACGAGGTCGCCGGAGAGTGCGTCAAGGCCGCCGAGGCCGAGAACAAGGAGCTGAACGACCTGACGGACGACCAGTTCGCCAAGATCTCCTCCCACCTCACCCCCGAGGTCCGCACCGTCCTGAACGTCCCCGGCGCCCTGGCCTCCCGCAACAGCCGCGGCGGCACCGCCCCGAGCGCGGTGGCCATCCAACTGGCGGACATCAAGCGCGACGTGACGGCCCAGCACACGTGGGCGACGGCCAAGAAGAGCTGAGCCGGGGAGCGGCGAGGCCGAGAAGGCGCGCCCCGTAAGGGGCGCGGGGAACTGCGCGACCAGCCCCCACCGAACCCGCACCTACCCACCCACCCCCGCGCGGAGCGCGAAGAGGGGGTCGAAGGGGCGCAGCCCCTGGAGGATGGGACGGGTAGGGGCGGCGGGGGCGAAATCTCCCCGAGCCCCAACCCCCCGCACCGCACAACGAAGGTCATCGCGAGTTACGTTGGTCGAACCCCAGGAGCCGACCGAACGGAGCCCGCGATGCCCTTCGCCCGACTGGCCACAGCCACCACCCCCACCTGCCACATCGGTTTCGGCCTCGCCGCAGTCGCCCGCCCCGGCTACATCACCCTCGACCGCGACACCGACCTCGGAGAGACCCGCACCGTCGAAGCCCTCCGCACCCGCACCCACGAACTCCTCGACGCCGCCTACGCCCAGGGCGTCCGCTACTTCGACGCGGCCCGCTCCTACGGCCTCTCCGAGGACTTCCTCGCCGACTGGCTCACCACCCACCCCGGCTACGACGACGTCGTCATCGGCAGCAAATGGGGCTACACCTACACCGCCGACTGGACCACCGACGCCGAGCGGCACGAGGTCAAGGACCACACCCTGCCGACGTACGAGCGTCAGCGCGCCGAGACCGCCGACCTGCTCGGCGACCGCCTCGACCTCTACCAGATCCACTCGGTGACCCCGGACAGCCCGGCCCTCACCGACAAGGAACTCCACGCCCGGCTGGCGGAGGCCGCGGCCCAGGGCGTCACCATCGGCTTCTCCACCAGCGGCCCGGCCCAGGCGGACGCCATCCGCACCGCGCTCACCGTGACCGTCGACGGCGAACCCCTCTTCCGTACCGTCCAGTCGACGTACAACGCGCTGGAGACCTCCGCCGCCCCGGCCCTCGCCGAGGCCCACGACGCCGGGCTCACCGTGATCGTCAAGGAGGGCATGGCCAACGGCCGCCTCGCCGGCCCGCACGCCCCGGACGCACTGCGGGCCGTGGCCGAGCAGACGGGCCTCGGCTGCGACGCGGTCGCCCTCGCGGTGGTCCTGCGACAGCCGTGGGCGGGCGTCGTCCTCTCCGGTGCCGCCACCGTCAGCCACCTCGCCTCCAACCTGCACGCGGCGGTCGTCGACCTCGACGACGACCAGCTGACCCGCCTCGCGGCCCTCGCCGAGGACCCGCGGACGTACTGGGAGAAGCGCGCCGGGCTGCCCTGGCACTGACCAGGCGGCCCCGGCGCGGGAAGAACCTCCCGCACCCCCTCACGGCCATGAGACATTCACGCCTGCAGTGAGACATCAATGTCTCACATGGGCTATGGTTGTCTCATGGCCGTCGATCGTGAACACGTGCTGCGCAGCGCAGCCGCCCTGCTGACCCGTAAGTCCACCGCGACGATGGACGAGGTCGCGAAGGCCGCCGGGATCAGCCGGGCCACGCTGCACCGCCACTTCGCCGGGCGCGACGCGCTCGTCCGGGCGCTGGAGGCGCTCGGTATCGAGGAGTGCGAGGCCGCGCTGGCCGCCGCCCGCCCGGCCGAGGGTCCGGCACGCGACGCCGTACGACGGCTGGTGCGCGAGATCGAACCGGCCGCGGGCCTCCTCGCCTTCCTCTACACCGAGAACCAGCTGTTCGAGGGCGAGGAGCAGCACGAGGGCTGGGCCCGGATCGACGCCGGTATCGGGGCCCTCTTCAAACGCGGCCAGGCGGAGGGCGAGTTCCGTATCGACCTCACCCCGGCCTGGCTGACCGAGGCGCTGTACGGCCTGCTGGCCTCCGGCGCCTGGGCCGTCTCGGAGGGCCGCGTGGCCCCCAACGACTTCACCTTCATGATCACCGAGCTGCTGCTCGGCGGCGCCCTGCGCCACCCGGACCAACCGGGACACCCCGATCACGCTGTACGACCGAGAGAGGAATCATGACCAGCACCCTGCGGCCGGCCCGCACCGTGGAGACGGAGAAGAGGCCCGGCCGCTGGCTCGCCCTCGCCGTCCTCGTGCTCGCCGTGCTGCTGGTGGCCGTCGACGCGACCGTCCTCGGTCTCGCGACCCCCTACATCAGCGAGGACCTGAAGCCCTCGGGCACCCAGCTCCTGTGGATCGGCGACGTCTACTCGTTCGTCATCGCGGGCCTGCTCGTCTCGGCGGGCAGCCTCGGTGACCGCATCGGCCGCAAGAAGCTGCTGCTGATCGGCGCCACGGCGTTCGGCGCGATATCCGTGCTCAACGCGTACGCGACGACACCCGAGATGATGATCGTGGCGCGGGCGCTGCTCGGTGTCGCGGGCGCGACCCTGATGCCCGCCACCCTCGCCCTGATCCGCAACCTCTTCCACGACCCGCGCGAACGCAGCCTCGCCATCGGCATCTGGGGCGCCACGGCCTCCGCCGGTACGGCCGTCGGCCCGGTCGTCGGCGGCTTCCTGCTCGAACACTTCTGGTGGGGCTCGGTCTTCCTCATCAACCTGCCCGTGATGGCCGTCCTGGTCCTCGTCGGCATCAAGCTGCTCCCCGAGTCCCGCCACCCGAACCCGGGCCCGTGGGACATGCCCAGCGTCGGTCTGTCGCTGGTCGGCATGATCGGTGTCGTGTACGCGGTGAAGGAGACCGCCACCCACGGCGTCGACGGCAACGCGCTCGCCGCGGGCCTCTTCGGCATCGCCGGGCTGTTCTTCTTCGTACGCCGTCAGCTCACCCGGCCGCACCCGCTGCTGGACATGCGGCTCTTCCGCAACCGGGGCTTCTCCGGAGCCGTCCTCGCCGACCTGCTGACCATCCTCGGCCTGTCCGGCCTGGTCTTCTTCCTCTCCCAGTTCCTGCAACTGGTCCAGGGCAGGCGCCCGTTGGAGGCCGGTCTCGCGGAACTCCCGGCGGCGATCGGCGCGGTGGCCGCGGGCCTGATCGCCGGCGCCGCCGCCCGCCGCTTCTCCGTCCGCTCCGTCGTCGCGGGCGGCCTCGCGGCCATCGGCCTGGCCCTCGCCCTGCTCACCGTGGTCGACCGCTCCACCGGCTACCCCCTGATCGGCGCCGCCCTGCTGCTCGTCGGCATCGGCGCGGGCTTCTCCTTCACCGTCACCGCCGACGTCATCCTCTCCAGCGTCCCCAGGGAACAGGCCGGCGCGGCCTCGGCGGTCTCCGAAACGGCCTACGAACTCGGCGCCGCCCTCGGCATCGCGGTCCTCGGCTCGATCGTGACGGGCGTGTACCGCGACTTCGCGGCGCCCGCGGGCACTCCGGAAGGGGCGTACGAATCACTGGGCGGCGCGGTCGACGCGGCGGGGGGAATGCCGTCGGACACGGCCCAGGCCCTGCTGACCTCCGCGCGTGAGTCCTTCGTGGACGGCCTCACCATCGCGGCGGGCGCGGGCGCGGTGGTCCTCCTGGCCACCTCGGTGGCGGCCTGGTTCATGCTGCGCGGACAGCGCCTGGAGAGTACCGCCTAGGGACAGCATGGCCAGGGGCGCGGGGAACTGGGCGAGAAGCCCCACCGACCCGCACCCGACAAAGCGACCGGCGGCGCGTCTGTCGAGTGTCGCCGAACTCCTGGTCGGCACAGCCGTCGACGAGGGCTGCTACCGCCATCCGGAGGCGTGCGTCAAACCAGACGGTTTGGGTGGTGGTCTCAGTCCGGGCGAGGGAACATGCGCTCGACGGCGGTCACCAGTGCGGCGCGGCGGGCGGTGATGGAGGGGTCCACGGCCAGGTCTGCGGCAGCGGCGGCGATCTCGGGCTGACCTGCCCAGGTCATGGCGATCTGGTTGATCAGGGCGAGGACGTCGACCGGGTCCCAGGCCGGGTCGAGCAGCCCGATGCGCTGAGCGTCGCGGAGTTTGTCGAGCTTCCCGGCGATCGTGGCCTGGAGGGGGCTGGTGGTGTCGTCTGCGGACTCGGCCAGTTCCAGGCGGCCCCACGTGATCAGGCGGTAGTGGTCCGGACGAGCCGTGAAGTGGTCGAAGAGGATGCCGGCATAACCGGGCAGGTCGGCCGGATCCAGCTGAGTCGCCTCGACGAGTGCGGTCGTCTCGCGTTCGGCGACGTGCGCGTAAAGGGCTTCCTTGCTGCGGAAGTAGGCGTAGACACGTTCTTTGCTCGTCCTGGCCTGCTTGGCGATACGGTCCACGCGGGCGCCGGCGATCCCGTGCCCGGCGAACTCCTCCTTGGCTGCGGCGACGATCCGCTGGCGCGTGGAGTCGGTGGACTCGCCCGAGGTGGCGGCGTCCGGGGTCTGACCAGGGCTGGTGGAGCGAGGCATGAGCCCAGGATAGGCGACCGAACCGTTCGGTTTTGCGCGGCGCCCCGGACAGGCATAGGGTCATACCGAACAGTTTGGTTTGGTCAGCTACGAGCTGCCGACATGACACGAGGAGCGATCTCATGCAGCACCGCACCCTGGGACAGCAGGGACTGCGCGTCTCCGCGCTCGGACTGGGCGTGATGGGGATGTCCCTGGCCTACGGCCCCTCGAACGACGAGGACGGCATCTCCACCATTCACCGCGCCCACGAACTCGGAGTCGACTTCTTCGACACCGCCGAGCTGTACGGCCAAGGCACCGGCAGCAACGAGACGCTGCTCGGCAACGCGGTCAACGACTTCCGCGACGAGGTCGTCCTGGCCACCAAGTTCGGCTTCGACATGACCAGCAAGACGTTGGGGAGCGGCGTCAACAGCCGCCCGGAGAACATCCGTGAGGTCGCCGAGAACAGCCTGCGCTACCTCCGGACCGACCGCATCGACCTCTTCTACCAGCACATCTCCGACCCCGACGTACCGGCCGAGGAGGTCGCCGGCACTGTCGGTGACCTGATCACCGAAGGCAAAGTGCAGTACTTCGGCCTGAGCAACGTCGGCCCGCAGTACATCCGCCGCGCCCACGCCGTCACCCCGGTCACAGCCCTCCAGTACGAGTACTCGATCTTCGAACGCGAGGTGGAGGACGAGATCCTGCCGGTCCTGCGGGAGTTGGGGATCGGCCTGGTGCCGTACTCGCCGCTCGGCCGCGGCTTCCTCTCCGGTGTGGTCAAGCCCGCCGACGAGTATCCCGAGGACGACATGCGCCGCTGGGACGAGCGCTGGCAGGGCGAGAACTACGCCTACAACCTGAACGCCGCCGAGCAGCTCCGAAAGCTCGCCGCCACCAAGGGCATCACCCCCGCCCAGCTCGCCCTGGCATGGCTGCTCGCCCAGGGCGAGGACGTCGTCCCGATCCCGGGCACCCGCAGCGCCACACGTCTGGAGGAGAACGTCGGCGCCACCGAGGCAGAACTCACCGAGGCCGACCTGGCCCGTATCCGGGAGGTCCTTCCCCAGGGCTCCGCAGGCAGCCGCTACCCGGCTTCGGTGATGGCCGGCTTCCGCACCGACTGACAGCCCGTACTCCAAGTTCGGCGGTCCCGGGCAAGCGGCGGCGTGTCCTCCCCGGCGGGGCTGTGGCCGGGAGGGAACTTCCCCCCCCTCACCCACCACCACACGCCCCCCCCCCCCCGGTCTGCCCCCCACCGGGGGGGGCCTGCCGCAGACGCCA
>NZ_JBVKAY010000013.1:0-224318 GCF_055657445.1 Streptomyces sp. NPDC107538 | reverse complement strand
TGCAGAACGCGTAGAAACAGCCCGCCACTGGGGGGCAGAAGAGACGGAGGGGGAGGGCTGCCAAAGGTTTCTTTATTGGATTAAGGAGACCACCGGGCGCGGCCCCCGCGGCGCGGCGGCCCAGGCCGCCGCTGGCTCCCTGTCTCCGCCACCGCCCGCAGCGGCCCCGCCCGCTCGCGCCGCAGCCCGAGGAGCAGTCAGCCGGAACCGCGAAGAACCCTGTCAGTCACCCCAAGGTGCGCACGGTCGACAGGAGCGTGGCGCTCGCCAAGTCGGCACATATCACTGCGAATGGCTGTCAGCCACTTGCGGCGGGCGGCCAGCCTCAGCGCCGCAGACAGAAGCCATCCTTCAGCCGCAACCGACGGAGCGCCGGGGCCGGTGTGATGCGGAGGCTCGTGACGTTCGAAGAAGCGTGGCTGATGCCGGTGGGTGGTTGCTGGAGACACACGTGACGGGTGCGCGTTCGGCGCACCCGTCGCCGTGGCTGACTTTCGATGGTTCAGGTCAGGACCCCTCTCCAACTCGATGACAGAAAGCCCCGGTTGAGCAGGACCCCCTGTCAGAGCACGCCAACCGCCCCGGTGCCATCCGCACCGGGGTCCTGACCGAGAACCGGGGATTCCGAGACCGGACCACCCGGATTGCTGTCCAGCCTGAGGGGTGGTCCGGCTTTCAGCTGTTGGCGCTCCCTCGGAGGAAGCCGCACCGCCCTCGGGGGCGAGGACCGTACGACGGGACTACAGGGGAAGCAGTTCGATTTCGATGGCGAGCGCTCCGAGTGCTTCCTTCTCCGCGGAATAGATCTCGCGGATGTTGGCGAGCTGCTGCTCGCGGGAGGACGCCGGGTTGACGTTCGCCGGGCCCTCCCCGTCGAGGAGTTCCTCGAACGTCTTGTACTCCGTCACCCGATTCACGTGGACGTCGCACGTCTCGTCCGTGCCCTTGATCCGGAAGCGGATGACGTCTCCGGCGGCCAGGTCTTCGAGGTGCGGGTACTTCACCCTCACCTCGATGCTCTTCTCACCTGCGGCGACGAGATCGAAGTACCGGCGGTAGAGGTTCAGTTCGCGGACGCGAGCGGCGGCGGTTTCCGTCATGGGGCGGGAACGCTCCTAGCTGTTGCGGTGGTCATCAGCCGGCCGAGTTCACCGGCCGAGTACGAGCGGAAGAAGTGGCGTGGATCAGCGAGTAACACGTCGGTCAGACCGAGCAGACGGTCGACGTACTCAGCCAACGACCCCGGCCACTCCCGGGTGTCGAGCATCCACGGGGCCGCACCGTCCGGCAAGGGCGCTTGCCCCTCCCTGATAAGGGATTTGGACAGTTTCGCGCCCGTGTCGGTGACCACCTGGGGGCAGAACAGCCGGGCGGGCAGCTGTCCGTGGGTGAGGCCGACGGCCTGTAGGGCGCCGTCGACGAGGAGACAGCCCGGCATCCAGTCGCCGCCCTTGACCATGACGTACAGCGTGCCGTCCGCTCCGGCGATGGCCAGTTCCTTGACGAGGTTCCGGTACAGGGTGGCGAGGTCGAGGTAGCCGCCGCTCGCAGGCTCGATGACGACCTCGTATGCGCCGTGGTGCAGGCACACGGCTGAGATGGTCGCACGCTCGAAGCCGTCGTCACGGACGCGGGTGCGTTCGGCGTGCTTCTCGGCCCATCCGCAGCCGGGGCGCGGGCAGGGAACGCGAACGTGTGGCCGACCGGAGGATGGAGACAGGTACCAGCGGGCTGCTGCCATACGGGGCAACACACGCAGCCAGGTACGGCGGTAGTGCTCGCCTGCTTGCTGCTGGCTGTAGGTCTCGATGGAGTACGGCACTTCCAGCCGCTCGGACAGAGCGGCGAAGAGCGGGCGGTACAGCTTGTCGACCTGTTCCGCGATGCCGTCTTCACCGAGGGCTTGCGCGTAAGCCCGTTGGTAGCGGTGACCGGTCTCCTTGTCGGTGACGATGGCGTACGGGGCGTTGTCGAGGGCGCTGAACTGGACTTCGGCCGGTACGTCGAACCTGTCCCGGATGCGGACCGCCGTGGCGAACGTGAGCGACTGAACCAGGGACGTTCCGATGTGCGGCGCTCCGTTGATCTGCGTTCCCACTACGAACACAATCCGCCCCGGAGCCGCAGTGACCATGTGCGGCCTGAGCAGGTCCTCAGCGTTTGTGAGCGCGTTGGCGAGAACGGTGTTCGGCGATACGGGATAGGTGGTCACCGCGTCTTCCCCTCGGTAGATGGGCAGGACTGCGCCGCAGAGCGGCGGGTGTGCGTTCAGCGGTTGAACTGTGATTTGCGTGGTGGACCCGACCCCGCGCCGGGGGGAACCGGAAGAGACGCGGGGGCGGGAGTCATCGGGTCGGGCGACGCCCGCGGGGTCGTCGGTGACGGCCCACCCTCGTCGAGGGATCGGGCGGACCCTCGGCGAGGGCGGGATGTTGCGGGAGGCGTGGCCGGCGGGCCGGTAACGGGTACACGCGGAGGGAGTACCGGGCGTCGTAGTCCGTCACGGTGAACATGAACGCGCGGCCTGCGGCGAGAGCGCGTAGCGCGTGCTCGTACGCCTGGTCGCTTTCGGCCCAGGCACGCAACTCCACATCGGGACGCGGGATCTCCGGCCCGGTGACGACAAGCGGCGCGTCAGCGAGACTCATGGCCCCGAGGCCCGGGGACAGCAGCCGGGCGAGGCGGTGCGCGGAGGCTCTCAGCCACCGGGCCGCGAGGCGTGGGGAACGGCCGCGGTAGGTGGCGAGCAGGACTTCGCAGGAGCCACTGAGGTCGTGGGCGGTGGATTCACAGCGGAATGCGACAGGAGGTCGCACGAGGGCACGTGCAGAGGTCGGTGGGGCGAGCATCAGCACGTTCGGGCTCACCGCTTACGATCCTGGGCCGATTCCCTCGCCTTGATCATGCGGTCGAGCTGGGTGTGGAACAGCTCGACTTGCGCGGGGGTGAGAACGAGGAGCGACTCGCATGCGCCCCCGTCCTCGTAGTGGACGGTTACCGCCAGGCCCGCCTGCTGTGCACGGGGGTCGTATGCAGCGTCTCGCCGCATGGGCGTGACGTGGGTGACAGGTACCGGTACGGGCCGGAGGGTGCTTCCGTCCGACCTCGCGCGCCAGTCCACGCCACCGCCAGGCGGACGCAGTTGGTACGACGCCGAACTGTCGCTGGGCAGGGCGACGACCACCCCGACCGTTCCTTCCTTGGCGAGGTCGACAGCGAGGTCGCCAAGGCGTGGGTGAAAGGGGCTGCCTGCGGCTAACGCAGTCCTGGGCGTGGGGAGTTGCTTCGAGGTTCGATCGGCCATGCCCCGAAGCTAGGTGTGTGCTCAGGGTCCAATATGAACCGCAGGAATACGACCCTTACCCGTCGAGGTGGAAGCGGTCCGACATGCGGCGCAGCTTCTCACGGGTGCTCGCTCGCTCGGCGTACACGATGCTGCGCAGGGTTGACCGAGCGATGGGGTGGTTGCGAACGAGCTGGGGCGCGATGCGCTCGGCCTTCTCCAGTTCCTTCAGCGCCGAGTCGCGATTCCCGTCCCACAGCCAGGCACGCGCCAGGTCCATGTGGTGATGACCACGGCGGGAGTTGGGGAGCGACTCGATCAGGTCCGGACTTGTGCGCCGGTTTATCGACAGTGCCTTGCCCTGTTCGTGCATCTCCAGTGCGACGCTGATTGCGTGGATCTGCACATTGCCGGGCGAGAAGGTTGTGCTGTGGCGGTCGTACACCGGGGGGCCGGCGTACTCCGTCATTCGATCGGCTGCGGTCCGCGCGTGGTCGACTCGCTCGCGAGCTTCCGCACGGTGACCACCCCGAGCGGCGGAGATGGCCGCACGCAGTTGCAGGGAACCCCACGCCCGCACGGCGAGCGGCTCACCCAGGTCGTATCCTTCCTGCACGCTGCGGATGGCCTTGTCCGACAGGGCAATGGCGTCGTCCCAGTCCGCGGTGGCCCACATGTCCCAGACCCGAATCCAGTCGGCGACAGCCGGCAGGACGGGATCACCGGACTGTCGCGCCGACCATGCAGCCCGCTCACAGGCCATAGCGACCAGCTCCGGGTGCCCGAGGGCATGGGCCGAAGTGTGGGCGAACTTGCAGCACACCGCGTAAATCGCGTACGCCTCTTCCCGCTCGTGCCCAGTGGCGACCTCGGCCAGGGCACGCGTCTCACGGAACAGGTCAGGCAGCACCTCCATGATCGCCACGTTGGCGGCGGCATCGCGGAGACGGTGGAGCCGAGTGGTCTCCTGCCAAAGCTGACGGGCCGACCTGGGCGTGCCGTTAAAGACGGGGGTCAGGTCGTACCGACGCAGCTCGCGCATGATGGACGCAGCAGCTACCTGCCACTGATTCTCGGCCGGAGAACTGTTGTACGGACGCCCGATGAGGTCGTTGGGGTGTACGTGCAGCTCCGAGGCGAGCAGGTTGAGCAGGCCGACGCGGTCCAGCTCGATATGCCCGCGTTCCATCTTCGAGACCCACCCCTGCGTCTTGCCGAGAGCGGCAGCGAGGTCGGCCTGAGTCATGCCGAGGCGGAGCCGTGCACGACGTGCGCGACGACCGATCTCTTCGGCTTCTTCCAGCATCAGCGCGCCCCCCTGTGGGTGAGGCGCTGGTGTTCCAGCGGGCGGCGGGACATCGGTGCTCCGTCCGTAGAGGCTTCTCCTCTCGAAGGTACCCAGAGTGCGCGCTGGGTGTGGAGTGCTACAGGTCGGGAACTGCACGAATGACGTCAGGGCGTCGCTGACTCCATGAAGAGGTATAGGAGGCCGACGAGAGATCCCAGCTCACGATCTTGCTCCGCACCTTGCTGAGGGGGATCCACCCGCCAGGTCGGATTCGGTGGGAGCCCCTACACGCCGGATCGCGTCGGCATGAGGAGTCCAGGCTGTCGTAGATCGTGCGCCGCTGCCTTCATGTCTTCGTTTCCGGCAGCCAGAGGTCGGGCCCGAGCCGTCTCAGCCGGTCGCGACGGGCATGGCAGTCGGGCATGGCCCGCTGAACCGTCCGCCAGAATTGTTCGCCGTGATCGGGCACATGCACATGGGCGAGCTCGTGGACGAGCACATAGTCGATCAGATCGGGTAGAAGCTGCATGGTCGCCCAATGGATGTTGAGATCGCCATGGAGCGAGCACGACCCCCAGCGGTAGCCCAGAGGCCGGACCCGGAGTTCGCCGCAAGCCACGTCCATCCGCTGGGCCCATGGCCGGAGCCGACCGGGCAACCAGCTCACACCACGCCGGGTGTACCAGGCGATCAGGGCCGTGGACGCATCGTGGAGCACGTCCTGTCGGATCTCCAGTCTGCCTCGCAGCAACCGCACATCGGTCGGGCCGCTCTCGACGATCAGCAGCCGGTGGCTGCGCCCCAAGTAGGGAAAGCCCTCTCCGGAGACATATTCACGGGGGGGTCTGCCCTTGCTCAGCGACTCGCGCTCGGCGAGCTTGCCGTACAGCCATTGCCGCCGGCTTCTGATCAGCTTTACCAGTTCGGCTTGCCCGGTCCCCGGTGGGACGGTGACGCTGACGGTCGAGTCACGCTCGACGGTCAGCCTGACCTGTCGCCGTCGCTCGCTGACCCGCACCTGTACGTCTAGGTCGTCGACGCGCAGGACCTCGGTGGCCGCTGAACCCTTCACGGTCACATCCTGGCACCCGTCACTGACATCCCCCGCCAGTCCCTCGCGTCAAGGGCGCGGAATCTCCGTACGCCGGTGTCCGATCACTTCCACAAGCTGGTCGGCCAGCGAGTCGACCTTGTCGATGGGCGCCGCATCCTTGGTGATCAGTAGTTGGACGGTCTGGCGTCGGAAGTCCTCCTGGTCGACAGGACTCCGCCAGAAATCACGCCGATGGGTCACTTGCTGGGCGAGGATGTAGACGTCAGTGCTGATGTCGCACAACCACTGGTCAGTCTCCGGGGCGACCACTCCGTCCTGCGCGGTTTCCTCCAACAGGACGCCGTACAGGGCCCGTTCGACCGAGCTCAGCAGATCATCGGGCGCGGTAGGATCCGTTCGCAATTCGGCCACCAAGGCGGCCAGGAGCGCGGCTTGTTGCTCCCAATTCTCGGCGTAGTCGCGCAGAATCTCTTCGAGACGCTGACTGAGCCGCTTATAGAAGTGCGGGTCCTTACCCCGGTTGATCTCGATGTGGTCCCGTACGGCGTGCTCCATCTCCGAGGCACGGGTTCGCGCGCCGGGCAGCGCCGCTACCTTTTCTTCGAAGTCGTCCGCTGTCAGCGACACCGGCGGCAACTTCTGGTCGATACCCAGCGAGAGCAGGTGATCGTCGAGCAGCTGGCGGACTTTCGCGCCGTACGCGCTGGGGTCGAAGTCGCCACCGTCGATTCGGAACCTGCGCTTCGCCCGCATCGCGATCTCCGCGTAGAGGGTGGCGTCTTCGAGGAAGGGGCGTACCGCCGGTTCGGGCAGGATGACGTCGATGGTCGTGAGGAACCGCTTCAGCTCGGCCTCAAACCTGTCGAACAGGGCGCCGTCGTTCAACAAAAGCACACAGTCCTCAAGGGTTGTCCCGGAAGGGGGCACACCGTGGTCGGTAAAGACCGCCTGGAGGCGACGACGTATCGGATCCAGCTTCGCGACTTCCTCGCGGAGGTCGAGGAAAACTCCATCGACATCGTCGGCGGAGTAGGCCTTGAGAGCTTCGGTCAGATGGTTGGCGACCCCGAAGTAGTCGACAACATAGCCGCACTTCTTGTCCTTGGCCGGCCGGTTGACCCGGGCCACCGCCTGCAGTAGCTCGGCCTGCTTGAGCGAGCGGTCGATGTAGAGCACCTGCTCGATAGGCGCGTCGAAGCCGGTCAGCAGCATCGACTTAACGATCAGGAATGCGACCGGGTGGTCGTCCGGGCCGAGTTCCGTCGGGAACGGCCTTGTGAAGTCGTCGACCCGGCGCTCCTGTGGCTTCTGCGCGGTCCACTCGGCAAAGCGCTCTTCGTGGTCGTCGGTGCCCGGTGAGATGATGGGAACGAAGTCCATGGCACGGAGTAGATCGAGATTCCGGTGTGCGATGACCTGCGCGATCTGTCGGGCGGTTAGCTGGTCCAGCGGAGCATCGAGCAACCGTGCCGGGACTGTCTCGGCCTGGTGAACCAACTCGTCTCTCGCGGCGAGCAGAGCCGTTCGATAGCGCAGTGTCGCCTCACGGCTGTTCGCCACCAGTTGGGCCTTGAACCCGCCGGGCAAAACGGTCGTGACGTAGTGCCGGAGCAAGTGCCTGGCCTTGGCCGTGATCAGCTCTTCGGATTCAAGCACGTCGCCCTTGGTGGCGTACCGGCGCTGCAGAGCCTCACGGTCCTCGTCGCTCTGCTCGGCGAACAGGTCTTCAAAGACTTCGTCGAGGTCACGTCCGTCTTTAACCGCACCTTTGACGGTATTGCCCTCGTAGAAGATCCTCACGACCGCGCCGTCGGCCTCGGCGTCGGCCAGCCGGTAGGTGTCGATGACGCTGCCGAAGATCTGGGAGGTCTTCTTCTGCTTGCCCATGATGATCGGGGTGCCCGTGAAACCGATCCGGGCGCAGTTGGGCAGCGCCTCCAAGAGATTCATGTGCAGAGTCGAGCCGTGCGACCGGTGTGCCTCGTCAATGAGGACCACAATCGCGCTGCCGTCGTTGAGCTCCCCAAGTGAGGGAACAGCATCGACCAGCTCGCCATTAGTGGACCGTGCCGCTACGTCCTGCTGCTTCTGGATCATCACGGCGACGATGCCCGGGCCGTCGGCTGCCAACAGTCGCTTGGCCTCCTTGACCCGCTTGGCCTCTTCGACTTCTTCACCGGTGAGCCGCAGAGTCTCGGACAACTGTTTCTGTAGCTGGGTCCGGTCCGTGACCAACACGACCTTGACCGCGGACAATTCCGGTATCGCCCGCATACGGCGGACGAGGAACGTCATGGTGAGGCTCTTACCGGAGCCCTGGGTGTGCCAGATGATCCCGCCCCGCCGGTCTTGGACACCGTCTTCCTCACGCGTGTGACCCGTCAATAGGCGCTCCAGGGTCTTCTCGACCGCGCGGAACTGTTGGTAGCGCGGCGCAGCCTTGATTCGGATGCCATTGTCCAACGTCATGAACGTGACGTAGTCGTGGATGATCTGCAACAGCCGCTCGGGGTGGAGTATCACCGCAGTGAGCCGGTTCTGTTCGGTAACTGACCGCTCATCGCACCCGAGCTGAGCCGCAATCACCGCGTCAGTAAGCGGGTACGAGTCGCGCCACGGCGCGTAGTGCTCGGTGTCGGCCGTGAGCGTGCCCAAGCGTGCCCGCTCCCCGCAGGTCGCTACGGTCAGCTGGACTGTGTGGAAGAGCTTCGGATTTCCGGTGGGGATCTTGGTCCGGCTCTTGCCGGCGTACCGCTTTAGCTGCGTGACGGCCTGGGCGATAGCGTCGCCTTTGCTGGGCTTCTTGCACTCCACCACGACCAGGGGGATGCCGTTTACCAGCAGCACCGCGTCGGGTGTGATGTGGTTCCGCCCACTCGTGCCCGGCACGTCGACCCGGAACTGGGACACCACCACGAATTCGTTGCGCTGCCAATGCTTCCAGTCAATGAAGTGGACACGTTGGTCTCGGCCTCCGTCCCAGCCTGGCAGACCAGGTACGGTGACGCCCTTGATCAGCACCTCGGTCGTTAGCTCGTTGGCCTCCAGCAGACCCCTGGCCGTGATCCGCGTCAGCTCGCCCAGCGCTTGACTGATTCGCGCGTTGTCCAGCCAGGGTTGCCCATCCGGCCCCGGGTTGATGTCACGCATAGCCTTTCGCAGCCGCGGCTCCATCAGCACCTCGGCGAATGATTCGCGCCCGGAGGCCGTCGGGTCCTCCGGCTTGAACGCGCCCTCCGCCTGGCCCGACAGGTGTTCCCACCCCATCAGTGTCAACTGCCGGAGCAGCGGAGCCTCAACCTGTACGTACTCGGGCCCGGACACGAGCGTCCCTCGCTTCAAGTCAGCGTCTGATTGCAGCGGTGCCATCATTCCTTCTGAGACCGCTACACGCCACGGTGGTTTCTAACCAGGCGGATAGGCCCATCGCTAGACGCGGAGTTCGCCGCGCTTCAACAGGTCCTGCAGATCGACGAACAGCTTCTGCCCGAGACCGACCCTGCCTGCGTGAAGCTTGCCAAGCTGGGGGTGCCATGTCGGGGTCCGGGACTCCAAGGATCCTGAGCAGTCGTCCATACCGCTGGTCCTGGCGCAGCCCTATCCGGTGGCTCTTGCCTGCAACGAGGTTCACAGCACTAAGCCCTCGCAGCTGGGGTTACCCCCGCGATTTCGGCAACGACTCCATGGTCGTGATCAGCGAGATCGATACCAACGCAGTCGTCGCCGCTCCCGGCCACGAACTCTAACTCCGTAGCGCCATTCACCGCGGCGCCGCGCTCCTGGGATCCTTCCCCAGCGCTCGCCCTTTGCGACAAGGTCGAATGTTGGGAGAGATCCATTGCCACCTCACTCAAACCCGCACTCGCCCAGTGAGGAGGTCCTCCATGAGCCCATGCTTGACCAACTGAATGCGCTCGACGGACGCAACGGCTGCATTCGCTTGCTCCCGAAGGGTTCGAATTTCGGCGATAATCTCTGCTTGCCGCCATCGCGGGACAACTGGGACAGGGACTTTAGCGATAGCGCTCTGAGTGATCAGTGGCTGACCCGTCTGAGCCCGAAGCTTCCGGAGTCCATACCAGTCGAGATACAGAGCCAAGAACTCTGGCAGCCAGCTAGGGTTGATCCAGTTGGCCCATAGCGCGTTATCTGTCACCCAACACGGGCTCTGTGAATAGCGAACCGAACCGACGCCACCCTCACCGACCCTGCCGACGACAATGGTTTCATTTTGCGCAAGGTGCCTTGTGCCAAAACCGGCGAGCCCGCTGCTCCCGTAAATCGGAATATCACCTTTTCCGGGGTGCGCTTGTTGATAGGGGAGCCCTCCTGTAAGCGTCAGTGCTCGCACGCTGGGAACGTACTGCCTAGGCGCGCCGTTATCGCCGTCCCCCAGGAGGTCGTTCATCACTGCCGACCTGACCTTCTCGAACTTATCGGCAAGATCATTACTTACTTGAAGATCGAGATCGACCGCATCGAGGATCTCCACGATCCGCCACTGCTCATCCGGATCGGTAGGCAGTGCGATCTCCAACCGTTCGAGCATGTCGATGGGGAGCCGACCCGTCCCATGGCCCGCCTCATCGACCATCGCGAGGATGTCACGTTCACGGGCCTTGAGTGCGAGGGCGAGGAAGGTTCCGTCAATCGATGTATGAGGCAGCAGTGCCTTGCAGTCCTGTCCAAAGGCCACACGGCGCTGCGCGATACCTACCCGGAACTCCCTTTTCAGGCTCATCCCTCGCACAATGAACAGCACAGTTCCAGGTTCAACCACCTTGGTGCCGGCCATGCCGCCAGCGCGAGTCACCCGACGATCTGAATCGTTGATCCGGAAGTTTTTAAGACTCGCGGCGCTGATCCACGGGATATCTCCGCCCCAGAAGCGGGGCTCTTCGGTCGCCGGGGTTCCGCCGGACCACCAAGTCCCGCAGTCCCTCAGCTTGACCCGCCTCCAGCCCTCAGGGACCTCACGCATAACCGAGCTCCTGCAGCATCTCGTCGACTCGGGAGGAGGCGGCGGCTCGCTGAGCCTCAAGTTCGGGGAGGGTGACCGCATACTTGGCGGCCCATGTACCGTAGCGCTCGATCAATACTCTGCGGCCTGTGGCGAGGCGGGCGTCGAGGCGTCGACCGAGGTCAGCTTTGAAGACACGCATGACCAGTTCGGGTTCGGTCTCGGCAGTGTGGATCAGGCGGACTCCCGAGCCGAGCTGGTCAATGAAGGCGGCTTCGAGTTTACGGACCTTGGACTTGGCTGCGGTGAGTTGGGCGCGCAGGCGCTTCAGCGCGACGGGGTCGACGTCCTCGACCTCGTCGGAGTCGTTCTCCGAGACCGTGCTGAGGGCTTTGACCCTGGCATCGAGTTCGGCCCGTAGGTTCTCAGCCTCCTCAAGCTCGTTGAGGTAGTCGGAGAGGACGTACGGGACCAACGGGTGTTCCCGAGCCTTGCGCTTGGCGGCCGCCTGGCGTTGGGCGTTCAGTACCATGGCGCTGTCATCCGCGAAAGCAGTCTGGATCGTCGTCAGCCAACCCTGAACAACTCCACTGAACTGGTGGAAGGCCAGCGTGCGGATGTCGTATTGGACGCTGCCCCACCAGGAGGCGACCGCGCCGGAGAGTTGGAAGCGGTCGAGAGTGCCGAGGGGTTCGAGTTCCGCGACGAAAGACTCCAACAACTCAGCTCGGGTGTCCATGACCTTGTGTGTGTCGGGCAGCTCGCTCAGCCGTTTGCTGTGCCGGCCCCACCACTCATCGAACGCGTCCCGCACACGCGCTTCTGCGGGCGCGGCCAGCTCAGGAATACGGGCAGCCGTCGATCGCCAGCCATCTGTCGGGAAGTCGTAGTAGTTAGCGTTCCGTTCGACGAACAGAGAGTGCACGTCCACGCCGTACGCCCGGAACGCGGTCTCGTGCTCATGGACCTCGGGCTTCGGGACGCCGCCGTGGAGATGAGCCCGTACGTCTTGGGGCTCCGGCGGCGGGGTGTTGTCGACGTATCGCCGGATGTTGAGGTTGAACTGGTTGTCTTCGAGTTCCTCCAGCGACACCACCCGGGCGAAGCCAGGGATGTCGTGGGCCGGGTCGGCTAGATAGGCCCGATAGGCAGCGACGATCTTCTCAGCGTGCTCGGGTTCAAGGTAGTTCTGGGCGCGGCCGGACAAATACTCACGGTCAGCGTTGATGAACAAAACCTTGCCTCGGTGTGAGGCTGGGCGGGGACCGGGGCCGCGCAGGATGAGGATGCACGCCGGGATACCAGTGCCATAGAACAGATTCGAGGCTAGGCCGATGACCGCCTCTAGCCGGTCGGCCTCGATGACCTTCCTCCGGATCGCCTGTTCCTCGCCGCCGCGGAACAGCACGCCGTGCGGCATGACCGTGGCGCCAATGCCGTCGGGCCGGAGCACGGAGAGCACATGCTGGGCGAACATCCAGTCAGCCTTCTTGCCGGTTTCCGGAGTCCAGCCATATTCGAATCGGTCGGCGTGCTTCATCCCGGCGCGCACGTAGTTCTGTGAGAACGGAGGATTCGTGAGCACCCGGTCGAAAAGTGTCAGCGTCGAACCATCCGGCTCGATATGCAACGGATTGGCGAGGGTGTCATCGTTCTCCAAGTCGGCGTTGACGATGCCGTGAAGAATCATGTTCATCTTGGAGATGGCCCAGGTGCCGCCGTTGGCCTCCTGGCCGTATAGGCGCAGGTCCTGGGCGTCCTCGCCTGCCTCCGCGACGTACTCCTTCGACATGATCAGCATGCCGCCGGAGCCGGCGCATGGGTCGTACACCCGCATCCCCGAGTGCGGCTCGACTAGGCGCGCCATCATCCGGACGACGCCGCGCGGGGTGTAAAACTCCCCGCCCTTCTTTCCCGCTGAGTCGGCGAACTCGCCGATAAGGTACTCATAAGCGGCACCCAGGAGGTCGGGGAACTCGAAGTCCTCGTTGCGGAGCCGGTAGCGGTCGAAGTGCTTGATCAGGGCTCGCAGTTTTTGGTCCGACAGCGACGTCTTGCCGACCTTACGGTTGAAGTCGATGTGCCCGACCACGCCCTGCAATGCTGTGGAGTTGGCGGTCTCCAACGCGGCCAAAGCCTTGTTCAGCAGGTCCGCAACGCCGTTCTCGGCCGACTTGCCTACAAGGTATTTCCATCGGGCCGCCGTCGATACGAAAAAGTCGCCGCCTTGGTAGAATGCCCGGTTGTTGGCGATCTCTTCAGCCTGCGCCTGTGTCCGGCCAGCCATGATCTGCTCGGCAATGACTCGGGACCGGATCGTGTCGAACTGGTCGGAGCAGCGCTTAAGGAACAACATCCCGAAGATGTACTCCTTGAACTCCGAGGCATCCATTTTGCCACGCAAGATGTCAGCCGCACCGAAGAGATGCGCTTCCAGCTGCGGCAACGTCAGCTTCGCCACAGGCGGAGCCCCCAGTCGTCAGTCAAGGCGGGTCACAGAACCCCTTACGATACTGCGTAGCACAGATCATCAACGCCCTACCATGAGGGTTGCCCACCCCGTCGGAGGAGTGTCCGTGCCCCCGTTGGCGATCGCCAAGGAGTTCCTTTCCGAGTACGCCAAGCTGGAGAAGCCTGTCCAGAAGGCCGTGCAAGCCGCGCTTGGGAAGTTCGCCCAAGCCACCCATGCGGGACTGCATCTGGAGAAGCTCAACCGGGCTGAAGACTCCCGGATCAGGACAATTCGCATTAACCAGTTCTATCGCGGGGTTGTCCTGGCGCCGACGACAGGAGACCTCTACTGCCTGCTGCGCGTCCTGCCACACGACGACGCGATCGCTTGGGCCACGACGAGGTTGTTCACCGTCAATCAGGTTCTCGGCGTCCTTGAGGTGCGCGACGAGACGCAGTTGCAGAACATGACCAGCACACTGCGTCTGGCCGCCGAAGCTACACCGGCCAGGCTCTTCGACCATGTCAAGGACTCGGACTTCCGCACTCTCGGCATCGACGATCAAGTGTTGCCGATCGTCCGATTGCTGACCCGGGAGGCGCACCTGGACGCCCTCCAGCACATGCTGCCGTCACTCCAGTATGACGTCCTCGTCGCGCTGGCCTCGGGGATGACGGTCGAGGAGACTTGGGGAGAGGTCAGTAAGCATCTCGTCAACGCTGCTAAGCCCGACAGGGTAGAGCCGGACGACCTGTCCGCAGCTATCGGGCGGACCCCCGACCAAGTCGCGCTTGTCAGCGGCCCTGAAGAACTTGAGAAGCTGCTGCGTCCCCCGTTTGCACTGTGGAGGATCTTTCTCCATCCGATGCAGCGTCGGATCGCTTACCACGATCCCTATCTCGGCTCGGTGATGATCACCGGTGGTGCGGGCACTGGCAAGACGGTGACTGCCCTGCACCGGGCTGCGTATCTCGCGGGGCTCTACGACAGGGGTACGCCGATCCTGCTGACCACCTACAGTCGCCCGCTCACCGCAGAGTTGGCTCGTCAGCTGGACCAGCTCGTCGAGAACCCCGAGGACCGCGACCATATCGAGGTGATCACCACTGATCAGCTTGCTGCCCGGGTTGTTGGCGACCGATCCGGAAGCCGCCCGGTCGTGCTCCCGTCGCGCGAACTGATCAGCCTGGCCGACAGCGTGCACCCGGACTACGCGGGGGAATTCCTAGTCGATGAATGGGAGCAGGTGCTGCTCGCCCAAGACATCACCACGCTGGAGGCGTATCTGACGGCAGCACGCACCGGTCGAGGCCAGGGCCTCCCTCGCTCGGAGCGGCCGTCCGTCTGGGCCGCCATCGAGGCGTTGCGGAGTCAGCTGAGCGCCCTCGGGAGTTGGTCGTTCCTACAGGTAGCCGATGAGGCGGCACGACTCCTGCGACAGGACGATGGGCCTGCCGTCTACCGGCACGTCATCGTCGACGAAGCCCAGGACCTACATCCCGCGCAGTGGCGGCTGCTCCGGGCAGCCGTCCGCCCGGCCGAGGACGACCTGTTCCTCGTTGCGGACCCGCATCAACGGATTTGGCAGCATCGGGTACCGCTGAAAAATACTGGGATCAACATCGTCGGTCGGACACAGCGACTGACCGTCAGCTACCGCACCACCCAGGAGATCCTTACCTGGGCCGTGCGGGTGTTGGGGCTCGTGTCCGAGGAGGACCTCGATGGCTGGCCCGACAGTCGGGAAGGCTACGAGTCGCCGATGCACGGCCGCCGGCCGATCGTCCGGCGGTTCGCCGAGTGGTCCGAGGAGCGCGCTGCCGTGGTCTCCCAAGTCCGGGGCTGGCTAGCCGATGGCGTCGAACCGGGTGCAATTGCCGTCGCGGCCCGGGTCAACGCCAAGTCCGACGACGTGGCGGGCGCGCTTCGCTCCGCGGGCATTGAGCCCGAGCCGCCGGGTCCGTCCGGCGGCCGGGTCCAGGTCGGCACGATGCACAGCATGAAGGGCCTGGAGTTTCAGTGCGTCGCGGTCATTGGCGTCCAGGACAAGGTGGTGCCGCACGACCGGGCGATCGTTCCGTTGGAAGTCGACAGGGCTGCCCACCTGGAGAGTGTGCAGAGGGAGCGGTGCGTGCTCTACGTCGCGTGCACTCGTGCCCGTGACCGGCTGTATGTGTCGTATTCCGGGGCTCCCAGCCCCTTCCTTCCCCGCTGATTTCGAGGAGCCTCCCATGCGCCCCCTACGCGTGGCCATCCGGAACGTTCGCGGCGCCCTCGACGTCGAATTGCACCTGCGTCCGTTCGGCGCGCTGATCGGCCCGAACAACGCGGGAAAGTCCACTCTGATAGATGCCGTCCTCCTGTTTTACGGTGCATTGGACTGGAACGAAACCCGAGACCTTCCCTGGCACGCGGAGCCTGGTGCAGAATCCTGGGTGGAAATCGACTACAGCGTTGACGCCGCCGAGGCCAAGCAGATCGGCGTCGACCTAGTCAACGGCGATCTCCTCCGGATCCGGCGTTGGTTCACCAAGAGCACTGACCGTCATGCCGGGGCTTACTACCTGATTCCCGAGGACGGCGGTGAACCACAGCCAACCGGTTGGACCAATGCCGCCAAGCTCGGTCAGTGCGTCTATATCCCGGCGATCAGCAAGATGGCTGATCACACGTCGCTCACCGGTCCCTCGCCCTTGCGTGATGTACTGCTCCTCGCCTTCTCTGAGCGGCACATCGAGACCATGCTCATGACCGCTAGGGCTGCTCTCGGAACGCTGAGCAGTGCCTTGCAGGAAGGGCCCATCACTGACCTCGAGAGCGATCTCGACGAGGCGCTGATGCCTTGGGGCTTGTCCGCGAAGGTCGACGTCGGAGAGCTATCCAACGAGCTGATCATGCGCCACCTTATCGAGCTGCGACTCCATCAGGAGGGCACTCACCGCCCACTGGAGACCCAAGGATCCGGCGTGCAGCGCACCATGATCGCCGCACTGATCCAAGCGGCGGCACGGCTACGGGCTCAGGCCAAGGAGGGCGCGTTCCGGTGGGTCCTCTTCGAGGAGCCTGAGGCATTCCTCCACCCTTCCCAGGTGACACGGCTCGCCCACGACCTGCACCAACTCGTTGCCGCGGGAAACACGGCAGTGACGATCACCACGCACAACGCATCCGTGATCGCGGCTGCCGAGACTTCCCCTGAAGCGATCACCCGGGTGCGTCGTTTACTCCATCGGATCGAAGTGACGTCGCCTGCTCCTTCTCTTGTGAGCAGGGTTCTCTCGGACATACACACCCGCTCGGCCTACGCCGTAGGCTCTCGCTCCTGTTTCAAGACTTCCCGCCTGACAGCAGCCGACGAGGAAAGGGACCGGGTCCTCTACGACCTGGACGCACACCGAGCCGCCGCATTCTTTGCTGACCGGGTGATCGTCGTCGAAGGCCCTAGCGATGTGTTGTTCTTCGAGTGGCTGGCCCGTCGGGGTCTCCTCGCCAAACTCGGCTCCAATGTGGGCCTCCTTAGCGCGTTCGGCAAATTCGAGCTGCATCGTGCGGCGAGCACCTTGTCCCTGTTCGGTATCCCACACGTTGTTCTCTGGGACGAGGACGCGGTCATGGCCACAACCCAGAACAATCTCAAGAAGCGACTGTGCGAGGACGCATCGGCGCTCACTGCGCTGGCGGCGTCCGCCAACGATTCGGAATCATCCTTCGTCGGCGCGGTTCGTCTCACCGGCACCATTGAGCGTTGGCTCGGCATCACCGAGGAGCATGACAACCCTTGGAAGGCAGCCAACATCGGCGCCTCCCTCAGCCAAGCCTATGCGGACCCGTCTTCACCGCTGCCGGCACGGGTTAACAATCTGCTTGCCGTGCTCGAAGATTTGTTTGTGGGCCGGGACGTTGCTTCCTACCGGCAGCTGCCGGAGTTTCAGGGCGCACTGATCTCGCCGACCTTGCCTCCACTGGCCGTCGATTTGCCGCTTGAGGTCGCGGCCTTCCCGCGTCACGCTTGTGGTTGCCCCGCACCCGCGTGGCCGCGAGTTATCTGATGGTTCAGCCCTAAGGCCGTGGAGCCGGCCGCCCCGTTCGGAGTTGACGGCAGCCCTGACGGCAACGACGGCACACAGGCGCGCATGATCGCCAACCTGGGCAATCGAGCTAGGAGGCCGTCGACCCTCCTCCCGGCGTGATGCCCGATCCTACGGATCAGAAGGTTGCAGGTTCGAATCCTGCCGAGTGCACACAGGTGAGAGGCCCCGGAGAGATCCGGGGCCTCTTGCGTTTCGAGAGCCGGCTCGCGGACGAGGACGAGCACGCGTGGTGTCGGTGCTGGTTGTGGGGTGTGCGGGGGGTTCGGGGGAGGGGTGGGAGTGGAGCGCGGAGGACTGGGGGAGGCGTGGGGGCGCATACTGGTCGCGATGACTAAGCCAGGTGCACCGAAGCGCTATTTGCCCACCAGTCCCTTCAAGGCCCCGGTCGCTCCGCCTCCCAAGCACTTCGCGGTGGGGGACCAGGTCACGCACGACATGTACGGCCTCGGCCGGGTGATCGGTATCGAGGACGGCATCGCCGCGCTCGTCGACTTCGGGTCGGTCCGGCAGCGGATCCTCAGCCCGTACACCAAGATGAGCAAGCTCTAGGACGGGGCGGTACGGGGGCGATGCGGGGGTGAGCCCCGGGCGTCGCCCCCCGCCCCGCCTCGCCCTTCTCTCCCCGCCCCCCAGTCGTGCTGGACGTCTTCGCTGGTCGGAGGCGTTGTCAGTGGTGCCCTCTACTGTCGTGAGGGTGGCACGCGTGTGGAGATGTACGGGGCTGCGGTGGGGTGCGGACGGGCCGCTGCTCGGCTGGGCGGGCGGGCGCGGGAGCCCGTTGCCGCGAGGGAAGGCCGTGGCCTTCGGGGTCGCCGACGAGGGGCGGCGGACCTGCGTCGGGGCTCGGGGGAATCCGTGTCCGCTGCGGGCGGAGGTGCCGGGGCGGAGTACCGGAGCCCGGTGTGAGGAGTGTGCGCGGCTGGACCGGGCGCATTCCGTGGCCGCCGACACGATCGCCGACGACCCGCGGCCCTATCACGTGTACCTCGCCTGGTTCGGGCCCGGCATGGTGAAGGTCGGGATCACGGCAGTCGAGCGGGGTTCGGCGCGGCTGTTGGAGCAGGGCGCGGTCTCGTTCGGGTGGCTCGGGCGGGGGCCGTTGATGGCCGCGCGGCGGGCCGAGGAGGTGCTGCGGGCCGCGCTCGGGGTGCCGGACCGGATTCCGTACGCCGAGAAGCGGGCCGTGCGGGCCGGGCTGCCGGCCGCCGAGGAGCGCGCCGGGGAGCTGGCGGTGCTGCACGGGCGGGCTCAGGGGCTCGCCGGGTGGCCCGAGTCGTTGGAGCCGCTTCCCTTCCAAGCCGTCGATCACTTCGGGACGTTCGGGCTCGACGGGCTGCCGACCATGGACGGGGTGGTGGGTGAGCTGGTCGCGGGTGGGGCCGTGGGGGGCCGGGTCCTCGCCGTCGCCGGACCCGATCTGCATCTGGCCACCGGGCGGGGGGTCGTGGTTCTCGATACGCGGCTCATGACGGGGTGGGAGTTGACCGCTCCCGTCGGTGAGGGGGCCCATGACGCTCTCACCGTGCCCGTACGGGAGTTGGGGAGGGGGAGAGGGGACGGGAGCGTGCAGGACGGGCTGTTCTGAGGGGACGCGGGAGCGGGGAGGGCGAAGCATGACGGCGCTTGCATAAAGAGGGGGTCAGGGCGAGGGCGTACGGGGGTGCTCCCTGTGGTGCGGAAGCTGTGGGTTCGCGGTGAGGCGGCCTGGGAAATGCCGTGGGGAAGATCAGAAAGGTGCTGGTCGACGGGGGTGGTGTCCGGGAAGTCGGAGATCTACCCAAGGGTTGCCTGAGAGGCGCCTGTGCGTTTCTTAGAAAAATCACAGGTTCCGGAAAGGGTGTTCTCAGGGGGCCCCGACAAGGTGTCCAGCATGACCACGACCTCGCCCCAGGGGCGCACCGAACTGCTGAGGCCGGACGGGAGCCCCGTCCGAGTGCTTGTGGTGGACGACGAGCTGTCGATCACCGAACTGCTGTCCATGGCCCTGCGCTATGAGGGCTGGCAGATCCGGAGTGCGGGGGATGGCACGGGTGCCATCCAGACCGCCCGGGACTTCCGGCCCGACGCCGTCGTCCTCGACATGATGCTGCCCGACATGGACGGGCTGACCGTCCTCGGGCGGCTGCGGCGCGAGCTGCCGGACGTGCCGGTGCTCTTCCTCACCGCGAAGGACGCGGTCGAGGACCGGATCGCCGGGCTCACCGCCGGCGGCGACGACTACGTCACCAAGCCGTTCAGCCTCGAAGAGGTCGTGGCGCGACTGCGCGGGCTGATCCGGCGCTCCGGTGCCGCCGACCGCCGCTCCGACTCCGTGCTCGTCGTCGGTGACCTCATGCTCGACGAGGACAGCCACGAGGTGTCGCGCGGCGGGGCGAACATCCACCTCACCGCCACCGAGTTCGAACTGCTGCGGTTCCTCATGCGGAACCCTCGGCGCGTGCTCAGCAAGGCGCAGATCCTCGACCGTGTGTGGTCGTACGACTTCGGTGGCCAGGCCAACGTGGTCGAGCTGTACATCTCGTATCTGCGGCGGAAGATCGACGCCGGGCGCGAGCCGATGATCCACACCCGGCGTGGGGCCGGCTATCTGATCAAGCCCGCCACGTCATGAGCGGGCGACGACGAACGCGTGCGCAGCCGCAGCTGAGGCTGCGGCGAGGGCGGGGACGACAGCCGCGCACGCTGCGTACGCGGCTCGTCGTCTCCGCGGTGGCGTTGATCGCGGTGGTGTGTGCGGTCATCGGGACGGTGACGACGATCGCGCTGAGCGAGCATCTCAACGACCAGCTGAACACCCAGGTCGAAGAGGTCGCCAAGCGCGCCGCCGGTCCGCCGGACGGAAAGCTCCCCGGAGGCGGCGGCGACGGTAACAACGTCCCGCCGGACGGTCCCTTCGGATTCGTCACCAAGGGCGGCACCGAGGAGTACACCGTCGTCGCCCAGGTGGGGACGGACGGCGGGGTCACCGACGCGGTGGTCGCCAAGGAGAAGACGTCCGACAGCGACGAGTTCGAGGGCATGACCACCGACGCTCTCAACACCGAGCAGGAGGCGGCCCTCGGCTCGGTGTCGAAGACCGGTATCTCCACCGTGGACATCCCCGGCCTCGGCGAATACCGGGTCACCTATGTCGAGGGCAGCAAGGGCAGCTTCTACGTCGCCCTCCCCACCGAATCCGTCACCAGTACCCTCAGCACCCTCATCGCCGTAGAACTCAGCGTCACCGGCGCCGGTCTCATCGCCGCCGGTATCGCCGGGTCCGTGCTTGTCGGGGTCGCCCTGCGGCCGTTGCGCAAGGTGGCTGCCACCGCGACCCGGGTCTCCGAACTGCCGTTGCACACCGGTGAAGTGACGCTCAACGAGCGGGTGCCCGCGTCCGAGACCGACACGCACACCGAGGTCGGCCAGGTCGGTGCCGCGCTCAATCGCATGCTCGACCACATCCACGGCGCCCTGCACTCGCGGCAGGAGAGCGAGACGCGCGTACGGCAGTTCGTCGCGGACGCCAGTCATGAGCTGCGGACGCCGCTCGCGTCGATTCGCGGGTACGCCGAGCTGACCAGGCGCGGCAGGGAGGAGATCGGGCCCGACACCCGGCACGCGCTGGGGCGGATCGAGTCCGAGTCCGGGCGGATGACCATGCTGGTCGAGGACCTGCTGCTGCTCGCGCGGCTCGACGCCGGACGGCCGCTGCAGTTCGAGCAGACCGACCTCATCCCCCTCGTCGTGGACACCGTCAGCGACGCGCGGGTCGCCGGGCGCAGCCACAGCTGGCGGCTCGACCTGCCCGACATGCCCGCCCTCGTGTCGGCGGACGCGGCGCGGCTGCAGCAGGTGCTCGTCAACCTGCTGGCCAACGCGCGCACGCACACCCCGCCCGGCACCACCGTCACCGCACGCGTCCAGCGGCGCGGGCCGTGGATGTGCGTCGACGTCGAAGACGACGGACAGGGCATCCCGGAGGAACTGCTGCCGCACGTGTTCGAGCGGTTCGCGCGAGGCGACTCGTCGCGGTCCAGGGCGTCCGGGTCGACCGGGCTCGGCCTCGCCATCGTGCAGGCCGTGGCCGACGCGCACGGCGGTGCCGTGACCGTCGACAGCGTGCCCGGCAGGACCGTGTTCACCGTGCATCTGCCGGCCCTCGGCCGGGATGTACCGCTGTACGACGACGCCGCCAACTGGCAGCTCGACGACGCCCAGTTCGACGGTGAGCACGACGGGGAGTTCGTCGGTGAGTTCGACGGAAACGACCTGGTGACCGGCGCAACACGCTGGCAATCGGACTCACAGGCACAGCACAGTGTGAGCACACGGGCATAACAGAGCGGCTCGCGAATGTGGTTGTCATGCGAACCGACTCTTCTCCCGGCACCCTGCCGGCGCGGGAGCACCTCCCGGCCGGAAACGCCGGTACGCCTGTCCTGGACGTAGTGATCCCCGTCTACAACGAGGAGAAGGACCTCCAGCCGTGCGTGCTCAGACTGCACGAGCACCTCGCGCGCACGTTCCCGTACGCGTTCCGCATCACGATCGCGGACAACGCGTCCACGGACACCACCCCGCAGGTGGCCGCGCGGCTGGAGGCGCGGCTCCCCGAGGTCAGGTCCTTCCGGCTGGAGCAGAAGGGGCGCGGGCGGGCGCTCAGGACCGTGTGGTCCGCGTCCGACGCGCCGGTCCTCGCCTACATGGACGTGGACCTGTCGACGGACCTCAACGCCCTCCTCCCGCTGGTCGCCCCGCTGATCTCCGGTCACTCGGACCTCGCGATCGGCTCCCGGCTCGCCCGTTCCTCGCGGGTGGTGCGCGGCACCAAGCGGGAGTTCATCAGCCGCGCGTACAACCTGATCCTGCGCGGCTCGCTGCAGGCCCGGTTCTCGGACGCGCAGTGCGGGTTCAAGGCGATACGCCGGGACGTGGCCCAGGTGCTGCTGCCGCTCGTCGAGGACACCGGCTGGTTCTTCGACACCGAGATGCTGGTGCTCGCGGAGCGCGCCGGGCTGAGGATTCATGAAGTGCCGGTGGACTGGGTCGACGACCCGAACTCGACCGTCCACATCGTGAAGACGGCGACCGACGACCTCAAGGGTGTGTGGCGGGTCGGCAAGGCGCTCGCCACCGGGTCCCTCGCACTGGACCGGCTCGCACGGCCGTTCGGGGACGACCCCCGCGACCGCGAGATCCAGGACGTACCGCGCGGCCTCGCCCGCCAGCTCCTCGGCTTCTGCGTGGTCGGCGCCCTGTCCACCCTCTTCTACCTGCTGCTCTACAGCGGCTTCCGGACCTTCTCCGGCTCGCAGATCGCCAACGCGCTCGCGCTGCTGGTCTCGGCGGTCGCCAACACGGCCGCCAACCGGCGCCTGACCTTCGGCGTCCGGGGCCGCGGCGGTGTCGTCAAGCACCAGGCGCAGGGCCTGGTGGTGTTCGGCATCGGCCTGGCCCTCACCAGCGGCTCGCTGGTCGCCCTGAACGCGGCCACCTCCGACCCCGCGCACTCCACGGAACTGGCGGTCCTCATCGCCGCCAACCTCGCGGCGACGGTGCTGCGGTTCCTGCTCTTCCGGGCGTGGGTGTTCCCGGACCGGCGGGACGGCCCGGCCGCCTCCGCCGAGGGATCGACCGTCGTCGCCTCGCACCACCCCGCCCCGCACCACCCCGCCTCGCCCGTCCACGCGACCGCGGCGACGGTACGTCCGGGGCAGCCGGGACCGTACGGCCATCAGGACCGGTTCCAGCCCACGTACGCCACGACCAGTACGACCAGCGGCACCACCACCACGACCCCGTTCCGCGCCGGTGAAGCCGCGGACCGCACCTGGGGGGACGCGACCATGCGGATGCGGCCGGTGCGCCCGCACGATCAGGATTCGAGGAACGCACGATGACCACGCAGTTCGAGACGACGACGAGCCGGCCGGGGGGTCCGGGTCCCGACCGGGAGCCACCGGTGACGGCGCACCAGGAACCGGTGGCCCCGGAGGCGCCCGCCGAGCCCACCGCCCCCGACGCGGGTGAGCCCAGGCAGCCCTTCGCCCAGCGGCTGTGGAGAGGCCGGCCGGGGGACAACCGCTGGATCCGCCCCGGTTTCCTCCTCACCCTCCTCCTCATCGGCGGCCTCTACACCTGGAACCTCACGGCCTCCGGCTACGCCAACTCCTTCTACTCGGCGGCCGTACAGGCGGGCAGCCAGTCCTGGAAGGCCCTCTTCTTCGGCTCGCTGGACTCCGCCAACGCCATCACCGTCGACAAGCCCCCGGCCTCCCTGTGGCCGATGGCACTGTCGGTGCGGCTCTTCGGCCTCAACTCCTTCGCGATCCTGTTCCCGCAGGTCCTGATGGCCGTCGCCACCGCCGGGGTGCTGTGGGCGGCCGTACGCCGTCGCTTCAACGCCACGGCCGGCTTCCTCACCATGGCGGTCTTCGCGCTCACGCCCGTCGCCGCGCTGATGTTCCGCTTCAACAACCCGGACGCGGCCCTCGCGCTGCTGATGGCCGCCGCGGTCTACTGCACCCAGCGGGCCCTGGAGAAGGCACAGACGAAGTGGCTGGTCTGGGCGGGTGTCGCCATCGGCCTCGCCTTCCTGGTCAAGACGCTCCAGGCCTTCCTGATCCTGCCGGTCCTCGCACTCGTGTACGTCGTCTTCGCGCCGGCCTCGGTGAAGAAGCGGGTCGGCCAGGTGCTGTTGGCCGGGCTGGCGATGGTCGTCGCCGGCGGCTGGTGGGTCGCGATCGTGGAGCTGTGGCCCGCGTCGTCCCGCCCGTACATCGGCGGCTCGCAGAACAACTCCTTCCTTGAACTGACCTTCGGCTACAACGGCCTCGGCCGGCTCAACGGCGAGGAGACCGGCAGCGTCGGCGGAGGCGGAGGCGGCGGCAACGGCGGCGGCAACTGGGGCGAGACCGGCTGGGACCGGATGTTCAGCTCCTCCATCGGCGGCCAGATCTCCTGGCTGATCCCGGCCGCGCTGATCCTGCTGGGCGCCGCGATCTGGGCCACGCGGAAGCTGAAGCGCACGGACACCACCCGTGCGGCCTTCCTCCTCTGGGGCGGCGCGCTGCTGATCACCATGGTGGTCTTCAGCTTCATGCAGGGCATCTTCCACGAGTACTACACCGTGGCCCTCGCCCCCTACATCGCACCGCTGATCGGCATGGGCGCGGCCCTGCTCTGGGACCAGCGGATGAAGTACTGGGCATCGATCACCATGGCGGCGGCCATGACGGCCACCGCGGTCTGGGGCTACGTCCTGCTCAACCGCTCCTCCGACTACCTGCCCTGGCTCAAGTGGGTCGTCCTCGTCGGCGGCCTGGTCGCCGCGCTCGGCCTGGTCTTCGTGGCCAAGCTGGGGCGGCAGCTGGCCCTGGCGGTCGTCGGCCTGAGCTTCGTCACGGCACTCGCCGGCCCCACGGCGTACACGCTCACCACCCTCAACGAGGGCCACACCGGCTCCATCGTCACGGCCGGTCCGTCCGTGCAGGGCGGCCGGGGCGGCGGTCCCGGCGGCGGTGGCGGCATGGGCGGCGGCCCCGGCGGCGGCGGTGGCGGCATGCCGGGCCAGAATCAGCAGGGCAACGGCCAGAACGGTCAGCAGGGCAACGGTCAGATGGGCCAGCCCCCGACCGGCGGCCAGCAGGGTCAGAACAGCCAGCAGGGCCAGAACAACCAGCAGGGCAACGGCCAGTCGCAGAACGGCCAGTCGCAGAACGGTCAGACGCAGAACGGTCCCGGCGGCGGTGGCATGGGCGACGGCGGCGGCGGTGGCGGTATGGGCGGCCTGATCAACGGCACCTCCGTCAGCGACGAGGCCAAGGAACTGCTGGAGAAGAACGCGAGTGACTACACCTGGGCCGCCGCCGCCATCGGCGCCCAGAACGCGGCGAGCTACCAGCTCTCCACCGGCGACCCGGTCATGGCGATCGGTGGCTTCAACGGCACCGACCCGTCCCCGACCCTCGCGGAGTTCAAGGAGTACGTGGCGGACGGCAAGATCCACTACTTCATCTCCAGCGGCTCCGGCGGTGGCATGGGCGGCAGCAGCGACGGCACCTCCTCGCAGATCAGCTCCTGGGTCCAGGAGAACTTCGAGTCGGTGACGGTCGACGGCACGACGTTCTACGACCTGACGCAGGCGAAGTAGCGCCGGACGCGTCGTGAGCGGGGCGGTGGCCCGGGGTGCGGACGAACCCCCGGGCCACCGCCCTTTCGTACGGCGTCGGCCATGGCTCTCGTACGAGGCCGAGCCGGTGTTGTACGCCGTATAGGGTTTGTTCTACGGTGTACAGCATGTCCACCCCCTCCACCCCCTCCCCTCAGGGGCACCCCCAGCGCTGGGTGATCCTCGGCGTCATCTGTCTCGCGCAGCTCACCGTGCTGCTGGACAACACCGTGCTGAACGTGGCCATCCCCTCCCTCACCGAGGAGTTGGGGGCGGCCACCTCGGACATCCAGTGGATGATCAACGCGTACTCGCTGGTGCAGTCGGGGCTGCTGCTCACTGCGGGCAGCGCGGCCGACCGCTACGGCCGTAAGAAGATGCTGATCGCGGGCCTGGTGCTGTTCGGCCTCGGCTCGCTGGTGGCCGGACTCGCGCAGTCCACCGGGCAGTTGATCGCCGCGCGCGCCGGAATGGGAGTCGGCGGCGCGCTGCTGCTCACCACCACCCTGGCCGTCGCCATGCAGATCTTCGCGCCCGGCGAGCAGCCGAAGGCGATCGGAATCTGGGCGGCGGTCAACGCGCTCGGCTTCGCGGCGGGCCCCCTCCTCGGCGGTTTCATGCTCGGCCACTTCTGGTGGGGCGCCATCTTCCTGGTCAACCTGCCGGTCGTGGCGCTGGGCCTCGTCGCCGTGATCGCCCTGGTCCCCGAGTCGAAGAACCCGCAGGGGGACCGGCCGGACCTGCTGGGCGCGCTGCTGTCGACGATCGGTATGACGGCCCTGGTCTACGCGATCATCTCGGGCCCCGAGCACGGCTGGACCTCCGGGCAGGTGCTCGCCACGGCCGCCGTCGCCGTGGTCGTGCTCGGGGCCTTCGCGTACTGGGAGAGCCGTATCCCGTACCCCATGCTCGACCTGCACTTCTTCCGCGACCGGCGCTTCACCGGAGCCGTCGCCGGGGCCGTGCTCATCACCTTCGGCATGGGCGGCGCGCTGTTCCTGCTGACCCAGCACCTTCAATTCGTCCTCGGCTACGACGCGTTGGAGGCGGGTCTGCGGATCGCTCCGCTGGCGCTGACCGTGGTCGTGCTCAACTTCTCCGGGCTGTCGGCGAAGTGGACGGCGAAGCTGGGGATGCCGGTGTCGATCGCGCTGGGCATGGTGCTGATGTCGGGCGGGCTGGTCTCCATCGCGACGATGGCCTCCGGCGGTTACGCCGGGACCCTGCTCGGGCTGGTGCTGATCGGTGTGGGCTGTGCGGTCGCCAACCCCGCGATGGCGCACGCGATCATGAGTTCGATCCCACCGGCCAAGGCGGGGGTGGGGGCCGGGATCAACGGCACGCTCGCGGAGTTCGGCACGGGGTTGGGGGTGGCTGTGCTGGGGGCGGTGCTCAACTCCCGGTTCGCGGCGCTGGTTTCCGTGTCGGCGGCGTCGTTGCCGGCGGCGCTGGGGGCGGCGGACACGGCCGGGGAGCGGGACGCGGTGCTGTCCGCGTTCTCCTCCGGGCTGGAGACGAGTCTGCTGGTGGGGGCGGTGGCTGTGCTGCTCGGGGGGTTGGTGGCGGCGGGGCTGCTGCGCAGGGCTGAGCGGGCTGACGTGGCGTTGGTGGGCGCCTCATAGCTCGGGGGGTTCTGTGGGTCGGCGGCCGCGGGTGCGTCGTGGTTGTTCGCGCAGTTCCCCGCGCCCCTGCGGGGCGCTGTCCGCCTAGCATCGTCATCAGTGGAGGAACGTCTCGGAAGGTGCGTCATGGTGAAGGGTGCCGGTCGGGTCGAAGGTCCCGTGCGGGCCAGCGTCTGGCTGGAGGGCAAGGCGGGGAAGGCGCGGGCCGGGCGGGGCGGGCAGCCGTCCGGGCTGGACCGGGAGCGGATCACCGGGACGGCCGTGCGGCTGCTGGACGCGGAGGGGCTGGCCCGGTTCTCGATGCGGCGGCTGGCGGCCGAGCTGAACGTGACGGCGATGTCGGTCTACTGGTACGTGGACACCAAGGACGACCTGCTGGAACTCGCCCTCGACCAGGTCTTCGACGAGCTGCGGCTGCCCCCGCCCGACGCCGACGAGGACTGGCGGGACCAACTGCGCACCCTGGCCGGGGAGTACCGCGCGGTCCTGGTCCGCCACCCCTGGGTGTCGCCCCTGGCCGGCACCTTCCTCAACATCGGCCCGCGCGCGCTGGACTTCTCGCTCGCCGTACAGCGCGTGATCCGCCGCACCGGCCTGCCCGCGCGGGGCCAGGCCGGTGCCATCGCGGCGGTCTCCCAGTTCGTGTACGGCTTCGGCACCATCGAGGGGCACTTCGCGCAGCGCTGCGCCGCGGCCGGGACGACCCAGGAGGAGTACTTCCGCGACGCCATGAGCGCGGTGTCCGACTCCCTCGCACCCCATGAGGTCATCCGGCACTCCGCGGACCTCATGGCGGCCCGCGGCGGCGAGACCGTCGAGGAGATGCGCGAACGCGACTTCGGCTACGCCCTGGACACCCTGATCGCCGGCATCGAGGTGATGGCCCGGCGGGGCTGACCCCCTGGCTGCTTTCGGAGCCCGCTCCCGGCGCCCGCTCCCGGCGCCCGCTCCCGGCGCCCGCTCCCGGCGTACGCTCCCGGCGCCCGCTCCCCGCCGACTACTCCCCGTCCACCAGCCGCGCCGGGAACCCACCTGTGGCCACCGGCCCCCACTTCACCGGCGTGACCCGAATGATCGACTTGCCCTGCTTGACCATGGCCTCCCGGTACTCGTCCCAGTCCGGGTGCTCACCGGAGATGTTCCGGAAGTACTCCACCAGGGGCTCGACCGAGTCCGGCGAGTCGATGACCTCCGCCGTGCCGTCGACCTGGACCCAGGGGCCGTTCCAGTCGTCGCTCAGCACGACGACGCTGACGCGCTCGTCCCGCTTGGCGTTGCGGGTCTTGGCGCGCTCGGGGTAGGTGGAGACCACGATCCGGCCCGCGTCGTCGACGCCGCAGGTCAGCGGGGAGGCCTGGGGGCTGCCGTCGGCCCGCCGGGTGAGCAGCAGGGCGCGGTGCCGGGGGCGTACGAAGTCGAGCAGGTCTTCGAGGGAGACCGAGGTGTTGGTTGCGATGTTCGGTGCCATGGCGCCCAGCGTAGGGGCGGGGGCGCCCAATAGCTCGGGGGGCTCTGTGGTTGGGCGGGTGCGCGGCGCGTCGTGGCTTGTCGCGCAGTTCCCCGCGCCCCTTGCGGGAGCGCTACGCGCCCCGCCCCTGCACCGCCTGTACGTCCAGCTCCACCTTCAGTGTCGTACCGATCGCCGCGATGCCCGCCTGTACCACCTGGTTGTACTTCATGGCGAAGTCATCGCGGCGGAGTTCGGTGGTGGCCCGGAAGGCCGCGCGGGTGCCGCCCCAGGGGTCCGCGCCGGTGCCCAGGTAGGCGAGGTCCAGGTCGACGGGGCGTACGACCCCGCGCATGGTCAGCTCGCCGTGGACGGTCCAGCGGTCGGGGCCCGCGGGGGTGAGGCCGGTGGAGACGTAGGTGATTTCGGGGTGCCGTTCGGCGTCCAGGAAGTCCGGGGAGCGCAGATGCTGGTCGCGCGTGGCGTTCCCGGTGTCGATCGACGCGGCCCGGATCACCGCCTCCACCCGGGACTTGGTCCCCTCGTCCGGGGCCGGGGCGATCTCGATCGAGGCCGAGAAGTCGGTGAACCGGCCGTGGACGCTGGAGATCCCGAGATGCTGGGCCAGGGCGGCGACGGTCGAGTGGGCCGGGTCGACGGTCCAGGGCCCGGGCGGCGGCAGTTCCGCACCGCCGAGCCGCGCCAGCGTGACCGTGCCGACCTCCGCCCGCCCGCTCGCCGTGACCAAGGCGCCCGCGGCGTACGGCGCGTAGCCGACCGCCGTGACGATCACCGTGTACGCGCCGGGCGCGAGCGGCGCGGGGTCGTGCACGCCCCCTTCGGCGTCCGCCTCGGCCCGCAGCACCTGCGTACCGGTCATGTCGGTCACCGTGACGACCGCGTGCGACACGGCCCATCCGTCCCGGGTGCGAACCCTCGCGGTCAGTCCCATGTCCGTCCAACTCCTCAACGTGCGACCGGCCGGTGGAGCGGGGGTGGCTCCACCGGCCGGTGGTTCAACTGTGGTTCACCCGTGGGCTGCCCGAACTACTCGCCGGGGTGCGCGAGTTCGATGTCATGGCCGTCGACGCCGGGTCCGGCGACCGTCAGGGCCGTGGCCACGGGCGGGTAGCCGGTCGCGATGACCGTGTACTCGCCGCCGTCCAGATCGGTGAAGGCGTACGCCCCGTCCGCACCGGTGGTGGCCGTGGCGACCACGTTGCCCGCCGCGTCGACGAGGGTCACGCGGGCGTCGGCCAGTGCCCCGCCCGGCGCCCGTACGACTCCCTGGAGCCGGGCCCCGGCCGCGAGGTCGATCTCGATCCGGGTGACCCCGGTGCCGCCGACCTCGACGGGCAGCGCGCGCGGGCGGAACCCGGCGGCGTTCACCGCGACGGTCACCCCGCCCGGCACCAGCTCACCGAAGCCGAACTCGCCCTGCTCACCGGTGACCCCGCTGGCCAGCACATCGCCGCGCACATCGGTCACCACGACCATGGCGTCCTTCACGGCCTGCCCGTCCCCGGCGGCCCGCACCACACCGCTCAGCCCACTCGTTCCGCTCAGCAGGATGTCGTACGCGACCGGCTCACCGTTCACGACCACGGTGGACGCCTGCGGCTGGAACCCGTCGGCGGCCGCGATCAGGACGTACGACCCGGCGGCGGGCGCGTCCACGGCGTAGGCCCCGTCGGCCCCCGCGACGGAACGGCCGAGCTGCCGCCCGCCGAGCGAGATCAGGGTGACGGCGGCCCGCGGCACGGGCGCGTTCTCGACCCCGCGGACATGACCCCGTACGGAGATCCCGCCTCCGCCGGCCGGGGCCGGGGCGGTGGCCTCGGCGGCGGCGACCGGAGCCTGGGCCTCCGCGGAGGCCGAACCGGAGGCCGACACCGGCGAAGCCACGGCGCTCGCGGGCACGGTCGCCGTCTCCGGCGCCTCCGGCGCGTCCGCCGCCTGGGCGAGCGCCCCGGTGGTCCGCAGCGGGACCTCCTTGATGAAGAAGGAGAAGACGAGCGCGAGGACGGCGAAGGGGGCGGCGTAGAGGAAGACGTCTCCGATGCCGTGCCCGTAGGCGCTCTCGATGACCGTGCGGATCGGCGTGGGCAGCGCGTCCAGGTCGGGGATCTCACCGTGGCCGGTGGAGGAGCCGGAGACACCGAGCTTGGCGAGGCCCTCCTCGGCGTAGTGCGTGATCCGGTGGCTCAGGATCGCGCCCAGCGCCGAGACGCCGATCGCGCCGCCGAGGGAGCGGAAGAAGGTGACGGTGGAGCTGGCGGCGCCGAGGTCGCCCGGGGCGACCTGGTTCTGGGTGCACAGCACCAGGTTCTGCATCATCATGCCGACGCCGAGCCCGAGCAGCGCCATGAAGATCGCCACGTGCCAGTACGGGGTGTCGTACCGGAGCGTGCCCAGCAGGCCGAGACCCGAGGTCACCAGCACACCGCCGGCCAGCAGCCAGGCCTTCCAGCGGCCGGTGCGGGTGATGACCTGTCCGGAGACGGTCGACGAGACGAACAGACCGGCGATCATCGGGATGGTCAGTACACCGGACATGGTCGGCGACTTGTCACGGGCCAGCTGGAAGTACTGGCTGAAGAAGATGGTGCCCGCGAACATCGCGACACCGACGAAGAGCGAGGCCAGCGACGCCAGCGCGATCGTCCGGTTGCGGAACAGCCGCAGCGGGATGATCGGCTCGCTCGCCTTCGACTCGACCAGCAGGAACAGCGCGAGCAGCGCGACCGTGCCACCGACCATCGCGTACGTCTGCCACGACACCCAGTCGTACTTGTCACCGGCGAAGGTCACCCACACGAGCAGCAGGCAGACGGCCGCGGTGATGAGGAAGGCGCCCGCCCAGTCGACCTTGACCTTGCGCTTGACGACCGGCAGGTGCAGGGTCCGCTGGAGCACGATCAGGGCGATGACCGCGAAGGGCACGCCGACGTAGAAGCACCAGCGCCAGCCCAGCCAGCTGGTGTCGGTGATGACACCGCCGACCAGCGGGCCGCCGACCATGGCGGTCGCGAAGGTCGCGCCGAGGTAGCCGTTGTACCGGCCGCGCTCACGCGGGGAGATCATCGCCGCGAGGATGATCTGGGCCAGCGCGGAGAGCCCGCCCATGCCGATGCCCTGGACCGCGCGGAACCCGATGAGCATCCCGGCGTTCTGGGAGAGTCCGGCGGCGGCCGAGCCGAGCACGAAGACGACGAGCGCCAGCTGGATCAGCAGCTTCTTGGAGAACAGGTCGGCGAGCTTGCCCCACAGCGGGGTGGACGCGGTCATCGCGAGCAGCGACGCGGTCACCACCCAGGTGTACGCGCTCTGCCCGCCGCCCAGGTCCTTGATGATGTCCGGCAGCGCGTTCGACACGATCGTGGACGACAGGATCGCCACGAACATGCCGAGCAGCAGCCCGGTCAGCGCTTCCATGATCTGCCGGTGCGTCATCGGGGCGTGGTCGCCACCGCTGTGGGGGGCACCCTTGGCGGTGCCTCCTCCGTGCTTGGCGTGAGCCCGCACACCGGCTGGTGTGGTCGTTGCCATGGGGCTTCCTTACTCCTGTGTGCTCTTTGCGGGTGTACGGGTTGTGGTGGCGACCGCTAGGCGGACGTTCCGGTCGGTTGTACGGGCGTCTCGGCCGGCCCCGCGGGGATGCGGAGCGGCTCCACGGGCGTCCGGGCCGGCGCGGTGGCGTCGAAGCTTTCGCGCAGCCGGCCCAGGAGCCGGGCGAGCCGGTCGACCTCGTCGTCGGACCAGTCGCTGAGCCGGTCGGCCATCAGCCGGCTGCTGCGCCGGTCCAGCTCGGCGATCACGGCCCGGCCCTCGGGGGTCAGGCGCAGGATGCGGGAGCGTTTGTCCACCGGGTCGGGGAGGCGTTCGATCCAGCCCCGCTCGGCCACGTGCGCGACATGACGGCTGGTCACCGACATGTCCACCGCGAGCAGTTCGGCGAGCCTGCTCATTCGCATCTCGCCGTGCCGGCCGAGCAGGGTGAGGACTCCCGCCGATCCGCCGGGGCACTCGTGCGGCAGCATCCGGGCGAGTTCCCGCTTCACGGCCCCGATGGCGCTGAGCTGACGGACCAGCTCCTCGTAGTGCGCTTGCCCGGCCATGGAGCCCCTCCCGGTGTTTGTTGCTTAGGGCAACCATAGGAGTGGATGGTTGCTGCAGGCAAATGAAATGGGGGTCTTAGCGGCCCAAGTCTTGGCAAAAGAGAACGTTCGCGCGGTCACGGGCGGGCAACCCCGCTTGGGCGCGTCCTCCCCGATTCGCTAAGGTCTCGGGCCATGGCCGACAACCAGAACCCCCAGGGCAACCACGACCCCGCGGGCAGCACGCAGATGTTCCGCGCCTTCGTCGACGAGACGCCGGCGGGGGGCGGCCGCCAGGCCGGGCCCGCGGCCGGGGCCTCCGGGCCGCGGGTGGGTGTGATCGTCGGTGTGATCGCGGCGGTGGCTGTGGTGGCCGCGGTGGTGTGGCTCGCGCTGGCGTAGGTGATCGCCCGGTGGGGGCGCCTACTGGTCTGCCGGGTTCGGTGAGTGGGCGGGCGCGGGTCCGGTGGGGCTTCTCGCGCAGTTCCCCGCGCCCCTTAAGGGCCTACGGCCCTTTCGGGCCGAAAAGCGAAGCGGGGCCGCAGCCCCTGCTTCGCTTTTCAGGGGCGCGGGGAACTGCGCGACCAGCCCCCACTCACCCGCACCCGACAACGCACCCCTACACGCCCGGCCCCCTACACGCACGACAACCGCCGAAGCGTCCCTGAGTGAATTGGACGCCCCGGCGGTCACGTGTCACCGCATGGCCCGACGCAGTCGGACCCGCGGACTCAGTCGGAGATGAGGCCCTCGCGAAGCTGGGCCAGGGTCCGGGTGAGCAGGCGGGAGACGTGCATCTGGGAGATGCCGACCTCTTCGCCGATCTGGGACTGCGTCATGTTCGCGAAGAACCGCAGCATGATGATCCGGCGCTCCCGGGGCGGCAGCTTGGCCAGCAGCGGCTTCAGGGACTCCCGGTACTCCACGCCCTCCAGCGCCGTGTCCTCGTAGCCGAGCCGGTCCGCGAGGGAGCCCTCGCCGCCGTCGTCCTCGGGGGCCGGGGAGTCCAGCGACGACGCCGTGTACGCGTTGCCCACCGCGAGGCCGTCGACGACGTCCTCCTCGGACACGCCCAGCACGGCGGCGAGTTCGGTGACCGTCGGGGAACGGTCGAGCTTCTGGGAGAGCTCGTCGCTGGCCTTGGTGAGGGCCAGCCGCAGCTCCTGCAGCCGGCGCGGAACCCGGACCGACCACGAGGTGTCGCGGAAGAACCGCTTGATCTCGCCCACGACCGTCGGCATCGCGAACGTCGGGAACTCCACGCCCCGTTCGCAGTCGAAGCGGTCGATCGCCTTGATCAGGCCGATCGTGCCGACCTGGACGATGTCCTCCATCGGCTCGTTGCGCGACCGGAAACGTGCGGCGGCGTAACGCACCAGCGGGAGGTTGAGCTCGATGAGGGTGTCCCGGACGTAGGCACGCTCGGGGCTGTTCTCGTCGAGTGCGGCCAGCCGCAGGAACAGGGAGCGGGACAGGGTGCGGGTGTCGATGTTCGCCGAGGCGGACAAGGCCGGGAAGTCAGACGCCGGCGGAGCCTGGGGACCGGGAAGGTCCTCAAGCGCCTGAAGGTCCTGAGGGGCCTGGATAGCGTCGGGCGCGGTCTCGCTCTTGGCGAGTGTGAGCACCTTCGAGCTGCCCTGGTCTGCGGACATGCCACCCCCTTTGGGTCGCGGACGGTCGCGGCGGACGCTCCGTCGTAAGGAACGCAGCCTCCACCTGAATACCGGCGGCGAGGCCACGGCAAACGCGCTGGGGAGAGAATGTCACACGTCGGCAACGCGATGTAGTGACATGTCGACATGGAGAGGGTGAATAAGCCCTGGAAACTAGCGTTCTGATGGGATTTCAGTCTAGTTACGCCTGAAAGAGCGTCAACGAGCGATTCGCTCTCCCCGGTGACACCTCGACAGCGCATTCGGTCACGCCCATGGCCTGCGCACGCGTACCGCTGGCCGATTCTGTGCGCCCCGCCTGCCATCGTGCGCCCCGCGTGCCCCATGGTCCATCCGGGAAGGGGCGAAGGTCATCGCTTACCGGCGGTTACTGACCGGAGGCGGGGGCTCCGCCCCCCGAGCGGAGCGCTACACCTCGATCCGGTTGGCCGACCGCAGCCGCGCGAAGCTCCGCGCCAGCAGCCGCGACACATGCATCTGGGAGACCCCCAGCTCCGCGCTGATCTGCGACTGCGTCAGATTGCTGTAGTAGCGGAGCAGCAGGATCCGCTGCTCGCGCTCGGGGAGCTGGACGAGGAGATGCCGGACGAGGTCGCGGTGTTCGACGCCGTCGAGTTCGGGGTCCTCGTAGCCGAGCCGGTCGAGCAGCCCCGGCATCCCGTCGCCCTCCTGGGCCGCCTCCAGGGAGGTCGCGTGGTACGAGCGGCCCGCCTCGATGCAGGACAGGACCTCTTCTTCGGTGATGCGCAGCCGCTCGGCGATCTCGGCGGTGGAGGGGGTGCGCCCGAAGGCGGTGGTGAGGTCCTCGGTCGCGCCGTTCACCTGGACCCACAACTCGTGCAGCCGGCGCGGGACGTGGACCGTGCGGACGTTGTCGCGGAAGTACCGCTTGATCTCGCCGACGACGGTCGGCATCGCGAAGGTCGGGAACTGCACACCCCGGTCCGGGTCGAACCGGTCGATGGCGTTGATCAGCCCGATGGTCCCGACCTGGACCACGTCCTCCATGGGCTCGTTGCGGGAGCGGAAGCGGGCGGCCGCGTAGCGCACGAGCGGGAGGTTCGCCTCGATGAGCGCCCCGCGCACGCGGTTGTGCTCCGGAGTGCCCGGCGCGAGATGCTTCAGCTCACCGAACAGCACCTGGGTGAGCGCCCGGGTGTCGGCGCCGCGACGTTTCTCCGGGGCGGGTGCGGTGGCCTGGGCTGTGACCTGGGCCGACGCGGGGTCGGGAGCCGGGACGTCTTCCTGGGGAGGCGCAGTACTGGCCGACACGGTCAACGCCACCTCTTCATCCATCAACTCAACCGTCAAAAGCGGTCATAGCATCACAAGACATGTGCACTGTGATCAAGCACCGCATATAGCCGTGTTGAGAAAAAACGCCCCGCACTCCAGGAGTGCGGGGCGAAAAGAGCAGCGCCGTGGCCCGGTGGTGCCGCGGCTCAGAACTCGTAGTCGGCGATGACCCACGTGGCGAACTCGCGCCACAGGGCGACGCCCGCCTGATGGTCCGGGTGTTCGACGTACGTACGCAGCGCGTCCGCGTCGTCGAACGCGGAGTTGATCGCGAAGTCGTAGGCGATGGGGCGGTCGCTGAGGTTCCAGCCCAGCTCCCAGAAGCGGATCTCGGCGATCGTGCCGTCGAGCGCGCGGAAGGCGTCCACGCCCTTCACGACCCGCGGGTCGTCGCGCTCGACACCCTCGTTGAGCTTGAAGAGGACCAGGTGGCGGATCATGGGCGCTCCGGAACGGTCGTACGAGGTACTGGATGTGAGGCCCGGGGGCTACTGGGCCCCGTCGGCGATCCAGGTGAAGAAATCGCCGATGGCCTGGGCGGCGTTGGAGATGCCCTCGAACCCTATCTGGACGTAGTCGGCGGCGTTTTCCGGGTCTGTGATGATCACGTAGGCCACGAAGACCACGAGCAAGTACAGCGCGATCTTCTTCCCCTGCACCGCCACCGCGGCCTCCCCCGCCTCTTGTGCCCCGTGGGCCCCATGGGTCCTCTTTGTCGGCGGCGAGTGTAACCCGATCATGCGTTCGTAGGAGAGGGCGGCGGAGCCGGGGAACGCAGGAAGGGCCCCGTCTGACGACGGGGCCCTTCTTCAGCGGTAGCGGAGGGATTTGAACCCTCGGTGACTTGCGCCACACTCGCTTTCGAGGCGAGCTCCTTCGGCCGCTCGGACACGCTACCGAGGGAGACCTTACAGCAAGGTGGGGCGTGCTTTGAAATCGGTAACGGGCGGGGCCGAGGGCCGGTGCCGGAGGGGTCTCAGCGGGTGCGGAAGAACTCGGTGAGGAGCCGGGCGCACTCCTCGGCGAGGACGCCCTCGACGACCTCGGGGCGGTGATTGAGCCGGCGGTCGCGTACGACGTCCCAGAGCGAGCCGGTGGCGCCGGCCTTCTCGTCGCGTGCGCCGTAGACGACCCGGTCGACCCGGGACTGTACGAGTGCGCCCGCGCACATCGTGCAGGGTTCGAGGGTGACGACCAGGGTGCAGCCGGTCAGCCGCCATTCGCCGAGTGCGGCGGCGGCGCGGCGGACGGCGAGCACCTCCGCGTGGGCGGTCGGGTCGCCGGTCGCCTCGCGCTCGTTGTGCCCGGTGGCCAGGACGGTCGTGCCGTCCGGGGACAGGACGACCGCGCCGACCGGGACGTCCCCGCCCTCGGCGGCCCGCCCGGCCTCGGCCAGAGCGAGCCGCATCGCGTCCCGCCACGGGTCGCGTACGGGGTCGCCCACGGAGTCCCGTACGGCATCGGGCCCGCCCGGTGCCGTCGCGTCGGCCGGGCCGCTCGCGTCGGTCACCGGGGGCACAGAGCCGGCGGACTCGGCGGTCCGAGTGAGGGGCCGGGCGTACTCGGCGGACTCAGCGGACCGTCTCCAGGACCTCCGACGCTCCGAGGGCCTCGGCGATCGAGCTGAGGGCGTCGTCGGCGTCGAGGGCGCGCAGCTCCTTCTCACCCACCCCCAGGTCGTCGAGGATCTCGGTGTCGCCGACCGGGCTGTGCGGCACGGCCTCGGCGGACGTGTCGTCGTCCTCGTCGGAGTCGGACTCACCGTCCTCGGTGCCGTCGAGGTCGAGGGCGTCCAGGTCGGCTTCGTCCTCGCCGGGCTCCCTTCCGAGCAGTTCGTCGGTGAGCAGGATCTCGCCGTAGCTGCTGCGGGCAGCGGCGGCGGCGTCCGACACGTAGATACGAGGGTCGTCCTCGCCATCGATGCGGACGACGCCGAACCAGGCGTCCTCCTGCTCGATGAGCACCAGCACCGTGTCGTCGCCGGGCGAGGCTTCACGGGCCAGGTCGGCCAGATCCGACAGGGTTTCCACATCGTCGAGCTCTGTGTCGCTCGCTTCCCACCCGTCTTCGGTGCGCGCGAGCAGTGCGGCGAAGTACACCGTGACTCTCCCACTGGTCATAGGTGTGCCGGTTGGGGGTCCCCCCGGCGGAGGCTGATGGGTGGGGAGGCTTGCGGTCCGAGCCCCACCCACTCGGAATCGTGGCAGAAACAGAGCGCCCAGGGGATGTCTTCGGCTCCCTGTGTCCGGCTCTCTTGATCGCCGGTGGGTCCGCTGTTCACCTGCGCACCTGTTGCCGCCACCAGCGGATCGTACGCGGAGTTCCTGGCCGCATCCGCACGACCACCCCGTGAACGCCCCACACATACCCCACGAACACGCCACACGGGGCCCATAGGGACACCGGGGAAGGTGCGGAGGTGGCTCGACGGCCTCGCCCTGTTCGCCCTAGGGCACTGCCCGAGGCCACCGTCCCAGGTCACCGTCCCAGGTCGCCGCGCCAGGTCACCAGCGGAAGGTGCGCATGCGCATGGCGTGGCGGAGGCGGGCGGCCTTGGCCCGGCGCGGCTGGACCCGGTCACGCAGTTCCCGGGCCTCCGTCAGCTCCCGCAGGAACTGTGCCCGCCGCCGCCGGCGCGCGGCCTCGTTCTCCCGCGCGCTCTCCCGCGTCTCGTCGCCCACGCCACATCACCTCATCGACTCCCTGCCCCGCCGCACCGCACCACCGACGCGCCCCGACCCGCCGCCGGCTCCCCGCTCGCCGCCCCCGTCCCGCCCGGTCGTTCCGTCGACGGTCCGTTCATCCCACTTTCCCTCCACCGGCGGGTTTGATGCCATCGGGCGGGGGTGCGGCGGGCGGCCGGAGGGGGCGGGGCACTCGGGGTTGTTGCCCGCGTGGCCCCGGTTACTGTTGTGGACATGCGTCTCCACGTCGTCGACCATCCCCTGGTCGCTCACAAGCTCACCACGCTGCGCGACCAGCGCACGGACTCCCCGACCTTCCGTCGCCTCGCCGACGAACTGGTCACCCTGCTCGCCTACGAGGCCACGCGGGACGTGCGCACCGAGCTGGTCGACATCACGACGCCGGTCGCCTCGACCACGGGCGTCAAGCTCTCCCACCCCCGCCCCCTCGTCGTGCCGATCCTCCGGGCCGGCCTCGGCATGCTCGACGGCATGGTCCGGCTGCTGCCGACCGCCGAGGTGGGCTTCCTGGGCATGATCCGCAACGAGGAGACGCTGGAGGCCTCCACGTACGCCACCCGCATGCCGGAGGACCTCTCCGGGCGTCAGGTGTACGTCCTCGACCCCATGCTCGCCACCGGTGGCACCCTCGTCGCCGCGATCCGTGAGCTGATCGCCCGCGGCGCCGACGACGTGACCGCCGTGGTGCTCCTCGCCGCCCCCGAGGGCGTCGAGGTCATGGAGCGGGAGCTGGCGGGCTCACCGGTGACGGTCGTGACCGCCGCCGTCGACGAGCGCCTCAACGAGCACGGCTACATCGTGCCGGGCCTGGGAGACGCGGGCGACCGGCTGTACGGCGCCGCCGAGTAGCCCTCGAGAGGGCTCGGCGGGCCCCTCGCGGGGCCCGGTTCAGCAGGTCTTCGACGCGGTGGGCGTCGGCTCGGGGCTGGTCAGGGCGGCCAGCGCCTTGTCGGCGTCCTTCCGTGTGCTGAGGGCCTTGAAGCCGGTACCGATGACGAGGTCCACCTCGGTGGCCTTCTTCCGGCTGTCGGTCTTCAGCTGCGCGCCGGTGAGCTGGGTGTTGAGGACGGCCAGGGACGTGTCCTCGGCGGCCTTCGCGCCGAGCAGCATCGCGGTGCCCTTGACCTTCTTGTCGTACTGCTCGGTCGCGTTGCCCACGTTCCCGATACGGAAGCCGCGCTTCTTCAGCTCGTCGGCGGTGTCCTTGGCGAGGCCCGCGCGGGGCGTGGCGTTGAGGACGTTGACGGTGATCTTTCCGGGTGCCGGGACGTTTTTCGCGGCCGATCCGCCCGCCTTCGGGGACGGGCTCACCCGGGTCGCGCAGTCGGCCTTGGGGCCCGCGGCGGCGGCCTGGTCCTCGTCGCCGGTGAAGACGTCGATGAGCTGCAGGGTTCCCCAACCGGCGAGGCCCAGCGCGGTCACGGACGCGACGACGGTGAGGACGAGCCTGCGACGCCTCTTGGGCCGGCGCAGCCTCGGGTACTTGTCCCCCGTGATCCGGTACTGGCCGCCCATGCCGGGAGGAGTCAGCATGCTCATGGGCGCAGCGTAGTGCCGTTGGGCGGCGATGCCTACTAGATGATCATTCACCGCGCTGCAGTCCAACCCGAAAGGGCCAACCGTCGGCTGTCCTGGCCCAACCCGTCGGACGCCGTCCGTCGGCCTTCCGGCTGTTCGGCTTCCCGAACCGTTCGGCTTCCCGGCCGTTCGGCCTTTGGTGGAGGGCTAGTCCAGTTCGAGGACGCGGGCGTGCAGCACCTGGCGTTGCTGGAGGGCCGCGCGGACCGCGCGGTGGAGGCCGTCCTCCAGGTACAGATCGCCCTGCCACTTCACCACGTGCGCGAAGAGGTCGCCGTAGAAGGTGGAGTCCTCGGCGAGGAGGGTCTCCAGGTCCAGCTGCCCCTTGGTCGTCACGAGCTGATCGAGGCGGACCGGGCGCGGCGCGACGTCCGCCCACTGCCGGGTGCTTTCCCGGCCGTGGTCGGGGTACGGCCGGCCGTTTCCGATGCGCTTGAAGATCACACGGAAAGCCTACCGGTCAAGACGTTCCGGGCGCAGCCATGGCGACGGAGTGCGGCCCTGGAAAAGGTGCCATCAAATGGGGCAAAGGGGGAATTCTGTGAGGGTCCGGGGGCGGTCGTGGGTGCCGGGCGAGGTCCTTTCGGGGGTTGCGCGGACTTCTTCGGAAGGGCGCCGGGGTGTCGCCCGGAGTCCTTCCATGGGACGCCGGTAGTTCGCTCGAAGGGGGTCGCCCAGGAACGCCCAGGAACGCCCTGGGGCCGGTGGGCTTCAGGGCGTTCCCTTGGGCGGGCTGGGAGGGGTCAGTCGCGGTGCGGGTGCTTCGGGGGGTGCTCGTCCGTGGTGGGGGTGCGGTGGTTCTCGGGGGCCGTTCCTTCGGGGGTGGGCTTGGGGGTGCTGCGCAGGGCCTCCGCGTGGAGGAGTGCGCGCAGGACTGTGTAGGGGTCTGCGGGCATGGGGGTGTCCGTCCTGTTCTGCCTGTGCGGGGTGGATGGTTTCGCGGTGCCGGGGGCTCGTTCAGCAGCGCAGGACCACGGAGCGCAGGGCGTGCAGGGCGTACGGGGTGTGCGGGGGCGCCGGCCGGGGTGCCGTGGGGAGGGCGTGGCGGGGGTGCGGGGGTGCGGGTGGGGCGTGGGGGGACGCGGCGGCGGTCGGGCGGGGTGGGGCGGTCGGGCGTGGGGTGTGGCGGGCCAGCGGGCGGGGGGCCGTCTCCAGCGGGTCGTACTCGGTGGTGGGGAGTTCGCTCGAGAGTGTGGGTTGGAGGGTCGGGGCGGTGTGGGTGGTGGTGTGGGCGACGGGGACGAGGAGAGCGATGAGCAGGGTGAGCACCCTCGGCCAGGTGGCGCGTCGGGAGGTCCGCCTCGCCCGGGCGCGGGGGGAGGCCGTGGCGGGGGTCGGGCGGGCGGTGGGGTGCACGGGGGATGGTTGCCCGTGGGGTGGGGGTGTGCACCGGGTGGGGTGGGGGATGCGCTCGCTCGGCGTAGGTGGGGGTGACTGTGGGGTCTTTCGCCCCCGCCGCCCCTACCCGTCCCATCCTCAAGGGGCTGCGCCCCTTTGACCCCCTTTCGCGCTCCGCGCGGGGTGGGTGGGTACGTGCGGGTCGGTGGGGGCTGGGCGCGCAGTTCCCCGCGCCCCTGTCGGGGGCTGGTGGGGTGTCCGGGGGTTATTTGTTGGCGGCGGCTTTTGCTGCCTTCGCCGCTGCCTTCATCTCTTGTTTGTGGGCGCGGACCTTGGCCAGGGAGTCGGGGCCCTTGATGTCGGCGACGGAGCGGAAGGCGTCGGGGTCGCCGTAGGAGCCGGCGGCTTCGCGCCAGCCGGTGGGGTGGACGCCGAGTTGTTTGCCGAGGAGGGCCAGGAAGATCTGGGCCTTCTGGTGGCCGAAGCCGGGGAGGGATTCGAGGCGGGAGAGGAGTTCCGCGCCGGTCGTCGCGTCCTGCCAGACCGCGCTCGCGTCACCGTCGTAGTGGTCGACGAGGTACTGGCACAGCTGCTGGATCCGCTTCGCCATGGAGCCCGGGTAGCGGTGGACCGCCGGTTTGTCGGAGAGCAGCGCGGCGAAGGACTCCGGGTCCGCCGCCGCGATCTCGTGGGCGTCCAGATCGTCCGCGTCGAGCCGTCGGGCGATGGTCCACGGGCCCTTGAACGCCCACTCCATCGGCACTTGCTGGTCCAGCAGCATGCCGACCAGCGCGGCGAGCGGACTGCGCCCGAGAAGCTCGTCCGCCTCGGGGTCCTGGGCGAGGTGCAGGGTGACGTTCATGCCCCGATGATCGCGCGCCGGGCGGCCCGCCGCAGCCCGGCCCCGGCCGGTGCGACGGGGGCGGGCCGCGTGCGTGGTCACGGGCGCCAGTAGCCGAGGGCGTGCAGGCGCTGCTTCGGCAGGCCCAGTTCCTTGCGGAAGTACGCCGTCAGGGAGCGGGTCGTCGCGGTGTCGCAGGCGATCCAGACGTATGGGGCGGGCGTCTGTGCGAGGAGGGCGGGGGCGTCGGCCTTCACCTGGGCGAGGAGACGGGCGCCGGCGTCCTCACGGGGCACCGGGCGGAAGTCGTGACGGGCGGGGTCGAGACGGAGGGGGAGCCCGCCTGTTCCGGGGGGTGCGCTCGGGGGTGGGGCCGGTGAAGAGGCCTGCGCTGAGGTCGGAGCTGAGGCTGACGATGAGGCTGACGATGAGGTCGGCGATGAGGCTGGGGCGTCGGTCTCGGCTTCCGCCGCCGCTCCAGCGGCCGAGGTCGGGGTGCTCGTTGCCGCCGTCGTCGCAGCCGCCGGTTCGGTCTCCGAGGGCGCCTCCGCAGCCGCCGGTTCGGTCTCCGAAGGCGCAGCCGCAGCCGTGACAGCGTCCGTACCGGTGCCCGTGCCTACGTCCGTCGACGTCTCGAACCAGATCGTCGCCGGGGACGAGGGGAGGGCGGTGAGGAGGGAGTTGATGGCGGGGAGGGAGGCCGGGTCGCCGATGGCGAGGATGTGGGAGGGGGCCGGGTCCGGGTCGGTGAAGGCGGTGCCGTGGACCGTGGCCTCGATGGTGTCGCCGGGGCGCGCGGCGCGGGCCCAGTCGCTGGCGTGGCCGTCGTGGAGGGCGAACTCCAGGCTGAACGTGCCGGCGGCCGGGTCGGGGTCGACGAGGGTGTACGCCCGCTGGTGCGGTTTGCCGGCGGCGTCGAACCAGAGGCGTACCCACATGGTCGGGTGGACGCCGGTCACGCCGAGCATGCCGCCGTCGGTGAGGTGGACCCGGCGGTAGTGCTCGGTGACCTGTTCCGCCCCGGTCACCGTGAGGACGAAGTCCTTCCCGCGGAGCAGTTTGAGGACCGCTCCCTCCCAACCGTGCCCCTGCCCCATGGCTTCTGCACCCTTCACGTACGCTTTGATCACACCTTGCTTAGGTGAGGCTAACCTAATTCACGGATGGGATACAGGGAACAGGGATGCGGGACAGCGGCGTGCGGGGGCAGAAGCGGGGGCGGGAGCGGGAGCGTGCTCAGGGCGGCGGTTCGAGCCGTGAGGCACAGGAGGGATACGGGACGTATCGCGACGCCTGGGGCATCCCGCACCTCCGTGCCGCCGACGCCCGTGCGCTCGCCCACGCCCAGGGCCGGGTCACCGCCCTCGACCGTGCCTGGCAGCTGGAGGTCGAACGGCACCGCGTCCAGGGCACCTCGGCCGCCTTCCTCGGTGCCGACTCCCTCGGCTGGGACCGGTTCGCGAGACAGGCCCGGCTCGCCGACACGGCCCGAAGATGCTTCGCCCGGCTGGAGAGAACGGACCCGGAGACCGCCGACTGGGTCCGGGCGTACGTCGAGGGCGTGAACGACGGGCTGGGTGAAGGGAGCGGGCGCGCGCCCGAGTTCGAGCGCGCCGGGCTCGCGCGCGGGCGCTGGGAGCCCTGGCATCCGCTCGGCGTCTGGCTCGCCACGCACATCCTGTTCGCCGGGTTCCCCGCCAAGCTCTGGCGGGAGGAGGCGGTACGGCATCTCGGCGCCGCCGCGGTCGGGCTGTTCGCCACCGACGGGCCCGCCACCTCCGGCAGCAACGGGTGGCTCGTCGACGGGTCCCGGACGACCACCGGGCGGGCCGTCATCGCCGGTGATCCGCACCGGTTCATCGAGGAACCCGGCGTCTACCAGCAGATCCACCTCTCCTGCCCCGAGTTCGACGTCGTCGGCCTCGCCGTCCCGGGCGTGCCCGGCATCGCCCACTTCGGCCACACCGGGGACGTGGCCTGGGCCATCACCAACGCCATGGCCGACTACCAGGACCTGTACCGGGAGCGGCTGCGCCACGGGGACAAGGGGCAGGGGGACGGGGACGGTGATCACGGCGGGGGCGGTGTCGAGGCGCTCGATCCGGACGGTGTGTGGCGGGCCGTGCACCGGCATGTGGAGGTCGTCGAGGTCGCTGGAGGGGAGCCGGTGGAGGTGGAGGTGATCGAGACCGCGCGGGGGCCGGTCGTCATCGGCGGCCTGGATCCCGACTCGCACGCGCACTCCCACTCCGGCACGGGCTCACACCCCCACTCCGGCCCCGGTTCGCCCTCGCCCTCCGGCACCGGCTCGGGCTCGGGCGCTGAGCCCGTAGGTCCTCTCAGCCTGCGCTATCCGCCGCGTGTCACCGAGGACCTCGGGTTCGGTGCGCTGCTGCCCCTGCTCCGGGCGCGGGAAGTCGCCGATGTGGACCGGGCGTTCGACCGGTGGGCCGAGCCGGTGAACGTCGTGCAGGCGGCGGACACGCGGGGTGGGCTGCTGCACCGGGTGGCCGGGCGGGTGCCGGTGCGGAGCCGGGACAACCGGACGCGGGTGGCCGCGGCCTGGGAGCCGGGGCACGCGTGGGAGGGGTGGCACGAGACGCCGTACGGCACGGTCGAGGACGGTGTCGCGGTGATGGCCAACCAGCGTGGTCCGGCGACCCCGTTGGGGGTGGAGTTCGCCCCACCGCATCGCGCCGAGCGCATTCGCGCGCTGCTGGACGAGAAGGAGGTGTGGTCCGCCCCGGACATGCCCGCCCTCCACATGGACACCCATCTGTCCTCCGCCGGGCCCCTGTTGGACCAGTTGACCGCCTTCGCCGAGGTGCCCGTGCCGCTCACCCCGGCCGCCGTCGCGCTGCGGGACCGGCTGCTGCGCTGGGACCGGCGGATGGAGGCCGACAGCGTGGAGGCGGCGGCGTACGCGGCGTTGCGTGGGGCGGTCGTACGGCGGCTCGCGGCGGATCCGGCCTTCGCGGGGCTGGCCGTGCCGCCGGCGTACCCCGAGGTCTTCCGGCCGTGGCTCTCGCTCACCGTGCGGATCGGGTTCGCGCTGGAACACCTGCTCAGGGCCGAGGAGTTGTACGGCATCGACCGGGCGGCGCTCGTACGGGAGGCGCTGGAGGAGGTCGCCGGCGCGGAGTCGGGGCGGCGCTGGGACGACAGCCACCGGCTCGTGCCGTGGCGTGCGCTCCCGGCGGACGACGCGGACGAGGCGGACGAGGCGGACGACGCGAGCGCCCCGCGCGAGCCGGGGCTCGCCGGTGACCACGACTGTGTGCTCTGCACCTCCGCCGTCCCCGGTGTCACCGACCTCAGCGCGCGCGGGCCCGCCGCCCGCTACGTCTGGGACCTGGCCCGGCGCGAGGACAGCCTCTGGGTGGTGCCGTTCGGGGCGTCCGGCGTCGGCGGCTCGGCCCACCACCGCGACCAGCTCCCCCTGTGGCTCAGGGGAGACCTGGTGCCGGTCGTCACCGACTGGGACCGGCTCACCAAGGACGACGCCCCCGTCGCAGCAGCATCCGTTCCGGTAACGAGGAGAAGCGCCATGACCGTTGAGCCCACCGCGCCGCGGGAGCCGTACGGCGATCGCGTGGCCGTGCATGAGCAGGTGGTCGACGGGTTCGGGACCGTGCGGATCCTGCCGTTGGACGCGAAGGCCGACGCCCGGGTGGTCCATGGCTGGGTGAGTGAGCCGAGGGCCGGGTTCTGGGGCATGAACGGGCTCACGGAGGAGCAGGTGCGGGAGGTGTACGAGGGGCTGGAGGCCTTCGACACGCACCACGCCTATCTCGCGGTGCACGACGGGGTGCCCGTCGGGCTGCTGCAGACGTACGAGCCGGAGGCCGACCGGGTCGGCGAGTGCTACGAGGTCCAGCCCGGTGACATCGGCGTCCATGTGCTGCTGGCGCCCGCCGGGGACGGCGGAGGACGGCCGGGGTGGTCGTCCTCGGTGCTGGCGGCCTTCACGGCGTACGTGCTGGTCGGGCTGGACCGGCCGCGGGTCGTCGTCGATCCGGACGAGCGGAACGAGCGGGCGATCGCGCGGTTCGCGCGGCAGGGGTTCGAGAGCGGGCCGGTCGTCGTGCTCCCGGAAGTCGACCTGCCGGAGGTGTATCTGCCCGAGAAGCGGGCCCGGTTGGCGTTCCTGAGACGGGAGACCGTGTTCGGTGAGGACGGGGAGAAGGGGCGAGGGGCCGGGCGGGGTCGGTGACGAAGGCGGCTTCGTTCGGTCAGTAGTTCGGGTGGGGGCGTAGCCTCTGGCGGATGACTCCCGAAGACCTCATAGCGCACTACGAGTTGGAGCCCATACCGCGTGAAGGGGGACGTTTCCGGCAGACGTGGGCGGGGCCCGCGCGAGGGGACGGGCGGCCGGAGGGGACCGCGATCGTCGCCCTGCTCACCACCGAACCCGGCGACTACTCCGCGCTGCACCGGCTGCCCGGCGACGAGATCTGGCACTTCCACCTCGGCGATCCGCTCCGGATGCTGCTCCTCGCCCCGGACGGGTCCTCCCGCATCGTCGTCCTCGGGCCGGACGTGCTCGCCGGGCAGCATGTGCAGTACGTGGTGCCCGCGGGGACGTGGATGGGGGCACGGGTCCAGAGCGGTGGCGGCGGCTGGACCTTGTTCGGGTGCACGATGGCGCCGGGGTTCACCTTCGAGGGGTACGAGCACGGGGATCCCGCGGAGCTGGCACGGCTGTATCCGGAACGGGCGGCCGAGATAGGGGAGTTGGGGCGGGCGTAGGCGGCGGGAGCGAGAAGGAGGCCGGGAGGGGGCGTGGGCCGGTGCGGAACGCGTTGAACGCGGTGTTCGTGGCGTGCGTACCTGTTCGAGGAGTCCGAGAGCCGGCGACCGTGGATCCGGAGCACTACGTGGACCGAGGCAGGTACAGCGACCACAACGACCCAGCCGTGGGCGAGGGCAGGGGCAAGGTCCCGACCCGGTCCCGGGCCGGGACCAGCGACGGAGACAGAGGCGCGAGGCGAGATGGCGGAACCGGCGGAGCCGGCGGGACGGGTCGAGCCGGAGGCGGGACCGGAGGCGGGACCGGGGGTGGAACCGGTGACGGGACTGGCGGTGCCGCTCGTGGGCCCGGAAGCCTCCGATCCGGCAGTCGCTCCGGTGTCCGATCCGGCGGTCGCCCCGGTGTCCGATCCGGCGGCCTCCGAACCGGTGGGTCGGCCCGAGGGGTTCAGCGCCTGGTGCTGCTGGGCACCGTGCTGGTCCTGTTCCTCCTCGGCGGGGCGGGTACCGCGTCCGCGCACGCCGCTCTCAAGGGAAGCGACCCCGTCGACGGCAGTGTCCTCGACGCCGCTCCCCGGGACATCACCCTCCGCTTCACCGAGTCGGTAAGCCTCCTGACGGACTCCCTCCGCGTCGTCGACCCGGAGAACCGGGCCGTGGACACCGGCAAGCCGGGACGCGCGGGCGGCCGGGCCGACACGGCCCGGGTCACCCTCCCCACCGGCCTCGCCGACGGCACGTACACGATCGCCTGGCGGGTGGTCTCGGCCGACAGCCACCCCATCTCGGGTGCCCTGCTCTTCTCCATCGGCGAGCCCTCCGCGACCACCGCGGTCCTCCCCGCCGACCTCACCGAGGACCCGCTCACCGCCTCCTTCTACGACATCACCCGCTACTTCGCGTACGGCGCCCTCGCCCTGCTCGTCGGCGTGACCTTCTTCCTCGCGGTCGTGCTCGGCGGCCCGAGCGAGGTGCTGCGCAAGCTGCTGCTGTCCAGTTGGCTGGCGCTGCTGCTGGCCTCGACCGTTCTGCTGCTGCTCCGCGGACCGTACGAGCGGGGCAGTGGCGTCGGCGCCGCGCTCGACCTCACCGTCCTCCGCGAAACGATGGTGTCCCGGCCGGGACTCGCTCTCCTGGCCCGGCTGGCGCTGCTCGCGCTGGCCGCCGTCCTGCTCGTACGCGTACGTCGGCAGAGGGAGGAACGGGGAGAGCGCGCGGAGGTGTGGAGCAAGGGCGCGCTCGTCTGCGGGGCGCTGCTCTCCGTCGGGCTCGCCGGGACCTGGGCGGCCGCCGAGCATGCCTCGGCCGGGATCCAGGTGCCGGTGGCGATGACGTCCTCCGTGCTGCATCTGCTGGCCATGGCCGTCTGGCTGGGCGGGCTGACCGCGCTGCTCACCGTGTTGTACCGGGCGCCGCACACCCTGTCGGCGGCCGTGGTCAACCGTTTCTCCCGGCTCGCCTTCGCCTCGGTGATCGTCCTCGTCGTCACCGGCGTCTACCAGTCCTGGCGCGGCCTCGGCTCCTGGTCCGCCCTGACCTCCACGGCGTACGGGGAGGTCCTCGTCGCCAAGCTGGTCGCGGTACTGCTCCTGCTGGCGGCGGCGGCGTTCTCGCGGCGCTGGACGGGGAGGCTGGGGGAGGCCGCCAAGACCGCTGAGCCGGCCTCAACCGCCGTACCGGCCGAGGTCGGTGAGCCGGCCGGCGCCGATGAGCGGGTGACCGTCGCGGTGGCGGCCCGGGTACCCGAGCGGGTGGGTGCCGTCGAGAGCAGGGTCCCGGACGGCGGCGCCGAGGTGCCCGCCGGCAGCGCGGGCGCCGTGGACGGCGTACGCCTCGGTGGTGAGCGGAGCGCGCGGGAGAGCGCGGAGGCGGACCGCGACGGTCAGGGCCTCGGCGAGACTTCGTCGGACTCGACGGCGGGGAACTCGCCGGCGGGGAACTCAACGGCGGAGGGCGCACCGGCGGAGGACGCACCGGCGGGGGGCTCGCTGTCCGGAGACTCGCAGCCCCGGGAAAGCGACTCGGCGTTGGACGACTCGGCGTCGGGTGACCCGTCCTCAGGGGGCTCGGCGGCGGCCGATGCGTCCCGGAACGGGCTTCGGCGGTCCGTGCTCGCGGAGTTCACCGTCGCGGTGATCGTGCTGGTGATCACCACCGTGCTGACGGGGACCCTGCCGGGACGGGCGGCGGCGGAGATCGCCGCCGAGAGCGCGGGCGCGGCGGCCGGTGGCGTCACGGCCTCCTCGTCGACGGTCCCCTTCGACGTCGGCACCCCGAACGGCCACGGCAAGGTCCAGATCGACCTCGGCCCGGGACGCGTGGGCAAGAACTCCGTGCAGGCCGTGGTCTTCGGCCCCGACGACGGCATCGCGACCGTCCCCGAACTGCGTCTCAGCTTCACCCTGAAGTCCCAGAAGATCGGCCCGATCGACGCGAAGCTCACCGACCGCGGCGGCTACTGGGCCACCGACACCCTCCAACTCCCCCTCCCCGGCAAGTGGACGATGAAGCTCACGGTCCGCACGACGGAGATCGACCAGGTCACGGTGGAGAAGTCGGTACGGGTGAGCTAGCCGGGGTGAGACCGGGGTTGGTGGTTCGGTGGGATCTGACAGCGCTCATCGCGTACGGGTCTCACCCTGTATCGAGCACCCGCCGCATCGTCTCCGCCGCGCGTACGGCCGCGTCGGCGCAGCAGTTGTTGAAGAGGACGTGGAGTTCCGCGACCTGGGCGGCGGCCGTGCGTAACCGGGGCGCCCATGCGGCGAGTTCGGGCTCGGAGTAGGCGTACCGGAAACGGTCCTCCTTGCTTCCGGTGCCCCAGGCGGCGCTGCGGCCGTGGAACCGTACGACGGCCAGCTCCGGCGAGGTGACCGGGGCGAGCGGCGGCAGGGAGGAGTCCAGGCCCTGGGCCATGTCGACGCCCACGGCGACGAGGCCGAGCCGGGACAGCAACGCCGCCGTCCGGCCGGCCTGTTCGCCCCGCCACCACGCGGGGTGCCGGAACTCGACCGAGACGGGCCAGCCGGCGGTACGCCGAGCGCACTCCTCCAGCACCTGCTCGGCCCTCCCCGCAGACCGCCCCGGCACGAACCAGGGTGCGAACCAGGGCGGGAACTGGAACAGCACCGCGCCCAACCGCCCCGCCGCCCGCAGCGGTTCGACGGCGTGGGCGAACCGCTCCCACACCCGGTCCAGTACGGCCGGTCCCGGCGTCCCGCGGCGCAGGTCGTCCCCGAAGGACTCCCGCAGGTCCTCGGGGAGGGCCGCCGGGCGGGTCGGATGGCCGGTGAGCAGGGAGAACGCCTTGACGTCGAAACGGAACGAGGAGGGCGTCCGCTCGACCCACAGGAGGCTGTTGCGGCGGCTGGGCAGGGCGTAATAGCCGGCGTCCACCTCGACGACCGGGAACCGCTCGGCGTAGTACCGGAGTCGGGGCTCGGGGGCCCGCCGACCACGCGGATACCAGCCGGAAGCCACCAGCGCGGGGTCCGTCCAGGAGCACGTTCCGACGAGTACGTCACCCATGGGGAGCCGACTACCCCGAACCGGCCCCCTCCCTACCCGCCTCTCCCCACCCGCCTCTCCCCACCTGCCCCTTTCGCCCGCCTCACCCGCCGGCGGCTACTCGCTCCGCTCGTGCAGCGGGCCGCCGCACAGCGACTTCGACGGGGTGCCGTCCACGCCGACGGGCGGCTCCCCGGCGACCATCACGCGGTGCATGATGCGCGGGAAGTCCAGATGGGCCGTGTCGCTGGGGGCGAGGTGAACGGTGGCGCGGTTGTCCCAGAGGGCCACCGAGCCCGGCTCCCAGCGGAAGCGGACCGTGTACTCGGGCCGGGTGATCTGCTCGACGAACAGTTCGAGGAGCAGCCGGCTCTCGGCCCGGGTGACGTCGACGATGTTCTCGACGTAGTACGGGTTGACGTACAGGATCCGCTCGCCGGTCTCGGGGTGGACGCGGACGACCGGGTGGACGGACGCGACCTGGTGGTCCTGGAGATGGCGGAGGTAGGGGTCGGGGCCGGAGCGGGCGAGGTAGCCGACGCCGAGGCGGTGCTCGGCGCGCAGCCCGTCGGCGAACCGGCGCACCGGCTCGGACAGGCCCGCGTAGGCGGCGGCGAGGTTGGCCCACGTGGTGTCGCCGCCGTACGGGGGCACGCGCTCGGCGCGGAGCAGGGTCAGCGCGGGCGGGTCGATGCGCGCGGTGTGGTCGGCGTGCCAGCCGCGCAGGGTGGAGTGGCGGCGGCGTTCCAGCCATTCGGCCTGGTCCATGCCGTGCTTGCGGCCCAGTTCCTGGCGGTCGGCGGTCGTCTCGATCTCAGGGTGCTCGACGGGCGAGACCGACCCCCGCGAACGCAGCCGGACCGGCTCCCCGAAGCGGCGCGCGAACGCGATCTGCCCCGCGTGGTCCAGCCGCTGCCCCCGGAAGAACACGACCTTCCAGCGGAGCAGCGCCGCGCGGATACCGGCGACGGTCCCGTCGTCGAGCGGGCCGGCGAGGTCGACGCCGTGGATGTCGGCGCCGATGTGGCCGGAGGCGGGCCGTACGTCGAGGCCGTTGCCGTTGCCGTCTTGCTCCGCGGACGGCTCACCCGGCTCCTCCGGGCCCGTGGCCGACGCGCCCGTGTCGATGCTCATCGCTCCCTCACTCCCTTCACTCCCTCGCTCCCTCACCTTTCGCCGTTCGCCGTTCGCCGCAGCCCTGGGGGGTTTCGTGGCCCGGTCTCCTCCCCATGGTGCCGCTTTCCGCCTGGGAGTCGGCCCATGAGCGCCCGAACCCCCGGGCTCCGGTGTCGTACGCCCGCCGACCCACCCCGAGCTGCGAAACTGCGAACCTATGGACCTGCGAACCTGTGAACGGACCAACGCACTGTACGCGGCAGGAAGTTGACGTCATGACCGACAATCTCACCGTAAGCGTCCTGGGGACCGGCATCATGGGGGCCGCGATGGCCCGCAACCTCGTCCGCGCCGGGCACGCCGTACGGGTGTGGAACCGCACCCGGGAGAAGGCCGAGCCGCTCGCCGCCGACGGCGCGCACATCGCCGACAGCCCGGCCGAGGCCGTACGGGGCGCGGATGTCGTCCTCACGATCCTGTACGACGGTGCCGCGGCCCGGGACGTGATCCGCGAGGCGGCGCCCGCGCTGAGCCCGGGCGCGGCCTGGGTCCAGTCGACCACCACCGGGCTCGAAGCCGTCGCCGAGCTGGCCGCGCTGGCCGGTGAACACGGGCTGGTCTTCTACGACGCCCCGGTCCTCGGCACCCGGCAGCCCGCGGAGGCCGGGCAGTTGACGGTGCTGGCGGCCGGTCCGGTCGCGGGGCGGGAGAGGGTGACCCCCGTCTTCGACGCGGTCGGCGCGCGTACGGTCTGGACCGGGGAGGACGGCGCGACGGGTGCCGCGACCCGGCTGAAGCTGGTCGCCAACAGCTGGGTGCTCGCCGCCACCAACGCGGCCGGGGAGGTCCTGGCCCTGTCCCAGGCCCTCGGCGTCGACCCGGCGTCCTTCTTCGAGATCATCGAGGGCGGCCCGCTCGACATGGGCTATCTGCGCGCCAAGTCCGCGCTCATCCTCGACGGCCGCCTCTCCCCGGCCTCCTTCGCCGTCGCCACCGCCGCCAAAGACGCCCGCCTCATCGTCGAGGCGGGCCGGCAGCACGGCGTACGCCTCGACATCGCCGCCGCCGGCGCCACCCGCCTCACCCGCGCCGCCGCCCAGGGCCACGCCGACGAGGACATGGCCGCGGCGTATTTCGCCAGCTTTGACGAGGGGGAGGGCGAGGCGAAGGGCGACGGCGAGGGGCAGGGCTAGGGGGAGGGCTAGGGGCAGGGCTAGGGGGAGGGGCAGGGCTAGGGCGAGGGGGAGGGCTAGAGGGAAGGGCAGGGCTAGGGGGAGGGCAGGGCTAGGGCGCGCGAGGCCCGGAGCGTCGAGGGTCCGGCACGGGTGGGCGCCGGTCCCGGGCCACGAAGCCCGCCTCGCACGTCATCACGACGTACCGCCGGGCGGGCGGTGTCGGAGCCCCGGGGGTAAACCGACCGTGCCCCTCTCCTCCCCTCCCTCGCCGTCCCCTCCCCTCAAGCCCGGTCGGCCGCGTTCCGCTCGTCCAGGGAGTCGTGGGCTCCCGCTGAAGGCGCCAGCAGCGTGCCACCGACTGCCGAGCCACCCGCTGAAGAGCCGACCGCCGCCGAGCCCCCCGCCGCCGAATCGACCGCCGCCGCCGAGCCACCCCCTCCCAACCCCGCCCGCCGCAGGCGCCCGGTGAGCCAGATCGCCACCGGCTCGGTGTACCGGGCGGTCAGCGGACCGACGATGACCAGGATGAGGACGTACGCCGTGGCCAGCGGGCCGAGGGACGGCTCGATGCCCGCGGTGACGGCCAGGCCGGCGATGACGATGGAGAACTCGCCGCGCGCGACGAGCGTGCCGCCCGCCCGCCAGCGCCCCTTCACGGAGATCCCGGCCCGCCGAGCAGCCCAGTACCCGGTGGCGATCTTCGTCAGCGCGGTGACGACGGCCAGGACCAGCGCGGGCAGCAGCACGGGCGGAATGCTGGCCGGGTCGGTGTGCAGCCCGAAGAAGACGAAGAACACCGCGGCGAACAGATCCCGCAGCGGCGCCAGCAGACTGTGCGCCCCCTCGGCGACCTCGCCCGACAGCGCGATGCCCACCAGGAACGCGCCCACCGCCGCCGACACCTGCAACTGCTGCGCGAGCCCGGCGACGACGAGCGTCACCCCCAGCACGACGAGCAGCAGTTTCTCCGGATCGTCGCTGGAGACGAACCGCGAGATGTGCCGCCCGTACCGCACGGCCACCAGCAGCACGACCCCCGCCGTACCGAGCGCGATGGCCAGGGTCGCGCTGCCCGCCGCCAGCCCGACCCCGGCCAGCAGCGCGGTGACGATCGGCAGATAGACGGCCATGGAGAGGTCTTCCAGGACCAGGATGCTCAACACGACAGGCGTCTCGCGGTTGCCCAGCCGCCCGAGATCACCGAGGACCTTCGCGATGACCCCGGAGGACGAGATCCAGGTGACGCCCGCGAGGACGACGGCGGCGACGGGGCCCCACCCCAGCAGCAACGCCATGGCCGCACCCGGCACCGCGTTGAGCGCGGCGTCCATGAGCCCGGCCGGGTACTGCGTCTTGAGGTTGGAGACCAGATCGCTCGCCGTGTATTCGAGGCCGAGCATGAGCAGCAGCAGGATCACGCCGATCTCGGCGCCGATCGCCACGAACTCCTCACTGGTGCCCAGCGGCAGCAGCCCGCCCTCCCCGAACGCCAGCCCGGCCAGCAGATACAGCGGTATGGGCGACAACTGGAACCGCCCCGCGAACCGCCCCAGCAACCCCAGCCCGAGGATGATCGCGCCGAACTCGACGAGGAACACGGCGGAGGAGTGCGAGGCGGACTCGGCGGCGGCCTGAGCGGAGCCGGAGACGGGGACGGGGAGGGAGCCGGAGACGGGGACGTACATGAACCGCTCACTCCCGCCCGAGTATCGCCGCGGCCGTCTCCACACCCTCCCGGGTGCCGATCACGATGAGCGTGTCACCGCCGGCCAGCCGGAAGTCCGGTGTCGGCGACGGAATCGCCTCGGCCCGCCGCAGTACGGCCACGATGGACGCGCCCGTCTCGGTCCGCATCCGGGTGTCGCCCAGCACCCGCCCGTTCCAGTGCGAGGTCGACGCCAGTTCGATCCGCTCCGCGACCAGCCCCAACTCCGTGGTGGACAACAGGTTCGTGCTGTGGTGATCCGGTGTCAGCGCGTCGACGAGGGCGGTCGCCTCCCCCGAGGTCAGCCGCAGCGACAGCGCGCACGCGTCCGGATCGTCCTGCCGGTACGCGCTCAACGTCCGGGCACCGTCCCGATGGGCGACCACGGAGACCCGTCGCCGCTCCCTGGTCGTGAGGTCGTAGCGGACCCCGATCCCCGGCAACGGCGTACTACTGAGGCGCGGAGCACCCACGGCTGGCCCCCTGTCTGATTCGGATATGTCGTCGGACAACCGTCGGTGCCACCCTAACGAGACCCCGAAAACCGTCCGCCGGCCGCGAGCCCGACTCCCCGATGGAACAATCCCCCTTCAACCCCCCGGCCCGGACCCGGCCCCACCCCACCCCATCCCCCGAGGGCCGACCGAAAGGAACCGCCACCATGACCCCCACGGGCGTCCCCTCGACCCGCTCGACGGACGCCCCGACGACTTGCGGAGTGGCTGCTGTCAGCAGCAGCGGAGCGGCCGTCCGCCACCCCCACACCGCGAAGGCGATACCGATACCGAGACCGATACCCACGCCCCTCAAAACGGACGGTCACTCGGCCCTCCCCACCCCCTCGACCCCCGTGGCGTACGCCCCCAAGACCCCCGGAGCGTGCCCGTGATCGAGTGGGTGTCCCTGGGGAGCGGCCCCCGCCCGGTCCCCCAGCCCGTGGCCACCCCCCTGGTGTGGGCCACGGCCTTCGGTGGCGCGATGGTGCTGGTCGCCGCCCACAACGCGCTGATCGGTACGGACCGCCCCGGCCTGGCCCTGGTCGCGCTGTCCCTGCTCTCCGCACTCCTCGGCGTGTACGCCCGCTTCACCGCGGCCCCGGGCACGGCCGCCCTGTGCTGGCTCTTCCTCAACGGTTTCGCCATCCCCCCGGCCGGCGTCCTGACCTGGACCAACCCGCGCGACACGTTCTGGCTGGTCTGCCTGCTCACCGCGGCCCTGACCGGCACCACCCTCGCCCGCCTCCTCCAGGCCCGGGCCGCCTACCGCCGCCTCACCACGGCCCAGCCCCCGCCCACCCCCGAGCCCCCGGACTGGCCACCCCTCCCCTGAGCGCAGACAGCGGGTGTCGAGCGGCCGGGCGTGAAAGCCGTCCATGACTACTGCGCGATGGCGTAGTCATGGACGGCCGGTTCGAGAAGATCGAACGCGCGTGCCCCCTCCTGCGCGACCACCCTGGCGATCTCGTCGTTGGTGTGCCCGGCCAGGGTCAGATCCTGGATGCGCTGGAACCCGACACGGTGGGACTGTCGACGATCATGCGGGAAAACTCCGGTCCGGCGAATCCGGCGACCGGGTCCCGCGCCGCGACGGCGTCCTCGAAGGCGCGGCGCAGCGCCGCGAAGGCGGACTCCCCGGGCCGGCGGGAGGCCACGGCGCGCGCCAGCGTCGCGATCAACTGTCGCGTCTCCTGCTTCTTCGCCTCCCGCAGGCCCAGCGGGGCGGTGACGCCGGCTGCGGCGCTCGTCCTGTTCCCCATGAGGCGAATATTACCGCCGTAGCAAAAATAAGTTTACGGAGTAGATAGTCTGGGACTAATATTACCACCGACATAAGATCGTCCGCATGGCCCGGAAGAGAGAACACCGCATGCGCAAGCTCGTGTACTACATCGCCACCACGCTGGACGGTTTCATCGCGGGCCCGGACGGCGCCGATCCCACGGGCCCGGACGGCTTCTGGCCCATCGCCGAGGACTACGTCCAGCGCCTGGTGACGGAGTACCCGGAGACCCTGCCCGCCCCGGCCCGGGCGGCACTGTCCGTCACCGCGCAAGGCACGCACTTCGACACCGTCCTGGAAGGACGGCGCAGCTACGAGATCGGCCTCAAGGCCGGCATCACCGACGCCTACCCCCACCTACGTCACCTGGTCTTCTCCCGCACCCTCACCGAAAGCCCGGACCCGGCCGTCGAACTGGTCGCCGGCGACCCCGTGGACAAGGTCCGACAGCTGAAGCAGGAGGACGGCAAGGACATCTGGCTCCTGGGCGGCGCGGAACTGGCCGGATCCCTGTACGGAGAGATCGACCAGCTCATCCTCAAGACGTCACCCCTGACCATCGGCACCGGCATCCCCCTCTTCTCCCACCGAGCTGCCTTCGCCCCACGCCACTGGCACCCCACCCACCACACCACCCTCCCCAGTGGCACCACCTTCACCACCTACACGCCCACCCCCACCGCCTGAATCAGCCGCACAGGAGAAACGTCGAAGGGCCCCACCGCGAACGGTGGGGCCCTTCGACATCGTGCCCGATGAGGCACTGGCGGAGGATACGAGATGCGAACGGTGGGCGGCGCTGGACGGGCTCGTCCTGCAGCCAGTTGGCCAGTTCCGGCAGTCGGTCCCGGTTGCGCATGCGGCGCAGTGCCTCGGCGACGTATGCCGACAGGCCCCGCTCTGCCGCCGCGTTGCCGGGTCATGAGCGGACTCATCGTTGTTAGCAATCGGCGACACCTGCTTCACCATCTGTGACATGCGCCTTAGTAGGACTCCTTGGTAGTTTTACATACAGTCCTGTACGATTAATTGTCGAGTCGATAGATACGGGGGCGACTATGGCAAGGCAGGTGGGACCGTTACGTTCCGGCCGTGACTCCCGGGCGGAGGGCCGGATGTGGTCCGGCCTGCTGACCGGGTCCCTGCGCCGACGCCGCTCGCTGCTCGTGCTGACCCTGCTGCTCACCGTGCTTTCGGGCGCCTACGGGGGCGGAGTCGTGGACCGGCTCTCCAACGGCGGCTATGCCGCTTCGACCGGCAACTTCCGGACCGCGGAGGACGCCCTGCGTGAGCACTTCGGGGTGACCAAGCCGCATCTGCTCTTCGTGCTGCGGGCCGATGTCCCTGTTGATTCCGCCAAGATTGCGGCGGCCGGTGCGGCGTACACCGAACGGGTCCGCGGGCTGCCCGGTGTCGAGTCGGCCGACTCCTACTGGACCACGGGTGACCCCTCCCTGCGGGCACGGGACCGGCGTTCCGCCGTGGTGGCGGTGCGGCTGTCCGGGGACGACGGCGCAGTGCAGCGCACCACCGAGCGAATCGTGCCGCAACTGCGAGGCGATCAGCCCCCGTTCGGGGTCGGCGTGACCGGCGAGGCCGAGGCGAACAGGGAGTTGCAGAAGGAGAGCGACGAGGACCTCGTCAAGGCCGAACTCATCGCGGCACCGCTCATCCTGCTTATCCTGCTGCTCGTCTTCCGTACGGTCGTCGGCGCGTTGCTGCCGTTCCTGATCGGCGTGATCGGGGTGGCGCTCACCCTGGCCATCCTGAGGCTGGTCACCGAGTTCACCGACGTGTCGATCTTCGCTCTGAACCTGACGACTGCCCTGGGCCTCGGCCTCGCGGTCGACTACAGCCTTCTGCTGCTGATGCGCTTCCGTGAGGAGACGGCGAAGGGGCTCGACGCGCACGCGGCGGTGCTCGTGACCGTCCGGACCGCAGGCCGCACCGTGCTGTTCTCCTCCCTCACTGTCGCGCTGTGCCTGAGTGCCCTGCTCATCTTCCCGCTCTACTTCCTGCGCTCGCTCGCGTACGCCGCGATCCCCGCCGTCATCACGGTGGGGATCGCCGCGATCCTCGTGCTGCCCGCCGCCCTCCTGGTCTTCGGCCGCTGGCTGGACGTCGGCGACGTCACGCCGCTGTTGCGCAGGCTCCGCCGCGAGAGCCCGGCCGAACCCGGGCCCCCCGTCTGGTCACGGATCGCGGGGCGGGTCGCACGCCACCCGCTGCGCTTCGCAGTACCCGTGGTGATCGTCCTCATCGGGCTGGGACTGCCCTTCTCCCAGGCGAAGTTCGGACTCACGGACGAACGGGTGCTTCCGATGAGCGCCGAGGCGCACGGCACGGCGCGCATGCTCGAACGCGATTTCGAGGCGGGTGCGCTGAATCCGGTCCACGTCGTTCTGAGGGACGCCCCCGAGAGCGAGCGCGAGGCCTACGTCCGCCAGGTCGCCAGGATCGATGGAGTCGACTACGTCGACACCGCGCTCGGCAAGTACGCGAGCGGGCAGCGCACGGGCGCCTCCGACCTGCCCCCGGAGGCGTATGAGCGCGGGGACCTGACCCGGCTGCTGATCGCTCCGGCCGACAGCGCCTTCTCGCCGCGCAGCGAGGAGATCGTCAAGCAGCTTCGGGCGGCCCCGGCACCAGGCGCCGTGTATGTCGCGGGCGACTCGGCGCTGTTCGCGGACACCAAGACCGTGATAGCGGACCGCTTGCCCTATGCGGCGGCCATCATCGTGCTGCTCATGTTGCTGCTGCTCTACCTGTTCACCGGCAGCCTGCTCGTTCCTGTCAAGGCGATCATCTTCAACATGCTCAGCCTCACCGCCTCCTTCGGCGCGATGGTCTACGTTTTCCAGGACGGCCATCTCAAGTGGCTTGTGGGGGAGTTCACGGTGACCGGCTATCTCGATGTCACGGTTCCGGTTCTGATGTTCTGTGCGGCCTTCGGCCTGTCCATGGACTACGAGGTCTTCCTGATGTCCAGGATCCGTGAGCAGTACCTGACACACGGGGACAACGAACGAGCCGTCATCGAGGGCGTCGGCCGTACCGGGTCCATCGTCACGGCGGCCGCCGTGCTGATCGGCTGTGTACTGCTCGCCCTCGCCAGCTCCGACATCTCGGTGCTGAAGCTTCTCGGTCTCGGGATGTTCCTCGCCGTGCTCGTGGACGCCGTACTGATCAGAGGGGTGCTCGTACCGGCGTTCATGCTGGTCATGGGCCGGGCCAACTGGTGGGCACCACGCCCTCTTCGCCGATTTCACGCCCGCTTCGGCATCACAGAGAACAACTGACTTCTCATCGGGTACTCCACCTCACATTCGAACATTTCGGAAGAATCACTGCACTTCAGAAGAAATCCTGCCGATGCGTAGTCGGCTGCCAACTTCCTGGAGAGGTTTCCGTGACTCGCCCGTCCTACAAGGAACTCATGTGCGCGCCCACCGAATCCAGGCGGGGGGACTGCTCCGTCGTCCTGGTCGGCAGATGGCTCAACCTGTCTGCGGGCATGCCGCAACACGGTGAAGCAACCTACATCCACACGTGTCAGGACCCGGACGAGCTGACCTCGATGGTGTACTCCCGCCGCGCCGATTGGATGTTGGCCGGTCCTGACCTCGACGACGGAGACATCCAGCGCCTCTTCTCCAGGGCCATCGCGGTTCGGGAGAACGTCCGACTGGCGGTGCTCGGCCACCGGTGGGACTGGCGGCGCTGCGAACGCTGGATACGCCGGGGGTGCCGTGTCTACCTCGACGAGGTCGCCGGTCCGAGCCGGGCGATCGCCGCCATCCAGGCCTCCAGCACGCTGGGCGTGAACGTGATGGACCGGGTCTTCTCCGAGGCGCTGCGCGAGCGCGTGAACGGTCCCGCTCCCCACCTCACCCGCCGTGAGCGGGATGTGCTGGACCTGCTGCGGCGCGGGATGCGCAACCGGGAGATCGCCGGCGCCCTGTTCGTCAGCGAGAACACCATCGAATATCACATGCGACATCTGCTGTCGAAGTTCAGTGCGCGAAACCGGATGGAGGTTGTCGAGCGGGCGACCACCCTCGGGCTGGCTTAGCGGAATTACCTGCACCGCTTGAATACTACGGCTATCCGGGATGTCCCGGGAGACGGCTCCTCATAATCTGTTCTCGCAAGGTCAGCAATTCCCGGATGAAAGTGGTGACATCATGGAAGACATCACGTTCGAGATCGTCGAGGAGCAGGTCTCCAGCCTTGACTCGCTCGGAGTCGACGAGGGCTGCAGCACCACCACGACCAGCTCGTCGCTCGACATCTCCGACGTCGAGTTCGAGTAATCGGGCCGACTCCCCGAGACGCACGTTCGTGGGCCGTTGAAAAACGGCTCGCGGACGTGCGTCCGCTTATTGCGGGCCAGGCAGACGTGATGAGGGGCGGGCACATGGCGGGCTCAGTGCACGATGAGCGGGAGCGGAAGAACCATCAGGAGCACCAAGACCGGCGGGAGCCGCGAGGGCAGCGGGAGTTGCAGGGCGACTACCATCACCGGATCTTCCACGCGCTGCACGACTGGGAGCGGACGTGGGCCGGAGCCCTGGACGTGGCCGGTGAGGGAACACGCGCCCGCACACTGGGATTCGACCAGCTCGGCCACTTCGGTGCACAGGGATGTCGGCTCGTGGTCGAGGAACTCGTGCGCGGGCTCGGCCCCGCGCACCACTCCTTGGCGCTTGCCGAATTCGGCTGCGGATTCGGCGGCGCGCTCCGTGACATCGTGCGTGGCCTGGGCGAAGAGGGGGTCGACGTCGGCCGGGCGCTCGGCATCGACATCGTCTGGGAGCATGTGCGGCTCTTCGAGACCATCCAGCGGTACACCGATGGCCACGCCGGCACTCCGGCGTTCGCACGGCAGGAGCGGGCGCAGGCCGTGCAGGCGGACGTCCGGGCGGTTCCGGTGCGGGCCGAGGTCCTCGACGCCGTCGTCTGCACCGGTTCCCTCTCGCACTTCGCGGAGGCCGGACGGATCTTCGAGGAGGCCGCCCGAACGCTGCGTCCCGGCGGCGTCCTCATCATGACGGAGGAAGCCAGCCTGGTCGGCCCGGGCCGGGCCGTCTCCGCCGAGTTCCGCCGCCTCCATCCGCCTGAGATCTTCTTTCTGACCGAGGTCGGCCGGCGTACGGAACAGCTGCGTGACGCCGGATTCACGGATATCGAGGTGCGTGATCTGCGTGAATGGGCGTGCAGGCTTCTCCGGGACCGCATCAAGGCCATGCGGCTCTTCTTCGGGGACGTTGCGATGATTTACGGGGAGGAAGAGGCGGAGACGCTTGTCGATACCTTGGAAGTCGCCTGCGAAGAGTATGAGAGTGGTGCCGTCGTGCCGGCCCTCGTGACCGCCCGCTCGGCGACCTGAGGGAATCCCCGAAAAATAACTACGGAATTCCGGGTCGTTGAGACTCGTACCGGTTCCCTAGTCTTCTTTCGTTCCCAGGAATCAGTTCTCCACGACCGCTGGGAAATGCGGAGACGAAAGGAGGACCGCGCAGTGAGTCAGCTGCCCCCCGCGCCGTACGCCGCCTGCCCGGCGTACGGGTTCGCGATCGATCCCCGTGAGGTGGCACGCCACCGGCTGCTGCTGGACAGCCCGGGCCGGTCCGTACCGGCGTTCTTCCTCTTCCGCGCACTTCCGCCGGCCGTACGGGCCGTACTGGAGAACCGGGTCGACCCCGGGGAGGTCCGGCACGCTGCCCAGCGCCTGTCGCTGCGCCGTCGGCCGTGTGCGGAGGAAGAACTCGCCGCACACCCTGTCGTCGAGGCCACCGGCGACCTCGGCTTCCGGCGGGCGGTCGTGCTGCGCCTCGCGCTGCGGGACACCGCCGGGTACGAAGTGGCCGAACTGCACACCACCTTGACCACCGGGCCCGCCACCGGGAACGGCCGTATCGCGCCGCCATCAGCACCAACACCAGCACCCGCATCCGCGGGGCCCCGCTTGCTGAGCTGGCACGTCCGGGTACCCCGGAGTCTGCCGGAACGCTACGCGGACGCCAGCGGTGACGACAACCCCATCCACACCGACGACTCAGCCGCCCGCCGCGCCGGACTGCCCGGCGTCGTCCTGCAGGGCATGGCCACCCTCCACCTGGCCGCCACCGGACTGACCGACCGGCTCTTCGACGGCGACGAGACCCGTTGGACGGAGGTCCGCACGCGCTTCAGCCACCCCGTGCTGCCGGGCGACGACATCGAGTTCACGGCCCACGGCCACCTCGGGGGCCGAGCCTCGGGAGACCTCGTCGGACTCGCCGCGGCCGTCGGCGGCCGACCCGTACTCAAGGACACCTGGTTCACCGGGGCGGTGGCCTGAGATGAGCGTGTGGATGTTCCCCGGTCAGGGGGCGCAGCGTCCGGGGATGGCTCTCGGCCTGGGCGAGGCTCCCCGTCTGCTGCGGGAGGCCGGCGCGATCCTGGGCACCGATCTCCGCGTGCCATGCCTGACCGACCGGAGCCCCGACGGGTGGCCCGAGCTCGTTCAGCCCGCGCTCTTCACCGTGGGCGTGGCCGCGGCCACCGCGCTGCTGCGGCACGCCCCGCCGCCGGCCGCCGTTGTCGGCCACAGTTTCGGTGAGTTCGCCGCCCTCACCGCGGCGGGGGCGCTGTCCTTCGAGGACGGTGTGCGGCTGACCGGCCTCAGGGCCCGCGCCATGCTGCGCTGCCCGGCCGAGGGGAGCGCCATGGTCGCCGTGCTGGGGCTGGACGAGACCGCGGTACGCGCGGTGTGCGCCGACGTCACCGAGGCCGGCGGACTGATGGAGATCTCCAACATCAACAGCCCCGCCCAGGTCGTCCTCGCGGGGGAGCGTGCCGCGCTCGACCGGGCCACCGCGCTCTGCCGCGCTCGCGGTGCCTTCCGGATCCGCCCGCTGAGGATCCCGTACGCCGCGCACACCCGGCTGATGGAACCCGCCGCCGAAGAACTGCGTGCCGCTCTCGAACCGGTCGAACTCCGGCCGCCAGCCGCTCCGTTGTACTCGCCCGTCACGGGGGAGGCCACCGAGGATCCGGCCCGGATCAAGGAGCTGCTCGTCCTGGGTATGACCCGTACGGTGAACTTCGTGGCCGCCGTACGCGCGGCGGACGCCGACGGCCACCGCGACTTCACCGAGCTCGGTCCGGGCTCCCCGGCCAGGCTGCTCGGCCTGGTGCGGGCGGCCCTGCCCGAACGGGCCCCCGGGCTGCAGCTGGTCTCCAGTGACGCGGAGGCTCATACGTTCGTGCCCTTCCAGGAAGGCCGTCCGGCATCCGTCCGGACCGCGCCGGAGGCACCTGTGGCGGCATCCCGAAGCTCCGCGGAAGGAGCCGGTCATGACGGCTGACCGACGTGTCGCCCTCGTCACCGGAGGAGGCGGGACCATCGGCTCCGCCGTGGCCAGGACGCTCGCCGACGCCGGGATGCGTATCGCGGTCGGCTACCACCGGGGCGGCGACGCGGCCCGCCGGCTGGCCGGAGAACTGCCGGACGCGCGGGCCGTACGACTCGACGTCACCGAATCGGCCGCCGTCCGCACCGCCTTCCGGGAGATCTCGGCGACCTCAGGACCGGTGACCGTCCTGGTGAACGCGGCCGGCGTGCTCCGGGACCGACCCCTGGTCCGGATGGCGGATCAGGACTGGGACGAGGTGCTGACCACCAACCTGACCGGGCCCTTCCACTGCGTACGCCAGGCGCTCCCGTCGATGATCGCCGCCGGATACGGCCGGATCGTCAGCATCGGCTCCGCCGCCGCCGCGTTCGGCACGCCCGGCCAGGCGAACTACTGCGCGGCGAAGGCCGGTCTGCTCGCCCTCACCCGGTCCGTCGCCCGGGAGACCGGCAGACACGGTGTCACCGTCAACGTGGTGGCTCCCGGGTTCGTGGAATCGCCGCTCGTAGCGCACACCGGCAGCGGGACGCGGACCGCGTTCACCTCACGGGCCGCGACGGGCGCCCTGGTGAGTGCAGAGGACGTCGCCCGGGCCGTTCGCTTCTGTGTGGAGACCCCAGGGCTGACCGGCCAGTCCGTCGACGTGGACGGTGGCTTCGGCTGACTCGGTACCGACAGGCCGGTGCCGATGGACCCTTACCCTCGAAAGAGAGAAGAAGGCTGTGGAGAACACGCGGGAGAAGATCGAGGCCGAGGTACGGGATCTGCTCACCGAGCGGTTCGCGGTGCCCGGCGACCGCATCACCCCTGACGCTCACCTGTTCGACGACCTCGGTCTCGACTCGGTGGACCTGATGAGCGCGGTCGCCATTCTGGAGGAGCGTCACGACCTCTCCGTGTCCGACGGGGACCTCGAGAAAATGCTCGTCATCAGCGGAGTCGTCGACCGGTTCACCGCGCTCCTGGACGCGGCATGACCCGACGTGTCGCGATCACCGGCATCGGGCCGGTCACCCCGATCGGGACCGGGATCAAGGCCTTCGAGGAGTCGCTGTGGGAGGGCCGGTCCGGCATCGGCCCGCTCACCCGCTTCCGCCTCGACGGCTTCCCGGTCCACGCGGTCGGGGCGATCGACGACTTCCGGCCCGAGGAGTACCTCGACGCGCGGCTGATCAGGCGTGCGGAACGGTTCGCCCAGTTCGGGATCGCCGCCGCTCGGCTCGCCGTCGAGGACGCCGGGGACCCGACGGGCGGAGTCGACCCCGAACGCGCCGGGGTCGTCCTCGCCACCGCCTACGCGGGGATGGAACGGATCGCGTCCGAGGAGGAGGTCCTTCGACGGCGCGGCTGGCGGGCCGTCTCACCGGCGACCAGCATGGCGATGATGCCCTCGGTGGCTGCCGGACTCGTTTCCATGGAGTACGGCTTCATGGGGCCCGTCGAGTGCCCCGCCACGGGCTGCGCCGCCTCCGGGCACGCGCTGTCCAGGGGGGCCGAACTGATCCGGCACGACATCGCGGACGTCGTGCTCGCGGGGGGCTGCGACGCGCCGCTCAATCCCGTGTCCCTGGCCACCTTCGCCACCGCCCGTGCCCTGTCCACCCGGCCCGGTGATCCGCGGACCGCCTGCCGGCCCTTCGACGCGCGGCGGGACGGCTTCGTCATGAGCGAGGGTGGAGTCGTCCTGGTCCTCGAGGACTGGGAGCGGGCCCGGGCCCGGGGCGCCCGTGTCTACGCGGAACTCGTCGGACACGGCCACACGGCCGACGCCTACAACCTCTCCCGCCCGCGCCCCGACGGACGAGGTGCCCTCGCCGCGATGCGGATGGCGCTGCGGACGGCGGGCCGAGCGCCCGCCGAGGTGGGCTATGTGAACGCCCATGCGGCGGGCACCGCGTCGGGCGACTCCACCGAGGTGCTGGCTCTGCGTGAGCTGATCGGTCCCGTCCTGCCCCCGGTCTCCTCCACCAAGTCCATGCACGGCCATCTCATGGGCGGCACCGCCGCCGCCGAGGCCGCCGCGACCGCACTGGCACTGCACCGCGGACTGCTTCCGCCCACCATCAACTACCGCGACGTCGACCCGGACTGCGCCATCGACGTCGTACCCGGCAAGGTCAGGAAGGCCGATGTGACACTCGCCCTCAGCAATTCGTTCGCGCTCGGAGGCATCAATTGCTCCCTGGCACTGGCGAAGGCCTGACCGCCATGGGCAGGGAAGGCGAACGGCGGCGGGAAACCGGACCGGAGAACGAACCGACACCCCGGACCTTCGCGGGCGAGGTCGCCCTGGTCACCGGCGGCACCAAGGGAATCGGCGGCGGCATAGCCGGCAGGCTCGCCGCCCTCGGCGCCGATGTGGCCGTCACCTATCTGCGTGACCGGGCCAGCGCGGAGAAGAAGGTCGCGGAACTACGGGAACTCGGCGTACGCGCCTGCGCCCGCCGGGCGTTCTTCGGGGACCCGCAGGGAGACGTGCCCGCCGCGGTCGTCGACTGGGCCACCGCCGAACTCGGCCCGCCCACCCTGCTGGTCTCCAACGCTGGTACAGGCGTGGAGCGTTCCCTCATGGACACCCGGCGCACGCACTGGGACTGGACCGTCGAGACCCATGCCCGCTCCCTGCTGCGACTGGTGCAGTGCGCGCCGGAGCTGCGGTCCGTACTGGCCGTCTCGAGCCCCGGCGCCCACCGGGTGATACCGCACGCCTACGGCATGCTCGCGGCCTCCAAGGCGGCCCAGGAGTCATTGGTGCGCTACCTCGCCGTCGAACTGGCGCCGCGCTGCCGCGTCAACGCGGTCACCCCCGGGCTCGTCGACACCGATGCGGCGCGCGGCTTCGTCCGGCACGCCGAGATCTTCGACACCGCACGGTCCAGGACGCCCGCCGGCAGGCTGACGCACCCGCAGGACGTCGGCGCCGTCGCCGCGTTCCTGCTCTCCGACGAAGCCCAGATGATCACAGGCCAGAACCTTGTGGTCGACGGCGGCTACTCGATCCTGATGTGAGGCCCCACGTGAGTGTTCTCTCCCCTTCCTTCCGCCCCTATCTGCTGACCGGGGCGGGGGGCGTCATCGGACAGAGCCTGGCCGCGGCGCTCGGTCCCGGGCGCGTCATCGGACTCGTACGGGCGGGCGGCAGTCGTCCCGGCCCCGGCATCGAGACCGTGTCGGGCGATGTCACCGCTCCCGGCCTCGGCCTGGAGCCCGCCGTCCGCGGTCTCCTCGACGACCGTGTCGGCGGTGTGATCCACAGCGCCGCCGTCACCTCCTTCACCCGCCCCGCCGACGAGATCCGCCGGGTCAACACCGAAGGCACAGCCCACGCGTTGCGCCTCGCGGAGGCCGCGGGCGTGCCCTTCCATCTGGTCAGCACGGTCTATGTGCGCAGGCGCCACGGCAGTGCGGAGACCGGGCGGTCCCGCGTCTACCGCGAGTCCAAGCAGGCAGCCGAGGACCTGGTACGGGCGGCGCGGGTGCCGTGGACGATCCTGCGGGTCACTGTGGTCACCGGAGACAGCCGCACCGGGGCCACACCCCGCTTCCAGGGCATCTACGCCGCGATGAAGGCCCTCGTCACCGGGGACGCCCACCTGGTGCCGGTGGCACCGGGCTCGTACTTGGACTTCCTGCCGCGCGACCATGTGGCGGCCTGCGTGAAGACGCTCCTGGACAGCGGGGCGCACGGCGAGCACTGGATCACCGCGGGCCAACGGGCCCTGACCATCGAGCAGTTCGTGGACCACTGTCTTCGCTTCGCGCAGCGGAACGGCCGGACGGTGCCCCGGCCCCGGATGGTGGACTCCGAGATGGTGCACAGGCTGATCCTGCCCGCCTTCGGTGACAGCCTCGCGGCCGACCTGCGCAAGCGCCTGGAGCTTTTCACCGACATCGTCGGGCCGCTGGCCACGGACGAGACACTGCCGGAGCCGGCCGCCCAGTTGCCCGCCCCACCCGATCTCGGGGCCGCGCTGGACGCCGCGCTGGGCTACTGGAGCAGCCGGGTACGGCTTGTACCGCAGGGGGTGAACGCGTGATCACCGAGGAGCGGCTGAGCCGTGCCGAGGTCCTGGACCTGTACGGACGGCATGTGAACTCCGGTCTGGCCCGGCTCGCCCGGCTGACAGCGTCCCCCGTCACCGTGCGCGGAGAGGGCGACTACGTCCACACCGAAGACGGCGAACGGCTTCTGAACTGCGGAGGGTTCAGCGTCTTCCTGCTCGGCCACGGCTACCGGCCGGTGGTCGACGCCGTCGCCCGGCAGCTCAACACCCTGGCGCTCACCGGCCCCATGGTCTACCACGAGGAACTGGCGCGGGCCGCCGCAACGCTCGCCGCCACCTGCCCGCCCGGACTCGAGTACGTGTACCTCACCAACTCAGGTGCGGAAGCCTGCGAGACGGCGCTGAAACTGGCCCGGATGAACGGCAGACGGCATGTGGTCTCCACCGAAGGCGGCTTCCACGGCAAGACCCTGGGCGCGCTCGCCGTCACCGGCCGTACGTCGTTCCGGGCGCCCTGCGAACCCCTTCCCGGCCCCGTCGACTTCGTTCCGTACGGCGACGCCGACGCGCTCGCTGCCCGGCTCACCCCGGACTCCTGCGTCATTGTCGAACCCGTGCAGGGCGAGGGCGGTGTCCGGATCCCGCCGCCCGGCTATCTCGCGGACGCCGAGCGGGCCTGCCGCCGGGCCGGAGCCCTCTTGATCGTCGATGAGGTGCAGACCGGTCTCGGCCGTACCGGGCGGCTGTGGGCCGTGGAGGAGGAGGGCGTCAGGCCCGACATCCTGCTCTGCGGAAAGGCGCTCGGCGGAGGCGTCGTCCCGGTCGGCGCCGTCGTCGCCACCCCCGAGGTCTTCGCCCCGCTGAACCACGACCCCGTGCTGCACACCTCGACCTACGGTGGCAATCCGCTGGCCGCCGTCGCCGTAAGGCACACGGTGGAGGCCGTGCTGCGCGAGGACGTCCCGGGCCGGGCGGCCGCGCTGGAGGGCCGGCTGCGGGCGCTGCTCCACGACGCACTGAAGCCCTGCGGCCATCTGGTCAGAGAGGTCAGGGGACGCGGGGCGCTCTTCGGAGTGGAGTTCCACCAGCGTTCGCACGCCGGGGAATTCGTGCTCGACCTGCTGGAGCACGGCGTCGTCGTGTGCCCGACCGGCAACGCGCTGGCGACCGTGCGCTTCACCCCTTCCGCCTTCTTCGGCGAACAGGAACTCCGCCTGCTGGCCGCGGCCGTCGAAGGCTCGGCCGCGGCCCTCGCGAGCAGGCACGGCGCGTGATGAGCACCCACTCTCTGGAGGCGTGAATGCGATACGTGCGAATGGCCGGAACCGTGCCGGACCGAAATGCGGCCGAACTCTACCCGGTTATCTGCGACTTCTCCCGATATCCGGAGGTGACCGACGCCGTGCGAAAGGTCGAGATTCTCGATCTCGGCGACGGCAGGACGGGATGTTCCTGGGAGGTCACCTTCCGGCGCGGCATTCTGAAATGGACGGAGGAGGACCGGTTCGACGCGGAGAACCATCGGGTCGACTTCCTGCTCGAAGAAGGAGATCTCGACCACCTCGTCGGCCACTGGTGGGTGCACGACGAGGGCGACGGCTGCCGGGTCCACTTCTCCTGCGACTTCGACATGGGCATCCCCACCCTCGCCGACGTCATCGAACCCATCGCGGAACAGACACTGCGTGACTACATCGCCGTCATTCTGCGGGCACTCGTCAGCGGCATCGTCCTCGACGAGGAGGCCCTCGCCGTCACGGACGGGGCGCGACCGTGACCGCCGGGTGGACGCGCGGCGCCGATCACGGTGCCGGTGGCGGCTTCCTCGCGGCGGACCGGGACCTGCTGGAGCGCCGCCTCCCCGGCCTGGACGCCCGGCTGGCCTCCGTCGGCCTGGACAAGCTCGAACGCCCCGGCTCGCCCGCCATCGGCTGGTTCCGCGACTCCGGCGCCGGCGCCCTGTTCGTGCCCGCCGAGCACCGCGGCATCGGAGTGGGCCTGCGCGAAGGCGTACGACTCCAGCGCGCCATCGCCGGCCGGGCGCCGTCCCTGGCCGTCGCCACGACCATGCACCACTTCTCGGTCGCCTCCCTGATCGGCTGGGAGCGCCTCGACGCGGGCCTGGAATGGCTGCTCGCCGAGGCGGTGGCCGCCCATTCCATGCTCGTGGCGTCCGGTGCGGCCGAGGGGCGCCCTGGAACAGGCATCCTCACCCCGGTGATGACGGCACGCCCGGTTCCCGGCGGCGTGCGCGTGACCGGGACGAAGAAGCCGTGCAGCCTCAGCCACTCCATGGACCTGCTCTTCGCCACCGTGCGGCTGCGGCGGCCCGAGGGCGAGCGGTGCGCCGTGGCGGTCGTCACGGCCGACTCGCCGGGGTTGAGCAGCCGACCGTTCTGGAGGAGCGACATCCTCGCCGGGGCGGAGAGCGACGAACTCGTGCTGGACGACGTGTTCGTGCCCGAACGCCTCGTCACCGACCTCGGTCCGTTGTCCACGACGAGCGAACCGCTGCGCCGCTCCCTGGTCTGGTTCGAGGTGCTGATCGCCGCGTCATACGTCGGCATGGCCGCCGCACTCGTCGAACGCGCGGCCGCGGCTCCCCGTGCCGGCACGGAGGACCTGGCACAAATGGCCGCGACGCTGGAGGGGGCGACCTTCGCGCTGGAGGGCGTGGCCGCGAGGTCCGAGACCGCGGCCGACCCGGCCGCCCTGCTCGGCCCCGCGCTGGCCGTGCGCTACGCCGCCCAGGACGCGGTCCTCCAGGTGGCGTCACACGCGGCCGAAGTCCTCGGCGGTGGCGCGTTCATCGGCGATCCGGACGTCGCCTATCTGTGCGCGGCGGTCCGCTGCCTCGCGTTCCATCCACCGTCCCGGCAGGCCGGCGCGGCGGCGCTCGCACAGTACCTGCGAGGCGAGCCCGTGGACGTGCCGTGACCATTGGCCGCAGACACGGAACTTGAGGAAAACCGTAGTTCCGTACTACGGGGAACCAGTATCGGAGTTCGCCCCGATCGTCGTTAGGTTGTGAATCGTGGATGACTTGGAAGCAGCACAGGATGCCATTGTTGTCGGCGCGACCGATGTCGAATGGAAGGCACTGGGAAATTCACGGTTCGAAATCGTCGCGGGGGCACGGAAGTTCGTTGTCGAGGCGAAAGGAGAAAAGGGGGAGAGGCTGCGGCACCTGGTGACGCGGGTGGTGCCCAGACTCAGCCGCTCCGCCACGCTGCGGGAGCAGTTACCCGCCGCCGAGGCCGAGCGACTGCTTCCCCACATGAAGAGCCTCGCCGCGATGGGCGTGCTCCTGTATCCGCGCGAACCCATCACCACCGACGCGGAGTTACGCCTCTACTCCTTCATCGCACGCCGTTCCACCGCGCCCGACGAGGTGTTCGCCTCGGTGCGCAGGGAGATCACGGTCACCGGCCCCGCCCGGGTGACCGACGCCTTCGCCGAGGGCTTCACCCGGCAGGGACTCCGCGTCCGGGACCCTCAGGACGCGCAGCGGACCCGGAGCACGGCGACCGGCCTGGCCGTGGTCGTCTCACTCCACGACGAAGCCGTGCTGCGGCGCGCCAACCGCGAACTGTGCGCGGCCCGCCGCCCCTTCCTGCCGGTTCTCGTCACCCCGGACCGGATCCGGATCGGGCCCTGGACGATGCCCGGCGAGTCCGCCTGTCTGCACTGCTCGGCACCTGGTGGGGCCACCGTCGGCGACACGTCCCTCACTGGTGTCGTCGCGCGCGACAGCTGGCCCTCCCTGCAGTCCGGCAGCCTGGGCTGGGCCGCCGGGCTCACCGCTCAACTCGCCCTGCGCGCCTTCCTGCCGATGGGCCCCGAACACCCGTGGGGAAGGATCGTGACCCTCGACCCCGTGGCCTGCGAACAGTCGACGGTGCGTGCCTGGCGCGATCCCTACTGCGCATCCTGCGCCACAGCCGCGCCGGTAGCCCAGGAATGGCTGGAGGTCTGACCCGTGACGGACACGCTCACCGCACCGGCCAACTCTGCCGGGACCGACTCCGCCTCGACCGAAGCCGCCGTGACAGGCCAGGGATACGCGATCCGTCCCCTGCCCCTGCCCCTGTACGTACGGGCCCACGCGGCCGCGCTCGTGCCCGCCGCCCACGCGGCCGAACGCCTCGACCTCACCGCCGCCGGCATCCCCGTCCTCGACACCGCCGTGGCGGCCGACCGTACCGGTGCCGCCCTCCTGCTCGCGGCGGGCGCCGCCCGACTGAGGCTCGCGCGGGCGGGGATGAAGGCCACCGCGGGGGCCGGAGCGAGCCGTGAGGAAGCCGTGGCCCAGGCGATCTACACCGAACTGGCCCACCGCGTACGTGACAGGGATCCGGTCGAGCGGATACGGATCAGCGACTGTGAGCCCGCCGAGTCCGCGCTGCGCGGAACCGGTGTCCGTGTCAGCTGTTATCTGCTCGGGGAGTCGGCCTCGGTTCCGGTCATCGGCGCACGACTGCGCCTGGACCGCCTGGGACGCACTCTGCACGCGGTGGTGTGCGACCTCGACCTGAGACGCGGCACCCGGCGGGCCGTGCACGCCGTCCTGCGTGAGTACGTCGAGGCCACGCTGAACCATCCCGAGACGGACGGAAACCGCGCGACGAACCGGAGCCGCGCGACCGACGCGGACCGAGCGACAGCCGCTGTCACGGACCCGGGCGCCGAACCCGGCCCGGCAGCGGACCTCGCCGGGTCCGCCGAGCCCCCTGAGCACCTTGAGCCCGCCGCGGTCGGCGAGATCGCTTACGCGGAGCTCGACACCGGTCCCGCCCCCGACGCCGAACCGGCCCTGCTGCGCGCGGCGCTCGAACGGAGCGGCCTACGGGCTCGTGTACGCGTCCTCAGCCCCGAGGACTCCGCCACCGTCGTCGTCGCCTGCCGCATCACCGAAGACACCGCCGACGGACCCGACGCGGCGTCGCCCGCACCGCACGAAGTACGGACTCCGCAGCGGCCCCTCGCTCCGCGTCAGCTCTCCCTCACCTACGAGCCCGACGACGTGCGGCTGAGCCGGATCTTCCACGAGAACTCGAAGATGCGCACCGCCTTCGGCACGCTGCCGACCGTGGACGTCAACGACATGGCTCCCGCCGCGCGCCGGCTCATCGGCCGCGCCTATCGCGACTTCCGGGACACCGCCCGCACCTATGACCTCACGCCCCAGGCCGCCCCGGAACTCGTACCGCTCGACCGGTGCGTGCGCCGGCGCCGCTCCTGGGCGCCCATGGGCGGGGACGCCCTCACCCGTGACCAGCTTGCCCACCTGTTGGACCTGTCCTACGGGACCACCGGCAGCGGTCTGGCCGGCCAGGACATCCGGTTGCCGCTGCGTGCCACACCCTCGGCGGGCGGACTCTACTCCTGCGACCTGTTCCTGCTCGTCAACCGGGTCACCGGCATCGAGCCCGGCCTGTACTACCTGCACCCCGGCCGACGGGTCCTGCAACTCGTCCGCTCCGACCGCTCCTGGGCAGAGGTCACCGGCCAGACCGGCTACCAGGGGAGGGCCGACCAGGCCGCCGCGATGGTCGTCTACACGGGTGCCTTCCGCCGCAACCAGTGGAAGTACCGGGAACGCGGTTACAGAACCGTCCTCCTGGACTGCGGGCACCTCGCCCAGAGCGTCGTGCTGACCGCCACCGCGCTCGGGCTCGTCGCCCACCCGATGATCGCCTTCGTCGACGACTACTTCAACGACCTGGTGGGGGTGGACGGCATCGACGACGCGGTCCTCTACCTGACCCTGCTCGGTCCGAGGGAGGCCGCCCGATGACGGACATCGACACCTCGGTGCCGCTCGCCGAGGACATGCGCGTCCACCCGCTGAACGACGAGACCGGCTTCGTGGAGACCGCCTCGGAGGTACGCCGGATCAAGGGCTCCGGCCTGCTCCGGCTGGCCGAGCGGCTCGCCGAGGCGTCCTCGACCCCGCCGCTGCCGCCACCGCCGGATCCCCCGGGTGACGGCGGGGGCGGCCTCCGTCTCCTCGGGCCCGCCGCGCTGACCCGGCAGCTCACCGCGGTCGTGGAGGCCGGCCCGGGACCGGTGGTCCGCACCCTCGCCGAGGACAGCGACCTCGAAGCGCACCTCGCCGCCACGGGCGGCCCGCCTCCCTCGCTGGTGGTCATCGCCACCGCCTCGCTCTTCGACCCGCGTACGGCCCGGGCCGCGGAACTCTGTGTACGCGCCGGCCGACCGCATCTGGTGTACGGAGCGGCCATGGCCGGCGTGACCTTCGTCGGACCTCTGTGGACACCGGGCCGGGCCGCCGCCTGCCACGAGTGCCTGCGCATCCGTGTCAGCTCGAACTCGGTGCACGGTCCCACCTGGCGCGCGTACATGCGCCACCTCGCGGCCGTCGACGGACGGCCGTACGAGCACGAGGTGCCGCCCTGGACGTCGGCGCGGCTCGCCGGGACCGTCGGCGGCCGGATCGCAGGCCTGGAGGCCGGCCCGGCACCCGCCGACGACACGCTGCTGTGGTACGACCCCGCCGTCCCCGACCGGACCGAGCACCATCTGTCCGTCGTTCCCAACTGCCCATCCTGCAGGGGAGGTTCGCGAGAGGACACCACCGTCACCGGCACACTCGCGAACGCCGAGGACGACCTTGTCGGCATCGTCCACGCGGCCAGCGTGCGCCGGGCCGAGAGCGGCCCGCCCGTCTACCTCAGCGGCAGCACCTCGGCCGACTTCTCGCTCATCAAAACGCCCATGCGGGTCACCCGCAACGGCGGCGCCGGATTCTCCAAGGGCGAGGCCCTGAGCGCGACCCTCGGGGAGTCGCTGGAACGCTACGCCGCCGGTTTCTATCGCCCGTCGGAACTGCGGCTCGCCCCTTGGAACGCTCTCGGCGAACCCGCCGTCGAACCCGGCCGGTTCGCGCTCTTCGCCGCCGAGCAGTACGCGACGCCCGGCTTTCCCTTCGTCCCCTTCGAGGCCGACACCCCGGTCCGCTGGACGCGTGCCACGGACCTGACGACCTCGGACACGGTGCTGGTGCCGGCCTCACAGGTCTTCATGCACTACCGCAGAGCGGTGGGGGAGGACTCCATCGCCCCCTCCATCTCCACCGGCCTGGCCGCCGGTCCCTCGTACCGGCAGGCGGTCCTCGGCGGCCTCTGCGAGATCCTGGAGCGGGACGCCCTGGCCATATCCTGGCTGCACCGGTTGCCCCCGCGCCCGGTGGCCGGCGAGGTCGTCGCGGCCTCCTCCCGGGTGTCGTACCTGATCGGACGGGCCACGTCGTGGCGGGTGCGCTTCTACGACCTGTCGCTCGATCTGTCCCCCACGTCCGTGGTCGCGGTGATGGAGCACGGCAGTGGAGCCGACCGCGTCATGTCCTTCGGAAGCGCCTGCCGGACATCACCCGTCAAGGCGGTGGAGAAGGCGTTCCTGGAGGCCGCGCAGGGGCTCACCTACGTCCGACGGTTGCTGCGGCAGTACAAGGACTGGGACGTGGCCGAGGATTTCTCCGACGTCGACGACTTCAACAAGCATGCCGTCCTGTACACGAAGTACCCGGCTCTGCGTGAGGAGGCCGGCTACCTCGTCCACCCCACGCTGCCGCCCGTGTGCACACGTCCGCAGCGACCCGCGTACGAGGAGCGGACCGGGCCCGACGAACAGTTGGACGCCCTGGTGGCGGAACTGCGGACGGCCGGACATCCCGTGTACGCGGTCGACCTGACGACCCCGGACACCCGCCGCCTCGGTGTCCACGTCGTACGTGTCCTGGTGCCCGGCCTCCAGCATCTCGCCGGTATCCACGGCTGCCGGATGCTCGGTGGCAGCAGGCTGCGCGAGGTCGTGGCCCGCCTGGGCTTCACCTCCGCGCCGGACAACCCCTACCCGCACCCCCTGCCGTGAGCACGGTGTCCGTGAAGGAGCCCATGATGCCCGCCTCGTTCATCGCCACCCCGTCCATGTCCGTCGTGCGCAACGCGGACTTCGCGGACAGCGCCGACATCGCCGCGGTCTTCGCCACCCGGATGTCGAGCCGGCAACTTGCGCCGGAGACAAGCCCGGTGACCTGCGAGATCACCGCCGAACCGGTGGGCGGCGGAGTCAAACTCAGCTTCACCAGCAGCGCGGTGAACCTCCTGTCGGAAACGGTGGTGACGCACAAGTTCTTCTTCGTGGACAGGGAGGAGTGCCGCATGAGGATGCACGCCCTGTCGTCCGAACACCCGGCCGCCACCTCCGAACTGCTGGTCCTCCTCCCCGAAGGCCAGGACCGGGACTACTGCCACGCGTCCGTGTACGACAGCGAGAACCGGCTGATCGCCGCGCACGCCGTCGTCTTCGACCGGCACGGCCGCCATGTGCCGTACGCCTTCACCGAGCAGTACGTCTCACCCCTGCGGCTGAGCACGGCCGCGCTGGCGACGGCACACGACGACGCCGGGCGCCGGGTGGCGCGCTGGACCATCGGCCTGGACGGGCCGGAAGGGCCCGAACGGATCAACCTGGCCTGGGAGGCGGCAGGTCTGGTGCACACCGAGGAGTTGATGTGCACATCCGAGGAGCCCCTCGTGCGGCTCGACATGCCGCTGGACGACAACCCGCGGCTGGCGCCCGGCGACTGGGTCGTCATCGCGACGGACGAGAAGGGCCGGCTGCTCGCCCAGACCCTCGTGACGCTGACCCCCGCCGAAGCCGTCGCCCTTCCCGGACAGTGACGTTCGTGAACGCCGCCCTGCCGCGGCTCCGAGGCGGTCCGGAACTTCGCGCCGTGAACCGTCCGGGCACACAGCTCGCCGGCGTACGGCTGAACGTGCGGGTGGGCAGCGCCGACGAGCGGCCCGGTGAACGCGGACTGGCGCACGTAGTGGAACACCTGGTCGTGCGCTGTCCGATGGCCGGCGGGCGGGTGGGCCACGGCGCCCTCGTCGATGCGCGGACCGGGCGCGAGCACACCGGCTACAGCGTCCTCGTCCGCCGCGTCGACGTCGCCCGGGCCGTGGACACGCTCGCCGCCGCCTTCGACGAACTGCGGGTGTCCTCCGCGGTACTCGCCGCCGAACTGGCCGCGATCCGACGGGAGACCGTCCAACGGGGCGCGGACGTCCGCCGGCGACTCCAGGAGGCACTGCTGTCCGCGCTGTGGTCCGGCACCTCCTACGCACACTCCCCGCTCGGCGACCAGGAGGTGCTGGACGCCCTCACCCCGGAGCGGGTGAGGGTGTTCCACGCCGACCGGTACCGTCCCGCGCACGCCACGGCTGTGGTCGTCGCGGACCGGGCCGCCGAGCTGCTGACCGACACGGCGGACAGGTGGCCGCACGGGTTCCTGGAGCAGGACGTGCCGCCACCGTCCGTCCGGCAGTACGCGACACCGGCGGTGGAGGGCGTCTGCCTGGAACTGCCCGCCTCGGCGGGCCCGGTCGGCCGGGCCGTCGGGCTTGCCTTCACCGTCACCGGGACCGCGTACACCGAGGCCGGCGCCTCCGCCGAGGATCCGCGTACCTGCGAGGAGCTCGCCCGCTGGGCCGTGCGAGCGGTGGGCGGGCTCGACGTCCGGTCGCTGGAACTGCGGGGGTGGACGTGCGTGTGGGTCATGGTCTCCGCCCCGGATACGGACACCGCCCTGCACGTGGTGCGCGGCGCGCTCAGGGACGCGCGGAGCCGACTGCTGGACGCGGACGGGGACAGCTGGCTGCGCGTCGAGGCGCTGATACCCGAACTGCGTGCGAGGGACGACCTGGAGACGGCGGCCGCACGGGCGGCGGGCGGCGGCACGCGGCCGTCCGTGCCGGTGACGGCCGGCGAGGTCGCGGCCCTGATCGAGCTGTGGGAGCGGAGTGTCGGACGGATCACGCGCGTGGGGCACACCTCATGACACCGCGCATCGGTCTCGTCCCCCCGGTTGCCCTCGAACGGATCCACGCGGCCGACGGGGCGGTCGTCATCGGCGGGCGTGCGGAGTCCGGCGAGCTGGCCGCGCTCACGCTCGCCCTGCCGCTGACCGCGGCCCGAGACCGTACGACCGTCCTCGCGGCGCCGCTGCTCTCCGCCTGCTGGGCCCGCGCGGTGGCCCGTGCCGCGCGGCGGTCCGGGGCGGCGGTCCGCGTGGAGCCTGTGACCACCGCGGACTACGCCGGGGTCACAGTGGAGGCTCTGCACCGTGATCGCCGGGCGCTCGACGCGGTACCGGGCTGGTTCACCGGGGCAGCCGACCCGGAGCCCGCGTTCGCCCGGGTGAGAGCGGAGTGCCTGGCACGAGACGGAACCGACGAACGATGGTCCGACGGCGTCCGCGGGGCACTGTTCGGTCCCGCACACAGGTACGGAGTCGGACATGACGAGCGCAGCGCGTTCCTGCGTTCCTGCGGGCCGGACGACGCGGCACGGCTCTCCGCCGGGCTCCTGACCGCGGCCCCGCCGGTGCTCGCGCTCTCCCAGCCGGACGCGGGGCAGCCGCGGAGACTGGCCGCACTCGTCGCGGCCGAGGGGCCGGGCCCACGAACGGGACCGTCCGCCGCGCCGCGCTCGTCCGGCACGGAGCCTTCCGGCGGGCGGTCTTCCGTCGTTCAGGAGCCGGTGACGGTCTCACTGCGGGCGGGCCCCGAGCTCGCGTACCACCTGCTCGGGACACCCGGGGTGTGCCTCGGCAGCCCCGACAAGGCCGCCCTGCATCTGGCCTGGGCGGTACTCGGCGGCAGGGAAGGACTGCTCGACCGGCGGCTGCGGAGGGAGCGGGCACTCACCTACTCCTTGGCCGCGTTCAGCCGGGAGTTCGCGAGCGGCGGCTACGGGCTGGTGGTCGCCGGCTGCGCACCGGACGCGCTGGAGGAGGTCAGGGCCGAGACCCGGGCCGTCCTCGGGACCCTGGCGCGGGGCGAGTTCGCCGCCGAACTGCTGGAGTCCGCGAGGGAACGGCTGGTCATCCAGTACCACCGGGCGGTGCAGAGCGGACGCGGCATCACCGAGCGTCTCTGCGGATACGAGATCGCGGGCCTCGACCCGAAGGAGAGCGCGCGCTACCCGGACCGGCTCATGGACGTGACACTCCGTCAACTGCGGTGGGCGGCACAGCGGTACATAGGCACCGGCGACCACTGAGAGGGATCTGCGTGATGGCGAGCGGACACATCGAGAGGGTTGCCCTGCGGGAGATCTGGCGCTACCCCGTCAAGAGCATGGCGGGCGAACGCCTCGCAAGCTGTGAACTGACCGCCGACGGACTCGTCGGCGACCGGTGCTGGGCGGTCAGAGACGAGAAACGAGCGTGCCTCACCGACGCGCGCTCACTGCCCGCTCTTCTCGACATCGCGGTGCGGTACACGCGCCCGCCCGCCCCCGGCGAGTCCGCGCCCCCTGTCGAGCTGCGGCCGCCCGGACTGCGGGCGGTCACCTCCGAGGACAGCGGCGTGCACGACGCGCTGACCGCGTACCTGAGCGCCGACGTGACGCTGTGGCCGCGGCTGCCCGAGGACCGGCGTGAGCACTACGTACGGGTCTATCCCGAGGACGTGACCGGCTATCTGACCGGGCTGTTCGGGGTGACGGAGCTGGGCGAGCTGCCTGATCTGTCGCAACTGCCGCCCGCGATCGCGGAGTTCCAGACCATCCCGGGCAGTTACTTCGACGCGTACCCCATCCATCTCGTCACCACCGGCACGCTCGACGCGCTCGCCGCCGCGCTGGGCCGGCCCGTCGACGTACGCCGGCTGCGGCCCAACCTCGTGGTGGACGGCCCCGCCGAGGCGGACGAGGACTGGACGGGGCGGGAACTGCGGCTCGGCGACGCGGTGGTGCGGATCGAGGCTCCGTGTCCGCGCTGTGTGATGGTCTCGCGCCCGCAGCAAGGCCTCCCGGTGGACCGTGAGCTGCTGCGCACGGTCCACCGCGGGTTCGGCCACAACGTGGGGTACTACGCGTCCGTGGTGAAGCCGGACCGGGTCACTTCCGAGGATCCGGCCGGCGGGGCCGCGGGCTGATCCCGCCGCAGCAGCAGAAGCAGCATGATGGCGAACGCGAGACCGGAGACGACCAGCGTCGTCGTGGGGACGCCGAACGCCTTCGCCGCGGCTCCGGCCAGGAGCGGAGCCACCGCCAGACCACCGGTGTAGGCCAGGCTGTAGACGGCGTACGCCGCGCCGTAGGAGGCCGGCTGGGTGTGCTCGGCGAGCGTTCCGATGAGCACCAGGGTGGGTGCGAGCACGAGCTGGGCACCAAAGCCCACCACGACGAGACCGGACACGGACCAGAACGTCGAGTCACGGCCGGCGAGGAAGAAACCGACAGCGGCGACGAGCGCGCCTGCGGCCGCGATCCGGGTCGCCCCGGTCCGGTCCGTGAGGAGTCCGGCGATCGGGGCGGCAAGGCTGCCGCCCAGGGCCGCGGCGGCGAAGACGAGGCCGATGCCCGTCGTGCCGAGGCCGAGCTCGTCGAGATGCAGCGGCAGTACCGGCTCCGGGAAGGCGATCGCCGCGGCGCCGAGACCCGCGAGCGCGATCAGCAGGGGAACGCGAGGGCCGCGTAGGACGACACGGTACGGAGTGCGTGTCTCGGGCGCGGATGTCTCGCCGATGAGCAGGACACGGGCCACGGCGTCACCCGCGGCGAGTGCGGCGATGACGAGAAACGGCGCGCGCGGGCCCCACGCATCGCTGAGCAGGCCGCCGACAGCGGGACCCAGCAGGACACCCACGCCGGTCGCGGACAGTGCGAGTCCCATGGCACGGCCGCGCTGGGCGGGTTCGTGGGTCGCCGCGACCAGGGCGAGTCCTGCGGTCCAGGAGACGGCGGCGGCGATGCCCTGTGCGGCACGCGCCAGGAGCAGCAGGGTGAGTCCTGAGGTGCCGTCGAGTTCGACCGCCCAGGCGAACAGGACGGTCGCGGCGGTCAGCCCCAGCAGTCCGGCGAGCATCGGGGCGCGTGGCCCGCGCCGGTCGACCCAGACACCGATGAACGGGGTGGCCGCGAGGAGTGCGGTCGCGTAGACGGCGAAGAGCGCACCGGCTGCCAGGGGGGACCCGTCAACGGCGGGTAATCCGGGCAACAGCGGGACGATGGCGCCGTACAGGAACATGTCGACGCCGAGTGCCAGAGCGGTGACCGTGACGGCGGCCCCCGGTCGGGTACCCGTGCGGAGTTCAGTCATGACAGGAGTCCTCTGAGGATAGGGGCGACGCCCGTGGCGTCGTCCGGAGGCAGAAGTGCCGGATCCGTCGCCGCCAGGAGCGCGGTACCGCACAGCCAGGCCAGCATGCTCGCGGCGGCCTGGGCCGGGGCGGTCGGTTCGCCCGCTGTGGCCCTGCCGCTGACGGCACCCCGGCGGTCCTTCGCGTCGGCCGCGTGCCCGACGAAGACGGCCTCGAGGCGGCGCTGCCAGTCGGCCAGGCCGGACGCCTTCGCGGCGCGTCCCTCGGACAGTCCGGCGGAGTCGTACGAGCCGTCGAGCGTCAGCGTCAGCAGGGCGCGGAAGTGCGCGTCATGGCGCAAGCGGCGCAGCCACATCGTGAGAAATCTGCGCAGCCGCTCGTCAAGCGGCGCTTCCGAGTCCAGAATTCCCCACACCGGTTCCGACACTGTGGCCCATGAGTGGGCCATGACCGCGGCGTGGAGAACGGACTTGTCCGCGAAGTGGTAGTACAGCGCGCCGCGTGTCAGACCCGCCCGCTGTGCCACGTCAGCCAGCCTCGCCGAGGCGAGTCCTTGCTCGGCGAAGACGAACAGGGCTGCTTCCAGGAGGGCGGCACGGGTCTGGGCGGCTTCTTCAGCGGTTTTGCGCATGGTGCCATCATACATACGTGTATGTATGATGGCACCCCTTCGGCATTGAACGCGGGTTCAGTCCGCCCAAGGGGCGCAGCGGAGTGACGTGCACCCCCGCCTGAACAGCCGGAACGCCCGGTAGGCGGAGGGCGATGGGGGCGGAGCGCCGCACTCGGAGTACTCGCGGGAACCCGATATCAGCCGCGGCTGTACTACGTAGAGGTGGCAGCCCGCGGCCGAGTACGGATCTCCGAGTCGGCCGCGCCCGGGCGGTCGGGCACGGCAGCGTGCACACCGGATCGAACATGGACGGCCACAGTGTGCGAAATGTCTTTAACACCGGAAGCAAATGAGACCAGACCTGAGACCAGACCTGAGACCAGGGCACACAGAAGACCCCGGCCGCCGAGCGGTCCGGGGTCTTCGTCTCGCCTGGTCAGGCGACTGCGGAGGATACGAGATTCGAACTCGTGAGGGGTTGCCCCCAACACGCTTTCCACGTGTTCGTCCAGGGGTTCGGCGAAAACCGCAACCATCGCCGCCTATTTACCGCTCTCCGGGCCGTACCACTGGAGAGCCTGGCCGGTCACTGCCGCGATGCGGGCGAAGTCGTGGTCGCGGTGCAGGAGGGTGAGCCCCTGCAACTCGGCCGTCGCGGCGACGACGAGATCCACCGCACCCGCACTGCGATGCTTTCCCTGTTTGGTGAGAGCTTCCTGGACCTGCCAGGCGCGGTCGTAGGCGCGGTCGTCGACGGGAACCCAACCGAAGATCAGTCGCATGTCCTCGATGCCGCGCGCCCTGTCGGCGGCCGACCGGGCGCTGTGGAAGAACTCAAGCTCGGTGATCGGGCAGGTGGCGATGAGCCCGGCGGCTGCCGCCTGGTCCCAGCCGTACTGCTCCGCGTCCTCGCCCATGAACCGAGCGAGCGCGCTGGTGTCGATCAGGAACTGGGCCGCGTTCACCGGCGGTAGTTCCCCTTGCTCTCGAACAGCTCCAGATCGAATGCGCCGTCCCCGGCCGCGGTCCGTAGCCGGGCGAGAGCCAGGGCGCGACGCCGACTCTCCAGCACCTCGCGAAGAGCGGTGTTGACGGTCTCCTTCTTGGTGCTCGTCCCGAGGGCTTTGGCCACGTCCGCGACCAGGTCGTCGTCCAGGTCGATGACGGTTCGACTCATGAGTGTCTCTCTCCCTGATATCAAATGTGGGTTCAAGTATATCTCGCAAGGTGTCCGCAGGGGCGCACCCACGGGCACCCGGCGTGGCCGTCAGCCCTACGCGGGCATCACGCCATGGATGCGGGAGAGAGTGAAGACGCGTTCCGCTTCGCGCAGGTGGCACCAGGCGTCGAGGTAGGGCGGGTCGAGTTCCAGGTCGCTGAGGGTGCGTACGGTCCGGTTGCCCGAGGTGGCGATGTACTCGACCGTGATGGCCGCACCGGTGTCGATGGCATGGGCGACCTGGCGGACGTCGCTGTACGACAGGTGCTTCGCGTATCCGGCGACGATCTCCTCGGTGTCCGTCGCGAAAGGCACCCCGCTGCCGAACGGGTCGGGTTCCGGTGCAATGGGCGGGGCCTTGAGCAGGAGGTCGGCCAGGGCGTCCATCCCGGTGTCGGTGGGCACGTCCGAGGCGCGGGTCGCGGTGGTCCGGGGGCCGCGCCGCCCGACGTTTCCTCGCGGGGGCGGGACGGCGGTGGCCCTCTGCGGCAGGTGCTTCTCGATGCGTACCGTTCCCCCGGCGGTCTCGGCGACCGGGGCGTAGCCCGCGGCACGGAGCGTGGCGAGAGTCGTCGCCGGTGGGCTGCCGCTGACCAGGACCGTGGGGGCGAGCTGCCGCAGGGAGAGCTTGGACAGCGCGCGGTGGGCGGCGAGTTCGGCCAGGAGCGCGGGTTCGTCGCCGTGGATGACACAGGCCGCGGGGGCGATGCGCACCCGTCCATGACCGCGCGCGGTGTCGGCGATGAGATAGGTCAGCGGCTGTGGCAGGGCCGTGGCGGAGCCGGCTGCCAGGTCGGCTGTGATGTCGTCCGGGGTGCGGCCGGCGTCCAGGGCCCGGCGGATACTGCCGGCACTGAAGCGCCACACCGACGCCGTACCACTGGTCTCCCGGTCGGCCATCGCATCCAGCAGTGCCGCGAGTCGCGCGGAGGGGGTGCCGGTGACGACGGCGGTGAGGTCGGCGCCGATCCGGGCGGTCGTGGTCGCGGGGGGCAGCAGCCGCCGGGCCGTGATGCCGAGCTCTTCGTCGGCGTGGGCCGCCAGGTGGGCACCGAGCGGGGACAGCGCACCCCGTGCCAGCACGCCGAGCAGTTCGCCTTCGCGGATCAAGGTGCTGAACGGTGCCGTGTCCTGGGGCGAGGCATCGTCGGCGAGCGGACGGTGCCAGGCCACGAGCGGCCCCAGCTCCGAAGCGGCCTTCACGCCCTGTCCTGTCGGGAGCCCCGCCGCCGCGGTGAGCAGCCCGTTGCGGGCCTGCAGACAGCCGCCGCAGTCAGGCGCACCGGCGAGCGCGGGAAGCGCCTTGTTGTCCTCGTCGCGCGCCCGGGTGGGGGTGAGCGGCAGGTCCCGCCATGCCCGGAGCAGAACGGCGAGTTGTTCTGCGGGCTCCTGCTCGGCCCAGGCGTCGTACGCCTCGGTGGGAGCTACGCGATCGCCGTCACGCGCCAGCAGTCCGGCGGCATAGGCGGTCTCCAGGGCGATGCGTACGACGGCGTCGTCCGCTTGGGCGGCCTTGCCGAGCCGGGCCAGTTCACGCGCGCCGATCCCGCCCGACTTCAGCCGGGCCGGTGGAGCGGTCGCGCACGCCGAAAGGACGGAGGCTGCCTGGGCCGCGAACGCGGTGGCGGCCACCGCGGCCTCCCGCTCCACCTCCGCCGAGGTGATGGGCACCAACTGTGGGACGGGCGGCAGGGGTTCAAACGGCGCGTGCCAATCGGGGCCCCGCAGAGCCAAGGCCACCTCGACCGGCATCCGGACGGGCCCGTACCGGTGACGGTCCTGGAGCAGAAGCCCGCGGTCGAGTGCCCAACGGGCGCCTGGTGGGAGATCGAGTCCAAGACCCCCGACCACGGCGAACCGTGACTGACGCGGAGTGGACCTGGCGCTCTGCTCAAGCAACTTCCGTGTGGCCGCCGGTGCCCCCGCCACCAGCGCGGCGATCCGCTCCGCGTCACTGTGATGCTCCACCAGAGCCGCGAGCCGCTGTTGCTTGGTCCCGGGTGGCTTGATACCCAGGACCGCCAGCATGCCGCGCAGTTCCTCCGAGGTGGTGCCGGCCAGCAGCTCTTCCAGCGGGGCATCAAGTCCCAGGGGCGTGCTCCACGCCTGCCGCAAGGGCGTAGGCATGCGGAGTGCCCTGCTGCCGTCGTGCCACACGAGCGCCCGATCCGAAAGCGCCTCCAGGGTCGCGTCCAGCGCGCGTACCGCCGCAGGGGAGGTCGAGCCGAGCAACTCCGCGAGGCTGTCCCGGGTCGCTCGTGCCCCCAGGGCCGCCAGCGCCTCGGCGACCTGCAAGCACGGCAGCGTTAGTCGCGGCAGGACGAGCGCCACGGACCCCGGACGCTGGAGACGGTCCGCCAGTTCCCCCACCGAGCGTGGTTCCGGAGAGGAGGCCGCGTCCTTCCGCAGGGCGAGGACGCCTGCCAGGCGGGAACGGTCGAGTTCGCTCAGCCAGGTCGCCAGCGTCGATCGGGACTTCATGAGGGTGCACCTCGACAGACAGAAAACGTCACAGACGGGCCGAAGCCGCTTCGGCGCCAACGCCAAGGATGGCGCAGTTCCATGATCCGCGGATGGCGTACGAAGACAGAGCCCGCACCACCTCCCCGCCGGGCCCAGCCCGACGAGTACAAGCCGACGATGCAACCCGAACTGCAACCACGCACGTCGAAGGGCCCCACCGCGAACGGTGGGGCCCTTCGACATCGTGCCCGGTGAGGCACTGGCGGAGGATACGAGATTCGAACTCGTGAGGGGTTGCCCCCAACACGCTTTCCAACTGTCCGCAGGGTCGTCCGGGGGCGTTCGTGGGAGTTCGCCGGGCAGGTCAGAACAGGGGCGCGTACGGCGGTGAACTGTGGCGGCCGTCGGCGCACTGGACAAAGACCAGGACAACGAACGGTGCCGAGTGAGGGTGGGAAGGCGAGACCATCGGCCGGTCGCACGGTAGTGCAACACTTGTTGCCATTGAGTGGACATCGGGCCACCGCCGAGGCCGAGGAAGGGGAGCCCACGTGCCGCAGGGCAGTCCGCGAGGTACGTACCTAGTCATTGCAGAGACGCTGCGCAACGAGATTCAGACAGAGTCCGCTAGCGGTACTTTGCCGTCAGAAGCCGACCTGATGGACTCGCACAGCGTCTCCCGGAACACGATCCGCCGCGCGCTCAAGGTTCTCGAAGCTGACGGGGTTGTCGAGTCCGCTCCCGGTGTCGGGTGGCGAGTGGTCCGAGAGGGCGACCGTCGATCGCTGGCGGAGCGCATGGCGGACGTGATCAAAGAGGATTCACTCTCAGTGGGGGACACGTACCCGTCCGAAGCGAAGCTGTGTGAGCGGTTCGGAGCGTCCCGGACCGCCGTGCGTCGGGTTCTCGCTCAGATGGAGGGAAACGGCTTGCTCGCCACTGTGCACGGCAAGGGGCGGACTGTGCGCGCCCTCCCGGCTTCCACCAGCCGGCCGTAGTCTTGGCCGCCATGGGACTGACTGAGTGGGCGTACACGCTCTCTGAATCGCTGCTTTCCGATCCGCTCCCGCGCCGGTGGGATCACTCACTCGGGGTCGCCAAGCGCGCTCGCTCCCTGCGCCCGATCCTGGGAGACGATGCGGAGCTGTTGGAAGCCGCCGCCGTGCTGCATGACATCGGATACTCGCCGGCCATTGCCGCGACGGGCTTCCACCCCTTGGACGGTGCTCGGTTCCTCAGGGGTCAGGAAGGCGCGGACGAACGGGTTGTTCGTCTTGTGGCGCATCACTCCTGTGCCTTGCTGGAAGCGGAGGAACGCGGACTTCGGCAAGAACTTGAGGGCGAGTTCGAGCTAGAGCGCTCGGACCTGGTCGACGCCTTGCTCTACTGCGACATGACCACGACGCCGGACGGGACACAGACGACCCCGGCTGAGCGGCTAGACGAGATCGTGCAGCGGTACGGCCCGGACACGATCGTCGGGCGGTTCATCCAGCGCGCGGCCCCCGAGATTCATGCCGCGTCGAAGCGCGTCGGGGACCGGATGGCAGACGTCTCCGTTGGCGGTCAGCCGATGTAGGGCTCTTGCCGCGCGGCATCGAGACCGTGCCGGATACGCAGCATCATCGAAGGGTGGATGTCCAGCCCGTCAAGGTCCGCCGGATCAATCCAGCGGACCTCTTTCGATTCGCTGCTTGTTCGCAGGCAGCCGCCGACCGGGTGGGCCCGGAAGCAGATGGAGAACTGTTGCCGGACCTCGCCGTCGTCGTACGCCAACACGTGCTCGGGGTCGGTGTAGAGACCGATGACGTTGTCGACCTCAACGTCGATACCGGTCTCTTCCCGGACCTCACGAACGACTGTGTCCGCGATGCGCTCGCCGATGTCGTGGCCACCACCGGGCAGGGCCCAAAGGTCATTGTCGGTCTTGTGGATGAGCAACAACCGCCCCGCATCGTCCCGGACAACCGCCGTCACCGACGGGACCACCGAGTTGGCCTCAGGGGCGTTCGGGTCGCGGAAGTAGTCAATCCGACTCATCAGTGTGTGCCTCCCCCATCGGTGGGTGACGAGATCGGGCGGGCTGACTGCCACACCTTTTCGACGCTCTCAGCGTAGGCGTCGAAGAGTTCACCGCCGGGGACGCGTCGCAGATGGAGCACGGGAGCCATGTAGGCGCCGACCCCGTAGAGGTGACCGTTCGCCAACATCTCATCATCGGCCCGGTAGATCGAGTTGTAGAGCGTGGTGCCGTGCAAACGGAACTCGACACCGGGGAGGCCGAAGAGCGGGCCGTAGTTGATGAGGGCGTTTCGAATCTTGCCCGCCATCGCCGCGCCGATCCCTTCGTCCTCACCGCGTGCGGTCACGGCCGGCGACGTGGGCTCGCCCAGCATGAAGCGGATGGGTACCCCGTCGGCTGCCTTCTCCTTCACGATGCGGTGAAACGTCGCGTCCTCGGTGAGCCAGAAACCGGAGTACACCAGTAGGTCAAACTGGCGGGTTGCCTTGGAGTACAGGTTCGTCCATAGGGTCTGCATCACGACGGACCGGTGCGGATACAGCCTGACCAACTCCGCATTGCCGGTAGCAGTCACTTCGGCCGATGTCCGTTCATCCGGCCAGAGGTACGAGACTTCGCACTTCAGAAGTGAGGCCGTCGCGTACTGGAAGCGGCGATATGGCTTGCGGTCAGGCTCGTTGATCCAGCGTTCGACCGTCTTGGCCGCGACACCGAGACGCTCGGCAACCTCATCGAGGGTCAGGCCCAAGTCGACTATCGCGCCGCGCAGTCGCTCGTTCGCCACGTCCAACCTCCGCTCACTCGGGACGACTTGGTACGACTTCACGCTAGCCAAGGACGACCCAGGTCGTACAGGTGCGAAGTCGAGCGTCGCCGTCGTCGGCACCACTCCGTAGGTACATCGAGCGCGAGGGGTGCGCGAACTCCAAACAGCCGAAGGGCTTGACGGGGCGAACCTCCCTCTGCAAGATGAGGAACACGTAATACATGTTCCTCTCGGTCTAGTCGCTTCGGCGACCGATCGAGCGCACGACAAGGGGCCCGGGACAGAGCGGGCCGAGGGACCCGGACCCCTGGTCAACCGGAGGGCAAGGCCGAAAGGCCAACGTCCCCCTACGCCTACAACGGAAGCTCGTGTTTCCGAAGGGGGACATCTGCACTACCCGCCCCGGCAGTCAGCCGCGAGGGCGCGAGATCGAATCTCGCCCGGGGCTCTTGGCCCGCCGCTTCCTGCGGCGTTGGCCCTCATTGCCGGTGCGGCGCACTCCCGGACAAGGACAACGCGCCGCCCGGTCGCCCTATCCCGACGTAGTCAGAGGAGAGATCCACCATGCGTATGCGCACTTTCGTCGCCGGACAGGAGGCGTTCGGCGATTCGGAGTTCGCGGAACTGGCGCTCGGTATCGACGTCGACCTGTTCCGGGGCCCGCTTGAGTTCGAGACGGACGGTGAGCGTACGGCCCGTGAGGACGCGGCCCGTGACGTCCTCGCCGACCTGGTCGCGATGGGCGAGGCCGGTGACGAGATCGCCGGTTGGGACGCCCTGTACGCCGACGCGCTGACCCGTACGGTGCCGTTCCTGCGTTCCGTTCGCGGCCACCGGTCGGGGACGGGGGAAGCGGCATGAGCAACGTGACTCAGAACCTGACGGCCGCGCACGCCGAGGTGAAGGCGGAGATCGCGCGGACGGACACGAAGACCGGTCTGCTGCTGGCGTTCATCGGTGCGGTGCTGGCCGGTGCGTGGACGGTCGCCAAGGACGCCCCGCTGAACCTGGCCGCGTACATCGTGGGCGGGGCCGGGATGGTGCTGCTGGCCGTTGCAGCGGGTGTCCTGCTGTGGTCGGTGCGGCCGAACCTTCGGGGCCGTCACGGTTTCCCGCTGTGGGCGACGCTCACCGCCGAGGAGATCACGGCCACGCTCGCCGAGGTCGATGTCAGCGCGGACATCGCGGGTCTGTCCCGGCTGGCGGTGGCCAAGTTCACCGGTCTGCGTCGCGCCATCGACCTCACCTGTGCGGGCGGCGCGCTGCTCGTCCTCGCGGTCGTGATCGCTGTGGTGGGGGGTGCGCTGTGAGCGGGAGCCGTTCGTATCAGGCGGTGCTGTCGGTGTCGTCCGTGACGGGCCGGTGGCGGGTGTTCGTGGGGGTGCTGGGCACGACGGACGCGTGGCCTGAGCACGACTTCGCTGTCACGGATGCGCCCTCGCTCGCGGCCCGGTTGTCGGCGCTCGCGCAGCTCGGGTTCGAGCCGGTTGACGGTGCGGAGTGGGAGTGGAGCGAGGACCAGGCGGGTTTCGACGCGCCGGTTGAGTTGATCGCCGGTCTGCGGGTGCGTGAGTGGACGGGGGAATTGGCATGAGCGAGACCCGCAAGCCTCTGACGAGGGTTCAGATCGGTGTGCTGTCGGCCGCGTTCGTGCCGATGCTGGCCACGGGGGTGGTCGGCGGTATCGGTACGTACAGCAACATCGGGCACGCCTACGGCACCGGGACCGCGCTCGGTGCTCTCGGTGCCGGTGAGGGCGCCACAGCCGTGCTCGCCCTGGTGTTGCTGGGGCTGACCATGCTGGGCCAGTCCTCGCCGCGCGTCGTGCGGGCGGGGCTGTGGGCGTTGCCGGCCGCCGCCGCCGTCATGGGTGCCATGGCCGCGCCGGACCCGGGCCGCACGGTCGTCTACGCGCTGACCCCGATGGGCATGTCCGTCTCTGCGGAGGGCATGGCGTTCCTCGCCCGCCGCATCGTCGTCCACATCGACGGCCGCGACGCGGAGAACGAGCGGCGCACCGCCGACGTCGTCCAGGCTCTCGCCTACCACCGGGCGCGCGCCGCCCACCACCCGGTGAGCCGGGTGCGGAAGCGGTCCGATCGGGCGTCGTGGCGACTGGCCCGCAGGGTCGGGGTCGGGGACGCGGCGCTCGGATCGAGGCTGCTGGATGTCCAGCGCGACCGGATCAGCGACGGCGCGGACGCGGCTCTCGCCTCGATGTTCGGCACCACCGCCCCGATCCCTCCGGCAGTCACGAATGCGGAGGAATCGTCCGGAAATAGTCGAGAACGGTCTACCTCTGACCTGCCTGTATCGACCCCGGCGACCGTCGTCCTGACGCGGCTTCCCGTCCCCGACCCTGCGCCCGTCGACCTGGGAAAGTCGGGCACTGGCGTGAAGCCGATGCCCGCCGTCGTCCCGGTGGTGAAGCCGGTCCCGATCGCCCCGGTGCCCGCCCGCTCGGTCCCGGCCGCGTCGACCGCGCCGCGTCGGGCGACAGGCCGTGTCCCGGTCGCCGCCAAGTCGACCCGCACCCGCCGCACTCCCGATCAACTCATGGCGGAAGCGCGGAAGACGACGGCCGGATGGACGGACGCTGAGGTGACCGGGGAGGGCATCCGCCGGGCCCTGCGCACCTCGCCGACGAACGCCCGCATGCTGCGTGACGCCCTGCTCGCCGAACGCGCCACCGGGGCGGTGACTCCGTGAGCACTCTCACCGCGCTCTTGGCGGCCGTGCCGCCTGTCATCGGGTGGGCGATACATGCCCGGTGGCTGCACAACCGGCTGACCACCGCCCGCCGTGACCCGCTCACCGGGTTGTGGACGCGGGATGCGTTCACCCGTCGGGCCTGCCGCCTGCTGCGCGACCCGCGCGCCGTGGTCGTGCTGGCGGACGTCGACCACTTCAAGCAGATCAACGACACCCACGGGCACGCGGCCGGTGACGTGCTGCTCGCCACGGTCGCCACCCGCCTCGCCCACGGCACCACCCCCGGCGGGGTGGCGGGACGACTCGGAGGGGACGAATTCGCCGCCGTCGTCGTCGACCGCGACGGCACGATGGCCGACCGGTTGCACACCCTCGCCCGCGTCCTCGCCCGGCCGGTCGACACCGCCCCCGACGTGCACACCACCGTGTCTCTGGGGTGGGTACGGGCCGCCGACCACCCGGGCGAGGACCTGTCCGCGCTGCTGCGGCGCGCCGATGAGGCCATGTACGCGGCCAAGCGCTCGGGGCGGTCCGGTCCTCGCCGGGCCCGTCTCGGGCGACTGCTCGAATCGGTGGCCGGTCGTCGACCCGGACGGCGTGGCGCGGCATGAGCACGCTGCCGGTCTTCCGGTGGCACCTCGCCCCGGACGGCTACGCCACCCGCCGCCAACTGCGGGCCCGTGACCTGCGGACCGGCGGTCAGGAAGTCGCCGCCCAGCTCGAACGCCCCCGGCGGCGGGGCCGTCCTCCGCTGGTGGCCTACCTGTACCGCGTCGACCTCGCCAAACCGGTCCGGCCGATGACGCCGGGCCGGTGGCGGGCCCACGCCGCGATGATGCGCGCCCGCCGCACCTGCCCCGAGTGCCACCGGGACGCCGGATACGTCATCCCTCCCACGCTCGGATCGTGCGTGCCCTGCGCCTATCCCGAGGAACAGCGCGCTGCGTGACCTGCGAGGGGTACAAACCGTACCCCTCCGCGAAGGGATACGGACTGTATCCCTTACCGCCCAGTAGAGCCCTCACCATCACTGCACCGGGTCCGGCCGCCCGACCTTCCACAGCAAGCCGGCCGGACCCTTCGACTCCCGAAGGAGTGCGTACATCGTGACGGAAACCACCGCCTTCCCGCCCGCCAGGGACCCGGAAGGCACCGAACAGCCGACGGCCGACATCGTGCCGTTCCCGCTGAAGAAGAAGACCGACCCCGACCCGACCATCCTGAGCGAGGGTGTGGTGAAGCCGGGGGAGTGGGAGGCCGAACTCCCCGACACCGACGACCCCGAGGCCGACGGCCTGAGCGAGGGGGCGCCGGTCGACCCGCCGCGCGAGGTCTACCCGCCCTCGGTCGCGGAGTGGATGGAGGCCAAGGACAAGGCCCGGATGCCGGTACTGCCGGACTGGATGAAGCTCCCTGACCAGCGCACGGCCGTCCGCAAGTGGGCCGTCCGGCACTACTCCGCCGTGGCCGGCTACCACGCCGTGCGGCTGCCGCTGGTCTACACACCGAAGATCTGCGCCTACTCGCCGCGCGGCGCGTGGCGGTGGTCGACCGCGATCGGCCGGTGGGTGTTCGACGCGGAGGGCAAGGCACTGCGGCTGGCGTCCGTGGCGAACGAAGACGCGGCGGAGTACCTGAAGCTGTCGCGGCAGCGCAACGACCGTGTCCGGCTGCGGGGGATCGTGGCGACGATCGCCGGTTTCGTCGGGCTGGCCGCCGCGCTGACCCTGTACGTCATGGCGCCGTCGTGGCTGCTCATGCTGGCCGTGGCGACGCTGACCACCACCCTCGGTGTGGTCGGGGCGCCGGCGGACCGGCCGCTGATCGACATGGCCAAGGTGACGTTCCGCAAGCGCAAGCTGTCCTCCGACATCGTCATCCGCGCACACGACGCATCCGGCCTGACCACCCGGGACCAGACCATCGCGTTCCCCCGGCCGATCGGCCGGGACGGCGACGGCTGGCGCGTGGTGGTGGATCTGCCATACGGCAAGACGTTCGAGGACGCGATGAAGGCCCACGCGCGTCTCGCGTCCGGTATGGACATTGCCCCCACTCAGCTCTTCCTCGACAAGGACGAGACGAGCGGGCGGCGGGTGTCGTACTGGATCGCCGACCGTGACCCGCTCGCCGTGCCGTCGGGCAAGTCCCCGCTATTGGGGGCGACGCGGGTGGACTTCTGGAAGCCGTTCCCGTGGGGTGTCGACGAGCGGGGCAACCCGGTCATGGCCACGATGTTGTGGCTGTCGCTGCTGGTCGGTGCCGTGCCGCGTCAGGGCAAGACGTTCTCAGCCCGCACGATCGCGCTCGCCGCCGCGTTGGACCCGTACGTCCGGCTGTACGTGTTCGACGGAAAGGCGTCGCCGGACTGGCGCACGTTCGCCAAGGTCGCGCACCGCATCGGGTTCGGCATCGTGCCGAAGAATGGGTTCGACCCCGTCTCGCACCTGCTGACCTCGCTGCGGGAACTCAAGGCGGACGTCGAAGACCGCTACCACCGGCTCTCCGAACTGCCGCTGCACGTCTGCCCCGAGGGCAAGCTCACCCCGGAGATCAGCCGGGACAAGAAGCTCAACATGCCGCTCACGCTGTTCGTGGTGGACGAGGTGCAGGAGTACCTGACCCACCCCGAGCACGGCAAGGAGATCCTGTCCCTGATGGTCTACCTCGCCCGGGTCGCGCCCGCAGTGGGTGTCTCGGTGATGACGGCGACGCAGAAACCGGACGACAAGGCGTGCCCGTCGGAGCTGCGTGACCAGCATCAGGCCCGGTTCGCCCTGCGGGTCGGCGCCTACCAGGTCTCGGACACCATCCTCGGTGCGGGCTCGTACTCGGAGGGGCTGGACGCGTCCAAGCTGCTCAAGTCCCACAAGGGCGTGGGTCTGCTCAAGGGCATGTCGGACGACTCCGGGATCGTGCGGACCTACCTCGCCGACGGCCGCGACGCCGACCGCATCCTGACCCGCGCCGCCGCCCTGCGCGAGGCCGAGGGCACCCTGTCCGGCGACGCGGCCGGCGAGGCCCCGGCACCGGAGACGTCCGCGACGATCCTCGACGACGTCGCGGCCGTGCTCGGCAAGGGCGAGGCCAAGGTGTGGTCCGAAACGGTCGTGGACCGGCTCGCCGACCTGCGCCCGGAGGTCTACGGGCCGTGGGCGGAGCTGGAGGCCAAGCCCAAGGCGGAAGCGCTCACCGCCGCACTCAAGCCGTTCGGGATCGGCACCGGGCAGATCAGCCGGCGCATCGACGGCGAACAGGTCAACAAGCGCGGCATCAAGCGCGACGACATTGCCGCCGCGATTATGCACCGCAACCAAAAGAGGGACGCCGGATAGGTCTCACAGCCTGCTACCGGTAGCGGCGGACGTCGCTACCGGTAGCAACCCTGCTAGCGACCCAAACCGCCCCTGATCAGGTCGCTAGCACGTAGCGGCCGACCTGCGAAAACCCCCTCAACCCCCTCTGAGAGGCCCCTGATGAGCCTTGCAGTGCTCGCTACCGCATTCCTCCTGTTCGTCACTCTTGGTTACGTGGTCAAGTGCTGGCTGAGCCCGTTCGGGGACTGTCGCAAGTGCGACGGCATGGGTCACGGCTTCAAGACCGACCGCAAGGGCAAGACCCGGCGCGGCCGGGACTGCCGCCGCTGCGACGCCACCGGCAAGCGCATACGCGTCGGCCGCTGGATCTACAACCGCGCCGCGCGCACCTACCGCGCCGGCACCCGCTGAGACCCGCCCCGGAGGCCCCGTGGACATCACCATCTCGCTCGTTCTCTTGCTCGCCGTCGGTGTCGCGCTGCTGTTGCGCTTCAAGGCCGTCGGCGCCGGCGCGGCCGTCGTCGTCGCGCTCTTCGGCTTCTACCTCGCCGGCACCGACGCGAGCGACACCGTCAACCAGCTCGTCACCGCCGTCACCGGCGCACTCGCCGACGCCGGCCGCTAGAAGGGAGACCAACACCGTGAACAAACCCACCGCGTACGGCCGGACCGCCGGACACGAGACGGCGGCCGTCGAAGTCCACACCCCCACCCCGCTCATGCCCATGCGGCCGGGCACCGTCCCGGCCGTGGCGAGTGTCGTCCTCCCCGACGGCCGGGTCGTCACCGGTTACGCCGTTGAGCCGGTCAAGCCCGAACCGGTCGCGCACAAGCCGGTTGTGTCCCGCACGGCGGTGAACATCGCGCTCGGGGGCGTCGGGTTCCTCGCTGTGTGCGGCGGACTGCTCATGCTCACCGCGTTCGTCACCGCTCTGACCGCGCTGGTGACCCAGCTCGTCATCCTCGCTGGCGTCGTCTTCGGCGGATGGATCGCCGTGCAGGTGTTCAGCGCGGGCAGTCACCGGGGCGGGACGACGGTCCACATCCGCAAGGCCGTGATCAAGCGGAACAAGTTCTACGGCTGACAGGAGCCAACGCCCGTGATGCGACTGCGTATCCAGCGCGCCGTGCTGCCCCGCAACGCGCTCATCCTCACCGACACCCCCCGCCCCGACTGCCGCGACTGTGACGGCGTGGGCGGCATCCCGCACGACTACGGCAACCACTACGACGGCGAGTACGAGGGCACCCATTGGGAGCCCTGCCCCTGCTGGACGGCATGGGGCGTGGTACTGCTGCCGCTCCCGAACCGGCCCCGATGGCTGCGCCGCCTTGACAACGGCCGCGACCCCTGGGGCCCCGGCGGCTACAGCGACGAACCGCCCTTCTAGCTACGCCCGTGGGCGGCGGCTCCCGGACAAGGACAACCCGCCGCCCACGGTCTCCTCATCCCGACGTTGCAGAACAGGAGACCTACAGCATGACCCAACCGCGCGTCTCCGGCGAGGGTGCCTTGACCTCTGCCACCCGAACGGGGCGAGTCCTGCCCGGCACGAACGCGACGCCCGAACCCCTGAGGATCGCCCTCGCCCTCGCGGCGGTGGGTGTCCCGGTCCTGCCCCTGCGGGCGGGCAAGGTCCCGTTCGGCAACTGCCGCACCTGCGCGGGCACCCCGCCCCGGTGCGGCGGTCGGCCGAACATGAAGACGCCGGGCCCCTGCCGATGCCCGGCGCCGTGCCACGCGTGGGCCGCAGCGACCACCGACCCACACACCCTCACCTCGCCCGTGTGGGCGCCGGTGTGGCGTGAGGCGGTGACCGTCGCCTACCACCCCGGCGGGGCGGGGCTGACGGTCGTCGACCTGGACGACGCGGCGGCCGTCGCATGGGCCCGCGAGACCCTGCCCGCCACCCGCACGGTGTCGACGACCCGCGGTGAGCACTGGCTCTACCGGGGCGCCATGCCGTCCGCGAACGCGGTCCGGCCCGGTGTCGACGTCAAGTCGCTCATGCAGTACGCCCGTTGGCTCGGACCCGGAACCGGCCGCATGGCCGTCCTCCCGGCGGCCGTGCGCGCGCTGCTGGTGAAGGAAGAGACCACCCCCGCCCCGAGGGAGGTGGCCTCTTCCCTTCCCAACCGCACCCCGTGGGACCGCAGCGTCGCCACCGGGTGCCGCCACACCGAGCGCTACGTCCGCACCGGTCTCGAACGCGGCCTCGCCCTCGTACGGGCCCGCACCGAATCCGGCGCCGGATCACAGGCGTTCGGCGTCGCCCGGTTCCTCGCCGCCCAACACACCGCCTGCCCGGGACCGTGCGGACTGGCCGCTCTCGGGGACGCGGTCGTGGCCGCCGCCGTCGCCGTGGGCGTCCCCGAGACCTACGCCCGCCGCGCGGTCGTCAACGGCCTTGAGACGGCTCCCGGGCGTGCGGCATGAACAAAGCATCCCGAAACCCCGCGAACGCCCCTCAGGACGCCACACAGCCCCCGTCACGGCCGACCGTGGGCGAACCGAAGGGCGTCGCCCGCAAGGGCGTCCTTTCTGCTGTTGGTTCTGACCCGCAGACGGTCACCGTCACCGGCATCACCCCGGGGTTGCAGATCAGGTGCGACGGCATCCCGGTCGCGGACTGGCTCTGTGCCTGCGGGGAGCACGAACGCGCCCGGGGCCGTGCGGCCGTCATCCGGCTGGTCGCGCGCGTCATCGTCGGCATCTGCCCCCACACCACCACCGAAGGGAGGGCGGCCTCATGACTCCACAGCCTGTGGACAGTCCCGACCTGTGGGCCGGACTGCCCACCCTCAAAGACCCGCCCGGCGAGGACGGCACGGCACCGGACGGGTGGGAGGACCCCATTCCCCTCACCGGCCGCCGCGAGCGTCCGACGTTCCCCGCCCACGTCCTCCCCGCTTGGCTGGGGGAGTTCGTGGCGGCCGTCGCGGAGGAGACGCAGACCCCGGTGGACCTCGCCGGATCGGTCGCCCTCGCCGTGCTCGCCACGGCGGCCGGCGGCCGATCGGTGGTCCATGTACGCGGGAACTGGCGTGAGCCGACCAACCTCTACACGGTGGTGGCGCTCCCGCCCGCCAACCGGAAGTCTGCCGTCTTCGCGCTGCTGACCAACCCGCTGTACGAGGCGGAGAAACAGCTCAAGACCGCGATGCAACCCGTGATCGTGGAAGCGGAGCTGACGGCGCGCTTGGCCAAGGAAGCGGCAGACAAAGCCGCTGCCAAGGCCGCGTCCGCCGACGGCGACAAGCGCGATGAGATCGTGGCCACGGCCGTGGGTCTCGCGCAGACGGCCGACACGCTCACCGTCCCCGCCGAACCGGTCCTGTTGGCGGACGACTCGACACCCGAGACGGTCACCTCGCTCATGGCCGAACAGGGCGGCCGGCTGTCGGTGATGAGTGCCGAGGGCGGCATTTTCGACATCATTGCCGGCCGCTACTCCGGCGCCCCCAACATGGAAGTCTTCCTCAAAGGGCACGCCGGGGACCGGCTGAGGGTGAACCGGCAAACCCGCCGCGAGTACATCGACGCCCCCGCCCTCACTATCGGCCTCGCCGTACAGCCGGACGTACTGCGAGACATCGGCAAGGTGAAAGGGTTCGAGGGACGCGGGTTGCTGGCCCGCTTCCTGTACTCCCTCCCGGCGTCCACGGTCGGTAACCGCGAGATCATCACCGACCCGGTCCCCGAGACGACGGCCGCCGCCTACACCGCTCGCGTCATCGACCTCACCCTGTCCCTGGCGGAGTGGACCGACCCGGCCGTCATCCAACTCAGCCCCGACGCGGACGCGGCCCTGATCACGTATCAGAAGCGCATCGAACCGCAGCTCAAGGCACGCGGCGGCAAGCTGGGCCACATCTCCAACTGGGCTGGAAAACTTGCCGGGGCCACCGCCCGCATGGCCGCGCTACTGCACCTCGCCGAGCACGGCGGCAACGGCTACGCCCACCCCGTCACCGCCGACACCATGAACGCGGCCATTGAACTGGGGGAGTACTACACCGCCCACGCCCTCGCCGTGTTCGACGTCATGGGCGCCGACCCCGTCCTGTCCCGCGCCCGCGGCGTCCTGGAAGCGCTGAGGGACAACGGATGGGAGGACGTCAGCCGACGGGACGTGTTCACCGTCCTTTCCCGCAGCGAGGTCCCCACCGTCGCGGATCTCGAACCGGCCCTCGCGTTGCTGGAAGACCACGGCTATCTGCGGTCCTACCAGCCGGAGCGCACCGGCAAGCGCGGACGCCCGCCGGCCCCCCGCCTCGCCGCCCACCCGTCCCTGCGCCACGGCGGCCGGTGACCCCTACCCGCGCAGACCCCTCCCGCACAAACCGCAAAATCCGCAATAACCCCGGACACCCCCGCTGACCTGCGGCGCGACCCCCGCCCCATCCCGGCCGGGGGTCCGTCGCACAATCCCGCGATATTCCGCAAAATACCGAGCGCCACTACACCGGCCGGGGCCGGTCACTGGCCGCCCCTGCTTTTTTGCGGAATATCGCGGGTTTCTGCGGAGCACTGTCCACCCCCGCCCGCACACCACATCACCGCAGGTCAGCCGCCATCCCCGGCTTTTCTGCGGATTTTGCGGTTTGTGCGGCGGCATCTGCCCGTGAAAGCAGTCCTCCGGAGTGAGCCTTGGACGAACACGTCACCCTCGCGACCCCCGCAGACGACGACGCCACGTTGGTTCTCCTCACCGTCGAAGAAGCCGCCCGCCGACTTCGCATCGGCCGCACCACGTGCTTCGCACTCATCCGCACCGGCGAACTGGAGTCCATCGACATCGGTCGTCTCCGTCGCGTCCCCGCAGACGCGCCCGCCGAATACCTCGCCCGCCGACGCGCGGCCAAGCGAGCCGCTTGATTACGCCCGGGGCGGCGGCACTCCCGGACAGGACAACCCGCCGCCCCGGTCTCCATCCCGACACCGAGAAACAGGAGCCTGCCTGTGGCAGAGAAAAAGAAGAAGGGCACCCGCCGCGCCAACGGGGAATCCGCGATCTACTTCGGGAAAGACGAACGTTGGCACGCTCGTGTGCCGATGGGCTACAAGGACAACGGGGACCCGTACCGCCGGCACCTGACGCGCAAGACGCGCGAGGAACTGGTTGAGGAAGTCCGCAAGCTGGAGAAGCAGCGCGACGCGGGTTCGGCGAGTCAGCCCGGCAAGCCGTGGACGGTTGAGAAGTGGCTGTTGCACTGGGTCGAGAACATCGCCAAGCCGACCGTCAGCGAGAACACCTACGACGGCTATGAAGTCGCCGTTCGCGTCCACCTGGTGCCCGGTGTCGGCAAGCACCGGCTTGACCGCTTGCAGCCCGAGCACCTGGAAAGCCTGTACCGCCGTATGCAGGCGAACGGGGCGCGCAAGGCTGGTACGGCTCACCAGGCGCACCGCACCGCCCGAACCGCCTTGGGGGAGGCCGTACGGCGCGGGTACGCGGCGAAGAATGCCGCCGCGTTGGCCAAGCCGCCCCGGATGGAAGAGGACGAATCAGAGGTTGAGCCCTACTCCGTGGAAGAGGTTCAGTGCCTCTTGCTCGAAGCCAACAAGCGACGGAACACCGCCCGTTGGATGCTGGCCCTCGCGCTCGGGCTTCGGCAGGGCGAGACGCTGGGATTGCGCTGGTCTGACGTCGACCTCGCCAATGAGTACCTGAAGCTGCGGCGGAACCGTCTGCGGCCCCGGTACGAGCACGGATGCCCGGAAGTCTCACCGTGCGGCCGGAAGGCGGGGTACTGCCCGGCCAAGGTGCAGGTGCGGCGCGAGACCAAGAACACCAAGTCCCGCGCCGGCCGCCGCGCCGTGCCCCTGCCCGGCCCTCTGGTCGCCATGCTCCGCGCCCACGCCGAGACGCAGGAGCGTGAGCGCAAGGCCGCCGGTGATCTGTGGGTGGAGTCGGACTACGTGTTCACCAAGCCGTTGGGCGGTCCGTTGAGCCCGAACACGGACTATCACGACTGGAAGCGACTGCTCGGAGACGCGGGGGTTCGGAACGCTCGGCTGCACGACGCACGGCACACGGCCGCGACCGTGCTCATGCTGCTTGGGGTCCCGGCCCGGGTCATTGATCAGATCATGGGGTGGGAGCCGGGCACCTCCGAGAGCATGCGGGCCCGGTATCTGCATGTGCCGGACGCCATGCTCAAGGACGTCGCCCGGAAGATCGCCGAAGCCATCTGGGGAACCCCGGACATACCCGCTGTGGACAAAAACCAGGACAACGGGGTCTGAGGACAACGTCGAAGGGCCCCACCTCGCGGTGGGGCCCTTCGACGTATTGCCCGGTGAGAGCAATGGCGGAGGATACGAGATTCGAACTCGTGAGGGGTTGCCCCCAACACGCTTTCCAAGCGTGCGCCCTAGGCCTCTAGGCGAATCCTCCGCCGGGAACATTACATGACGTCGGAGGGTGGTTGCGAACCCGTTCGCGGGCGGGTGATCAAGGGCGGGGGGCGGGGTGGGGAGGCGGGTCGGCGGGCGTCGGGGATCGGGTAGGCTGGGCTCAGCCCCTCACGCGGCGCTATCTGACTGAACTCCCCCAGGGCCGGAAGGCAGCAAGGGTAGGTTGGCTCTGGCGGGTGCGTGAGGGGTCTTGTGCGTCCGGCCGGTCCGTGTTGTCAGTGGGCGCCTATAACCTCGTATGCGTGTCGTCTCTCGCGCTGTACCGCCGCTATCGCCCGGAGTCGTTCGCCGAGGTCATCGGGCAGGAGCATGTCACCGACCCGCTGCAGCAGGCGCTGCGGAACAACCGGGTCAATCACGCGTACCTGTTCAGCGGGCCGCGTGGATGCGGGAAGACGACCAGCGCGCGCATCCTCGCCCGGTGTCTGAACTGCGAGCAGGGACCCACCCCGACGCCGTGCGGAGAGTGCCAGTCCTGCCAGGACCTGGCGCGCAACGGACCGGGGTCGATCGACGTCATCGAGATCGACGCGGCCTCGCACGGTGGTGTGGACGACGCCCGTGAGCTGCGCGAGAAGGCCTTCTTCGGACCCGCGAGCAGCCGCTACAAGATCTACATCATCGACGAGGCCCACATGGTCACGTCGGCCGGTTTCAACGCGCTGCTGAAGGTCGTCGAGGAGCCGCCGGAGCACCTCAAGTTCATCTTCGCGACCACCGAGCCCGAGAAGGTCATCGGGACGATTCGTTCGCGTACGCATCACTATCCGTTCCGGCTCGTCCCGCCCGGCACGCTCCGCGAGTACCTCGGCGAGGTCTGCGGCAAGGAGAAGATCCCGGTCGAGGAGGGCGTCCTCCCGCTGGTCGTGCGCGCCGGCGCCGGTTCCGTGCGTGACTCGATGTCCGTCATGGACCAGCTGCTCGCGGGCGCGACGGACGAGGGTGTGACGTACGTCATGGCCACGTCGCTGCTCGGTTATACGGACGGGTCGTTGCTCGACTCGGTCGTCGAGGCCTTCGCCGCGGGCGACGGCGCCGCGGCCTTCGAGGTCGTCGACCGCGTCATCGAGGGGGGGAACGATCCCCGGCGTTTCGTCGCCGACCTGCTGGAGCGGCTGCGGGACCTCGTGATCCTGGCCGCCGTGCCGGACGCCATCGACAAGGGCCTCATCGACGCCCCCGCCGAGGTCCTGGAGCGGATGCGGGCCCAGGCCGGCGTCTTCGGCGCCGCCGAGCTGAGCCGCGCCGCCGACCTCGTCAACGAGGGCCTCACCGAGATGCGCGGCGCCAACTCGCCCCGCCTCCAGCTCGAACTGATCTGCGCCCGCGTCCTCCTCCCCGCCACCTACGGCGACGAGCGCTCCGTCATGGCCCGCCTGGACCGTCTGGAGCGCGGGGTGAACTTCTCGCCCGGCGGCCCCGGCCCCGCCATGGGGTACGTCCCCGGCCCGGACGCACACGGGGGAGCGGCCGCCGCGACCCCGCCCCTGGGCATGCCTCCGCAAGCCCCGCACGCTCCCCAGGTTCCGCACGGCGCCCCGGCCGCGCACGTCCCGCCGGGCGGCGGACCCGCCGCGGCTCGCGCCGCGGTCCGGGGCACGGGAGGCGGAGCACCCGGAGCAGCCGGAGGCCCCGGCCCCGGCCCCATCGCAGGTCCGGGTCCGGGTCCTGACCCGTACGGTGCGGGGGGCGCCGCCGGCGGACAGCCGGGCCCCGGCCCTGCCGCACCGCCCGCCCCGCACGAGCCCGCGCCGACCGCCCCGCCCCCGGCAGCCGCCGCCTCCACCGGTGGTGCTCCGGCCGCGCCCCCCACCACCCCCACGCATTCGAACCAGGGCGCGGGTCCCACGCCCCCGCCCGGCTCCGACCCTCCCGGCGGTTCCGCCCCCGGCTCCTGGCCCACCCCGGCCACCGCGGGCAGCGGGCGCCGACCCGGCGGGTGGCCGACGGCCGCGCCCACCGGTGGCGGCGGCTCCGCGCCCGCCGCATCGGGCCCGCCCCCCGCGTACGCCCAGCCCGGCGCCCCGGCGGCGGCCCCGGCCCCGGCCGCGTACAACCCGACCCCGGGCGGCCCCGACCCCCGTACGCTCTGGCCGAACATCCTGGAGACGGTCAAGAACCGCCGCCGCTTCACCTGGATCCTGCTCAGCCAGAACGCCCACGTCGCCGGTTTCGACGGCACGACCCTGCAGATCGGCTTCGTCAACGCGGGCGCCCGGGACAACTTCGCGAGCAGCGGCAGCGAGGACGTACTGCGGGCGGCCCTGGCCGAGCAGTTCAACGTGCACTGGAAGATCGAGGCCGTCATCGACACCTCGGGCGGCTCGGCCGCACCGGGCGCCCCCGGCGGCTACGGGTCCCCGGCACCGGCCCCGGGCGGCTACGGCGGCGGTGGCTACGGAGGAGGCGGCACCGGAGGTGGCTACGGCGGCTCCCCGGCCCCGGCGTCCCGTCCCGCCGCGCCCCAGTCCCCGGCCCCGGCGGCCCCCCGCCCGGCCTCCCCGGGCCCGGCCGCACCCCACCAGTCCACCCCGACCGCCTCACCCGTCACCCCGTCACCACCACCGGCCCCCGAACCCCCGCCCGTCTCCCCCGAGGACGACACCCCCGAGGACGACGACCCCGACCTCGACGAGTCCGCCCTCTCGGGCCACGACCTGATCGTGCGCGAACTGGGCGCGACGGTCGTCGAGGAGATCGCGAACGAGTAGGGAGGACAAGGAGGACGGAGAGGAGAGGGCCGGGGAAGCCGAGGGCCGGGCAGGGCTCTGCGGACACGAGGAGCACAGCCGCGCGGCGGCTCGCGGACCCAACCCGGCTCGGCGGACGCGCCGAAGCACCGGCCGCTGTCGCACACGCGCACTCCCGCCTCCGGCAGGCCGAGGTCTACGTCAACTCCATCCCGGCGACGCCCACTCCCGGCCCCCGAACGCTGCACTCCTCCCCTCAGCCTCCCCCCTCGCCCACCCCCTCCTTCGTACGATCGAACGAACCCCACCCATCCCACTCTTCGGAAGCCCCCACAAAGCCCCCCACCCCCTCCGGCTAGGCTGACCCCGTGAAGGTCCTCGTCATTGGTACCGGTGCTCGTGAGCACGCGCTGTGCCGTTCGCTGTCCCTCGATTCCGACGTCACCGCACTGCATTGCGCGCCCGGCAACGCGGGCATCGCGGAGGTGGCCGAACTGCACGCGGTCGACGCGCTGGACGGCGCCGCCGTGGCCGCGCTGGCCACCCGGCTGGAGGCCGACCTGGTGGTCGTCGGGCCGGAGGCCCCGCTCGTCGCCGGTGTCGCCGACGCCGTACGCGAGGCGGGCATCCCGGTGTTCGGCCCGTCCGGCGAGGCCGCGCAGCTGGAAGGCTCCAAGGCCTTCGCCAAGGACGTCATGGCCGGGGCCGGCGTCCCCACCGCGCGGTCGTACGTCTGCACGACCGCCGAGGAGATCGACGAAGCCCTGGACGCGTTCGGCGCGCCGTACGTCGTGAAGGACGACGGGCTCGCGGCAGGCAAGGGCGTCGTCGTGACGGCGGACCTCGCCGAGGCCCGCGCACACGCGCTCGCCTGCGGCCGGGTCGTCATCGAGGAGTTCCTGGACGGCCCCGAGGTCTCCCTCTTCGCCATCACCGACGGCGTCACCGTCCTCCCGCTCCAGCCCGCGCAGGACTTCAAGCGCGCGCTCGACGGCGACGAGGGCCCCAACACCGGCGGCATGGGCGCGTACTCACCACTCCCGTGGGCCGACCCGAAGCTGGTCGACGAGGTCCTGGAGACCGTGCTGCAGCCGACGGTCGACGAGATGCGCCGCCGCGGCACCCCCTTCTCCGGTCTGCTCTACGCCGGCCTGGCGATCACCAGCCGAGGCGTACGGGTGATCGAGTTCAACGCCCGGTTCGGCGACCCGGAGACGCAGGTCGTCCTCGCCCGCCTCAAGACCCCGCTGGCCGGTGTCCTGATGGCCGCCGCCGACCACACCCTCGGCGACCTCGAACCCCTCCGCTGGAGCGGCGACGCGGCCGTCACCGTGGTCGTGGCCTCGCACAACTACCCCGGCACCCCGCGCACCGGCGACCCCATCACCGGCCTCGACGAGATCGCCGCCGTGGACGCCCCGCACGCGTACGTCCTGCACGCCGGCACCAAGCGCGCCGGGGACGACGTCGTCAGCGCCGGCGGCCGCGTCCTCTCCGTCACGGCCACCGGCAAGGACCTCACCCAGGCCCGCGACCGCGCGTACACCGCCGTCGCCCGCATCGGCCTCGACGGCTCCCAGCACCGTGCGGACATCGCGGCGAAGGCGGCGGCCGAGGCGTGACGGACTGACGGCCGGCCCCGCCCGCACGCCCCACCGGCCCGTTCACGCCCGTCCGTCCACGCTCGTCGGTACGCATCCCCGCACAACCGAACACATCCACTCCCTTCGCCGCATCCGCATGCGAAGCACCATCAACGGGTACGAACCCCAGGCCTCGGAATCCCTCGGAGACCCCCAGGAAACCCCTGGAGAATCCACCGGAATCCGGGGCCCGATCCTTGCCCAGCGTCATCCACCTCTCCCCAGAGCCATTCCATCGAGTGAGCGATGGCCCATCCGGCTGACGGCGGCCGGGGCCCCAACTAGGGTGCGGCGCAAGTGTTCCGGCACTTGGCCCACCGGCATTGCGATGTCGGTGGCGGGTGCCACAGTGGGGGAGTGAGCAACGTCAGGGCGTTCGGCGGCGACCACTGCGACGAGCAGTCGGCGCAGGCGTCGCGGTGTGCGCCGCACGGGACAGCAGGGGGTGACGTCGGGTCGTGACCGGTATGGCAGGTGGTGAGGAGGCGGGCGCGCAGGCCGCGCGCTCCCGGGCCCTCGCCGTGCTGCGGGTCCGCAGCAGGGCGCTGGCCGTGGCGGTGCTGCCCGCGGCCGTCGCCGTCGTCCTGCTGGTCGGCGGGTCGACCGGCCATCTGACCGGGCCGGGCTGGTCCATGGCGAGCTGGATCGCCTCGGGCCTCGCCGCCGTCGTGCTGCTCGCCGCCGCGGGCATCGCGCTCGTCGTCGCCCGCGCCCGGCCCGCCGTGAGTCCCACGGTCGCGGTCACCGAGGAGGCCGCGCCCGATCTCTACCGCCTGGTCCGGGACCTGGCCGACCGCCTCGACGTCCCGCCCCCCTCCGCGATAGCGCTCACCCCGGACTGCGACAGCTGGCTGGAGGACCGCACCCACCCCTCCCACGCCACCCCCACGCCCCGCTCCGCGACCACCGGGACCGACGCGGACGGCACGGCGACCGGCACGGTGACCGGCACCACGGGCGCCGACCGAACCGATCGAATCGACCTGACCAGCCATACCGGCCATACCAGTCATACCGGCCATGCCGCTCAAACCAACCGGACCGACGAGATGACGGACCCCCGTGGATCGTCGCCGGGCCTGCGGTCCGCCCTGCGGTCAGGTCCGCGATCCGGCCTGGAGTCCGGCCTCTCCGCTTCCCGGCGGCACCGCGCGCCCACCGCCCCGGTGCTCGTCATCGGCTCACCGTTCCTGTGGTGGATGCGGGTCGGTGAGCTACGGGCGGTGCTGGCACCGGTCGTCGCGGGTACGGGCCCTTCGGCGCACCCGGACATAGCCGCGGCCCGCCGTTTCGTGCGCGGGCTGGACGCCGCCGTGGCCGTCACCTCGGCCCCGCGCGGCCCGCTCGTCCGTACGGTCCTGGCCGGCGTCGGCTGGGTGACCCGGCTGCTCCTGCGCGGCTGCCGGGGACACGCGGCCGAGATGGAGCGCGGAGTCGCCGCCGCGGCGGCCGAGCGTGCACAGGCTGTGGACTACGGTCTGCGGATCGTCGCCCAGGAACAGGTCGGCCTGGCCTACGCGGGCTGGGACCGGCTGCTCACCCGGGTCGCGCTGCCCGCCTGGCGGATGGGCCGCTGGCCGTCCCGGCTGGACGCGGGGGTCGTCGCCGCGCTCACGGAGCTGTCCCGCCGCGACCGCCTCGCCGAGGGCTTCGCCTCCCGGCTCGGCGAGCGCCCGGCCTGCGATCTCCTCGAAGAGCCCGGCACGGTCGACGAGGCCGCGTCCCTCCTCGCCGCCCGCCTTTTCCATGGCGGCCCCGCCGAGTCCGGGCCCGACTGGTCCCCGGTCGACTGGCACGAGTACCCGGACGAGGTCGTCGACCGCAAATGGCGTACCGACGCGGCCCGCCTCCACCGTGTCCTCGACGCGCTGGGCGTCCGCCACGCGACGAGCGACCCGACCACCGACCCCACCGGCCCGGCCCCCAGCGGCCCCACCCTGTCCCGCGTACTGAACCACCTGGCGACCACGCCCCACCCTCCCGGGATCACCCCCGAAGCCACGCCTGGACACGAGCCGCACCCCACGACCACCGAGCCACACAACCTGGCCGCCGAAACCGCCGCCGAGCCCCTCCCCACCGCCCCACACCACCGCGAGCACGACCACAACCCCGCCCAGGAACCGGCCCGACACCACATATCCCCACCCGGAGACGACCACGGCGACGACCACGGCGGCGACCACGCCCCCACCCATGCCGCCGACGCCCCCCACGGGCCGGACGCCCCCCACGGGCCGGACGCCCCCCACGGGCCGGACGCCCCCCACGGGCCCGACGCCCCCCACGGGCCGCACGCCCCCCACGGGCCGCACGCCCCCCACGAGACCGACGACGCCGACGAACCCGGCCTCACCAACGCCCACTCCGCCGCCCTCGCCGCCGCGCTGACCGCCGAGCTGGCGCGGGAGGAGGCGGCGGCACCGGCCGCCGTACACACCGCGGCCGGCGGGGCCGAGGCGCAGGGACCGGACCGGGCGCTGTGGGACGACGGGCTGCTGCCGCTGTTCCCGATGCAGCCGCCCCGCACGGGCCGTGAGCTGCTGACCGAGCACGTCGCCGCGATGGTCTGCTGCGCGGCGATGGACACGGCGGGCGCGACCCCGGGCCTGGACTGGCTGGACGGCCCCTCCCTCCTCGTCGACGGCGTACGGGCCGCCGACCTCGCCCCCCGGGTCCTGACCCTCGTCGAGGACGGCGACCCCGCCCCCCTCCGCGACTGGCTCCGCCGCCTCGGAGTCCGCCCGGAGAAACCGGTCCGCCTGGTCTGACGGCTCGCTCCCAGGCCCACGACCAGCCACAACACCCCCGCCCCACCCCGCCTCACCCCCGCGCGCCCAACTCCCCATCCGGACCCCGCTGTTCCACTCTCATCCATTCGCGACGAACGGTGACGAAGCGCGTGCGTAATGTGATGTGCTGGGACCGATCGCGTGCGTATCGCGTACAGAGCAAGGGCTTGCGCAAGCTCACGGGGGACGAGGGAGGGGACCACTCATGGACTCGGATCAGCAGCACCACATCCGCCGTTGGGAGTCGGGCGCACTCGCCCACGCCGTGACGGACCCTTTCGGCCAGGGCCCCGTCCCCTGGCTCCGCGGCAATGTGACGTACTTCGACGACACCGGCCACGTGGTCCCCTGGTACGTGGAGCCGGGCCCGCCCGAGCCCGAGGCCCCGGCGCAGGGGGGCCGCGCCCACACCGGCGCACGCGCCCGCGTGCCCGCCCCGCGCACCGCACCGGGCGGCCCCCGCTCCGCCGACGACGTACGCCGTCAGATCAAGGGCTTCACGGCGACCGGCGCCGCCGCCCCCGGCGAGTCCATCGACTTCCACATCACCGTGGACCCGCCCCAGGAATTCGGCGTCGACATCTACCGCATCGGCCACTACAGCGGCGACGGCGCGGCGAAGATCACCACCAGCCCCCGCCTCTCCGGCATCGTCCAGCCCCCGCCCCTCACCGCCGACCGTACGGTCTCCTGCCACCACTGGTGGCTCTCCTGGCGGCTGCAGATCCCGAGCTACTGGAACACGGGCGCCTATGTGGCGGTCCTGACCACCGCCGACGGCTACCGCTCCCACGTGCCGTTCACCATCCGCGACGACCGCCCGGCCGACCTGCTGCTCCTGCTCCCGGACATCACCTGGCAGGCGTACAACCTGTATCCGGAGGACGGCCGCACCGGCGCCAGCCTCTACCACGCCTGGGACGAGGACGGCCGGCTGCTCGGCGAGTCCGAGGCGGCGACGACCGTCTCCTTCGACCGCCCGTACGCCGGCGCGGGCCTCCCCCTGCACGTCGGGCACGCCTACGACTTCATCCGCTGGGCCGAGCGCTACGGCTACGACCTCGCCTACGCCGACGCCCGCGATCTGCACTCCGGCCGCGTCGACCCCACCCGCTACCGGGGGCTGGTCTTCCCCGGACATGACGAGTACTGGTCGCCGCAGATGCGCCGTACCGCCGAACTCGCCCGCGACGGCGGCACCTCGCTCGTCTTCCTCTCCTCCAACACCATGTACTGGCAGGTGGAGCTGGGCCCGTCCCCGTCCGGTGTCCCCGACCGCCTCCTCACCTGCCGAAAACGCCGGGGCCCCGGCAAACCCGCACTGTGGCGCGAAATCGACCGCCCCGAGCAGCAGTTGATGGGCATCCAGTACGAGGGCCGGGTCCCCGACCCCCACCCCCTGGTCGTGCGCAACGCCGACCACTGGCTCTGGGACGCGACCGGCGCCCATGAGAACGACGAACTGCCGGGCATGGTCGCCGGCGAGGCCGACCGCTACTTCCCGCGCACCCCGCTCCCCGAGCACCGGGGCCGCATCCTCCTCGCCCACTCCCCGTACCGGGCCCCCGACGACGTGGTCCGGCACCAGGAGACCTCCCTGTACCGGGCCCCCTCCGGCGCCTGGGTCTTCGCGTCCGGGACGTTCGCCTGGTCCCCGGCCCTGGACCGTCCGGGCCACGTCGACACCCGGGTCCAGCGCGCCACCGCGAACCTCCTGGACCGCATCTGCAAACGCGACTGAGCCCCCTGCCGAGCCCAGCGTGCGCCACCCCCGTCCGTACCCCTGGCCAGGATCAGTCGTCCCCGTGCGGGAGAATCGAGCCACTTGGACATCACCACGGGGAGGAACCGTGTCCGGATTCGTAGAAAAGCCCGAGCCGATCGAGGTTCCGGGCCTGGTGCATCTGCACACCGGCAAGGTGCGCGAGCTGTACCAGAACGAGGCGGGCGACCTCGTGATGGTCGCCAGCGATCGAACGTCCGCGTTCGACTGGGTGCTGCCCACGGAGATCCCCGACAAGGGGCGCGTCCTCACCCAACTGTCCCTCTGGTGGTTCGACCAGCTCGCCGACCTGGTCCCGAACCACGTCCTGAGCACCGAACTCCCGGCGGGCGCCCCCGGCGACTGGGCGGGCCGCACGCTGATCTGCAAGTCGCTCAGGATGGTCCCGGTGGAGGCCGTGGCCCGCGGCTACCTCACCGGCTCGGGCCTGCTGGAGTACAACGACTCCCGTACGGTCTGCGGCCTCGCCCTCCCCGAGGGCCTGGTCGACGGCTCGGAGCTGCCGGCCCCGATCTTCACCCCGGCCACCAAGGCCGCCGTCGGCGAGCACGACGAGAACGTGTCGTACGAGGAGGTCGCCCGCCAGGTCGGCGCGGAGACCGCCGCCCAGCTGCGCCAGACGACCCTGGCGGTGTACGGCCGCGCCCGGGACATCGCCCGTGACCGGGGCATCATCCTGGCCGACACCAAGTTCGAGTTCGGCTACGAGAACGACACTCTCGTCCTCGCCGACGAGGTGCTCACCCCGGACTCCTCCCGCTTCTGGCCGGCCGACCTGTGGGAGCCGGGCCACGCCCAGCCCTCCTTCGACAAGCAGTTCGTCCGCGACTGGCTGACCTCGGACGCCTCCGGCTGGAACCGCAAGAGCGAGCAGCCCCCGCCGCCGCTCCCCGAGGAGATCGTCACCGCGACCCGGTCCAAGTACGTGGAGGCGTACGAGCGCCTGACGGGCTTGAGCTGGAGCTAGCGCACAGCGTGCCGGACGGACACGAAGAAGGCCCCGGTCCAGTGGACCGGGGCCTTCTTTCACGAGCGGACGACCAGGTTCGAACTGGCGACCTCAACCTTGGCAAGGTTGCGCTCTACCAACTGAGCTACGTCCGCGTTGCGCCGTGGCGCGAGGCCTACTATACCCAACCTCGCTCCCGTGCGAGACGCACCGCCGCGTGCCGGTTCTCCACCCCGAGCTTGGAGACGGCCGACGACAGATAGTTCCGGACAGTTCCCTGGGACAGCGCGGCCCGCTCGGCGATCTCCGCGACGGGCGCCCCGTCCCCGGCCAACTCCAGTACCTCGGCCTCCCGCGCGGTCAGCGGCGAGTCCCCGGAGGAGATCGCGTCGGCCGCCAACTCCGGGTCCACATAACGGTTCCCCGCGTGCACGGTCCGGATGATCTCCGCGAGCCGCTGTGCGCTGACGGTCTTGGGGACGAATCCCCGCACACCCGCCTCCAGCGCCCGTTTCAGATGCCCCGGCCGGCCATGACCGGTCACGATCAGCACCCGGCAGCCCGGCAGTTCGGCCCGCAGCGATGTGGCCACCCTCACACCGTCGGCGCCCGGCATCTGCAGGTCCAGCACGGCCACATCCGGCTCGTGCGCCCGCGCCATGGCCAGCGCCTCCGGCCCGCTGGCCGCCTCCGCGACCACCACCAGATCGTCCTCCAACGCCAGCAACGCGGCCAGCGCCCCCCGGATCAGATGCTCGTCGTCGGCGAGCAACAGCCGCACCGGCCGCCCCACCACCTCCGATACGGCGGTCACGACGCCTTCCCGGGCACGACAGCCGACCCGACCGACCCGACCGACGCGGCAGACCCGACCGACCCGGCAGACCCGACCGTGCCGACCGAGTCCCTCGAACCCCTCGCAGCCGATCCCGCCCCCGAGCCGCCCCCCGAACGGGCGGCCCCCGCCCCCAGCGGCACCCGCGCCACCACCCGGAACGCCTCCCCGTCCACCGGCCCCGCCTCCAGCGTCCCGTCCACGACCGCCAGCCGCTCCCGCAGCCCCGCGAGCCCGGACCCGCCGGCCCCCACAGAACGCCCGGCGTCCCCGGCCTCCGCACCGGCCGCCCGGATCCCGTCGTTCTCCACGGTCAGCACCACCTGTCCCTCCACCACCTTCAACATCACCAGGCACTGATCGGCGTTCCCGTGCCGCAGTACGTTCGTCGTCGCTTCCCGCACCACCCAGGCGAGCGCGGACTGCACCTCGCCGGGCAGCCCCGCGGCGTCCGCCCCGTCGACCGAGCAGTCGATCCCGGCCGCCGCCAACACGCCCTGCGCACCGGAGAGTTCGACCCCGAGGTCGGCCTCCCGGTACCCCCGTACGACCTCCCGCACCTCGCGCTGCGACTCCTGGGCGATCCGCTGGACCTCGATCATCTGCTCGACGGCCTCGGGCCGTTCCCGGCGGGCCAGCTGGACGGCCAGCTCGCTCTTCAGGGCGATGACCGCGAGGTTGCGGCCTATCACGTCGTGCAGATCGCGTCCGAAGCGCAGCCGTTCCTCGGCGACGGCGAGCCGGGCGCGGGTCTCGCGGGCGTCGGCGAGTTCGTAGACGGCGTCGAGGAGCCAGACGGAGAAGACGGCCGTGAAGGCGAGGGCCCCACCGCTGATCAGCACGACCACCGCCGTGACCAGCGCGCCGTGCCCCGGTGTGCCCAACAGGAGGGTCAGCAGCGCGGAGCCCGCCGCGAAGCCGCCGACGATCGCGAGGACCCGCTTCCGGCCGCGGACGCCGAGCGTCACGTTACCGACGCCGAAGACCACCACGATGCTGAAGATGCCGGCGTTGTCGGCGACATCCCCCTTCACACCGTGGTCGGCGATCACGAAGGTGAGGACGGCGATCACCGCGGTGACGGCGGTCAGCACCCACAGCAGCCGTACGGGCTGGGCCCGCTGCCCGCGCGTCCAGTCGAGCGCCCGGGACGCGGTCACCGCACAGGTCGCGGCGTGCGCGCCCACCAGGACCAGCAGCAGCCAGCTGCCCGGCCGCCCCGGCCCCACCTCGGCGAAGGCGGGCAGCCCGGCCGCGAGGAGCTCGATCACCGCGAACAAGTGGAACGACCACCGCGTGTACGCCTCCACCTTCGCCGGCGTGCTCTTCACCCGCCACCAGGTCCCCGGCCCCCGCATGCCACAACTCCCCTCATCGGCGCGGTTCCCAGCGGAACCACCGCCGTACAGCAAACACCGCGAGGACGGTCCAGGCCAGGGCGGTGGCGACGGCGCCCAGGGTCTCGTACGCGGACAGGTCGCCGGTCCAGCCGCCGCGCACCAGCGTGATGACGGGGGTGAGCGGCAGCAGTTCGAGGAAGGACGCCAACCGGTCGGGCAGTACTTCGAGCGGCACCGTGATGCCCGAGCCGAGCAGCGAGACGAACATCAGCGGCAGGCTGGTGACCTGCGCGCTCTCGGCGGTGCGGCTGAGGCTCGCGGTGACCGCGGCCAGCGCCACGCACAGCACGACGCCGAGCAGCACCCCCAGGACGGCCAGGTGCGGCGCGGGCGGCGCCCCGACGTCCAGCAGGACCGAGCAGCCGATCGCCATGAGCAGGCACTGGGCGAGCCCGATACCGACGGCGGGCAGCGAGGCACCGACCAGGATCTCCGGATCGCGCAGCTCACCGGTCCGCAGCCGCTTCAGGACGAGTTCCTCACGGCGTACGACATAGATGTTGGTCAGGGCGGTGTAGATCGCGAAGAGCAGCGAGAAGCCGATGCCGGCGGGGAGGATGACCGTCCCGACGCTCAGCCCCGCCTCCTTCAGGTCCATCTGGTCCGTCGCCGACCTGACGCTCAGCGGCAGCAGCAGCGGGATGAACAGCGCCGTGACCAGCGTGGCCCGGCTGCGCCCGAGGAGCGTCAGCTCGGCGCGGGCGAGCGCGGTCATCCGGCTCCTGAGGGTCGTCGTCCCGACGGCGGTGACGGGCGCGGCGCCCGCCTCCGCCGCCGTACCCGTGGCCCCTGTGGTCGTGCTCATGCCGCTACCCCGTTCTTGCGCGTTCCGGTGCCCGTGCGCGATGTCGTCCCCGTGTCCGTGTCCGTGGCCGCCCGCGCCGCCTCCGCCGACTCCCGCGCGATCCGCAGGAACGCCTCCTCCAGCGAGGCGGAACGGACTTCGAGGCGCCTCAGCTCGACCCGCGCCCGCTCGGCCCAGAGCAGCAGCCCGGTGGCCGCCCGCTGGAGCTCCTTCGTGCGCAGCACCACCACGCGGTCGTGCTCCTCGTGCCCGGTGACGCCCAGTTCACCGAGGGGCGGCAGGTCGCCCAGGAAGTACCCGGTGGGCAGTTCGAAGGAGATCCGGGACGGCTGGGAGGCGGTCACCTCGGCCGGGGTGCCGGTCGCGGCGACCCCGCCCTCGTGAAGGATGGCGAGCCGGTCGGCGAGGTCCTCCGCCTCCTCCAGGTAGTGCGTGGTGAGCAGCACGGTCGTCCCCCCGTCGCGCAACTCCCGTACCAGCTCCCAGGTGTCCTGGCGGCCCTCCGCGTCGAGGCCGGTGGTCGGCTCGTCGAGGAAGAGGACCTCGGGGCGCCCGAGGAGCGCGAGCGCCAGGTCGAGGCGCCGCTTCTCACCCCCGGACAACTGCTTGACCCGGACGCCGGACCGCCGCCCGAGCCCGACGATCTCCAGCGCCTCACCGACCGGACGCGCCCCGCTGGTGCAGCCGGCCCACATCCGTACCGTCTCGGCGACGGTCAGCTCGGAGGGGAAGCCGCCTTCCTGCAGCATCACGCCGATCCGGGGGCGTACGGCCGCGCGCTCCCCGTAGGGGTCGTGCCCGAGGACCCGTACCCGGCCGCCGGACGGCGGCGCGAGTCCCTCCAGCAGTTCGACCGTCGATGTCTTGCCCGCGCCGTTGGTGCCCAGCAGGGCGAAGAGTTCTCCCCGGCCGACGGAGAACGTGATTCCCCGTACGGCCTCGAAACCGCCCCCGTACACGCGCCGCAGGTCGGTGACCTCGATCACGTTCTCGTGATCGTGAGTGTTCACGTCCTCGTGCCCGTTCGTTTTCATGTCTTCAGCGTCCCGGCGATACAGGGCGGAGTGCAGTGCGCGGTGTCATCACTCGGCATGACAAATGTCAGACGCGCGAGATCCGAGATCCGAGATCTCGGACGCGGAGATCGGGGAAACGGCGGGGCACACGAAGAAGGCCCCGGTCCGATGGACCGGGGCCTTCTTTCACGAGCGGACGACCAGGTTCGAACTGGCGACCTCAACCTTGGCAAGGTTGCGCTCTACCAACTGAGCTACGTCCGCATTGCTTCCGACCGGCTCCCACCGATCGGCGCTAGGACTACTTTACCTGATCCACAAGAGTGGTCGGTCAAGCGATCCAGAGCGGGTGACAGGAATTGCACACTGCGCCTTCCCCCTGGAAGGGGGATGTTCTACTACTGAACTACACCCGCGTGACTCCGGTGAGCCGGGCCTTTCGGCCTTGCCCCTCGGCGTGCTCCAGACTCTAGCCGATCCGGCGGGGGGCAACGCAAGTCGGTTGTCCCCCGGCCCCAAGTCGGCCGCCCCCGGGGCCCGCTGACGGACCCTGACGAGGACGGCCGGGGGGCGTGGCCGCCGCGTGGCCACCGCGCTCCTGGCGAGCGCCCGCCGCGCCTACTGCGCCTCGGCGAACGCCTCGTAGACCTTCTTGGGGATCCGGCCGCGCGCGGGGACGTCCAGCTTGTTGGCCTGGGCCCAGGCGCGGACGGCCGCGGGGTCCGGGGCTACCTGGGTCTGCTTGTACGCCTTGCCCGACCTGGACCGCTTGCGGCCGGCGTCCACGTAGGGCGCGAGCGCCTTACGCAGTTTCTTGGCATTGGCTTCGTTCAGGTCGATCTCGTACGACTTCCCGTCGAGTCCGAAGGCGATCGTCTCCGCCGCTTCCGAGCCGTCGATGTCGTCGGAGAGAGTGACCACGACACGCTGCGCCACGAATATCGGTCCCTTCGTGCGACATCTCTCCGTCGACGTGCCCTGACGTCAGGAAGATGTCGGCTGTCCGGCTGTTAATTGGGCAAAGTATCGGCCAATGCCAATTCATTTGTACAGTGCCCGGCATTGCAATGTGCAGACAGACTTAATCCGTCCGCGTGTCCCTCGCGCAATAGGGATCCCGGATCTTTCCCAGAAGTTTTCGCGAGGGTGATCGCCTGATACCTGATCGTGACCGCCGTCACCCGGATTCCCGATGATCTCTGTACAGCCCTGTAGTTTCCTACGAATCTACTCGCGTAGAAATTTTGTACGGGTAGTCTGAAGCCACCTGTAGGAACCTGCTCAGCACCAACACCGGGAGTGCCAGTGGCACGCGTCGTAGTCGACGTCATGCTCAAGCCGGAGATCCTCGACCCCCAGGGCCAGGCGGTGCAGCGCGCGCTGCCGCGTCTCGGTTTCGAGGGCGTCTCCGACGTACGTCAGGGAAAGCGATTCGAACTGGAAGTTGACGGACCGGTGGACGACGCCGCGCTCGCCCGCATCCATGAACTGGCGGAATCCTTCCTCGCCAACACCGTGATCGAGGACTTCACCGTCAAGGTCGAGGAAGTCGCGGAGGCGGGAAAGTGACCGCTCGTATTGGCGTCGTCACCTTTCCGGGCAGCCTCGACGACCGGGACACGCAGCGTGCGATCAGGCTCGCCGGTGCCGAACCCGTCGCTCTCTGGCACAAGGACAAGGACCTCCACCAGGTCGACGCCGTGGTGCTGTGCGGCGGTTTTTCCTACGGCGACTATCTGCGCGCCGGAGCCATCGCGCGCTTCTCGCCGGTGATGGAGACGCTCATCGAGCAGGCGAAGGCCGGACTGCCGGTCCTCGGTATCTGCAACGGCTTCCAGATCCTCACCGAGGCGCACCTCCTGCCGGGCACGATGCTGCGCAACGACCACCTGCACTTCATCTGCCGCGACCAGAAGCTGCGGGTGGAGAACGCCGAAACCTCCTGGACCACCGACTACACGGCCGGCCAGGAGATCCACATCCCGCTGAAGAACAACGACGGGCAGTACGTCGCCGACGCGTACACGCTCGACCAGCTGGAGGCCGAGGGCCGTGTCGCCTTCCGGTACCTCGACTTCAACCCCAACGGTTCCCAGCGGGACATCGCCGGCGTCACCAACGAGGCCGGAAACGTCGTGGGCCTCATGCCGCACCCGGAGCACGCCGTGGAGCCGCTGATCGGCACCGGCCGCACCGACGGCCTCCCCTTCTTCACCTCGATCCTCAAGAAGCTGGTCAACGCATGAGCCGGACGCCTCTGGACACGGTCGAGCACGCGGCCGCGACCCCCGACGTCGAGCTGCCCTGGGCCGAACTGGGCCTGAAGAAGGACGAGTACGAGCGGGTCGTCGAGATCCTCGGCCGCCGCCCCACCGGCGCGGAGCTGGCCATGTACTCCGTCATGTGGTCCGAGCACTGCTCGTACAAGTCCTCGAAGGTCCACCTCCGCCAGTTCGGCGAGAAGGCCCCCCAGTCGGACGCCCTCCTCGTCGGCATCGGCGAGAACGCGGGCGTGGTCGACGTCGGCCAGGGCTACGCGGTCACCTTCAAGGTCGAGTCGCACAACCACCCCTCGTACGTCGAGCCCTACCAGGGCGCGGCCACGGGTGTCGGCGGCATCGTCCGCGACATCATCGCGATGGGCGCCCGCCCGGTAGCCGTCGTGGACCCCCTCCGTTTCGGTGCGGCGGACCACCCGGACACCAAGCGCGTCCTCCCGGGCGTCGTCGCGGGCATCGGCGGCTACGGCAACTGCCTGGGCCTGCCGAACATCGGCGGCGAGGTCGTCTTCGACGCCTGCTACCAGGGCAACCCGCTGGTCAACGCCGGTGCCATCGGCGTCATGCGGCACGAGGACATCCACCTCGCGAAGGCCTCCGGCGCCGGCAACAAGGTCATCCTCTACGGGGCCCGCACGGGCGGCGACGGCATCGGCGGCGCCTCCATCCTGGCCTCCGAGACCTTCGACGATGCCAAGCCGAGCAAGCGCCCGGCGGTCCAGGTCGGCGACCCCTTCCAGGAGAAGCTCCTCATCGAGTGCACCCTGGAGGCGTTCAAGGAGAAGCTGGTCGTCGGCATCCAGGACCTCGGCGCGGCGGGCCTGTCCTGCGCGACGAGCGAGCTGGCGTCCAACGGCTCGGGCGGCATGCGCGTCACCCTCGACGACGTACCCCTGCGCGACTCGACCCTCTCGCCCGAGGAAATCCTCATGAGCGAGTCGCAGGAACGCATGTGCGCGGTCGTCGAGCCGGAGAAGGTCGACCGCTTCCTCGCGATCTGCGACAAGTGGGACGTCATCGCCACGGTCATCGGTGAGGTCACCGACGGCGACCGCCTGGAGATCTTCTGGCACGGCGGCAAGATCGTCGACGTCGACCCGCGCACGGTCGCGCACGACGGCCCGGTCTACGAGCGCCCGTACGCCCGCCCGTCCTGGCAGGACGCGCTGCAGGCGGACGACGCGAACAAGCTGCCCCGGCCGGCGACGAGCGAGGAGCTGCGGGAGCAGGTCCTGGCGCTGGTGGCGTCCCCGAACCAGGCCTCCAAGTCCTGGATCACGTCGCAGTACGACCACTTCGTGCAGGGCAACACGGTGCTGGCCCAGCCCGAGGACTCGGGCATGATCCGCGTCGACGAGTCGACCGGCCTGGGCGTCGCCATCGCCACGGACGGCAACGGCCGCTACGCCAAGCTGGACCCGTACCACGGCGCCCAGCTGGCCCTGGCGGAGGCGTACCGCAATGTCGCCACCACCGGCGCCAAGCCCCTCGCCGTCTCCGACTGCCTGAACTTCGGCTCCCCGGAGGACCCGGCGGTCATGTGGCAGTTCGCCGAGGCCGTACGCGGTCTCGCGGACGCCTGCCAGCAGCTGGGCACCCCGGTGACCGGCGGCAACGTCTCGCTCTACAACCAGACGGGCGAGGTGGCCATCCACCCCACCCCGGTCGTCGCGGTCCTGGGCGTCATCGACGACGTCGCCCGCCGCACCCCGGTCGCCTTCCAGGAGGAGGGCCAGCTGCTCTACCTCCTCGGTGACACCCGTGAGGAGTTCGGCGGCTCGGCCTGGTCCCAGGTCGTCCACGACCACCTCGGCGGACTGCCGCCGGCCGTGGACCTGGAGCGCGAGCGCCTGCTCGCCGAGATCCTGATCTCCGCCTCCCGCGACGGCATGATCGACTCCGCGCACGACCTGTCCGACGGCGGTCTGATCCAGGCCGTGGTCGAGTCGGCCCTGCTCGGCGGCAAGGGCGCCCGCCTGATCGTCCCCGACGGTCTGGACGCCTTCACCTTCCTCCTCTCGGAGTCGGCCGGCCGCGCGGTCGTGGCCGTCCCTCGCTCGGAAGAGGTCCGCTTCAACGACATGTGCGGCGCGAGGGGCCTCCCGGCCACGCGCATCGGTGTCGTCGACGGCGACGCGGTGGAGATCCAGGGCGAGTTCACCCTCCCCCTGGACGAGCTGCGCACGGCCCACGAGAGCACGATCCCGGCGCTGCTGGCGTAGTCGCGGTCGTACGAGGAAGCCCCGCCCGGGTCGATGTCCGGGCGGGGCTCCCTTGCGTCCTGGCAGATCAGCGGAGGTAGTTCGTGAGGACGGTCCCGGCGGTCCGTACGCGCGGATGAGCGTCAGCCGACCCTTGGTGGCCGGGCCGCCGGGCCGCCCGTCAGCTCGTCAGTGATGTCCAGAGAGTCAGGGGCTTGTCGCCGACCGACTCCTGATCCGGGTGCCCTGCACCGTTCTTGATCGAGATGATGCGGAACCTGTCCTGGTGGAACACCCAGAACAGGCTGAAGCCGTTGATCTGCTGCCTGTCCGGGACGGGCAGGAACTCGTCGACCTTGTCGATGCCGGCCAGCGACTGCCAGAGAGACAGTGAACGGTCGCCGCGCTCGATCACGTCGCTGTGCGCCCGGCCGTCGGCGATCGAGATCAGTCGGTAGACCTGTCGGCCCATGAGGGTGTGGAAGACCCAGTACCAGCTCTTGCCGTTCTGCCGCTGCTGGTCCGGCACCGGGAGGAAGGCGTCCACCTGCTCGATGCCGTTGAACGAGGTCCAGGCCGTGATCGCCCGGTCCCCCCGGTCTACGGTGCCCGCCTGGTCCGGCGGCAGTCCTGACTCGGCCCGGTCGTTGATCGAGATCAGCCGGTAGACCTGGCGGCCCTCGGTGGTGTGGAACAGCCAGAACCGGCTGCGCCCGTCGATCCGCTGCTCGTCCGGCACCGGGAGCACCGCGTCCACGCGGCCGACCCCGGTGTAGAGCTGCGGCCAGGTGGAGAGCGGGCGGTCGGGCCGCTCCGGCTTGTCGCTGTGTGCGCTGCCGTCGGCGATCGAGATGGTCCGGGCGACCGGGCCCGAACTGCCCGTCCCGTACGCCCAGTACCAGCTCTTGCCGCCCTGGCGGTAGAGGTCCGGGACGGCGAGGAAGGCGTCGGTGGGCCGGACGGTGCTGGGCAGCTTGTCGGTCAGCCGCCCGTCGCCGAGCAGTCGGAGCGTGGTCAGCGAGGGCGCGAAGCCGTACACCGAGCCCTCGGTGGTCACGAACTGGTTGAACGTCAGTTTGGTGGAGGCGCCGGGCGACTCGTACGTCACGGTGCCGCTCGGGCCGACGTCCGGGTCGGGGCCGGGCTTGTTCGCCCGGCCCGGCGGGAAGTTCGGGTCGTTGATCCAGGCCTTCTGGATGAACTCGAACTGCTCCACGATGTCGGACTGGTAGCTCACGAAGAGCAGCCCTCGCGGGTCGTCGGGCCCGCCGGGCCCCTCCGAGGCGGGGTCGAAGGGCGCGCCGTACGGGGAGCCCCGGCGCATGATCCGCCGCCGGTCCATCACCGGGTTCTCCGGGAACGGATCCTCGCCGGGGTGCTCCTGCAGGCCGTCCCGGGGGTTGGTCTTGCGCAGGTGGGAGAAGAGCGGGGTGACGAAGCCCTCGGGGTCGTTCTTGAAGCCGAAGTCGTTGTCCGCCCCGGCCTCCGCGTTGCCCGGCCGGTCCGCGTGCGGACACTTGGCCACGGGGGTGCCCGAGCGCCAGCGGCCGACCACCCGGGCGGCCAGCCACCCGGGGGTGGCCTCCTGCGGCACCACCTTGGCCTGCTTCAGGACCTTGAGCTGGGTGGAGATCTGGGCCCACCAGCCGGGCACGTCCTGGGCCAGCCGGCGGACCACGTGGAAGCTGCCGTTCACCGCCCACTCCGGCATCTCGTCGTAGGGGATGCCGCCGATCCGTGGGTGCCCGATCACGAACTCGCCCGCCGGGATCAGCCGGGTGCCGGGCTTGTCCTTCTCGTACTCGGGCCGCTCCGGGTCCGGCTCGTCGAAGCCGAGCACGGCCGGCTCGCTCACGCCGTCCTTGAAGCCGAAGTGCTCCTTGCCGCGGCGGGAGCCGCTCAGGGTCGCGCCGTTCTGCTGGAAGACGATCACGATCTTGGCCTGGGCGGTCGCCTCGCGCTGCGCGGTGACGGCGGCCTGCAGGTCCTGGACAGCGTCCGAGGCGATGGTCAGTACCGCGTGCACGGTCTGGCCCTTGCCGTCGCCGAACAGCCAGTTCTCCGGCGAGCTGTCGCCGACATCGCCCAGCGCACGGTTGTTCGAGCCGTCTTTGAACGCCTCCAGGGTGCCGCCCTGCCGCGTGCTGGGCAGCGGGTCCTTGCCGATCAGTTGCCGGATGCCCTCGTAGGTGAAGCTGACGTTCATCCAGGTCGCTTTGAGCCTCTGCGGATCATCGCCGCCCGAGGCCTGCCGGGCCTTGCGGAACGCCGCGTTGAAGGCGGCGACCTGTCTGGTCGTGGAGATCTGTGGTTCGAGCTGCCGCACCCACGTCCTCGCCCTGGCCGCGTCCTCGAACTTGAGGAACAGCAGGGTCATCTGATCCTTCTTGAAGCCCGCGAGGACATCGCCCTGGATGTCCTCGCTCTCCCGCAGTTTCAGCTCAGTCGGCATGACGTCTCCCGATAGCCAAATATCACTCTGAGTGTTCATGCAACTACACGAAGCCTTCGGGGGCGGCGGGCGGCGCACCGGGCTGACCCGACCGGGCGAACCATCGGACCGGCTCACCCGGCTGCCCGCACTGGAAACGACAGCCGGTCGTGGCGAATCAACACTGGGTGACGGTGCGTCGGTTCATCAGCCGGCCCATGCCATCGATCCCAGTTCGCTAGGAGCTTCATGTCCCGCAGTAATCCCTCGACCGTCCCCCGGTGGCTGCTCGCGGCCGCACTGGCCCTCTGCACGACCTCCGCACTGACCGTCGGAGCGACCGGGCCGGCCGTCGCCCACGGCACCGACCACGACCACGACCGTGCCGCCGGTACGTCCGCCAGGGCGCCGGTGAAGGCCGATCCGGACGAGGCCGCCGCCCTCGGCGAGGAGCACGCCGAGGAGCACGCTCACACCAGGAGAATGCTGGCGGCGCTCGACGACTACCCGCAGACCACCCGCACCGCGCGCCTCAAGGCGCTGGGTGAATCCCAGGCCGCCGCCAACGCGGGGTTCGACCCGAGTGAGTTCGGGCGGTTCCGGGAGTACTTCCCCTCCCCCGACTTCGCCGCGCACATCGCCCAGCTCCCCACCGGCAAGGTGCTGCTGTTCTCGTTCGAGCGGGTCGAGAAGAACCCGCAGAAGGAACCCGCGCCGACCGACGTCATCGGCAAGGAGAACGCCGGGCGGGCCTACCTCTGGGACCCGGACAAGGGCACCGGATCGGACGCCTTCACCAAGGTCACCCCGCCGACGGTCACCATGCCGGACGGGCTCGGCCAGCCGCGCCCCGCGCCGTTCTTCTGCGCCGGGCACTCCTTCCTGCCCAACGGCATGCTCGGTGTCTTCGGCGGCAACCTCGGCGGTAACGGCGGCAGCGGGGCCAAACTCTCGCTGGTCTTCGACCCCTGGCAGGAGGTCTGGTACCAGAACCAGGACATGACGGTCGGCCGCTGGTACCCGAGCGTGGTGACCGGGATGGACGGCCGACAGCTCATCATGTCCGGCCAGTCCGAGCTGGGCTGGGGCACGCCGACCTCGATCGTCGAGCGCTTCCCCGCGCTCAACAGGTCGGTGCCGGTGGCCAGGACCGACAGGCCGCAAGGCTGGTCCGTCGGCCGGTTCCGGGCGGACGCACCGTTCAAGCGCGACTACCCGCACCTGTTCTCGCTGCGCGACGGCAAGATCTACGGGCTCGGCCGCAACCCCGACCAGCAGTGGACGTTCGACATCAACACCGAGACCAGGAGCGACCTGCCGGACCGCCCGGACGTCGCGCCCCCGCCGGGTGCCATGGTCCCCCCGCAGGGCATCGGCCGTAACTACGGCTCGGCCGTCCCGCTCCCGGCCGGCTTCCGCGGCCCGGACTCGGTGCTGGTGCTCGGCGGCGACCGCGACGACCCGAACACCTACCAGCTGGTCGGCGGCCAGTGGAGCAAGCAGAAGCCGCGCGCCTTCGGCCGCACCCAGGACAACACCCTGCTCCTCCCCGACGCCAACCTGCTCACCGTGAACGGCGCCTTCGACATCCGTGACTACGGCAACGGGCCGTACAACCCGAACGCCGACCTGAAGTACCGCCAGACCGAACTCCGGGACGAGAACGGCAACTGGAAGCTGGGGCCGGCGCAGCGGCTGCCGCGCGGCTACCACTCCAACGCCGTGGTGCTCCCCGACGGCCGGGTGCTGGTGACCGGTGACGAACTCCAGCAGCTCGCCAACGACCCGAACATCGACGACGACATGAACGGCAGTATCGAGATCTACGAGCCGGCCTACCTGCACCAGGGCGGCCGCCCCGACCTCGACGCGGTCTTCAACCCCTCGGTCGGCTACAACGAGCGGATCACCGTCGGCAGCAGCACCGCCGCCGACGTGACCCGGGCAGTGCTGCTCGCCCCGACCACCGCGACCCACTCGGTCAACACCAGCCAGCGCCACCTGGACCTGCGGATCAAGAACCGCTCGGCCGACTTCGTCGAAATCCAGGCACCGCCCTCGGCCGCCGCCGCACCGCCCGGCTACTACATGCTCTTCCTGCTGAACGAGGAGGGCGCCCCGAGCAAGGCGGGCTGGGTCCAGCTCAAGCCCACCTCGGGCGGCCAGACCCGCTGACATCACAGGCGACACATCGCTGCGGCCCGCCGTCCCACAGCGGGCCGCAGAGACGTGCCCTTCGCCGGGCACGCCCCCCTCACTACGCCTCCCGCCAGTACGCTTTCCCACCATTCCCCCGGCCAGGAAACGCCCCCGCGCCTACGAACCCGCCAAGACCCGTGCCGCCGTGCTGGCCCAGTTCGGGACCGTGCGGGAGCCGGCCGCGCACCTCACCATGGCCATGGAGAGCGTCAGCCGGGCCCTGGAGCGGCCGGAGCCCCCGGAGGCCGAGCTGAACCCGCTTCGGCGGTACGACGACGGAGGCCGCCGCCCAGGACCCCTCGGGGCCCGGGGCGGCGGCCTTTCGCCACAGGCACCAAGGTTGGGCACATAGCGTGCTGTTCCTGTGTGGACGACCGCCCCTCCGGGCTCACTGTCAGTGGCCGGTGCTAGCTTCGGCGGGACTGGGACGCGTGGGTCCCCAAGCGTGAGGCGTGGCACGGGGGAGCGGGTGCGAGTACCGGACGGTGTACGGAAGTCGGTGAACACCCTGCTGTGCCTGGTGGCCGTGGCGGCCATCGGGTGGAGCGGCAGTGAGCTGTGGACGTACTGGGACGCCAGGCGGCAGATCGACGCCGCCTGTGCGGGACTCGTCCCGGCCGGGCGAATCCTGGCGCTCTCACCGGCGGGCGGCACCATCACACACGGTCAGGGCGACGACGGCACCATCGACCTGGAGTCCGGCCAGCCCCAGAAATGCGAGCTCTTCAGCGCAGAGGCGCATGAGGCCTTCGGCGCGTCCGACGGGGTGAGCTGGTTCTTCACGGCTGCGGTCGGGGTCCTGCCGAGCGAGACCCCGCGGGTCCCCGAGGGCCCCTGGGACCTCCTCCTCGATCAGGACGGGAAACCCAACCACCCTGCCGAACCCCTGGGCGGCGGCATCTCGGGCCTGGTCACGGACTCGGATGTCGTCGTCGAACTGCCCTGCGCCAAGGGCGAGTCGAACGGTGAGGAGATCGAAGCCCTGCGGGCCAGAGCCTCGCTCGGGGATCCCAAGGACGCCTTCTCCCAGGACGACCAGCTCACCGACGGCGACCGGGACACCCTCGCCGAGATCGCCGTGCTCACCGCCAACAACCTGGCCGAACGACTGGGCTGCGCCGAGCGGTTGCCCGATCCACCGCAGGACATACCCGCCCTCGCCGAGGGTCCGACCCCGGCCTCCCGCGCGAACGGCAGCTGCGCCTGGTACCGCGAGGCCGGCTTTGCCCGCCAGAAGCGACTCGCCGACCAGGTGTTCGAGAGTCACCGCGACGGCGAGGTCTGGGACGAGCGCTGTGTCCTGATGCTCAGCGAGGGACGCGCGAAAGGCCTCTATCGCGACCGGGCGGACAAGGATGACGACGGCTACCTCGCCCTGCCGTCCTACCAGGGCCAATGGTTCGTCTCCTTCCACTCCTACTCCGGGGCGACCGCGAAGAACGTCTGGCTCAGAGACCCCGACCCCGATGAGCCCTCAGCCGCCGCGGCACCCGGCGAGGCGGGCCGTGACGCCCAGGGCAAGCCGGTCTGGTGGGCTTCCTCCGTCTGCGACGGGCAGCCCCGGATCCACACGATGACCATAGGTGGCGGCTACGACAGGCTGACCACACCCGCCTACGAGAAGGTGTTCCGCACCTACGTCTCCGACACCGCCGAGCGCCACGGCTGCACGGACACCGAGTTCCCCGCGCACGCCACTTTCACGGCCTCCTACGCCGAGAAGGCCACGTCCTGAGCCGCCTCGGGTCAGCGGACGTAGTTCTTGAGGATCTCTGTGTCGAGTTCGATACCGATCGGATCAGGGAGGGACACCCTCTCGCCGAACTTCGCGGTGTGCACGTCGCGGTAGCCGCCGACCAGCGGGTCGGGGCCGCTGTACACGGTGACTGTGCATGAGTCCCGGTCGATCAGCAGGTACAGCGGGATCCCGGACTGCCCGTAAGCGGCCGGCTTCTCGTGCCGGTCCCGCCGGTCGGTGTCCGAGTCGTACGACGTGACCTCGACGACCATGAGGGCCCCGTGCGGATCGGCCCACTCGCCGTGCCCCGCGAAGTGCGCCTCTTGGGTGACGACGGCGTCGGGCTTCGCTCTGCCCTGCCGAGATGTCTCCACCCGGAGTCCCCGGTCCTGACACAGGTCCAGATCGGGCCTCGACTGCATACAGCGCCGGGCCAGCCAGGCCACGATGGTGCTCCGGTTCCCGTCCGCCGCCCTTTTGACGCAGAGCTGTCCGTCGATGAACTCCAGCGTGACGGTCTCGGGTGCGGCAGCGGCGATGGTCTCGAACTCCGCCACAGACATCTGCGACGCGCGCTCCACCGTGGCCATCATGTCGCCCCCTTCTTCTTCGTCTGGCGAAGGCCAGTGTCACCGGCGGGCGTCGGACCGGGGCGCACTTCTTCGTCGCTCACCCTCACGGATGACCGCCCTCCCCGGTCCGCGCAGTCCCGGCACGCGTACTCCGTACGCCCCGGCCCCGAGCCTCCGTGGATGAAGGCCACGGGCACCGGCTTCTCGGCCGGGCACTGGCAGCGCGAACAGAGCCGGGTCCGACGCAGGCAGTCGGCGCACATCCGCCCCGTACGCTCCAGGGTGCCGTAGCGCAGGAAGGGGGCGCGGCCGATGCCGCAGAGCGTGCAGAGGAGATCGGGGCTTGCTCCCTCAGCAGCGGCAAGCATGATCGCCCCTTTGCTCGCTGCTCGTGGTCGGGTAGGGCCCGGACACGCCCCAGCCCAACAGCGGTGCCGGGGGCTCCGGTTGTACGACGCGCACCGGGCGCCGCCGCACCAGCCTCCGCAGCAGCGTCCTCACGACTGTCCTTCCCCGGCGACGAGTTCCGTCTCCTCGACGAGTGACTGCCGCTCGGAGCAGTCGGCCAACCGCGTCCAGAGATACGGCCGCTCGTCCCTATCGACCTGCCCATAGCCGGACCCGACCTGCACGACGACCCCCTCGAACGGTTCGGGCCGTTCACGGCGGAGGAGATCGGGCGGGACGTGGGTGACACCGCGCACGCGGTCGCCGACGCGGAAACGGGGGGTGGGCATGGGGTTTGCCGCCTTTCGGGTGGGGTGTCCTGGGACCACTGTTGGGTGGTGGGGGCAGCCTGAGCAATCGAACGTAGAAGTTCCGCTCCAAGTGGTATATGCCGGAAGGTGGGCAAACGGCTCCGTATGGATGGCATCGCGTGCCAAACTGGCGGCACTGAGCGAGATCGGCCGGGCACGGTTCGTAATCGCGCGGCGTGGGTGCTCAGTTGGTGGGCATGACCGACGAGAGGGAGGGCACGTTGGCCGCGAAGACGGGACCGACGATCCGCCGCTTGCAGCTCGGGCAGGAGCTCCGCCGTCTGCGTGAGCAGACCGAGAGGGGTGACGGAACGGGGCGTGGGCTGACAAGGGAACAGGCGGTCAAGGGGACGAGTGTCACCGAGACGCAGCTGCACCGTGTGGAGAAGGGGGTGACCAGCCTCCCCAAGGTTCAACAGCTACGGCAGTTGCTGGACCGGTATGGCGTCACGGACCTCGACGACGTGGAGTTCCTGATGGATGTCCACAAGAACTCGCTGGACCGGGGATGGTGGTCGCCGTACCGGACGTTCATGCCGTCCGGGTTCAACATCAGCGTTGGTCTGGAGGGGGACGCGAAGATCATTCGTGCCCATCAGCCGAACGTCATCTTCGGTCTTTTCCAGACGGAGGGGTACATGCGGGCGATGTTCGAGACCTCCAAGCCGGTGGAGGAGCGCACGACCGAGTTCGTCGAGCGGAACATCGAGATTCGCCTGCGGCGCAAGGAGATCATCACACGCACCAACCGACCGGTCGAGATTCACGCCATCCTGGACGAGGCCACGCTCCTACGGGTCTACGGCGGCGTGGAAGTGATGCGGGATCAACATCAACACCTGGCCGAATTGGCCGCGTTGGAGAACGTGACCGTGCAGATCCTGCCGATGAACCAGCCCGTCTACCGTTCCACCAAGAACTTCGCCCTCATGGAATTCGAACAGCCGCTGCCCTCAGTCGTCAGCATCGACACCTGGGAAGGGGTGTCCGTCACGGACAAGGACACCGAGATCTGGAACACCGCCCGCAGGTTCGATGCGATGAGAGCCGAAGCAGCCTCGCCAAGGGAGACGCAGCGCTTCCTGGAGCGGGCCGCACGAGAATGGGAACAGACATGAGCACCCACCCCGATGCCCTTGAACCGGCCGAGACGCGGGCCTGGTTCAGGTCCTCCTACAGCGAGGACAACGGCGGCAACTGCCTCGAAGTCGCCGCCGACCTCATACCCACCCACAACCTCGTCGCCCTCCGCGACTCCAAGAACCCCACCGGCCCCACCCTCACCCTCTCGCCGGAGGCCTTCACCACCTTCGTCGACTCGGTGAAGGCGTAGGTGACCATGAGCGACGACTCCACCCAGAGCGGCAGCCTGGAGCACTCGATCCGTGCGCTCGGCGGACTGTGGGACACGCCCCGGGGCGTGACCGTCTTGCGCGATGCCGGATACACCCCGGACGAGAAGCACGTGCGCAGAACGTACCGCCGTCTCGCCGAAGCCGGCCTGCTGGTCAAGGTGCAGGATCGGCCGGTGCAGTACCGAGTCGAGTCAGCGGAGGCGTAGCTGCATAGGCTCGCCACCATGCCTCCCGCCAGAAAACGCCCCCGCACCTACGACTCCGCCAAGACCCGCACCGCGGTCCTGGCCCAGTTCGGGAACGTACGGGAGGCCGTGGGCGCCCTCGCCGACGAGCAGCTCGCTCTGCCCACCCGGCTCGGGGCGTGGACCGTACGGGACCTGGCCGCGCACCTCACCATGGCCGTGGAGAGCGTCAGCCGGGCCCTGGAGCGGCCCGAGCCCCCGAAGGCCGAGCTGGACCCCCTCGACTACGCCTCCGCGACCGCCGTGCACGCCGGTGCCATCGCCGACGTCAGCCGCACCCTCGCCGAGACCACCCCGGACATCGCCGCCCTGTACGCGCAGGTCGAGGGGCGGATCACCGACGCCCTCGCCACCGCACCGCAGGGCCGGATCATCGACACCCGGGCCGGCGGCATGCTGCTCGACGACTACCTCCTCACCCGGACCATCGAGCTCGTCGTCCACACCGACGACCTGAACGCGGCCCTCCCCGGCCTGGACGTCCCGTACGACCGCCACGCGCTCGCCACCTGCACACGGCTGCTCGCCGACACCCTCGCCGCGCGGGCGCCCGGCGGCTCGACGGAGGTGCGGATCCCGCCGTACGCCGTCGTGCAGTGCGTGGAGGGGCTCCGGCACACGCGGGGCACCCCGCCGAACGTCGTCGAGACCGACCCGCTGACCTGGATCCGCCTCGCGACCGGCCGCGTGGAGTGGGCCACCGCCCTGGACGAGGCCGAGGTCAGCGCGAGCGGCGAGCGGGCGGACCTGAGCGGGCTGCTGCCGCTGATGAGCTGACCCGGCTCCCGAAGACCGGTGGAACCGCCCACGCACCCCACCCGTCCCACCGCCATGGACAAGCGACTGACCCTCACCGCCCTGGCCCTGCTCCCGCTCCCGCTGCTCGCGGCCTGCGGAACCGAGTCGTCCGGCGATTCCGGCAGCGGAAACGTCGGCTCGACCGCCTCGAAGTCCTCGGTCACCGGGGTCCGCTGGAAGGTCGACAGCCTCACCGTCGGCGACAAGACGGAACAGGCGCCCGCCGGCGCCTGGCTCAAGATCGCCGACAATGGAGAGGTCGCCGGCAACTACGGCTGCAACACCTTCGGTTCGACCGCCGCCTTCAAGGACGACGGCATCGACTTCGAGACCGCCCGGTCCACCGAGATGGCCTGCGGCGACGCCCCGATGAAGTTCGAGGAGGCCTTCGCCCGCACCCTGGACGCGGAGACGTTCACGGCCGAGACCGCCGACGGCGGGCTGACCCTCACCACGGGCGACGGCGACACCGTGAAGCTGAGCGAGGAGAAGCCCGCCGAGCTGTACGGCACGAAGTGGCGGGTCGACTCGCTTCTCGACCACGACGTGGCCACGTCCCTCCCCGAGGCCGCCCAGGGCAAGGCCTGGTTCACCCTCGACAAGAAGGCGGGCACGCTGAGCGGAAGCGTCGGCTGCAACGACATCTCCGCCAAGGCGACGGTGAGCGAGGACCGGATCACCCTCGGCAATCCGCGGACCACCCGCAAGATGTGCTCCGACTCACTCATGGCCGCCGAGCGGAGCCTCCTGGACCTCTTCAAGGGCACGGTGGAGTATCGGATCGATCACCGCAGTATCACGCTGACCAGCGAAAACAACGCGGGCATCGGTGCCGTCGCCGACAAGTGACCTGCGACCGCCCGCAGTAGGGAACCGGGGCGGGCGAGATCACCGGATTCGGACCGGTGCGCGATCTCGCCTACACTCGGTGGCGTGCCACGTGGTGACGGACGACTCAACCACGACCTTCTCCCCGGCGAGAAAGGCCCCCAGGACGCGTGTGGCGTCTTCGGTGTCTGGGCCCCGGGTGAAGAGGTCGCCAAGCTCACGTACTTCGGGCTCTACGCCCTCCAGCATCGGGGCCAGGAATCCGCGGGTATCGCGGTCAGCAACGGCTCCCAGATCCTCGTCTTCAAGGACATGGGCCTCGTTTCCCAGGTCTTCGACGAGACCTCGCTCGGTTCCCTCCAGGGTCACATCGCGGTCGGTCACGCCCGCTACTCGACCACCGGTGCCTCCGTGTGGGAGAACGCCCAGCCGACGTTCCGTGCCACCGCGCACGGCTCCATCGCGCTCGGCCACAACGGCAACCTGGTCAACACGGCCCAGCTCGCCGAGATGGTCGCCGACCTGCCCAAGCAGGAGGGCCGTACGCCCCGCGTCGCGGCCACCAACGACACCGACCTGCTCACCGCGCTCCTCGCGGCCCAGGTCGACGAGGACGACCGGCCGCTGACCGTGGAGGAGGCCGCCCCGAAGGTCCTCCCGCAGGTCCGCGGTGCCTTCTCCCTGGTCTTCATGAACGAACACACCCTGTACGCCGCCCGTGACCCGCAGGGCATCCGCCCGCTGGTCCTCGGCCGGCTGGAGCGCGGCTGGGTCGTGGCCTCCGAGGGCGCCGCCCTCGACATCTGCGGCGCGAGCTTCGTCCGCGAGATCGAGCCGGGCGAGTTCATCGCCATCGACGAGAACGGTCTGCGCAGCTCCCGCTTCGCGGAAGCGAAGCCCAAGGGCTGTGTCTTCGAGTACGTCTATCTGGCCCGCCCGGACACCGACATCGCCGGCCGGAACGTGTACCTCTCCCGGGTGGAGATGGGGCGCAAGCTGGCCAAGGAAGCCCCGGTCGACGCCGACCTGGTCATAGCGACCCCGGAGTCCGGCACCCCGGCCGCGATCGGTTACGCGGAGGCGAGCGGCATCCCCTTCGGCGCCGGTCTCGTCAAGAACGCGTATGTCGGACGTACGTTCATCCAGCCTTCCCAGACGATCCGCCAGCTCGGAATCCGGCTGAAGCTGAACCCGCTCAAGGAAGTCATCAAGGGCAAGCGCCTGGTCGTGGTCGACGACTCGATCGTCCGCGGCAACACCCAGCGCGCCCTGGTCCGGATGCTCCGCGAGGCGGGCGCCGCCGAGGTCCACATCCGGATCTCCTCGCCGCCCGTGAAGTGGCCCTGCTTCTTCGGCATCGACTTCGCGACCCGCGCCGAGCTGATCGCCAACGGCATGACGATCGACGAGATCGGCACCTCGCTGGGCGCCGACTCCCTGGCGTACATCTCCATCGACGGCATGATCGAGGCGACCACCATCGCCAAGCCGAACCTCTGCCGGGCCTGCTTCGACGGCGAGTACCCGATGGAGCTGCCGGACCCCGAGCTGCTCGGCAAGCAGCTCCTGGAGACCGAGCTGGCGGCAGGTCCCGCCGCCACAGCCGCGGCCGACGCGATCCGGCGCCCGTAAGACTGCCCGTAGACAGCCGGTAGCACCTGCTTACCTGCCGCAGTACGACACGAAAGTTCTCACCGTCATGTCTGAGACAACTGGTGCCAGCTACGCAGCCGCGGGCGTCGACATCGAGGCGGGCGACCGCGCCGTAGAGCTGATGAAGGAGTGGGTGAAGAAGACACAGCGCCCCGAGGTCCTCGGCGGCCTCGGCGGTTTCGCCGGTCTCTTCGACGCCTCCGCCCTCAAGCGCTACGAGCGCCCGCTGCTCGCCTCCGCCACGGACGGCGTCGGCACGAAGGTCGACATCGCCCGTCAGCTGGGCGTCTACGACACCATCGGCCACGACCTGGTCGCGATGGTGATGGACGACATCGTGGTCTGCGGCGCCGAACCGCTGTTCATGACCGACTACATCTGCGTCGGCAAGGTCCACCCCGAGCGGGTCGCCGCCATCGTCAAGGGCATCGCCGAGGGCTGTGTCCTCGCCGGCTGCGCCCTCGTCGGCGGCGAGACCGCCGAGCACCCCGGTCTGCTCGGCCCGGACGACTTCGACGTGGCCGGCGCCGGCACGGGCGTGGTCGAGGCGGAGCACCTGCTCGGCCCGGATCGTATCCGTACGGGTGACGCGGTGATCGCCATGGCGGCCTCCGGCCTTCACTCGAACGGGTACTCGCTCGTCCGGCACGTCCTCCTCAACCAGGCGGGCCTCTCCCTGGACGCCGAGATCGCCGAACTCGGCCGCACCCTCGGCGCGGAGCTGCTGGAGCCCACCAAGATCTACTCGCTGGACTGTCTGGCCCTCACCCGCACCACCGAGGTCCACGCCTTCAGCCACGTCACCGGCGGCGGTCTCGCGGCCAACCTGGCCCGCGTGATCCCCGACACGCTCCACGCCACGGTCGACCGCTCCACCTGGACCCCGGCCCCGATCTTCGACCTGGTGGGCACCACGGGCCAGGTCGAGCGCCTGGAGCTGGAGAAGACCCTGAACATGGGCGTGGGCATGATCGCCATCGTCCCCCAGGAGTCCGCGGACGTGGCCCTGACCACCTTGGCGGACCGCGGCGTCGAGGCCTGGGTCGCGGGCGAGATCACCGACCGCGGCGACCACACCACGGGCGCCGAACTGGTGGGCGACTACGCACGAGGCTGACCGGCGACGCGTTCAGGCAACGCGGTTCCGGGCACGGCAAAAGCGCCCCCGACGGGCCGAAGGCCCAAAAGGGGAGCGAGGAACGGCGCGACCAGCCACGACGAACCCGCAGCCGCAAACGCACAGTGCCCCCGAGCTACTAGGCGCCCGGCACTCCCAGCGGAGCGAACACGCACAAAACCCGGTCCGGTGGGGAGTGACCCGCCCGGACCGGGTGGAGCGCAAGTGGATCGTCAAGCGCCGCGACGATGAGAAGCGGGACCGGACTGATCGTCCCCGTCATCCTCATCGTCGTCGTTATAAAGATCCGCGTACTGGGCGTACGGGTCGTCGTCGTCTTCGTCGTCCTCGAACGGCTCGCCGTTCGGAGGTTGGCTCGAAGTCGATGCGCCCAGCTCGCTGGCCAGACGCGACAGGTCAGTCCCGCCGCTGTTGTACTTCAGCTGGCGGGCGACCTTCGTCTGCTTGGCCTTGGCCCGGCCGCGCCCCATGGCTCGACCCCCTCGGTGACGGGGCTCGACGGCCCCAGAGTCTTGACACGCGTTCATGATCTGGAACGGGCTCTCCGTGGAGAGACCGGTCCGTAGGGCTTCCACGGTACCTGAGCCCACGCCCATACGGTACGTCGCCCGCAGGACGTGCCCGTGCCCAGAACCTGCGAGGAGCCCTTTCCTCGCTGGTCAACGGTGATTTTAACCGTTTCTGGGCGGGCGACCCGCCGACGGAAGTGAGAGTTCTCTCTAAAGCCGCCGACGGGTACCGGCCGACACCGCGCGCGACCCGCGCGGCGCCTGCGCGAAAGGTCGCGGAAGGTCAGCGAGCGCGGCCCGCGGCCGCCTCATGCATCCGCTGCTCGGCGATCCGGTCGGCCGCGGCGGCCGGCGGAATGCCATCCAACTTCGCACGTGCGAAGATCGACAAAGTGGTGTCGAAGATCTTCGCGGCCTTCCCCTTGCACCGCTCGAAGTCGAAGCCGTGCAGCTCGTCGGCGACCTGGATGACCCCGCCGGCGTTCACCACGTAGTCCGGCGCGTAGAGGATCCCGCGATCGGCGAGGTCCTTCTCGACACCGGGGTGCGCGAGCTGGTTGTTGGCCGCGCCGCACACCACCTTGGCGGTCAGGACCGGCACGGAGTCGTCGTTCAGGGCCCCGCCGAGCGCGCAGGGGGCGTAGATGTCGAGCCCCTCGGTCCGGATGAGCGCGTCGGTGTGGGCGACGGCGGTGACCCCGTCCGGGTGCCGGTCGAGGATCCGCCGTACGGCGTCCTCGCGCACGTCCGTGATCACGACCTCGGCGCCCTCGGCCCGCAGATGCGTCACGAGGTGGTGGCCGACCTTGCCGACGCCCGCGATGCCGACCCGGCGGTCGCGCAGTGAGGGGTCGCCCCACAGATGCTGGGCGGAGGCCCGCATGCCCTGGTAGACGCCGAAGGCGGTGAGGACGGACGAGTCGCCGGCGCCGCCGTGCTCGGGGGACCGGCCGGTGGTCCAGCGGCACTCGCGGGCCACGACGTCCATGTCGGCGACATAGGTGCCGACATCGCAGGCGGTGACGTACCGGCCGCCCAGCGAGGCCACGAACCGCCCGTAGGCGAGCAGCAGCTCCTCGCTCTTGATCCGGTCGGGGTCGCCGATGATCACGGCCTTGCCGCCGCCGTGGTCGAGCCCGGCCATGGCGTTCTTGTACGACATGCCGCGGGCGAGGTTCAGGGCGTCGGCGACGGCCTCGGCCTCGGTCGCGTACGGGTAGAAGCGCGTGCCGCCGAGAGCGGGGCCGAGCGCGGTGGAGTGGAGGGCGATGACGGCCTTGAGGCCGCTGGCCCGGTCCTGGCAGAGCACGACTTGCTCGTGACCGCCCTGGTCCGAGTGGAACAGGGTGTGCAGGACGCCGTCAGATACTTCGGCCACGGTGGTGACTCCTGGGTAAGAAGCGGCGGGTGCTGACAGGTCCCCGTATGGGTGGCGGGGTCTGTGAGCATGAGATTAGAGCCTGCGTCCGCCGTACAGCGGCGCAGCCTCAGGATCACCCCACTCCTGGAGTACGGACGTGGTGCGATCCGCACAGTTTTCCGGCCCGCCCGTGTGCGGGTTCGGCAGGTTTCCCCGGTGGCGTCCGGGGGAGGGAGCAGGCGTGCCCAAGGTGTCCTCGGTGATCGTCCCGTACGCGTCCTACCTCCGCGTGTACGAGCCGCTGGCGGCGTTCCCCGAGCCCGAGCGCGGCCACTGGGCCCGCTACGCCCGGCGCCCGGACCGGCCCTCGTACCAGGACGAACTGCGCCGCTCGCTGGCCGATCTGCTGCCGACCCCGCCCGTCCCGGTGCCGGTGCACGAGAGCGGTGACGCCTTCGTGCTGGAGGTCGACGGGGTGGTCTGCGTCTGCCCCTGGCGGACCCGGCTGCGCGGCTGGCAGGCGCTCGGTGATCTCGCCGAGGAGCTGCCCGCCCCGGTGCTGGACGCGGTGCTGCCGCCCCTGGTGCGCCACCAGGCGAGCCAGGACTACGAGCGCTGGATGGCCGGCAACCCCGACGCGCGGCCGTGGATCCGCACCGCGACGTGGCAGGTGCCGCTCAGCTGGTTCGTCCTCGTCTCGGACGAGGAGCGGACGTACGAGAAGGGTTCGGGCGAGACGGGATCCGGCGAGATTTCGCCGGTGCTTCGCTATCGCACGCCCATGGTGCAGGCCCGCCGGCGGGTGGCACGGGGGCTGCGGGCCCTGCGCGACACCCTCGACGAGGGTCCGCTCATCGACGGTCTGATCGACGTGGGCCGCTGGCTGGAGGAGTTCCACCCGCGCTCGCTGGTCGAGCTGGACTACGGCGGCCTCGTGCACGTCCTGCCCGCCGCCGACCTGGACGGCGACCACTCGGCCGCCGATGTCGCCGAGGGCATCGAGGCCCTGCGCGGCGGGGACGGCCTGGCGGCCGGGGAGGCGTACGGGCGGCTGGTGGAGCGCTGGCGGGCGGTCCGGGACCGGCGCTCGGCGAACTGAACCCGGCCGAACCGGTTGAACCGGCGCAGGCTCCTGGCCGTACTTGTGACATGTGGGGCCAGTGGGAAAAGGCTTTCCACAAAAGCTGAAGCATGGTGAACTGTCCACCCTTGGCCCATGCTTGACTCACTGAAGTTCCACAGGAGTGTCATCGTGGGACGTAGGTCTCGATCCGGGCTTTTGTGTCAAGCGGGCGTCAAGCGTGACGGATTGCACTTACGCGGGCCTTGCCTCTTACGCACCTCCTCGTGTCAAAATAGGACAAGGAGCCCGGGGGAGGCTCCTTCTGCCCACGTATGGGTGGAATCTCAGCATTGCACGCTATTGGGGGGTCTTGAGACTCCTGCACGCCACTGTGACTGATCGTCACAGTGGCGTGACTGTCCGCTATGGCATGGTCCATCGGCATCCGTCGCTGATGAACACCTGGGAGGGCAATTCCATCGGTTTGGCCGACGCGGCTGGACAGATGGTGTAGTTGTAGTGCCGAGGACAAGCCGTTCGTCCTATAACCGACTCGACTCGCGTCCGCCATTTCGGGCAACGCGGGTCAAGGTGCAGAATTTAGAGGAAAGAACCGAGAAGGTTCGGTTCTCCCGAGGAGGCCGCTCATGACCGCTCGCACCCCTGATGCCGAGCCGCTGCTGACCCCGGCTGAGGTCGCCACCATGTTCCGCGTCGACCCCAAGACGGTCACGCGGTGGGCGAAGGCCGGCAAGCTCACGTCCATCCGCACGCTCGGCGGACACCGCCGTTACCGCGAGGCTGAGGTCCGCGCACTGCTCGCGGGTATTCCGCAGCAGCGCAGCGAGGCCTGAACCCTCGCATGACAGGGCATTTCGGCTGGTCCCCCAATCGGCCGGAAGCCTGAAACACCGCTCAAGCAGCTCCGAACGACGCGGGTTCTGCCCCAACAGATCCCACGCCCGAGCCACACAGAACTTTCCGGGAGGCCCAGGCCCCCCGGGCATCGTCAGGCAAGCAACAAGGGTGCGTCGTAGATCGCGCTGGACTCCGCCGGGTCCAGCGCGATCTTTTTTGTGCGCGTGACCGGTGGGTTCGGGTCCGGAAGCGAAGAGTTGTGCGCGGGCTTGTCGGACTCTGGGGAGGGCTGTCGGATCTCCTGTGCAGGCCCCCGGGGACTGGTGCAATTGCACATATTAAATTGACCAGTTGTAGGGGAGTGGTAAGAACCGGCGTTCCGGAAACTCGTACGGTGACACCCGTCACACGCGAGGATCCTTGCTGCCCGAGCGACATCTGCGGTAAGGGGGGCGGGAGTTGAGCGTGACGCGCCCTCGCCGAGTGTGTTCCCTGCCGGAGGCGTCTCACGCCTTGGAGGGCGTCTCGTCCTCCGCGGGCCCCTCCGCGCCGTCCTCGCCGCCGGCCCCGTGCTCCGTCGCCAGCCTCAGCAGCCGGTGGCAGATCGGGCAGTGGTGGGTGAGGTGGCGGTACGAGGAGGCGGCCGACAGGTGAGCACGGAGCAATGCGCGAGTCTCATGCCGAGCGGACGCCGCCATAGCCACCTCCGGGGGTCTCTGGGCCTGATTCCTGAGGTACCGGCGGAATGTGACGCCGTCAACCCCCACAGAGCCAAGGAGGGGCCGCAGGCCCCCTCCAGGGGCGCGGGGAACTGCGCGACCGGCCCCACGTGACCCGCAGACGCCCAACAACCCCAATCCCGCGAGCTCTTGGGCGCACAGGGGGGCGAAGGGGAGCGGCAAGGCGCACAGCAAGAAGGCCCGCATCCATCGGATGCGGGCCTTCGAATCGTGCGGTCCTGACGGGATTTGAACCCGCGGCCTCCACCTTGACAGGGTGGCGAGCACTCCAAACTGCTCCACAGGACCAGGTTTCGCAGTCCGCGCCGTGTTCCCGCGCTGGCCTGCGAGAAGAGACTGTACAGGAGCGGGTGCCCCCGCGCGAACTCACTTTCCGTGCAGGTGCTGTTACGGCACGGCGGCGTCGATCGCCTTCACGATCCGCTTGTCGGAGACGGGATACGCCGTGCCCAGCGCGTGCGCGAAGTAGCTGACCCGCAACTCCTCGATCATCCAGCGGATCTCCAGCACGGAGGAGGGCACGGGCCGCCCCTGCGGCAGCTGTTCCAGCAGCCAGGCGTACTCGTCCCGCATCTCGTGCACCTTCTCCATCCGGGACGTGTCCCGCTGCACCCCGGTCGGCATCTGCTGCAGCCGCCGGTCGGCCGCCACCAGGTAGCGCATCAGGTCCGGCAGCCGGCGCAGCCCCGCCTCCGTCACGAACCCGGGTTTCACGAGGGCGTCCAGCTGCCCCCGTACGTCCGCGAGGTTGGCGAGGAGGGCCGGGCTGCGGGTGGACTTCAGGCGGCGCTCACAGGCCTGCCAGGCGGCCAGCACCTGCTGGACCTGGCCGACCGTGCGGACCGTGGTGTCGACGATCTCGGCGCGCACCTTGTCGTACAGCTTGCGGTACGACGACTCGTCCCACGCCGGCCCGCCGAAGTCGGCGATCAGCTTGTCGGCGGCCGCCATGGCGCAGTCGTCGAAGAGCGCCTGGATCGAACCGTGCGGATTGGCGGACAGTGCCAGCTTCTGCGCGTTGGTGAGCTTTTCGCTCGCGAACTTCGCAGGGTTGACCGGAATGTTTCGGAGGATGAGCCTTCTGGTGCCCTTCCACATCGCCTCCGCCTGCTCCGCCTCCGTGTCGAAGAGGCGTACGGAGACGGTGTTCGCGGTCGGGCCGTCGTCCACCAGCGCGGGATAGGCCTTCACGGGCTGCCCGGCCCGGCGGGTCTCGAAGACACGGGTGAGGGAGCCGATCGTCCAGTCGGTCAGGCCCTTGCGCTCCAGGGACTCGCCGCCCTGGCGCTCGGCGGTGGCCGCGGCCGCCTGGGAGAGGGCCTGGCGCGCCTTCGGCTTCAGCCGCAGCCGCAGTGCCTCCAGGTCCTTGTCCTCGGCGACCTTCCGGCGCCGCTCGTCGACGATCCGGAAGGTGATCTTCAGGTGGTCGGGGACGCGGGACCAGTCGAAGTCCTCGGGCGTCACCGGGACACCCACCATGCGCTTCAGCTCGCGGGCCATCGTCACCGGCAGCGGCTCCTGCAAGGGGACCGCCCGGTCCAGGAAGCGCTGGGCGAAGTTCGGCGCCGGCACGTAGTTCCGGCGGATCGGCTTGGGGAGGGAACGGATCAGCTCCGTCACCACCTCCTCCCGCAGGCCCGGGATCTGCCAGTCGAAGCCCTCGTCCGTTACCTGGTTGAGGACCTGGAGGGGGATGTGGACGGTCACACCGTCCGCGTCGGCGCCCGGCTCGAACTGGTAGGTGACCCGGAACTTCAGCTGTCCCTGCCGCCAGGAGTCCGGATAGTCGGCCTTGGTGACCGCCTGGGCCGACTCCCGGATGAGCATCTCCCGCTCGAAGTCCAGGAAGTCGGGCTGCTCGTGGCGCTTGTGCTTCCACCAGGAGTCGAAGTGGGCGCCGGAGACGACATGGTCGGGCACGCGCTCGTCGTAGAAGTCGAAGAGCGTGTCGTCGTCGACCACGATGTCCCGGCGCCGGGCCCGGTGCTCCAGCTCCTCGACCTCGCTGAGGAGCTTGCGGTTGTCCGCGAAGAACTTGTGGTGGGTCCGCCAGTCGCCCTCGACCAGCGCGTTGCGGATGAACAGCTCCCGGCTGGCCTCCGCGTCGATCCGGCCGTAGTTGATCTTCCGCTGGGCGACGATCGGTACGCCGTACAGCGTGACCTTCTCGTACGCCATCACGGCCGCCTGGTCCTTCTCCCAGTGCGGCTCGCTGTACGTCCGCTTGAGGAGGTGCTCGGCGAGCGGCTCGACCCACTCGGGCTCGATGCGCGCATTGACCCGGGCCCAGAGGCGGCTGGTCTCCACCAGCTCGGCCGACATCACGAAGCGCGGGGGCTTCTTGAAGAGGGCCGAGCCCGGGAAGATCGCGAACTTGGCGTTCCGGGCGCCCAGATACTCGTTCTTCCCGGTGTTGCGGCCGCCCTCGTTCCCGGCCTCCTTCACGTCCTTCATGCCGATGTGGGAGAGCAGGCCGGCGAGGAGCGAGACATGGATGTGCTGCTCGGGAGCGTCGTCCTCGTTGAGATGGATGTCCATCTGCCGGGCGACCGTGCGCAGCTGGCTGTAGATGTCCTGCCACTCCCGGATCCGCAGGAAGTTCAGGTACTCCTGCTTGCACATCCGGCGGAACGACGACGAACCGCGCTCCTTCTGCTGCTCGCGGACGTACCGCCAGAGGTTGAGGTAGGCGAGGAAGTCGCTGGTCTCGTCCTTGAAGCGGACGTGCTGCTGGTCCGCCTGGGCCTGCTTGTCGGCGGGGCGCTCGCGTGGGTCCTGGATGGAGAGCGCGGCGGCGATGACCATGACCTCGCGGGCACAGCCGTTCTTGTCGGCCTCGACGACCATGCGGGCCAGGCGCGGGTCGACGGGCAGCTGGGAGAGCTTGCGGCCCATCGGGGTGAGCCGCTTGCGGACGTCCTTCTGCGCCGCGTCCAGCGCGCCGAGCTCCTGGAGGAGCTGGACGCCGTCGCGGATGTTGCGGTGGTCCGGCGGGTCGATGAAGGGGAACTTCTCGATGTCGCCGAGGCCGGCCGCGGTCATCTGGAGGATGACGGAGGCGAGGTTCGTCCGGAGGATCTCCGCGTCCGTGAACTCGGGGCGGGCCTCGAAGTCGTCCTCGCTGTAGAGGCGGATGCAGACACCGTCGGACGTACGACCGCAGCGGCCCTTGCGCTGGTTGGCGCTGGCCTGGGAGATCGCCTCGATGGGCAGCCGCTGGACCTTGGTGCGGTGGCTGTAGCGGGAGATACGGGCGAAGCCGGGGTCGATGACGTACTTGATGCCGGGGACCGTCAGCGAGGTCTCGGCGACGTTCGTGGCCAGAACGATCCTGCGGCCGGTGTGCGGCTGGAACACGCGGTGCTGTTCGGCGTGCGAGAGCCGGGCGTAGAGGGGGAGCACCTCCGTGAAGCGGTACTGCTTCTTGATCAGCGCGTCCGCCGTGTCCCGGATCTCGCGCTCCCCGGAGAGGAAGACGAGGATGTCGCCCTTGCCCTCGCCCTGAAGCTCCTCGACGGCGTCGCAGATCGCGGTGATCTGGTCCCGGTCGGCGTCGTCGCCGTCCTCTTCGAGGAGGGGGCGGTACCGCACCTCGACGGGGTACGTACGGCCGCTGACCTCGACGATCGGGGCGTCACCGAAGTGCCGGGAGAAGCGCTCGGGGTCGATGGTCGCGGAGGTGATGACGACCTTGAGGTCGGGGCGCTTGGGCAGCAGCTGGGCGAGGTAGCCCAGCAGGAAGTCGATGTTGAGGGACCGCTCGTGGGCCTCGTCGATGATGATCGTGTCGTAGGCGCGCAGCTCGCGGTCCGTCTGGATCTCGGCGAGCAGGATGCCGTCCGTCATCAGCTTGACGAAGGTCGCGTCCGGGTTCACCTGGTCGGTGAACCGCACCTTCCAGCCGACGGCCTCCCCGAGCGGCGTGCGCAGCTCCTCCGCGACGCGCTCGGCGACCGTACGGGCGGCGATGCGTCTCGGCTGGGTGTGACCGATCATGCCGCGTACGCCACGCCCCAGCTCCATACAGATCTTGGGGATCTGGGTCGTCTTCCCGGAGCCGGTCTCGCCCGCGACGATGACGACCTGGTGATCACGGATGGCGGCCGCGATGTCGTCCTTCTTCTGGCTGACGGGCAGCTGCTCGGGGTACGAGACGGCCGGCACGCGGGCGGCGCGCTCGGCCATGCGGGACTCGCCCTTGGCGACCTCCGCCTCGATCTCGGCGAGCACGGCGGCCCGGGCCTCGGGCTTACGGATCTTGCGCGCGCCTTCGAGCCTGCGCCCGAGCCGGTGCGCGTCGCGCAGCGACAGCTCGGCCAGACGGGGGGCGAGGGCGCCGAAGGCGGGGGCAGGTGGCGTAGACATAGCGGAACCCAGGATCTCACCTCGACGAAACGAGGGGCGAACGCTTTTGCGTGGGCCCGCTACCGCCCACTGCAAAGACCCCCTCCGGTGGACCGGAGAGGGTCTTCTTTCACTGTGGCTGGGGCCGGGGTCGAACCGGCGACCTATCGCTTTTCAGGCGATCGCTCGTACCAACTGAGCTACCCAGCCGCGATGTTTCACGTGAAACATCAGCGGTCCTGACGGGATTTGAACCCGCGGCCTCCACCTTGACAGGGTGGCGAGCACTCCAAACTGCTCCACAGGACCAAGAGGCGTACGACAGTGTCGCACACGTTCTTGCGTGCCCCCAACGGGATTCGAACCCGTGCTACCGCCTTGAAAGGGCGGCGTCCTAGGCCGCTAGACGATGAGGGCTATCGGCCCGCCTGGGCGCTTCGTCAGCGCGTCGGGGACGTGAGAAGCATATGGGATGGCGGGAGCTATCGCCAAAACGGTTTACGGGACCGCCCGAGCGGGGGTTTACGGGCCGCTGGGGGACTCCTCGTCCCCGGGTTCGGCGCCCGGCTGGTTCTCCTTCGGCAGATGGCGGCTGACCTCGGCCGTGGTGAGGCCCAGGCCGCCGAGTTTGATCTCGTCCCAGGCCTGGAGGCGGCGGGTGTCGCGGTCGAGGTAGAGGACGGAGGCCTCGATCGGGTCGGGGTCCTTGCCCTCCACGGCCCGCAGTCCGCTGCCGCCGGTGGAGCCCTCGATGCGGAGCCGGGTCCCCTGGCCCAGCATCTCCATCTCGGGGTGGTGGAGATGCCCGGCGAGCACCAGCGGGACCTGGCCGTCCGTCTCCCGGGCGGCGTCCGGGTTGTGCGCGACCGCGATGTCCACGGGTGTGCCCGCCGCCTTCTGGGCGCGCAGGGCGTCCGCCAGCCGCCGCCCGGCCGCCTCCTCCGAGGGCAGGCCCGACTTGTCGGTCGAGCGGTCCGGGGTGAACTGCGGGTCCCCCATCCCCGCGAACCGCAGCCCGCCCACGGTCACCGCCTTCCCCTCGTCGAGGACGTGGGTGTTGTCGATGCCCTCCAGATAGCGCTGGGTCAGGAGCGAGTCGTGGTTGCCGCGCACCCAGACGTACGGCGCCCCGAGGTCGGCGATGGGGTCGAGGAAGCCGTTCTCGGCGGCGCTGCCGTGGTCCATGGTGTCGCCGGAGTCGACGATGACGTTGATCTCGTACTGCTCCACCAGCGAGGCGATGATCTTCCAGCTCGCCGGGTTCAGATGGATGTCGGAGACGTGCAGCACCCGGATGGTGGTCGGGTCCGGCTGGTACGCGGGGAGCGTGGACGTGACGTCGTACAGCTTGGTCACGTTCGTCACCAGGCGGGCCAATTCCTTCTGGTAGACGTCGAATTCGGTGACGATGCTGCGCGCGTCGCCGACGAGGGAGGGCGCGGAGGAGAGCAGGCCCGAGAACTTGGGCTCCAGGACGGAGTTCGGGTTCCAGGTGGCCGCGGCCGTCCCGCCGGCGCCGGCCAGCAGGACGAAGGCGAGGCCGCCGGCGGCGAGGGCGCGGCGGGGACGGCGGTACACGGCCAGGCCGAGCGCGGTGGCCCCGGAGACGACGGCGACGCCGGAGCGTACGGCCAGGTCGACGGTGCCGTGCCGCACGTCGGAGGCGATCTCCTCCTGGAGCCCGGAGATCCGTTCGGGGTGGTCGACCAGGGCCTGGGCGCGCTCCGGGTCGAGCTGGTCGACGTTGACGTCCAGGCGTACGGGGGCGTGGTGGCTGCTCAGTTCCAGGGCGCCCAGCGGGGAGACGTTGATCTTCGTGCCGCCGGTGAGGGAGGGGCGCAGGGTCATCGTGGTGTTCATGGGGCCCACAGGGGTGCGGACGTTCCCCACGATCAGCAGGCCGAGCCAGGCGCCGAGCAGGACGACCGCGACCAGGCCGAGCGCGCGGCTCCAGGGGTGGGGGTGGTGGACCACTTCGACGGTCGGGTGCGCGCGGCGGGAGCGGTAGTGGCGGGCCAGGGCGCGGGGGGCCCTCGGCATGGTCCGGCGGAGGCGGCGCAGGGCCGTACTCAGGGCTGTACGCAGGGGGTGGGCGGCGGTGGCTGGGGCGGCGGGGACGCGGGCCATTGGTCCCGTATGCCCAAGGGTGGGGGCGGATATGCGGGAGGGGATACGCGGGGGGCGGCGGGTCACGGGGGTCGTGCCTGACAATGGCCGTGTGCTGGAGATGACGCGCGAGGAGTTCGAGGAACTGGTCGCCGAGGCGTTGGACCGGATTCCGCCGGAGCTGACACGGCTGATGGACAACGTGGCGGTGTTCGTCGAGGACGAGCCGCCCGCCGACGATCCCGAGCTGCTCGGACTGTACGAGGGCACTCCGTTGACGGACCGGGGGGAGTGGTACGCGGGGGTGCTGCCGGACCGGATCACGATCTACCGGGGGCCGACGCTGCGGATGTGTGACACGCGGGAGGACGTGGTCGCGGAGACCGAGGTGACCGTGGTGCATGAGATCGCGCATCACTTCGGGATCGATGACGCTCGGTTGCATGCGCTGGGGTACGGATAGCCGGGGGGTGGTGGGGGCGCTGCTCGGCCCGGGCTGTGAGGTTCGGCACGTGTCTTCTTGTGTGCGGCGGGAGTTGGGCAGGGGGACTCCCCTTCACGCCCCCCTCGGAGGTGGCCGCCGTGCGCGCCTTGAACGTATCCGTCCGTCTGGCCGCCACGGTCATGGCCGTAGCGGCAGCCGCCGGCTGTATGAGCGTGGGGGACGACGGGCGGAAGCCCGGGCCGTCGCCGTCGGCGGGGCAGCGGGGCGGGGAGAAGCCGGACGGGGGCTCCGCGGTGACGGGCGGGGGCGGTCCGGGCTACCAGTCGGGGCAGGGGAAGCGGCACGGTTCCGCCGCGCCCGGGCCCTCCGCGTCCAGGTCGGCCTCCGCCTCCGCGGCGGCGTCCGGGGCCGCCGAGCCGTCCGGGAAGGCGACGCCGCCGAAGGGGGGCAAGGGCGACGGGAAGGGGGAGGGGCCCGTGGAGCCCGAGCCGCCGAAGGGGGAGCCGACGCCCACGCCGAGCGTGGTGGAGCCCGAGCCGGAGCCGACGAAGCCGGTGGAGCCGCCGCCGTCGCCCGAACCGTCCGCCGAGCCGTCGTCCTCGGCGCATGAGCAGGGGGCGCAGTTGGTGGAGCGGGAGCCGGCGCCCCGGGCGGGGAACACGGCGTAGGGGACAGGGAGTTGGGGGGAGTGGGTGTGGGCCCGCTCTCACCCGTCTGACCTGCGGTCATCGCCTCGGTTTGCCTTGAGGGGTGGTGGGTGCGTATGGTGGTAGATCGTTTGATCCCATTTGCCCGGCGCCACCGCAGAGCGCGCCGTGTGGCGCGTACTCTCCCTTGCCGTGGCGGACCGCATAGAGGCGGTCGTGTGCGAATCACGGAGTTGACGGGCGCGTGCCGACGAGACTCCGGAAGGTTTCGCATACGCATGTCCATTTCCAGTACTGATCACGTCGTCGTGCCCGAGAACGGCGCGGACGCAGAGGTCGTCGAGAACATCGAGAACGCCTCCGCCGAGGCCGCTCCCGAGGTCACCTTCGCGACACTCGGTCTCCCCGAGGGCGTCGTGCGCAAGCTCGCGCAGAACGGCGTGACCACCCCCTTCCCGATCCAGGCCGCGACCATCCCGGACGCCCTGGCCGGCAAGGACATCCTCGGCCGCGGCCGTACCGGCTCCGGCAAGACCCTGTCGTTCGGCCTCCCGCTGCTCGCGCAGCTGGCCGGCGGCCACACCGAGCGCAAGAAGCCCCGCGGCGTCATCCTGACGCCCACCCGTGAGCTGGCGATGCAGGTCGCCGACGCCCTCCAGCCGTACGGCGACGTCCTCGGCCTGAAGATGAAGGTCGTCTGCGGCGGTACGTCGATGGGCAACCAGATCTACGCCCTGGAGCGCGGCGTCGACATCCTCGTCGCCACCCCGGGCCGGCTGCGCGACATCATCAACCGCGGCGCCTGCTCGCTGGAGAACACCCAGATCGCCGTCCTCGACGAGGCCGACCAGATGTCGGACCTGGGCTTCCTGCCCGAGGTCACCGAGCTGCTCGACCAGGTCCCGGCGGGCGGTCAGCGGATGCTGTTCTCCGCGACGATGGAGAACGAGATCTCCACGCTGGTCAAGCGCTACCTGAGCAACCCCGTCACGCACGAGGTCGACAGCGCCCAGGGCAACGTCACGACCATGTCGCACCACATCCTCATCGTGAAGCCCAAGGACAAGGCGCCGGTCACCGCCGCGATCGCCTCCCGCAAGGGCCGCACGATCATCTTCGTCCGCACCCAGCTGGGCGCCGACCGTATCGCCGAGCAGCTGCGCGACTCCGGTGTGAAGGCCGACGCGCTGCACGGCGGCATGACCCAGGGCGCCCGTACGCGGACGCTGGCCGACTTCAAGGACGGGTACGTCAACGCGCTGGTCGCGACCGACGTGGCCGCCCGCGGTATCCACGTCGACGGCATCGACCTGGTCCTGAACGTGGACCCGGCCGGTGACCACAAGGACTACCTGCACCGCTCCGGCCGTACGGCCCGCGCGGGCCGCTCCGGCACGGTCGTGTCGCTGTCGCTGCCGCACCAGCGCCGGCAGATCTTCCGGCTGATGGAGGACGCGGGCGTCGACGCCTCGCGCCACATCATCCAGGGCGGTACGGCCTTCGACACCGAGGTCGCCGACATCACCGGCGCCCGGTCGATGACCGAGGTCCAGGCCGAGTCGGTCGACAACGCCGCTCAGCAGGCCGAGCGCGAGGTCGCCCAGCTCACCAAGGAGCTGGAGCGGGTCACGCGCCGCGCCGCCGAGCTGCGTGACGAGGCCACCCGGCTGACCGCGCGGGCCGCGCGGGAGCGGGGCGAGGACCCGGAGGCGGCCGTCGCCGCCGTCGCGGAGGCCGCCACCGCGGCCGCCGTCGAGGCGGACGGCGCGCCGGTCGAGGCCCCGGCCGCGATCGTCGAGCAGCCGGCCGAGCGCCCGGCGTACGAGCGGCCCTCGTACGACCAGCCGCGCCAGCGCCGCGAGGAGCGGGGCAACGGCGGCTACGAGCGTCGTGACGACCGCGGGGACCGTGGTGACCGTGGCGGGTTCCGTCGGGACAACGACCGTCGTGACGACCGTCGGGACGGCGACCGTGGTGGACGTTCCTTCGAGCGTCGTGACGACCGCGGTGGCAGTGGCTTCCGTCGGGACAACGACCGTGGCGGGCGTACGTTCGAGCGTCGTGACGACCGGGGTGGCAGTGGCTTCCGCCGGGACAACGACCGTCGGGACGACCGCCGGGACGGCGACCGTGGTGGGCGTTCCTTCGACCGCAACGACCGTGGTGGCAGCGGGTTCCGCCGGGACAACGACCGTGGCGGGTTCGAGCGTCGGGACGGCGAGCGCGGTGGGCGTTCGTTCGAGCGTCGTGACGACCGCGGTGGCAGCGGTGCCGGTGGCTTCCGCCGGGACAACGACCGTGGTGGCCGCTCCTTCGAGCGTCGCGACGAGCGGGGCGGGCACCGCGGCAGCGACCGTCCGTTCAACCGCGACCGGCAGGGCGGCGACCGTCCGGGCTTCCGCTCCGGTGGTCACGAGCGTCCGTACGGCCGTCGTGACGACCACCGCGGCTCCGGCTCCGGCACCGGTTCCTCCTTCGGTCGCCGTGACGACAAGCCGCGCTGGAAGCGCAACGGCTGACAGCGGTGACGTCGGCCGACGACGGTGACGTCGGCTGACGCCGACCGAGCACTTCGCAGGGCCCGTACGACTTCGGTCGTACGGGCCCTGCGGGCTTTCCGCCGCCCGGTGCCGGCGATGCCGCCGGTTTTCGGCCATGGTGTGGCGCATGTCACGTCCCCGGAGAGGGAATTGCTGGGGGCATGACAGATGACGACATAGCCCGTGGGGCAGCCGGGGCTTCGGTCCCGGACTCTGTGTCGGTCTCGGTGTCCGACGAGGAACGGCTCGCCCAGCTGGGCTACACGCAGGTCCTCGCCCGCCGTATGTCCGCGTTCTCCAACTACGCGGTCTCCTTCACGATCATCTCGGTCCTGTCCGGCTGTATGACGCTCTATCTCTTCGGCATGAACACCGGCGGGCCCGCGGTGATCACCTGGGGCTGGGTCGCGGTCGGCCTGATGACGCTCTTCGTGGGTCTGGCCATGGCCGAGATCTGTTCGGCCTACCCGACCTCCGCCGGCCTGTACTTCTGGGCGCATCGACTGGCCCCGGCGCGCAGTGCGGCGGCCTGGGCGTGGTTCACGGGCTGGTTCAACGTGCTCGGCCAGGTCGCCGTGACCGCCGGTATCGACTTCGGCGCGGCGTCGTTCCTGGCGGCGTATCTGAACCTGGAGTTCGGCTTCGAGGTGACCCCCGGCCGGACGATCCTCCTCTTCGCCGCGATCCTGCTGCTGCACGGCCTGCTCAACACCTTCGGCGTCCGGATCGTCGGCCTGCTGAACAGCGTCAGCGTGTGGTGGCACGTGGTGGGCGTGATCGTCATCGTCGGCGCGCTCGTCATCGTCCCCGACAGCCATCAGTCGGCGTCCTTCGTGTTCACCGAGTTCGTCAACGAGACGGGCTGGAGCAGCGGGCTGTACGTGGTGCTGCTGGGGCTGCTGATGGCGCAGTACACCTTCACCGGGTACGACGCCTCCGCCCATATGACGGAGGAGACGCACGACGCGTCGACGGCCGGCCCGAAGGGCATCGTGCAGTCCATCTGGACGTCCTGGGTGGCGGGCTTCGTCCTCCTCCTCGGCTTCACGTTCGCCATCCAGTCGTACGACGGGGCCCGCGAGTCGGCGACCGGGGTGCCGCCCGCGCAGATCCTGCTGGACGCGCTCGGCGCGACCGGCGGCAAACTGCTCCTCCTCGTCATCATCGGCGCGCAGCTCTTCTGCGGGATGGCCTCCGTCACCGCCAACAGCCGCATGATCTACGCCTTCTCGCGCGACGGGGCCCTCCCGTTCTCGCACGTCTGGCACACCGTCAGCCCCCGCACACGCACCCCCGTGGCGGCGGTCTGGCTGGCGGCGGGCGGCGCGCTGGTCCTCGGCCTCCCGTACCTGATCAATGTCACGGCGTACGCCGCGGTGACGTCGATCGCGGTGATCGGCCTCTACATCGCGTACGTCATCCCGACCCTGCTGCGGCTGCGCAAGGGCGAGGCGTTCGAGCGGGGGCCCTGGCACCTGGGCCGCTGGTCGCGGGTGATCGGCGTCGTCGCGGTGATCTGGGTCTTCGTCATCACCGTCCTGTTCATGCTTCCGCAGCTGTCCCCGGTCACCTGGGAGAACTTCAACTACGCCCCTGTCGCCGTCCTGGTGGTGCTGGGCTTCGCCGCGATCTGGTGGGCCGCCTCCGCCCGCCACTGGTTCCTCAACCCCGAGCACGAGCGCAGCGTGGCGCGGGCGGCTGCGCGGAAGGAGGCACCGGAGCCGATCGATCCGTGATTCCGTAGCCGGGGCCCGGCCCTCAGCCAACTCGCCCTGCTTTCGCCGGTCTTCCGGCGATCTTCCGTCCGTTCTGTTCTGCGGCGAACCTTTTTGCGGCCCTCCGACGCGGCCGGGTCACCGATACCCGATCGGACTCCCGGCCGCGTCCGGCTATGCTCGGGGAGGCAACATCGCCTGGGCCCTTAGCTCAATTGGCAGAGCAGTGGACTTTTAATCCATTGGTTGTGGGTTCGAGTCCCACAGGGCCTACGGTTCGCGGGTGGGGGATACCCCTTATGACCTGCAGTGCAGCGTCCGAGTCGACTTCGGTCGGGTCGGGCGCTGTGGCGTTTTTGGGGTTCTGCGTGAGCGATGCGTGAGCGGATGTGTCCGTGGCCTGGGGATCGGCCGTCCGCGTCCGGCGGTTGCTGGTCGACGGCGAACGCGTGTGCATAGAGTCGGCGGCACGTTGGTGATCCGTCGAGGTGGGGGCAAGGGTGGATCGTCGTCCGGTCAGACTTGTCGCAGATGTTCTGATCATGCTCGTCGGTGCTCTGTTGGGCATCGCGACCAACTACGCCACCGACGACACGGATACCGCGCCCTGGGGACTGCGTGTGCTGCGGGAGTGGTCGGTCCCGCTGATCGTGCTCGCGCTCGTGCTTCTGGTCGCGGGGCAGGTGTGGCTTTATCTCCTGGAGCGCCCCGCCGCGATCCGGCGGCAGTGGAATGCCACGCAGCCGCCTTATCCCGGTCTGGAGGCATTCACCGAGGACGACGCCGGCGTGTTCTTCGGCCGGGACTCGGAGATCAGGGATCTCGTCGGCAGGCTGCATCCCTCCGTACCTGCTCGTGCGCACCGGTTCGTCGGCGTGATCGGCCCCTCCGGCAGCGGGAAGTCCTCGTTGGTGTCGGCCGGGCTGCTCCCGGCTCTCAGACGGCGGCGAGGGCACTGGGAGATCGTGCCTCCCTGCGCGCCGGGTACCGATCCACTGACCAGCCTGGCGTCGAGTCTGGCCGCGACGCGGATGGACATGACCGTCGAGCAGGTGCGGACGGAGTTGGCGGTGGGCGCGGCGGGTCTGAGGCGGTGTGCGGACCGGCTGCGTGCCGTGCGGGGTGGGCGGGCTGTGCCGCTGCTGCTGGTCATCGACCAGCTCGAGGAGATCTTCACGCTGAGCGGGGAGCAGGAGCGGGAGACCTTCCTCTCCCTGATCAGGGATGCGATCGCCGCGGATCCTCTGCTGTGGGTGGTGGCCACGTTGCGGTCGGACTTCCTCACGGATCTCCTGGAGAGCGGGCACGCCGAGTTGGTGCGGCAACCGACGGTGGTCGGAGCGCTCGGGCGTCCGGAGTTGCTACAGGTGATCGAGAAACCGGCCGCGTGCGCGGGTCTGGCCTTCGCTCCGGGGGTCACCGCTGTGATGGTGGACGACGCCGGAGGCGGCGACGCGCTGCCGCTGCTCGCGTACACGCTCCAGGAGCTGTATCTGCGGGTGGGCGCGGGCGGCACCGTGACGGCGGAGGACTACCGCAGTCTGGGCGGTGTCGCCGGGACGCTGTCCGAACAGGCCGACCGGATCACCGCGGAGCTGCGGGCGTCGGACGGGGACGCTCCGGTACTGACGACCCTGCTGAAGTTCGTCACCATGGAGCACGGCGAGCCGACCCGCCGCCGCGTCGAACGCGGACACCTCACGGAGCGGGAGCGCGCCGTGGCCGAGGCGTTCGTCGCCGGCCGGCTGCTCACCGGCGCCGACGGCGTGCTGGACGTAGCCCATGAGGCGCTGTTCCGTCAGTGGCCGCCGCTGCGCCAGGCTGTCGCGGCCCGCACGGAGGAGCTTCGCCACCGTACGGAACTGGAACGGTGGGCACGGGACTGGGAGCGCTCGGCCCGCCAGGAGGCGTACCTGCTGAACGGCGAGCGGCTGCGCGTCGCGCGCCAATGGGTGGACGAGGCGGACGGCGCCCTGGCCGATGTGCCGCTCGTCGCCGAGTTCCTGGAGTGCTCCACCCGTCTGGACCGAGCGTCCCTGGAGCGGCTCGCCGACGCGGTGGCCGCCCGCGCGATGGAGATCGCCACAAGTGATCCGGAGCTGGCGCTCCTGGGTGCGCTCGCCGCTCTAGAGGAGTGCGCCCCTACTTCGGCCGCCCAGCAGGCGCTGCACACCGCCCTCAACGCCTCTCGGGTACGGGCGGTCCTCCGCGGCCATGGGCAGGACATCAACGCTGTTGCCTGGTCACCCGACGGAGCCCGCCTGGCCACCGGCTCCGACGACGGGACGATCCGGGTCTGGAACACCGAGCGGTCCGCTGATCCCGTCATCCTCACGCCCGGTGGCGGCGGTCACCGCGTGCAGTCGGTGGCCTGGTCGCCCGACGGGAAGCACCTCGCGAGCGGCTCCCGGGACGGCACCGCCACTGTGTGGGATGTCGAGACCGGGACCGAGGCCCGTCTGCTCACCGGTCATGGCGAGGCGATCGAGAGCATCGCGTGGGCACCGGAAGGGGAACGGCTGGCCACGGCGAGCGGTGACCGCACCGTACGGCTCTGGGACGTGGCGAACTCGGTGGAGGCGGCCCGGTTCACCGGCCACGAGCGGACCGTGTGGGATGTGGCGTGGTCTCCCGACGGGCGGAAGGTCGCCAGTGCGTCGGACGACGGAACGGTGCGTGTCTGGTCCGTGGCCACCGGCCGCGAAGCCGCCGCTCCGGCCAGGCACAGGGCCGGGGTCTCGGCTGTGGCCTGGTCGCCCGACGGCCGGTTGCTCGCCTCGGTGTCGGAGGACCGCATGGTCCTCGTCTCGGCCGTCGCCGAGGTCGACCCCCCTCCGGGAACCCCTGGTACGGGGGCGCTGCGGAGGCAGTTGGAATGCAGGGAGAAACTGAGCTGCGTCGCGTGGTCCCCCGACAGCCGGCGTCTTGCCGTGGGTGACGAAGTTCGTACAGCCCTCATCTGGGACCTTGACACCGACGAGCAGACACTGCTGCCAGGTCACACCGACAGCGTCAACGGCATTGCCTGGCAAGGCTCTCGGATAGCCACTGTCTCCCGCGACCGGACCGTCGCCGTCTGGGACAGCACCGCGCCCGGCGAACAGAGCAGCACCCTGCTCGGCCACAAGGGATCGGTCGTGAACGTCTCCTGGGCCCCGTGCGGCACCCGTCTCGCCACCGCGTCCCAGGACGGTACGGCAGTGATCTGGGACGTCGCCCGAGGCTCGGTGGTGGCGTCTCTCAGACATGCAGGGGACGTGTCCGGCGTGGCCTGGTCGCCCGACAGCACACGGGTGGTCACGGTTTCCCAAGGAGGCACCGCAACCGTTTGGAACGTCGGCGACGGGACCGAACTGTTCCTGCTTGGCGGGCACGGTGACGAGGTGACAAGTGCCTCCTGGTCGCCTGACGGCACGCGGATCGCCACGACCTCGCGGGACCGTACCGCTCGCCTGTGGAACGCGGCGGACGGCGTCGAACTCATGGTGCTTCAGGGTCGGGACCACTGGCTCGGTGGCGCCGCGTGGTCTCCCGACAGCCGCCATCTCGCCACGTCGTTGACGGACAGGGCGCTCTGCGTCTGGGACGTCGAAGCGGGAACCCTTGCGACAACGCTCCACGGTCACACGGACTATGCGTGGAGCATCGCCTGGTCTCCCGAGGGACAGCGGCTCGCCACTGGCTCCCGGGACAACACCGTCCGGATCTGGGACCCCTTCACCGGCACCGAACTGCACACCATGACCGGCCACCGGGAACGGGTCCAGGGTGTTGCGTGGTCTCCCGACGGCGCTCGTCTCGCCACGGCGTCCTGGGACCGGACCATCCGGCTGTGGAACCCGGCCGACGGCCAGGAGCTGAAGGTGATCGGAGTCCATGACGATCAGGCCAACGGTTTGGCCTGGCACCCCGACGGCTCGCTCCTGGCCACGGTCTCCCGTGATCGCACCGTCAGGATCTGGGAGCCGTCCACAGATCTCGACACCCTGCTCGGCTCGGCTCGTGCACGTGTCTTCCGGCAACTCACCGAGGACGAACGGCAGGGCTTTCTTCTCCCGAGCCGGTGAATTCACGGTCCGGCTGCTGCCGGACACGGGAGGGGATCGTCCCTGGCCTGATACGCCGCGCGAGGGTCGGCTTCGGCCGCCTCAGCGGTTGCTCAGCTTTCGGGGCCCTGCGTGCGCGAAGCGTGAGCGGATGTGTCCGCGGCCTGCGGATCGGTTGCCGCTGAGGCCGACGGTTCGATGGCTACCGGACGAGACCGCGGGATCAGCTTCGCCGCCTTCTCCGCTATTTCACGGTCCAGCTCAGGGAGCAGACTCGTGTACGTGTCCGAGGTCAGCGTGATGGTGGAGTGGCGCAGGGTCTCCTTCACCGTGTGGATGTCGCCGCCGCCTCCGTGCGTGAGCGTCGCGGCGACATGACGGAGGTCCCGCAGGGTGATGGGCGGCAGGTCGATCGTGGCCAGGATGCGGCGGAACGCTTCCGAGACCGTCTCAGGGTGGAGCCAGGAGCCGTCCTCCTTGGTGAACACCTTGCCGGTGTTCTGCCAGGCGGTGCCCCACTCGGCGCGCTCCTTCTCCTGACGGTCCTTGTGGTCGCGTAGGGCAGCGATGTTCACGCTGTCGAGCGCGATCGTGTTCGCGCTGCCGTCCGTCTTCGGCTCGGACTCGTAGGGGTCCCAGCCGTCCACCACGATCTCCTTGGCGGGGGTGATGAGGCCGGCGTCGAGGTCGATCTCGTGCCAGTCCTGGCCGACCGCCTCGCCGCGACGGAGGCCGCGCGTGCCCATGAGGGGGAAGATCGCGTACAGGCGGTCGCCCTCGGCGGCGTCGAGGAAGGCGCCGAACTGTTGCGGGGTCCACACCATGACCGGGCCAGGCATTTCGCCCGTCTCGCGCCATCGCCGGACCCGCTCTTCCGTCCACAGGAGGGGCTTCGGGCGCCTGCCTGACTCCAACTCGACATGGGACGCCGGGTTGAAGGTGATCAGCTGCTGGGCGATCGCGGAGTTGAGGGCCGCGCGGAGAGTGCGGCGAATCGCCTGACGACTGGCCGGGCCGGTTGTCTTCCGGAACGGCTTCATCTCCGCCAGCTTGGCCCGTTCGGCCGCGAACAGCTTCCGCTCGGCTCCGACGGGGCGACCGGGCTTGCTCGGCTTGCAGCGGGTGATCTGCTCTCGCCGGGCTTCGTTCTCGGCCGCGATCACCTCGTTCTCGTCGGCGATCGCGTCGAACATCTCCACCAGGTGGCCGACGTTGAGGCGGTCGAGGCGTACGTGCCCGATGCGGGGCTTCAGATGGACGCGGATGTGGGAGGCATAGCCGTTGAGCGTGGTCTTGCGGCGCTTCTTCGCGGCGAACCACTGGTCGAGCCACTCGCCGACGGTGAGGCTGCCGCGGAGGGCCAGGCCGGCCCGCAGACGGCGGCGGGTCTCCTCGATGGCCGGCAGCGGGGCCTTCTCGACCGCGACCTCCTCCAGCATCGCGACGAGGCGCTGGAGGCTGTCCGGGTCGTCCTTGTCCGCCAGGGCGAGCAAGGAGCGGACGTGGTCGAGGTCCGCCTGGGCGGCCTTCAGGGAGTCGTAGCCGGCGCGGCTGAAGGAGCGGCGGGTGCCGTCCTCGTGGGGCGGGAGCTCCTGGCGTATGGAGTATGCGCCGTGCTTGCGGCTGGAGAGCTGGGGGCACTTCTTGCCGAGCGGTTTGCCGGTCTTGGGGTCGCGGCAGTAGCAGCGGCGGTGGGTGGAGCCTTTCAAACGCGTTCCTCCGGGGTGGTGTTGGGTTTTTCATCGGGTGGGTCGACATCGCCCAGTGCGGGTGGCAGATGGGGTGGGGTGGCGCCCTCCTCGCGGAGCTCGCGGCGGAGGTGGCGGAGGTTGTACTTGGCGGAGATGGCCTGGTCGGCGTACTTGGTCCGCTTGCGTTCGGCTTCTTCTTGCTGGGCGCGGCTGGTTGCCGTCTTGGCCGCGAACCGGGCCTGTTCTTCCTCTTCGAGGGCGGCGAGGGCGGTTTGTACGAGGCTGGCGTGGCGCTCGAAGTCGGGGACCAGGCCCGCGTCGTACATCGGCACCTCCTCTTCACCGGTGAAGTGCCGTAGCGCGTCCCAGGTGGGGATGAGGTGCTGGAAGGGGAGTTCCTGGGTCTCCTCGACGTAGCCGACCGGGAAGATCAGGCAGACCGGGTACGTCTCCAGGGCTGCGGCCAGGACCATGACGTCCACGAGCGGCAGGTTGGCCCGACGGCCAGACTCCATGTTGGCGATCACGTTGCGCGGGATGGGGTGCCCGAGTTGCTCGCACCGGTCCGCCAAGTCCTGTGCGCTCCATCCCATCTCCTTCCTTCTGCGCCGGACTTCGCCGGCCACGTTGGCCTTGATCCGATCTGCCCACTCCGGGAAGTCGTCCTCATCAGCATCCATACGGCATTGTGTCATGAAGACACAGTAGCTTGCGCATGATGGTTGGTACCCGCCTGGAGCCGGATGTGATGGGCATGTTCGCCGAGGGCTGTACCGAAAGGGGCGCACTGCATGCGCGAAGACGCGACGAACGGACGGTCGAAGGGCTCGAAGGGGATGAGTCGGGAAGAGCTGCTCGCCCTGCCTGTGGCTGTTGACCTGGATACGAGCAACCGAGCGCTGGGGCTGGGGCGGAGCAAGGGATATGAGCTGGCGAAGCGGGGCGAGTATCCGTGCAAGGTGCTGCGGCTCGGCAACGCCTACCGGGTAGTGACCGCAGACCTGCTGGAGCTGCTCGGGCTGGCGGCGTGAAAGCGGGGCAGCGTAGTAGACGGTTCTGCGCTGAGCTGACACAGAAACGCTGGACTGTCGACGGGCGTGGACGTACTGTCCGTGTTCCCTCGGGGAACAACGCGAGCGTCCCGTCTCGGGACAGAGCGAGTGTTCAGTCTCTGAACGCAGCGAGCCTCCGGCGCGGTAACGCCGGAGGCTCGGGAACCCCCGCCGCCCGCATCCAACGAACGATCCGCGCGCACCGGGCCAGTCATGCCCGGTTGCCGCAGAAGTGGAGCCGCCCTGTGCAACCTACGACACCCAAGCCGTATTCCGATCCTGGCAAAGCCGCGTGGCCGGCCGTCGCCGTGCCCGGCCAGCTGGGGCATGCCTCGGGCGAAGAGGCTCCAGCGGCCGACGGCACGTTGCTGGGCCCGGACCTGGCGGATCAGCCTGCCGAGGAGGCGGCGCCGGACCCTGAGCCGACGTACGGCTCCGAGCTGCTGGACGAACTGCGCGCGAAGATAGCCAGGTTCGTGATTCTGCCCTCGCCGGAGGCGCTGGACGCGGTCACGTTGTGGGTGGCTGCGACTCATCTGCAGCCCGCATGGCAGCATGCGCCGCGTCTGGCGGTGGTGGGGCCGGCGAAGCGGTGCGGCAAGTCGCGGCTGCTGGACGTGCTGACCGAGACGGTCCACGAGCCGATGCTCACGATCAACACCACCCCGGCGGCGGTCTTCCGGTCCATCACCGAGGAGCCGCCCACCCTGCTGGTGGATGAGGCGGACACTATCTTCGGCACGCCGAAGCAGGCGGAGAAGAACGAGGAGATGCGTGGTCTGCTCAACGCCGGACACCAGCGCAACCGCTACGTGACCCGGGTGGTCGGCAACGACCACACCCCGCACCGGTTCGCCACCTTCGCCATGGCCGCCCTGGCCGGGATCGGCGACCTGCCCGACACGATCATGGACCGGTCCGTGGTGATCCGGATGCGGCGCCGGGCCGAGGGCGAGAGCGTCAAGCCCTTCCGCTCCCGCCGGGACATCCCAGGACTCCATGATCTGCGGGACCGTATCGCCGCCTGGGCCAGGCCGCTGCTGGACGAGGCGGCGGATCTGGAGCCGGAGATGCCGGTGGAGGACCGGGCCGCCGACACCTGGGAGCCCTTGATCATCGTCGCCGACCTCGCCGCCGACTCCTGGCCCCGCCGGGCTCGCGAGGCGTGTGCGGGGATGGTGGCCGCGGAGGTCGAGGCGGAGGAGGACCAGCCCGGCGAGGCCCGGATCCTCGCCGACATCCGCCGGGTCTTCGTCGCCCAGCGCGAGGTCGACAGCCTCTCCACGGACGAGCTGCTGCATTACCTGCGGCAGGACGCCGAGAGCCCGTGGGTGGAATGGGGCCGCTTTGGGCTGACCTCCCGCGAGCTGGCGAGGATGCTGCGTCGGTACGACATCAGGCCCGGCAATGTCCGTCTCGCCGACGGCACCCAGCGCAAGGGCTACACGCGCAACAAGTTCCTCGACGCGTGGCGGCGCTACTGCCCCACCGTTCACTCAGTGAACGCCGAGCCCGCAGCCCCAGCCTCGGGCTGAGCCCCGCCTCCCCCGGTGACCGTCCCTGCCGTCCCTGCCGTGATCCCGCAGGTCACACGGCATGCGGCCGGGACGGAAACCGGGGGCAAGACGGCAACGCGATCATGAAGAGCGCGCTGCCACCAACTGGACGCTGCCCCGATCCGTCTTGTGCCGTCCCGGGCGTCCCCGCCGTATCACCGCAGGTCACCGCGCATGCGGCCGGGACGGCAAGACGGATGCGATCCGTCCGTGGCCACCGAGCCGCAGCACCCGCCGCCCATGTGTGCCCCCAGGACGCGTCGGCGCCGCCAGTACGGAACTCCAGCCCTCCTGCCGTACCGGCCCTGACCTGCGCTTGCAACGGCCAAGACGGCAAAGACGGACCACGCCACCACCCCAGGAGAACCCCGCTTGACCACCCTCTCCACACCCACCCACCGGGACCATCGCCCCGACGGAGGGCGGCCGATGACGACCAAGCAGGCGGCCGAGCGGTACGCGCTCATCGCGGCCGGAGTCGTCATCGTGGCACTCACCGCCGGCGGGTTCTGGCTGTCCTACGCGCACCTCGCCGAGGTCGCCGGACAGCACGGCCTCAAGAGCTCCCCGGTCCGCCAGTGGGCCTGGCCGGCCACCCTGGACGCCTTCATCGTCGCGGGCGAACTGCTCATGCTCCGCGCGGGCCTGCGCCGGGTGACCGACGGCTGGGCCATCGCCCTCACCGCCACCGGGTCGGTCGGCTCCATCGCGCTCAACGTGGCCGGGGTCAGCGGCACGGGCAACGCCAGCGCCGTGCCCCTGCTCGACTATGTGGTCGCTGCGGTTCCCCCGACTGCCGCGCTGCTGGCCTTCGGTGTCCTGATGCGGCAGATCCACCAGCTCGTCGATGAACCTGCCGAGCACGTGGACGCCGCGCCCGTTCAGGCGCCGATATCACCGGTCACCGCGCCCGCCGAGCCATCGACTGAGCCCGTACGGCCTACTGAGCCTCCGGCCGCCGGTTCCATCGAGCCGACGGAACCACCGCCCGAGGTTTCGGAGAGCAAGCCGCGCGGTGGCCGTCCGCCAAAGGCCACGCTCGCAGAGCTCGTGGCGATCGGCCGGATAGCCCTCGCTGAGCACGGCACACTCAGCCGGTCCCTACTCCGGAAGGCAGTTAAGGACAGGGACCTGACGATCAGCAGTCGGCGGCAGACCGAGGTGATGGAGACCCTCCGGCCCGACATCGAAGCCGCCGCCAAGACCGCTCCGAGCAGCGGCTGACCGGATACCCAGCGGGGTGACCGGAACCCCTTCCGGTCACCCCGGCCAGCCGCCCATCGACACCGCTCGCTCATCCACACCTGTGGATGGCGCGCCGACCACCACCACTCCGCCAGCCGTTCCCCGCCGACCCGCAACCGCCCTTTCCGGAGAACCGCCCGTGACGCACGACCCGCATCGCTCCGACCGCACTCCCGACGACCTGCTGCCGCTGACGAAGTCCCCTACGCTGATGGGGCGTTTGCGCCGCGCGTTCGGACGGGCTGCCCCTGGCGGAGCCAGTAGTACCCCGAGTCCGACTCAAGGCCGGACTTCGGGGATCTCCGCCCCGGGGGTGGCGGAGACGGCCCCGCGCCAGGGGGCGCCGGACCAGGAGGTCGGAGCCGAGGGCGGCTCCGACCCGGACACGCTGCACTCCGTCCAGCAAGCCGTCCTGCGCCCCGCAGACGCCGCCGACACCGCAGCCGTCGCCGCCGGCGAGCCTGCCGTGCAGAGCGTGCAGCCCACGATCCGACGCTTCACCGGCACCAAGCGCACCGACCGTGTCGGCCCGCTGCGCTTCACCGGCGACCAGCGAGCCCATCTCCAGCAGGCCGCTGCCGAGCACGGCTACAAGGGCGACTCCGGATTCGCCGCCGACATCGTCCTCGCCTTCATCACCGGCCGGTTCACCGCCAACCTGCCCCTGTCCGAAGACCGCCGCCGCACGCACCACTTTCGCGCCCAGGTCCTGCGCCAGCTCAACCGGATCGGCGTCAACGTCAACCAGATCGCCCGCGCCCTCAACAGCGACCACACCCCACCCGACATACGTCAGCGCCTGACCGAACTCCACCACCTGCTGGAGCTGATCGCGGAAGCCCTCCGCCAGCCCGCCGACCCGGAGGAGGCCGAAGCAGCATGATCGCCGCCATCAAGCCCGCGGGGACCAACACCCGTGGCCTGCTCGCTTACCTCTACGGCCGCGGAACCCACGACGAGCACTTCGACCCGCACATCGTGGCCGGGTTCGCGATGTTCGGCATGCCCGATCCCGGCCGCGACGAGAACGCCACCCTCACCCAACTTGCCCGCTACCTCGACGAACCCGTGCGGCTGCGTAACAGCGAGTTCGGCAAGCCGGTCACCGACCACGTCTGGCACTGCCCGGTCCGCGCCGCTCCCGAGGACCGCTACCTCTCCGACGCCGAGTGGGGCGAGATCGCCCAGCGCATCGTCCAGGCCGCCGGCATCGCCCCGGCCGGTGACGACCTGGCCTGCCGCTGGATCGCCGTACGCCACGCCGACGACCACATCCACATCCTCGCCACCACCGTCCGCGAAGACGGACGCCGCCCCAAACTCCACGACAGCGGCATCCGCGTCGGCGACGCCTGCCGCGAGATCGAGAAGGACTACGGGCTCAGGCAGTTGAAGAAGGGCGACCGCACCGGCACCCGCCGCCCCACCCAGGCCGAGATGCACAAGGCCGAACGCCTCGGCTGGGACCAGCCCAGCCCCGCCTGGCTCCAGAACCGCATCCGCGCCGCCATCCCCCACGTCACAGGCGCTGAGGAATTCATCGCCTACCTCGAAGCCAGCGGCGTCGAGGTCCAGGTCCGGCGCGGCCCGTCAGGCGACCTCCTCGGCTACGCAGCCGGCCGCCCCGGCGACGTCAACGAGGCCGGCGAGCAGATCTACCACCCCGGAAGCAAGATCTCCCCCGACCTCTCCCTGCCCAAAATCACCGCCCGCCTCGAATCCAGCCGGCCCGAAGAACACCCCACCGCCCGCCGCAACCACCCCAGCACCCCCTGGCACCAAGCCACCGACGCACTCGACACCCTCCACACCGACCTCGCCGACGACACCCACGCCCAGGCCCACATCACCGCCCTTGGTGAACTGCTGGAAGCCACCGCCCAGAAGGCACCCGTCCATCTGCGCGCCGAACTCCAGGCCGCCTCCAAGGCGTTCGCCCGCGCCCAGCGTTCCCAGGTACGGGCGGAGGACCGCGCCGCCCACGCCCTGCGCAGCGCGGCACGCGACATCGTGCACACCGCCACCGGCCCCGACGGCAGCGCCCTGGCCGCCCTGGTCGCAGCCCTCGTCTGGGCCACCATCGTCGCCGGGCGCTGGCACGAAGCGAAGCACCATGCCCATCAGGCCGACGCCGCCCGCCAGGCCGTCCAGCACCTCCAGACAGCCGCCGACCGCGCCCTCACCCCGACGCTCGCCGAACGCACAGCCCGGCCACCCAGGGATCCAGCCCGCCGCGTTCTGGCCGGCGACGTACGAGCCGCCGTCCCCGACCACGCCGAGCGAATCCTCACCGACCCGGCCTGGCCCGCGCTCGCCACCGTCCTCGCCGACGCAGAAGCCCGCGGCCACCAACCCCACCAGCTCCTCAAGGAAGCCGCCGCTCAGCGCGAACTGACCACCGCCCGCCAACCCGCCCGCGTGCTCATCACCCGCATCCAGCACACCGGCCGAAACGCAGCACCCAACCGCCGCGCCGAAGCCGCCCGCCTGCAGACGACCACGGCAGGCTCGATCCCCACTCAGCAGACCGGAAACGGTCGGCTCCCAGCGGTGACTCCATCGCCTACCGAACAGCAGCGCCGACAGCGCCGGTAGGCACCCAGCGCAGTGTGCCTATCCGGCATGGCCAAAGCAGGCTTGGAAGCGGACAGTGGCTCTGCCTGTTGTCTCGACACCACGGCACCAGGGCTCAGTCTGCACCGGCACCACGGTGTTCGCGAGGCGCTGGAGGATCGGGCCGAACCCCTCATTGACGTGGTGGACGTGGTACTTGGGCGGGCCGGCGGCCGGTTCTGAGCTGGGTACAAGCGCTCCGGCTGAGAGGCCATGAACGGGCCCGGTTACCGGTGGCCGATCCGTAGGCGTGACGGCGCACGGAGCAGTCCTGATCACGTCCGCCCGGACAGCCTGGGGGCGAGCAGCTCCAGTACTTCCTCCCAGCGGTAGCGGGCGGCGCCGCCGCCGGCCTTCGGGCGGTGGGGCTCGTACGAGCCGATCAAGACGCCCATCTCACGCAGCTGCTCCAGGCTCCTGCGGTAGGCGGGGTGGGCGGCCTGGGCGGAGTTCAGGTACGGCAGTACGGCGATCGGGACGTCCATGGCGGGCGCTTCGCACAGGATGCCGAGGGCGAGGTTGTCGGAGATTCCGGCGGCCCATTTGTTGACGGTGTTGAAGCTGGCCGGGGCGACGGCGATCGCGTCGGCGGGCCGGGTCGGGCGCGGTTCGCCCGCCGAGCGCCAGGCGGAGCGGATGGGGCGCCCGATCTGGCTCTCCACCGCCTCCACGTCTAGGAAGCCGAGCCCTTGTGGTGTGGCGACGACGCCGACGTCCCACTGCCGCTCGTGCGCCGCGGTGATCAGCTTGCCGACGTCACCGGCGACTCCGGCCGCGCAGACCACGATCTGCAGGAACGGCTTGTCGGACTGGTCACTCACGCGGGCACTCCCAGTTGGCGGCTGAAGTGGTGCAGCTCGGGCAAGGCCCGGCGGCGGTCGCGGGCTGCCATGTCGGCGACCAGTTCGCGTACGGCCGGGCGGCGGATGTCCTGTGCCGCGCAGCTTTCGGCGATGCGCAGGGCCTGGTAGCCGTCGGCGAGTCTGCCCTGCTGACTGTAGGCGCGGGCGGTCTCCACCCAGAGGGCGGCTCGGCGTTCGGGGACGGGAATGTGGCGGCGCATGAGGGGGCGTGCGGTCTGCAGGGCTATGCCGGCGTCGCCGAAGGAGACGGCCGCGCTGACCTCGTGCAGGGCGACGTTGGTGGGGCTGAAGTTCGCCCAGGCGTCCGGTTGGTCGAAGGCGACGTAGCGGGCCACTTCCCTGGCCTCGGTGAGGAAGCCCTGGGTGGTGTCGCGGTCGCCGTTTCTGCTGGCGGCGGTCGCCCCGCGCAGCAGGAGCAGTCCGACCGCCGCCAGGTAGCGGGGAGAGCGCTGGTCGTAGGAGCCGGTGAGCTGGTCGGCGGTGTGGCGGACCATGTTCACGGCCTGGGCGGTGTGCTTGTCCCGAACGAGGACGTGGGCGTGCACGCGGACGCTGGCAGCGAGGACGACCGGGTCTCCGGACCGTTCAGCCTCGGCCATGGCCCGACCGGCCGCGAGCCAGGCGTTGCCCTGGTCGGCTCGTTTCAGCAGCAGGCTCACCGATGTCTGGTACGCGGTCGCGAGCAGCCCGGACGCCTCCGCCGAGCCAGCTGAGCCACCGTCGGCGGCTTGGCGCAGGTCGGCGATCAGTCCCGGCAGGGCCTGCTCCAGCTCCGCGTAGTCGCACACGTAGAACATCCGGCGTACTGCCCGCACCCGGTCCCGCAGTTCGTCGATGCCCAAGGCTTGCCCGGTGGCGGCGGGGCTCGGGCCCGGCATCAGAACCTGGATCAGGTCGTGATGCGCAGTGGTCGACGATGACGAAGAGGGCGGCGGCGGAGCCGCGAGCGCGGCCACGCTCGCGGCAAGGAAGGTACGGCGGTGCATGTCCTCTGCTCCGGGCTCGGCGGCGGGGCCGGTGTCAGCAGCGGCGGCGAGGCCGAGACGGTGCGGCGGAATGTCCAGCACCTGCGCGACCTCGCGCAGCGTGCGCACGTCCTCCGTGCCCCTGCCGCTCTCCAGACGGCTCACCTTCGACTGGTGATACCCCAGTGCGGCGGCCACGTCCTTCTGCGAGCGCCGCTGTAAAACACGTGCCTGACGGATCACTTCGCCGATCCGTCTCGCCTCGCTCTGTTCTTCGGCCATCTGTGCCACGGCCCCTCCTGCCGTCGCCGATCCTGCCTGCTCAACCGAGCGTAACCGAGCGGCGATTCACCGCGATGCGGCTCCTGCATAAGTGATGCAGCCCCAGCACACGGCGTAGTCCCGCTTGCCTCCGGAGCGGTTGCGTGGAGCAGCCGCACCGATCCAGGAGGCAGCTCATGGAAGCGCACCAGATCCGATTCTCCGTTCACGGCACACCTGCCGCCGCCCGCTCCGCGCGGCAGCGGCTCGCGAACGGGATACGGCGCTGGGACGCCTCCCTCGACCAGGACCTGCTGAACACGGCAGAACTGGTCGCCGCCGAGCTGCTGACGAACGCGGTACGGCACGCGGGCCGCGGCCCGATCTCGGCCGGCGCCCGCCTCGACGGCGAGCGTCTGCTGATCGAGGTGACCGATGCCAGCCACACGGTCCCGCGAGCCGGACTGCCGGACATGGAGGCAGAGGACGGGCGCGGCCTGTTCCTCGTCGCCGCCCTGGCCGATCGCCACGGAGTCGACCCGCTGCCGTCCGGCAAACGCTGCTGGGCCGAGTTCAAGGTCGGCGCCCCAGCCCAGCCCTCACGACACGTTCCTCTGCAAAGGAGTTGACGGTTGACAGCCGTACGGATCCCTCCAGTCGCCGCCGAAGTGGTGGCCATCCGACCCGGGAGCTCTCTCACCGGCTCCGTCACGGTCGACGGGTCCAAGAATGCAGCCCTGCCGCTCCTGGCAGCCGCGGCGGCTCTGCACCGCCCGGTGCACCTGGGTAACGTCCCGACGAACGCCGACGTCGAGACGATGCTCGCCCTGCTCCAGCAGGCCGGCTGGCACACGGCCCGGCCCGTCAGCGACCCGCAGACCGCGGTGATCCTTCCGGCCCATAAGCCCGAGGCCGGGCCCGACCTCGACATCGCCGCCCGCATCCGGGCCTCGTACTACCTCGTCCCCGCCCTGCTCGGCGCGTACGGGCGGGCCCGGTTCCCCTGGCCGGGCGGCTGCCGGATCGGGGAACGCGGCATGGAGCAGCACTTCAAGGTCTACGAACACTTCGGCGACCGCACGACCGTCGACGACCACGGCTACGCCGTGGAAGCGGCTGGCACTACCCGGGCCGGAACCGTCGCGATCACACTGCCCTTCCGCTCCCGGGGCGCGACCATCGCCGCCCTCCTGCGCGCGGTCGTGGCCGGACGGCCACTGCGGCTGGGGATGCCCAACCTCTCGCCGGAAGTGCTGGCTGTCGTGGAAGCGCTGCGGGCGGCTGGCTGGCAGGGCCGAGTGAGCGAGGCGCTTCTCGCTTTCGCGCCGCCCTTGGCCGCGCCACCAGAGACCATCGTGTGGCGGGTTCCCGGCGACAAGATCGAGGCTGGGACTTTGGCGTGCGCGGTCGCCGTCACAGGCGGCGACGCCCGGATCTGCGGCGTACGCGCTGACGATGTTGTCCCCTTGGTTCGGTCCCTGCGATGGCTCGGGGTTCCCGCCGATGCGGAGGACGACGTGCTTACGGTCCGAGCGACAGACGTCCGTCCCACGAGCCGGTCACTTCGAGCTGTCGCTTCCCTCGCCCCCAGTGGCCTGGACGCCGACTTCGAACCCTCCCTGATGGCCTTGGCCCTCACCCGCCCCGGCACCCACCTCTTCTCCGACACCATCAACCCCGGCCGCCACGGCAACCTGCTGCCGCAGCTGGCCCGTCTCGGTGCCGCGATCCACGAACTGTCCCCCACCAAGTGCCGTCTCACCGGTCCGCAGCAGTTGACCGGGGCCGGAGTAGAGGCCACCGACATCCGTACCGGCTCCGCCCTGCTCATCGCCGGCCTGACAGCGCACGGCGTCACCACCCTGGGCGGCCTCGACCAGCTCCGACGCGGCCACGCCGACCTCCCCACCAAGCTGTACGCCCTCGGCGCCGACATCTGCGAGGTCACGCCATGAACCGACAGTTACGGCGGATCATCGCCACGACCGATGTCCACTCCGCCTTCGCCTCCCCCGCACCGATGCTCGCCCACCTCCACGCCGCCAGGGCCGAGAGCCTGATCGTGGACTGCGGCGACTTCTTCGAAGGCAGCGGCTTCTACCACCTCGGCCAGGGCCAGATCGAGCACGAGATCCTCACCAGCCTGTACGACCTGCTGGCTCCCGGAAACCATGGCTGGCGCCACCACTTCGAGCCAGAGCTCCGCGAGATGACCGTGTGCGCCAACACGACTGACGACGCTGGCAAGCCCCTCTTCGACCGCGTACGCATCGAGCGGATCGCCGGCCGACGCGTTGCCATCACCGCAGTGATCGGGGCCCAGGCGTTCGACGCGATTCCCGCCGACGATCGCATCGGGCACCACGTCACCGATCCTGCCCAGGCCCTGCGCGAGGTGATGCTCGAACACCACCACCGCGCCGACACCTGGATCGTGCTGTCCCACTCCGGCTTCGACGAGGACCTGAAGCTGGCCGCCGCCTGCCCCTCCGCGGACGTCATCTTCTCCGGGCACTGCCACAGCGACACGTACGGTCCCGTGCCCGTCGGCGACACCCTCGTGGTCAAGGGACGCGAACTCGGCATCGGGTACGCCACCGCAGAGCCCGTCGGAACCGGCTGGGCCGCCCGCACGACCACCTTCCCCCGCTCGCACGAGTTCCCCAAGGGCCTTGCCACGGTGCAAGACAAGATCGCACTTGTCGACCGGACACTCGCGAGCCCGCTCGGCATCGTGAACGAGCCTTACCGAAATACCCGGTTGGACCGGCACCAGCTACTGACAGAGATCGCCGGCCGACTGCACTCGGGCCTCGGCGCGGACGCGGTCGTCCTCAACGAGACCGCCCTGCGCTCCACACCTCTCGGCGAAGTGCTCACCCTCGGCGACCTGTTGACCATCGAGCCCTTCGACAACCAACTCGTCCACGCCTGCCTCTCCGACGACCAGGCCCAGGACCACGAGAAGCTGCTCGGCCACCTCACCGCACGCGTCGGCCCCCTGGTCACTGCTCCCACTCCTCTGCCCCCGGCCACGAGCAGAGTGTTGACGACTGACTACCTCGCCAACAGCTACCTCGGCGGACGAACGCATCAAGCCGGACTGCGGCTCAGCCAAGCCGTACGAAGCGTCCTGGCCACACCCCTGGCAGGCACCGCCCCCACTGTCGCAGGAGGCGAGCGATGATCCTCACCGGACCCGAGATCACCGCCGCTGCCCACGACGGCCGCCTGACCATCGCCCCCTTCGAACCGGAGCAGGTCAACCCCAACAGTTACAACATCCGCCTCGGCCCTACCTTGCTGACCTACACCGACACCGTGATCGACGCCCACCGCCCCAACCCCACCCACGAGATCACGATCGGGAAGAGCGGATACGTACTCCGGCCCGGGGAGCTGTACCTCGGACACACCGTCGAACAGGTCGGCTCCGACACCTACGTACCACTGCTCTTCGGCCGCTCCTCCGTCGGCAGGCTCGGCCTGTTCGTCGAGATCACCGCCCCGATCGGCGACCTCGGCTTCCACGGCCAGTGGACGCTGATGCTCTCCCCAATCCGCCCGCTACGGGTGTACGCGGGCATGCGCATCGGGCAGATCATGTTCTTCGTCTCCACCGGCGCCGTCACCCCCTACCAGGGCAAATACCAGGCCGCCCTCGGCCCGCAGCCCTCCGCCTACTGGCGCGACACGGCCCCGCTCAAGGCGGTCGCCTCGTGATCCTCACCGGCCCCGCGATCAGCGCCGCCATCCAGGCAGGCGAGATCACGATCGACCCGTACGACCCCGCCCGACTCTCCCCGAACGCCTACGACTGGCGACTCGGCGACACCATCCGTATGTGCGACGGAGACCTGGACTCAGCCGTCCCCACCGAGTGCGCCGAGCAGGCGATCCCCGCCGCGGGCCTGGTGCTGAAGCCGGGTGTTCTCTACCTCGGCATTACGCTGGAGAGGACTGGCTCCGAGTCGTACGCGCAGATGCTCAACGGCGATCGGACCATCGGCGCACTCGGTATCTGGGTCCATGTCTCCGCCCCGCTCGGCCACCAAGGCCATGCCATCCGCTGGACCCTGGAGATCCGTGCAGCCCGGCCGGTTCGCATCTACGCGGGCATGACCTTCGGCAAGCTCGTCTTCCTCACCGCCTTCGGCACGCCGGCCAGCTACCAGCACCAGGGCGCCAAGTACGCGACGACGGACGGCATCGACATCTCCCGCCTCTATGAAGAGAACCCCGGAGGAGTCCGGTGACCCCGCAACCGACCGCTGGGCCGCTGGCCGCCACCCTGCTGGACCTGCCCGCTGGAAGCCCGGGAGGCAGCGTCGAACTCTTCCTCGACCTCTACACGGGCGAGCAACCGCTCATCCCGGCGCGGGCGTTCATGCTCGCTCCCACCGGCCCGCGCCCTCACCTCCCGGCCGGGCTCGATCTCCTCCAAGTCCCCGGGAAGTGTCTGGAGGGCCCAGCCTTCGGCCGATACGTCGCAGCCCTGCGTTCGGCACTGGCGGCCGCGATCGACCCGACCCGGATCGACGTCCTGCACCTGCAGCACCTCACCTTCGGCGCCACCCCCGCCCTGATCCGCGCGCTCCCCGCGCACCCACGCATTGCCTTGGTCCACGGCACCGACCTGCTCTTCGCCGAGGCCCACCGCGACCAGCTCCAAGTGCTGCACGAGACCACGAAGGCCGTCGACGCCATCGTCGTCCCCACCAGCGCGATGGCCGACCAACTCCGCAAACTCGTCCCACTGGTCAACCGCCGCAAGATCACCCACATCCCCTGGGGCATCCCCGACCACCTGATCACCGACCCACCGGTCTGGCCAGTCCGCTCTCCGACGAGCCATCTGCGGCTGTTGTACGCGGGACGGCTCACGGCCGAGAAGGGCGTCGAGGCCCTGGTGAAGAGCCTGGCCTCGGTGCCGGGCGTCGAGTTGAGCGTCGCAGCACCCCAAGCCCACTTCCACACCCTGACCCCGCTCCTGCAACGAGCTGGCGTACGAGCCCGCTACCTCGGCTGGCTCCGCCGCCCACAGCTGTGGAAAACCTTCACCGAGCACGACCTCCTGGTCATGCCGTCCACAACCCTGGAGGCCATGGGCCTGGTCGCACTGGAGGCCCAAGCCTGCGGCCTCCCCGTCCTCTACCAACCCGTGCCCGGCCTCAGCGAAGCCCTCGCCGCCTCCGGCGTGGCAACCGACTTCACCAACCCTGCCGCCCTCGCCCGTGACTTGGACCGCCTACGCACGACACCTGGCCTGCTCCCGGCCCTTCGTCAGGCGGGCCACGCGAATGCCGCCCGCTACCCGCTCTCCGCCACCGCCCAGGCTCTGGCCGATCTGGGCCGCCAGCTCACCTAGAACCACCCTGACCAACTGGCGTCCGACACGCCATTGCCACACCCCACCCACGCCCGTCACTACGCTGACCGGCGGGATGCCCACGGCGAACAGGGAGACCATGACGTACCGCACCGACCGCATCGAAGCCCTGCTCGACGAAGGCGTTCGCGACAAGGTCTACCCCGGCGCCGTCTGGGCCGTCGGCGACGCCTCGGGCATCCGGGCCCAAGGCACGACAGGAGTTCTCGACCCCGACGAACCGAACGCTCCGATGCGCCCCGACACCGTCTTCGACGCGGCGAGCCTCACCAAGATCCTCGCCGTCTGGTCCTCCGTCGGAGTCCTGTGGGAGGAAGGCAAACTCGACCTCGACGCCCCGCTCGGCGAGTTCTGGATGGAGATCGAAGGCCACCCACTCGCGGCCGTCACAGCCCGCCAACTCCTCACCCACACCGCAGGCGTCCCGCTCCGGGCCCAGCTGAAGAACCTGTACGGCACCGACCTCCAGGACATCCGCGACGGCGTACTGCACGAAGCCCTGCACCGCCCGCCGGGCGAGGCTGTCGAGTACACCGACCGGGCCGCGCTCATCCTCGGCTACCTCGCCGAACACCTCTCCGGCCAGACCCTCGACCAGCTCGCCACGGAACGGACCTGGCAGCCCCTGGGCATGAACTCCACTTGCTTCGGCCCCCTACCCGCCGAAGCCGCCGCCCGATGCGCGCCCACCGAACTCGACCCTGACACCAACACCCACCTCAAGGGCACCGCCCACGACTTCTCCGCCCGTCTTCTCGGCGGCGTGTGCGGCATCGCCGGCGCCTTCACCGTCCTCGACGACCTCGCCCGCTTCCTGCGTTACATGCTGGACCAGAACAGCGTCCAGGAGAGGGCGGGATTCGGATCCGCGTGGACGGCGGAGTCACTCACCACGCAGACAGGCTCCCTGACTCCCGCGCGCGGTCTCTTCTGGCACCCCGCACACGGCGCCGATGCTTCCGACGACATCTGGGTCCACTACGGCTTCACGGGGACCGGCATGTGGATCTCCCCCCGGCTCCAACGGTGGGCGGTCCTGCTGACCAATAAGCTCTACTACACCCGCGACCGCCAACCCCTGACGGACATCCGCAATACCTTCCGCGCATCTGTCTTCAACTGAGCTCGTTTGGCTGGATGGCACCCAGCCTGTCCTGACCAGGCGGTTGCCCCGAGGTCCACCAGTGCAACAACGCCTCGTCTGCGGTGAACAACTCATCACAGGAGAAAACACCGCGGTCGTAGTGGAACTCCAGCTGCCAGAAGTCCGTCATCCGCTTCCACCACAGCCTGCGGACACCATCCGCGAGCGCGGTGTCTTCCAGCGGCACCACGGACCGGTACCCGCCGACGAACGCCGAGACGCGGGCCAGGTCGAACACCCAGTCCACCCCGAACTGCACCTGTTGCCGGGCACCCGTCGGCCGACCACGTGGGAACCAGGGTGCCGTCCACGATCAGCACGGTCTCCTTGCGGAATTGCTTGCGCTGCCGCAGGGCCAGTAGCGGCCCGAGCTGATCGACGATCCGATCCGCAGCCGACTTGTATACCCCGAACAGCGGAGCGAGTTGCCGCAGTGTCAGGTTCGTTCGCCGGTAAGCGGTGACCGACAGGACCCGATCGTGCAGTGGCAGGCTCCACGGCCGACCTTTGCGGACCGGGTCCGCACCTTCGCGCCGCAGCGCGGTGACCAGCTTGCCGAACTGCCGCGGGCTCAGCCCGGTGAACGGGGCTATCCAGGACGGCTCGGACGCCGTGATCACACCAGACACAGCAAGATCATCTCAACTGCCGGCCATTCGCGGCGGCCTCTCGCAGCTGGCGCCGTTCGCTTTCAGTAGCAGTGTTCGTCTGATTGCTTGAGTAGCGGTGGCCCGAGCCAGGAGTGTGGGCAGCGGAAACGGCTTTGCGCCCTGTGTGATCGGCATGGATGCTGGCTCGCCGGAGGTACTGAAGATGATCAATGTTGTGTTGAAGCTGTCGGCCCGCGATTTGGTGCAAGCGGACCTGGCGTCGTGCGGGTGGGCAGGGTCTGACCTCCACTTGGCTGGCGTCGCCAAGCAGTTGGAACGTGTCCGGACCGGCGAGGTCGACTACCTTGCGGTCTGCCCTGCAACGGGCATCCCTGTGGCGAAAGGCGGCGTCGACTATCAGGTCAAGAAGGGGGCTGGCACTTTGTGGCAGCTGGCAGTCCACCCCGCATTGCAGTCGTGCGGGATTGGCACCTTCCTTGTTCAAGCCGCAGAACTGCGGATCAGGAACCGCGGTCTGCGGCAGGCCGAGCTCGGTGTGGAGGAAAGCAACCCCCGGGCACGTGCGCTCTACGAAAGGCTGGGTTATGTCGCGTACGACCGTCAGCCGGACTCGTGGGACGAGCAAGCCCCTGATGGGTCGTTGCGCCGCTACGAGACGATGTGCACGTTGATGCGGAAGGAACTCACGTAGGCTCAGTCACCTTCGCGGGTCTCTCGGCGGACGCGGCGATACGGCCGGTCCAGGCCGACCGCCTTCGCGATCGACCAGCAGTTGCCCGCAATGCCTGGCATCAGTAACCCGCGCAGGTACAACACCCCGTTGGCCCGCAGGTCGCGGCGGCGGTATACCGGCGCGAGGTCTGCAGCGTGTCCGGCGAATACCGCTTCCATCTGCTCGGGATCTGCAGTGCGCCGCAGTGCAGACCCCGAGCCGTGGTCACCGTGCGCGGGTCCTGTCACCTCCTATACCGATGCGCCACTGCCGTAAAGGCGGCCTTGGGCTCCCATTCCATGTCGGGGTAGGTCTGCCCCCGGCGCCCTTCGAGGAGTTTGACGATGCCCAGGCCGGCCCGGTCCAAGTCGTCCCTGGGGTCGCCGTCCGGGCGGTGCGGGTAGCCGGGCAAGGCGAACAAGAACACGAACGCGCTATCCACGCCCTCGGTCTCGAAGATCTCCAGCAGCTCGCTCAGATATGCGGCCTGGCCGGCCTCGTCACGCTCGTATATGCCGTTCAGCCGTACAGGGGCCTTGGTCTTTGGGTCGTGCTCGACCACTTCCAGCACCCGCCCACCGCGGTCTCCCGCGCCGCGGTAGGCCGCGGTGCCGAACCCGGTGATGGCGAGCGGCTTCGGGCCTTGGGCCAGGGTGCGCACCGCGTCCCGGAACCGGTCGGCGACCTCGGCGGAGCGGATCAGCTCGAACGTCACGATGTCGAAGGGCGTCCAGTCGACCTGCTCGAACTGGATGGATGCGTAGGTGAGTTTGCCCTGGAAGCGCTCGCGGACCGTGGCCGCGGCGTCGCGGAGGAATGCGTTGATGCGCACGCCGAGTTCGCGCATGGCTTCGGCCCGTCGCTCGGGTTGGCTCATCAGCTGCTCGACCCGCTCTTCGGGGCTCTCTCCGGGCAGGAACCCGCGGTTCATCACGCTCAGCTCGACCCCTGCGACGAACACGACTTCGGCCCCCTGTTGCCGGAGTCGTTCCGCTCGCTCGGCGCAGTCGCGGAAGAGCGTGAGGATCTGCTCCAGGTCCAGCTCCAGCGGATAGGGCGAGAACCAGACCTCCAGGCCGAGTTCGGCGGCGGCACCGGCGGCCAGCTCCAGTCGGTCCGGGTCGCCGCCGATGATCTGGACCGCGTTGCAGTGCAGGTCGTCGCGGATGATGGCGAGCTCGCGCCGGACCACCGCGGGGTCGAAGTGTTCGCGGGATGTCTGGCCGTGCACGACGAATCCGGTGTCGTAGGTCATTCCTCTTGCTCGCATGGTGACGTCCTCTCTGCCGGTCTCGGTCGGGTCGAGGCTGGCAGGAAAAGTGCGTGCACGCAAGTTTACGTACGCGCAACTTTGCGCACGCGCAGCCCTGTGTGGAACGCTGACGCCGTGACGACACCACCGCCAGGGCTGCGGGAGCGGAAGAAGCAGGCAACGCGCGAGGCACTACGCGATGCGGCCCTGCGCCTGGCCGTGGAGCGCGGACCGGACCAGGTGCGGGTCGAGGACATCGCCGAAGCGGCCGGGGTCTCGCCGCGCACCTACAACAACTACTTCGCCAGCCGCGAGCAGGCGATCGTCTCCGCTGTCACCGCGGACCGGGAGGCGCGCATCGCGGCGGCGGTCGCGGCCCGGCCCGCAGGAGTGCGCCTGGCTGACGCCGTCACCGAAGCAGTGGTCGAGCAGTACACGAACACCGGAGAGCGCGAACACAAGGCGCTGCTGCTGATCACTACCCAGACCGCGCTGCGCGACGCGTTCCTCGATACCACCGCCGGCATCGAGCCGCCTCTCACGGCGGTGATCGCCGAACGCCTGGGCGACGCCGAAGCGCGCACAGCCCGCGTCCTCGCGGCAAGCGTGGCCGCGGCAGTTCGCATCGCCCTGGAAGGCTGGCTCCGGCCAGCCGGGAAGGCAGAGGCCGCCGAGAGTTTCGCCTCCGGAGGACTGGTCGTGCCCTCCGGCTCACTGCCCGACCAGCTCCGCACCGCGCTGGCCCCGCTCGCGCCCGCGTTCGACGCGGCCGAGCAACACACGCAGCCGTGAAGCCGACCCAACTGGGGCATCTGGTGAACAGTCAGTAGATCCAGAACATGCCGATGCACTCGGCCATCATCCTTGGCAGCCGATTCAATGGAGGTGACGCTATGTCAGGTCGCGATCTATGACTGGAGTACTAGGCTCCCATGCCCATGGAGATGGGGGAACCAGACCGCGGGCGGCGGCCATGGCACGACGGGCTGGTCAGACGTCGTATAGCCGCAGGTCTGCTGGCCGGGGCGGGGCTGGTCATTCTGGGCACGGTGTTCGTCGTACTGCCGGGGGTGGTGGTCGACCACGATCTCGCCGGGGCGAGCGTCGCCGTGCAGGATCGGCTTAAAGCGGTGAACGATGTCCGTACGACCCTTCTGCAGGTGGTCGGCGGCCTGGTCGTGCTCTTCGGCGCGTACGCCACCTGGCGGCAACTGCGGGTGAGTCAGGACGGTTTGCGCGCCACCCAGGAGGGCTACGTCACCGACCGGTTCAGCCGGGCCGTCGACCAGCTAGGCAGCGACAAGCTGGATGTGCGCATCGGCGGGTTGCACGCGCTGTGGCGGATCGCAGAGCAGTCCGCCCGCGACCGGGAAGCCATCATCTCCATCCAGGCCGCGTATCTGCGTACACACCTGCCCTGGCCACCCACCGGGCCCGAATCACCGGCGGCAGACGTGCCCATCAACGACATCGCACCCCTGGAGACCCGCGCCGCCGACGCCCAGGTGGCGCTGACCGCGCTCGGCGTACTGTGCCGGCACCGGGAGCAGTCCTGGGTCAATCTCAGCATCACCGACTTGCGCCGGGCCGACTGTGACGGACTGTGGTTCCCCGAGGTCAACTTCGACCGCGCTTGCATGGAGGCGGCGGGCCTATACCACGCCAATCTGACCCAGGCGTCCCTGGTCTCGGTCAACCTGCGGCACGCCGACCTCACGACTGCGATTCTCCGCCGGGCTCGCTGCATTCTGGCCGACCTACGGGCCGCGAAGCTGGTCGAAACCGACTTGCGGGACGCCGACTTCACCGAGACCGACCTGCGCGAGGCAAACCTGCGCAAGGCCGACGCCCACGGCGCGGTCTTCCACCGCGCCGACCTCCGCATGGCCGACTTGCGCGGCACCGACCTGAGCACCGCCAACCTTGTCGAAGCACGCCTGACCGGCGCCCTGGCCAGCGAGCACACCCGCTGGCCCGCCGACTTCGACCACACGGCCGCCGGAGTCGTCGACACCGATGACCCCGGCCCCGAGCCCTCGCCCCTACTCCAGCCGCCCGGGATGACGTGGCAGGCACCCCCGCTGAGGTCCACTCCCTGACCAGAACGCGCCGGTCAAGACTGCGGCGACCCGCGATCCGCCTGACCGGCGTCACTCCTCCTCAGCGGCGTCCTGATCGCGCAGAGCTCCAGGCTGCCAGGCAGATCCGGGAGCTGATATCGCTCCCAAGGTCGATAGTGCAGTCGGCGTTCACCAAGGCGCTTCGCACCCCTCAGACGATCCGCGAGCCTCGCGCCTATCTGTATGCAGTGATTCGCAACGATGTGCGGGCCGCCAGTCAGCAGAACCGGTCGAGACTGGAGCCGCCTGCGGCGTGGGCAGGGCAAGTGCCTGCGGCCGAGGAACCCCATGTCGCGGACTTCAGTGAGCTGGTCGCCAATCGCGTGGCTGTGTACAAGGCGCTGCACGACCTCCCTCCGCAACAGCGCACGGCAGTGTGGGCGACCAAGGCCATGGACTACACGCAGGCCGAGACAGCAGCGGTCATGCAGAAGAGACCCGGCACGATCGCGACTCACGTACTGCGTGCGGTGGCGGCACTCCGAGTTCATCTGGTCGCCCTGCTGGTTGCGGTCGCTACTGTGCTGTGTGCGGTGGGTAGCGATCGCATTCTGCGGGCGGTCCCAGCTGCGGGCAGACAGCCTGATGGAGCGCACCGCGCGCTCACCTCAGAGGGGTGGATCTACGGCCTGGGCCAAGTGGCGGTGTGGTTGCTGGTAGTCGGCATCGGTAGTCACTCTGTCAGGAATTGGCTGCGGCGCCGACGCGATCCTGATGAGATCGACACCTTTGCCCGAAGGCCATGGAAGCCTCAGTTCCGTAGGGCGCTTTCCGATCTGCGGTATGACGCGGCCGGGTGGCTGTCCTCCCTGGTGTCTCGTCGAGAGCCGGTTCAGGACTACCCGTCAAGCGAAGTCTGGCGCACGCGGACGTATTTGCCGGACGCCGAGCCTTACGGGCGGCGGCGCCGATAAAGAAGCTGCTCAGCCTGCCTTCTTGCGTGAGCGATGCGTGAGCGGACGGAGCCGCACGAGTCATCACGGAGAAGAGCACGTAGTCAGTCACATCTGTCCTGACCAGGTAATTCCGGATGCCGAAGGACTGTCCGGAACCACCCAGCAAGCTTTGGCCAGGACTTTTAATCCATTGGTTGTGGGTTCGAGTCCCACAGGGCCTACGGTTCGCGGGTGGGGGACATCCCCCCTGACCTGCGGTGCGGCGCTCGGGTCGGCTTCGGTCGGGTCGGGCGCCGCTTCGTTTTCGGGGCCGTGTGTGAGCGATGCCTGAGCGGATGTGCGGTCGACGCGCGCGCCGCCGACAGGCTTCCGGCCGAGTATGCGGAGGCAGGCACCTCGGCCGCGGGACTGGTCTTCGACTGCCGTCCGCCCGTGCGGGGTTGTCGTTCGTCTGGAGGCGGCCTCGGCCCCTGAAGCGCACGGGCCCGGTGCCGGGCCCGGGTGGCGGACGGGAGGGCTCCGTATCTTTCGGGTTGTGATCACGTCCGGGGTCGTCGGCCATGCCCCCTTCTGGCCAGGCGAGATGGGCGTATATGAGGGGGTTGTCCAAGAACGACCGGGTGTAGCCGCACTCGCTGGGGGCATCACGCTGTGCTCATGAATGAATACGGAGCGTTCAGATCGCGCTCGCCTCTCCTCGTGAGCCCCGATGAAAGGGCACAGCCATGTCTTCGGCCATGCGTAAGACGACCACTCCCAAGGCACGGCGGCTGGCCGCCGCGGCCGTCGCGCTGGGCAGCTGCCTGGCGCTCGCCGTCCCGGCGGGAACCGCCGACGCGGCGCCCGCCGACCCGGTGCCGACCGTCTTCTTCGGCGACTCCTACACCGCCAACTTCGGCATCGCTCCCGTGAACGACATGGACAAGCCCAGGGGCTGGTGCTTCCAGGCCACGGAGAACTATCCCGCCGTCGCCACCCGGAGCCTGGCCGACAAGGGCATCACGCTCGACGTCCAGTCGGACGTCTCCTGCGGAGGCGCACTCATCGACAACTTCTGGCAGGAGCAGCAGCTGCCCTTCGGCGCGGGGACGGTGCCGGCGCAGCGGGAGGCGCTCAAGCAGGACACCCAGCTGGTCGTGGGCGGTATGGGCGGCAACACGCTGGGCTTCACCAGCATCCTCAAGCAGTGCTCCGACAAGCTGCGGGGCGACGCCGGAGTGCTGCTGCCCGGAGAGCCGGTGGCCCCGGGCAAGCCGGCCGGCGAGTGCGCGGACTTCTTCGCCTCGGGCGACGGAAAGGACTGGCTGGACTACAAGTTCCAGCAGGTCGAAGTGAACCTGGAGGACATGCTCATGATGATGAGCTACGCCACCTCGGGCACCGAGCGCGTCCTGGTCGGCTACCCGAGGCTCGTGCCCCAGGACACGGCCAAGTGCCTGACGGCGGCCCCCGGCCAGACGGAACTGCCGTTCGTCGACATCCCCCAGGACGCGCTGCCGGTCCTGGACCAGGTCCAGAAGCGGCTGGACGACGTCATGAAGAAGGCCGCCGCGGACGACGGTGCCGACTTCGTGGACCTCTACGACAACACCGGAAACAACACGGCCTGCGACGGCGCCGACCGGGGCATCGGCGGCCTGCTGGAGAACTCCACGCTCGAACTCTTCGGCCAGCCGATCCCCTGGTACGCCCACCCCAACGAGAAGGGCCGTGACATCCAGGCCGAGCGCGTGGCCGCCAAGATCGAGGAAGTCCTCAACCGCTGACGGGAACCGCTGACGGGGCCACAAGAGGCCACGCGGCGCCCGAGTCGGCTTTGGTCGGCTCGGGCGCCGCTGTGTGGTCAGGGCAGGGGGTCAGGGTGACGGGGTGAGGAAGGTCAGGACGGAGGCGTCCTCCTCGATGAGGGGGGTGAGTGCGGTGTTGAACGGGGGGCCGTAGGGGGCCTTCAGGTGGGTCTGGAAGGCGTCCTCGTCCCGGTAGACCTCGAAGATCCAGTAGGCGCGGGGGGCGGCCTCCTTGGTGTAGACCTCGAAGGCCAGGTTGCCCTCCTCCTCGCGCACCGTCCGGGCGTACTCCCCGAGCAGGCGGGCGACCTCTTCCTGGGCTCCTTCGCGGGCGGTGAACTCGGCGAGCAGGGTTTTCTTCATGCTGAGCTGTCCTCGGGTCGTGGCTGTCGTGGCTGTCGTGGCTGTTGGGACGTGTGGTCGGGACGTGGCGCCGGGGCGTCAGTCGTGGATGGAGTCGAGGTGCCAGACGGTGGCCTTGTCCAGCTTCACGGAGCCGTTCTCGGCGAACACCTGGACTCCCCGGTCGGCGGGGTCGGGGAAGATCTGGTCGGTGATCACGGCTTCGCCGCTGCCGCCGAAGACCTCGACCGACGACGAGTCGACGAGGATCCGCAGCCTGATCTTGCCGTTCACCGGCTTCAGAGGCGCGGTCTGGACGCCGGGGAAGGTGCTGTTGAAGTCCACGGCGCCGGAACGGGTGCGGTCGACGTACAGCTCCTCGGTCGCGGTGTCGTAGCCGATGACGGTCTCCGTGCCCCCGGCGCCGGTGCGCACCTTGAGCCCGAAGCGTTCGGCGTCCTTGACGGAGAACGTGGCCTCGATGTCGAGCGCCGTGCCGTCCGCGGCGGAGCCGGCCAACGGCTGCGACGTGTTCGTCACGGTGCCCGGGATCGCGGTCACCGCGGGGGTCTGCCGCAGGGACTTCACGTCGCTCACCGGTTCGCTGGTCAGCCGGACGCGGCCGTCGACGGTGCGCAGCGCCATCTGCCGGGGGATGCTCTGCGCGCCGCGCCAGGGGGAGGTGGGGGTGGCGCCGGCGTAGTCCCAGTTGCTCATCCAGCCGATCATGTGCCGCTTGCTTCCCGGGGTGTTCTCCCAGGAGACGGCCGCGTAGTAGTCCTTGCCGTAGTCGACCCAGTGGGCGCGTTGCAGGACGGACTGTGCGGGGGAGCCGGCGGTGGTGAACCGGTCGGCGAGGATGTGGCCCCAGCCGCCGGTGTTCATGTCGACGAGCTGGATCCGCGCCTGCTTGCCGAGGTAGGGGCGCATGTCGAACGAGGCCCAGTCGAGGGTCTCGCTGTCGGCGCCGGTGGCGCTGCGGACGACCTGGCCGTCGACGACCAGATTGACGGAGGTCTCCTGGGTGCCGGGCTCGGCCCGGGTGTCGGACAGCACGATCTGGTCGACGTTGAGGTGGCCCCAGCCGCCGGTGTTGCCGTCGACCACCCTGATCCGCGCCTTCTTGCCGGCGAGGTCCTGGACGTCCCAGGAGGCGGTCTCCAGCGCCTCGGCGTCCTTTCCGGTGGCGCTGCGCACGACCTGGCCGTCCACGAGGAGTTCCAGCGCGGTGGGGTCGGCGGAGCCGGAGGGGTGGTTGCCGCCGCCGATGAGGAAGGTGACGTAGCGCTTGTCCAGGGTGAACTCGGGCGAGGTGAGGGTGCCGGTGGTGGCGTCGCCGTTCCGGAAGGTGTTGACCAGGCCGCCGCCCTGGAAGCCGGAGACCTGCTGCTGGCCGGGGAGGGTCCCGGTGGCCGGTGCCGGGCCGAAGGCGTCGCCGGTGGTCGTCCAGTCGCCGTAGGTGCCGCCGTCGAAGTCGGCGAGGACTCTGCCCGGTCGGTGCGGGTGGCGTCCGCCGCCGATCTTGAAGTTCAGATACGGGCTGTCGACGGTGAAGGAGGGCGAGGTGAGGGTGCCGGTGGTGGCGTCCCCGGAGTGGAAGCCGTTGGCCAGGCCCTGGCCGTCGAAGCCGGAGACGGTCTGCTGTCCGTCGAGTGTCCCGGCGGCGGGCCGGGCGCCGAACGCCGTGCCCGTGGCCGTCCAGGCACCGAAGTCGGTGCCCTCGAAGTCCTGGAGCACCGTCCCGGCGGGCGGTGTGTAGCTGCCGTCGTCGTCGGCGGTGAACTTCGTGCCGTCGAAGTCGCCGACGAAGTACTGGGCGGCCGAACCGCCCGCGATCCCGCCGGGGTTGAGGTTGACGACCAGGACCCACTTGACGTTGTTCTTGTCGCCGTCCACGGCTAGCGGGAACAGGTCGGGGCACTCCCACACGCCGCCCGTCGCGCCGGCCGGGCCGAACTCGCTGAGCTGCGTCCAGTCCTTGAGGTTCTTGGAGGAGTAGAACCGCACCTTGTGCTCGGCGGACAGCGACACCGTCATCAACCAGCTCTGGGTGGGCGCGTACCACTGGACCTTGGGGTCGCGGAAGTCCTTCGAGTCGATGTCGATGACGGGGTTGCCCTGGTATCTGGTCCAGGTGCGGCCGCGGTCGGTGCTGTAGGCGAGGGCCTGCGACTGTATGCCGGTGGACTTGTCGTGCCTGGTGTAGATCGCCACCATCGGCGGGTTCCGCTTGGTGCCGAAACCGGTGGTGTTGTCCTCGTCGACGACGGCGCTGCCGGAGAAGACCATCTCCTCGTCGTCGTGCGACAGGGCGAGCGGCAGCTCCTCCCAGTGGACGAGGTCCGTGCTCACCGCGTGCCCCCAGGACATGTCGCCCCAGGAGTTCCCGTTCGGGTTGTACTGGTAGAAGAGGTGGTACTCGCCCTTGTAGTACACGAGGCCGTTGGGGTCGTTCATCCAGTTCTTCTCCGGAGTGAAGTGGAACTGGGGACGGTAGGTCTCGGAGTACGGCGGGGTGTCGGCCGCGACGGCCTGCGGGGCGAGCAGGGCGGCGGACAGGGCGCAGACGGCCGCCGCCGCGAGGGCCGTTCGCACACGGGCAGGCCGGGATACGCGTCCAGAGCTCATGGTGTCTCCTGTGCTGCGGCCGTCCACGCAGCACAGCATGCGGCGGGCGGCCCGAAGAGTGACGCCCTGGCCCGCGGTGACGTCCACACCACCGACCAGAGGTGACAGCGATGACATGTGTCAACGCTGACATCGAGTGGCCCGATGATGAGCGGTTTCCGGCCGACGCGTCAACGGTTCGGACAGGATTGCCCGAGGGGGTCGCCCGATGGGGAGCCCGTCGGGGCTCGTCCGCCGGTCAGCCGTGGTCGACGGCCGCGAGCTCTGCCAACTGGTCCTGCCAGGGCGGGTTGGGGCCGGGAACCGCGCAGGTCAGGGCCGCCACCCGGGCCGCGAACCGGCAGGCCTCCGCGACATCGTCGAGACGGACGGCGGCGAGCCGGCCGCCGAGCAGCCCCTGGGCGCCGAGGTGATGCAGCAGCCCGGCGGTGAAGGAGTCCCCCGCCCCCACCGTGTCCACGACCCGGGTCGCCACCGCGGGTACCGCCACGCGTTCGCCGTCCAGCGAGGCCAGGGCGCCGTCGGCGCCGCGCGTGATCACGACCAGCCGCGCACCGGCCGTGTGCCACACCTCGCAGGCATCCTCCGGCGGGACGCCCGGCAGGAGGAGGCGCAGGTCGTCCTCGCTCAGCCGCAGCACATCCGCCGACGCGCACCAGCGGGCCATCCGGGCGCGGTAGACCTCCGGGGGCACCAGCAGCGGACGGACGTTGGGATCGATGCTGACGGTGGCCTCGGCCGAGGCCCTGGCCAAGAACTCCTCCACGACCGCCGCGCCGGGCTCCCTGACCAGGGCGAGTGACCCGGTGTGCAGACAGGAGGTGCCGGACAGGTCGACTCCCGCCAGCTCGTCGAGAGTCCACTGCCAGTCGGCCGTGTTCTGGGCGTGGAAGGAGAACGCGGCCTGTCCCTGTGCGTCCAGCTCCGCCACGGCGAGCGTGCTGGGTTCGGCGGCGGCCACGGCGTTCGACAGATCCACGCCGGACGCTTCCAGGTGGGAGCGGAACAGGCGGCCGAACACATCGCCGGACAGCCGGGCGAGGAAACGTGCCGGGGTGCCGAGACGGGCCAGGGCCACGGCGGTGTTCGCGGGCCCGCCGCCGGGCAGGACGCGCAGCGCGAGCTCGTTCGAGGCGCTTGCGGGCTCGGTGAAGGCGTCGGCGACGCACTCTCCCAGGACGGTGATCTGGCGCGGGCTCATGAGCTGCTCTTCTCTGCGAGCGGTACGGGCGAGCGGTACGGGCGGCGGTACGGGCGAACGGGTGGATCGCACCCCGGCGGCCGGCCGGTGGTGCTCGGCCGGCGATGTGGGCGTTGCCGATTTGTGACGGGCGGAAGGCATTGACGTTGCCGGGAGACGGAGTCCATCATCCTCGCCATGCAGTGTCAACGATGACATAAGTCAACGGTGACACCGGGGGTGGCCTGCCCGTACCCAGCCCTGTGCCGCCCGCTATCCCTCAGGAGTGTTCATGTCTCGCACCACTCGCCTGTCCTCCTCCGTCCTCAGAGCCGCCGCCGTGACGGGCGTCGCGGCCCTCGCCCTGACGGCCTGCGGGCCCGGTTCCGGCGCCGACACCGGCTCGGATTCGTCCAGTGCCGGTTCGGGCGACGTGAAGGTCGGTCTGATCACCAAGACCGACACCAACCCGTTCTTCGTGAAGATGAAGGAGGGCGCGGAGAAGGCCGCGAAGTCCGAGGGTGTCGAGCTGATGACCGCGGCCGGCAAGTTCGACGGGGACAACGCCGGGCAGGTCACCGCCATCGAGAACATGGTGGCCGCCGGGGTGAAGGGCATCCTGATCACCCCCAGTGACTCCAAGGCGATCGTGCCCGCGATCGAGAAGGCGAAGGCCAAGGGCGTCCTGGTCATCGCCCTGGACACCCCGACGGAACCGCAGAGCGCCGTCGACGCCCTCTTCGCCACCGACAACGTCAAGGCCGGCGAGCTGATCGGCGAGTACGCCAAGGCCGTGATGAAGGGCAAGGCCGCGAAGATAGCCACGCTCGACCTCGCGCCCGGCGTCTCCGTCGGCGTGCAGCGCCACGAGGGCTTCCTGAAGGGCTTCGGCGCCTCCGACAAGGACGTCCTGTGTGCCCAGGACACCGGCGGCGACCAGGCCAAGGGGCAGACGGCGATGGAGAACTGCCTCCAGAAGGAGCCGGACATCAACGTCGTCTACACCATCAACGAGCCCGCCGCCCTCGGCGCGTACACCGCGCTGAAGGCCAAGGGCCGGGAGAAGGACGTCCTGATCGTCTCCGTCGACGGCGGCTGCACCGGCACCCAGGCCGTCAAGGACGGCAAGATCGCGGCGACCTCGCAGCAGTACCCGCTGAAGATGGCCGCCGAGGGCGTCAAGGCCGTGGTGACCTACGCGAAGGACGGCAAGAAGGCGTCCGGTTACACCGACACCGGGGTCACGCTGATCTCCGACAAGGCGCAGGACGGCGTCACGTCGAAGGACACCGCCTACGGCCTGGAGAACTGCTGGGGCTGAGCCGCCCCCTAGGCCGTGTCCGCGAAGTCCCGCCCTCCGGGCGGACGACGGGACTTCGCGGAAACGACCTAGGACCTGTCGTTCGGATCACGCCTGGGCCGCCGGGCTCCGCCTTGCGGCCGCACGCGCCGAGTCCCGCTCACCGGCGGTCGTCAGGCGTCGTGGCCCCAGGCCGGCATGGTCCGCACGGCAGGCCCGAGGACCGTACGAGACCGTACGAGACCGCCACCTCCCTGAGCGGGGCGGCCGGCCCTTCTCCTCCCCGACCGGTGGGGACGGCCGCCCCCCTTGTCCTGGCGACAAGGATCTCTGTCTTCCGACAAGGACTTCGCATGACAGCCACGTCCACGCCCCCGAGCACATCCTCGCCGTACGCGGAGCTGAAGGCGCCGACGGCGGCCCGCAGGCTGCTCACGGCTCCGACCACCGGGCCCCTGGCCGCCCTCCTCCTGGCCTGCGCCTTCTTCTCCCTGTCGACCGACCAGTTCCTCACCGGCGGGAACTTCTCCCTGATCATTCAGCAGGTCATGGTCGTCGGCACCCTCGCCATCGGCCAGACCCTGATCATCCTCACGGCCGGCATCGACCTGTCGTGCGGCGCGGTGATGGCGTTCGGCAGCATCGTGATCGCCAGGATGGCGGCCGAGGGCAGCCTGCCGCCGCTGGCCGCCATCGCCCTGGGCCTGGTCGTCTGCGGTGGATTCGGCCTGCTCAACGGGGCGTTGGTGCAGAAGATCCCGCTGCCGCCGTTCATCGTCACCCTCGGCATGCTGAACGTGGCGTTCGCGCTGACCCACATCTACTCCGAGGAGCAGACGGTCACCAACCTGCCCGGCCCGCTGACCGCGCTGGGGGAGACCTTCCCGCTCGGCTACACCGACGTGACCTACGGCTCGCTGGTCACCATCGCCCTGTTCCTGCTCCTCGCCTACGCGCTGAGCAGCACCGGCTGGGGCCGGCACGTCTACGCGCTGGGCAACAGCCCGGAGGCGGCCCGGCTGAACGGCATCCGCACCTCCCGGCTCACCATCGGCGTCTACACCGTGGCGGGAGTGCTGTACGGCATCGCCGCCCTGCTGCTCATCTCCCGTACCGGCGTGGGCGATCCGCAGGCCGGGCAGACCGACAACCTCGACAGCATCACCGCCGTGGTCCTCGGCGGCACCAGCCTCTTCGGCGGACGCGGCTCGGTCCTGGGCACCTTCATCGGCGTCCTGATCGTCGGCGTCTTCCGCAACGGCCTCCAGCTGATGGGTGTCGCCTCGATCTACCAGACCCTGATCACCGGTGTCCTGGTGATCCTCGCGGTGACCGTCGACCAGATCTCCCGGAAGAAGGCACGATGACCGCCACCGAGACCCCCGTTCTGCAGGCCCGCGGTCTGGTCAAGCGGTACGGCCAGGTCACCGCCATCGACGGCGCCGACTTCGACCTGATGCCGGGCGAGGTCCTGGCGGTCATCGGGGACAACGGCGCCGGCAAGACCAGCCTGATCAAGGCCCTGACCGGTGCCGTGGCCCCGGACGCGGGCGAGATACGGCTCAACGGCGAGCCCATCACCTTCTCCGGTCCGCAGAGCGCACGCGCCCACGGCATCGAGACGGTGTACCAGGACCTCGCCGTCGCCGCGTCCATGGACATCGCCTCCAACATGTTCCTCGGCCGCGAACTGCGCCGGCCCGGTGTCCTCGGCACCGCCTTCCGCATGCTGGACAAGAAGCGCATGCGGCAGGAGGCCGCCGAGCACATGGCCGACCTGAAGATCGGTCTGCGCTCGCTCACCCAGTCCGTCGAGACCCTCTCCGGCGGACAGCGGCAGGCCGTCGCGGTGGCCCGCGCCGTCGCCTGGGCCCGCAGCGTCGTCGTCATGGACGAACCCACCGCCGCCCTCGGCGTCAAGGAGTCCGGTCAGGTCCTCGACCTCATCCGCCGGGTCCGTGACAAGGGCATGCCCGTCGTCCTGATCAGCCACAACATGCCGCACGTCTTCGAGATCGCCGACCGGATCCACGTCCACCGCCTCGGCAGGCGCGCCGCCGTGATCAAGCCGTCCGACTTCTCCATGGCGGAGGTCGTCGCCATCATGACCGGCGCGCTCGCCGTGGACGAGGCCGGCGCTACTGTCGTAGCGGATTCGGAGGCCGCGAAGGCCGCCGGAGTGCAGGCCGGCTGAGAGCATTCTCAGCACGGAAAGGTTCCGGCCGAGGCGGTGGCCCAGGCCGCGGGCCGAGGCCGGAACCGACGAGCAAGACGAGCAACAGGAGACCGTTTCCTCCATGGCAGCGAACCGCCGCCCCACCCTGGCCGACGTCGCGCGCGAAGTCGGCGTCAGCGCCAAGACCGTGTCCCGGGTCCTCAACGAGGACGGGCCCGTCTCGGCGCAGACCCGGGAGCAGGTACTCGCCGCAGTGGCCGAACTCGGCTTCAAGCCCAACCTGATGGCCCGCAACATGCGCGTCGGCGGCCCGGACACCACCATCGGGCTGGTCATCCCCGATGTCGCCAACCCCTTCTTCGGAGCCGTCGCCCGGGGCATCGAGGACACCGTCGCCGAGCGCGGCCTCACCCTCCTCATGGGCTCCTCCACGGACGACCCCGAGCGGGAGCGCGCCCTGACGGACAAGTTCCTCGCCCGCCGCATCAGCATCCTCATGGTCGTGCCGTCGGTCGGCGCGGACCACTCCCACCTCAAGGTCCACCGCGCCGCGGGCCTGCCCATCGTCTTCCTCGACCGCCCGGGGGTCGGGCTCGCCGCGGACCACGTCGTCAGCTCCAACCGCTCGGGCGCACACGACGGCGTCGCCCACCTGATCGCCCACGGACACCGGCGCATCGGCTTCGTCGGGGACCTGCCCACGGGGCTGTACACCCGCCGCGAGCGGCTGGCCGGATACCGCGCGGCCCTGCGGGAGGCGGGCCTGCCCCACGACCGCTCCCTGGTGACCAACGCCCATGACCAGCACGGTGCCTCGGCCGCCACCGCCCAGCTGCTGGGCCTGGCGAATCCCCCCACGGCCCTGTTCGCCGGGAACAACATCGTCGCGCTGGGCATAGTCACCGAACTCGCCCGCAGCAACCGCAAGGACGTCGCGGTCGTCGCCTTCGACGACGTGGCGCTCGCCGAGGCCCTCGAACCGGCCCTGACCGTCGTCGCCCAGAACCCCGAGGAGATCGGCAAGGCGGCCGCGGCCACCGCGCTGGCCCGCCTCGACGGCGACACCACCCGCACCCGCACGATCACCATCCCCACGCGGCTGATCAGCCGGGGCTCGGGCGAGCGTCTCTTGGGGTCGGTCACCTAGAGCGCCTGCGGTCGTCAGCGGGGCGGCGGCCAGAGTGCGCCGAGGATCAGCCGTACCTGGTCGACCAGGTGTGACGGGTCGAACCTGCCGGGATCGGTGAGCGCGACGCGGCCGAAGTGCTCCGCGCAGGCGACGAGCGCGTGGGCGAGGACCTCCGGGTCCGCGCCGCCCCGCCCGGCCGGGACGTGGGAGATCCACTCCTCGACCCGGCGGCGGAACCGCTCCCGGTCCGCCTCGATGCGGTCGCGGACGACCGCGGGCATGGTGCCCGGCGTCAGCAGGATCAGCCGCCAGGTGTCCGGGTCCTCGCGGAGCATCGCGGACATCCGCCGTACGGCCTCGGCGGCGAACCCGGCCGGGTCGCGCGGGTCGACCCCGTCGGGGAGCGTCGCGAGCAACCGGGCGAAGGCGCGGGCCTGCTGACGGTCGAGCAGCGCGGTGAGCAGGGCGCCGAGATCGTCGTAGGCGCCGTAGACCACCGACCTGGCGACACCGGCCCGCTTCGCGACGGCGTCGATGGAGACCCGGTCGTAGCCGTCGCTCACGATCACGGCGAGCGCGGCGTCGAGCAACTGCTCACGGCGCTGCGCGAGCGGGACGCGCGGGGCGTACGGGCGTCGCTTGCGCGGCGGGCGGTCTTCCGAAGAGGTGGGCGCAGACACCTTCCCAGTTTACGACAGTCATGTCTTAATTTACGACAGCAGTGTCGTAAGTAGAGAGGCGAGGGGGTGAGGGTCGATGGCGAGACTGGCGAGGCCGGCGAGGCTGAGGCGGAGTGAGGTCGAACCGCATGAGGACTACGGGTTCTTCGGGCCGGGCTCGGTGGTGTGGAAGGTCTGGAGCTATCCGACGGCACCGACGGTCGGGTTCCAGCGGGCCGTGGTCGTCGAGGAACTCGATCCGCCGCTGGTCGCCGCCGTCCACGCGACCCAGGGCATCTACCGGCGCTCCCGCACGCGCTACGACCGGACCCTGCGGTACTTCGCGATGGTGGCCTTCGCCGGTTCACGGCAGGTGTGCGAGGCCGCGGACGTCCTGGTCAGGATCCATTCCAAGGCGATCGGCGAACTGCCGTACGGCGGCGGGACCTACGACGCCAACGACCCGGCCTCGCAGCTGTGGATCCAGCTCACCGGCTGGCACTCCATCCTCTACGCCTACGAGAAGTACGGACCCGGCAGGCTGACGGAGCGGGAGGAGAAGGAGTACTGGGAGGCGTGCGCGGTCGCCGCCGCGCTGCAGACGTGCTCCCCCGACGACGTCCCCCGCAGCCGTGACGGCGTCCGGGCGTACTTCGAGGAGATGCGCCCGCGGCTGTCCGCCAGCCCGATCGCCCGCCAGGCCATGAACCATCTGCTGCGGAGCGAGCTGGTCCTGCCGCCGGTGCCGCGCTGGGCGAAGCCGGTGACCATGGCGGTCGCGAGGGCCCAGCGGATCGCGACCCTCGCCACGATGCCGCGCTGGATGCGCGAGCTGGCCGGCATCCGGCAGTCCCGCCTCCTCGACGTGCTCATCGTGCCCGTCATGAGGACGGCCTTCGCGCTCGTCCACCTCAGCCCCCGGGCCGAACTGCGCCTCATCGGGCGGCTGTCGCCCTCCACGGTCGCGGTGATCGCGCCGATGAAGCTCGGCGTCCCGCCCCGCAACGCGGAGGTGCTGACCCCCGCGGAGGCCCGCGCCCGCCACGGCTACGCCCGGCCCGCCGAGGCCCATCCCGACTTCCGAGCCCGCCAGGCGGCCCGCGTCTTCACCGACGGCAAGGCGCCGAGCGAACAGGGGCTCATCGACTCGGAGGGGATTCTGGGGCCGCTGTCGTGAGCGGGGGGTGATCGGTGCGGGGGGTGATCGGTGCCGCGGGTGATGGGTGATGGGTGAGGGGTGAGGGGGATCGGGGTCGGGCGGGGTGGGGTGCTGGGAGGGTGGGGCCGGTCGCTGTCGGGTTGCGGGGGTGGAGTCGGCTGGTGGGGGCCGGTTCCGGGGGTAGCCGCCACCGGTTCCGGGAGTAGCCCCGCCCTCCCCAGGTCCGGGACCGATGCCGGCCGGGTTCTTCCGGGGCCGCCCGCCGCCCGCCATTCGTCGCCGCGCCCGCCATTCGTCGCCGCGCCCGCCACTCGTCGCCGCGCCCGCCACGCCGGCCGCTGTGCCGGAGCCGTCACCCCGACCGTCGCCCGCCCACCGCGACGCCGTTGTGTCGAGCGGTCACCCCGGCCGCCGCGAAGGCGGCCCCGACGGCTCCGACACAGGCAACGGCGCAAGCCTCGCCGTAGCCACGTACGACACCACCACCGCGACGATCACCAGCGGCATGACCGTGACCCCCCGGTCCCCGATCAGCAGGGTGGCCAGCAGGACGGAGACCAGCGGCAGGCGCAGCATCGCGGCGCTCATCGCCCCGATCCCCATGGCGAACCCCGCGACCAGGCTCAGCCCCGGCAGATGGGAGCAGAGGATGCCGCCCGCCGCGCCCACGAACATCGCGGGAAAGATCGGGCCGCCCCGGAAGGCGCTGAGCGAGGCGCAGTAGGCGAGGCCCTTGCACAGCACCAGCAACGCCAGCGCCCCCACCGAGTACGTGGCGCTCTGCGTGAGGAACGGATCCAGTGCCGTCTGCCCCGAATACAGCACATCGGTCGCCGGTTTGCCGCTGCTCTCCGCGTAGCCGATCGCCAGCCCCGCCACGACCAAGCCGATGACCACCGTGGCCGGCACCCGCCGCCGCTCGACGTGCGTCCGGAGCCGGACAGCGAGCCACCGGATGCCCGCCCCGACGAGCGCGGCCGACAGCCCGACGACCAGGGCCCAGCCGAACTCCGCCGCCGTCGGGCGGGTGGCCTCGGGGACGTCGTGCAGGGTCAGCGAGTAGGTGCCGAGCCCGGTCCAGGACCCCAGCCCGACGAAGATGAGCGCGCCGACGCCCGCGGCCAGCAGCCCGGGCACCAGCACCATCGCCATCACCGGCCCGCCCAGCCCGGAGGCCTCCATCAGGAGGAACGCCCCCAGCAGAGGCGACCCCAGCAACGAACTGACGGCCGCGAAACTCCCCGCCGCGCCCAGCACCGCGCTCATCTGCTCCGGCGGATCGCGTCGGACGACCCGTACGGCAGCGGCGGCGAGCCCGCCGCCGAGCGCCAGCAGCGGGGCCTCGGGCCCGAGGACGGCGGCGAAGCAGAGCGTGGCCAGGGCGGCGGCGAAGATCCCGGGCAGTTCGATGAGCTTGGGTACGCCGGCGGGCTGGAACCCGGCGGTCGGCTCATGGCCGCCGTGCCCCGGCACATACCGGACCGTCAGCCCCACGAGCAGCCCCCCGACGGCGAGCAGCGGCACCGGCCACCACACCGGCGTCCCGTCGAACCCGAGCGCCTCCGGCAGATCCGCGTAGATCAACGGCTGCACCTCACCGACCAGCGCGAGAAAGCCGAACGCCAGGGCGGACACCGGTACGCCGATCAGCGCGGCCATCACCAGCAGCACCAGGTACGCGCGGCTGCGCAGAAGCGTCATCGGGTCCGGGGGCGAGGCACCCTCCGACCCGGCCGCATCGACCGGCATGCGCACCGCCTCCTCGCGCCGCCCTCGCATCGCCACAGCGCATCGCGCCTGGCGCGAGCCGCGCGGTTCCGAGCGTGGCACGCCGTCCCCGGGCGGGCATGCCGGTGCCGCCCATGCGGGTCACTCCGATGACGCCGGGGTTCCGGGAACCCCGGGGGCGCTGTGGCGCGTCCGAGGGCACAGGCCGGTGCGGATCGCGTGCGTGGCGGACATCATGGACGAGAAGGCATCCGGGGGGTGGATTGCCCTCAGAAGGGGGCAGGGGGCCCATGGCGCAGGTGTTGGAGAGCGGTGACCCACGGCAGGTGGGGCCGTACCGGATCGTGGGGCGGCTCGGTGCGGGTGGGATGGGGCGGGTCTATCTGGGGGTGTCGCCGGGTGGCCGTGCGGTCGCCGTCAAGACCATCCGGCCCGAACTGACCTACGACCCCCAGTTCCGGCAGCGGTTCGCCCGGGAGGCCGCCGCCGCGCGGGCCGTCAGCGGGGCCTTCACGGCCGCGGTCGTCGACGCGGACCCGTACGGGGACCCGCCGTGGCTCGCCACCGTCCATGTCGCGGGCGTCTCGCTCGACGACACCATCGCCCGCCACGGCCCGCTGCCCGAGTCCTCGGTGCTCGCCCTCGGCGCCGGTCTGAGCGAGGCGCTCCAGGCCATCCACACCGCGGACCTCGTCCACCGGGACCTCAAGCCCTCCAACGTGCTGCTCGCCCCCGACGGCCCCAAGGTGATCGACTTCGGGATCGCCATCGCCGCCGGGTCGAGTTCGCTGACCCGCAGCGGAGCCGTCATCGGCACCCCCGCGTTCATGTCGCCCGAGCAGTTGACGGGTGGCCGCGCCGGTACGGCCGCCGATGTGTTCGCCCTCGGTGGCGTACTCGTCTTCGCCGCCACCGGCGAGGCCGCCTTCGGGTCCGGCCCGTCGCTCGGCGTCGGCTACCGCGTGGTCCACGACGAGCCGAGCCTGTCCGCCGTACCCGCCGGGCTGCGTCCCCTCCTCAGCCGGTGTCTCGACAAGGTGCCGGAGCGCCGGCCCACCGTCGCCGAGCTGCTCGCCGAGTTCGCCGCCCGTATCCTCCCGGCCCCCGACGCGCCGTACGGCACGGACACCGTGACCCTCGCCCTCCACGGCGGCGCCTGGCTCCCCGCGTCCGTGGCCTCCTCGGTGCGCCGCGCGGGGGAGGAGGGAGGGACGGCAGCGCAGCCGTGGCAGCAGCAGCACCACGGTACGCGGACCGCGACAGCCGAGGGCGGGACGGACGCCCCCACCCCCGCCGACCGCCACACCCCCGACGACCGCCACACCCCCGGCGACTCCCACGTTCCGCCGCCGGCCTCCCCGTCCACCGGAACGCCTCCGCCCCCGCCTCCGCCTCCGCCTCCACCCCCGCCCCGCCGCCGCGTGCTGGCCGCGCTCGCCGGCGTGGGAGGCGTCGCCGCCGTGGGCGTAGGGACGTATCTGCTGGGGCGGGGCGATCAGGACCCCGACGACGGTTCGGACAAGGGCAACGGCAACGGCAACGACACGCTGAAGGACCCGGACGGCGGCGTGCCGACCCCGGGGCGGCTGCGATGGAGACGCGGCACCGGCGGCCCGGTCGCGCCCGCGCTGCTCGCCGCGAACGGGCTGGTGTACGCCGGCAGCAAGGACGGGAGCATGTACGCCCTGGACGCCGAGACCGGCAAGCCGCGCTGGCAGTTCAGCACGGGCAACGGCGTCTACACCTGCCCCGCCGTGGCCGGCGGTCTGGCCTACTTCGGCAGCGCGGACTACCACCTGTACGCCGTCGATGTGAAGACCGGCGAACAGCGCTGGCAGTTCAGCGCCCGTGGGGAGGTCAACTCCTCTCCGGTGGTCGCCGGGGGAGTGGTCTACGCCGGCAGCGACGACGGCAACCTGTACGCCGTGGACGCCCGCTCGGGCGACCGGAAGTGGACGTTCGCCGCCGAGGGCCGGATCCGCTCCTCCCCGGTCGTCGCGTGGAACAGGGTCTACGTCGGCAGCGAGGACGCCCGGCTCCACGCCGTCGACGCGGCGACCGGCGAACGCCGCTGGGCCTTCCCGACCGACGGCGACGTCAAGTCCTCACCGGCGGTGGCCGACCGCGTCATCTACGTGGGCAGTTACGACGGCAACCTGTACGCCGTCGACTGCGACACCGGCGCACTCCGCTGGGCCTTCACCACCCGGGGCGGAGTCGGCTCCTCGCCGGTCGTCTCCGGCGGCGTCGTCTACGTCGGCAGTGACGACGGCAACCTGTACGCCGTGGACGCCGTCACCGGCAAGCAGAAGTGGAAGTTCACCGTCGGCGCCGTCGTCTACTCCTCGCCGACCGTCCTCGGCGACGCCGTGTACGTCGGCAGCAAGAACGGCAACCTCTACGCCGTACGGACCGACACCGGCAAGCCCCTGTGGACGTACCGCACCGGCGGGGACATCCGCTCCTCGCCCACGGCGACCGACGCCACGGTCTACGTCGGCAACGACAGCGGCACGGTCTTCGCGGTCAACCGCTGAACTCTGCCGCGCCGCACCGCGGGTGGCGGGTGAGGAGAGGAACGGGTCGTGATCGAGGCGGAGTTGAAGGCTCGGATCCGTGCGCCGGAGGCGGTCGCGCGGGCGCTCGACGAGCGGGCCGAGGGGCGGTCCGAGACGTATCAGGACACGTACTACGACCTGCCGGACGGCGGTCTGCGCGCGCGGGACGAGGAGTTACGGCTGCGGTTCGTGGTGGACCACGGCACGGGCGACCGGCGGACCGTACTCACCTTCAAGGCCGCAGCCGTGGACGAGGCGTCCGGTTCGAAGCCCGAGTACGAGACACGGGTCGAGGACTCGCAGATCGCGCACGCCATCCTGGAGCACCTCGGCTACGTACCGGCGATCGTCTTCGAGAAGCGCTGCCGCAGCCACCGCTTCGAGGCGTACGGCCGTCAGATGCTCGCCACTCTCGTACGGGTGCCCGAGCTGGACGGGACGTTCCTGGAGATCGAGACCCTGGTGGAGGAGGAGACCGAGGTCACAGCGGCCCTCGACGACATCCGCGCGGTACTCGGCGATCTGGGCATCGCCCCGGAGGACCTCACCCGCGAGCTGTACACGGACGCGGTGGCGGCGGCCCGCCGGTAGACGGCACAAAAACACCTGGGGCCGGAATCCTCATCGGATTCCGGCCCCAGGCCTTCAGTAGCGGGGACAGGATTTGAACCTGCGACCTCTGGGTTATGAGCCCAGCGAGCTACCGAGCTGCTCCACCCCGCGTCGTTGAAACCAGTGTACGCCATCCGCGGGACCCGACGCACACGGGTTGATTTGCTCAACCCACCAGATGCTTGTTGGGCGCCTTCGCCGCCCCCTCGCACCCCGGCACCACCACGACCACCGCCCCCTCCGCCACCAGCACCGCGTTCCCCGCCGCCGCGTCCGCCACGAACGTGTCCGGCTCGCGCCAGGCCGTGACGACGCGGCGGATGCCCGCGTCGAGGACGAGCCGGGCGCAGGGGGCGGGGCGGGAGGCGCGGCGGGCGCACGGTTCCAGGCTGCTGTAGACCGTGGCGGAGGAGAGGCGCGGGTCGGTGGGGTCGATCTTGGCGAGGGCGGCCTCCTCGGCGTGGACCACGGGGTCGTCGCCCTCGCGGGAGTGGCCGCGGGCCAGTTCCGTACCGTCGGCCGCGACCACGACCGCGCCCACGCTGAACGCGGTCCGGGAGGGCGGGCACTCGGCGGCCAGTTCGCAGGCCAGGGCCAGCCAGTGCCGGTCGGCGGGGGAGGTGGCCGACCCGGTGCCGGGGACGCTGGGGGCGTACCGGATGAGGACGACGTCGCCGACGGGCCGGGTCTCCAGCAGCCGCAGCCGGCTCTTCGGCCCCCCGGGGTAGGCGCCCGCCCCGAACAGCCGTGGCGCGTCGGCCTCGCCCACGAAGATCGGGGCGACGGCCAGCTGCACCTCGTCCGCGAGCCCCTGCTGGAGGAGCTGGGTGTGGACGCGGCCGCCGCCTTCCACCATGAGGCGGCGGACACCGCGTACGTCTCCGAGGTGGTCGAGGACGGCTCGCCACTCCAGGTCGGGGCCGACGGAGACGACGTCCACGCCGTTCGGCCCGGTCGGCAGGCCCGCCTCGCGCAGCCGCTCCAGCCGTTCCGCGCCCTTGTCCGTCGTGTACACGACCTTCTCGCCGCCGGTGTGCCAGAACGCGGCCGCCGGGTCGAGTTCGCCGGACCCGCTGACGGTGACCTTCAGCGGGTACTCGGGGAGCCCGGCGGCGACCCGGGCCGCGCGCCGCTCGGGGGAGTTGACCAGCAGCCGGGGGTTGTCGGTGCGCAGGGTGCCGGCGCCGATCAGGATGGCGTCGCTCGCCGCGCGCACCTCGTCGACCCGGTCGAAGTCGGCCGGGCCGGAGAGCAGCAGCCGTTCGGGCCCGGTGTCGTCCAGGAAGCCGTCGAGGGAGACGGCGGCGGACAACAGGACGTAGGGCTGGGGCATGGACGCGCTCCCTGATGTTGGTTCAAGTTTTAAACAATAACTACACTGTACGTATGACGACCCGCTGGCTCACCCCCGAGGAACAGCGTGCCTGGCGTGCCTACGTGGCCGCGAGCTCGCTCCTCGAGGACGCGCTCGACCGGCAGCTCCAGCAGGAGGCCGGTCTGCCGCACCTCTACTACTCCGTGCTGTCCGCCCTCTCCGAGGCGCCGGACCGCCGGATGCGGATGACCGATCTCGCCGAGCATCTGAAGATCACGCGCAGTCGGCTGACGTACGCCGTGACCCGGCTGGAGAAGGACGGCGTGGTGCGGCGCGAGGACTGCCAGTGGGACAAGCGGGGCAGTGTCGCCGTGCTCACCGACGAGGGGATGGCCCTGCTGGAGCGCACGGCGCCGGGCCATGTCGAGACGGTCCGCAAGGCCGTCTTCGACCATCTCAGCCCTGAGCAGATCGGCCAGTTCGAGGAGATCTGCGCGGCCATCGCGGGGGCGATCCAGGGCGGGGACCCGCAGGCGGCCGCCGCCTCCGACGACCTCCCGTGGCGCCGCCGGGCGTGCACGTCGAGCCAGTCCGGCCAGTAGGGCGACAGGAGCCGACAGAAGTTCTCCCGTGTTGCGGGAATGTGAGGTCGCTCCAATTCGGTTGCTTGAAATTTGAAGCACGGGTTAGAGTCGCTGCGAGCGCTGTGCTTCAAAACTGAAGCACAGCGACGCCCGCACCAGGACCGGAGATCCCGCATGCCCGAATTTCCCGCTGCCACCCCGCGTGCCCGCGTCCGGGTACCGCTGCGTTTCCAGGACGGTTACGGCGTCGACGCCGAGCTGGTCACCTTCCACGGCCTCGTCGACGACCAGGAGCACCTGGCGATCGTCCTCGGCGACCCCGCCCCCGGCACGGCCCCGCTGGTCCGGCTGCACTCCGAGTGCCTGACCGGCGATGTCTTCGGCTCGGCCCGCTGCGACTGCGGCCCGCAGCTGCGCGAGGCGGTGGAGCGGATTGCCGACCAGGGTGGTGTCCTCCTCTACCTCCGCCAGGAGGGCCGGGGTATCGGCCTCTACAACAAGCTCGACGCGTACGCCCTCCAGGACCAGGGCCTCGACACCTACGAGGCGAACGCGGCGCTCGGCCTGCCGGAGGACGCCCGCGACTACACGGCGGCGGCCCAGATGCTGGGCGCCCTCGGCATCGACGAGCTGGACCTGCTCTCCAACAACCCGGACAAGGCGCAGCAGCTCCGCGACCTGGGCGTCGGCGTCCGCCACCGCGTCCCCACGGGCGTCTTCACCACCGCCCACAACGTCCGCTACCTCCGCGCGAAGGTCCTCCAGACCCAGCACACCCTGCCGCTGCCGGAGCTGACGGGCCTCACGGTGACGGCGGGCTGAGGCGCCCTCCCCACCCGGCCCTCCCCGCCGGTCCTCACCGCTCCTCCCCACCGGCTCTCCCCTCCGACTAGCCCACTCGGCCCCGTCGGCTCGCCCCGCTCGTCGCCCCCGGAAACCCTGTATCCGTGGGGCAGCGAGCGGGAGCGGACGGTGCGAGGGAGCCGGGCGGGCGGCGGTTCTCGTACGCACGCACGCTCGTCCGCGCCGTCCCCGCCCTCCTGATCGCGATCGGCCTCTTCTACGACCACTTCACCCCGAGCGAGTTCACGGCGGTCCCCTTCTTCACGGCCGCGCCCCTGGTGGCGGCCCCGCTGTTCTCGCTGCACGGGACGGTGATCACCGGCGCGGTGTCGGTGGCCGGCATCACCGCCGTACGGCTCTTCCACGACGACGCGGGCCACGAGGACGCGATCACCGAGATCGCGACGGTGGCCACCGTCGCCGTACTGGCCGTACTGATCAACCGTCTCGTCCGCCGCAGCGACGCCCGGCTGGCCACCGCCCGGGAGATCGCGGAGGCGGCGCAGCGGGCCGTACTGCCGGTGCCGCAGGAGCGGATCGGCGGGCTGGAGATCGCCGCGCGGTACGAGGCGGCGCAGGCCGGGGCGTCGATCGGGGGCGATCTGTACGCGGTGCAGGACTCGCCGCACGGGGTACGGCTGATCGTCGGCGATGTGCGCGGCAAGGGGCTGGGGGCGGTGTCGGCGGTGGCGGTGCTGATCGGCGCGTTCCGGGAGGCGGCCGAGCAGGAGTCCACGCTCGAAGCGGTCGCCCAGCGGCTGGAGCGGGCGCTGGCCCGCGAGGGCACCCGGCGGGAGGCCGCGCGCCGGGACGCGGCGGTGGAGCGCGAGGGGTTCGTGACGGCCGTACTGGCGGAGTTCCCGCACGGCGCCGGCCGCGTCCGGATCGTCAACCGGGGCCATCCGTCGCCCCTGTTGCTGCACGCCGACGGCACCCTGTGCACCCTGGACGCCCCGCGGCCCGCGCTGCCGCTGGGCATGGCGGACCTGGGCAGCTGGCCCGACCGCGCGGAGGAGACCGGCTTTCCGCCCGGCGCCACGCTGCTCTGCTACACCGACGGCCTCTCCGAGGCGCGGGACGCGCGCGGGGTCTTCTACGACCCGGCCGCGCGCCTGTCCGGGCGCACCTTCTCCGCCCCCGGCGCCCTGTTGACGACCCTCGCGGACGAAGTGCGCCGGCACACGGGCGACCGCATGACGGACGACATGGCCCTCCTGGCGATCCGCCGCCCCTGACGTCGCACACGTCTCTCTCACATCTCACGCATCTCTCACGGCCGATGTCACCGACCGTGTTCGTCCGACCGTCCTGCGTATAACAACTGACGTACCGTCAGGACAATTGTTACTCGTGGGTCAGCGCCAACTCGCCCGTTTTCCGCCCCCCATGACCCGTAAAGTCCAGCGCGAAAGCCGGAACGATCATTCGGAACAGCTTGGAATGGAGTACTCGCGTCTATTAACGTTCGATAACGCAGCGCGGTCGTCCCAGCCGTCACAAGAGACGGCTCCGTGCTCACGCGCCGAATCCCGCAAGGGAACCGGGGAACCACCACCCTGGGGTGAATCGCACGGAAACCGCCGTGGCAGTACGCACGTCCGGTTTACGCGCGTAGGAGACCTTCCTGCTCCGAACCCGTCAGCTAACCCGGTAGGCGAGGAGGAAGGAAGGAGTACGCCCACGTGGCGTCGAACCGGTCCGCGACCGAAGCCCCGTTCGTGCCGACCCAACGCGACGGCGAGAGCCAGACGTTCGGCTACGGCAGCTACAACAGCGACAACGAGGGCCCCTGGCAGGAGTGGAACCCCAGCGAGGATTCCCTTCGCCCCGTTCGCGGTCGGCACCGCGTCGCCAAGAAGACCGGCGTACTCGCCCGCAACGGTCTCGCCCGCAGTTCCACGGTCCTCGGCGTCGGTGTCATAGCCGCCGTCAGCGGCGCCGGGATGGCCAGCGCGCAGTCCGGCAAGGCCCCGGTCTCCATCTCGATGCCCGACATGCCGAACGTCGGATCGGTCTTCGAGGACGAGGACGAGGCCGACCAGCCGGAGCCCGAGGCCTCCAGGTCCCCGCTCAGCAACGCCGGCCTGACCACCGCCGAGACCGAGCAGGGCACCGCCGACGCCGGCGAGGCGCTGCGCGCCCGCATCATGGCCCAGGCCGAGTCCCAGCAGGACGCCTTCGACAAGGCGTCCGCCGAGGCCGCCCAGACCGCCGCCGCGGACAAGGCCGCCGAGCAGGCCGCCCAGGAGAAGAAGGAGGCGGAGGCCAAGGAGGCCGCCGCCAAGAAGAAGGCGGCCGAGGAGGCCGCGGCGAAGAAGGAGGCCGAGCGCCTCGCCTCCCTCGCCAAGCAGTTCACGCTTCCCACCTCCTCGTACACCCTCACCTCCACCTTCGGCCAGGCCGGCCCCTACTGGTCCTCCGGCTACCACACCGGCCTCGACTTCGCGGCCCCCACCGGCACCCTGATCAAGGCCGTCGGCAGCGGCACGATCACCCAGGCCGGCTACGAGGGCTCCTACGGCTACAAGACCGTCCTCACCCTCGATGACGGCACCGAGATCTGGTACGCCCACCAGTCCTCCATCGGCGTCAGCGTCGGCCAGAAGGTCGCCACCGGCGACGTCATCGGCCGCGTCGGCGCCACCGGCAACGTCACCGGCGCCCACCTCCACATGGAGGTCCACGCGGCGGGCTCGGCCGGCGGCATCGACCCGGCGGCGTGGCTCCGCAGCAAGGGCCTCACTCCGTAACCCCCCAGTACGACGACAACGACGCCGCGTGGCCTCCCGGAGGCCACGCGGCGTCGCTGTCGTCGTACAGCCGCTCCCGCCCGCCGGTTTCACGCACCGTTCACGCAGGACCGGAACGCAGGCATCCGATGCCCAGGTTGACGACCGACATGACTACTCCTCCTTTTCGCCGTCCTCGACGCCTACACGGCTCCGAGCGGATCATCGGCAAGTGGGCGAAGGCGCGCGGCAACCGCGCCGACGTGGTCATCGCGACCAAGGTGAGCCAGCACCCCGAGTACAAGGGCCTGACGGCGGCCAGCATCAAGGCCGCGGCCGACGCCGTCAGCCCGAAGTCAGCACGCTTCGGCCGCCACGTCCCCCGAGTCATCACCCGACTCGGTTCCTTCACCGTCGATCTCGACCGTGAGCCCGCCCGCAAGTGCAGCGTCCATGACGTTCCGGAATCGACGGGCATTCCGCCCGCGAGAGCGGCACTGGCGAAGTAGTGCCTCAGAGAGTGCGGATCGACGTGCTCGGCCCCCGCATCGGGCAGAGGCACCATCCGGGCTTCCCCGTCCTCCCGCCACTTGATCTTCCGCACCTGCATGGAACGTCCCTTGCCCTTGGTCGCGTTCTGAGCCGCAGAGGTCCATCCCTCGCCGGGGTGTTCTCTCCGTCGTTCGCAAGCTGACGGTCCACAGCGCTCATTCCGGCGCTCAAGCCGAACTGCCCAAGGGTGATGGCCGTGGTCTCACCGATTCGCAGCCCACATCCGGCCATGAGCCAAACCATGAGCTTGAGTTCCCCGGGCATCGATTCCGAGATGGTGGCCTGAGGTAGTCTCTCGATGCCCCGGTGGCCTCTGATCCAGGTGGCGAGTTCAGTGCAGGTGGCGTCGAAGACGCTCGGGCTGGTGATCAGGTGGACGCGCTCGATGGACAGCTTCCCGGTGGGGTGGTGGGCGTGGTCGCGTGTGCGGTGCCCGAGCGGGACGTCATGCCAGGGCAGCTTCCTGACCTGGGCGTACAAACCGGGATGGTTCTTCTTCACGACAGCCACGCAGTGAGCGCCGTGGCCGATCAGACAGGCCCCCTGATCATGCTGGGTGTGCAGGGCGTCGGCAGTCACCACCGAGCTCTGTAGATCCAGTCCGTCCAGCAGGGGTGCGAAGGAGGGGATCTCGTCGCTCTTGGAGGCGGCCTGTCGCTGGGCCAGGACCACGCCGCGGTGGTCCCTCGCCGCCGGCAGCTGAATCGCCGTGGCGGTCTTGTTCCGCGAACCGCGTACCACCTTGCCGTCGACCGCGATCACCCGCCGCACCGGCCCCGCCTTCGTCTCCGGCTCGGCCGGGGGCGGCGTTCCGGTCTGCAGAAACGCGCCGGTCGCCGCGTCCAGCGTGTCACCGGTCGCAGACCGGTAAGCGGATCGGCCGCGAAGCCGAGGCCACCCAGCGCGTACTGCGGGGCATCCGACGGCCGCAACCCACAGCACACGGACCAATCGGCCCCGTGAACTTCCGATGACCCTTGCCTCGGAGCCCGAGCCCCGGATCACGAATGGTCCCCGCCAACCGACTGCCGGAGACCACACGCAGGACAGGCTCAGACCGGTCGGCCTCCCGAACAACCGTCCCTAACCTGCCATCCAGCCGGGATTCGAAGATCCACTTCGGGTCGACAAGGAGGAAGCCATCCAGACCTCACGTGACCACTTCGCCGACCCGGGGTCTGTAAAGCGAGCGGCTCTGTCCCGTGATCGGTGGTAGCGAAGGCCCTGTCCCGCATTCGGTGGTGACGGAGCGTGCCATGATCCGAGGAGGATGCGGTGCCGGAGCAGGGTGAAGCCTGTGCTTGTCCGTGCATCTGGCGCGCGATCCGTTCGCTCTTGGTGTCGACACCCGCGGTGGGGCCGTTGCTGTACGGAAGTGTGAGAGCGGCGATCACTGCGTCAGCGGTCTCGGCCCGGGCCCTGGGCGAAGGCGTGCAGATGAGGCAGATCGGCTGCGCCGACCTCGACGATCCAGCGCGAGAGCCCGTCGCGTTTCCTGTCTGAGCCCGCGTACCTCCGCGGCAAGGCTGTTGTGGACACACAGCCAAAGAAGCGTGGACAGACAGCCAACGACATCTGGGCGACGGCCTGGCATCGTCCCTGTGACTTCATCATTTCTGCGGAGGGCTCTGATGACCAAGACGAGAAGGCGGATCTCCACCCTGCTGGCGGCCGCCACCGTGATGACCGGCGTATCCCTGAGCTCCGGCGCGGGCACCGCCAGCGCGGTTCCCGGGTTCAGGTACTCGGTGACCCACTACGACGGCGGCAAGTCGGCGACGATCCACCTCTACGCCAACGACAGGTACGCGGGATACGTGAACTGGAACGCGGACCCGGACAGCTTCGGCACTCCTGGAGACGCGCTGCGGGCCCATGACGACACGGCCGACGGGTACGGCATCCTGGGCCGCACCTACTGGTACGACGAACTCGACGGCACGTCGCACACGGAGCGCAGCGTGTCGACCTTCGGACACTCATCGCCTTACACGACCCCGTGGAACACCGGGAATCGCGCGGAGGGCTACAGCATGTATCTGAAAGCGTGTGTGGGTACCAGCTCCAGCTACACATGCAATGGCCAGGAAATACTGATCCGCGCGTAGGCGCGATCACCAATCCGGACAGGCAGGTCGGGGCGGCAGGGAGCAGTCGTGCCCACCGCCCGCCCGAAAGGCGGCACCGGGCAGCCTCCGCGCCGATTCCGCGCCGTTCCGAGGACGGACACCCCCCGGCGCGCCCCCGACCCACCCACCGAACCCCAGGCGCCCAAGCCCCCACGACGAACCGACGAACCCCAGGCGCCCGCGCTCCACCCACCGCACCTCAGGCGCCCGCGCCCTCGCCCCACCCACCGAACCCCAGGCGCCCAAGCCCACCCCCCACCGCCCCTAGGACCGATACGGGTTGTACCCGGGATAGCCGACCGGCTGCGCATACCCCGGCCCGTACCACCCCCCACCGCCGTACCCGTACCCATACCCGGCCCACCCCCCAGGCCCGACCTCCCGCCCCGCATACCCCATCGCCGGCCGAGCCACCCCCCGCCGCCGCCACAACTCGAACAGCAACTCCCGCTCCCGCAAAGCGAAGTCACCCCCGGCCCGCCCCCGCCGCCCCCGCCGCCGAAGAAACGCCAGCCGCGTCGCGTACACCTCATACTCCGCGACCGCCCGCGCCCCCGCCTTCCCGAAGTGATGCCCCGCATACTCCCGAGCCACCCGCCGAGCCCGCATCGACCCCAGCACAAACGGCTCACCCGGCGTCAGCCACCCCGCCCCCGCATACGCCGGCAACTCCTCCCGCACGGTCCGCAACTCCCGCTGCCGAGCCCAGATCACCAACCACGTCAGCAACCCGAACGCCGGCACCATGAACGCCGCGTACACCGCGAAGAACCCGTACTCCCCGAACGTCGCCGACCCGTTCCACACCGCGTGCATCCCCATCGCGAGCAACAGCCCCACCACCGGCAGAAGCACCCGCCGCCCCCGCTGCCACTCCGCCGAGAACGCCGCCACCCCGAACCCGATCCCGGTGAGCACGGTGAACAGGGGATGCGCGAACGGCGACATGATCACCCGCACGAAGAACGTCGCGGCGGTGACCGAAGCCAGCCCGCTCCCCCCACTGAGCTGATCCGTCCCGAACGCGGTGCCCAGATACAGAATGTTCTCGGTGAACGCGAACCCGGTCGCGGTGAACCCCGCGATCACCACCCCGTCCACGATCCCGGTGAAGTCCCGCCGCCGGAACAGAAAAACCAGCAGGACGGCCGCGGCCTTGGCACTCTCCTCCACCACGGGCGCTATGACGGTGGCGCCCAGCGTGTCGGCATGCGTGGGATCGGCCGTAGCCGTGGCTATCCACCGCGTCGCGAAACTGTTCGCCACGATGGCTATCAGCGCCGCCGCGCACGCCCCCCAGGCGAACGCGAACACCAGGTTCTTCCAGGGCCCGGGCTCCACCCGGTCCAGCCACCGGAACGCGGCCATCAGCAGCGGCACGGGCAGCACCGCGAGCCCCAGCCCGACGAGGAACCCCTCGGTGCCGGTCTGCTCCCGGACGAGCGCGAGGATGACGAGCCCCGAGACCCCGAGCAGTCCTATCAGCGCCGCGTACCGGACGCTCTTCCGCTGCCACCAGCGCGTGGGCCTGAACACATACCCACCGGCGGGGCCGCTGGGATGCATCGGGTAGGGGGGACTGGTGGCCATTACATCGACCCTAACGAGGAAGGGGCGCCGCCCGCGACGGCGCGGTGGTACGACCAGCCGGACCGCACCTGCCGGTACCTCCCGGAACCGCACCTGGCGGCACCCGGCGGCACCCGTCGGCTCGGCCGCCGCCGGTCTCGGGCCTGTCGACAGACCCTAGGGTTCAGGCTGCTGTACGCGGCGGAAGAGCAGATCGTTCACCACATGACCCTTGTCCAGTCCCTGCCCCTCGAAACGGGTCAGCGGCCGGAAGCCGGGACGTGGCGCGAACCCGCCGTCGGCCCGGGTGTTCTCGAACTCCGGGTGCGCGGTGAGCACTTCGAGCATCTGCTCGGCGTACGGCTCCCAGTCCGTGGCACAGTGCACGATCGCCCCCGCCCGGAGCCGGGACGCGACGAGCGTGAGGAACTCCTCCTGGATCAGCCGCCGCTTGTGGTGCCGCTTCTTCGGCCAGGGGTCGGGGAAGTAGACCCGCAGCCCGGCCAACGACGCGGGCGGGAGCATCTCCCGCAGCAGGATGATCGCGTCGCCGTTGGCGACCCGCACGTTGGACAGCCCGTCCCGGTCGGCGAGGTTCAGCAGGTTCCCCTGGCCCGGCGTGTGCACGTCCACGGCGAGCACATTGGTCTCCGGGTCATCGGCGGCCATCCGTGCGGTCGCCTCGCCCATCCCGAACCCGATCTCCAGCACGACGGGTTTCTCGTTTCCGAACAGCTCGACGAGGTCCAGCGCCCGCCCGTCGATGTCCAGCCCCCACTTGGGCCACAGCCGCTGCAAGGCGTCCGCCTGCCCGGCCGTCACCCGGCTCCTGCGCGGCTGAAAACTCCTGATCCGCCGCTCAAAATGCGACCCGGCAGGATCGGCCTTCGGCCCATCCGGGAACCGAGGCTCACCCTTCTCCCGGGTGTGCCGAAGGGGGGCACCGGAGGTGCGGGGCTCGTGGGTATTGGCGGAGTCAGACACAGTGCCCCCAATTTTACGTCCCGCGGGGGGCGCACCCCTCACACCCGAGCCGGGCGGCAGACAGCGCACACCTCACCCCTCACCCCGCACACCTCACCCCTCACACCCGACCCAAAACCCCCAACGCCCGCCTCCCCACCTCCCGCCCGATCGGCAGCGAAGCCGTGGCCGCGGGCGAAGGCGCGTTCAGGACATGCACGGCCCGCGCCCCCTCCCGGATCAGGAAGTCGTCCACCAGCGTCCCGTCCCGCAAGACCGCCTGCGCCCGCACCCCCGCCGCCGCCCGCACAAGATCCCCCTCCGAGACCGCCGGCAACAACCGCCGCACCGCCCCGGTGAACGCCCTCTTCGACAGGGACCGCCGAAGCTCCCCCGCCCCGTACCGCCAGTGCCGCCGCGCTATCCGCCAGGACCCGGGCCACGCCAGCGTCGCCCCCAGCTCCCGCATCCGCACGGTCCCCCACCCGTACCCCTCGCGGGCCAGCGCCGGCACCGCGTTGGGCCCGATGTGCACACCGCCGTCGATCCCCCGGGTCAGATGCACCCCGAGGAACGGAAACGCCGGATCGGGCACCGGATACACGAGTCCACGGACCAGCTCGGGCCGCGCCAGCTCGTAGTACTCCCCCCGGAACGGCACGATCCGCATCCCGGGGTCGTCCCCGGTCATCCGGGCCACCTCGTCGCAGTGCAGCCCGGCGCAGTTCACCAGCACCCGCCCCCGTACGACGTCCCCGCCCCGGATGCGGACGGCGACCCCCAGCGAGGCCCGCCGGTCGATCCGCTCGACCTGGGCGCCGTACCGGATCTCGGCACCGGAGGCGCGCGCGAGCTGCCGGGCGACGCCCACGAAGTCGCAGATCCCGGTGGTGCCGACATGTATGGCCGCGAGCCCGCGCACCTCCGGCTCGTACTCGGAGATCTGCGCGGCGCCCAGCTCCCGCACCGGAATGCCGTTCTCCCGCCCGCGCTGCACGAGTGCGTGCAGCCGGGGCAGCTCGGACCGCTCGGTGGCGACGATCAGCTTCCCGGTGACGGCGTGGTCGATGCCGTACTCGGCGCAGAACTTGACCATCTCGGCGGCGCCCTTGACCGCGTACCGCGCCTTCAGCGATCCCGGCCGGTAGTAGATCCCGCTGTGGATGACGCCGCTGTTCCGCCCGGTCTGGTGCCGGGCCGGCCCCGGCTCCTTCTCCAGCACGGTGACCCGCGTGCCCGGCGCGGCCCGCGTGATCGCATACGCCGTCGACAGCCCGACGATCCCGCCGCCGACCACGAGCACATCGCAGTCGTACGCGCCCTGCCTCCGCACGCGCCCCACCTCCCGACTCCGATAGTGCACTGCACCACTGACAATGCCCTCAAACCCGGAAGGAGTCTCCATGACCCCGGTCACGCAGGACCGCGCCCCTGAAAGGGGCGCGGGGAACTGCGCGAGGAACCCCCACGCACCCGCACTCGCCAACGAGGCACGAACCCCGCAGACGAGCAGGCGCCCAAAACCTACGCCGGCGTCATCAACAACGGCCGCGCCCGCTCCCGCAGCTCAATGACCCGCGGCTCATCCCCATACGGCTCCAGCCGATGCAACAGATCCTTCACATACTCGGTGGTGCGCGCCGAAGAGATGCGCCCCGCAACCTCCACCGCCCGCACCCCCTGCTCGCACGCCGCATCGAGATTGCCGGACTCCAGCTCCGCGACCGCCGACACGACGAGCCGCAGCCCGTGCGAGCGTACGAACTCCTCCGTCGGCCGCGACAGCGCCTGCTCCGTGAAGCGGCGCACCTGACGCGGCGCCTTGAGGTCGCGATAGCACTCGGCGGCGTCCGCGGCGAACCGGTCGTAGCCGTAGAACCCGAGCCAGGTCGGGTCGTGGTCGCCGTCCCGGGCCCGCTCCAGCCACCCCTCGGCGGCCTTGAGGGCCGCCCCCGCGGCCACCGCGTCGCCCGCGCGCGCGTGCGCCCTCGCCTCGACGAGCCGGAAGAAGCTCATCGTGCGCGCGGTGGCCAGCCCCCGGTTGCGTTCGAGCGCGGCCTGCGCGAGGTCGACGCCCTCGTCGCCGAACCCCCGGTAGGTCGCCTGCAGGGACATCGTGGCGAGCACATACCCGCCCAGCGGCACATCGGCCGCCGCGCGCGCGAGCCGCAGCGCCTGGATGTAGTACCGCTGCGCGGCCTCCTGTTGACCCGTGTCAAAGGCCATCCAGCCGGCGAGGCGGGTGAGTTCCGCGGACGCTCCGAACAGCGCGCGGCCCACTTCGTCGGAGTAGGAGCCGAGCAGCAGCGGCGCCGCCTCGACCCGCAGGCACTCCGGCACCATCGACGAACGCCAGTCGCCGCCTCCGTACTTGGAGTCCCAGCGCCTGGCGTCCTCGGCGGCCTCCCGCAACTTCTGCACATCGCTGTGGCCGACCTTCAGCGGCGACCCGGAGCCCTCCGCGGAGCCCGCCTCGCGCGCCACCGAACTGTCGGCCGGGGTTATGAGCCAGCGTGAGGCGGGTGTGGCGTAGGCGCTCACCGCGAACGATCCGGCGAGGGACTGCCAGATGCCACCGGAGCCGGCGCGGCGGCCGGCGAGGTCGAGGCGGTACAGCTCCGTGGCCGCGCGTACGGCCTGGCCGACGTCACGGGGGAAGGCGAGGCCCACTTCGGGGGCGGGATCCGCGTCCGCCAGGCCGATCTCGTGGAGCGGCACCGGGCGGCCGAGCTTCTGGCCGATCGCGGCCGCGATGAGGTGGGGCGCGGCGCCCTGCGGCACCATGCCCTTCGACACCCAGCGCGCCACCGACGTCTTGTCGTAGCGAAGTGTCAGTCCCCGCTGGGCGCCAAGGTCGTTGACGCGACGCGCGAGTCCTGCGTTGCTGATTCCCGCGAGGGCGAGAACGGCGCCGAGCTTTTCGTTCGGCCCGCGTTGCTCCCTGGACATTGCGCCACCCCTCGAACAGACGGCTGCCGCGGCGGCATAGGCACGCGGCATTCGTAAACCCAGCGTAGTTCGCCGCATCCCAAGCGTTAAGGGGCCCAAATCCGGATGGCGGGATTGTGCATCGTACGAAAGTGCGGACGCAGTACGGAGTGTTGTCACGTGCTCCCGTTGTGTGGCCGTGCGCCTGTCCGTGCGCTCTTCTCCGGCCACCGGGGGAGCGGTTCCATGGTCGTGCGTGGGTCGGCCCGCTGTACTGGATCCAGTGGGCTGGGGGACACCGCCGCCTACATCCCCGCGGGCGGCGGACCGGTCCGGGAGGCGAACTCCGCCTCCCGGACTGTGCGTTGACGCTGTGTCGTCATCGGGGGTGGTACGGAGGGCGCGCCAACTTCGCCCTTCACGGCCGATTTGGCCGAAAATCGACGGTGGTCGTCGAGGGTGAATACCGCTCCGACCACGTCTGTTGAGGGCGCGTTAGGTGTTTTGGGGGAGCGTACCGGGGGCGCATTCACGTCGTAGACCCGGGGTCCGCCTTTGTCGACCACCCCTTGTCCAGGGCGACTTGGGGGTGTGACGGGGGAGCACTGAAGGCTCCTCAGGGGCGCATTCACCGGTGTGCAAGCCATGCCGCGCGCCCTCCAGCAAGCCTCCTTCGTGGCAGCATGGGGACCGTTCGTACGGTGCAGCGGTTGTCCACAGCCTGTGGAGGCGTCGATGCGGTGGTTGGTGGGATGGAGCAGTACCGCCGCTGGCGCGCCCGTCTTCGGCTCCGCCGGCGCCACCGGACTCGACGGCGAGACCGTGCATCCGGTCGGCTCCCATCTCCTGTGGGGCGACCCCGACCCGCTGTGGGCGGTCGGCGACTGGCGCCCCGACGAGGTGCGGGTCGTCCAGGCCGACGCCCAGACCCGTATCGCCGTCCTCGGCATCTGCGGCGCCTCCGACGAGCAGCTGCGCGTGGGCCTGTTCGCCGCCCGGGGCGGCGCCCTGCGCCATCTCACCGCCTGGCCCGGCAGCTACACCGCCGTCGTCCAGGTCGGCCGCCGGGTGACGGTCTGCGGCGACCTCGCGGGCGCCCGCCCGGTCTTCCACACCCCCTGGGCGGGCGGCACGGCGTACGCGACCGCCGCTCTGCCGCTGGCCGACCTGATCGAGGCCAACCTCGACTTCGGGCATCTGGCCGCCCTGCTGGCCGCCCCCGACGTACCGGACGCCCTCCACGACTCCACGCCGTACGACGGCGTGCGCCGCATTCCTCCGGGGCACGCACTGATCCTGCGCGCCGGGGCGCGAGAGATCGCAGGTTACGAGCCGGTCGCCTCCCTCGCCGTCGCGGCCCCCTCCGCCGACCCGGCCAGCGCGGTGGACGCCGTCCGCGACGCCCTCGTGGAGTCCGTACGGGTCCGCCTCGCCGCTCCCCGGCACGTGCCCGACGTCGACCCCGGCCCGGTCCCCGGCATGGGCCCCGCCGAGCGCCGCGCCGCCCGGGGCATGCCCGTCCCCGGTATCGGCGCCGATGTCTCCGGCGGCCCTGCCTCCGGCACCCTGGCCCTGCTCGCCGCCGGCCTCCCCGGCGCCCCCGGCACCGTCCTCGGCCACGGCACGGGCGCCGGCGAGCGCCTCCTCGCCGTCACCTTCAACGACCTGGCCACCTTCGACGACCCGGCGACCTCCGGCCGCGAGACCGAACTGGAGCGCGCGGGCACCCTCGCCGCCAACCCCCGCCTGCACCACGTCGTCGTGACCGGTGGCGAGGAGGTCCTCCCGTACGCCGACCTAGACGTCCCGCTCACCGACGAGCCGGGCCCCTCCCTGGTGTCCGCCGCCCGCCACCGCGCCCGCCTGGCCTCCGGCAGCGCGGACCACTTCACCGGGTACGGCGCCCGCCAGGTCCTGGACGCCCACCCGGCCCGGCTCGCCGACCTCCTCATGGACCGCAAGCGCCGCCATCTGGTCCGCCCGGTCGCCGCCCTCGCCAAGGCCGACGGCTCGGTGCTGGTCCCCGCGCGCGTGTACGGCGCCGCGCGCAAGCTGGCCCGCACCCCGTACCACGCCGGCGTCGAGGTCCTCGCCGCCCGCCTGATGGAGCGCCGCTTCGAGGAGCCCGGCGGCGCGGTCGGCGCCTCGCTCGCCGCCCTGACCTGGGCCAGACCGGGCCCCGCCGCCCGCTGGCTGACCGGCGAGGCGCTGGCAGAAGTATCGATTCGCCTGGGCGCGACGACCGGCCGCTCCACCGTCGGCCCCGGCCAGCGCCCCGGCGACTTCCGCGCCCGCGCGGCCCTGGCCCGCCACGCAGCCGACCTCCGCGTCCTCGAACAGGCGGCGGAGATCCGCTCCCAACGCCTGCACACCCCCTTCCTCGACAACCAGGTCGTCCGCGCCTGCCGCGCCCTCCCCGAGGCCCTGCGCGTCCAGCCGGGCGCCCGCGCCGCGATCCTCCGTACGGTCCTGGAGGGCGCCGGTGTCACCGACCTCCCGCACGGCTGGGGCGCCCCCTCCCACGCCGGCTCCCACGCCGCCGCCCGCACCGGCCTGCGCGTCGCCGCCGACACCCTCATCACCCTCTTCGACACCCCCCTCCTGGCCCAGGCGGGCCTGGTCGAGGCCCGCGTCGTCCGCAAGGCCCTCCGCGCCGCCGCCGAGGGCGAACCCCTCCCCCTGGACGGCCTCGCCGACCTCGTCGCCCTCGAACTCTGGCTCCGCCGCCTCCTCTCCCGCCGAGGCACCTGCTGGACCGGCACCCCGGCCAGGCAACGCGCGGTTCCGGCGGGCATCACCCCCCAGCGCGGCGCCCTGGGCGCGGGGGCGACGGCCCGACAGGCGTAGTGGACCGGCCCGACAGGCGTAGCGGAATATCAACATCCGGATGTGTACAACCAACGGGGTCCGCCGTTGGTCTCCTTCTGGATCGGACAGACGTCCGGCTCCCCAGCACCTCATGTGCACATACGCGCCCCCCCCGACGCATGGCGCGCCCGAGGTGCCGTAGCTCTTGTGCCAGGAGAACCATGCGTACCCGTACGGCCGTCGCCGCCACCCTCGGCACCTCGGTGCTGCTCTCGCTGCTCGTCCCCGCCGCCGCTCACGCGGACACGGCGAAGGGCGACACGGTCTTCACCTCGGTGAACTTCAACAAGAAGACCTTCAACGTGGGCGTCAGCAAGGCCCAGACGGTCAGCGTCACCGCCACGGCGAAGGACGGGTCGGGCATCAACGGCATCCTCGGGGCCAAGCTCGTCAGCTCCGACGACCGGATCATCCACGCCCGCACCGCCGACTGCACCAGACCCTCCTCCACCACCATGAGGTGCGTGTTCAAGTTCACCCTGGACGCCGACCGCACCGACTACTACGACCTCAGGAACAGCTCGGCCGGCACCTGGCGCTTCACCGCCGAGGCCGCCGCCAAGGACCGCGACTTCTACGACCTGGAGACCAGCGCCAAGATCCAGGTGAAGCGCCTCGCCAAGCTCGCCACCACCCAGGCCGGCCCCGAGCCCGTCGCCAAGGGCGCCAAGCTCACCGTGACGGGCACGCTGACCCGGGCCGACTGGAACACCAACACCTACACCCCGCACGCCGGCCGTTCGGTCGCGCTCCAGTTCAAGCGGTCCGGCAGCTCGACGTACACCACGGTCAAGACGGTCAAGACCGACGCGGGCGGCAAGCTCCGCACCACCGTCACCGCCAACGCCTCGGGGACCTGGCGCTGGAAGGCCGCCTCGACCTCCACGACGAGCGGGGCGACGGCGTACGGCGACTCGGTGACGGCGAAGTAGGCGGGGAGGGGCCGTCCGGCGGCGGTGATGGGCGGGGCGGGCTGTGGTGAGGCGGTGGTGGGCGGTGGTGGGCGCGAGAAAAGCCCCGCCACCTCCACCCGGCCCGGCGACAATGATCCGGTGCGCTACGCGATCCTGGGGACGGCCCGAGCAGAGAACGACCAGGGCGCCCGTGTCCCCATCGGCGGCCCCCGGCTCCGCGCGCTCCTCACCGCCCTGGCCCTCCGCCCCGGCCGGCCCGTCCCCGTCCCCACCCTCATCGACGACATCTGGTCGGCCTCCCCGCCCGCGGACGCCCCCGCCGCGCTCCAGGCCCTCGTCGCCCGTCTGCGCCGGGTCCTCGGCGCCGAGGTCATCGCCTCGGAACCCGGCGCCTACCGTCTGATCACCGCCTCCACCGCCGTGGACCTCTTTGCCTTCGAGCAGCTGCTGAAGGACGCCAAGGCGGCTCTCGCCCACGGCGACCCGGCCACCGCCGCCACCACCGCCCGCGAGGCCCTGGCGCTCTGGCGCGGCCCGGCCCTGGCCGACCTCCCCGACCGCACCGCCGCCGCCCGCCCCGACGCCCTCCACGCCGAGGCGACCCGCACCAGGATCGAGGCGGACCTGCGACGCGGCGACGCCCCCGATCTCGTACCGGAACTCCGGGAACTCACCGGGGCCAACCCCTACGACGAGCCGCTGCACGCCCTCCTCATCCGGGCCCTGCACGCGGCGGGCCGTACGGCGGAGGCCCTGACGGCCTACGAGGCGATACGCCGATCGCTGCGGGACACCCTGGGCACGGACCCCGGCCCGACCCTGCGCACGCTCCACGCGACCCTGCTCGCCCCCGGAACCGGGCACTCCGCCCAGGAGGAGAGCCGTCCTCGTTCGAACGACGCCCCGACCCCTCACCCCCGGACCGGCAACATCCGCCCCCGCCTGACCTCCTTCGTGGGCCGTACGCGCGAACTCGAAGCCATCCGCGGCGATCTGCGCACGGCCCGGCTCCTCACCCTCACCGGCCCCGGCGGCTCCGGGAAGACCCGCCTCGCCGAGGAGGCCGCCCTCACCCACCCCCGGGCATGGCTGGCGGAACTCGCCCCGCTCGACCGGCCGGAAGCGGTGCCGGGCGCCGTGGTCAGCGCCCTCGGGCTGCGCGAGACGGCCCTGTTCACCAAGGAGACGGCGGTGTCGCAGGACGACCCCCTCGGCCTCCTCGTGGAGCACTGCGCCCGCCGGGACCTGCTCCTGATCCTGGACAACTGCGAACACGTGATCGACGCGGCCGCCGAGCTGGCGGAGACGCTCCTGACCCACTGCCCCGGCCTCACGATCCTCGCCACCAGCCGCGAACCCCTGGGCGTGCCCGGCGAGTCCGTACGCCCGGTGGAACCCCTCCTCCCGGCCCCGGCCCACCGCCTCTTCGCCGAGCGCGCCGCGTCCGTACGGCCCGACGCGGAGGCCGTGCTGCGCGCCGACCCCGGGGCGGTGGACGAGATCTGCCACCGCCTCGACGGGCTCCCCCTGGCCATCGAACTGGCCGCCGCCCGGCTGCGCCTGCTCACCCCACGCCAGATCGCCGACCGCCTCGACGACCGCTTCCGCCTCCTCACCACGGGCAGCCGCACGGCCCTGCCCCGCCAGCAGACCCTGCGAGCGGTCGTCGACTGGTCCTGGGACCTGCTGGACGAGCGGGAACGCACACTTCTCCGCGAGGTCTCGGTCTTCGCCGGCGGCTGGGACCTGGAGGCAGCGGAGACCGTCTGCACGGGATCAGCCCCAGCACCTGCCCCCGACCCGACCTCCAACCTCGGCGCCGACCCCGGCCTCGCCCCCGCTCCCGGCCCCGGTCCCGGTCCCGGTCCCGGCCCCGGCCTCGGCTCCGGCTCCGGCCTGGGCCCCGGCCTGGGCCCCGGCCTGGGCCTGGGCCATGGTTCGGGTCCTGGTACGGCTCCCGGCCTGGGTTCCGGTCCGGCCCTCGGCTCCGGCTCCGGCCTCGCCCCCGGTCCCGGCCCCGGCCCCGGCCCCGGCTCCGGCCTCGGCCCCGGCTCCGGCCTCGGCCCCGGTCCCGACCTCGGTCCCGGCCTCGGCTCCGGCTCCGGTCCCGGCCCCGTGCACGGCTCCGGCCCCGGCCTGGGTCCCGGTCCGGCCCCTGGCTCCGGCCTCGCCCCCGGCCCCGGCCCCGGCCTGGGCCATGGTTCGGGTCCCGGTCCGGCCCCCGGCCTCGGTGCCGCCCCCGCCCCCGCCCCCGCATCCACGGCCGACACCCTCGGTGCCCTCGTCGACAAGTCTCTGATCGTCGCCGAAGCCTCCCGGCACGACGGCCATGTCATGCGGTACCGCATGCTGGAGACGATCCACGAGTACGCGGCCGAGCGCGCCGCGGAGCTCCCGGCGCTCCGCGCGGCGGCCGAACTCCGCCACCGCGCCTGGATCCTGGCGCTCCTCGCCGAGGCCGACCCCCGCCTCCGCTCGGCCGAGCAACTCCCCTGGATCCACCGCCTGGAGACCGACCTGGACAACATCCGGGCGGCCCTCCACCGCGCCCTGGCCGCCGCCGACGAACCCGCCGCCACCGAACTCGCCCTCTCCATGGGCTGGTTCTGGTGGCTCCGCAACTTCCGCCACGAGGGCATCCGCTGGGTCGACCGGATCCTGACCCTCGCCACGGCCCCGGCCGGCACCACCACGGCTCAGCCCTCCTCCACCGACCACATCGCCGCCTTCCTGGCCGAGCCCGAGCCCGAGCCGGAGCCGGAGCCCGCCTCCGCTGCCACCCCCCACCCCCGCCACAGCCAACGCATCGCCCTGCGCCTCCTCCACCTCGCCCTGGCCGCCGAGTCCGGCCCCATCGGCGTACCGGACGACCCGATGGCCCGCGCGTACGTGGCCCGCCTGAAGCAGCGGTCCGGCCACACCGGCCCGGCCGCCGCCCGCTTCCCCGGCCTGGTCTGGCCGCTGACCGCGTACGTCCTGGACGGCGCCGTCTCGGTCGACCTCCGCGCGCTTATGGACGAGGCGGTCGCCAACTGCCGTGCACACGGCGGCGACTGGGAGGTCGGCTTCACCCTGATGCTCCGCACCCACATGCTCGTCGACTCCTCCGGCAACATGCGCGGCGTCGAGGACGACCTCGCCGAACTCCGTACGATCGCCGACCGCGTGGGCGACCGCTGGATGCGCGCCCAGGTCCGCAGCGCGGCCGGCGAGGCCGCGATGGCCCGGGGGAGTCAGGCGGAGGCCAGGGGCGAGTACGAGGAGGCCCTGCGCCTCGCGTACGAGGTGGGCGCGAACGCCGAGGCCCCGTTCCTGATCGCCCGCCTCGGCGAGATCGCCTACCGCCTGGGCGACCGTGAGGCCGCCCTGACCGCGCTGGACGAGGCCACGGCGGCGGCCGAACGTTTCGGCGCCCCGGACTCCCGCGCGTTCGTCTGGCTCCTGCGCGCCCATATGGAGCTGGTCGACGGCGAGATCGCCCACGCCCGCGAGCTGTGGCGGCTGTCCGCCGAGGAGACCCTCCGGGGCACACCCCCGCCCCAGCACCGGGCGTTCCTGGACCTGGTCGACGGCCTGCTCACGACCGCCGAGTCCGGCCCGGAGGCCGGTCTGCGCAGACTGACCGAGGCCTTCCGCACCGCCGTGGACAACCAGTGCGCGGAGACCGTGACGGCGGCGATGGCCGACAGCGCCGCGACCGTACTGTCCGCCCTCGGCGACCACGCCCGCGCGGTACGCCTCCTCGCCGCCGGCACCTCCTGGCGCGGCGAGCACCCCCGCCCGCTCCCGCTCCCCGCCGAACACGACGCCGAGCACGCGGAGACCGCCGCGCTCGCCGCCCTGGGCCCCACCCGTTACGAGGCCGAAGGGACCCTCGGCGCGGCCTACACCCCGTCCGACGCCGTGGCCGACCTGTCGGACGCCCTGAAGTCACCCCTCACGCGCAGCTGAACCGCGACTCCGCCCAGTCCGCCAGCACCGGCAGCGCGTGGGGCCCGTGCGGCTCGACGACCAGCCGTACCGTCTCCCGCCCGCTGAGGTCCACCCGCACCGGGAGCGCCGGATCCCCACCCCGCACCAGCCCGGACTTCCACAGCCGCACCCCGTCGCCGTAGACGGAGAAGTAGACCTCGCCGAGACCGTGCGTCAGATCGTCCACGCCGACGAGCGCGTCGTACGAGCCGCACCGGCGGTTGAGGTCGATGGTCACGGAGGAGAGGCCGTGCACGGTCACCCCGTTCGCGTACCGCTTCCCGGCGATCGCCATCCCGTACCGCTGCCAGACCCAACTGCTCTCCCCGAGCCGCATCTCGGGCTCGGTGCCGTCGCCGAGGACGCCGTACCGCAGCTCGTTCCACTGATAGACGGCCGGCGGCGCGGGCGGGGGAGGGGGCGTCGGGGCCGGCAGTGTCGGCGACGGCTTCGGCGGCGCGGGAGTCGGGGTTGGGGTCGGCGTCGGCTTGGGCTTGGGAGTCGGCGTGGGTGGCGCGGACGGCGCCGGCGGCTCGGCCCGCGAGGGTGAGGGCGAGGGGCTCGGTGTCGGCAGCGCCTCGGCCACCGGCACCACCGCGGCGGGCGCGCCGGGCGCGGGCTCCTCCGGCGGCGCCGACGGATCCGGCTCCGCCTCCGGCGGTGCCTCGACGGACCGTGAGGTGGACGGCCTGGCCAGCGGTTCCTTGGGCTCCACGTCGTCGTTGGCCAGCGCGAGCGCCACCGCCGCGGCGACCATCCCGGCCACACTCACCGCGATCCCGACCTTCGCCGGCGCCCCCAGCCCCTCCGCGGCGGCCCCACCGCCCGAGCCCGCGCTGCCGGAACTTCCGCTCGCCGCACCCGTGCCGCCGGAACCCCCGCTCGCCGCGGCGGCCGCGCCCGCGGCGCCGGCCGCCCCGGCCCCCGCGCCACTGGCGACGAGCGCGGCCACCTTCGCGTACCCGGCCGCGCCGAACCAGCCGATGACCGCGACCGGTACGACGGCCGGGATCCCGCTCGCGACCTCCTTGATCTGCCCGGCGGCCAGCCGGCACGCCGCGCACTCCTCCAGATGCGCGCGCAGCCCCCGCTCGGCCCGCGTGCGCAGGCTGCCCCGGGCGTACGCGCCGAGCCGGTCGGCGTACCGCCCGCACTCCGCCGAGTTCCCGGCGAGCGCCGCGCTCACATGGGCCTGCAGATACGCCTGTTTGAGCCCCTCCCGGGCCCGGCTGGCCAGCACGCGGGTGCCGTTGGCGTCCAGTCCGAACAGCGTGGCGACCTCGCTCGGCGACTCGTCCTCGACCTCCGTGTGCCAGAGCACGGCCTGCCACCGCTCCGGCAGGGAACGGAAGGCCCGCATCGCCATCGACTGCTCGGCCTCGTGCATCGCCCGCACATCGGCGCCGAGTTCGAGCGTGTCCGTGTCCGACGTCTCGGCCCCGCGCGCCGCCTGCGCCGCGAACACCGCGAAGTCGTCGACCAGCTGCTCCCGCTTCGCGGAGCTGGTCCAGCCGGCGGCGACCCGGCGCACGGAGGTGAGCAGATAGGCCCGTACGGTGTGCTGCGGCCCGGAGCCGCCCCGTACCGCCTGCAACATCCGGGCGAAGACCTCGGCGGTCAGGTCGTCGGCGGTGTGGGCGTCCCGGCAGCAGGTCCGCGCGTACCGGCGTACGGCCTCGGCGTGCCGCCGGTACAGCTCCTCGTACGCGGAGTCGTCCCCCGACCGCATCCACGCGATCAGATCGGCGTCGGCGGGTGCGCGCGGCGGCAGCACCCCGGAGTCGAACCGGTCCCACTGCGCCGGCACCCCCCGCCCCCCTTGGCTGGGCACCTGAGGCTCCGCCTCCGCCCCCGGCTCCGACCTCGACTCGTCCCGCCCGTCAAACCCCATCGCGGAAGCCCCCGCCGCCAGCCGACCCAGTCCCCAACACCAGGCAGAGTGCCATATTGGCTTTTGTTCAGCCCCCAGCACGATGGGCATACCACCCGTCCGAGCGCACTTCCCACACCACCCGCCACCCGTTCACCCATACGAGCAACCCACCCACGGAACCGCGCCCCATCAGAGGTGCGGGGAGCCACACATCTGTTAGACGCGCGGGAGCCACGGCTCTGTCAGGCGCGCGGGGGCCGCGCGTCTGTCAGGAGCGCGGGGAGCCGCGCATCTGTCAGGAGCGCGGGGAGCCGCGCATCTGTCAGGGCCGCGAGGAACTGCGCGTCTCTTGGCAGCGCGGGGAAGCCACCCGTTTTTCGGCCGCGAGGAACTGCGCGTCTCCTGGCAGCGCGGGGAAGCCACCCGTTTTTCGGCCGCGAGGAACCGCGCGCCTCTTGGCAGCGCGCGGAAACCACCCGTCTTTCGGCAGCGCGAGGAACCGCGCGTCTTTCAGCAGCGCGGGCAACCACCCGTCTTTTGGGGGCGCGGGGAACTGCGCGAGAACCCCCACCCACCCGCACCCGACAACGCACCCGACCACGCACCCCCTCGGGGTCGAAGGGGCAGCGCCCCTGGGGAGGGGAACGGGTAAGGGCGGCGGGGGCGAAAAACCCACCCCACACCGCCCCGAAGAGACAGCCCGTCACCCACCCACCATCAGGCAGGCCGAGACCGCAACCCCTCCAACAGAATGTCCAGCAACCGAGCCGACGCGGCAGCCTGCTGCGCCGCATCCGGCAAGGCCGGCGCCCCCGTGGCGATCACCAGCAACACATCCGCCACGGTCACATCCTCCCGCAGCTCCCCGGCCGCCCGAGCCCGCTCCACCAACTGCCCCACAACCTCAAGCAGCGCCGAAGCCCCGGCATCGTCCACCGGCCCACCGAGACCACCGGCCCCGGAGACACCAGCCACACCCGAGTCCGCCGACACCAGCCGAAGCTCGGCCCCCGGCTGCACCCGCTGCGCCGGCACCCGCGCCTCGTCCACGACGACCGCACCGATCCCGCCGGCACCGATCCCGCCGGCACCGATCCCGCCGGCCCCGGCCACGTCGTCCGCGACCCCGACCCGCAACACCTGCGGCGGCAGCAACCGCCCGGCACCCGAGGCCACCGAGGTCCGAAGGAACCGCGACAGCGCCTGCCACGGATCCTCCTCCTGCCCGAGCGCCACCCTGGCCTGTTCGGTGAGCCGAGACGTCTCCTCCTCGGCTATCCGGCGGACCAGGACGTCCTTGCTCGGGAAGCGCCGGTACACCGTGCCGACACCGACCCGCGCGCGGCGGGCCACATCCTCCATCGGCGCGCCGTACCCCAGCTCGCCGAAGACCTCGCGCGCCGCGCGCAGCACGTGCTCGAGGTTGCGCTGTGCGTCCACGCGGAGCGGAGTGGACCGCACCCCGTCACCGCGTCCGTTGCCGCCCGCCGAGCCGATCGCACCGCCGGGTGCGATCGTGGACGCGGACGACCAATGAGACTCCTGAATATGCATACGTGTTCCCCCGGTAATGACGTCTCCCCCCGGAGACTCTCCCCGTCATCGGAAGCCGGAGCGGCGGAACGAGCGTCCAAGGTCCTCGGCGGTCACCGATCACCTTCGTCGGAGACCCGATCCGGCCTCAGGCCGACCGAACCTCTTGAACGCATCCCCCCTACACCCCGTCGACACACGAACATAGTTGAGAGGGAGTCAATTCAGAAGGGGCACGTTCCGCACGGAGCACCCCCCGATCAGAGTACGGGCGGTTTACGTCCGGTTTGCGCCCCCTCCTGCCACCGGTCTCACACCATCTGACCTGCGCACCTGCCGCACACGCCGGTAAATCGGCCAACCCCGCGCCCCCACGGCGACCGGTCACACAAATTGCCGGGCCTGTGGACAAACCAACGAGCAAGGTGCGTCATGGGATGGTGAAGGAACCGATGCGCATCCTTATCGTCGGCGGCGGATACGTCGGGCTGTACACAGCGCTGCGCCTGCAGCGACAGCTGAAACCGGAACTCGGACGCGGCGACGTCGAGATCGTCGTCGTGTCCCCCGACCCTTATATGACGTATCAACCCTTCCTTCCGGAGGCCGCGGCGGGCTCCATCTCGCCCCGCCATGTCGTCGTGCCGCTGCGCCGCGTCCTGGACCGCTGCAAGGTCGTCATCGGCGAGGCCACCGCGATCAACCACGCCAAACGCATCGCGACCCTCGACACCCTCGCCACCGAGGAGGAGGGCACCGAGCCCGAGCAGCTGACGTACGACGAACTGGTGCTCGCCCCCGGCTCGGTCTCGCGGACCCTGCCCATCCCCGGGCTCGCGGAGCACGCCATCGGCTTCAAGACCGTCGAAGAGGCCATCGGCCTGCGCAACCACGTCATCGAGCAGATGGACATCGCCTCCTCCACCCGCGACCCCGCGATCCGCGACGCCGCCCTGACCTTCGTCTTCGTGGGCGGCGGCTACGCGGGCGTGGAGGCGCTCGGCGAGCTGGAGGACATGGCCCGCTACACCGCGCGGTACTACCACAACGTGAAGCCCGAGGACATGAAGTGGATCCTCGTGGAGGCCTCCGACCGCATCCTCCCCGAGGTCGGCGAGGAGATGGGCCGCTACACGGTCACCCAGCTGCGCCGCCGCAACATCGACGTACGCCTGCACACCCGCCTCGAATCGTGCGCCGACCGCGTCGCCGTCCTCAGCGACGGCGCCCGCTTCCCGACCCGTACGGTCGTCTGGACGGCCGGGGTCAAACCGCACCCGATCCTCGCCGCCACCGACCTCCCGCTGAACGAGCGGGGCCGGCTGAAGTGCACCGCCGAGCTGACCGTGGAGGGCGTCGCGCACGCCTGGGCCGCCGGTGACGCCGCCGCCGTGCCCGACGTCACCGCCGAACCCGGCAGGGAGACCGCCCCCAACGCCCAGCACGCCGTACGCCAGGCCCGCATCCTCGGCGACAACATCGCCCACTCCGTGCGCGGCGAGCAGCTGGAGACCTACTCCCACAAGTACGTCGGCTCGGTCGCCTCGCTGGGCCTGCACAAGGGCGTCGCCCATGTCTACGGGCGGAAGCTGCGGGGCTACCCCGCCTGGTTCATGCACCGCGTCTACCATCTGAGCCGGGTGCCGACCTTCAACCGCAAGGCCCGCGTCCTCGCCGAATGGACCCTCTCCGGGCTCTTCAAACGGGAGATCGTCTCGCTCGGATCACTCGAACATCCCCGTGCGGAGTTCGAACTCGCGGCCGGTGGAAAGCCTCCTGAGAACCCGAAGGGGTCGTCCTGACCGGATCCAGGAACTCAACCGTTCAGGCCGACGTCTGACGGATGTCGGTCCGGTCGGCCAGACTGGTCCGCGACGTGTTCCATGATCTCGGGCGGGGCACCCCCCCGGGCCACCGGCCGGATCCGGAGCCGGCCACAGACGACAACACGAGGCACGAGGCAAGGATTCGGTGAACTTCACGCGCTGGAGCGCCCGGCTCCCCGGTACGCAGCGCCGCGCCGCAGCGCGGACCGAACACACGGTCACCCCGGACCGGCGGGGAGACGGCTCCGTGCCCGCGGCCCGTGCCGAACGGCAGACCGACGACCCCCCGGACGACCCCCCGACCGTGCCCGCCGTCGACGACCTCCCCACCCGCGAGATCCTCGACCGCATCCCGGCCCTCGTCGCCCTCGTCCACGGCTCCGACCACCGCACGGCCTACGTCAACGACGCCTATGTCGCGGCCTTCGGCGTCCGCCCCCTCGGCGAACCCGCCCGCGAGGCCCTGCCCGAGCTGGACGCCCTCGGCCTCCTCCCGCTCCTCGACCAGGTCCTGCGCAGCTCCAGACCCCGCACGGTCAAGTCCCGCAAGGCCCCCGGCGGCCGCAGCTACACGATCACCTGCACCCCCGTCGACGTACCGAACACCCCGAACACCCCCAACGCGCCGGAGACGGCCGAGCAGAGTGGCACCGGTGCCGGCACCGGCGGTGGCGTGCTGATCTTCGCCGCCGACGTCACCGACCACGCCGAGGCCGCCGAACGCCTGCGCGCCAGCGAGCGCCGCCAGCGCGAGACCGCCGTCACCCTCCAGCGCTCCCTGCTCCCGCAGGAACTGGAACAGCCCGACGACCTGCGCATCGCCGCCGTCTACCACCCCGGCGGCACCGAGACCGCCGTCGGCGGCGACTGGTACGACGTCATCACCCTCGGCGGCGGCCGCACCGCCCTCGTCATCGGCGACGTCATGGGCCGCGGCGTCCGCGCCGCCGCCGTCATGGGCCAGCTCCGTACGGCCGTCCGCGCCTACGCCCGCCTGGACCTCCCCCCGCACGAGGTCCTCCAACTCCTCGACGGCCTGGCCACGGAGATCGACCCCAACCAGATCGCCACCTGCGCCTACGCCGTCCACGACCCCAACGAAGGCCGCCTCGTCTACTCCTCCGCCGGCCACCTCCCCATCCTCGTCCGCGACGAGAGCGGCACCGTCCTGCGCGCCGACGAACCCACCGGCCCCCCGCTCGGCACCGGCGGCTGGACCCACGCCTCCGGCTCGATCCCCCTCGGCCCCGGCTCCACCGCCGTCTTCTACACCGACGGCCTGGTGGAGCGCCGCAACGAGGACCTGGACGAGGGCATCGCCGCCCTGGAACGCGCCCTGGCCGGTGCCACGGGCACCCCGCAGGTCGTCTGCGACCGGCTCGTCCGCTCGACGGGCGTCACCGCCGACCACGACGACGACGTCGCCGTCCTCGTCCTCCAGCACCCGGCCCGCGTCGGCGCCGACAGCGAACTGTTCCGCAACGCCGCCCTGGAACTCCTCGGCGGCGTGGAAGCGGCCCCCCGCGCCCGCGCCTTCGCCTCCGGCGTCCTCAGCAGCTGGCGCTTCCCACCGGAACTGCACGACCTGGGCGTCCTGGCCGCCAGCGAACTCGTCGCCAACTCCCTCCAGCACGGCACCCCACCCATGCGGCTGCGCCTGCGCCGCACCGACCGCCGCCTGATCGTCGAGGTCACCGACGGCAACGACCACCTCCCCCGCCGCCGCCGGGCCGACCCCGCCGACGAGTCCGGCCGCGGCATCGCCATCATCGCCACCATCGCCTCCAACTGGGGCAGCCGCCGGGCCCCCGGCGGCGGCAAGGCGGTCTGGTGCGAGTTCGCCCTGCCGCGGAGGACGACGTAGGAGCGGGCGAGCGGGGTGTGTGGGTGCAGGCCTGGGGCCGTCACACCGACTCGGACACCGGCCGGCGGGGGGCGTCGACCGCCGCGTGCCAGGCGACCCGGGCCGCGTGGAGGCGGGTCTCGACGCCGAGCTTGCCGTAGATGCGCCGGAGACGGCGATCTCCCGGTTGGGCAGTCCGTCTCCGACGAGCGCGAGGATCTCCTCCTCCCGCGGGGTGAGCGAGGAGACCCGCTCCTCGGCCGACGCCCGCTCCGCGTCCGGTGAGCTGTTCGCAGAGCACGACCCCGGCGGGTCCGTCGAGCGCTCAGCACCCATACGAGGATCACGCACGGCGTCAACTCCCCTGCCGGGTGGAAGGGAATCGGGGCTCCCCCGCGAGTCGGGGTACAGCGGTGACGGACGGTGCTCCCAACGACTTCCACTCGCTGATCGGCGAGCGCGGCCACGGCTCCAACGACGAGATGGACTCCTGGGCCAACCGCTCGGCCACCCACACCGGCTGCATGGCCGAGCACTCCAACGGCTCCGGCGACAACGTCGCGCCGTGGAACAGCGACGAGATCACGTCGTGGCGTACGAGGAACGGGTGCTGAATTGACGACAGCCGCTGGCGCACCGCTCGTCCGGACGAGCGGACTGTGCAAGGCCTACCACTCCGCGGCCGAGACCGTCTGGGCCGCGAGGGACGTGGACTTCACCGCCCGCGCGGGGGAGTTCGTGCGCATCTACGGCGCCAGCGGCTCCGGCAAGTCGACCCTGCTGAACCTGCTCGCCGGCCTGGCCACCGCCGTGGGCCTGGTGTTCCTGGCCCTCGCCGCCGTACTGGCCGCCACCCGCAGCCAGACCCGCATCCTCCGCCGCTATCTCGCCCGGCTGATCGCCCTGAGCATCCCTCCGCGCTGGGCCCGCCAGGTCCTGCTGTGCCAGCACGCCGTCCTCATCGCGGTGAGCACCTTCCTCGGACTGCTGATCGCCGTGATACCCACCGTGGTCCTCGCCTTCCAGATCTCCGGCTTCGTCCTGAGCGTTCCGTGCCCGCACCGCCTGAGGGGAGGCCTCCCCACCGCCTCCCCTCCCCGGCACCTCAGGCCCGGGCCACCGCGGGATCCGCGGCGGCCCCGCCCCTGGCGACCACCCGGCTGCCGACCAGCGCGGGCTGATCCTGCACGCCCGTGAGCCGCCGCCCGAGCCGCAGCGCCAGCACGCTGATGCCCAGCGAGAACAGCAGGAACGTCACGATGTACGGGGCGTGCAGCGACGCCCCCATGGGCCCGCCCACCGCCGGCCCGACCGCCAGCGCGAGCTGCTTCACCAGCGCGAACGCGGAGTTGTACTGCCCCGCCATCCCCACCGGCGCCAGATCGGCCACCAACGGCGCGACGGTCGGCGACAGCATCGCCTCCCCGAGCCCGAACAGCGCGTACGTCGACACGAACGCCGCCGTCGCCATGGTCTCGCTCGTCTGCCCCAGCCCGGCGAACCCGGCCACCCCCCACGCGACGGCCCAGATCAGCCCCACGGCGGCGATCACCCGAGACCGCCGGCGCCGCTCCACGAACCGCAGCACGGCGAACTGTGCGACCACGATCACCGCGGTGTTCGCGGCCAGCGCCGTACCGAGCGCGGACGTCGATATCCCGGCCGCCTCCACCCCGTACGCACTGAGCCCCGACTCGAACTGCCCGTAGCAGGCGAAGAACAACACGAATCCGAGCACACACAGCTGCACCATGGCCCGATCGCCGAGCAGCCGCTTCCAGCTCCCCTTGGCCGCCGCCCCGCCCGGCACACCCTCGACCTTCGGCGCCCGCGGCATCCGCACGGTCGCCATCACGCCCACGAGCACCAGGAACATCGCCGCCTGTATGGAGAACAGCAGGACGAAGGAGCCCGCGCGGCTGGCATCCACGAGATGCCCGCCTATCAGCCCGCCGACCCCGAGCCCGAGGTTCTGCAGGAAGAACTGTGTGGCGAAGGCCCGGGACCGGTTCTCCGCACGGGAACAGTCGACGATCATCGTCGCGAGCGCCGGCTGCGTCACGGCCTGCCCCGCCCCGAGCGCCGCCGCCGACAACAGCACGGTGGTCGCGGTAGAGGCCAGCCCCAGGCTCAGCGATCCGACGGCTGCGGTGACCAGGGCGGTGAGCAGCACCGGAAGCGGTCCACGCCGGACTATGGCCCGCCCGGCGAAGGGCAGCACCACCAGTGCGGCCACGGCGAAGACCGCCAGCACGAGCCCCGCCGTCGTCGCACCGAGATCCCGCACCTGCGCCACATAGACGTACAGATACGGGACCGTGAAGCCGAGTCCGAACGCGCCGAGCGCGTTACCCACGTGAATCCGGCGCATCGCTGCGCCCATCCCCCTGGTCACGTTCACCTGCCTAGGTAGAGGAAGCCCACACCGCCGCGCCGTACCGGAACGCTCAAGCGTTAGCAGTGAAGACTTCGAAGCTAAAACTTAGAACCTAAACAGTACATGCCCAAGGACTTCGATGCCAAGCGGTCTCGTGCCATACTTCGCCCCATGGGCGACACCCCAGGCACCTCCGGCGGCGCCGAGCCGACACTCGAAGAGCAGATCGCCGCCTACCAGCGCGAGTTCCAGGACCTCGACCCCCAGGTCGAGAAGATCGTCTCGGCGCTCTCCCGCCTCAACCGCCGTATGAACGTCGCCTACGGCCGGCAGACCTCGGCACTCGGCATCAGCAACGCCGAGTGGGAGGTCCTCAAAGCCCTCGTCCTCTCCGGTGCCCCGTACCGCATGGGCCCGAGCGAACTCGCGAAGCGGCTCGGCCTCACGCCGGCCGCCATGACCCACCGCATCGACCGCATGGTCGCCGAGGGCCTGGTGACGAGAGAACGCGACGAGACCAACCGCGTACGCGTCATCGTCGAGCTGAACCCCGAGGGCCGCGAGAAGTGGCTGGAGGCCATGCGCCTCGCCTCGGTCTTCGAGGAGGACCTCCTCCAGGACCTCTCTCCTCTCGAACGCACGGTCCTGGGTGAGGTCCTGACCCGCCTCCTCCGCCGCGTCGAGCACGCCCAGCCGGACGCCGGCGGCCGCCTCACCGACCTCGACTGAGGCCGTACGGTTGAGGGGTGCCCAAGGTTTGACCGCGGGCCACCCGGGGGAGGCTTGACAGTCCACCCCGCGATCCGTAAAGTTCTTCGGGTTGCCACGGAGCCTTAACGGTTCTGCGACAGCACCTCCGCCGCTTCGAGCGGCACCCAAACCAACCAGCACGATCTCCCACTCGGGGTGAATTCGGCGTGCCCGAATTCAATTCGATTTGGGTTCGACAGACCCGATTGGGAACTGCCGAGCAGATCCGCTAAGGTTTGGGACGTCGGAACGGCCCAACAGCCGCGAAGGCAAACCCCACTGACTGGGAATCAGGCCCGAAAGGATCTGATAGAGTCGGACTCGCCGGAAAGGGAAACGCGGAAGCGGGAACCTGGAAAGCACCGAGGAAATCGGAACCGGAAACGGTCTGATAGAGTCGGAAACGCAAGACAGCAAGACCGAAGGGAAAGCCCGGAGGAAAGCCCGAGAGGGTGAGTACAAAGGAAGCGTCCGTTCCTTGAGAACTCAACAGCGTGCCAAAAATCAACGCCAGATATGTTGATACCCCGTCTCCAGCATCTGCTGGGACGAGGTTCCTTTGAAATAAAACACAGCGAGGACGCTGTGAACGGTCGGGCTTATTCCGCCTGACTGTTCCGCTCTCGTGTGTGTGCACCGGCTGTATTAATTTACTGGCCGAG
>NZ_JBVKAY010000012.1:148492-235786 GCF_055657445.1 Streptomyces sp. NPDC107538 | reverse complement strand
GGTGCGGGTGGGTGGGGGCTGTTCGCGCAGTTCCCCGCGCCCCTGAAAAGCAGGGGCTGCGCCCCTCTGCTTTTCGGCCCGCAGGGGCCGTGTCTTTCAGGGGCGCGGGGAACTGCGCGAGACGCCCCACCGGGCCCGCAGCCGACAACGCACCCCCCGACGGCTACGCCGGTTCGTCGTCCGTGTGTGGGGCGCAGCCCAGGACGTGGGACTTGACCAGGTCGGCGATCCGGGGGTCGCGACGACGGAACGCCGCCACCAACTCCTCGTGCTCCTCCGCATAGGACTGCTGGACCGTGCCCAGCCAGCGGATGCTGAGCGCCGTGAAGACCTCGATGCCCAGCCCCTCCCACGTGTGCAGCAGCACCGAGTTGCCGGCCGCCCGCACCAGCTCACGGTGGAACGCCACCGTGTGCCGCACCTGGGACGTCCCGTCCGCGTTGCGGTCCGCCTCGTAGAGCGCGGCCACATGCGGCTCCAGGGCCGAGCAGTCCTCCGCCAGCCGCTCCGCCGCCAGCTCCGCCGCGATCGCCTCCAGCCCGGCCCGTACGGGGTAGCTCTCCTCCAGGTCCGCCGCGGTCAGATTCCGCACCCGTACGCCCTTGTTCGGCGCGGATTCGATCAACCTCAGCGACTCCAGCTCGCGCAACGCCTCCCGCACGGGAGTCTGGCTGACCTCCAGCTCCGTGGCGATCCGCCGCTCCACGATCCGCTCACCCGGCTTCCAGCGCCCGCTCACGATCCCCTCCACGATGTGCTCGCGGATCTGTTCGCGCAGCGAGTGGACGACGGGCGCGGTGGTCATGCGGGCTCCTTCGGCGGGGGACCGGCGGGGGACGGGACCCGAGGGCGTTGACCTCTAGACAATAAAGCCGTGCCCCTCCCGTGGAGAGGCGCATGAGGGTGCTTTCGCGCAGGTGAGACGAGACTTACACGCTCCCCCGGGGAGCCGGTTTGTAAAGACCCGTACCGGCCAGGCTCAGGGGCCTCGTCCTCGACCCGGCGCGAACACGGCGGTGCCCCGCCCGGAGAACTCCGGACGGGGCACCGCCGTACTGCGTGGAACCCGGGGGTTACAGGCCGAGCTCGACCTCGAACTCGCCCGCCTCCAGGATCGCCTTGACGGCCGTCAGGTAACGGGCCGCGTCGGCGCCGTCGACCAGGCGGTGGTCGTAGGAGAGGGTCAGGTACGTCATGTCGCGGACGCCGATGACCGTGCCCTCCTCCGTCTCGATCACGGCGGGGCGCTTGACCGTGGCGCCGATGCCGAGGATCGCGACCTGGTTCGGCGGCACGATGATCGTGTCGAAGAGCGCGCCGCGCGAACCGGTGTTGGAGATGGTGAAGGTCGCACCGGACAGCTCGTCCGGCGTGATCTTGTTCGCCCGGACCTTGCCCGCCAGGTCGGCGGTGGCCTTGGCGATACCGGCGATGTTGAGGTCGCCCGCGCCCTTGATGACCGGGGTCATCAGGCCCTTCTCGGAGTCCACCGCGATACCGATGTTCTCGGCGTCGAAGTAGGTGATCGTGCCCTCGGCCTCGTTGATCCGGGCGTTGATCGGCGCGTGCGCCTTCAACGCCTGGGCCGCGGCCTTGACGAAGAACGGCATCGGGGAGAGCTTGACGCCCTCACGCGCCGCGAACGAGTCCTTCGCGCGGGCCCGCAGCTTCATCAGACGCGTGACGTCGACCTCGACGACCGACGACAGCTGCGCCTGCTCGTGCAGCGCCTTGACCATGTTGTCGCCGATGACCTTGCGGATGCGCGGCATCTTGATGGTCTGGCCACGCAGGGGCGAGGCCTCCAGCGACGGCGCCTTCTTCGCGGCGGCAGCAGGGGCCGCGGCGGCCGGAGCCGGGGCAGCGGCGGCGGCCTTCGCGGCCTCGGCGGCGGCGATGACGTCCTGCTTGCGGATACGGCCACCGACGCCGGTGCCCTTGACGGAACCCAGATCGACACCGTTCTCGGCGGCGAGCTTGCGCACCAGCGGGGTGACGTACGCACCCTCGTCGGTCGCCTGGGCGGCGGCCGGCGCGGGAGCGGCCGGAGCCGGGGTGACCGGAGCGGGCGCGGGAGCCGGCGCGGCCGGAGCAGCGGCGGCGGGCGCCGGGGCCGGGGCGGCCGGAGCCACCGGCGCGGGGGCCGGAGCCGGAGCCGCGGGGGCGGCCGGGGCGGGCGCGGGGGCCGGCGGGGCCGGGGCAGCGGCGGCGGGCGCCGGAGCCGGGGCGGCCGCCGGAGCGGCACCCGGGGCGCCGATGACGGCCAGCTTGGCGCCGACCTCGGCCGTCTCGTCCTCGGCGACGGTGATCTCCAGGAGCACACCGGAGGTGGGCGCCGGGATCTCGGTGTCGACCTTGTCCGTGGAGACCTCCAGCAGCGGCTCGTCGGCCTCGACGGAGTCGCCGACCTCCTTGAGCCAGCGGGTGACGGTGCCCTCGGTGACGGACTCGCCGAGCGCCGGGAGGACCACGTCGGTGCCCTCGGCGGAGCCGCCGCCGGTGGCCGCCTCGGCGGTCGGGGCGGGCGCGGGGGCCTCCTGCTCGGTGGAGGGCGCGGCCGCGGCGGGCTCGGGGGCCGGGGCCTCTTCGGCGGCGGGGGCCGGGGCGGCGGCGGGCGCACCCGTGCCGTCGTCGATCAGGGCCAGCTCGGCGCCGACCTCGACCGTCTCGTCCTCGGCGACCTTGATGGACGCCAGCACGCCGGCGACCGGGGAGGGGATCTCGGTGTCGACCTTGTCGGTCGACACCTCCAGCAGAGGCTCGTCGGCCTCGACGCGCTCACCCTCGGCCTTCAGCCAGCGGGTGACAGTGCCCTCGGTGACGCTCTCGCCGAGCGCCGGAAGGGTTACGGAAACCGCCATGGTTTCTGTTGCTCCTTAACGATTGCGGAAGTCTGGATCGTCGCTTCGTCGACCGAGGGGTCAGTCGTGCGAGTGCAGCGGCTTGCCCGCGAGGGCCAGGTGGGCCTCGCCGAGCGCCTCGTTCTGCGTCGGGTGGGCGTGGATGAGCTGGGCGACCTCGGCGGGGAGGGCTTCCCAGTTGTAGATCAGCTGGGCCTCGCCCACCTGCTCGCCCATGCGGTCGCCGACCATGTGGACGCCGACCACGGCACCGTCCTTGACCTGGACGAGCTTGATCTCGCCCGAGGTGTTGAGGATCTTGCTCTTGCCGTTGCCCGCGAGGTTGTACTTCAGAGCGACGACCTTGTCCGCGCCGTAGATCTCCTTGGCCTTGGCCTCGGTGATGCCCACGGAGGCGACCTCGGGGTGGCAGTACGTCACCCGCGGGACACCGTCGTAGTCGATCGGCACGGCCTTCAGGCCGGCCAGACGCTCCGCCACCAGGATGCCCTCGGCGAAGCCGACGTGCGCGAGCTGGAGCGTCGGGACCAGGTCACCGACGGCGGAGACGGTCGGGACGTTGGTGCGCATGTACTCGTCGACGAGGACGTAGCCGCGGTCCATGGCGACGCCCTGCTCCTCGTAGCCGAGACCGGCGGAGACGGGCCCGCGGCCGACGGCCACCAGCAGCAGCTCGGCCTCGAACTCCTTGCCGTCGGCGAGGGTGACCTTGACACCGTCCTGGGTGTACTCGGCCTTCGAGAAGAAGGTGCCCAGGTTGAACTTGATGCCGCGCTTGCGGAACGCGCGCTCAAGAAGCTTGGAGGAGTTCTCGTCCTCGAGGGGGGCCAGGTGCTTCAGGCCCTCGATGATCGTGATGTCGGTCCCGAAGGACTTCCAGGCGGAGGCGAACTCGACGCCGATGACACCGCCGCCGAGGACGATCGCGGACTTCGGCACACGGTTCAGGACCAGGGCGTGGTCCGAGGAGATGATGCGGTTGCCGTCGATCTCCAGGCCCGGCAGCGACTTCGGCACGGAGCCGGTCGCCAGCAGGACGTGACGGCCCTGGACACGCTGGCCGTTGACGTCGACGGAGGTCGGGGAGGACAGCCGGCCCTCACCCTCGATGTAGGTGACCTTGCGGGAGGCGATGAGCCCCTGCAGACCCTTGTACAGGCCCGCGATCACGCCGTCCTTGTACTTGTGCACGGCGGGCACGTCGATGCCCTCGAAGGTGGCCTTCACACCGAACTGCTCGCTCTCGCGGGCCTGGTCGGCGATCTCGCCCGCGTGGAGCAGGGCCTTCGTGGGAATGCATCCCCGGTGCAGGCAGGTGCCGCCGACCTTGTCCTTCTCGATCAGGGCGACGTCCAGGCCCAGCTGAGCCCCGCGCAGGGCCGCGGCGTAACCACCGCTACCACCGCCGAGGATCACTAGGTCGAAAACGGTGCTGGCGTCGTTCGCCACGTCACGTCCTCCATGCATGTGCGCCGTACGCCGGTCGTCCATGACCGCGCGGCGGCTGGGTCCGGCCGCTCTTCTTCGGCCCTGTGGTGGGGGCCCTGTCCTGCCGAGCCCCATCTTCGCACTTGTCGGGAAGGAACGAGACGCCGGGCCGGGGTGTGAGACACCACACGCTCAGATGTGACGGACCCGGGCCCCGAGGGGCGCGGGGAACTGCGCGACGAGCCCCACGGACCCGCAGCCGCCCACGCCCCTCAGGCATCGAGCTCTTAGGCGGACATCACCCCAGGTCGCCGGAGGCAGCCCGCTCGGCCAGCCGCACCAGCGTCCGCACCGCCGTCCCGGTCCCACCCTTGGGCGTGTACCCGAAGGGACCGGACTCGTTGAACGCCGGGCCCGCGATGTCCAGGTGCGCCCAGGTGATCCCCTCGCCCACGAACTCCTTCAGGAAGAGCCCGGCGACGAGCCCGCCGCCGTACCGCTCGCCCATGTTCGCGATGTCGGCGGTGGGGGAGTCCATCCCCTTGCGCAGGTGGTCCGGCAGCGGCATCGGCCACGCCGGCTCGCCCGACTCCTCCGCCGCCTCGTGCACCGCGGAGCGGAACGCGTCGTCGTTGGCCATGATCCCGAACGTCCGGTTGCCCAGCGCCAGCATCATCGCGCCGGTCAGCGTCGCCACGTCGACGATCGCGTCCGGCTTGTCCTCGGAGGCCTTGGCGAGTGCGTCGGCGAGGACGAGGCGGCCCTCCGCGTCGGTGTTCAGCACCTCGACCGTCTTGCCGCTGTACATGCGCAGCACGTCACCCGGGCGGGTGGCGGAGCCGGACGGCATGTTCTCGGCGAGGGCGAGCCAGCCCGTGATGTTGACCTCCAGGCCGAGGCGCGCGGCGGCGACGACCGCGGCGAACACGGCGGCGGCACCGCTCATGTCGCACTTCATCGTCTCGTTGTGCCCGGCGGGCTTGAGGGAGATACCGCCCGAGTCGTAGGTGATGCCCTTGCCGACGAACGCCAGGTGCTTCTTCGCCTTGGAGTGGGTGTACGACAGCTGCACCAGCCGGGGCGTGGCCGCGGAGCCCGCGCCGACGCCGAGGATGCCGCCGTAGCCGCCCTTGGCGAGCGCCTTCTCGTCGAGGACCGTCACCTTGACGCCGTGTTCCTTGCCCGCGGTCTGCGCGACGGCGGCGAAGGCCTCCGGGTCGAGGTCGTTCGGCGGGGTGTTGATGAGGTCGCGGGCGCGGTTCAGCTCCTCGGTCACCGCGATCGCGCGCTCGACGGCCGCCTTGTGGGCCTTGTCGCGGGGCTTCGCGCCGAGCAGGGTGACCTCGGCGAGCGGCGCCTTGCCGTTCTTCGCCTTCGCGTTCTTGCCCTGCTCCTTGTAGGCGTCGAAGGAGTACGCGCCGAGCAGCGCGCCCTCGGCGACGGCGGCCACGGCGTCGGCGGTCTCGACGGGCAGCGCGAACGCGGCCTTCTTCGTCCCGGACAGGGCGCGGGCGGCGGCACCGGCCGCGCGGCGCAGCGCCTCCGCGCCGAACGAGCCGTCCTTCTCGGGCACCGCGCCCAGGCCCACCGCCACCACGAGCGGCGCCTTGAAGCCGGACGGCGCGGGCAGCTTCGTCACCTCGCCCTCGGCGCCCGAGGCACCGAGGGTCGTGAGGAGGCCGGCCAGCCTGCCGTCGTACGCCTTGTCCACGGCCTCGGCACCCGGCGCTACGACCGGTGCCTCGGCGCCCTTCGCGACACCGACCACGATCGCGTCGGCCCTGAGGCCCGGCGCGGCGGCGGTACTGAGAGTGAGAGCAGTCACGGTGGTGAAATCTCGCTTCCGATTGAGTTTCGGTGGCCGAACGGATGGGTCGACGTGCCGAGAACGAGCCTAGGCCCTTGTTCGGCCCATCGGACCTGGGGCGTCGGCCGGTTGCGCTCCCGCCGTCCGTACACCGTCCGCGCGGTGTCCGCTGCGACCAGCCTCCCCGACTTTCCGCTCCGGCCGTGCAGGGAGATCCCCATGTCTTCGGCATAGGGGGATCCCTTATCGCCGGATGGGGCGCCGCGCCTCCGGTGGGTCCGCGCGCGGGGCGCCATGGTCTCCGCGCGTAGCGTGCCCGCCGGATTTCGCTCACTCCTGCGGGCATTCACCCCTATGTGGCTTCATGGTCATTTTCGTGCTTCGGCTGCCCTGACCTGGGCCACACTCGTCCCGCCGGTGAGTGATCAACTCATCGGTCCTCATCTATTTCCACGGATTCCCCCCGGCATGCGCTCCGGTCCTGCCGCGGGACATCTTTTTCGGAAAGGGCGAACATGACGCACAGCGTGCCCGGATGGAGAAGCGCCGCCGCGGTCGTGGCGAGCGCGAGCCTGCTGGCGGCGGGCGTCGGCATACCCGAAGCGTCGGCCGCCGCCGCACCGCGCGTCGACCTCAGGGTCCTGGTGCTGGACAACGGCGACAGTCCCGTACAGGCCATCGCCGAGGAACTGAAGAGCACCGGCGTCCCGTACACCCGCGTGAACCTGAACGACACGAACCGCCCGACGATCGACGCCGCCTTCCTGAGCGACACGGCCGGCGGCACCCCGCGCGCCAAATACCAGGGAGTGGTCCTGCCCAACGAGGCCCCGTTCGGCGCGGGTTCGGCCGAGCAGACCGCCCTGGAGACGTACGAGCGGACGTACGGCATCCCGCAGGTCGACGCCTACACCTGGGCGCACCCCGGGGTCGGGCTCGACTACACCAGCGAGGGCGGCTGGGCGGGCTCCCTCGACGGCCGCGAGGCCACGGTGACCGCCGCCGGGAAGGCCGGCCGCTTCGGCTATCTGGACGGAATGTTCACCTTCGAGGACAACTCCGCGTCCACGCAGGAGAGTTACGGCTTCGTCGCCCGGCCCCGCGCGGGCTACACCAGTTACGTCGACCTTCCGGTGCCCGGCGGCAGCGGCCGGGGCAGCCTGGTCGGCGAGTACGCCCACGACGGGCGCCGCGAACTGGTCGTCACCTTCGCCTACAACCAGCACCAGCGGCAGTTCCGGGTGCTGGCCCGGGGCATCGTCGAATGGCTGACCGACGGGGTGCACCTCGGGCGCAACCGGAACTACTTCGCCGTCCACGTCGACGACGTCTTCGCGCCCGACAGCCGCTGGGACACCGAGCGCGACTGCACGCCCGGCAGCTTCAACTGCGGTGAAGGGGAGGGCGCCGGGACCGAGCCGATCCGGATGACCGCCGCCGACGCCGAGTACGCCGGGCAGTGGCAGCAGTCCAGCGGCTTCACCCTCGACATGGTCTACAACGGGGGCAGCGGCGAGGAGTGGAAGGCGGCGAACGGCAACGCCGACGCCCTCACCGACCGGCTGGTCGCCGACCGGGCCGCGTACCGCTGGATCAACCACACCCACACCCACCAGTACCTCGGCTGCGTCCAGGACACCTCGACCGTCCCGTGGAGCTGCGCGAAGAACGCGAACGGCACCACCCGCTATCTGAGCCGCGCCGAGATCGCCCGGCAGATCCGCGACAACCACGACTGGGCCGTCGCCCGTGGCCTCGCGGTACGGCGCGACGAACTGGTGACCGGCGAGCACTCGGGTCTGCGGACGCTGCCGCAGCAGCCGGACGACAACCCGAACCTCGCGGGCGCCCTCGCCGACAACGGTGTCAAATGGATCGCCTCCGACAACTCCCGTGAGCCCGCCCAGCGTCCGGTGGGCGCCGCGCTGACCGTGCCCCGGCATCCGATGAACGTCTACTACAACGTGGGCACGGCCGCCGAGATGGTCGACGAGTACAACTGGGTCTACACCTCGGCGGCCGACGGCGGCAGCGGGATCTGCGAGAACAACGCGACCTCCACCTGTCTGGCCGCCCCGCTGGACCCGGCCACGGGGTACGCGGCGCACATCGTCCCGCAGGAGGTCCGTACCGCCCTGCTGCACGTCGTCGGCAACGACCCGCGACCGCACTACGCCCACCAGTCCAACCTGGCCGAGGAGCGCCTGCTCTACCCGGTCCTGGACCAGGTGCTCGCCGACTACCGGGCCCTGTTCGCCTCCGACACCCCGCTGGAGAGCCCCCGGCAGAGCGCGGTCGGCACCGAACTGAAGCGCCGGACCGCCTGGCAGACCGCCGTCGCGAACGGCACGGTCACGGCGTACCGGATCGGCACGACGGTGACGGTGACGGCCCCCAAGGGGATCGAGATCCCGCTGACGGCCCCGAAGGGCACAGTCCAGCAACTCCCGCTCGGCACCACCACGTTCGGCACCCCGTACGCGGGAGCCCGCTCGACCTGGATGACGCCGGCACCACTCCAGTCGGCCGTAAAACTCAAGTTGCCGTAGAGCGCCCCTGAAAGGGGCGCGGGGCTGTATCAGATATGCGGCTCCGCCGCGGGGCGCGATCAACCCCCACCGACCCGCGGTCGGCGTCCGGGCCCGCAGTTCCCCGCACATCATCCGCGTAACAGCAACAGGGGGGAGCGGCGCAGCCATGCGCACCGGCAGTCATGTCACCATGCTCACCGAAGGCACCTACCCGCATGTCCACGGAGGGGTCAGCACCTGGTGCGACCAACTCGTCCGCGGCATGCCCGACATCGAGTTCCACCTCGTGTCGCTCACCGGAACCGGCCGCGAACCCGTGACCTGGGAACTGCCGCCGAACGTGTACCGGCACACCTGCGTACCGACCTGGGGCCCGCGCCCCGGCCGCGCCCGCGCCCCGTACGGCGCGGCCCGCCGCCGCTTCACCGACGCCTACGAACGGCTCCTGCTCTCCGTCCTCGACCCCCGAGCGCCCCGCGACTTCGGCACGGCCCTGTACGAGCTGGCCGGACTCGCCCGCGACGGACACCTGTCGGCGGCCCTGCGCACCGAGTCGGCACTGCGTTCGCTGATGTGGATCTGGACGATGCCGCACCTGCCGACCGCCGCCGCGCACCCCACGGTCCACGACGCGCTCACCGCCACCGACCTGCTGGAACACGCCCTGCGGCCGCTCGGCGCCCGCATCCCGGAGGACTGCGTGGCCCACGCGGTCAGCGGCGGCCTGGCCACCCTGCCCGCGCTCGCCGCCCGTGAGCTGGACGGCGTACCGTTCCTGCTCACCGAGCACGGCATCTACCTCCGTGAGCGCTACCTCGGCCACCGGGGCAGCGACCAGCGCTGGCCGGTGAAGGCGTTCATGCTCGGCTTCCACCGCGAGCTGACCCGGCTCGGCTACCGCGCCGCCGACCTCATCACCCCCTGCAACCAGTACAACCGCCGCTGGGAGGAGCGCGGCGGCGCCGACGCCGAGAAGATCCGTACGGTCTACAACGGCGTCGACCCGGCCGCCTTCCCGCACGCCGGCCCCGAACCCGAGGTGCCCACCCTCACCTGGTGCGGGCGCGTCGACCCCATCAAGGACCTGGAGACGCTGCTGCACGCGTACGCCCTGGTCCGCGCCGAGATCCCGCGGGCCCGGCTCCGGCTGTTCGGGCCCGTGCCGCCCGGCGGCGAGGAGTACCGGACCGAGCTGGAGAAACTCGCCGCCGAACTGGGCGTCACGGACGGGCTCACCTTCGAGGGCCGGATCACCGAGGTCCGGCGGGCCTACGCCGCCGGGCACATCGTGATGCTCTCCTCCATCTCCGAGGGCTTCCCGTTCTCCCTCATCGAGGCCATGTCCTGCGGCCGTACGACCGTGTCGACCGATGTCGGCGGGGTCCGCGAGGCCGTCGGCGACACCGGGATCGTCGTCCCGCCGCGCGAGCCGGAGACGATGGCCGCCGCCGCGCTCACCCTCCTCCGCGACGACGAACTCCGCCTGGGACTGGGCGAGTCGGCGCGCCGACGGGTGATCGACCGGTTCACCCTGCGCCGGTCCGTGGACGCCTTCCGCACGATCTACCGGGAGCTGGCGGGCCGGGACGAGACCGTGTACGAGCCCGCCGTGGAGACGGTCGCCGACTGGACCGTCGAACTGCGCGACCCCTGGTACCGGTCCGGGGCGACGGACGGATCCGACTGGTGAGCCGCGACCTGCCCCCGCCCCCCTCCGCCCGGCCGGGCGCCCTCCCCGCCGTCCCCCGGCAGCGCAGACCGCGCTGGGCCGAGCCCGACCCCGTCGACCAACTGGCCGAGCGACACCGGGAGTTCGTGGCCGCGGCCGTCCACCCGGACGAGATAGCGGCCCTGCTGGAGTCCGACGGCATGTCGGACGACCGGACCCGTCAGCGCTACGGCTGCCGCAACTCCTTCGCGCTGGCCGAGGAGTTGTACGACCGCGTCGAGCGCGCCCACCCCGAACCGCCGGGCCCCGCGCCCGACCCCTGGCGGATCGGTCTGCTGGGCTGTCTGCTGCGCGGCGTGGTCTTCGCCCTCCCCGGCCTCGCCTACGTCCTCGGCGCCCCCCTCCTGGCAGGCCCCCGGGACGGCTCCGGCCTGCCCGCCGGTACGGTCCCGCTGCTGGCCGGTGCCCTGTGCGGCTGGATGTGGAACCAGGGGCTCGCCCACCGGGCGTACTCCTGGCTGGGGTTGGGCGACCGGGACGCGTGCCTCCGCTCGCTGGCCGTCGGGGCGCCGGTGGGCGCGCTGCTCTGCACGGCGGTCGCCTCTCTGGCGGCGGGTGACGGCGCCCCGGGCCCGGTGCTCTTCGCCGCCGGGGAGGCCTGCTATCTGGGCGCCGCGACCGTGCTGCTCGTCCTGGGCCGCGAACGGGCGCTGCTGCACAGCCTGACGCCGATGGCCCTGGGCGCGCTGTTCGCCCTCGCCCAGCCGGTGCCCGTCTGGGCGAGGCTCACCCTGCTGGCCGGCTCCCTGGTGGCGGTCGTGCTCCTCGCGACCCACGAAGTGGCGCCCGTCGTAGGGCAGTTGCGGTTCCGAGGAGCCACCCTCCGCAGCGCCTCCGGTGGTGGCAGGGAGACAAACCCGGCCTCGCCCCGGCTCGCCGCCTCCCTCCCGTACGCCTTCTTCGGCCTCGGCATCGGGGTGCTGGTGCTGTACGCGGCCGTCGGGGACGTGCTCGCCCACGAGGGACGCGGCTCGGTCGCGACCCCCGCCGCCGTGGCGCTCACGCTCAGCATGGGCCCCGCCGAATGGCTGCTGTACCGCTTCCGCAGCGGAGGCCTCACCGGACTGCGCTCCACCAGCACCCCGGGCGCCTTCTGGCGGGCCACCACGGTGACCCTGGTCCAGTGCCTGGCCGGCTACCTCGCCTCCCTGCTGGTCCTGGCGCACGCCACGGCCGCGCTGTGGCCCGGGGCCCCACGCCTCGACGCCGTCCACTTCGCGGGCCTGCTCCTGCTGGGCGCGGTGCTCTGGACGGGCCTGCTGCTCCAGTCGTTCGGCGCGGTCCTGGGCGCCGCCGCCGTCTGCTGCGCCTCGGCCCTCGCCCAGACCCTGGCCCTGGCGGCACACCCGGGCGACCCGCACGGCGTCGGGCTGCTCGTGTACGGCGGCACGGCGGCCCTCCAGGCCTGCCTGGTCTGCGGACTGCTGGGGAGGGCGACGGCACACCGATGATCACAACGACCCCACTGCCCCGTTCCCGCCCCTCCCTTCTGGTCCCCTACTACGAGCACCCCCGCGACCGCCCCGCCGAATGGGACGCCCTCGTCGCGGCGGCGCCCCACCTCTACGGCGTCGTCCTCAACCCGGCCTCCGGCCCGGGCGACGCCCCCGACCCGGCGTTCCTGCGCATCGCGGGCCGGCTGCGGACGGCCGGCGTACGCCTCCTCGGCTACGCGGACACCGGCTACGGCCGCCGGCCCGTCGCGGAGGTCGTCCGCGAACTGACGCGCTACCACGCCTGGTACGGCACCGACGGCGCGTTCCTCGACCAAGTGGCCGCCGAACTCGGCGAGTTCGACTACTACCGGCGGCTCGCGGCAGCCGTCTGGGGCGCCGGCCCCGCCACCCTCGCCCTCAACCACGGCACCCCGCCGCACCCCGCGTACGCCAGGATCGCCGACCTCGTCGTCACCTTCGAGGGCACCTGGGAGACGTACCGGGACCAGCCGTCCGAGCCCTGGCCCGGCGGCACCGGCGGCCTCGGCGCACGGGTCTGCCATCTGGTGCACGGAGTGCCGCCGGACATCGACGTCGGCGCCCTGGCCCGGGCCCGGGGCGCCTCCGTGCACTGTGCGGTGCCCGGGGTGGGGGATCATCCCTGGGGTACGTTGCCGCACGCTTTGGAGCCCGTCCGATGAGCCGCGCCCTCGCCCGTAGCGCCCTGTTGTCCCTGCTCCTGCTGATCGCGGGGTGCACCAACGCCTCCGACGACGAGCCGGACACCGGCGGCGGGACGGGCGGGGGCGGTGGTGCGGCCCGCTGGCGGCCGGAGCCCGGCACCGCGTGGCAGTGGCAGCTCAGCGGGCGCCTGGACACCTCCGTCGACGTGCCCGTCTACGACATCGACGGCTTCGACCAGTCCGCCGACACCGTCGCCGACCTGCACGACGACGGCCGCAAGGTCATCTGCTACCTCTCCACCGGCGCCTGGGAGGACTGGCGCCCGGACGCCGACGACTTCCCGAAGTCGGTGATAGGCCGGACCAACGGCTGGGAGGGCGAGTACTGGCTCGACATCCGCGAGTTGGACGTCCTCGAACCCCTGATGGCCGCCCGGATCGACATGTGCGCGGAGAAGGGCTTCGACGCCGTCGAGCCCGACAACATGGACGGCTACCGCAACAGGACCGGCTTCCCCCTGAAGGCCGCCGACCAGCTCCGCTACAACCGCCTCGTCGCCCGCCTCGCCCACGAACGCGGCCTCGCGGTCGGCCTGAAGAACGACCTCGACCAGATCCCCGAACTCGTCGACGACTTCGACTTCGCGGTCAACGAACAGTGCGCCCAGTACGAGGAGTGCGAGGAGCTGACCCCGTTCATCGAGGCCGGCAAGGCCGTCTTCCACGTCGAGTACGAGTTGCCGACGGGCGACTTCTGCCCCGAGGCCCGGCGCCTGGAACTCAGCTCGCTGCTGAAGAAGTGGGAGCTGGGGGTGTGGCGGAAGGCCTGCTGAGCACCCCGGGCGGCAGGTCCGGGATCACCCCAGGGTGAACACGACGAGGGCCGCCGTCGCCGCCGTCTCCGCCAGACCGCCGAACACATCACCGGTGACGCCGCCGAACCGCCGTACGCAGTGGCGCAGCAGGAGTTCGGCGGCACCGCAGCCGAGGACGATCGCGAGGACCGCACGGGCGAGGTCGTACGGCCCGAAGAGCGCCCCCGCGCCCGCCGCCGCGCCCCCGACCACGACGGCCGCGAGCAGCGCGCCCCGGACCGGCACCACCCCCGCCACCGCCGCCCCCAGCCCCTCCGGCCGGGCGGCGGGTACGTCGGCGCGCGCGGCCAGGGTCAGGGCCAGCCGGGCGGCGGTCGCCGAGACGGCCGCCGCGAGCACGCCCAGCGCCCAGGACTCGCCGTACGCCTCGGCGAGCGCGGCGACCTGGGCCAGCAGCACCAGGACGAGGGTGACGACCCCGAACGGCCCGATGTCCGACTGCTTCATGATCCGCAGGGCGTCCTCGGCGGGCCTGCCGCTGCCCAGCCCGTCGGCGGTGTCGGCGAGCCCGTCCAGGTGCAGGCCCCGGGTGAGCGCGGCCGGTACGGCGACGGAGGCCACGGCGGCGAGCAGCGGCCCGGCGCCCAGGAGCAGCAGCAGCCCGCCGAGCGCCGCCGAGGCCAGGCCGACGACCAGCCCGGCGACGGGCGCGCACAGCATCCCGGCGCGCGCCGCCCCGCGGTCCCAGCGGCGCACGGTCACCGGCAGCACGGTCAGGGTGCCGAAGGCGAAACGCAGACCGTCGGTGACGGTGGCCGTGGCGGGGGGAGCGGGATCGGGAGCGGGATCGGGGGTCGTGGACACCGGCGCAGGCTACCCGGCGGAGCCGAGGGGCTCGGCGGCGGCCGGGGGGCGGTCGGCGGCGGGCCGGGGGCGGCCTGGGGCAGCGCTGGATAAAGTTCGCATATGGGTCACTGGTGGGAGCGGAACATCATCGAGCCGGGCAAACTGCCCCTGCTGCTCGCGCTCACCGCGTTCATACTGACGTTCCTGATCACCCGGGTCATCACCCGCCTCATCCGCGCGGGCAAGGGCCCCTTCCGCAACATCAGCGGCAGCGGCGGCGTCCACATCCACCACGTCGTGCCCGGCGTCGTCCTCACCGTCGCCGGCGGCTTCGGCTCGGTCGCGGGCGACGGGCACGGCTTCGGCGCGCTGATCTCCGCCGTGCTGTTCGGCATGGGCGTGGGCCTGGTGCTGGACGAGTTCGCGCTGATCCTGCACCTCGACGACGTGTACTGGAGCGAGGCCGGCCGGCAGAGCGTCGAGGTGGTGGTGCTGACGGCCGCCCTGGTGGGCCTGATGCTGATCGGGTTCCTCCCCTTCGGCGTCAACGACCTCGACGACGAGGAACTCCAGGACCGGGGCGCCCTCATGGCCACCATGGGCTCGAACTTCCTCATCGCCCTGATCGCCCTGGCCAAGGGCAAGGCCCGCACCGCGATCTTCGGCGTGATCATCCCGTTCATCGCCGTCGTCGGCGCCATTCGTCTGGCCCGCCCCACCTCCACCTGGGCCCGCCGCTTCTACCGCCGCCGGCCCCGCGCCCGGGCCCGCTCCTGGAAGCGCGCCTACCGCCACGACCGCCGCTGGACGGGCCCCAGCCGCCGCCTTCAGGACTGGATCGGCGGCACCCCGGACCCGCCCCCCGCACTGCGACCGGCGACCCGCCCCTCGCTGCCCCCGGGGCCGTCCGGCCCCTCCGCTCCGGCCGGCCGACCGGGTCCGCCCGACCCGCCGGAGCACCGCTGACGTACGGCCTCGGCCCCGCACACCACCAGCACCGCCGCGATCGCCGCCAGATGCTCCTTGCCCGCGAGGTTCTCCTTCACCAGCACCTCGACGGCCATCGCCACGACGACCGCGCCCGCGGTGACGTACGCCCGGCAGCGCCACCCCAGATACACGGCGAGCCCCACCACGGCCGCCGAGGGCCCGGTGTCCACGACCCGCGCGTCCGAGGCGGGCAGCCCGACGAGGAACACGTCCGGGCCGAGCGCGATGCCCACGCGCGCGTACAGCGTGCCGGCCAGCGTGGCGACGTACGCGAGCGCCAGGGTCCGCCGCAGTCCCAGACAGATCTCCGCGATCCCGAACACGACCAAAATCTGTGCCAGCGCACCCCACACGGGCAGATCCAGCGCCGGTACGAAGAGGGAGAGCGGGGTGCGCAGGAGCGCGAGCCAGAGCGGCTCCCCGGCGCGCACGGCACCGGCGTTCTCGATGAAGCGGTAGCCCCAGGACTGGCCGTGCACGAAGTGGACGCCGGCCGCGAGGCAGACCGCGGCGAGCGTCATGGGGACCGCCCGCAGCCGGCGGCGTACGAGCACCGGGCGCACGGTGTCGTACAGGAGCCCCCATTCGGCACGGGCCCAGCGGGCGGCCCTGTTCATGCTGCTCGTGTCCTCATGCTGCTCGTGTTTTCATGCCGCGTCCGTCCTCATCCTGCTGATGCCCTCATCCGTGCGACTCCAGGTGCCTGCGGTGCAGCCACTTCGGCAGTCCCGGTGCCTCCAGGAAGCCTTCCGCGCGGGCCGAGGCGATGGCGATGCGCGGCAGGTCCGCGCTCTTCTCGAAGAGCAGGAACCGCGGCTCCCAGATGGGCCGGTACTTGGCGTTGGCCCGGTACAGCGACTCGATTTGCCACCAGCGCGAGAAGAAGCTGAGCAGCGACCGCCACAGCCGCAGTACCGGCCCGGCGCCGAGGCGCCCGCCACGTTCGAAGACCGAGCGGAACATGGCGAAGTTGAGCGAGACCTGCGTGATCCCGATCTCTCCGGCCCGCTGGAGGAGTTCGATCACCATGAACTCCGTCAGCCCGTTCTCCGCGTCGCGGTCCCGCCGCATGAGGTCGAGCGAGAGCCCGTGCGGCCCCCAGGGCACGAAGGACAGCAGCGCCCGCAACTCCCCCTCGCCGTCGGTGCATTCGAGCATCACGCACTGCCCGTCCCCCGGATCGCCGAGCCGCCCGAGGGCCATGCTGAACCCGCGCTCGGTCTCCCCGTCCCGCCAGTCGTCGGCCCGCCGCAGGAGATGCGCCATCTCGTCGTCCGCGATGTCCGCGTGCCGCCGGATCCGGACGGTGTACCCGGCCCGCTTCACCCGGTTGTAGGCCTGCCGGACGGTCCGCATGGCCCGTCCGTCCAGGGTGAACTCGGCGGTCTCGACGATCGCCTCGTCGCCCAGCTCCAGCGCGTCCAGCCCGTGCCGCGCGTACACGGTCCCGGCCTCCTCGCCCGCGCCCATCACCGCCGGGATCCAGCCGTGCGCCCGTGCCTCGGCGAGCCAGGGCTCGATGGCGCCGGGCCAGGCCTCGGGATCGCCGATGGGGTCACCGGAGGCGAGCGAGACCCCGCCCAGCACGCGATAGGCGATGCCCGCCTTCCCGGTGGGCGACCACACGACGCTCTTCTCCCGCCGCAGGGCGAAGTACCCGAGGGAGTCCCGGGCGCCGTTCCGCTCCAGCAGCGCCCGCAGCCTCGCCTCGTCGTCCCCGGTGAGCGGGTCGACGGCGCGGCGGGAGCGGAAGGCCGCGTAGAACACGGCGAGGACCAGCAGGGTGCTGAGGATGTTGATGACGACGTTCACCCAGGTGGGCGTGGTGATCCCGACGAATCCGGAGTCGTCGGCGGCGACCGAGATCAGCCGCAGGGCGCCGTACCCCCAGCGGTCCCAGAACGACGAGCGGTGCGCGTCGTCGGCCTCGTTGGTGACGGTGACGAGGAGGGCGGCGAGCAGGGAGCAGACGAGCAGCCCGCCGAGCGCGACGGCGGTGGCGAGCCGGGGGTTGGACCGGTCGCCCTTGGCGTAGAACTCCCGGCGCCCCACCAGCAGAGCGACCACGAAGGCGGCCGTCAGCGCGGTGGACACCCAGTTCTGCGCGTGCTGCCGGATCTCCTCGAACGCCATCGCGAACAGGAACAGCAGCAGGAACAGGCCGCCCAGCACCACGTTCAGGATCCACGCCGCGCGCTTCCGGCGCCGCATAGTGATCGCCAGGAACGTCGTGAACACGCCCGTCGCGAATCCCGCCGTCAGCAGGTACGGCGTGAAGTAGTCCTCCGTGTTGTGCCGCCGCAGATCCTGCCCCAGCGACACCCACACGGCCCCGAGGAAGTTGACGAACGCGACGACCCGCAGATACCAGACGACGAAGCCGGCGGCCCGCCGGGACCGGACATTTCCCATGGAAAGGGATATTAGGGCGTGAGGTGGGTTGTCGGGTGCGGGCCCGGTGGGGCTTCTCGCGCAGTTCCCCGCGCCCCTGAAAGACACGGCCCCTGCGGGCCGAAAAGCATAGGGGCGCAGCCCCTGCTTTTCAGGGGCGCGGGGAACTGCGCGACCAGCCCCCACGCACCCGCACCCGACAACGCACCCGGGCCCCGAGGCCTACGTCGCGTCGTACTCCGCGGCGAGATCCTTCTCCTCGGTCACCGCCGGCTTCGCCGGTTCCGTCGGCTCCCCTTCGGGCAGCTCCGCCGACAGGCCCGCCGCCGCCCGCACCAACGGCAGCGCCAACAGCGCACCCGCGCCCTCGCCGACCTTCACCCCATGGTCGAGCAGCGGCTCGATGGCCATCCGGTCGAGCGCCTTGGCCTGCGCCGGCTCCCCACTGTTGTGCCCGGCCAGCCACCAGTCCGGCGCCCGGAACGCGACCCGCTGGGCGACCAGCGCACACGCCGCCGACACCACACCGTCCAGAATCACCGGCGTCTTCCGCACCGCGCTCTGCAACAGGAACCCGGTCATCGCGGCGAGATCCGCCCCGCCCACCGTCGCCAGCAACTGCAACTGGTCCCCGAGCACCGGCCGGGCCCGCCGCAGCGAGTCCCGCACGGCCGCGCACTTGCGCATCCACGCCAGATCGTCGATCGCCCGCCCACCGCGACCGGTGACCACGGACGCGTCGGTCCCGCACAGCCCGGCCACGAGCACGGCCGCCGCCGTCGTCCCGCCGACGCTCACATCGCCGAGGACGACGAGATCGGTCCCGGAGTCCGCCTCCTCGTCCGCGAGGGCGACGCCCACCCGGAACGCCGCCTCCGCCTCCTCGGCCGTCAGCGCGTCCTCGACATCGATACGCCCCGACCCGCGCCGCACCCGATGCCGTACGACCTCGGCGGGCAGCGCCTCGGGGTCGCAGTCGAGCGCGAGATCCACCACGCGTACGGGCACATCGAGCTGCCGGGCCAGCACCGCCACCGGGCTGCTGCCGTCCAGGACGCCCCGCACCAGCTGGTCCGCGGTGCCCGCGGCTCGCGCGGAGACGCCCAGTTCGGCGATCCCGTGGTCGCCCGCGAACAGGACCGCGCGGGCCTGCCGGATCGGCCGCACCGGCACGGCCGCCTGCGCCGCCGCCAGCCACTCACCCAGTTCGTCGAGGCGGCCCAGCGCCCCGGCCGGCACGATCTGCCTCTCCCGCCGCGCCTCGGCGTCGCGGCGCACCCCACCGTCGGGGCGCTCGATCAGATCGGTGAAGTCGTCGAGATTAAGCGAGCTCATTCGCCGAACAGTACCGGCAGCGATCGAACACGACCGCGCCACACCGTGACCCCGGGACGTACGGACGTGCCCCCGCGCCACCGGCACGTCATTGCGACCGGCACAGCGACCGGCTACGTACCTTTTTGAGGCGAATGTCCCAGGGGTGTCCACAGGTCCCGCCCCGCTGTCCCAGGAGCCGCCATGCCCCCCACCCCGCGGCCGGAGCCCGGCCCCCTCACCGGAGAACCGGGAGTCGACCCCTTCCACGAACCACGCCGGACCGACTGCCCGTGGTGCGGCTCGCGGCAGTTGCGTACGCGGGTGCGCGCGCCGGAGGGACGGCGGCGCACGCCGGGCACGTTCGTGGTGGACGAGTGCCGGGACTGCGCGCACGCCTTCCAGAACCCCCCGCCCACGACGGACGGACTCCTGCTCCGGCACCACCAGTACGCCGCCGAGGACCACGTGGGCCCGAGTTCCGTCGGACGACGCCGCCGCCGGCACCTCCGGGGCGCGGCCCGCGCCCTGCTGCCGTACCCCGAACCGGAGAGCTGGCTCGACGTCGGCACCGGCCACGGCCACTTCCCGGAGGCCGCACGGGCGATCCACCCGTACACCTCCTTCGACGGCCTCGACCCGACGCCGCGCGTCGAACGGGCGTGGGAGGCCGGGCGCGTGGAGGAGGCGCATCAGGGCCTGCTCACCGACCCGGAGATCACCGCGCGGCTGCGCGCCCGCTACGACGTGGTCAGCATGTTCCACCACCTCGAACACACCACCGACCCCCGCGCGGAACTCCGCGCCGCCCGCGCGGTCCTGCGCCCCGGCGGCCACCTCCTCCTCGAAGTCCCGGACCCGGCCCGCCCGTTGGGCGTACTGCCCGGCCGCCGTCGGCGGCTGTGGAAGCCGTCCGACCGCCCGCGCCCGCTCCACCTCATGCCCCTGCGCAATCTGCTCGCCGAGCTGGAGGCCCTGGGCTACGAGGTGCTGTCCCGCCGCGCCTGCGCCCCCCTCCCGCCCCGCGCGCACCGCATCATCGCGCGCCGCACCACGCACCCGACCGCCCCCGCGACCCCACGGGAGTCCCCCCTGCTCTCACCCCCGTAGCGACAGGGCCTGCCCCGCCACCACCAGCAGCACGTGCTCGCACTCGTTCGCGAAGGCCGCGTTCAGGCGCCCGAGTTCATCGCGGTAGCGGCGGCCGGAGGCGGTGGCGGGGACGATGCCGGAGCCGACCTCGTTGGAGACGGCGACCACCGTGCGGCGCGTGCGCCGTACGGCGTCGGTCAGTTCGGTGACCCGCGCCCGGAGCGCGCGCTCCCCACCGCCGGCCCACTCCGCGTCGTCCCACGCCCCCACCGCGTCCATCGCGTCGGTCAGCCACAGCGACAGACAGTCGATGAGCAGCGGCGCCCCCTCGTCGTCCTTCAGCAACGGGACGAGATCACAGGTCTCGGCCGTGCGCCAGGTCCCCGGCCGCCGCTCCCGGTGGACGGCGACCCGCTCGGCCCACTCCCCGTCCCCGCCCCGCGTCCCACCGGTCGCCACGTACAGCACGTCCGGGAACGCCTCCAGCCGCCGCTCGGCCTCCACCGACTTCCCCGACCGCGCCCCGCCGAGCACCAGCGTGCGGCGCGGTACGTCGGGCACGTCCTGGTAGGCGCCCACCGCCAGCGTCGTCCCGTCCGGCACGGCGCGCGCCCCCGCCGCCGCGAGCCGGCGCGGCAACTCGCCGTCCGGCGGCACGTCGTGGTCGAGGTGCACGGCGACCACATCGGTCGTCGGCCCCACGGCCCCCACCGCCCGCAGCCGCGCCAACGCGTCCGGCCGCCCCAGCACATCGAGGACCACCATGTCGTACGGCTGCGCCCGCTCCTCCACCCCGGCGAGCGCGCCCCTCGGCGGCAGATACAGCAGCCGCTGCCCGCCCGGCCCGGTGACCGCGTACCCCGTCCCCGGCGCGTCCAGGGCCAGCGCCCGCACCCGGTGCCCGGTCAGCAGCGCCAGCTCCCGCCCGTCCGGCACCCGCCCCGGCTGCGGCAGCCCCGCCGGCACCTCCACGGCGGGCCCGTCGTGCGGATGCGACAGCAGGACCTGCCGTACACCGGTCAGCGAGTGCCCGGCGCGCGCGGCCGCGAGGGCGGCGCCCGGAGTGAGGTCGAGCAGCAGTGTGCCGTCCACGAGCAGCGCGGTCGCCCCGCGCGCGGCATCCCCGAGCGCGGTCGCGCACGCCGCGCACGGACAGTCGGGGCGGGGCAGCCCCGCGGGAGCGCCGGTGCCGAGCAATGTCAGTTCCACACCCCCGAGTCTCCCGCGCCCTGATGAACACCCGCAGGTCTTGTGCGTCCGACTAGGCTCAGGGAGGAACCGGATCTTGCCCGATGTCGCGTGTGCGGTGTCGGGCCGGTACTTACGGAGGCTCACATGGCGGCATGGCTGTGGCGGTTCGAGAAGGCCGACGGGGCGGAGGTCCAGCCCGCGGTCCAGCCCGAGGAGTTCACGACCCAGGGGGATGCCGAGTCGTGGATCGGCGAGCACTGGAAAGCGCTGCTGGAGGGTGGCGCCGACCAGGTCCGTCTCTTCGAGGACACGACGGAGATCTACGGCCCGATGAGCCTGAACGCGTAGCGCTCCGCGGCGGGCGGGGTCCCTGTACGGGGCTCCGCCCCGATCCCGCCGAGGGGTTGGGTGGGATGGGTGTGTGAGCGACCGCGGGCCCGGTGGGGCTTCTCGCGCAGTTCCCCGCGCCCCTTAAGGGCCTACGGCCCTTTCGGGCCGAAAAAGCAGGGCGCAGCCCGCTTTTTCAGGGGCGCGGGGAACTGCGCGACCAGCCCCCACCGGACCCGCACCCGCCAAAGCGACCCGCACCCCCACCCCAGAAGGCGCCCTCAGCCCCGAACCCCGCACAGATGCAACAACGCGGCCACCTGCCGATAGGGATCCGTCCGCCCCGCCCGCTCCTCCGCGGCGAGGAGCACCTCAAGATCCCCCACCCCTTCAGGCAGCCCCGCGTCATCCGCGGCGAGGTCCGTGAACACCCGCACCCCGTACCACGCGTGCAACGGCGCCCCGATCCCCCCGAGCGCGTCCGTCAACGCGTCCAGCCGATCCGCCCGCACATCCAGCCCGAGCCGATTCCGGTACGCGGTGGTGTCGAACGCGGCCACCGCCCCCGCCCAGTCCCCGGCCAGCCCCGCCCGCATCGCGAGCGCGTCGCCGTTGCGGACGAGCAGCGACAGCAGCCCCCCGGGCGCCAGCATCCGCGCCAGCCCCGCCAGCAGGGCGTCCGGCTCCTCGACGTACATCAGCACCCCGTGACAGAGCACCACGTCGAAGCTGCCCGGCAGGAAGTGCACACCCGTGTCCCGGCCGTCGCCCTCGACGATCCGCACCCGCCCCCGGATGCCCTCGGGCTCGGCGGCCAGCGCCTCCCGGGCCACGGCGATGAGCTTCGTCTCGCGCTCGATCCCGGTCACCGCGTGCCCGGCCCGGGCCAGCCGCAGCGCCTGCGTGCCCTGTCCCATGCCCACGTCCAGCACCCGCAGCCGCTGCCCGACGGGGAAGCGGCCGGCTATCTGCTCGTCGAGCTGCCGGGACACCAGCTCCTGTCGGACGACCTCACGCAGCGTGCCCAGCCGGTTCAGCCAGGCCTCGGCCGCACCCCCGGAGAAAGCGGTCGTGCTCAGGGCCGCTCTCCGCGCTTGACCTGCGGCTTCGGCAGCCGGAGGCGACGCATCTGGAGCGTGCGCATCAGGGCGTAGGCCACGGCGCCCTTCTTGTTCGCGTCGGGGAAGCGCTCGTTCAGCTGCTTCTTCAGACGGAACCCGAGGCTGATCGAGTCGACCACGATCAGCACGATCACGAAGAGCCACAGCAGCAGCGCGATGTTCTGCAGCGACGCCACCTGCACCATGCTCAGCACCAGGATGATCACGGCCAGCGGCAGGAAGAACTCCGCGATGTGGAAGCGCGAATCCACGAAGTCACGGGCGAACCTGCGCACCGGGCCCTTGTCCCGGGCGGGCAGATAGCGCTCGTCGCCGGTGGCCAGCGCCTGACGCTGCTTCTCCATCGCGGAGCGGCGCTCGTCGCGGGAGCGCTTGGCGGCCTCCCTGCGCGTCGTCGGCGTATGGGCGACGCTACGGCGCTGCCCCTGGGCCTCACTCCGCTTGGGAGTGGGACGCCCCTTGGGGGCCTGCGGGTCACGGGTCTGCTTGGAGTCGGTCACCAGCGCCTTGTCGGCGGCCGATTCCTTGTCGCTCTTGGCGCGGCTACGAAACACAAAACCCAAGGGTACGGGGTGCCGGGGCATGGACCCCAGCCGAGTGGGGAACGATCCGGCAACACCCGACGTCCTTGCTGGAGACAGAGCTGGGGCGAAAGTGTTCGGGGAAACCCGAAAAGCCGGAAAAGGGGGAAGTGTGGTGGCGGTCCACCCGTAGGACGGCTGAGGTATTCCAGGGAGCGGCCCGTACGTAACCCCGGGAGACACCTACTCCCTACGCCGGAGCGGCGCCGTACACAGTCGTCCTTGGGGATGAGCGCATCCGTCCCCGAACAGTGCGGTAATAGAAGCAGGGCCCGTACTGTGGGTTCTGTCGCAGACCTGTGAGCTGGAGTCCGTCAGAAGGGGGCGCGCGAAGCCCATGAGCGGTGTCATGAAGCGTATGGGGATGATCTTCCGCGCGAAGGCGAACAAGGCCCTTGACCGGGCCGAGGACCCGCGCGAGACCCTTGATTACTCGTATCAGAAGCAGCTGGAGCTGCTCCAGAAGGTGCGCCGGGGCGTGGCCGATGTCGCCACCTCCCGCAAGCGCCTGGAGCTTCAGCTCAACCAGCTCCAGTCCCAGTCCTCGAAGCTGGAGGACCAGGGCCGCAAGGCGCTCGCGCTCGGCCGCGAGGACCTGGCCCGCGAGGCGCTCTCGCGTCGCGCCGCGCTCCAGCAGCAGGTGACGGACCTGGAGACGCAGCACTCCACCCTCCAGGGCGAGGAGGAGAAGCTCACCCTCGCCGCGCAGCGCCTGCAGGCCAAGGTCGACGCCTTCCGTACGAAGAAGGAGACGATCAAGGCCACGTACACCGCCGCCCAGGCGCAGACCCGGATCGGCGAGGCGTTCTCCGGCATCTCCGAGGAGATGGGCGACGTCGGTCTCGCGATCCAGCGCGCCGAGGACAAGACCGCGCAGCTCCAGGCCCGCGCCGGCGCCATCGACGAACTGCTCGCCTCCGGTGCCCTCGACGACCCGTCCGGGATGCACAAGGACGACATCCAGGCCGAGCTGGACCGTCTCTCCGGCGGTACGGACGTCGAGCTGGAGCTCCAGCGCATGAAGGCCGAGCTGGCGGGCGGCCCGTCCGCGCAGCAGCAGGCCCTCGAGGGCGGCACCGGCCAGGCGGCCCCGCAGCAGCAGTCCCAGCAGCAGGACACTCCGCGCTTCGACAAGCAGTAGCCGTCTCTCGTCCCGGAGGAGGGCGACATGATCGTACGGATCATGGGGGAGGGCCAGGTGAGGCTGGACGACGTCCACTTCGCCGAGCTGAACAAGCTGGACGACGTACTCCTGGCGGAAATGGAGGTCGGCGACGGCTCGGGCTTCCGCCACACCCTCCACGCCCTCCTGGACAAGGTCCGCGAACTGGGCACCCCCTCCCCGACGACTCCCTGGAGCCCTCGGAACTGATCCTCCCGTCCCCGGACGCGACCCTGGAGGAGGTCCGGGAAATGCTGAGCGACGACGGCCTGATCCCGGGGTGAGGACCGATGGACAGGCCCGAAGGGCCGTGTCCTTCAGGGGCGCGGGGAACTGCGCGAGAAGCCCCACCGGACCCGCACGTACCCACTCACCTCGAACAGCCCCCACAGGTACCGCCCCCACAGGTACCGCCCCCACAGGTACCGCCCCCACAGGTACCGCCACCACCGATTCCGCCCCCGACAACCGCCCCGTACCGTAATCAATCGTGAGCACCCTCCACCGAGCCAGAACCTGGCTGACAGCGCACCCCCTCGCGCTGGACGCCGCCCTGGCCCTCGGCGTCCTCGTCACGATGGTGGCCGCCTCCTTCGTCGACCCCCACGCCGAGCACGGCGACAGATGGGGCGCCCGCACCCCCGGCGGACTCAGCATCGCGCTCATGGTGACGGCCGCCGCCGTCCTGGTCGCCCGCCGCCGCGCCCCCATGGCCGTCCTCGCCGCCACCTCCGCGCTCACCCTCGCCGAACTGGTGACCGGCGACCCGCGCGCCCCCGTCGCGATGTCCGCCGTGATCGCCCTCTACACGGTCGCCTCCACCACCGACCGCCCCACCACCTGGCGCGTCGGCCCGCTCACGATGACCGTGCTGACCGGTACGGCCATGCTCGCCGGCCCCATGCCCTGGTACGACCAGGAGAACATCGGCATCTTCGCCTGGACCGGCATGGCCGCGACGGCCGGCGACGCGGTGCGCAGCCGCCGCGCCTTCGTGCACGCCATAAGGGAGCGCGCCGAACGCGCGGAGCGCACCCGTGAGGAGGAGGCCCGCCGCCGGGTCGCCGAGGAGCGGCTGCGGATCGCCCGCGATCTGCACGACGTCGTCGCCCACCACATCGCCCTGGTCAACGTCCAGGCCGGGGTCGCCGCGCACGTCATGGACAAGCGGCCCGACCAGGCCAAGGAGGCCCTCGCCCACGTCCGCGAGGCCAGCCGCTCCGCGCTCAACGAACTCCGCGCCACGGTCGGCCTGCTCCGCCAGTCCGGCGACCCCGAGGCCCCCACCGAACCCGCCCCGGGCCTGGTCCGGCTCGGTGAACTCGTCGGCACCTTCCACAGCGCGGGCCTCGCCGTCGAGGTGGTCCGCGCCGACGAGGGCGTGACCCTCCCGGCCGCCGTCGACCTCGCCGCGTACCGGGTCATCCAGGAAGCCCTCACCAATGTGCACAAGCACGCGGGCGAGGCGGCGAAGGCCGAGGTCAGCGTCGTACGCGTCGGCCCGAACGTGGAGATCACCGTCCTCGACAACGGCACCGGGCAGACGGGACCGGACACCCAGGGCGACGGGGTCGGCGGCCACGGCCTCCTCGGCATGCGGGAACGCGTCGCCGCGCTCGGCGGCGCCCTCACCACCGGCCCCCGCTACGGCGGCGGTTTCCGCGTCCATGCGATCCTGCCGCTCAAGACCCGCACGACCACCGCGGAAGCCGTACGACCGTGAACGGCACCGTCGCGGCGGCGGCCGTACGACCGTGACCAGTGCCCCGGGGGACCCCGTATGACGATCCGTGTCCTGCTCGCCGACGACCAGGCGCTGCTGCGCAGTGCCTTCCGGGTGCTCGTCGACTCGGAGCCGGACATGGAGGTGGTGGGGGAGGCGTCGGACGGGGCGGAGGCGGTGCGGCTCGCGAAGGAGGAGCGGGCGGACGTCGTGCTGATGGACATCCGGATGCCCGGCACGGACGGACTGGCCGCCACCCGGCTGATCAGCGCCGATCCGACGCTCGCCCATGTCCGGGTCGTCATCCTCACCACCTTCGAGGTCGACGACTACGTGGTGCGGTCGTTGCGCGCCGGCGCCTCCGGCTTCCTCGGCAAGGGCTCCGAGCCGGACGAACTGCTGAACGCGATCCGGGTCGCCGCCGGCGGCGAGGCGCTGCTGTCGCCGACCGCCACCAAGGGCCTGATCGCCCGGTTCCTCGCACAGCCCGACGACTCCGGCGACGGCGAGGGCGGGGCCGCCGCCCGCTCGGCCCGGCTCGCCACCCTCACCAGCCGCGAGCGCGAGGTGCTCGTCCAGGTCGCCGGCGGACTCTCCAACGACGAGATCGCCGAGCGGCTGGAGGTCAGCCCGCTGACCGTGAAGACCCACGTCAACCGGGCCATGGCCAAGCTCGGCGCCCGGGACCGGGCCCAGCTGGTGGTCTTCGCGTACGAGTCGGGCCTGGTACGACCGAGGGTGGACTGACAGCCACCGGGGACTACTCCACTCGGAGTATGCGCCGGATAAGGAAATGGCCCTGGGGAGCGAGGGAACCGGGGTCCGCGATGGCGCAGGGTATGAGGTGAGCGCTCACATCCGCTTCACAGGGGCGACACATGGGGGATCGAAGCCGCATGTGGCATGGGCGTTCGTCCGCCGCTCACGCCACAGAAGAGAGACCCTGACCCATGTCCTGGCTGTCTCGGTTCAGCCTCGCACAGCGGGCCCTCGTCGGTCTGATGTCGATCATCGCGCTCGTCTTCGGGGCGATCGCGATACCCCAGCTCAAGCAGCAGCTGCTGCCCACCATCGCACTGCCCATGGTGTCCGTGCTCGCGCCCTACCAGGGCGCGTCCCCGGACGTGGTCGAGAAGCAGGTCGTCGAACCCATCGAGGCCGGCCTCGAAGGGGTCGACGGCATCACGGGCGTCACCTCGACCGCCAGTGAGGGCAACGCCCTGATCATGGCGTCCTTCGACTACGGACCGGGCACCGACCAGCTCGTCGCCGATGTCCAGCAGGCCGTCAACCGGGTCCGGGCGCAGCTCCCGGACGACGTGGACCCGCAGGTGATCGCGGGCTCCACGGACGACATGCCGACCGTCGTCCTCGCCGTCTCCTCCGACCAGGACCAGCAGGCCCTCGCGGACCAGCTCGACCGGACCGTGGTGCCGACCGTCGAGGCCATCGACGGCGTCGGCCAGGTCACCGTCGACGGCGTACGGGACGTCCAGGTCACCGTCACCCCCGACGACGCGAAGCTCGCCAAGGCGGGCCTGACCACCATGGCCCTCTCGCAGGCACTCCAGGCGGGCGGCGTCACGATGCCCGCGGGCTCCTTCGACGAGGACGGCGCCAACCGCACCGTCCAGGTCGGCGGCGGCTACACCTCGCTGGAGCAGATCGAGAACGTGATGGTGCGCGGCGAGGGCGCCAAGAAGCCCGTACGCCTCGCGGATGTCGCCGCGGTCAAGGAGGAGCAGGCCAGGGCCGACTCCATCACCCGCACCAATGGCGAGCCGAGCCTCGCGGTCATGGTCACCATGGACCGTAACGGCAGCGCGGTCGCCATCTCCGACGCCGTCGAGGACAAGCTCGCGGACATGCGGCGGGACCTGGGCTCCGGCGCCACCGTCACCGTGGTCAGCGACCAGGGTCCGGCGGTCGCCAAGTCCATCGAGGGCCTGACCACCGAGGGCGCGCTCGGCCTGGTCTTCGCGGTCCTGGTCATCCTGGTCTTCCTGGCGTCGATCCGCTCGACCCTCGTCACCGCGGTCTCCATCCCGCTGTCGGTGGTCCTGGCGCTGATCGTGCTGTGGACCCGCGACCTCTCCCTCAACATGCTCACCCTCGGCGCGCTCACCATCGCCATCGGCCGGGTCGTCGACGACTCGATCGTGGTGCTGGAGAACATCAAGCGGCACCTCGGCTACGGCGAGGAGCGCGAGGAGGCCATCCTCAAGGCGGTCCGCGAGGTCGCCGGAGCGGTCACCTCCTCCACCCTGACGACGGTCGCCGTCTTCCTCCCGATCGGCCTCACCGGCGGTATGGTCGGCGAGCTGTTCGGCAGCTTCTCGCTCACCGTGACGGCGGCCCTGCTCGCCTCCCTCGTGGTCTCCCTGACCGTGGTCCCGGTGCTGTCGTACTGGTTCCTGCGCGCCCCGAAGGGCACGCCCGAGGACGCCGAGGAAGCCCGCCGCAAGGCCGAGGAGAAGGAGGCGAAGAGCCGCCTCCAGCGCTTCTACGTCCCGGTCCTGCGCTTCGCCACCCGCCGCCGGCTGACCAGTGTGGCCATCGCGGCCGTCGTGCTGATCGGCACGTTCGGCATGGCCCCGCTGCTGAAGACGAACTTCTTCGACCCGGGCGACCAGGAAGTCCTCAGCCTCAAGCAGGAGTTGAAGCCCGGCACCAGCCTCACGGCGACCGACGAGCAGACGAAGAAGGTCGAGAAGCTGCTCGCCGGGACCAAGGGCGTCAAGGACTACCAGGTCACCATCGGCTCCTCCGGCTTCCTGGCCGCGTTCGGCGGTGGCACCGACTCCAACCAGGCCTCGTACAGCGTCATGCTGGACGACTCGGCCGACGCCGCCGGTGTCCAGGACACCATCGAGAAGGGCCTCGCCGGGCTCTCCGGCATCGGTACGACCACCGTGGCGGTCGGCGACGCCTTCGGCAGCCAGGACCTCAGCGTGGTGGTGAAGGCCGCCGACGGCGATGTCCTGCGCAAGGCCGCGGAGCAGGTCCGGGACGCCGTCTCCACGATGGACAACGTCACCGACGTCACCAGCGACCTCTCGCAGAGCGTGCCCCGGATCTCGGTCAGGGCCACCGACAAGGCGGCCGCGGCCGGCTTCGACGAGCAGACCCTCGGCGCGGCCGTCTCCCAGGCCGTGCGCGGGACGACCAGCGGCCGGGCGATCCTCGACGACACCGAGCGGGACGTCGTCATCAAGTCGGCGAAGCCCGCCGACACCCTGAAGGAGCTGCGGGACCTGCCGCTGGGCGCGGTGAAGCTGGGTGACATCGCGGACGTCGAGCTGGTGGACGGCCCGGTCGCCATGACCCGGATCGACGGCCAGCGGGCCGCGACGATCACGGCGAAGCCCAAGGGCGACAACACCGGCGCGGTCAGCACCGACCTCACCGCCAAGCTGGACGCCCTGAAGCTGCCCGAGGGCGCCACCGCCTCCATCGGCGGTGTCTCCGAGGACCAGGACGAGGCCTTCGCCTCGCTCGGCCTCGCGATGCTCGCGGCGATCGCGATCGTCTTCATGCTGCTGGTCGCGACCTTCCGGTCGCTCATCCAGCCGCTGATCCTGCTGGTCTCCATCCCGTTCGCGGCCACCGGCGCGATCGGCCTGCTGATCGTCACCGGTACGCCGATGGGTGTCCCCGCGATGATCGGCATGCTGATGCTGATCGGCATCGTGGTGACCAACGCGATCGTGCTGATCGACCTGATCAACCAGTACCGCCGCCAGGGCTACGGCACCGTCGAGGCGGTCATCGAGGGCGGCCGTCACCGGCTCCGCCCGATCCTGATGACGGCCCTGGCGACGATCTTCGCGCTGCTGCCCATGGCCCTCGGCATCACCGGCGAGGGCGGCTTCATCGCCCAGCCGCTGGCCGTGGTCGTCATCGGCGGTCTGATCACGTCGACGCTGCTGACCCTGCTGCTGGTCCCGACCCTCTACACGATGATCGAGATCCGCAAGGAGCGCCGGGCCAAGAAGAAGGCCCTGAAGCGGGGCGGTGCGGCACCCGCCGCCACCGAGCAGTCGGACGAGCAGTCGGAGGAGCCGGAGCCCGCCGGGGTCTGACACCACCGTCACCGAGAGGCCGACGGCGGCCGGGTCCCGAACGCACACGTTCGGGACCCGGCCGTCCGCGTATCCCCGTCCGCACGGCGCCGCCCGTGCCTCGCCCTTACGTATCCTGTGCATCGAACTGGTACGCGGGGGAGGGACCCGGGCGTGGCTCTGCACAGCGACGACCCGAGATCGGTCGGCGGGTACAAGGTGGTCGACCGGCTCGGCAACGGCGGGATGGGCGTCGTCTACCGGGCGAGAGCACGTTCCGGCCGCGAGGTCGCCGTGAAGGTGGTGCACGCCCAGTACGCGCAGGACACCGTCTTCCGGGCCCGGTTCCGCCAGGAGATCGAGGCCGTCCGCAAGGTCAGCGGCGCCTTCACCGCCCCCGTCGTCGACGCCGACCCGGAGGCCGTACGCCCCTGGATGGCGACCCAGTATGTGCCCGGCCGCTCCCTCGCCCAGCTGATCCGCGACCGGGGCCCGCTCCGCGTCACCCAGCTGCGCTCCCTGGCCCTGGGCCTCGTCGAGGCGCTGCGGGAGATCCACCGGGCCGGTGTGGTGCACCGGGACCTGAAGCCGGCCAACGTCCTGATCGCGGACGACGGCCCCCGCGTCATCGACTTCGGCATCTCCCGCGCGGCGGAGAACCTCCACCTGACCGAGACCGGGCAGATGATCGGCACCCCGCCGTTCATGTCCCCGGAACAGCTCACCGACGCCCGCACGGCAGGCCCGGCCTCGGACGTCTTCTCGCTCGGCACCCTGCTGGTCTACGCCGTCACCGGCCGGGGCCCCTTCGACGCGGACAGCCCCTATCTGACGGCCTACCGGGTGATCCACGACGAACCCGTGCTGGACGGGGTGGACGCGCCGCTGCGCGCCGTCCTGGCACGCTGTCTGGCCAAGGAGGCCGCCGACCGGCCCCCACTCGACGAACTGGCCCAGGAGTTCGCGGCCCTCCTGCCCGAACCGGACCCGGACGACCTCCCGGCGGCGACACCACGCACGGACACCCAGGACGTCGCGACGGAGCCCCGCCCGGGCCCCGCGACGGAGTCCCGCCCGGCTACCGCGACCGACCCCGGACCGGCTCCCACGACCGACCGCGACCCGGCCCCGCGGCCCGCCCGCCGGCGCCGGGTCCGGCCCCTGCTCGCCGTCACCGGCACCGTGGGCGCGCTCGCCCTCGGGCTGACCGCCTATGTGCTGGGACCGGGCGGCTCGGACACCACCGACACGGCGGCACCGAAGCCGTCCCCGACCAGCCGCTGGACGGCCCCGCAGAGCGGCTGGCGGCCCTGGCAGACGACGGTGTTCGCGAAGGCCTCGGCGGGCTCCCGGCAGCCGCTGACCGTGCAGGACGGCAACGCGGGCGGCGCGCCCGCCTGCCAGGCGGACGGGGACGCCGTCTACTGCGGGGGCGAGGGAGTCCTCCCCGTCCGCGTCGACGGCAGGACCGGGAAGACCGTCTGGCGGGCCGACCTCGCACCGGCCGGCCACCACCGGGACCGGTACTACGCCGCCGTCCTCGGCGTCCGGGACGGCACCGTCCTCGTGCGGCAGACCGTCTTCAGCGGCGAACCCGTGGTGGACCCGGTCGATCTCGTCGCCCTCGACGCGGACACCGGCGAGCGGCTGTGGACCCGGCGGACGAACACCGACGAGACCGTCCCGGCCCTGACCGGCGACCTCGTCCTCACCCCCGAAGCCGACGGCGTGACGGTCACGGCCCGTTCACCGCGCACGGGCGCCGAGCGCTGGTCCCTGCCGATGCCGGTCGGCCACAGCTGCGCGTTCACCACCGCCGGAGCGGGCACCTACGCCCACTGCCGACCGGTGACCCGGGACGCCAAGGCGGCGAACCCGGAATCCCGGGTCCTGATCGTGGACCGCGCCGACGGCTCGGCCAGGACCGTGAAGGTGCCGCTGAACAGCGACCTCCTCGGCGTGAAGCAGGGAGACCTGGTCCTGGTCGAGGACGACACCGAGTACACCGACGCGACCCGCGGCAGCGACCCGACGTACGACACGATCCTGCTCGTGGACCTGGAGACCGGGAACCGGGTGGTGACGAAGCCGGGCGAGAACGACGAGGACGGGCGGGGCCGGGCGGCCCTGACGGGCGGCGTGCTGCTGTTCACCCGCTCCGGCGGCCAGGTGACCGCCGTGTCCCCGCACACGGGTGAACTGTTGTGGCGGACCAGGACCAGCCTGGAACGGCCGGGCGAGCCCGGGTACGACGCCGTGTCGGACACCGTCTACCTGGCCAGCACCACCGGCAGGGTCGCGGCGCTCGACCGGCGCAAGGGCACCCTGCTGTGGGAGACGCTGCCCCGTGCCACGCCGACCTGGTCCCTCCAGGGCGACCCCTGGGTGCTGCCCCACGAGGGAGCGCTGTTCGTGGCCGTCACCGACGGCACCCTCTTCTCCCTCGACCCCGCCCACCCCGACCGGGAGCCCGAGTCGGGGTGAGCGCGGGACGTGGGTGAGGGCTACGGCAGCGCCAGCATCCGCTCCAGCGCCAGCTTCGCGAACGCCTCGGTCTCCTTGTCGACCTCGATGCGGTTGACCAGGTTGCCCTCGGCCAGGGACTCCAGGGTCCAGACGAGGTGCGGGAGGTCGATGCGGTTCATCGTGGAGCAGAAGCAGACCGTGCGGTCGAGGAAGACGATCTCCTTGCCCTCGGGCGCGAAACGGTTCGCCAGCCGCCGGACCAGGTTCAGCTCGGTGCCGATGGCCCACTTGGAACCGGCCGGCGCGGCCTCCAGCGCCTTGATGATGTACTCGGTCGACCCGACGTAATCTGCCGCCGCCACGACCTCGTGCTTGCACTCCGGGTGCACGAGGACGTTGACGCCCGGGATCCGCTCCCGTACGTCGTTCACGGACTGCAGGCTGAAGCGGCCGTGCACCGAGCAGTGGCCCCGCCACAGGATCATCTTCGCGTCGCGCAGCTGCTCGACGGTGAGACCGCCGTTCGGCTTGTGCGGGTTGTAGAGGACACAGTCGTCGAGCGACATGCCCATGTCCCGCACGGCGGTGTTGCGCCCGAGGTGCTGGTCCGGCAGGAACAGGACCTTCTCACCCTGCTCGAATGCCCAGTCCAGGGCGCGTTTCGCGTTCGACGAGGTGCAGATGGTGCCGCCGTGCTTGCCGGTGAAGGCCTTGATGTCGGCGGAGGAGTTCATGTACGAGACGGGCACGACCTGCTCGGCTATGCCGGCCTCGGTCAGCACGTCCCAGCACTCGGCGACCTGCTCGGCGGTGGCCATGTCGGCCATCGAACAGCCGGCGGCCAGGTCCGGCAGGACGACCTTCTGCTCGTCGCCGGTCAGGATGTCCGCCGACTCGGCCATGAAGTGCACACCGCAGAACACGATGTACTCGGCCTCGGGCCGCGCCGCCGCGTCCCGGGCCAGCTTGAAGGAGTCGCCCGTGACGTCCGCGAACTGGATGACCTCGTCGCGCTGGTAGTGGTGGCCGAGCACGAAGACCTTGTCCCCGAGCTTCTCCTTGGCCGCGCGGGCGCGCTCCACCAGGTCCGGGTCGGACGGGGAGGGGAGGTCGCCCGGGCACTCGACACCCCGCTCGCTCCTCGGGTCGGCCTCGCGGCCGAGCAGCAGCAGGGCGAGGGGCGTCGGCTGTACGTCGAGCTCCTGGGTCTGGGACATTCGGGCTATCCTTTTCGTCGAATTGACGTTATCTATGATAACCGCTTCACGTCATATTGACGATGCCCATAGCGTCGATGTGACGTGAATCCCGGCGGCGGAGTCCGGTGTGGGTTCCACCGCACATGGCCGGGTTCCACCGGCCATGTGCGAGCATGAAGAGAGACGCGGAGGACGGACACGACCGATTTCCGCGCGGCCCGGAATGAATCCGGGACTCCGGCGGTTGCACTCGTCGGCAAGCAGTCTCCGTACAACCCGGGAGAGATGTAGATGTCCGTATCGGACGAGACCGGCACCGTCACCGACGGCATCATCGTGACCGACGCCGCCGCGGCCAAGGTCAGGGCCCTGCTCGACCAGGAAGGCCGTGACGACCTGGCGCTGCGCGTCGCCGTTCAGCCCGGCGGCTGCTCCGGCCTGCGCTACCAGCTCTTCTTCGACGAGCGCTCGCTCGACGGCGACGTGGAGAAGGACTTCGACGGTGTGAAGGTCGTCACCGACCGTATGAGCGCCCCGTACCTGGGCGGCGCCACCATCGACTTCGTCGACACCATCGAGAAGCAGGGCTTCACCATCGACAACCCGAACGCGACGGGCTCCTGCGCCTGCGGCGACTCCTTCAACTAGAGTCCCCGCGCGCCGGCGCCACGCGTCCGGGCGACACACGGGTACGACGAAGGCGGCGTCCCCCTCCGAGGGGGACGCCGCCTTCGTGTGTCCGGGCGCCTACCGCGGTTCCAGCTCCGCGATCCCGCCCTCCGGGATCGCCTTGCCGTCCGACCCGACCACCTTCCGGTCACCCAGCGGCTCGTCCAGCTGAACCGTCCGCTCCAACGCCTTGGCGATCATGATGCAGACCTTGCCCTCGTGCGGGGTGTCGGTGACGGTGACCTTCACCTCGCCCGACCCCTCGCTCACCGAAGCCTTGTAGTCGCTGCACACCCCGCCCCAGAAGGTCACGGTCAGCTCGTCGCCGTCGACCGTGTAGCCCTCCACCGTCACCTTCTGCGAGTCGGAGTCGGTGGACGGGGTGTCACCCGGCCCGCCGGGCTTCTCGGTCGGCTCCGAGCGGGGCTCGGGGGAGACCAGATACTCCGGGTCGACCGCAGGGTGCGTCACCGTGTAGGTGTCCCCGGCCCCCGTCGGCCGCACCTCGAACATCCAGGACGGCACCAGTGCCGGCCGGCCGCCCACATGGTGCGAGGCCAGCCCGAACACCGCCCTCTCGACGGTGACCGGCTCCGCCTTCGGCAGCGCGGTCATCCGCTCGCACGGCGTCTCCTCCGCCCCGGCCGTCCCGCTCTCACCGATCCCGCTCTCACCAGTCCCGTTCTTGCCCTCCAGCGGTACGGGGCCCGTGCAGCCGCCGATGCCGCCGCGCTCGGTGCCGACGCCCTGACCCGAGCCGTTCAGCAGCTCCAGCGCCCGTGCCGCGTCCACGACGGGATACGTGTCGCTCTTCACCGGCGCCTTCAGGCTGCCGCTGCCGCCGACCACCTGGCCGTCGGCGCCGATCTGGACGCCGGTCGACCAGCCGTACGTGGGCAGCCCACCGACCTCGGGGTCCACGTTCACCACCCGGACGGCGCCCATGAGCTGCCCGGCGTCGAGCTTGGCGTCGTCCTGGCCGACCACCTTGAGCACCGGGGCCGCTGCCTTCTTCGCCGCCGCCTCGCTCACCGGGTCGCCGCCCTCGGCCGTACCGGAGGCGCAGACGTCCACCTTCTGGCAGTTGTCGGTGCCCGGCGTGTACCGGTTGAACGTCCAGGTCCCCGGCGACTGCCGGGTGACGCGCAGCACCGGTCCCGAACCGTCCCCGACCGCCCCCACCTGCCAGGCGTCGCTCTCGGCCGTGGGGGTGCCCTCCACCCCGAGCGCCTTCGCGAGCCGCGCGACCTCGGCGGCCGTCACCTGGCCCTCGGCGGCGTAGACGGGAGCGGAACCGGGGCCCTCGGGCAGCTCGCCGTCCGCGCGGTAGGTCACCCCGGCGGGGTCCGGCTCACCGGGCGCGATGCCGTTCGAACCGCCGTCGGTATAGCCGTCCAGCGCGAGCGGCGGGGGAGTGCCGTCGCCACCGGGCGCGGCCGATCCCCCTCCGCCACCGGATCCGCCGGACCCACCGGACGAGGTCGAGGCGAGCAGCGCCCCGCCGCCCCCGACCAGCAGTACGGCGGCGGCCACGGAGGCGACGGCCACCCGGGAGCGCCGCCGACGCGGACGCTCGGCCCCGCCGACATCCACGACCTGACCGGCGTCGGCACCCTCGTCGCTGTCACCGGCCGCGGCCTCGGTCTCCGCTTCGGCCTCCGCTTCGGCTTCGGCCTCGGCGGGCTCATCGGCTGCGGCCTCCGCCTCAGCGGGCTCATCGGCCGCGACCGCAGCCTCCGCCTCGCCGGGCTCACTCGCCTCGTCGGCCTCGGCCTCGCCGGCCTGGTCGGCCGAGTCGGCCCCGGTGACGTCATCCCCGGCAGCCCCGAGCTCCTCGGCGGCCTCGGGCTCGGGGCCCTCGTCCGGGTTCTCGGGGTTGTCGGGTCGCTCGGGGTTCACCGCATCGCTCCTTCGGCAGGTCGTACACCGCCTCCCCTATACGGGGGACAGCGATGGGACGCGGCGGAGGAGCCGACGGTTCCCTCAGTCGCCGTACTCCGGCATCGCGTCCACCAGCCGCGCGGACGTCACCGGCACCTTCACCCCATGAATGAGCGAAGGGGACACCGGAGCCGTACTGACCTTCGCGGGGGCCGCCCAGTGCGGAGCCATCCGGGCGCAGTCGCCGCGCAGCGCCGCGAGGCCGCCGTCCGGGTCGAACGGTACGGTGCCGTGGATCTTGGGGTTCGTCATAACGGCACCGTACGCACCGTGAACCCCGCGAAGAAAGACCTACTATCGGGTAGTTTTGCCTGCTTCAGAGCAGGTGGGCGACCCGGTAGCGTGAACTGTCAATCCCCTCTCCCTTCGCAGGAGCGTGTCCTCGCCGTGCGTATCGCAGTCTCCGGCTCCATCGCCACCGACCATCTGATGACCTTCCCGGGCCGCTTCGCCGACCAACTCGTCGCGGACCAGCTGCACACGGTCTCCCTCTCCTTCCTCGTGGACCAGCTCGACGTACGCCGGGGCGGTGTCGGCGCCAACATCGCGTTCGGCATGGGACAGCTCGGCACCCGCCCGATCCTGGTCGGCGCGGCGGGCTCCGACTTCCACGAGTACCGTGCGTGGCTCGACCGGCACGGGGTGGACACCGCCTCCGTGCGCATCTCCGAGACGCTGCACACGGCCCGTTTCGTGTGCACCACGGACGCCGACCACAACCAGATCGGCTCCTTCTACACCGGCGCGATGAGCGAGGCCCGCCTCATCGAGCTGAAGACCGTCGCCGACCGCGTCGGCGGCCTCGACCTCGTCCTCATCGGCGCGGACGACCCGGAGGGGATGCTCCGCCACACCGAGGAGTGCCGCTCCCGGGGCATCCCGTTCGCCGCGGACTTCTCGCAGCAGATCGCCCGCATGGACGGCGACGAGATCCGGATACTGCTGGACGGCGCGACGTACCTCTTCTCCAACGAGTACGAGAAGGGCCTCATCGAGTCCAAGACCGGCTGGTCCGACGAGGAGATCCTCGGCCGGGTCGGCCACCGGGTCACCACCCTCGGCGCGCGGGGCGTCCGGATCGAGCGGGCCGGCGAGGACCCGATCGAGGTCGGCTGCCCCGAGGAGGAGCGCAAGGCCGAGCCCACGGGCGTCGGCGACGCGTTCCGCGCGGGGTTCCTCTCGGGGCTGGTCTGGGGGGTCTCGCTGGAGCGCGCGGCGCAGGTCGGCTGCATGCTCGCCACGCTGGTCATCGAGACGGTGGGGACGCAGGAGTACGCGTTGCGCCGGGCGCACTTCATGGACCGGTTCCAGAAGGCGTACGGGGAAGAGGCGGCGGCGGAAGTGAAGAAGCACCTGGGCTGAGCGGGCGGGCGGCGACTACTCGTCTGCCGGGTTCGGTGCGTTGTCGGCCGCGGGTTCGGTGTGGCTGGTCGCGCAGTTCCCCGCGCCCCTTGAAAAACCAAGGGGTGCGGGACCCCCGCTTCAGCTCACCCGGCGTACCACGTACGCCGAACCCCGTTCCGCCGACTCCTCGCCCACGTACTCCTGGCCGCGCATCTCGCACCACGCCGGGATGTCCAGGCGGGCCGCCTCGTCGTCGGAGAGGACGCGGACCGTGCCGCCGACCGGGACGTCCCCGATGACCTTGGCCAGCTCGATGACGGGGATCGGGCAGCGCCTGCCGAGGGCGTCCACGACGAGGACGTCGTCCTCCACCACGGACACCTCGGCGGCGGACACGGGCGCCCCCAGCTTCTCCCGCACCGCGGCGACCGCCCCCGGCAGCACCGACAGGAACCGCTCGACGTCCTCCGCCGGGGCCCCCATCGGCAGGGACACCCGCACGTTCCCCTCGCTCAGCACCCCCATGGCCCGCAGCACATGGCTGGGCGTCAGCGTGCTGCTCGTACAGGAGGAACCGGAGGAGACGGAGAAGCCCTCGCGGTCCAGCTCGTGGAGCAGTGTCTCCCCGTCGACATAGAGACAGGAGAAGGTGACGATCCCCGGCAGCCGGCGCTCCGGGTCGCCCACCACCTCCACATCGGGCACCAGCGACGGCACCCGCGCCCGGATCCGCTCCGTCAACTCCCGCAGCCGTACCGCCTCCGCGTCCGCCTCGGCCCGTACGGCCCGCAGCGAGGCGGCGGCCGCCACGACCGCCGGGATGTTCTCGAAGCCGGCGGCCCGCCCGGACTCCCGCTCGTCGGCGGGCCCTTGCGCCGCGAACCGCACACCCTTCCGTACGACGAGCAGCCCGACCCCGGACGGGCCACCCCATTTATGGGCACTGGCGGTCAACACCGACCAGTCGCCGTTCACCCGGCCCCACCCGAGCGACTGCGCCGCGTCCACCAGCAGCGGCACCCCGGCCGCCCGGCACACCTCCGCCACCTCGGCCACCGGCTGTTCGGTCCCCACCTCGTGGTTGGCCGACTGCAGACACGCGAGCGCGGTGTCGTCCCGCAGGGCCTCGGCGTACGAGGGCGCGGACACCGAGCCCGTGCGGGCCACCGCCACCCGGGTGACCGTCCCGCCGTCGGCCTCGTGTGCCTCCGCCGCGTGCAGCACCGAAGAGTGTTCGACGGCTGACACGATCAGGTGACGCCCCACCCGCCGCCGCCCGGCCAGCACCCCCGCGACGCCGGAGTGCACGGCCCGCGTCCCCGACGAGGTGAAGACCAACTCGTCCGGACGGCACCCCACGGCCTCGGCCGCGGCCTCCCGGGCCGCGTCCAACAACAGCCGAGCCCGCCGCCCTTCCCGATACAACCGCGCCGGATCGCCCCACCCCTCGTCCAGCGAAGCCACCAGCGCCTGCCGGGCGACGGGATGAAGGGGAGCGGAGGAAGCGGAGTCGAAGTAAGCCACAGGTCAACGCTAAAGCCTCGGGCCGACGACAAAGGGGCGCGGGGAACTGCGCGAACGGCCACAACGTGCGCGCACCCGCCAAATCACCCGAACCCCCGAGCTATTAGGCGCCCGGCGTGACCCCCGGCGAGTTGGTACCCCCTCCCCGCGCGACCCCAAATCGCGTCCAGTAGGGTTTGGTCCGCATAAACATCCAAACCCCTGCCCGACGCAGGGCGGCGACCGACCAGCGAGAAGGCCGCAGCCATACCGCGCGGGCGAGACTCTCGGGAAGGCGCTACGTGAGTCCCAACGGCTCCGACCGCTCGCCGCGGCGCCCGATGCGGCGGAAGCTGCTGCAGGCAATGACTGCGGGCCTGGTCCTGGCGACCGCCACCGGTTGCACATACAAGGACTTTCCCCGCCTTGGTATGCCCACCCCGACCACGGAAGAGGCTCCGCGGATCCTCTCCCTGTGGCAGGGCTCCTGGGCCGCCGCGCTCGCCACGGGCGTATTGGTCTGGGGCTTGATCTGCTGGAGTGCTTTCTTCCACCGGCGCAGCCGCACCAAGGTCGAAGTTCCCCCACAGACCCGGTACAACATGCCCATCGAGGCGCTGTACACGGTCGTCCCGCTGATCATCGTCTCGGTGCTCTTCTACTTCACCGCCCGCGACGAGTCGAAGCTCCTCGACACGTCGAAGAAGCCCGACCTCACGGTCAACGTGGTCGGCTTCCAGTGGAGCTGGTGCTTCAACTACATCGAGAACGTCGACGGCTCGACCGGTGACGCGAAGACCGACGAGAACCTGGACGCGATTCCGACCAAGTGGAAGAACCAGTTCCCGGACAACGCGGGCGGCGTGTACACCTGCGGCACCCCCGGTGACAAGAACCCGCAGACCGGCAACCCCGGCCCGACCCTCTGGCTGCCGGAAGGCAAGACGGTCCGCTTCGTCCTCACCTCGCGTGACGTCATCCACTCCTTCTGGGTGGTGCCGTTCCTCATGAAGCAGGACGTCATCCCGGGCCACACCAACGTCTTCCAGGTGACGCCCAACCAGGAGGGCACCTTCCTCGGCAAGTGCGCCGAGCTGTGCGGCGTCGACCACTCCCGGATGCTCTTCAACGTGAAGGTCGTCTCCCAGGAGCGGTACGAGCAGCACCTCAAGGAGCTGGCCGAGAAGGGCCAGACGGGTTACGTCCCGGCGGGCATCGAGCAGACGCAGCACGAGAAGGACCGGGAGGTGAACCAGCTGTGAGCATCATCAACGAACCTCAGGGTGCTGCCGCCGCGGAGGGCTCGTACGAAGACGAGCTGCCGGTACGGCGCAAGCAGCCCGGCAACGTGGTGGTGAAGTGGCTGACGACCACCGACCACAAGACGATCGGCACGCTGTACCTGGTCACGTCGTTCGCGTTCTTCTGCATCGGCGGCGTCATGGCGCTCTTCATGCGCGCCGAGCTCGCCCGCCCGGGCACGCAGATCATGTCGAACGAGCAGTTCAACCAGGCGTTCACGATGCACGGCACGATCATGCTGCTGATGTTCGCGACGCCGCTGTTCGCCGGTTTCACCAACTGGATCATGCCGCTGCAGATCGGCGCGCCCGACGTGGCGTTCCCGCGGCTGAACATGTTCGCGTACTGGCTGTACCTCTTCGGCTCGCTCATCGCGGTCGGTGGCTTCCTCACCCCGCAGGGCGCGGCCGACTTCGGCTGGTTCGCCTACAGCCCGCTGTCGGACGCGGTCCGCAGCCCGGGCATCGGCGCCGACATGTGGATCATGGGTCTGGCCTTCTCCGGCTTCGGCACCATCCTCGGCGCGGTCAACTTCATCACCACGATCATCTGCATGCGCGCACCCGGCATGACCATGTTCCGCATGCCGATCTTCGTGTGGAACGTGCTGCTGACCGCCGTCCTGGTCCTGCTCGCCTTCCCGGTCCTCGCGGCCGCGCTGTTCGCCCTGGAGGCGGACCGCAAGTTCGGTGCGCACGTCTTCGACGCGGCCAACGGCGGAGCCTTGCTCTGGCAACACCTCTTCTGGTTCTTCGGCCATCCAGAGGTGTACATCATCGCGCTGCCGTTCTTCGGCATCATCTCCGAGGTCATCCCGGTCTTCTCCCGCAAGCCGATGTTCGGCTACATGGGCCTGATCGGCGCGACCATCGCGATCGCCGGCCTCTCGGTGACGGTGTGGGCGCACCACATGTACGTCACCGGCGGTGTGCTCCTACCGTTCTTCTCCTTCATGACGTTCCTCATCGCCGTACCGACCGGCGTGAAGTTCTTCAACTGGATCGGAACGATGTGGAAGGGGTCCTTGAGTTTCGAGACCCCGATGCTCTGGGCGACCGGCTTCCTGATCACCTTCACCTTCGGTGGTCTGACCGGTGTCATCCTGGCCTCGCCCCCGATGGACTTCCACGTCTCGGACTCGTACTTCGTGGTGGCGCACTTCCACTACGTGGTGTTCGGCACCGTCGTCTTCGCGATGTTCTCCGGCTTCCACTTCTGGTGGCCGAAGATGACGGGCAAGATGCTCGACGAGCGCCTCGGCAAGATCACCTTCTGGACGCTGTTCATCGGCTTCCACGGCACGTTCCTCGTCCAGCACTGGCTGGGCGCCGAGGGCATGCCGCGCCGGTACGCGGACTATCTCGCGGCCGACGGCTTCACCGCGCTCAACACCATCTCCACGATCGCCTCGTTCGTCCTCGGTCTGTCGATCCTGCCGTTCCTCTACAACGTGTGGAAGACGGCCAAGTACGGCAAGAAGGTCGAGGTCGACGACCCGTGGGGCTACGGCCGTTCGCTGGAGTGGGCGACCTCCTGCCCGCCGCCGCGGCACAACTTCCTCACCCTGCCGCGGATCCGCAGTGAATCCCCGGCGTTCGACCTGCACCACCCGGAGATCGCCGCGCTCGAACAGCTCGCGCACGGCGGCCCGGCGGCGGGCGAGCTCGCGGCCAGCGGCAAGGAGGCCGGCAAGTGAAGGTCCAAGGCAAGATGTTCATCTGGTTGGCAGTCTTCGTGCTGGCCATGGCGATCGTCTACGGCGTCTGGTCGAAGGAGCCCGCCGGCACCACGGCGCTCTTCCTGGCCTTCGGCCTGTGCATCATGGTCGGCTACTACCTGGCCTTCACGGCCCGGCGGGTCGACGTGGGCGCACAGGACAACAAGGAGGCAGACGTCGCGGACGACGCCGGTGAGCTGGGCTTCTTCAGCCCGCACAGCTGGCAGCCCCTCGCCCTCGGCGTGGGTGGCGCGCTCGCCTTCATGGGCGTCGTCTTCGGCTGGTGGCTGCTGTACTTCTCCGCCCCGATCCTTCTGATCGGCCTCTGGGGCTGGGTCTTCGAGTACTACCGCGGTGAGAACCAGAACCAGTAGCTCGCGCCGATAGCACGCGCCGAGCACACGGAAGCCCGGACACTCCGACAGGAGGTCCGGGCTTCCCCCGTTCGCCACGCGGTACGTCCCTCACTCGGCCCACCCGACGCGCCCCGCCCGACGGGCGTTCCTACGTTGAACCCATGAGCACATCACCCCGTAACCGCACGGTCGTCGGCTGCACGCTGCTGGTGGTCTCCCTGGGAGCGGGCTTCACCGCCTGCGGTTCCGGGGGCCACCCGCTCTCGGGCACGCCCTACGACGCGGCCGACCACGTCTCCTTCAACACCCCCACCGGGGACGGCGAGAAGGCCGACCCCGACAAGCCGCTGGAAGTCACCGCCGAGGACGACGGACGCATCACCGACGTCACCGCCGTGGACGCCGCAGGACGGTTCGTGGCGGGCGAACTCTCCGCCGACGGAGACCGCTGGCACTCCACCTCGCCGCTCGCCGCCAACGCCCGCTACACGGTCCGGGTGAGCACCGAGGACGAGGACGGCGCCCCCGGCCGTGAGACCGTCGCCTTCGACACCGGCCGCCCCCTCACCAAGAAGCGCCTGAACGTCACCTTCGGCCCCGAGAAGGGCAGATACGGCGTCGGCCAGCCCGTCACCGCCGAACTGAGCCGGCCGGTCAAGGACAAGGCGTCCCGGGCCGTCGTCGAACGGGCCCTCAAGGTGGACTCCACCCCCGCCGCGGAAGGCGCCTGGCACTGGGTGGACGACAAGAAGCTCCACTACCGCCCGAAGGAGTACTGGCCCGCCGACGCCACGATCCGGGTGCACAGCAACCTGGAGGGCCTGAAGATAGGCGACCGGCTCTGGGGCGGGAAGGCCGAACCCATCGAGCTGACGACCGGCGCCAAGATAGTCGCCGTCACGGACGCCGCCGCGCACCGGATGACCGTGTACAAGAACGACGAGGTCGTCAAGCAGATACCGGTCACCACCGGCATGCCCGGCTACGACACCCGCAACGGGGTCAAGGTGGTGCTGGCCAAGGAAGGCACCGTTCGCATGACCAGCGCCAGCATAGGCGCGTCGGACTTCTACGACCTGACCGTGCACCACTCCGTCAGGGTCACCAACAGCGGCGAGTACGTCCACGCCGCCCCCTGGTCCACCGGCTCCCAGGGTTACGCCAACGTCAGCCACGGCTGCACCGGCATGAGCATGGGCAACGCCGCCTGGTTCTACGACACCATCAACGAGGGCGACATCGTCGAGGTCGTCAACTCGGCCGGCGACACCATGGCCCCCTTCGGCAACGGCTACGGCGACTGGAACCTCGACTGGAAGAACTGGCGCGACGGCAGCGCCCTGGTCGGTGGCACCGAGGAAGTACCGGGGCCCCAGGTACAGGCTCGCCTGAGGCCGGAGTCGGTCTAGGGCCTAGGCGCTCAGCGCCTGCCTGGCACGGAGCAGGGAGGCCAGGGCCGCCGCGAACTCCACCGGCTCCACCGGCAGGGTCACCGCCGCGTCGGCCCGGCTCCAGGTGGCCAGCCACGCGTCCTGCGGCCGCCCGATCAGCACCAGCGCGGGCGGGCACTCGAAGATCTCGTCCTTGATCTGCCGGCACACCCCCATGCCCCCCATGGGCACGGCCTCGCCGTCGAGGACACAGACGTCGATGCCGCCCCGGTCCAGCTCCTTGATGACGGCGGCGGGGGTCGCGCACTCCAGGAACTCCACCTGGGGAACATCCGGTGCCGGACGGCGCCCCGTCGCCAACCGAACTTGTTCGCGGGTGTTGGAGTCGTCGCTGTAGACCAGCACCGTGGCGGTCGGCTGCATTGTTCCTCCGTGACGTCAGCGTCTTAAGGACAGGCCCGATGCGCGGATGCTACTCCCTCGAACACCACGTCAGCACCGGTACGGAAGGCAGCAACACTCCGAACGGCACCCCCCGGAGTGAGGGCGGGATAAGCGACCGACATAATGTCGGTCGTGGCGACAGCAACGACAGTAGAAACCGGGCACGCGCACCCGTCGGTCAACCGGCCGAACCTCACCAGCGTCGGAACCATCATCTGGTTGAGTTCCGAGTTGATGTTCTTCGCGGCCCTCTTCGCGATGTACTTCACCCTGCGATCGGTGACCGGTCCGGAGTTCTGGCACGAGAAGGCCAGCACCCTGAACTTCCCGTTCTCGGCGACCAACACCACGATCCTGGTGCTCTCCTCCCTGACCTGCCAGCTCGGTGTGTTCGCCGCCGAGCGCGGGGACGTGAAGAAGCTCCGGATGTGGTTCATCGTCACGTTCGTGATGGGTGCGATCTTCATCGGCGGCCAGGTCTTCGAGTACACCGAGCTGGTCAAGCACGAGGGCCTCTCGCTCTCGTCCGACCCGTACGGCTCGGTGTTCTACCTGACCACCGGCTTCCACGGCCTGCACGTGACGGGCGGTCTCATCGCCTTCCTGCTGGTCCTCGGACGCACCTACGCGGCCAAGAGGTTCACCCACGAGCAGGCGACCGCGGCCATCGTCGTGTCCTACTACTGGCACTTCGTCGATGTCGTCTGGATCGGCCTCTTCGCCACGATCTACATGATCAAGTAGACCGGGCGGCCGGGCCGGGCGGACCGTACGCCCGCCTCGCACCGAGAACGACCCTTCCAGAAGCACCGACGCAGAAGATCCTGACACCGGGGTAATCCGTGAAAAAGCTCTCCGCACGACGACGCCATCCGCTGGCGGCGGTCGTCGTCCTATTCATCGCGCTGGCGGCCTGCGCGGGGCTCTACACCGCCTTCGCCCCCGCGGAAAAGGCGCAGGCCGATGAAACCGCCCAGACCCTCACCATCGAGGAGGGCAAGAAGCTCTACGCCGTAGGCTGCGCGAGCTGCCACGGCACCGGCGGTCAGGGCACCTCCGACGGTCCGCCCCTGACGGGTGTGGGCGCCGCGGCCGTCGACTTCCAGGTCGGCACCGGCCGGATGCCGGCCCAGCAGCCGGGCGCGCAGATCCCGAAGAAGAAGGTCGTCTACTCGCAGGCCGAGATCGACCAGCTCGCGGCGTACATCTCCTCCCTGGGCGCAGGCCCGGAGATCCCGACGGAGAACGAGTACAACCCCGAGGGTGCGGACATCGCCGAGGGCGGCGAGCTGTTCCGGACCAACTGCGCTCAGTGCCACAACTTCACCGGCAAGGGTGGTGCGCTGTCCGAGGGCAAGTACGCGCCGTCTCTCGAAGGTGTCGACCCGAAGCACATCTACGAGGCCATGCAGACCGGCCCGCAGAACATGCCGTCCTTCCCCGACACGACGCTGACGGAAGAGAACAAGAAGGACATCATCGCGTACCTCGACGCGGTCAACGGTGACGAGACCGTGGAGCCCGGTGGCCTCAGCCTCGGTGGACTCGGTCCGGTCAGCGAGGGTCTGTTCGGCTGGGTCTTCGGACTCGGTTCGCTGATCGCCGTCGCCGTGTGGGTCGCCGCTCGGACCGCAAAGGCCAAGAAGTCATGAGTAGCCAAGAGATTCCAGAAGAGAACCTGCCCGCAGCGCAGGACGACGCGCACGACGCGCACGGCGCGGTGAAGGTCGCGGACGAGAAGAACCCCTTCGCGGACCCCGGCCTCCCGCCCCACGAGCACCGTGTCCAGGACATCGACGAGCGGGCCGCCAAGCGGTCCGAGCGCACGGTCGCCCTGCTGTTCACGGTGTCGATGCTGGCCACCGTCGCGTTCATCGCCGCCTACCTGGTGATCGACGTCGACAAGTCGATCTACGTCTGGCCGATCGGTCACATCAGCGCGCTGAACTTCGCGCTGGGCATGACGCTGGGCCTGTCGCTGTTCTGCATCGGCGCCGGCGCGGTCCACTGGGCCCGCACGCTGATGTCGGACGTGGAGGTCGCCGACGAGCGTCACCCGATCGAGGCCGCGCCCGAGGTCAAGGCCAAGGTCCTGGCCGACTTCAAGGCCGGCGCCGAGGAGTCGGTGATCGGCCGTCGCAAGCTGATCCGCACCACGATGTTCGGCGCGCTGGCCCTGTTCCCGCTCTCCGGTGTCTTCCTGCTCGGCGGCCTCGGCCCCGCGCCCGGCACCAAGCTGCGGCACACCACCTGGGCCAAGGGCAAGAAGCTCGTCAACATGAACACCAACGAGCCGCTGCGTCCCTCGGACGTCGCGGTCGGGTCGCTGACCTTCGCCATGCCGGACGGCCTCAGCGAGCACGACCACGACTTCCAGAAGAACATCGCCAAGGACGCCCTGATGATCGTCCGGATCCAGCCGGACGACATCAAGGACAAGCGCGAGCTGGAGTGGTCCCACGAGGGCATCGTGGCGTTCTCGAAGATCTGCACCCACGTGGGCTGCCCGATCTCCCTGTACGAGCAGCAGACGCACCACGTGCTCTGCCCCTGCCACCAGTCCACCTTCGACCTCGCCGACGGCGGCCGGGTCATCTTCGGCCCCGCGGGTCACGCCCTTCCGCAGCTGAGGATCACCGTCGGTGAAGACGGTTACCTCCAAGCGGTCGGCGACTTCGAAGAGCCCGTCGGTCCTGCCTTCTGGGAGCGCGGATGAGTACTACAACGACCACCGACTCGCGCGACAAGCGCGAGAAGGCACCGGCCGGCGAGCGCGTCGCCGACTGGGCCGACGGCCGGCTCGGGATCTACTCCCTGGCCAAGGCCAACATGCGCAAGATCTTCCCCGACCACTGGTCGTTCATGCTGGGCGAGATCTGCCTGTACAGCTTCATCATCATCATCCTCACGGGTGTGTATCTGACGCTGTTCTTCCACCCGTCGATGAACGAGGTGGAGTACCACGGCAGCTACGTCCCGCTGCAGGGACAGCTGATGTCCGAGGCGTTCAACTCGACCATGCACATCTCCTTCGAGGTGCGCGGTGGTCTGCTGATCCGGCAGATCCACCACTGGGCGGCGCTGATCTTCCTCGCCGGCATGTTCGTGCACATGATGCGGGTGTTCTTCACGGGCGCGTTCCGCAAGCCGCGTGAGGTCAACTGGCTGTTCGGCTTCCTGCTGTTCGTCCTCGGCATGTTCACCGGCTTCACCGGTTACTCGCTCCCGGACGACCTGCTCTCCGGCACCGGTGTCCGCTTCATGGAGGGCGCGGTCCTGTCCGTGCCGATCGTCGGCACGTACCTGTCGTTCTTCCTCTTCGGCGGCGAGTTCCCGGGCGGCGACTTCGTGGCCCGCTTCTACTCGGTCCACATCCTGCTGCTGCCGGGCATCATGCTCGGCCTGCTGGTGGCGCACCTGATCCTGGTCTTCTACCACAAGCACACGCAGTTCGCGGGCCCCGGCAAGACGAACAACAACGTCGTCGGCATGCCGCTGCTCCCCGTGTACATGGCGAAGGCGGGCGGCTTCTTCTTCCTGGTCTTCGGCGTCATCGCGGTCATCTCGGCGATCGCCACGATCAACCCGATCTGGACCATGGGCCCCTACCGCCCGGACCAGGTCTCCACCGGCGCGCAGCCCGACTGGTACATGGGCTTCTCCGAGGGTCTGATCCGTGTCATGCCGGGCTGGGAGATCAACTTCTGGGGCCACACGCTCGTCCTGGGCGTGTTCATCCCGCTGATCATCTTCCCGCTGGTCCTGGTCGCGATCGCGGTCTACCCGTTCATCGAGTCCTGGGTCACCGGCGACAAGCGCGAGCACCACATCCTGGACCGCCCGCGCAACGCCCCGACCCGTACGGCCTTCGGCGTCGCGTGGATCACCTGGTACATGGTGCTGCTGATCGGTGGTGGAAACGACCTCTGGGCGACCCACTTCCACCTGTCGATCAACTCGATCACCTGGTTCGTCCGGATCGCGTTCTTCGTGGCCCCGGTCATCGCGTTCATCGTCACCAAGCGCATCTGCCTCGGCCTGCAGCGCCGGGACAAGGACAAGATCCTGCACGGTCGCGAGACCGGCATCATCAAGCGCCTGCCGCACGGTGAGTTCATCGAGGTCCACGAGCCGCTCAGCCAGGAGCAGCTGCACACGCTCACGGCGCACGAGCAGTACGTGCCGGCCCAGATCGGTGCCGCGGTCGACGAGAACGGTGTCGCCCGCAAGGTCGGCCGCCTGGAGAAGCTCCGCGCCAAGATGAGCAAGGGCTACTACGGCGAGGACAGCCAGATCGCCAAGCCGACCGTCGAGGAGTACAAGGAGATCACGAGCGGCCACGGCCACCACTGATCGCTTCGCTTCGCCACACCACGGTCGAAGGGCCCCCGTCCGATCTTCGGACGGGGGCCCTTCGCCGTGCTCGTGGCTGGATAGGGTGGGGTTGACCTTCCACTACGTCTCGTCTACGACACCCAGGAGCGGCTATGAGCGCTGTGACCCCCGCTGGAGGCGACACCGCGGCGGGCCGTTCCTGGCCCGCCGTGCTGAACGCGCTGCTGTCCGGGCACGACCAGGACGCCGGCGCCACGTTCTGGGCGATGGACCAGATCATGCGCGGGGAGGCGACGGACGCGCAGATCGCCGGGTTCGTGGTGGCGCTGCGGGCCAAGGGGGAGACCGTCGACGAGATCACCGGTCTCGTCGACGCGCTGTACGAGCACGCCAATCTGATCGAGGTGGCCGGGCGGACCGTCGACATCGTCGGTACGGGCGGGGACGGCGCCAAGACGGTCAACATCTCCACGATGTCCTCGATCGTGGTCGCCGGCACGGGCGCGAAGGTCGTCAAGCACGGCAACCGGGCCGCGTCCTCGGCGTCCGGGGCATCCGACGTCCTGGAGAAGCTGGGCGTCAATCTGGAGCTGACGCCGAAGCGGGTCGCCGAGGTCGCCGAGGAGGCCGGGATCACCTTCTGCTTCGCGGTGAAGTTCCATCCGGCGCTGCGTCATGTGGCCGCCGCGCGCGGACAGTTGGGCATCCGTACGGTCTTCAACGCGCTCGGGCCGCTGGCGAACCCGGCGAAGGTGCGGGCCCAGGCGGTCGGGGTCGCCGACCCCCGGATGGCGCCCATCATGGCCGGTGTCTTCGCCGGGCGCGGCAACTCCTCGCTGGTCTTCCGCGGCGACGACGGGCTCGACGAGCTGACGACCACGGCGACGTCCCGGGTCTGGGTGGTCCGGGACGGCAAGGTGACCGAGGAGGCCTTCGACCCGCGTGACGTCGGCCTCGACCTGGTGCCGGTGGAGGCGCTGCGGGGGGCCGACGCCTCGTACAACGCGGATGTCGCGCGGCGGCTGCTGGGCGGGGAGACCGGGCCCGTGCGGGACGCGGTGCTGCTCAACTCGGCCGCGGCGCTGGTGGCTCTTGAACCGACGTCCGCGTCGCTGGCGGAGCAGTTGCGGGGCGGGATGGAGCGGGCTGCGGAGTCCATCGACTCGGGGGCGGCGCGGGGAGTTCTCGAGCGGTGGGTCGCGGCGACGAACCGGTAGTTCGTCGGGTGCGGGTGCGTGGGGCTTCTCGCGCAGTTCCCCGCGCCCCTAAAGAATCGCAGGCCCCCGTGGCCCTGAAAGGCGACCGGCTGCGCCCCTGAAGAGCATGGGGCGCAGCCCCTGCTTTCAGGGGCGCGGGGAACTGCGCGAGAAGCCCCACCGGGCCGGCAGCCGCCCACCATCCGGACACGAGTTGCGGCGCGACGATCACTTCACGTACGTTTTTCGGCAGGTCATGAGTGACAGCCCATAGCCCCGGCTGGCTGTCCGGCAACCCTCCTTCCGTGGCGGGGTGCCCCGGGTGAAGACCGGGCCGTAGGCAGCGAGGTCTACGGCAAGCGCGGTTTCGAGGGAGTCTTCCGTTGAGCAAGCGAATGCGATAGGGCCGCCGAGCCCCGCCTCCGCGCACCCTTCTCTCTTTCCTCCACATGCGCCCTTCCCTTCCTTCGCGCATGCCTCTCACGGGAGCCCCCATGTCTGTTTCCACCCTTGCCGCCGCCCAGTCCGTTTGTGCCCCGCTGCCCGTTCTGGGGCGAGATGTCACCGTCCCGCTCGTCACCGGCGGCGAGGTCACCTACGCCGCCCTCGACTACGCGGCCAGCGCCCCCGCCCTGCAGCGCGTGTGGGACGACGTGGCGGCGTACGCGCCGTACTACGGGAGCGTGCACCGGGGCGCCGGCTACCTCTCCCAGCTGTCGACGGATCTCTTCGAGAACGCCCGGAAGACCGTCGCCGAGTTCCTCGACTGCCGGGACGGCGACCAGGTCGTGTTCACCCGGTCGACCACCGACTCGCTGAACCTTCTCGCCGCCGCACTCCCCGCCGACTGCCAGGTCTTCGTCTTCGAGACCGAGCACCACGCCTCGCTGCTGCCCTGGCGGGACGCGCGGGTCACGTACCTGGACGCCCCCCGGACGCCGGAGCAGGCCGTCGCCACCCTGGAGACCGCCCTCGCCGGACGCGACCCGCACGGGCCGGCGCTGGTGTGCGTCACCGGTGCCTCCAATGTCACCGGGGAGATCTGGCCGGTGCGTGAGCTGGCCGCCGCCGCGCACGCGCACGGCGCGCGGATCGTGCTCGACGCGGCCCAGCTGGCGCCCCACCACCCCGTCTTCGTGCAGGAGTTGGACGTCGACTGGGTCGCCTTCTCCGGCCACAAGCTGTACGCGCCCTTCGGGTCGGGGGTCCTCGCCGGCCGTGCCGACTGGCTCACCGCGGCCGAGCCGTACCTCGCCGGCGGCGGTGCCTCCCGCAAGGTGACCCGGCGTACCGACGGCGGTGTGGACGTCGAGTGGCACGAGAGCGCCGCCCGCCACGAGGCCGGCTCGCCCAACGTCATCGGCGCCTACTCCATCGCCTCCGCCTGCAAGGCCCTCACCGAGGCCGGGTTCGACACGCTGGTCGCCCGCGAGCGGTATCTGATCGACGCCGTACGGGCCGGGCTCGCCGATGTGCCCGAGGTACGGATCCTGTCCCTCTTCGGGGACGACGCCCCGCGTGTCGGCGTCATCTCCTTCGTCGTCGACGGCTGGAACAGCTCCCACTTCGCCGCCGCGCTCTCCGCCGAGTACGGCATCGGCGTCCGCGACGGCCTCTTCTGCGCCCACCCCCTCGTCCGCACCCTGCTCGGCAGCGACCCGCAGGTCCAGGGCGAGTGCGGCGCCCCCGAGGCCGCGCCCGGCGAGCGGTCCCTCAACGCGATCCGGGTGAGCTTCGGCGCGGGCACCCCCGACGAGCACGTGGAGCGGTTCGTGGGCGCGGTCAAGGAGCTGGTGAGCGACGGCGCGCAGTGGAACTACCGTACGGAGGACGGCCGTTGCGTCCCGGCCGTCTGACCGGCCGTCTGACCGGCCGTCTGACCGGCCGTCTGCCCCGCACCGGTTGAGCCCGCCGTCACCCGGGCGCCCAGCACGATCATCCGCAGGGCCCGTTCCGTGGCGTCCGTGAGGAGTTCGCTCGCGCGGACCAGGGCCTCGGCGAGCGCCATCGGGGCGGGCAGGATGCCGGTGCAGGCGTCCACGCCCGGCACCTCGTGCGCGCCCTCGCCCAGGGTGCCCGCGAGGGCCAGCACCGGGCGGCCGTGCAGCTTGGCGCGGCGGGCGACCTCGGCGGGGACCTTGCCGCGCGGCGTCTGGTGGTCGAGGGCGCCCTCGGCCGTGATGACCAGATCGGCGCGGGCCAGCCGGGCGTCGAGGTCCAGATGGCCCAGCAGCACCTCGAAGCGGGGGAGCAGCCGGGCGCCCAGGGCGGCCAGCCCGGCGCCGAGCCCGCCGGAGGCGCCGGTGCCGGGGCCGGTGCGGAGGTCCGCCCGCTGCGGGGCGAGGTCGCGGGTGAGGACGTACGCCCAGGTCTCCAGCGCGGCCGACAGTTCCTCGACCTGCTCCGGTGTCGCCCCTTTCTGCGGGCCGAAGACCCGGGCGACGCCCCGTTCGCCGCACAGCACGTTGAACGGGTTGCAGGCGACGAGCAGGTCGACGTCCTTGAGGCGTGCGTCCAGGCCGGCCGGGTCGATCCGGTCCAGGCGGCCCAACTCCCGTCCTCCCGGCGGGAGTTCGACGCCGTCCGCGTCCAGGAGCCGCGCGCCCAGGGCCTGGAGGGCACCGGCCCCGCCGTCCGACGTACCGGAGTCCCCGCAGCCGATCAGGATGCGCCGTACGCCGGTGTCGAGCGCGGCGCGGATCAGTTCGCCGACGCCGTACGTGGTGGTGGCGCCGGGGTCGCGGAGGGCGCGCGGGACGAGGGAGAGGCCGGCGACGGCGGCCATCTCGACCACGGCTGTCCCCGTCGTCGCCGGGCCGGGGGAGCCGACGAGGGCGAAGTGGGTGTCGACCGGGTCGCCGACCGGGCCCGTGGCCAGGAGGGGGACCAGTCGTCCCCCGGTGGCGGCGGCCAGCGCGGCGGCCGTGCCCTCGCCGCCGTCCACCAGCGGGATCAGATCCAGCTCCGCGTCGGGCAGGACCCGGCGGACGCCCTCCGCGATGGCCTCGGCGGCGGCCTCGGCGGACAGGGACTCCTTGAAGCCACTGGGGGCTACGGCGACTCGGTTCAGCATGGTCTCAGGGCTCCTGGAGAGTGGTTACGGGACGAGCGGGACGCCCAGCGCCGGCCACACCACCGCCGCGAAGAGCACCACCAGGGCGGCGGTCAGCGGGGCCAGCACGGCGGAGAGGCGCAGCAGGTCGCGGGGGGTGTAGGTGGGGGTGCCGGGCAGGTCGGCGAAGAGCGCGACCGGCTTGGCGGAGGCCGGGAGGGTGTGGCAGAAGCCCGCCGCGGCGGTGGAGGCGAGCGCGGCGGCGACCGGGCTGACCCCGGCGCCCACGGCCGCCGCGACGACCAGCGGGACCAGCACCGACGAGCGGGCCGACCGGGACTGCAGGACCAGATGCGCGGCCGTGCTGACCACCACGACCACCACCAGGAACACCAGCGGCGTGACCCCCGAGGGCAGCCCGGAGACCAGCCACGTCGCCGCTCCCGAGTCGCTGAGCGCGACGCCCATCGCCATCGTCGCGGCCATGAAGAGCAGCATCGACCAGGGCACGGTCCGCAACGCGTCCTTCAGCCGTACGGTGCCCAGCGCCGGTGAGGAGGCGACGACCGCGCCGATCAGCGCGACCACCGCCGGGGAGACCCGGTGCAGCGGCTCGCTGCACCACAGGACCACGACCGTGGCCAGCAGCAGGGCGCAGCGCGACTCGGCGGGGGACCAGGGCCCGGTCACCGGCCGCTCACTGTGCAGCTGGATCTCCTCCGCCGTGATCCGCACCGGGCCGCGGCGGTCCGCGCGCCGGGTCGTCGTCAGCAGCACGGCCTCGGCGGCCAGATGGGACGACACGATCGCCAGCGGCAGGCCCAGCAGCAGCCACTCGGTGAAGCCGATCCGGTCGCCGGTCGCCTCCCACAGCACCGACACGGTGATCAGATGCGCTCCCGCGCCGATCAGGGTCGCCACCGCCGACAGAAGGATCACGGTCGGGAACAGCAGCGCCAGCATCACGACCAGTCGTCTCCGGTCGGCCAGCGCCTTGGCGAGGGCCAGGAACACGGGGAGCGCGAGGGCGGCGCGGCCCGAGGTGGCCGGCACGGCGAAGGCGGTCACCACGAGGGCGGCGGTGGTGAGGTGCGTCAGCTGCCGTACGGTGCGGGCGCCGCTCACCAGGAACGTCGCGGCCCGGCCCGCGAGCCCCGTCCGGGTCACCGCGGCGGCCAGGACGAACGCACAGATCAGCAGCCATACGGTGTCGTTCCCGAGGGTGCCGAAGAGCGTGTCGTCGCTGATGACCCCGGTGACGGTGAGGGCGAGGCCCGCGCCCAGCGCGATGTACGTGTCGTCGACGGGGGTGCCGATCCAGGCGGCCGTCGCCAGCGTGAAGACCGTGAGGGTGAGGCGGGCCTCTCCGCCGAGACCGGGGAAGTTGCCGGGGACGGCGAGCAGCGCGCAGAGGGAGAGGGCTACGCAGAGGGTGGTGGCGAGGCGGAGATTCAGGGGCACGTCATCAAGGGTTCATTTCGGGGGTGAGTCCTTGATGAGGCGTTTATGAAGGGGGCTTCACGTCGTTCTTCGGGCGCGAGTCCGTGAGGGCTGGTCGCGCAGTTCCCCGCGCCCCTATCGGGGCGCGGCTGTCGGCAGCCGGTAGCCCATGCCCCTTACCGTCTCCAGTTGTGCGGCCCCGAGCTTCTTTCGTAGCGCCCGCACGTACACGTCCACGATGTTCGAGCCCGGGTCGAAGTCGTAGCCCCAGACGTGGGACAGGATCTGTTCGCGGGAGAGGACCTGGCCGGGGTGGCGCAGGAAGAGTTCCAGGAGGACGAACTCCCTTGCGGTCAGGTCCACCAGACGCTCCCCGGCGCGCGCCCGTCGGGTCCGGAGGTCCAGGGTCAGGTCGCCGCTGCGGAGCATCGTCACCTCGGGGGCCCTGGCCGCCGTACGCAGCCGGAGGCGGACCCTCGCCAACAGCTCCTCGAAGCGGAACGGCTTGGTCATCCAGTCGTCGGCGCCGCCCTCCAGGCCGGCCACGGTGTCGCGTACCGAGTCGCGGGCGGTCAGCACGATGACCGGGACGGTGACGCGGGCCTCGCGCAGCTCGCGCAGGACGGTGAAGCCGTCGCGGCCGGGCAGGCCGATGTCGAGGACGATCAGGTCGAAGCCGCCGGTGAGGGCGTACTCGTAGGCCGCGTCGCCGTCGCCGACCACGGTCGTGGTGAAGCCGCCCGCGCGCAGGCCCTTCTCGACGAAGGAGGCGATGCGTTCCTCGTCCTCGACGATGAGAATGCGGTTCACGGGCGGGCCCCTTCCAGGGTCAGGGTCAGGACGAAGGTCGCGCCGCCGCCCTCGGTGTCGTGCAGCCGTACCCGGCCGCCGTGCGCCTCGGCGATCGCGCGGACGATGGCCAGGCCGAGCCCGGCACCGGAGCCGCGGGCGCCGCGTCGGGCCGTGCCGCGCCGGAACCGTTCGAAGACGACCTCGGCGTCCTGCGGCTGCACCCCGGGCCCCGAGTCGACGACGTACAGCTCGACCGTCGTGCCCTCGGCGCGGGAGCCGACCCGGATGGTCTGGCCGGTGGTGGTGTGCTGCACCGCGTTCTGGGCGAGCTGGACCATCGCCTGGGTGATCCGCTGGGGGTCCAACTCGGCCTCAAGGTCGGCGACTTCGGCGAGCTGCCAGTCGCGGTCGCCCAGGGTGCGGGCCTTGACGTAGACATCGGCGGTGAGTTCGGCGAGCTGGACCGGCTCGGGGCGGACGAAGTCGGGCCGCTCGGCCTTGGCGAGTAGCAGCAGGTCCTCGACGATGCGGCTCATCCGGTCCAGTTCGTCGGTGACCAGCCGGACCGTCTCCTCGCGCTCGGCGGGATCGTCGCCCATCAGCTCCAGATGGCCGCGCACGATGGTGATGGGGGTGCGCAGCTCGTGGCCCGCGTCGTCGGCGAACTCCCGCTGCGCGGCGAACGCCCGCTCCAGCCGGTCCAGCATCGCGTTGAACGTCTCGGCGAGCGCGGCCACGTCGTCCCGGCCGTGCACCGGGATGCGCCGGGTGAGGTCCTGCTCGGTGAGCTGGGCGGCGGCCGCCCGCACCAGCCGTACGGGTTTGAGGATGCGGCCCGCGACCACCCAGGCGATCCCGGTGGTCATCAGCAGGGCGACCCCGGAGATGGCGAGCAGCACCCGGAACACCTCGTCGGCGCGGGCCTGTTCGCTCGCCGGGTGGAAGGCGACCACGAACGCCGCGTCCGCCTCGGAGCCGTACCGGGCCACCTCCACCTTCGCCCAGCGGATCTCCCCGGCCGCCCGCTCCAGCGTGCCCGTGGACGCGGTCGACTCGAAGATCCGCCGTCGGGCGTCGGTGTCCTGGTGCAGGGGCAGCGGGACGGGGATATCGCGTTGCTGGAAGAGCTGTGAGGGGGCGCGTCCGCCGCGGCCGACGAGGCCGATCAGCTCCTCGTCGAGGTCGGCGTTCTGCCGTTCCAGGAAGACCTTCAGCAGCCGGGACGGCTCGGTGAAGGGTTCACCGGTCTGCGGATCGACGCCGTGCGCCTGGAGGTTGGTGAACTCCCCGGCCTCCTGTGCGAGCAGCTCGTCGATGCGCTGGTCCACGTCCCGCAGCAGGATCGACCGCGTGGTCGTCGCGACCGAGGCCAGCGCCACGGTCATCACGAGCAGCAGCCACAGCAGGATCCGGACCCGGGCGGAGACCCGCCCGAGGGGTCGGTCAGCCGTCGTCACCGGGGCCGTCGTCGGCGTCGTCCCGGCCGTCCTGTCCGTTCTGCCCGGCGTCGTCGTCATCGTCATCACTCGCGGAGCCGTCGGTCACCGGAGGCCGCGACACGGCCTCGTCACCGGGCGTCGCCGTCGGCCGGGTGGGTGTGGGACTCGGCGACCCGCTCTCCAACTCCACCTTCGGCGGCACCTTCGGCGCCTGCGGGCTGTCGGTCAGGGCGAAACTGGTCGCGGCGATCCCGAGCGGAATCGCCACGACGGCGGCGAGAGCCGCGATCCGGCGGGAGAAGACCATGGGGACGATCCTGCGGAGCGGACCGGTCGGTGCGGATGAGGCCGGGATGAGGATTTCTTCATCAGGGCCCCCGAAGGCGCGCTCAGCCGTCCAGACCGATGGAGAACGCGGCGTCCAGGTCGTGCTGCGAGTACGCCCGGAACGCGACATGCGTGTCTGTGCCCAGCACCCCGGGGATCTTGCTGATACGGCCGGGGATCACGTCCGCGAGGTCCTCGTGCTCCTTCACCCGCACCATGGCGACCAGATCGTAGGTACCGGTCACGGAGAACACCTCGGTCACGGAATCGATCGCGGCGATGGACTCCGCGATCTCCGGAATCCGGTCCACGCTGGTCTTGATGAGCACGATCGCGGTGATCACGGCTGTTTCTCTCCCTCAAGGACATCGACGGGCGCCTTCACTCTAGCCCTCCGCCCATAACGCCCCCACGCGTAACAGAACCCCAGTCCGAAGCCCACCAGATGCGCCAGATAGGCCACCCCCGGCCCGGCCGTCTGCCGCCCCGCCGCCAGCCACTGCAGGGTCACCCAGAACGGCAGGGTCACCCACGCCGGGAACCGCAGCGGGAGGAAGAAAAGGAACGGCAGCAGGCTCGTCACCCGCGCCCGGGGGAACAGGAAGAGAAAGGCGCCGAGGACCGCGGAGATCGCCCCGGACGCGCCGACCAGCGACTGCGGCGACCCGGCGTGCGCCGCCGCGTACGCCACCAGCGCGAGGTAGCCGCAGGCCACGTAGAAGAGGGCGAACCGCAGACGGCCCATGCGTTCCTCGGCCATCGCACCGAAGACGAAGAGGAAGAGCATGTTGCCGAGCAGGTGCAGCCAGCTGCCGTGCACGAAGAGCGCGGTCAGCGGGGTGAGCGCCGCGCCCGGGGAACCGTCGAACAGCTCGACGGGGACGACGCCCCAGCGCCGGAAGTACGCCCGCTGCGCGGCGATCAGCTCGTCCCCGGTGCCGTACCCGGGGTTGAGTCCGGCCGCCGGCCCGATCAGGAAGAGCGCACAGCAGAAGGCGATCAGCCCGTACGTCACCGGCGCCGACTCGTTTCGTACGGCCCGGGCGGCCGAGGTGCTCCACTTGCCGATCATGAACAGAGCATGACGTAACGGGACCCACCCGCACAGACCGCCTCGCCGCCCACGGGGATCGGCGGTGCCGCCGGAGGCAATCCGCGCCGCCGCCACAGGTGAACGGGCGTCGAGTACCGGTCAGGCCGTAGGGTTACGAGCCACACGCACCGGGACGCCGGCGCTTCACGGAGACTGGAAGAAGGAAGAGCAGCCACGATGACGGTTCCCCTGCCGACGGACACGACCCGCTGGCGCTGCACGCTCTGTGGCAACCTCACACGGTTCGACGTGACCCGCTCGTCGAAGGTCGTCGAGTACGTCCACCTCGACCTCGCCGGAGAGCCCAAGGTCGAGGAGCGCGACGTGGTCAGTGAGAACATCGAGTCGGTGCGCTGCCGCTGGTGCAACGCCGTGGACCAGGTGGAACTCGTGGACAGGCCGGGCGCCGGCTCCTGAGGGAGCGGACCCGCACAGACATTGGGGTGACGGATGGTGGAGAGCTCAGGCGGGGGGCCGGGCGACGGCGCCGCTGAGGTGCTCGACCGTCCGCTGCCCGAGGGCGTCCGCAAGCGCGTCGTGCAGATCGTCTCCGACGGCTTCGGCGGACTCACCGTCGCCGAACTGCCCGCACAGCTCAGGCAGTACGCCCGTTTCACCCCGACCCGCCGGGTGAAGTTCGCGGGCAACGCGATGGCCGCCGCCGTGGAGGGCGACACGCTCTTCAGACAGCGGATCGGGGAGCGGTTCCGGGAGGCCCACCCGGAGCTGGCCGGTGCCCTCGACACGGGCGCGCCGCCCCCGGCCGCGGATCCGCTGGACGTGGCGGCCGCGGCCTACGTACTGCGCCCCACGGGCTGGGTGAAGCTGGTCGCGGCGGCCGGTGAGGAGGCCCTGCGGGCGGACGCCGAGCGCGCCGACGAGGAGAGCCGGGCCGAGCTGGAGCGGCTGCGCGAGCAGCTCGCCGAGGCCCGCGGCCACACCAAGGCCGAGACGGAACGGCTGCGCGCGGAGCTGGAGTCGGCGAAGAAGGAGGCCGACTCGATGCACCGCAAGCTCCGGGCCGCCCTCAGCGACGTCAAGCGCGGCGAGGCCGCCCTGCGCAAGCTGCACGCCGAGATGGAGACCGTACGCGCCGAGGGGCACTCCCAGGTGTCCGCCGCCGAGAGCGAGAGCCGGCGGCTCAAAGCCCGGCTGGGGGAGGCGGAGGCCGCTCTGGAGGCCGCCCGGCGGGCCGCCCGCGAGGGCCGCAGCGTCGAGGACATGCGGGTACGGCTGCTGCTCGACACCGTGCTGGACGCGGCCCAGGGGCTCCGGCGGGAGCTGGCGCTGCCGCCGGTCTCCGTACGGCCCGCGGAGACCGTCGACGCGGTCGAGCCGGGGCGGATGACCCCGAAGGACATCGCCGCCCGCGCGCTGTCGGAGAACGACCCGGCGATCCTGGACCAGTTGCTGGCGCTGCCGCAGGCGCATCTCGTCGTCGACGGCTACAACGTCACCAAGACCGGCTATCCGCAGATGCCGCTGGAGAAGCAGCGCCTCAGGCTCCTCGGGCAGTTGTCCCAGCTCGCCGCGCAGACCGGCGCCGAGGTCACCTGTGTCTTCGACGGGGCCGAGCTGGCCGCGCCGGTGCTGCTCGCGCCGCCGCGCGGGGTGCGGGTGCTGTTCTCCAAGCCCGGGGTCACCGCCGACGAGTTGATCCGGCAACTGGTGCGCGCCGAGCCGCCCGGCCGGCCCGTCATCGTCGCCTCCACCGACCGTGAGGTGGCCGACGGCATCGCGAAGGCGGGGGCGCGTCCGGTTGCCTCCGCCGTGCTCCTCAAGCGGCTTTCCTGACCTTTCGATCACGTCCGCCCCAACGGCAACGAACAGGCGCTATGCCCGAATTGATCGAAATGTTGCGCAACGTAGCGTCAACCGAGCGCTACCGCATGTGTGTTGAGTGTAAATTGTGCGCCGTGGGACGGGATTTTTCCTGTGGGGGATTTGAAGTGATCACCATTGGGTCACTAGGGTCTGGGCTCAAACCTCTGAACGGGTGATCGTCGCCGGAGTCCTGGCCGGCCGGTCGCTCACATGAAGGAGTTCCCTACCGTGGCGTCCCACCGTCGACCGAAGCAGCCGAGCCGTACGCGTGTGACCGTGCTCACCACCGCCGCCGCCGCTGCCGTGGCCCTCACCTCGCAGGCCGCCAACGCCGCGCCCGCCGAGAAGCCGAGCAAGGACGACGTCCAGGCCAAGGTCCACAAGCTCTACGAGGACGCCGGGCGGGCCACCGACAAGCTCAACGGGGCCGAGGAGAAGCAGGAGAAGCTCGAGAAGGAGATCTCCACGATCCAGGACAACGTCGCCAAGGGTCAGGAAGAACTCAACGAGCTGCGGGAGGGCATAGGCCTCGCGGCCAGCGCCCAGTACCGCTCGGGCGGCATCGACTCCTCGATCCAGCTCTTCCTCTCCGCCGACCCGGACGACTACCTGGACAAGGCCGCCACGCTCGACCAGCTGACCAGCCAGCAGGTCGAGGCGCTGAAGAAGATCCAGGACAAGCAGCGCACGCTCGCGCAGCAGCGCCAGGAGGCCACGGAGAAGCTGGAGGACCTCGCCGAGACCCGCGAGACCCTGGCCGACAAGAAGAAGGAAGTCCAGACCAAGCTGGCCGCCGCGCAGAAGCTCCTCAACACCCTGACGGCCGAGGAGAAGGCCGCCCTGGACGAGCAGGAGACCCGCGCCAGCCGCGACGCCGGGGACCGTGTCGAACTCGGCGACGAGGCGCCCGCCTCCGACCGCGGCGCGGCCGCCCTCGCCGCCGCCGGCACCCAGGTCGGCAAGCCCTACGTCTCCGGCGGCAGCGGCCCCAACTCCTACGACTGCTCCGGGCTGACCCAGTGGGCCTACGCCCAGGCCGGTGTCTCGATCACCCGGACCACGTACACCCAGCAGAACGACGGCACGAAGATCGGCCGTGACGCGCTCAAGCCGGGCGACCTGGTCTTCTTCAACGACCTGGGCCACGTCGGCCTCTACGCGGGCAACGGCATGGTCCTGCACGCCCCGTACCCGGGCAAGGTCGTCCGCTACGAGTCGATGAGCACCATCGGCTCCTTCCAGTTCGGTGTGCGCGTCGCCTGACCGCACCCGCGACACCTGAAACAGGCCGATCGTCACACCGTGTGACGGTCGGCCTTGTTTTCCTTCAAGATCAGGACACAGCACCGCCCGAACGGGCGAATTCCCGCACCTCGCGCTGACCCCTTCACCCGCTGGTGACCTGGGTCCCAGGCCGGACGTCACGCTCCGTGCCCGCGAAGGTCTTTGGCTGGGACGCGGTCGCGCGGCTACTGTCGGCCGCGCTTCCCTCACCCGCCGTGAGCGCACCCCCTGCAGGGGACGCCCTCCGGCCCGGGGGAGGGCCCCTGTCCACCGTCGAAGGGAGTGCGGCTTCCCGTGGTGTCCCACAGTCGCCTTGTACCGTCCGGGTTCGACCGGGGCGCGGCCGCCGCCCTCGGTGTGCTGTCCGCCGCGGCCGCCGCCCTCGGCGCCATCCCCGTCCAGCCGGCCGCCGCCGCGCCGCACGACAACACCCGGGCCGAGGTGGACCGGCTGTACGAGGAGGCCGAGCGGGCCACCGAGGCCTACAACAAGGCCGACGAGCGCGCCGACGAGTTGCGCGAGCAGGTCGGCACCGCGCAGGACTCGATCGCCCGGCAGCAGGACCGCATCAACGTCATGCGGGAGTCGCTGGGTTCGCTGGCCGGCGCGCAGTACCGCTCCGGCGCCGTCGACCCGTCGATCGCCCTGCTGTTCTCCGACGACCCGGACGACTACCTCGACACGGCAGCCGCCCTGGACCGCATCAGCGCCCACCAGGCGGGCGAACTCCACGACCTCCAGCAGGCCATGCGCGAGCTCTCCCAGAACCGCGCGGAGGCCGGGGAGAAGCTCACCGAGCTGGAGAAGAGCCGCAAGGCCGTCGCCCAGCACAAGCGGTCCGTCGAGGGGAAGCTCGCGGCGGCCCGGCGGCTGCTCAACTCCCTCCCGGACGAGGAGCGCGCCGAGTACGACCGCGCCTCCCGCTCCACCACCGCCGGCCGCACCGAGGTGCCGGACCTCTCCGGCGCCGTCGCCCCCAACGGCCGCGCGGCCGCCGCCGTCGCCGCCGCCCGCTCCGCCCTCGGCAAGCCGTACGTATGGGGCTCCACCGGGCCGCACGGCTTCGACTGCTCCGGCCTCATGGTCTGGTCGTACGGACAGGCCGGCGTCGGTCTGCCGCGCACCTCGCAGGCCCAGCGGTACGCCGGCACCCAGGTCCCGCTCTCCCAGGCCCAGCCCGGCGACCTCGTCACCTACCGGCCCGACGCCAGCCATGTCGGCATGTACGTCGGCAACGGCCAGGTCATCCACGCCCCCTACCCGGGCGCCCCGGTCCGCTACGACCCCGTGGGCATGATGCCGATTGCCTCGGTCACCCGCCCCTGACCGCCCTGGGCCCCTTCGGCGGGCCACCGTACGATCGGGGACGTGGCTGGCAGAAGGCGCTCGTTCCCGGGAGTCGCGGGAGTCTGTCTCGCCCTCGCCCTCCTCGTCGGGTGCGGGGGCGACACCTCCCCCGACACCGCCCGCGTCGAGGTGGAGCGCATGCTCGACCGGCGGGCCGCGGCCGTCCTGGAACGGGACGGGACGGCCTACCGGGCCACCGAGGCGACCAGCACCTCCGTCCCCGGCCAACTCGCCACCGGCACAGCCGAGTTCGTCAACCTCCGCGCACTGCCGCTGGCCTCCTGGTCGTACGGCCTCACCTCCTTCCACCGCTCCGGCGACCGGGCCACGGCCGAGGCGGCCCTGCGCTACCGGATCCGCGGCTACGACGGGGCGCCCGTCACCGCCGTACGGACCCTGACCCTCGTCCGCGGCGGTGACGGGGCGTGGCGGGTTGCCGCCGACGAGCCCTCGGACAAGGGCACCGAACAGCTGTGGGAGCAGGGCCCGATCGTCGCCGTCCGGGGGGAGCGGAGCCTCGTGCTCGGCGTCGGGCGGTCGGCGAAGACCCTGCGCACGTACACCGTGCTGGCGGACCGGGCCGTGCCGACCGTGACGGAGGCGTGGGGCGAGGACTGGGCGCGGCGGGTCGTGGTCGTCGTACCGGAGTCGCTGGACGAGATGGCGGGGCTGCTGGGGGCGCCCGCGTCCGGGTACCGGGGGATCGCGGCGGTCACCACGGGCGAGGCGGGCGGCGCGGCGAAGGCGCCCGCGGACCGGATCGTCGTCAACCCCGACGCGTACGCCGTCCTCGGTGACTTCGGCCGGCAGGTCGTCCTCACCCACGAGACGACCCATGTCGCCACCCGCGCCCACACCAACGCCGCGACCCCCCTCTGGCTCTCCGAGGGCTACGCGGACTGGGTCGGCTACCGCGGCACCGGCCGTACGGCCGCCGAGGTCGCCCCCGAGCTGCAGCGGGCGGTGGCGGAGGGCCGCGTCCCGGCCGCCCTCCCCGCCGACTCCGCCTTCGCCTTCTCCGACGACTCCGGGCGGCTGGCCCAGGCGTACGAGGGGGGCTGGCTGGCCTGCCGCATGATCGCCGACCGGTGGGGTGAGGTGCGGCTCGACGAGTTCTACCGGGCGGTGGGGGAGCACGGGGAGCGGGAGGGGGCGGTGGAGGGGGCCCTGAAGGAGGTGCTGGGGACGACGGTGCGGGACTTCACGGCGCGGTGGCGGGAGTATGTGCGGGCTCAGCTGGGGTGAGGGTGGGGGTGGGTGGGGCGCGTTGTCGGGTGCGGGTGCGTGGGGCTTCTCGCGCAGTTCCCCGCGCCCCTGAAAAGCAGGGGCTGCGCCCCATGCTTTTCAGCCCCGCCGCCGATCGCTTTCAGCCCCGCCGCCGGTCGCTTTCAGCCCCGCCGCCGGTCGCCTTTCAGACTGCGGAGGGCTGGTCTTCCAGGCCCGCAGGGGCCTGGGCTTTTAGGGGCGCGGGGAACTGCGCGAGAAGCCCCACCGGGCCCGCACCCGACAACGCACCCCCACCCGCTCAAGCTGCACCCGACAACGCACCCCCGCTCAAGACCCCAGCCGCTCCTTCGCGCGGGCGCTACGCCCCGGGAGGGGCGCCGGGGCGGGCGGCACCGTACCCCGCCACAGTTCGAACGCGGCGACCAGCCCGGCCAGCACCAGCAACCCGTTGCGGACGAAGAGGAGGGTGACCCCCAGCCAGTCGCTGGCGACGACGTGGCCGAACCAGATCGGGAACTCCAGGACGGTCACGAAGGACGCCACGAGGACCATGACCGTCGGCCCACCCATGCGGCTCGCCCGGAAGCAGAGACAGACGGCCGCGAGCCCCACCAGCCACACCATGTACTGCGGACTGATCACCCGGCTCGTGGCCGTGAACATCAGCACCCCCACGAACGCCGCCTCCGCGAGCGTGTGCGGAGCGAACCGCCGCGCCCGCACCCGCCACAGCAGCAGCCAGGCGAAGGCCACCCCGCTGAGCAGCAGCGCCGCGTCGCTCACGGTGTCCACGTACTCCCCGAGGAACTCCACCGAGCCGTAGTTCAGCAGCACCTGCCCGTCCCAGCCGAACTGCCGGGCCACATGGAAGACGAGCGCGCCCAGCGACTCCACCTCGGTGCCCCGGTCCCGCTGGAACGTCAGGAAGGCGAAGGCCCCAGGCATGGAGACGGCGAACAGCCCGGCCACGGCGACCCCCGTGCCCACCGCCCACGCCCAGGCCGTACGCCCCCGCGCGCCCAGGAGCAGCAGCGCGGGCCACACCTTCAGCAGGGCCGCGAACGCCGTCAGTGCCCCCATCGCGCGCGGATGGCGGCTGCCGGCCAGGAGCGCCGCGACCGCCACCGCCGTCACCATCACGTCGTAGCGGGCGTACACGGTCGGGCCCAGCAGCGGCAGGCCCACCGTCCACACCCACGCCCCGCGCCAGGACTTCCCGGGGCGCCCGCCCGCGTACAGCAGCAGTGTGAGCACCGCCAGGTCGGCGAGGAGGGCGAGGACGAAGAACGCCGACGCGTAGTCCAGGAACGGCAGCAGGGCGGGGGAGAGGATCGCCAGCGCGGCGGCGGGCGGGTACTGCCAGGTGACGTCGTCCTGGGGATACGTTCCGTCGCGCAGGACCTCGTACCAGCCGTGGTAGATGGACGAGACGTCGGTGGTGACGTCCGGGCCCGGGAACACGTACACCTTGAAGACGAACAGCAGCAGGAGCAGCCGGGTGACGCCCCAGAGCGCGAGCAGGCCGAGCGGGAGCCGTCGAGAGCCCGTCGAGCCCGTCATGTCCGTCTGAGCCACGTGATCCCTGTCCGTCCCTGTCCGTCCGCGCTCCGGTTCGTGTGCGTGAGGGACATGATCCCCTGTCGGCCTGTGAAGCGGCCGTGAAGCACGGCCGGGCCGGGTGCGGAGGTGCGTGGGGCGGTGTGGAGGCGCCTGACGGCGGCGCGCCGGGGCCCGTTCGGTAGGGTCGGCGGCGATGCACAAGACCCTGATCGTGACCAACGACTTCCCGCCCCGGCCCGGCGGTATCCAGGCGTTTCTGCACAACATGGCGCTGCGTCTGGACCCCGAGCGGATCGTCGTCTACGCGTCGACGTGGAAGCGCAGCCGGGAGGGCGTCGAGGCGACGGCCGCCTTCGACGCCGAGCAGCCCTTCACCGTCGTCCGCGACCGGACGACCATGCTGCTGCCGACGCCCGCCGTCACCCGCCGCGCGGTCTCACTGCTGCGCGAGCACGGCTGTACGTCGGTGTGGTTCGGCGCGGCGGCCCCGCTCGGCCTGATGGCCCCCGCGCTGCGCAGGGCGGGCGCGACGCGGCTGGTGGCCACCACGCACGGCCACGAGGCGGGCTGGGCGCAGCTGCCCGCCGCCCGGCAGCTGCTGCGGCGGATCGGCGAGGGCACGAACACGATCACCTACCTGGGCGAGTACACCCGCTCCCGGATCGCCACCGCCCTCACCCCCGAGGCGGCCGGACGGATGGTCCAACTGCCGCCCGGCGTCGACGAGAAGACCTTCCACCCGGGCTCCGGCGGCGACGAGGTCCGGGCCCAGCTCGGGCTCACCGACCGCCCGGTCGTCGTCTGCGTCTCCCGCCTCGTGCCGCGCAAGGGACAGGACACGCTGATCCGGGCGATGCCCGGCATCCTCGCCAGGGAGCCGGAGGCGGTGCTGCTGATCGTCGGCGGCGGCCCGTACGAGAAGGAGCTGCGCCGGCTCGCCCAGGAGACCGGGGTCGCCGGGTCCGTCCGCTTCACCGGTGCCGTCCCGTGGTCCGAGCTGCCCGCCCACTACGGCGCCGGTGACGTCTTCGCCATGCCGTGCCGCACCCGTCGGGGCGGCCTGGACGTCGAGGGGCTCGGCATCGTCTATCTGGAGGCCTCCGCGACCGGCCTGCCCGTCGTCGCGGGCGACTCCGGCGGCGCCCCTGACGCCGTCCTCGACGGCGAGACCGGCTGGGTCGTCCGCGGCACCTCCCCGACCGACACCGCCGAACGCGTCACCACCCTCCTCGGCGACCCGGAACTACGGACCCGCATGGGACAGCGGGGACGGGAGTGGGTCGAGGAGAAGTGGCGCTGGGACCTGTTGGCAGAAACTTTGAAAACGCTGCTGTAGCCCCGCAAGGGGCGCGGGGAACCGCACGACCAGCCACAAGACGACCGGAAGTCGCCTACCGGGAGCACCCGGCACCCCGGTAGGCGCCACCCGGCTCGGCGGAGCCCCTAGCCGGAGCCGAATAATCCGCACATGCTGCGCACATGACAGCAAAACTGATGCAGCGTCAGCTGACGAGACGTCACATCCTTGGTATGGCCGCCCTCCAGACGGCGGCCACCCTCGGCCTCACCCGCATCGACCTCCGGTCCGCACAGGCCGCCGAGCCCGCCGCCGTCGACAACGCCCCGGCGATCGTCATCGGCTCCGGCTACGGCGCCGCCGTCGCCGCCCTCCGCCTCGGCCAGGCCGGTATCCGCACCCTCGTCCTGGAGATGGGCCGGGCCTGGACCACCCCCGGCTCCGACGGCAAGATCTTCTGTTCCACCAGGGAACCGGACGAGCGGTCGATGTGGTTCAAGACCCGCACCGAGGCCCCGCTCGCCACCTTCCTCTGGCTGGACGTCGTCAACAAGGACATCAGCCCCTACCCCGGCGTCCTCGACCGCGTCCGCTACGCCAACATGTCCGTCTTTCTCGGCCGCGGCGTCGGCGGCGGCTCCCTGGTCAACGGCAGCATGGCCGTCACCCCCCTCCAGTCGTACTTCGCCGAGCAGTTCCCGACCGTCGACACCGCCGAGATGTACGGCACGTACTTCCCGCGCGCCCGCGCCATGCTCGGCGTCAACACCGTCGACCCCGCCTGGTTCGAGTCCACGGAGTGGTACCGCTTCAGCCGGATCTCCCGCGCACATGCCCAGAAGACCGGCCTGAAGACCACCTTCGTGCCCAGCGTCTACGACTTCGACTACATGCAGCGCGAGGCCGCGGGCACCGCGACCAAGTCAGCCCTCGCCGGGGAGGTCATCTACGGCAACAACCACGGCAAGAAGAGCCTCGACAAGACCTACCTCGCCGCCGCCCTCGGCACCGGCAACGTCACCATCCACACCATGGAACGGGCCCGGGGCATCCGCAGGCTGAGCGACGGCACGTACGTCGTCACCGTCGACCGCGTCGACGGCACGGGCACGGTCGTCGAGACCAAGGAGTACGGCTGCACCTACCTCTTCCTCGGCGCCGGCAGCGTCGGCACCACCGAACTCCTCGTCCGCGCCCGGGCGAAGGGCACGCTCCCCGCACTGAACGCCAGTGTCGGAGCGGGCTGGGGCCCCAACGGCAACACGATGCTCGGCCGGGCCAACCACCTCTGGGACACGGTCGGGGCGAACCAGTCGACCATGCCGGTCATGGGCATCGACGACTGGGCCAACACCGCCAACCCCGTCTTCGCCGAGATCGCCCCGCTCCCCACGGGACTCGAACACTGGGTCAGCCTCTATCTGGCGATCACCAAGAACACCGAGCGCGCCTCCTTCACCTACGACGCGGCCAGCGACTCGGCCAAGCTCGGCTGGAGCGCCGCCCAGAGCGCGGTCTCCTCCGCCATGGCCAAGAAGCTCTTCGACCGGATCAACTCCGCCAACAGCACCATCTACCGGTACGACCTGTTCGGCTCGTCCAACAAGGTGTTCGCCGACGACTTCACGTACCACCCGCTGGGCGGCTGCGTCCTGGGGAAGGCGACCGACGACTACGGGAGGGTGAAGGGGTATTCGAAGCTGTACGTCACCGACGGTTCGCTGGTGCCCGGCTCGATCGGGGTGAACCCGTTCGTCACGATCACCGCGCTCGCCGAACGCACGATGGCGCGGGTCCTCGTGGAGGACACCGCGCCATGACGCTCTCCCGGAGAGCCTGCTACTTCTGGTAGATCGCCTCGATCTCGTCCGCGTAGTCCTTCGCCACCACGTTCCGTTTCAGCTTCAGCGACGGCGTCAGGTGGCCCGACTCCTCCGTGAACTGGGAGGACAGAATGCGGAACTTCCGCACCGATTCCGCCTTCGACACCGCGGCGTTGCCGTCGTCGATCGCGGCCTGCACGGCCGCGTTCAGATCGGCGTCCGCGCTCAGCGACGCCGCGGTGGAGCCCGCCGGCTTGCCGTGCTCGGCGGCCCAACGGCCCAGGAACTCCTCGTCGATGGTGACCAGCGCGCCCACGAACGGCCGCCCGTCACCCACGACCATGCACTCCGCGACCAGGGCGTGCGCCCGGATACGGTCCTCGATCACGGCCGGGGCGACGTTCTTGCCGCCCGCGGTGACGATGATCTCCTTCTTGCGGCCGGTGATGCTGAGATAGCCGTCCTCGTCGAGGGTGCCGATGTCACCGGTGTGGAACCAGCCGTCGGCCAGCGCCTCCTCGGTCGCGCCCGGGTTGTTCCAGTACTCTTTGAACAGGTGCTCGCCGTGCAGCAGCACCTCCCCGTCGTCCGCGATCCGGATCACCGAACCCGGCAGCGGCTGCCCGACCGTACCGATCTTCTGCCGGTCCCAGGGGTTGAACGCGGTCGCCGCACAGGACTCGGTCAGGCCGTAGCCCTCCAGGACCGTGAAGCCGATACCCCGGAAGAAGTGGCCCAGGCGCTCGCCCAGCGGGGCGCCGCCCGAGATCGCGTACTCGCCCTTGCCGCCGAGCACCGCGCGTAGCTTGCTGTAGACGAGCTTGTCGAACACCTTGTGCTTGACCTTCAGCCCGAGCGCCGGGCCCGACGCGGTGTCCAGCGCCCGGCTGTACGCGATCGCCGTGTCCGCGGCCTTGTCGAAGATCTTGCCCTTGCCGTCCGCCTGCGCCTTGGCCCGCGCCGAGTTGTAGACCTTCTCGAACACCCGCGGCACACCGAGGATCAGCGTCGGCCGGAAGGAGGCCAGCTCGTCGGTGAGGTTCTTGATGTCCGGTACGGTGCCCAGCTTGATCGGCGCCATCATCGGCGCGACCTGCACGAGCCGCCCGAAGACATGCGCGAGCGGGAGGAAGAGCAGGACCGAGCACTCGCCCGTACGGAACAGGGGCCGCAGCCGCTCCACCACGTTCCCGCACTCGGCGAAGAAGCTGCGGTGGGTGAGCACGCAGCCCTTCGGGCGGCCGGTGGTGCCGGAGGTGTAGACGATGGTCGCCGGGTCGTCGGCCTTCGCCAGCGAGCTGCGCTCCTCCACGGCCGCGTCGGTGACGTCCTGGCCGAGGCGGCCCAGCTCCTCCACCCCACCGCCCTCGATCTGCCACACGTGCTTCAGCGCGGGCAGCCGGTCGCGCACCGACTCGACGGCGGCCGAGTGCCCGTCCAGCTCCACGATCATGGCGGTGGCGCCCGAGTCGGCGAGGATCCACTGCACCTGCTCCGGCGAGCTGGTCTCGTACACGGGTACGGTGACCGCGCCGGCCGACCAGATCGCGAAGTCCAGCAGCGTCCACTCGTACCGGGTGCGGGACATCAGCGCGACCCGGTCGCCCGGCTGGACCCCGGCGGCGATCAGCCCCTTCGCGGCCGTCCGCACCTCGGCGAGGAACTGGACCGCGTTCACGTCCTGCCAGGCGCCGCCCACCTTGCGGGCGATGACGGCCACATCGGGATGCTGCGCGGCGTTTCTGCGGACGATGTCGGTCAGATTGCCGTCCGTCGGGACCTCGTACAAAGCCGGAAGGCTGAACTCGCGCAAGACTGCTGCTCCTCATAGGGCGCCGGCGCCACGACTCTGTGTTGCTGCGACGGTGCGGTCCAAGGCTGGGCGAGCGCTCAGGTCCCAGGCGATCCCTCGGGCCTCACTGGTTGAAATCCTGAGCACAACTGGACTGCCCGGACGTTACCCGTCGGTATGGCATCTCCGCGAGGGGGGTCCGGTGAGATGTTCTCCGCGTCACACAAGTGGGGTTCTCCCGGGAAGAATAATCCCCTCACTTGCTGACTGGCCAGTAACCGCACGTCCGGACGGCACTGTTCACGTATGCCGCACACGCCTACGCTTGATCGCCATGGCACGCACACCGGGCGGTAACGGCAGAACGCGCATCCATGTGGTCAGCGACGTGCACGGCAACGCACGCGACCTGACCCGGGCGGGTGAGGGCGCCGACGCCCTGGTGTGCCTGGGCGACCTGGTCCTCTTCCTCGACTACGCCGACCACTCCCGTGGCATCTTCCCCGACCTCTTCGGCGCGGAGAACGCCACCCGGCTCGTCGAACTGCGCACCGCCCGCCGCTTCGAGGAGGCCCGCGAACACGGGGCCCGGCTGTGGGCGGGCGTCGGCGAGGACCGCGCCACCGTGATCGAGAAGGCCGTCCGCAAGCAGTACGCCGAGATGTTCGCGGCCTTCCCGACACCGACGTACGCCACCTACGGCAATGTCGATATGCCGAAGCTGTGGCCGGAGTTCGCGGGACCGGGGACGACCGTGCTGGACGGTGAGCGGGTGGAGATCGGCGGGTGGGTCTTCGGCTTCGTGGGCGGCGGTCTGCGCACGCCGATGCGGACGCCGTACGAGATCAGCGACGAGGAGTACGCCGCCAAGATCGAGGCGGTGGGGGAGGTGGACGTGCTCTGCACCCACATCCCGCCGGAGGTGCCCGAGCTGGTGTACGACACGGTGGCGCGCCGCTTCGAGCGGGGGAGCGGGGCGCTGCTGGACGCGATCCGTCGCACCCGGCCCCGGTACTCGCTGTTCGGCCACGTCCACCAGCCCTTGGCGCGGCGGATGCGGATCGGGGCGACCGAGTGTGTGAACGTGGGGCACTTCGCGGGGAGCGGGAAGCCGTGGGCGCTGGAATGGTGAGGTCCCGCAAGCGGTAGCCTTCACGCTGCACATACGTGCGCACCCACCTCCCTCACCGGACAGTCTCTGGAGGAGCCACGGCGATGGCGGAATTCACCAGTTCGAGCATCACGATCGAGGCTGCGGCGGCCGACGTCATGGGAGTGATCGCCGACTTCGCCCGCTACCCGGACTGGACGGGAGAGGTGAAGGAGGCGGAGGTCCTCCGGACGGACGAGCAGGGGCGGGCCGAGCAGGTCCGGCTGGTCATGGACGCCGGCGCGATCAAGGACGACCAGACGCTGGGGTACACCTGGACCGGGGCGAACGAGGTGTCCTGGACGCTGGTCAAGTCCCAGATGCTGCGCTCCCTCGACGGCTCCTACCTCCTCAAGCCGGTGAGCGCCTCGGTGACCGAGGTGACCTACCAGCTCACCGTCGACGTCAAGATCCCCATGCTCGGCATGATCAAGCGCAAGGCGGAGAAGGTCATCATCGACCGGGCCCTGGCGGGCCTGAAGAAGCGGGTGGAGTCGGGCGCGTAGCCGACGGCCACCCCGGGCCGTCCCCCCCAGCTGCGGGCAATCGTGCCGCTGGGGCGGCACGGGTGGGCGCAGGCGGCACCCTGTGAGCGCCGGCAAGCGCCCCCACGCCGCGCTCAGCCCGGCGCCGGGTGCCGACGCGGCTTCGGGGTGCCCGGCACTGGGTTACCGTTCACCCCCATGCGCACCATCCTGATCACCGGGCAAGGCGGCAGCGGCCGTACGACGGTCGCCGCGGCCACGGCCGTGGAGGCGGCCCGCGAGGGCACGCGGACGCTCGTGCTGAGCGCGGACCGCACCGACAGCCTGGGAGCGGTGCTCGGGGTGGCGACCGGCGCGGAACCCGTCCGGGCCGCGCCGAACCTCACCGCCTGGCGCCCCGACGCCGCGGCCGGCTTCCGCGAGGACCTCGTCGCCTTCCAGCAGCGCGCCACCTCCGTCCTCGACCTGCTCGGCGCGGGCCGCCTGGACGCCGAGGAACTCACCCCCCTCCCCGGCGCCGAGGAACTCGCCCTGCTCCGGGCCCTGCGCGACGCCGCCCTGTCGGAGGCGTACGACCTGCTCGTCGTCGATCTGCCGCCCGCCCCCCAGGCCCTCGCCCTGCTCGGCCTCCCGGAGGAGCTGCGCCGCTATCTGCGCCGCCTGCTCCCGCCCGAGCGCCAGGCGGCCCGCGCCCTGCGGCCGGTCCTCGGACGGCTCGCCGGAGTACCGATGCCCGCCGAGTGGCTGTACGAGACGGCCGCCCGCTGGGACGTGGAACTGGCCGCCGTCGCGGCCGTCGTCGAGGACCCGGGCACCAGCGTGCGCCTGGTCGCCGAACCGGGCCCGGCCGGCGCCGACCACGTACGCCTCGCCGGCGTCGGACTCGCCCTGCGGGCCCTCCCCGTGGACCTGCTGATCGCCAACCGCGTCCTGCCCGAGGGCGCCGACGGCACCTGGCTGGCCGGCCTCGTCGCCCAGCAGCGCAAGACGCTGGACGAGTGGAGGGAATCGGGGGAGACCCGCCCCGTACGGGGCGTCGCCCACCTGGGCCACGACCCCCGCGGCGTCGACGACCTCACCGCTCTCCACGTCCCCGGTACGGGTGACGCCCCCGCCCGCGTCGAGTGGGCCGTCACCGACAACCTCGGCGACGAGGGCGTGCTCGTCTGGCACATCCCGCTGCCCGGCGCGATACGGGACGAGCTGGATCTCGTGCGGCGCGGCGACGAGTTGGTCGTCACGGCCGGGCAGTTCCGCCGTATCGTTCCGCTGCCGTCCGCACTGCGCCGCTGCACGGTCGACGGCGCGGCCCTGCGCGACGGCGAGCTGAGGGTCCGTTTCGCGCCGGACCCCCGGTTGTGGCCCCGGACACGGTGAACCGCATACCCCCGTTCGGGTAACGTCGAAGGTACGAACCGTAGGCAGGAGCCCGCCATGAGCGAAGAGCGCCCCACGTCCGACGCCGCTCACGAGGACGCGGCCGCTCGCAAGGACGCGGCCGAGGCGCCGACGGCCGAGTCGGTACGCGAGAGCGATCGCGTGCGCGCCACCGATTCCGACGCCTGGGCGACGGCGTGCGAGGAGGATCTCGCCGCCGAGAAGGCCCGCCGCCGGGCGAAGTACGGGCCGCCGCCGGGCTCGGCCGCCGAGGAACTGCGCAAGCTGGTCGACACCGTCGCGGACAAGCTGTCCGGGCTGCAGTCGCCGTTGCTCGGCGCGGTCGCCGGGGGCGCGGCCCAGCAGATGGTCCGGCAGGTCGTCCGCCAGGCCAAGGACGCCGTCGAACCCGTCATCGAACGCAACCCGGACGTCTTCGACCATCTCGCCGCCGCCGGCGGCGAACTGCTCGCCGCGTACCGCTCCGCCGTCGAGGCCCAGGAACGCCGCTGGACGAACCGGGACACCTCCCACCGGGGAGATCGCGACCAGGGCGACGATCCGGGCCCCGGAGAACGCATCGACCTGGACTGACGGCGGGCCCGTCCGCCCGCCGGACGTCAGGAGTCCCGGGGCAGGGCCTCGGGTACGGTTGGCCGTAGCGGGGCTCGACCGAAACTGAGGGATTCATGGGACTCACCATCGGCGTCGACATCGGCGGTACCAAGATCGCGGCCGGTGTGGTCGACGAGGAAGGCAACATCCTCTCGACCCACAAGGTGCCGACCCCGGGCACGCCCGAGGGGATCGTGGACGCCATCGCCGCCGCCGTCGAGGGCGCGCGAGCCGGACACGAGATCGTCGGTGTCGGTATCGGCGCGGCCGGTTACGTCAACCGCGAGCGGTCGATGGTCTACTTCGCCCCCAACATCGACTGGCGCAACGAGCCGCTCAAGGAGAAGGTCGAGGCCCGTGTGGGCCTGCCGGTCGTCGTGGAGAACGACGCCAACGCCGCCGCGTGGGGCGAGTACAAATTCGGCGCGGGCAAGGGCCACCGCAACGTCATCTGCATCACCCTCGGCACCGGCCTCGGCGGCGGGATCATCATCGGCAACAAGCTGCGCCGCGGCCACTTCGGTGTCGCCGCCGAGTTCGGCCACATCCGCATGGTCCCCGACGGGCTGCTGTGCGGCTGCGGTTCACAGGGCTGCTGGGAGCAGTACGCGTCCGGCCGCGCCCTCGTCCGGTACGCCAAGCAGCGCGCCAACGCCACCCCGGAGAACGCGGAGCTGCTCCTCGGCCTCGGCGACGGCAGCCCCGACGGCATCGAGGGCAAGCACATCTCCATGGCCGCCCGCCAGGGCGACCCGGTCGCCGTCGACTCCTACCGCGAACTCGCCCGCTGGGCCGGCGCCGGCCTCGCCGACCTGGCCTCCCTCTTCGACCCCTCCGCCTTCATCGTCGGCGGCGGCCTCTCCGACGAGGGCGAACTGGTCCTCGACCCCATCCGCAAGTCCTACAAGCGCTGGCTCGTAGGCGGCAACTGGCGCCCCGTCGCCGAGGTCATCGCCGCCCAACTCGGCAACGAGGCAGGCCTGGTGGGCGCCGCGGACCTGGCAAGAGAACCCGACCCGATCATGTAGACACCGCCCGGCGGCACCCCCGCGCCCCTTTTTGTCTTTGTCTTTTAGGGGCGCGGGGAACTGCGCGAGAAACCACGACGCACCGGCACTCGCAAACGGACAATTGCACCCGAGTTATTAGGCGTACATTGATCCACATGCCGCCGCTCCCCAACTCCCGCACGAACCCCGACGGTTCGGCAACCATCCGCGTCCTCAGCTACAACATCCGCTCCATGCGCGACGACACCGCCGCCCTCGCCCGAGTGATCACCGCCTGCGCCCCCGACCTGGTCCTCGTCCAGGAAGCCCCCCGCTTCTTCCGCTGGCGCAAGAAACTGGCGCGGCTGGCCGCGGCCTCGAACCTCGTCACCCTCTCCGGCGGCGCCACCGCCTCCGGCCCCGCGCTGCTGTGCAACCTCCGCGCCACGGTCGAACACACCGAGGACATCCTGCTGCCGCTCACCCCCGGCCTGCACCGACGCGGCTTCGCCACGGCCGTGGTCCGCTTCGGCCGCGCCCGCCTCGGCGTCCTGTCCTGCCATCTCTCCCTGCAGAAGGACGAACGGTACGAGCAGGGCGGCCTGCTGCTCGACCACCTGGCCGGCCTGGGCGTGCCCCACGCGGTCGCGGGCGGCGACCTCAACGAGCGCCCCGGCGGCCGTACGTTCCGCCGCCTCTCCGGTGAACTGCAGGACTGCTGGGCCACCACCCCCTGGGGCGGCGAGTACAGCTCCACCCCCACCGACCCCCACCAGCGCATCGACGCGATCCTGGCGACCCCCGGCATCGAGGTCCTCGGCTGCGGCGTCCCCCTCGACCAGCCGGGGATCACGGAGAACGACCTGAGGGCGGCCACGGACCACCTCCCGGTCCTGGCCGCCCTCAGAGTGCCCGCCGCGTCGGCCTAGCCAAAGGCTTGGGCTCGGGCGGTGACGGTGGCGGTGGGTCAGACGACCGCGCCCCGCCCCGGATCGTCGTCGTCCTCGTCGCCGTGCTGCATGCGCATCACCAGCGTGGCGAAGCCGCCGAGGAAGCCGCCGATGCCCAGGGTGGTGAGCCACCAGGTCATCTCCCAGCCGAGCAGTACGGCGAGCAGCAGCAGGACGGGGCCGCCGGCCACCCCCAGCCAGGCGAACTTGGCGGTGGCGTCGGCCTCGGGAAGCGGGGGCGGCTCGGGCGGCACGAAGTGGCCCTCGTCGTCCTCGTCGGCGGCCTCGTCACCCTTGTCCGGGTCCTCGCCCACCGGATCGGGCACGCTGTAGTCCCGCGGGCCCCCGCCGACGCCGGGGGCGAAGGCGACCGAGCTGCCCAGCGGCTTGGGGGCGGCGGGGCCGGCGGCATCGGGGGACTTGTCCGGGGAGTCCTCCGGCTCGGCCTCCATCAGGGCCAGGTCCTCCACCGACCTGAACGGCTTGGCGCCCGGCGGGTCCGGCGGCTCGTCCCCGAACCCGGCGACGATGGCCTGCCACGCCGCGTCCTCGTCGAACGGCACGTGCTGCTCCTCGCCCAGGTGCTGCTCCTCGGACGGCGGCCCGCCCGATGACCCGCCCGGCGTCTCGCCGGACGAGGCACCCGCGGAACCGCCCGGGGAGTCACCGGGCGAGGCGCCGAGGGGCGCTCCCTGCTCCTCCGGCTCACGCTCGGAGTCGTGCTCAGCCACCAGTGGCCGTCCCTTCCCTCTGCTCCAAGGATCCCGGACCGCTTCGCTCCGCGGACCCCGAACCAGACTGCTGTACGGATTCCGCGTCGGACTCCTTCACCCGTGCCGCCCCGGACTCGGCGACGAGCCGGGTGACGAACGCGTGGCTCTCGGCGAAGATGCGGTCCGCGTCGTGGTCCAACGTCGCGACATGATGGCTCTGTTCCAGCAGGATCTCCGTGACGTCCGTCGACGACACCCGGCCGAGGACACGCTCGGAGTCGACGGGCGGGACCACATGGTCCCGCGTGCTGTGCAGCAGCAGCAACGGCTGGGTGACCTGGGGCAGTTCGCCGTCGACGAGGCGCAGGAAGGTACGCAGGGAGTGCGCCGCGTGCAGCGGCACATGGCTGTACCCCACCTCCTCGACGCCCTCCTTGGCTATGTCGCTGGTGATCCCCTTGGTGGTGGGGACGAAGTGCCGCAGCAGAGGAAGGGCGTGCGCGGCCGGGCCGTGCACCTTGTTCGCCGGGTTGACGACCATCACGCCGTCGACCGCGTCCCCGTGCTTCGCGGCCAGCCGCAGCGCCAGCGCACCGCCCATGGACAGCCCCGCGACGAAGACGTGCGCACAGCGCTCGCGCAGGACCCGCAGCTCGCGGTCCACCTCCGCGTACCAGTCCTGCCAGCCCGTCGGGCGCAGATCCTCCCAGCGGGTGCCGTGTCCCGGCAGCAGGGGCAGCGCGACGGTCAGCTCCCGCGCGGCGAGATACTCCGCCCAGGGGCGCAGCGACTGCGGGGACCCGGTGAAGCCATGGCAGAGGAGGACTCCGACCTCCCCGCCCTCGTGGTGGTACGGCTCGGCTCCAGGAAGGACCGGCACGGTTCGGTCTCCTGTTCATGAGAAGGGTGTGAATGAAGTCCGGATGTGGTTCACCGTACGCGACCGCACTGACACCGACCAGGGGCTTCGCTCGGTGGGGGCCGACACCGGCCAGGGGCGCGGGACGCGTGCTCCGGCGTCCGGGTTAAGGTCTGATCCACGGATCACAGAGAGGCACTCGGGTGTTGTACGGCGCGATGAAGGTCGCAATCGGGGGACCGCTCAAGGTCACCTTCAGGCCCTGGGTGGAAGGCCTGGAGAACATTCCGGCCGAGGGCGCCGCGATCCTCGCGAGCAACCACCTCTCCTTCTCGGACTCCTTCTTCCTCCCCGCGGTCCTCGACCGCAAGGTCACCTTCATCGCGAAAGCCGAGTACTTCACCACCCCCGGGATCAAGGGCAAGCTGACGGCCGCCTTCTTCAAGGGCGTCGGCCAGCTCCCCGTGGACCGCTCCGGCGCGCGCGGTGCGGGTGAGGCCGCGATCAGGAGCGGGATAGAGGTCATCGAGAGCGGCGAGCTGTTCGGCATCTACCCCGAGGGCACCCGCTCGCCCGACGGCCGCCTTTACCGCGGTAAACCCGGCGGCCTGGCCCGCGTGGCCCTCGCCACCGGCGCGCCCGTGATCCCCGTCGCCATGATCGACACGGAGAAGATCCAGCCCCCCGGCAAGGTCCTTCCGAAGGTGATGCGCCCCGGCATCCGGATCGGCAAGCCCCTCGACTTCAGCCGCTACCAGGGCATGGAGCACGACCGCTTCGTCCTGCGGGCCCTGACCGACGAGGTCATGTACGAGATCATGAAGCTCTCCGGCCAGGAGTACGTCGACATCTACGCGACCGCCGCCAAGCGGCAGCTCGCGGACGCGGCCAAGGCCGAGAAGGAGGCCGACAAGGCCGCCAGGGCCGCCCTCGCCAAGGCGGAGAAGGACCGGGCGGCTTCGTAACGGCCGGGTTCCCGGGTACGGTCGCGTTCCCGGACACGACCGTCGTGGGCGGGGTGGGGTGGGGGCATGCCGAAGCGCGAGCGGGTCATGACGATGTCGGTCGAGCAGCCGCTGTGGCGCGCGCTCACCGGCTACCGGATCCTGACGATGATCTACGCGGTCGGTCTCTTCGTCAGCGCCTACGACAAGTTCGAGCGCCCCTGGCTGGCCGTCGCCTACTTCGCGGTGCTGGCCGGCTGGACGCTGGTGACCCTGCCCAAGGTCGCCAACGCCGCGAGCTGCACCAAGCGGTTCCTGGCGGCCGACCTCACCGTCGCGATCGTCGGCATCCTGCTCACCCGGCTCGCCGACTCGACCGCGCGGGTGGAGGCCGGGGGCCCCACGCTGCCGTCGATCTGGACCGCCGGCGCCGTGCTGGCGTTCGCCGTCAAGGGCGGCTGGCGCTGGGCAGCCTTCGCCTCCACACTCGTCGCCGTCGCCAACCTGATCCACCGGGGCGCCCCCACCCGCGACACCGTCCACAACGTGCTGCTGGTCTGGGTCGCCTCCATCGCCATCGGGTACGTCGTCGAGGTCGCCCGCGCCTCCGAGCGCACCCTCGCCCGTGCCCTGGAGATCGAGGCCGCCACCCGCGAACGGGAACGCCTCGCCCGGGACATCCACGACAGCGTCCTGCAGGTCCTCGCCATGGTCCAGCGGCGCGGCACCGCCCTCGGCGGCGAGGCCGCGGAGCTGGGCCGGATGGCCGGCGAGCAGGAGGTCGCCCTGCGCACCCTGGTCTCCGGCGGCCTGGTCCCCGTCTCCCGGGTCTCGGAGGACGCGGCGCGGGGAGCGCTCGTACGGGCGGTGGACGAACCCGACACGGACGACGGTGCCGCCTCGGACCCCGTGGACCTGCGCGCCCTCCTCGCCCCGTACGCCGGCGCGACGGTCACCTTCTCCGAACCCGGCGGTCCGGTACCGCTCGCCCCGGGGGCCGCGCGGGAGCTGGCGGCGGCCGTCGGCGCGGCCCTGGACAATGTGCGCGAGCACGCGGGCGACGGGGCCCGCGCCTGGATCCTGGTCGAGGACTGGCCGGACGAGATCATCGTGACCGTACGGGACGACGGCCCCGGCATCCCCGACGGCCGGCTCGCCCAGGCCGAGGGCGAGGGCCGGCTCGGCGTCGCCCTCTCCATCCGGGGACGGCTGCGCGACATCGGCGGTACGGCCGAACTGATCTCGGTGCCCGGACAGGGCACGGAAGTGGAACTGAAGGTGCCCAGGGCCGTGGAGGGCCCGAAGGGCGTACGGGGGAAGGCGGAGCAGCGATGACGGAGCGAGTGGAGAGCGTGCAGGGCGTGGCGAGCGGGGAGAGCGTGCGCGACGGCGGCGCGGCGGACGCACCGGGAGCGGGACAGTCCGGCGGACGCGGACCGGTCAGGGTCATGGTGGTCGACGACCACCCCATGTGGCGCGACGCCGTCGCCCGCGACCTGGCCGAGGCCGGTTTCGACGTGGTCGCCACGGCGGGCGACGGCGAGCAGGCGGTCCGGCGCGCCCACGCCGTCGTGCCGGACGTCCTCGTCCTGGACCTCAACCTGCCCGTGAAGCCGGGCGTGCGGGTCTGCAAGGAACTGGTCGGCGCCAACCCGGCGCTGCGGGTGCTCGTCCTCTCGGCGAGCGGGGAGCACGCGGACGTCCTGGAGGCGGTGAAGTCCGGCGCGACGGGCTATCTACTCAAGTCCGCCTCGACGGAGGAGCTCATCGACGCGGTCCGCCGCACGGCCGTGGGCGACCCCGTCTTCACGCCGGGCCTCGCGGGCCTGGTCCTCGGCGAGTACCGCCGGCTCGCCTCCGAGCCCGCCCCCGCGCCGGGCGCCGACGAGCCCAAGGCCCCGCAGCTCACCGACCGCGAGACCGAGGTGCTGCGGCTGGTCGCCAAGGGCCTGAGCTACAAGCAGATCGCCGAACGCCTCGTCATCTCGCACCGCACGGTCCAGAACCACGTCCAGAACACCCTGGGCAAGCTCCAGCTCCACAACCGGGTGGAGCTGGTCCGCTATGCCATAGAGCGCGGTCTCGACGACGAGTAAACGCGACGAATCACCCCAAGGGGTGAGGGTGAGTTGATCATCTCCGATCAACTCACCCTCAATCGGCCCCAATTCGCCGGAACGCGCCGGAATTGACCTCCCGTTCATGCCGAAGTGACCTGGATCACTATTAGCGTGGCCCTCGTCAGGCAACCGCGGCGAAGGGACATTTCCATGCGCGTCGGAGTACTCACCGGAGGCGGCGACTGCCCCGGGCTCAACGCCGTCATCCGGGGCGTCGTCCGCAAGGGCGTCCAGGAGTACGGCTACGACTTCGTCGGCTTCCGGGACGGCTGGCGGGGGCCGCTGGAGAACGACACCGTCCGCCTCGACATCCCCGCCGTACGCGGCATCCTGCCCCGCGGCGGCACGATCCTCGGCTCCTCGCGCACCAACCCGCTCAAGCAGGAGAACGGCATCCGCCGGATCAAGGACAACCTCGCCAAGCAGGAGGTCGAGGCGCTCATCGCCATCGGCGGCGAGGACACGCTCGGGGTGGCGGCGCGGCTGTCGGACGAGTACGGCGTGCCGTGCGTGGGCGTCCCGAAGACGATCGACAACGACCTCTCCGCCACGGACTACACCTTCGGCTTCGACACGGCGGTGGGTATCGCCACGGAGGCCATCGACCGCCTCCACACGACCGCCGAGTCGCACATGCGGGTCCTGGTGGTGGAGGTGATGGGCCGGCACGCCGGCTGGATCGCCATCCACTCCGGCCTCGCCGGCGGCGCCAACGTCATCCTCATCCCCGAGCAGCGCTTCGACGTCGACAAGGTGTGCGCCTGGGTGACGTCCCGCTTCAAAGCCTCGTACGCGCCGATCGTGGTCGTCGCGGAGGGGGCCATGCCGAAGGACGGCGAGATGGTCCTCAAGGACGGCTCGCTCGACTCCTTCGGCCATGTCCGCCTCTCCGGTGTGGGCGAATGGCTGGCAAAGGAGATCGAGCGGCGTACGGGCAAGGAGGCCCGGACGACCGTCCTCGGCCACGTCCAGCGCGGCGGGACGCCCTCCGCGTTCGACCGCTGGCTCGCGACGCGGTTCGGTCTGCACGCCATCGACGCGGTCCGCGACCGTGACTTCGGCAAGATGGTCGCCCTCCGTGGCACCGACATCGTCCGCGTCCCCATCGCCGACGCGACGGCCCGCTTGAAGACGGTCGACCCGAAGCTGTACGAGGAGGTCGGGGTGTTCTTCGGCTGAGGGGCGCCTGAGAGCGCGGGGGGCGCGGTTTCGTCGGCGGGTGCGGGTGGGTGGGGGCTTCTCGCGCAGTTCCCCGCGCCCCTGAAAAGCCGGGGCTGCGCCCCGCGCTTTTCAGGCCCGCCGCCGGTCGCCTTTCAGACCGCGGAAGGCTGGTCTTCCGGGCTGCGGAGGGCTGGTCTTCCAGGCCCGCAGGGGCCTGGCTTTTCAGGCCCGCGGGGGCCTGGGCTTTCAGGCCCGCAGGGGCCTGGGCTTTTAGGGGCGCGGGGAACTGCGCGAGAAGCCCCACCGGCCCGCACCCGAACGCCGACCTAAATCGCCCGCAACGACCGAACCCCCGCCACCAACTCCCGCACCACACCCACCCCGTCCAACGTCAGCACCGACTCCGGATGGAACTGCACCCCCGCGAACCCGGGCCCCCGCAGCGCATGCACCTCCCCGCTCCCGCTCCGGCTCACCTCCACCCCGCGCGCCGCCAACTCCCCGGCCGTCTCGTCGTCGCAGTGGGCCACGAAGCTGTTGTAGAACCCGACGGTCTCGGCCCGCCCGAACAGATCGATCCCGGTCTGCGCCCCCTGATACGGCACCTCCTTGCGCACGATCTCCAACCCCAGCTCCAGCGCGATCAGTTCGTGCCCGAGACACACCCCGAGCACCCCGTACCGATGCCCCCGCAACACCTCGGCGGTCAACGCCCGCAGCCCCCGCATCCTGGGGTCGTCGAGGTCACCGGGATCCCCGGGACCGGGCCCCAGCACCACCACCCCCTCGTGCGCGAGCACCCCCTCCCGCAGCCCCGGCTCGTCGTACCGCCGTACCGTCACCTCCAGCCCCGACGACCGCAGCAGATGCGCCAGCATCGCGGTGAACGTGTCCTCGGCGTCCACGACGAGCGCGTGCCCGGTCAGCTCGCCCGTCCGCTCCCGCATCCGCAGCCAGAACGGCGCCAGCGAGGCCCGCCGCCCGTCCAGCGCCGCCCGCACCCGCGGGTCGTCCGCCAGGGCCGGCCGCTCCGGCGCGGAGCCGGGCCGCCCCGGCCGTACCCCGAGCGCCGCCAGCACCCCCGCCGCCTTCGCGTGCGTCTCGGCGACCTCGCCCGCCGGATCCGAGCCCCGGACGAGCGTGGCCCCCACCGGCACCCGCAGCCGCCCGTCCGCCGCGATGTCGGCCGTACGGATCAGGATCGGCGAGTCCAGAGTCTGCGCACCGCCGGCGTCCCGGCCCAGCAGCGCCAGGGCGCCCGCGTAGTAGCCGCGCCCACCCACCTCGTGCCGCTCGATCACCCGGCACGCGTTCTGCACCGGCGACCCGGTGACGGTCGCCGCGAACATCGTCTCCCGCAGCACCTCCCGCACATCCAGCGAGGACCGCCCGCGCAGTTCGTACTCGGTGTGCGCGAGGTGCGCCATCTCCTTGAGCCGGGGCCCGACCACGACCCCGCCCATGTCGCCGACCGTGCACATCATCTTGAGCTCCTCGTCGACGACCATCGAGAGCTCCTCGATCTCCTTGCCGTCGGCGAGGAAGGCCAGCAGATCCTCCGGCGTCGGCCCGTCCGCCGGGTAGCGGTAGGTCCCGCTGATCGGGTTCATCACCACCGTCCCGCCGGACATCCGCACATGCACCTCGGGGCTCGCGCCGACGAGCGTGCGCTCCCCGGTGTGCACGACGAACGTCCAGTACGCGCCCCGCTCCCCCTCCAGTAGCCGCCGGAACAGCGCGAGCGCGTCCGCGCGGCCGAAGCCCGGGATCATGCCCTCGTACGTCCGCCGGATCACGAAGTTGGCGCCCTCGCCCCGCCCGATCTCCTCGCGCAGCACCCGGCCGACGATCTCCGCGTACGCCTCGTCGTCCACGTCGAAGCCACCGTCCTCGACCCGGACGTCATGGGTGGGCAGCTGCCCGAGGGCACGGTCCAGCGGCAGTTCGTAGGACTCCTCGGGGGTCAGCACCGCCAGGGGCGTGCCGTCGTCGCGGACGTCGAAGCCGCGTTCGCGGATCTGCCGGAAGGGGATGAGCGCCAGCCCCTCGTCGGGGAGGTCGGCGAGCCGTTCGCAGTCGGTCACCGGGCCGATCAGCAGCTCCACCGTGTCGTGGTCGTGGAGGCCGGGCGTGCGCCGGCGCAGCAGGGCGAACGGGCGGTCGTCGGACAGGAGCCGGGTCAGGTCCATGGGTTCCTCTTCCCTGGGGATCACCGTCGTCGCGTTGATCGTGATGGTGATCGTGATCGTGATCGGGGAGGAGCGGCCGGGCCCGGAAACGCCGAAGGCCGCCCCTCGGGCGGCCTTCGCGAAGTCTTGCGTACGCGCAGTCAGTGGGCCGCCGGATGAGCGGTCCACCACCAGTTCTGGGTCGAGTGCGCGAACATGCGCCGCACCTTACCGGACGTCTCACGGGAACTCACGTGATCCCCACCCGTCATTCAACTTATGATCATCGCTGCTTCTGTTCTTTGACATGTTCTAGTCGATTTATGATCACGGAAGGGCGAGTGTGTCACTCCAACGGAGAATGAGGCCCCTGGCCTTCGTCGCGGCGGCGGCCGCACTGTTCGCCGGGCTCACCGCACAGCCCGCGGCGGCCGCGGACGAGCCGGTGATGACGAAGCTGTCGCTGAACGGCGACCGGTTCAAGATGACCGACACCAGCACCGTGTCGGCGGCCACCACCCTCGACGGCAAGCTGGCGGACGCCGACCTCGCGGACGTCGTCACCACCAACTACACGACGGACTCCTCCGGGGCGAGCGACCCCTGGATGAACCTGCGCACCATGCGCGCGTGCGCCGGGAACGAGACGAAGGCCCTGCCGCCGGTGAGCACGAAGGTCGCCTGGTGCTGGTCCTCCGCGCACGGCGACGACACCACCCCGCGCTGGTGGCCGCAGGGCATGAGCAGCACCGGTACCGCCGACGGGGCCGACGGCGCCATCCAGGACAAGCGGGTCACGGCGGTCGCCTGGCACTACGAGACGTTCAAGACGAACGCGGCCGGCGACTACGAGGCCAACGACAAGTGCCGCACCAACAACCTGCTCAAGCTCACCCTCATCGACCGTGACACCAAGAAGTACCGCCACATCCTGCTCGCCGAGCCCACGGAGGGCGGCGCCGACTTCAAGTTCGTCACCGGCCACGGCGGCGGCATCGTCTGGTACGGCAACTACCTCTACGTCACGGACACCTCCAACGGCATCCGTGTCTTCGACATCAACAAGCTCGGCAAGGTCGACACCTACGGCTCCGGCCTCAACTCCTACGGCATCGACAGCGCCGGGAAGTCCAGCGCCTGCGGCTACCCGTACGTGCTGCCGCAGGTCCACTACTACAAGCAGGCCTCCCCGCCGCCCTCGGGCGCGTGCGACACGGACGCCGTCAACGGCACGCCCGACGCCGACTCCCTCTGCTACTCCTGGCTCTCCCTCGACAAGTCCGGCGGCAGCCCGTACAAGCTGGTCACCGGTGAGTGGTTCGGCACCGCCGCGGGCGGCCGGGTGGTGCGCTACCAGCTCAATCCGACGAGCGCCTCGACCTATCCGGGGCTGCTCAACATGTCCGGCGGCAAGACCGTGATCCAGGACGCGTACACCGCCGACCGCTATGTGGGACTCCAGGGCGGCATGACCTGGACCGACAGCGCCGGACTGCTGAACTTCGCCTTCCACAAGGGCTGCGCCCTCCAGCCCGCCGTGTTCTCGCACACCTGGGTCGGCGACACCCGGGCCACCACGGCCTGCAACCGCACGGTCGGCGACACGGTCTACGCCAACGGCAACTGGGCCGTCGGCACGCCCCAGGCGCTGAGCTACTGGCCGAAGCTCGGCACGGAACAGGTGGAGGAGCTGTGGGGGCTGACCGAGCACATCTGCGCCGGTACGTCGCTGCGCGCGAGCTACCCCCACGAGTTCAAGGCCGTCGAGGAGCCCGACGAGAAGCAGAACGCCTGTGACAGCTACAACAGCGCGGCGAACCTGTCGCTGCGCACGGTGTTCGCGGTCGGCTTCGACGACAGCGCGGTCATGAACCTGCACTGACACCGGCGGCCCGGGGCCACCCGGCCCCAGGCCACCGTCCCGACGGACCCCGCTCCAGTCGAGCGGGGTTCGTCTCACTTGATGAGCAGCGGGATGGACGCCCGACATGACCCCGTAATGTGGGGGTCGTGACCGTGAACGCTAAGTCCAGCGCGAGCGCTGGCAACACCTGGCGAGACCTGCCCGCGGCGCAGCAGCCCGAGTACCCCGACACCGAGGCTCTGCGCGCAGTCGTTGCGGAGCTCGAGTCGTATCCGCCGCTCGTCTTCGCGGGCGAGTGCGACCAGCTGCGCGCCCGGATGGCGTCCGTCGCCAAGGGAGAGGCGTTCCTCCTCCAGGGCGGCGACTGCGCCGAGGCCTTCGACGCCGTGTCGGCCGACCACATCCGCAACAAGCTGAAGACACTGCTCCAGATGGGCGCGGTCCTCACGTACGCGGCCTCCGTGCCGGTCGTGAAGGTCGGCCGGATCGCCGGGCAGTACTCCAAGCCCCGCTCCAAGGGCACCGAGACCCGCGACGGCGTGACGCTGCCGACCTACCGCGGCGACTCGGTCAACGGCTTCGACTTCAACGAGGCCGCCCGCATCCCGGACCCCGAGCGCCTGAAGCGGATGTACAACGCCTCCGCCTCCACGCTCAACCTGGTGCGCGCCTTCACCACCGGCGGTTACGCCGACCTGCGCCAGGTGCACGCCTGGAACCAGGACTTCGTGAAGTCGTCCCCGTCCGGCCAGCGCTACGAGCAGCTCGCCCGCGAGATCGACCAGGCGCTGAACTTCATGCACGCCTGCGGGGCCGACCCGGAGGAGTTCCGCACCGTCGAGTTCTTCTCCTCGCACGAGGCGCTGCTGCTCGACTACGAGTCGGCGCTGACCCGCGTGGACTCGCGCACGGGCCACCTGTACGACGTCTCCGCGCACATGGTGTGGATCGGTGAGCGCACCCGGCAGCTGGACCACGCGCACATCGAGTTCGCCTCGCAGATCCGCAACCCGATCGGGATCAAGCTCGGCCCGACGACCACGGCCGAGGACGCCCTGCAGTACATCGAGCGCCTCGACCCGCACCGCGAGCCGGGCCGCCTCACCTTCATCGTGCGCATGGGCGCGGACAAGGTCCGCGACAAGCTGCCCGAGCTGGTCGAGAAGGTCACCGCCTCCGGCGCGACCGTGGCCTGGGTGACCGACCCGATGCACGGCAACACCTTCGAGGCGGCCTCGGGCCACAAGACCCGCCGCTTCGACGACGTGCTCGACGAGGTCAAGGGCTTCTTCGAGGTCCACAAGGGCCTCGGCACCCACCCGGGCGGCATCCACGTGGAGCTGACCGGCGACGACGTCACCGAGTGCGTGGGCGGCGGCGACGAGATCTTCGTCGACGACCTGCACCAGCGCTACGAGACCGCCTGCGACCCCCGGCTCAACCGCAGCCAGTCGCTGGACCTGGCGTTCCTGGTGGCGGAGCTGTACCGGGACTAGTGCCGGCTGTGACAGCGGTGTGGAGTGGGGGGGGGGGGCAGGGCGGGGCCCCGCCCCCCCCCACCTTTGGGGTTCCGGGGTGCCGGGGCAGGGTGGGTGGGCGCCCCGGGTCATGGGGGGGGGGGAACGGATGGACGCAGGGGGGGGGTGAAAC
>NZ_JBVKAY010000012.1:81928-148482 GCF_055657445.1 Streptomyces sp. NPDC107538 | reverse complement strand
GGACGGGCGGGGTGGGGGGGGAGAGGGGGAGGAGAGGGAGGTGGGTTGGTAAGGGGGGGGGGGGCGGGCCAGCAAACCCATCCACACCACCCCCCCACTCCACTTTTGCGGTTCCGGCGTGCCGGGTAAGGTTAGGTTAGCCTCACCGATCATCGGGATGGCGCCACCTATCGATCCCGGCGGGAGGTGAACCGCGTGTACGTCTGCAGTTGCTTCGGCGTCACCGAGCAGCAGGTCAAGAAGCACGCGGCGGACGGCGCCTGCACCCCTCGCCAGATCGCGTCGGCCTGCAAGGCGGGCACCGACTGCGGCTCCTGCGTACGCCGGATCCAGGCGATCCTCGGCAGGGGCGCGTGCCCGCGGCGTGAGGTGGCCGACCAGGGCGAGCCGGTCTTCACCGAGCTCGGGGAAGCGGCCTGACGCGGCTCTCGGCCTGACTCAGCTCTCGGGCTGTTCGATCAGCTGCGCGATGTAGAGGGCCTCGCCGAGCTTCTCCAGCAGTTCCAGCTGGGTGTCGAGATAGTCGATGTGGTGCTCCTCGTCCGCGAGGATCGACTCGAAGATGTTCGCCGAGGTGACGTCACCCTTGTTGCGCATCACCTCGATGCCGCGCTTGAGACGGTCGATCGCCTCGACCTCGATCATCCGGTCGGCCTCGAACATCTCCTTGACCGTCTGGCCCACCCGGACGTGGAACAGTCGCTGGTAGTTCGGCAGCCCGTCCAGGAACAGGATCCGGTCGGTGAGCACCTCCGCGTGCTTCATCTCGTCGAAGGACTCGTGACGTGTGTACTTCGCGAGCTTCGTCCAGCCGAAGTTCTCCTGCATCTTCGCGTGCAGGAAGTACTGGTTGATCGCGGTCAGCTCGGCCGTCAGCTGCTCGTTGAGGAATTCGATGACCTCGGGGTCGCCCTGCATCGCAGAGGCTCCTTCCAAGCGGGGAACTGGGAGGTTGCGCCGCGATGATTGCACCGCTGTCGAAGATCGTCCAGTAAGTGCAAGCTTAGTAAGTAAGTGCAGCCTTAGTTCTAAATGTCCGGGTCGGGTGGACCCTGGTCATGTGCACCACTCGGGGTCTGTCAGGATGGAGTCATGGGTCAGCCGGTGGAACGCGAATCAGGAGATCGCGCATCTGAGAACGCGGCATCGTCGCAGCTTCCGCCGGGACAGCGACTCCAGCGCGGCTGGCCCGTCACGCACTACGGGCCGGTCCCCAAGTTCCGTCCCGAGCGCTGGGACTTCCGGGTCTTCGGCGCCACCGCCGACGGCGAGAAGCACGCCTGGACCCACGACGAGTTCACCGCCCTGCCGTACGACTCGGTCGTGGCCGATCTGCACTGCGTGACGAAGTTCAGCATGGTCGGCGCGGAATGGGGCGGCATCCCGGCCCGCACGATCCTGGACATCGCGCCGCCCGCCCCCGAGGTCACCCATGTGATGGTGTGGGCGGAGTACGGCTTCAGCTCCAACCTCCGGCTCGCCGACTTCGCCGGCGACCGCACGATCTTCGCCACCCACAAGGACGGCGAACTCCTCACCGCCGAACACGGCTTCCCGCTCCGTCTCGTCGTCCCCCACCTCTACGCCTGGAAGGGCCCCAAGTGGGTCCGCGGCATCGAGTACATGACCGCCGACCGCCGCGGCTTCTGGGAGGAACGCGGATACCACAACATCGGCGACCCGTGGCAGGAACAGCGGTACTCGTACCAGGAGGAGCCGGGGGAGGGGCCCGAGCTGTGAAGGTCGGTAGGCTCACCGCCGGTTACCGCTAAACCGTGCGGGGAGCCGTTCATGACCGTCTTCAACGTGATCTTCTCGGAGGGCGCCGCCCGCGTTCGCGACAGTCTCCCGGGCGTCCGCGTCGAGGAGCTGCGGCGCGGTCTGGCCATACTGGCGAGGGACCCCCGCAACAAGATCTCCGTGGTGCTCTCCGGCGACGAGAACACCCGGACGATCGCGCTGACCCGCACCATGGCCGTGGACTACGTCATCGGTGCCGGCCTGCTGATCGTGCTGGTGCTGCACCTGGTGGACACCTCGCAGGTGCTGATCGAGACGCAGGAGTGAACCGGCGCCGGTCCCGTCAGCCGTCCCGCAGCTTCTTCAGTCGCTCCACGTCCGCCGCGTGCCCCTCCTTTCCCCCGGGCGTCTCGATGATCAGCGGGACGCCCGCCGTGGCGGGGTGGGTCATCAACGCGCGGAACGGGTCCTCGCCGATGTGGCCGGAGCCGATGTTCTCGTGGCGGTCCTTGTGGGCGCCGACGACGTCCTTGGAGTCGTTGGCGTGGATCAGCTTCAGCCGGCCCTCGCCGACCGTGTCCACCAGCAGATCGAGGGTCCGGTGCATACCGTCCGGGCCGGTCAGGTCGTGGCCCGCCGCGAAGATGTGGCAGGTGTCCAGGCAGACGCCCAGCTTCGGATGGGCGTCCAGCGCCTCGAAGTACGGCCCGAAGTCCCAGGTGCGCGAGCACAGCGAGGAACCCTGCCCCGCCGTCGACTCCAGCAGCAGATACGGATCGTCGTCATGGGTCAACTCGTCCAGCAGCGGCAGCAGATGCTCACGCACCTGCTTCAGCGCCACCGACCGGTCCCGCCCGCCCGTCGCGCTCCCGGTGTGCACGACCACCCCGAGCGCGCCGATCTCCCGCCCCCGGCGCAGTGAGTGCCGCATCGACTCCACGGACCGCTCCGCCGTCGCCTCGGTGTGCGACCCGAAGTTGATCAAGTACGGCGCGTGGACGTACGCGGGGATCGACTCCTCGGCGCACGCCGCCCGGAACTCCTCGTCCTGCCGGGGATTCCCGACCGGCGTCGCCCAGCCGCGCGGATTGGCGACGAAGACCTGGACGGTCTCGGCCTTCAGATCACGCGCGTACGTCAGCCCGACGGAGTTCAGGCCCCCGGCGACGGGGACATGCCCGCCGACGGGGTTGCGGGACGGGCCGGAAGGGGTGGGGGCCGCGCCCGGGAGGGCGGGGGACTGCTGAGTGCTCACCGCACCAGGGTGTCATGCGGCCCGTGGTGCCCGGCCGCCGGTTCGAGGCGACGGCCGGGCCGATCCCGTCAGCGGATCTCGATGGTGATGGTCGACCCCTTGGGCGCCGTGTCACCGCCGTCCACCGACTGGCTCCTGACCTCGTCGCCGAAGAGTCCGAGGATCCCCCGGTCCTCCTCGACCTCGAAACCGGCGTCCTTGAGCTGCTGGGTCGCGTCGTCGACGCTGTCGCCCACGACATCCGGGACCTCGACCATCACGGGCCCCTTGGAGATCGTCAGGGTGACGGTGTCGCCCGTGCCGACCTGCTTGCCGGTCTCCGGCGACTGCTCGGCCACGAGTCCCTTGTCGAACTCGGAGTTGACGCGCTGCGTGGTGATCTTCACCTTCAGGCCCGCCTCCTCCAGCTCGGCGGTGGCGTCCGCGACCGAGGCACCCGCCACCTCGGGCACCTCCACCGGGGCGCCCCGGCTGACCACGATCCGGACGGCCGCCCCCGAGGAGATCTCGGTGCCGGTGCCCGGCTCGGTGCTGATCACCTGCCCCCGGATGACCTCGTCGCTGAACTCCCGCGTCACCACGCCCGGTTCGAGCCCGGCGTCCTTCAGCTTGGACTTCGCGACATCCAGCCGGTAGCCCTTCAGATCGGGCACCTTCACGGTCTGCGGGCCCTTGGAGATCGTCACCGTCACGGTGTCGTTGTCCCGGATCCGCGCCCCGGGTGCCGGGTCGGTGCTGATCACCCTGCCGCGCTTGACGTTGTCGCTGAACGCCTGCTCGACGTCGACGTCGAGCCCGGCGCCCTCCAGCCGCTTCGTCGCGTCCGCCTGGCTCTGCTGCAGCACGGCCGGTACCTGCGTGAACTGGCCCGAGTTGATGTACCAGACACCCCCGCCCACCCCGAGGACGAGCAGCACGGCGACGATCACCGCCCACATCCCGCGCCGGGGAGCGGCGGAGGCGCGGGTGCGGCGGGGCGGCGGCGGAGGCGACGCGAGCCGGCTCGTACGGTTCAGGTGGTCCGGATCCGTCCCCACCGACCGCGACACGGACAGCGAGCGCGGGATCACGCTCGTCCGGTCGTCGGCGTTGTCATGGCCGCCGGCTATCGCCTGCGGCGGCACCGCGTCCAGCTGCTCGGCGCTCAGCCCGGCCCGCGCCTCCAGCGTCTGCGCGAGCAGCGCCACGGCGTCGTACGGCCGCAGCTCAGGATTCCGGGCGGTCGCCGAGGCGACCAGCGCGTCCAGCTCGTACGACAGCCCCGGCACCGCGGCCGACGGGGGCGGCACGTCGTCGTGGAGCGCGTGGTAGAGCACCTGGGCGGGGGACTCCCCGGCGTGCGGCTTGCCGCCGGTGAGCATCTCGTAGAGCATCACGCCGCACGCGTACACGTCGACACGGGTGTCGGCCGTGCCGTGCTCCAGCTGCTCGGGGGCGAGGTAGGAGACGGTGCCGAGAACGGACCCGGTGGTGCTGGTGACCGTGTCCACGGCCCGGACCAGCCCGAAGTCGGCGACCTTGACCCGGCCGTCGTCCCCTATCAGCACGTTCTCCGGCTTCATGTCCCGGTGCACGAACCCGGCGCGGTGCGCGGCCCCCAGCGCGGCGAGCACCGGCTCCAGGATGTCCAGCGCCGCCCGCGGCTGCAGCGCCCCGCGCTCGCGCAGCACGTCACGCAGGGTGCAGCCGGCGACGTACTCCATCGCGAGGTAGACGTAGGAGCCGTCCGCGCCCTGGTCGTAGACGCCCACCACGTTCGGGTGGGACAGCCGGGCCACCGACTTGGCCTCGCGGATGAACCGCTCGACGAACGTCCGGTCCGCGGCCAGCGTCGGATGCATCACCTTGAGGGCGAGCACCCGGTCGAGGCGGGTGTCCACGGTCCTGTAGACCGTGGCCATCCCGCCGACCGCGATCCGCGCCTCGACTCGATACCGGCCGTCGAGCACCTGGCCGACAAGCGGGTCCTGAAGGGTCGTGTCCACGCAGGTGAGTGTACGAGCCGTGGCTGACAGGCCCATAAGCCGCGGGCTGCGCGAGACGTACTGCAGCAGAGCTGTGACCGAGGCCGGAGGGCTGTGACAGGCGGGTCTCCGACCGAACTCGCTCGGCTGTTCGAGTGAGGGGCGGGAGGGGCGGGGTGCGTGAACCGCGCCTCAGAACGCCGGCCGCTCCGGATCCAGCCGGGCCAGCCCCTCGCCCGGTGACGACGCCTCCGCGAAGTGCCGGCGCGGGATGCGGCCCGCACGGTACGCCAGCCGTCCTGCCTCCACCGCGTGCCGCATGCCCTCGGCCATCAGGACCGGCTCCTGGGCCCGGGTCACGGCGGAGGCGAGCATCACCCCCGCACACCCCAGCTCCATCGCGAGGGCCACGTCCGACGCCGTACCGGCACCCGCGTCGAGGATCACCGGCACACGCGCGTGCTCGGCGATCAGCTGGAAGTTGTGCGGGTTGCGGATGCCGAGCCCGGAACCGATCGGCGACCCCAGCGGCATGATCGCCGCACAGCCCACGTCCTCCAGCTTCCGCGCGAGCACGGGGTCGTCGTTGGTGTACGGCAGCACGGTGAAACCGTCGTCGACCAGCGTCTCGGCGGCGTCGAGCAGCTCGATCGGGTCGGGCAGCAGGGTGCGCTCGTCGGCGATGACCTCCAGCTTCACCAGGGACGTACCGAGCGCCTCGCGCGCGAGGCGGGCCGTCAGCACGGCCTCGCCCGCCGTGAAGCAGCCGGCTGTGTTCGGCAGCACCCGGATGCCGAGCCGGTCGAGGACGGACAGCACCGAGCCGTGCACGGTGGTGTTCACCCGGCGCATCGCGACCGTCGTCAGCTCCGTGCCGGAGGCCACCAGCGCGCGTTCCAGGACGTCCAGGCCGGTCGCCCCGCCGGTGCCCATGATCAGCCGGGACGAGTAGGTCGTACCGCCGAGGACGAAGGGGTCGTCTGCCATGGGTCAGCCTCCTTGGACGGCGGTGAGGATCTCGACACGGTCCCCCTCGGCGAGGGTGGTGGTCGTCCACCGCGCGCGCGGGACGACGGTCTCGTTGAGCGCGGCGGCGACACCGGAGGCGGACGGGGTGAGCGTCCGCACGAGCGCGTCGAGGGCGGTGCCGGGGGCGATCCGGCGCCGCTCCCCGTTGACGAGGACGGTCAGGGTCCCGGCGGTGCTCATACGGCTGGTGCTTGTACGGCCGGTGCTCATACGGGCTGCTCCAGGAGTTCGCGGACCGCGCCGGCGCGGAACCGCAGGGGGGTGAAGTCCCGGGCCTCCTCGGGCAGTTCACCGGTGGTCAGCACATGGGCCAGGACGTCGCCGGTGACCGGGGTGAGGAGGACCCCGTTGCGGTAGTGGCCCGTAGCGAGCAGCAGGCCGTCGAGTGCGGTGGGGCCGAGGAGCGGCGCGTTGTCGGGGGAGGCGGGGCGCAGACCCGCGCGGGTCTCGGTGAGCGGGAGTTCGGTGATCCCGGGGACCAGCTCATGGGCGTCCCGCAGCAGTTCGTACACCCCGCCCGCGGTCACCGTGGTGTCCCAGCCCTGCTCCTCGGTGGTCGCGCCGACGACGAGTTCGCCGTTCTCGCGCGGCACCAGATAGACGTGGCTGCCGCGTACGACGGCCCGCACGGTACGGCTGAGGAAGGGCGCGTACGGCCGCGGCACGGTCAGCCGCAGCACCTGCCCCTTCACCGGGCGCACCGGCGGCCGTACGTCGTCCGGGACGCCGGCGAGCCGCCCGCTGAGGCTGCCCGCGGCGAGGACGGTCCGCCCGGCGGAAAGCAGGTCGCCGTCGCCGGTGCGGACCCCGGTGGCCCGCTCCCGGACCACCGACAGCTCCTCGGCCCTGGTCCGGTGGAACACCACCCCGGCGCGCTCGCAGGCCGCGACGAGGGCCCTGGAGAGCCGCCTCGGGTCGATCTGGTGGTCCCCGTCGACCCGCAGCCCGCCGCGCACGCCCGGTGCGAGCATCGGCTCCAGACGGCGGCAGTCGCGGCCGTTCAGCCACTCCGAGTCCAGGCCCGACCGGCGTTGCAGGGCGTGCAGGTCGCGCAGATGGGCGCGGTCGTCGGCGTCGAGCGCCACGGCGAGCGTGCCGGAGCGGCGGTAGCCGAGGTCGAGGCCGGTGGTCTCGGTCAGCTCGGCCGCGAAGTCCGGGTAGCGGCGCGCGGACTCCAGGTTGAGCCCCAGCAGGGTCTGCTCGCCGTAGTGCAGTTCGGTGACGGCGGCGAGCATCCCGGCCGCCACCCGCGCGGCCCCGCCGCCGGGTTCGGGATCGACCACGGCCGTGGCGAACCCGCGCTGCGCGGCCCGCCACGCCGTGACCAGCCCGATGATTCCGCCCCCCACGACGAGGACGTCCGACGTGTGCGTGTCGGGTGGGTGCGCATCCGAGGTGTGCGTACGCGACATGGGCGTCCAGCCCCTCCCTTCGCCGGCATGACCCGGATCAGGTTCGTACGGTCGGAGGCCGCCAGCCTCCCTCTCAGCCCGGTGCGTCCGGGCTCCCGCGAGTGCTCTACGTTGGCCACCCTAGCCCGCGCCGTTCGCCTCAGTAAGGGAGCCTCCGCCCGTGGCCCGCTCGCTCGACGGTCTCGTCCTCGTCCCCGTCGCCGACCAGGCCCCAGGTCAGGTGGGCACCCGCACCCGCTTCGCGTACCACGAGAAGGACGGCGAGATCTGGGCCGAGTACACGGGCGGCGACGTCGTCCGCGGTCACCTCGTGGGCACGCGCGCGGGGGACCGGCTGGACTTCCGGTACGTACAGCTGAGGACCGACGGGACCACCGCGTCCGGGCACTGTGTGTCCCGGGTGGTCGAACTGCCCGGCGGGCGGGTCCGCCTGGAGGAGACCTGGGAGTGGGAGTCGGGGCCGGGCAGCGGCACGAGCGTCGTGGAGGAACCGGCCGAGGCCGACGAGGGTGTGGAACAGCTCACGGGGCACGGCCGCTGACTGACCGTTCGTCAGCTGTCTATGGTGATCAGGTGAGCGAGCAGACGCGGACGCAGGCGCCGGAACGGACCGGACGACGGGTCGTCGTCGTGGGCGCGGGCATGGCCGGGGTCAGGACCGCCGTCGCCCTGCGCGAACAGGGCTTCACCGGCGAGGTGACCCTGATCGGCGCCGAGCCCCACCAGCCCTACGACCGGCCGCCGCTCTCCAAGGCCGTCCTGCTCGGCAAGGCCGAGGGCTCCGCCTTCGACGTCGACTTCGAGGCGCTCGGCATCGAACTCCACCTCGGCCGCGAGGTGACGGGCCTGCGCCCCGCCGACCACGCGCTCGACACGGCCGCCGGACCCGTCCCGTACGACCTCCTCGTCCTCGCCACCGGCGCGGAACCGATCCGGCTGCCGGGCGCCGAGGGCGTGCCCGGGGTGCATCTGCTGCGGACCCTGGACGACGCCGAGCGACTGCGGCCCGTACTGGCCCGGCAGCACGACATCGTGGTCGTGGGCGCGGGCTGGATCGGCGCCGAGTTCGCCACCGCCGCGCGCGAGGCGGGCTGCGCGGTGACGGTCGTCGAGGCGGCCGACCGCCCGCTCGCCGGGGCGCTCCCGGCGGAGGTGGCCGCGCCCATGACCGCCTGGTACGCCGACAGCGGCGTCACCCTGCGCACCCACGCGCGCGTGGAGCGCGTCGAGCCCGGGACGGTCGTCCTGGACGACGGCACCCGGGTACCGGCCGGCGCGGTCGTCGTGGGCATCGGCGCCCGCCCGGCGACAGCCTGGCTGACGGGCTCGGGCATCGCCCTGGGCGCCCACGGCGAGGTGCTGGCCGACGACCATCTGCGCACCTCCGCGCCCGACGTCTACGCGGTCGGCGACTGCGCCTCCTTCCCCTCCGGCAGGTACGGCCGGCGACTCCTCGTCCACCACTGGGACAACGCCCTCCAGGGCCCCCGCACGGTCGCCGCGAACATCGTCGGCGAGACCCCCGAGGCGTACGACCCCGTGCCGTACTTCTGGTCCGAGCAGTTCGGCCGCTTCGTCCAGTACGCCGGGGACCACGCCTCGGCCGACACCACCCTCTGGCGCGGTGACCCCACCGGCGCCGCCTGGTCGGTGTGCTGGCTCCGGGAGGGCCGGCTGGTCGCCCTGCTGGCGGTGGGCCGCCCCCGGGACCTGGCCCAGGGGCGCCGGCTGATCGAGGCGGGCACCCCGATGGACCCGGAGCTGCTGATGGACCCGGCGAGGCCCCTGAAGGCGGCGACGGCGTAGACCGGGCGCCTCGGCTACCCACTGTCAGTCCCAGATGGCAGTCTTGGAGATGTGACCGAGATTGACGCAAAGATCGATGCTCTCGTCCCCGCGTGGCTGACCCTCCCCGACATCGCAGAGATGCTGGACGTCGAGGTGACCCGGGTACGGCAGCTGGTGAAGGAAGGCCAGCTCATCGCCGTACGCCGTGGTGAGAACCGCGCGCTGCACGTCCCCGCCGCCTTCATCGACGAGGACAAGGTGGTCAAGGGCCTCACCGGCACCCTGACCCTGCTGAGGGACGACGGCTTCACCGACGAAGAGATGCTGGAGTGGCTCTTCACTCCGGACCCCAGCCTGCCCGGCACCCCGGCCCAGGCCCTGAGCGAGAATCGCGGCACGGAGGTGAAGCGCCGCGCCCAGGCGCTCGCCGTCTGACCCGACCTGCCTGAACACCCGCAACAGGTGCGAGACCTGTAGATCCGCACCGCAGCCGCCTGTGCGGCGCACGGGAGCCGGGGCCCGCGAGGGGCGCCGCTCCGTGCGCCGTATCGACCACGCACCGTCAACGGGGGATCCACGCATGCCCGACGCCGCCGCACAGCTCGCCGACGCCCGGCTCTACCTCTGCACGGACGCCCGCAAGCGCCAGGGCGACCTGCCGGAGTTCCTGGACGCCGTCCTGGCCGGCGGCGTGGACATCGTGCAGCTCCGCGACAAGGGCATGGAGGCCGCCGAGGAGCTGGACCACCTCCGGGTCCTCGCGGACGCCTGCCGCCGGCACGGAAAGCTGCTCGCGGTCAACGACCGCGCGGACGTCGCGCACGCCATCGGCGCGGACGTGCTGCACCTAGGCCAGGGCGACCTCCCCGTCCCCGCCGCCCGCGCCATCCTCGGCCCGGACGTCCTCATCGGCCGCTCCACGCATGCCGAGGAGGAGGCCGCCGCGGCGGCCGTCCAGGAGGGCGTGGACTACTTCTGCACCGGCCCCTGCTGGCCCACCCCCACCAAGCCCGGCCGCCACGCCCCCGGCCTGGACCTCGTGCGGTACACCGCCGCCCTCGGCACCGACCGCCCCTGGTTCGCCATCGGCGGCATCGACCTCGGAACCCTCGACGAGGTCGTCGAGGCGGGCGCCCGCCGGGCCGTCGTCGTCCGGGCGATCACCGAGGCCGACGACCCCGGAGCCGCCGCGGCGGAGTTCGCCAAACGCCTGCGTGCCCTCTAGGGGCGTTTCGGGAGTCCCGCACCGGCCGCGCACCCGCCGCGCACCGGCCCCGTCCGTCCAAGGCGTGGACAACAGATCGGCAAAACGGACAAAAAGCCCGGGTCTGGTTGGGGGACGGCCCCGACCTGACTAACCTGCCGGTATGGCCCTAGGAACCGCCTCCACCAGGACGGATCGCGCGCGCACCGTGCGCGACATGCTCGCCACGGGCAGGACCACGTACTCCTTCGAGTTCTGGGCGCCCAAGACGGAGAAGGGCGAGCGGAACCTGTGGAACGCCCTCCGCAGGATCGAGGCGGTCGCCCCGAGCTTCGTCTCCGTGACGTACGGCGCGGGCGGCTCCACCCGGGCCGGCACGGTGAGGGCGACCGAGCAGATCGCCGCCGACACCACCCTCACCCCTGTCGCCCACCTCACCGCGGTCAGCCACTCCATCGCCGAACTGCGCAACATCATCGGGCAGTACGCGGACGCCGGGATCCGCAACATGCTCGCGGTCCGCGGCGACCCACCCGGCGACCCCATGGCCGAGTGGGTCGCGCACCCGGAGGGCCTGACGTACGCCGCCGAACTCGTGCGGCTCATCAAGGAGTCGGGCGACTTCTGCGTGGGCGTCGCGGCCTTCCCGGAGATGCACCCGCGCTCCCCGGACTGGGACAGCGACGTGGCCCGCTTCGTCGACAAGTGCCGGGCCGGCGCCGACTACGCGATCACGCAGATGTTCTTCCACCCGGACTCGTACCTGCGTCTGAGGGACGCCGTAGCCAAGGCCGGCTGTGAAACCCCTGTCATTCCCGAGGTCATGCCCGTCACCAGCGTGAAGATGCTGGAACGGTTGCCGCAACTCAGCAACGCCGCCATCCCGAACGCCCTGAAAGAGCGGATCGTCACAGCCAAAGACGATCCGGCCGCTGTACGCTCCATTGGCATCGAGTTCGCCACGGAGTTCTGCGCGAGGTTGCTGGACGAAGGAGTCCCCGGACTTCACTTCATCACCCTGAACAACTCCACCGCGACTCTGGAAATCTACGAGAACCTGGGCCCGCACCATCCACCTCGGGCCTAGACCGGTCGCACTCGCGTACGACACACTGCGTAGCGGCCACAGGGAGAGGGGCGTACATGGGCTGGACGGTCCTCTACATCGCGTTCGGCGTCGTCGCGTTGTGGCTGCTGGGTGAGGTGCTGCTGCAGTACAAGGCACGCCTGCGCTGGCGGCTGCTCGCCTTCGCCGGATTCCTGTGCGTCGTCCTCGGGGTGCTCATCCCCAATGTGATCGTCATCGCGCTGGGCGCGATCGCGTTCGCCGTCGGACAGACCTATGTGACCCTCTCCTTCCGCCGCGGCTTCGAGGCGGGCTGGGCGGTCCGCCCGCGTTCCGGTGAGGACGAGGACGGCGGCAGGCTCCCCAGACTCCCCAAGGCCGGCAAGAAGCGGCGGCGCGGCGAACCGGACCGCCAGGACCCGACCCTGGAGGTCACGGACCTGGAGTCCACGGCCGGCGGCACGTACCGCCGGGACGACGACCGGCTCGACGACGACCGCGACGACGACGTGTTCGTCCGCCCGCAGTCCACGCCCGCCGCGGCCACCGTCTACTCGCCGGAGCCCATGCCGGACGACACCAACACCTACGGCGTCTACAGCGAGGACAACGCCTCCGCGGGCACGGCGGCCGGCCAGCCCTACGCGACCGCCGACCAGCAGTCCGCGCAGGACGAGGCCTTCGCCTACTACGGCTACGACCAGCAGGGTTACGGCTACGACCCGAACCAGCAGCAGTACGCCGCCTACTCCGACCCGTACATCGGCACCCAGACGTACGACGCCACGGCCTCCTACGACCAGTCGTACGGCCAGCAGGGGTACGGGCAGCAGGGCTATGGCCAGGACCAGTACGGCAACGCCGGGTACGGCGCCGAGACCCCGCCCGGCGGTGTCTGGGTGCCGCAGCAGCGCAGCACCGACGACTCCTTCGACCCGTTCGGCAACGACCAGCCGGCCGACCAGCAGTACCCGTACCAGGGCCATGGCAACGGCAATGGCCAGAACGGTTACGACGAGCAGCAGTACCGTTTCTGAAGGCTCACCCGGGCCTCGGTGAGCCTCACTGCGAGCCGCGGAAGCCCGGGCCCTCCACGATCAGTCCGGCCACCAGCGCGCCCGACATCCCCGCGTGCGGGAGGCCGCCGCCGGGGTGGGACCAGCCGCCGACGGTGAACAGGCCTGGGATCGCGGTGGAGTTGGCCGGGTGCAGCCAGCGCCCGTCGGCCGCGGCGAGCGCCGGGGCCGGGATCGCGCCGCCCTGCGCACCGGTCGTCCGCGCGATGTCGGCAGGGGTGCGGACCTCACGCCACAGCAGGCGGTCCCGCAGGTCGGGCACGGCCCGCTCGGCGGCGTCGATCAGCTGCTCCACCTGTCGCTCGCTCGCCTCCGACCCGGCCCCGCTGCCGCCGGAACCGGCCGGAACCGCGCAGCTGACCGTGACCGCCTCGTGCCCGGAGTCCGGCACCAGCGCCGGATCGTCGGGGCGCAGCACCGTGACCGTGGGCCCCGCGACCGTCCCTGCGGACGGCCCGAACAGCGCGTCCAGCTCGGCGTCGCGGTCCTCCGCGTGCACCACCGTCCGGTGCGCCGTGCCCTGAGGACGGCCACCGCGCAGCGCCAGCAGCACGGTCAGCCGGCTCGTGGCCCCCCGCCGGGCCGGGACGTCGCCCTCACCCCGGACGGCCGGACGCCGCGCCAGGCGGCCCAGCACCTCGGGCACGACCCCGGCGACCACGAAGTCGGCGTCGGCCACCGAGCCGTCCGCCAGCTCCACCCCGGCCGCCCGGCCGTCCTTCTCGACGATCCCCGTGACCTCGGCACCGAAGACGAACCCGACCTTCCGGGCCAGACACCGCTCGTACAGCGCCCGCGCCAACTCCCGTGTCCCGCCCCGGACGTACCAGACGCCGAAAGCGTGCTCCATGTACGGCAGCACCGCCGCGCTCGCCGGGACCGTCCTCGGGTCCAGGCCGTACGCGAGGGCGTGGCTCTCCAGCAGGGCCGTCAGCCGGGGGTCGCGCAGCTCCCAGGCGCCGACCTCGGTGAGGGTGGCGGCGCGACGGGTGCGCAGCAGGCGCTTGTGGGGCACCGAGGGGTACGGCTCGCGCTCGGCGAGGACCTTCCAGTCGGACCACAGCGGCTCCTCCAGGAGGGGCCGGCGGGTGCGGTCCCAGGCCTCGCGGGCCCGCACCAGGAAGTCGCCCCAGCGGTCGCCGGCGCCCGAGCCGAGCGCGGAGTTCAGCGTGGCGACCACGCCCGCACGCGAGGCGCCCGGCAGCGGGAGGTCGGTGCCGTCCGCGAAGACGTGCCGGGCGGCCGGGTCCACCTGGACCAGGTCGACGCACTTCTCCAGCGGTTCCCTGCCGGTCTTGAGGAACAGATCGCGGTAGACGGCGGGCAGGGGCAGCAGCCCCGGGCCCGTGTCGAACACGAAGCCGTCGCGCTCGAAGCGGCCCACGGCTCCGCCGTAGGTCGCCGTGCTCTCGTGCACCACCACGCGGTGGCCCGCGACGGCCAGCCGGGCGGCGGCCGCCATCGCGCCGAGGCCGGCGCCGATCACCGCGATCTCTGCCATGTGAGCGACCTTATCGGCCGCCGCTGACATCTCTTGTTTCGCGGTCGGGCACGGGGGGTTCGGTCGGTTCGGCGGGTGCGGGTCGGTGGGGGCTGGTCGCGCAGTTCCCCGCGCCCCTGAGTGGCGGCTGCGCCGCCGACCAGGGGAGTACGAACGCGGGCGTGGTTGTCACCAGTCGGCAACAGGGTGGGGTGGGGCTGAGTGCGCAGGGCTGAGTACGCGTACCTATGCGGTGAGTTGAGTATCCGTACGGATGGGCTCCCACCTGCGTGAACGGGAGAGTGGAGGTACGGGAAGGGGCGCGGATCCGGTACCGCCGACACGGGGCGGCGGAACGGTTCCCGCTCTTACCGCTCCTTCCGTCGACGGCAGTCGGCGGGAGCGAGGCACGGGGGAGTACGGGGGAGTACGGGGGAACAGGGAAGCGCCGGTTCGAGGTGGCCCGCGGGGGACGCGGCCAGTTCGGACCGGCGCTCCCGTGTGTCAGCGGTGGCCGCTCACGCGGCCCTGGAGCAGCCGGGACAGTGCCGCGTGGACGTCGTCCAGGGTGCGGTGCGGCTGGAAGGCCTTCCAGTCCAGGGCGGCCACCAGGACCATGCCGACCAGGGCCGCCGCCGTCAGGCCGACATCGATCTCGTCGCTCAGCTCGCCCCCTTCGACGCCCTCGCGCAGTACGCCCTCGACGACCGCGACCGCCTCCTTCCGGACGACCATCAGCGTGGACTGCCAGGCCCGGTTGGTGCGCCACAGTTCGGCGACGTAGAGCTGGGTGAAGGACGGATAGCGGTCGATGAAGACGAGTCCGGCCCGGATCATCGCGTCCAGGGAGTCGACCCGGCTGCCGCCCTCCTTCGCCGTCCGCTCGGCGGCCTCGCGGAGGGAGGCGGTGAGGAGGCCCACGCCGTGCCGCAGCAGCTCCTCGAAGAGGACGGACTTGCTCGCGAAGTTGTAGTAGACCGTGCCCTTGGCGACACCGGCCCGCTCGGCGATCTCGTCCACCGTGGTCGCGGAGAACCCCTGCTCCGCGATGAGGGTGACGGCCGCTTCGTAGAGTTTCTGCCGGGTCGCCTCACGGCGGCCCCCGCCTGCGCCGCCGGGGGCGTTGCTGCTTTCCATGGCCTTGATTGTCACAGGAACCGCGCGGTGCGCGGGAACCATCCGGTGCGCGGTCACAGACTCAGCTCCGGGTGCAGCCGGTCCAGGGTCCACACCTGCTTGCGGCGGGCCGACAGGGCGGTCAGCGCGAGGGCGCCGGCGGTGAAGGCCACCAGCACCGCGCACGCCTGCCACACCGGGCCGAGGCCACCGCCCGTGATGAGCCGGCGCAGCGCGTCGACGACATGGCTCATCGGCAGGAAGGGGTGCACCGCGTTGAAGAAGTCCGGGCTGGTCTGCACGGGGTACGTGCCGCCCGCCGACGTCAACTGCAGCATCAGGAAGGCCAGGACGAGGATGCGGCCCGCTGCCCCGAAGCGCGCGTTGAGCCACTGCACGATCGCCGCGAAGCATGCCGTCACCAGGAACAGGAAGCCCACCGTCCCGGCCGCCCGCGCCATCTCCAGGCCGACCGCCCAGTGCAGTACGGCCATCAGCGCGACCGTCTGCAGCACGCCCAGCGCGGCCACCGGCAGCCAGCCCGCCAGCGCGATCCGCCACGCCGAGGCGCCCGCGGCGAGGGCCCGCCGGTTGAGCGGCTGGATCAGCATGTACGCCACCATCGCGCCCACCCACAGGGACAGCGGGATGAAGTACGGGGCGAACCCGGTGCCGTAGTTGGGCGCCTTGTGCAGGTCCCTGGTCGCCAACTCCACCGGGTCGGCCATCACTTCGGTGCGCCGGTCGCGGTCCTGCTCGTCGTAGTCGGGGATCTGCTCGGCCCCGTCGTGCAGCCCGCCCGCGAGCTTCCCGGAGCCGTCGGCCAGCTGGTACATACCGCCCTTGAGGTCGACCGCGCCGGTCCTGAGGTCGCCGACGCCCGTGTCCAGGTCCTCCGCGCCGGTCTTCGCGGTGCCGAGGCCCGTGTGCAGCGTCCTGGCGCCCTTGGCGACCTTCTCGGCGCCCTTGTCGAGGGCGTTCACCTTGGCGACGGCGTTGTCGAGGTCCGTGGAGAGGGTGGGCGCCGCCTTCGCCAGGGCGCGGGCCTGCTGCTCCAGGGTCTGGAGGTCCTTGTCGAATGCCTTCAGATCACCGTCGTAGTTCTTCACCACGGTGTTCACGTCCTCGGCGAGCACGGCCGCCTCCGCCGCCGCGTCCTTCGCCTTCTTCAGGTCGGTGCAGGCCGCGTCGGGCAGTACGGCCTCCTCACAGCGCCTCTTGTGGACGTCGTCCAGCGTGTCCGAGGCGGCACGGGTGCCGGTCGCGGCGGCCGGCGCCGTCGTCACGAACGCGTCGAGGTGGTCCCGGATCGTGGCCGCCGAGTCGGCGACCAGGGTGGCGGTGTCGGCGATCGTGCCGCCGTTCTCCTTCAGGAAGGGCCGCACCTGGTCCGCCGCCGCGCCGACCTTGTCGGCGAGCTTGCCGGTGCCGTCCGCGACCTGCCGGGCGCCGTCCTCCAGATCGCCCGCGCCCTCGTCCAGGTCCTTCAGCCCGCCGGACAGCTTCCCGCTGCCCTTCTTGGCCTCCTTCAGCCCGTCCGCGAGGTCCTTGGAACCCTGTTCCGCCTTGTCGATACCGCCCTTGAGGTCGTCGGCGCCGTCCGCCGCCTCCTCGGTCTTCCCGTGGATGTCCGAGAAGGAGATGAAGATCCGGTCCAGGAACGACCGCGACGCCTTCGTGGACGCCGCCGTCCGCACCTCCGAGAACACCGTCCGCGAGATCTGCCCGACGATGTAGTTGTTGGCGTCGTTCGTCCGCACCTGGAGGGCGCCCGTCTCCGGCACGTCCCCCGAACTGGACGCGATCCGCTCGCTGAAGTCCTCCGGCATCGTCAGCGACAGGTAGTACGTGCCGTCCTCTACGCCCGCACGGGCCTCGGCGGCGCTCACCGGGTGCCACTCGAAGGTGTCGCTGTCCCGCAGCCCCTTCGCGATGTCGTCCCCCGCCGTCAGCCGCTCCTTGCCGACGGACGCCCCCTTGTCGTCGTTCACCAGGGCCACGGGGATACGGTCCAGACGGCCGTACGGGTCCCAGAAGGACCACAGGTACAGGGCGCCGTACAGCAACGGCAGCAGCAGGAGCGAGATCAGCGCGGCGCGCGGCAGCTTCCCCCGCCCGAACCGCCTCAGCTCAAGCGCGGCGAGTCGCGGCGAGCGCATCGGCCGTCTCCTTGTCGTCGTCGGAGTTCTTGTCGTCCGCCGGTTCTCCGGGCGCCGTCGACACCACGACGGCGTCATCCGGGGCCTCGCTGCACACCGCCACCACCGTGATCCCGGACTCGGTGAGGGAGCGCAACAGGGCCCACATCGCGGCCCGTTCGGTGTCGGAGAGCTTCAGGTCGCAGTCGTCCACGCCGAGCAGACGGGGGCGGCCGACGAGGGCGAGGGCGACGGACAGCCGCAGGGCCTCCATCCGGTCCAGGTCGCGTACGGCGGTCCGGGAACCCTTCGGCAGGGCCTCGCGGTCGAGCCCGGCGGCGGTCAGCGCGGCCTCGATCCGGTCCTTCGCCTCGGCGGCGCGCTCGGCCCGGGGCCGCAGCAGCCCGCGCAGGGTGCCGTCGAACCGCCGCTGCAGCAGCGCCCGTTCCCGCAGATGCTCCCCGACGGTCAGGGCCGGGTCGAGGTCGGTCACGCCGGGGACATGAGCGAGGGCGCTGATGCGGCGGACGGCGGCCATCCGCTTCGGCAGCGGGAGCGAACCGACCGTGGCACGGCCCTCGCTCGGCTTCATCCGCCCGGTGAGCGCGAGCAGCAGAGAGGTCCGGCCCGACCCCGACGGCCCCTCGACCGCGACCAGCGAGCCGGCCTCCGCCTCGAAGCCGACACCCCGGAACGCCCAGCCGCGCGGCCCCTTCAGCCCGAACCCCTCGGCGCCGAGGGCGACCCCACGGGCCGCACCCCGCCCCGCGCCCGCCTCCTCTGGCTCCGCCATGCCCCCGACCCCTCTGGACTCACTGCCGTTTTTGAACTGACTGGTCAGTGCAAAAACTACTCCGAACCTCTGATCGAAGCAAAAGTGCAGGTCAGAACGGATTGTCAGTGGCATACCGCACGATGGGCACATACGGCACTTCGCGTCAGCGCGTGCCGTCCGCAGACGACAGGAGGTTCGTCATGGCCAGCTACCACGCAGCAGCCGCAGGCCGGCGCCGCGCCCCCGGCCCTGCCCCCTCACTGACCGGCCCGGCGAGCGATGTGCACCCCGTGCTGCGCCGGGCCACGGCCCCGCCCGCCGCCCTCGACCTGCTCGCCCAGGCCCGCTCCGGACTCGACGAGGCGACCGCCCTCGCGATGCCCAACGAGCGGTACGCCACCGCCCACCTCGCCGCCCTGCGCACCGCCGCCGCGGTGCTCGCCGCCCGGGGTCGCCCCGAACTCACCCCGAAGCGCCGCGCCAAGATCCGGAGCGCCTGGGAAGTGCTCCCCGAGATAGCGCCCGAACTCGCCGAGTGGAGCGCGCTGTTCGCCTCCGGCGCCGCCCGCCGCGCGCGGGCCGAGGCCGGCATCCAGGGCGCGGCGAGCGTGCGCGACGCCGACGACCTCATACGCGACGTGGCGATGTTCCTGCGCCTGGTCGAACGGATGCTGGTGCTCCAGCCGGTGCTGCCCCAGCCCCGGCAGGACGGCGACCCCGGAGTCCCGGACGCGGGCTGACCGAGCGCCCCGGCGGCGCCCATTAGGGTTGGGGGCATCAGCACCCTCCGTCACGGCCACCCGGCCCGGCGGAGACGCAAGCCCATCGCTCCGCCGCACACCAGGCGGTGCCGCGCCGAGGAGTTACTGCCGTGTCGGACCCGATGCGACCCCGCGCCGCCCTCCGTACCGCCGTGGTCTGGGAGGTCCTCCAGGACGCCCTCGACCGCCGGGTGAAGGCCACCGGGCGCGAGTCGCTCGATGTGCTGGACACCGGGGGCGGCAGCGGCCGGTTCGCGGTGCCCGCCGCCCGTCTCGGCCACCGCGTCACCGTCGTCGACCCCAGCCCGAACGCGCTGTTCGCGCTGGAGCGCCGGGCCGCCGAAGCCGGTGTCGCCGACCGCGTGCGCGGCGTCCAGGGCGACGCGCACGGCCTCTTCGACGTCGTCGAGCGCGGCGGGTACGACGCCGTGCTCTGCCACGGCGTCCTGGAGTACGTGGACGACCCCGCCGAGGGCATCGGCAACGCGGTCGCCGCGCTGCGTGCCGAGGGCGTCCTCAGCCTGCTCGCCGCCGGCCTGGGCGGCGCGGTGCTCGCACGGGCCCTCGCCGGGCACTTCAAGGAGGCCCGGCAGGCCCTCGACGACCCGAACGGACGCTGGGGCGAGGGTGATCCGGTTCCCCACCGCTTCACCGCCGAGCAGCTCACCGCGCTCGTCGAGGGCGCGGGCCTCGCGGTCGCCGCCGTGCACGGCGTCCGGGTCTTCGCCGACCTGGTCCCCGGGGTCCTCGTCGACACCGAGCCCGGCGCCCTGGAGGCCCTGATCCAGCTGGAGGCGGCGGTCGCCGAACTGCCCGCCTTCCACTCCGTGGCCACGCAACTTCATGTGCTGGGCGAGACGCGAGGGACCACCGAGTCCTGAGTCGTCCCCCGGTGCGGAGGGGGTGACCCGCTGATCAGGGGCTCGGCGGCGGATGGAGTACGCCACAGGCCCCCCGATCGGGCGCTCGGAGCCGTATGATCGAGGGAGACCGTTCCGGCATGACGGGCCGTCCGCTGGGGAATTCACACCTCAGCGGATCGGAGTGCCATGGCGGGTTCCGGTTGGCGAATTGGCGTAGAGGGGCGGGTTTCAAGGGGGCGATTCCCTGCCTATCCTGAAGAGGACCCCCCGGGTCGCTCCGGCGACCGCACAATGAGGAGGACTCCGTGCCGCTCTCAGAGCACGAGCAGCGCATGCTCGAGCAGATGGAGCGAGCGCTGTACGCCGAAGATCCCAAGTTCGCGTCAGCGCTTGAGGGAAGCGGGCTGCGTACGTACACCCGGCGGCGGGTCTACCAGGCGGTCGCGGGCTTTCTGGTGGGTATCGCGCTCCTCATGGCCGGAATGGTCGCACAGCAGATCTGGGTCAGTGTGGTGGGATTCCTCGTCATGCTGGGCTGCGCCGTGCTCGCCGTCACCGGTTGGCGCAAGGCCCCCAAGCCGGGTGAGCAGCCCACCGGTGCCGCAGGCTCCGCCGGTGCGCGTCGTCAGACACGGCAGCGCCGCTCCATGATGGACCGAATCGAACAGCGCTGGCAGCGCCGTCGTGACGAGCAAGGCGGCCACTGAGCTCTCCGGACCGCCGATTCGACAGCCACAGCTGAACAGCTGAAGACGGACGAAGGGTGACCACCTGAGCGGCGGTCACCCTTCAGTCATGCCCCCAATCAGACCTGCCCGCAAATCGAACAGCCGCGTCTCGCGGAACGGCCGCGTCTCACGGAACGCCGGGCTTCGCCGGGTGGCTGCGTCTCGCGGAAGGGCTGGGCTCGCTGAGTGGCCGCGTCTTGTCGAAGGGCTGGGCTTTGCCGGGCGGCGTCTTGCCGAAGGGCCGGGCTTTGTCGGGCGGCGTCTTGCCGAAGGGCCGGGCTCGCTGGGTGGCCGCGTCTCGCCGAGAGGGCTGGGCTTTTCCGGGTGGCTGCGTCTCGCCGAGAGGCTGGGCTTCGTCGAACGGCTGCGTCTCGCCGAGGGCCGGGCTTTACCGAACGGCCGTGTCTCGCCGAAGGGCCGTGCGAGAGCCTGGGCCCCGCGTACGCCGAGCACCCCGAGCACTGGCCCCCGCGCGCTGCGTCGGTGCACCCCCGCGTCCGCGCACCCCCGGCGTCCGCGCGGCACCCGTCCGCGCGGCACCCGTCCACGCACGCGTCTGCCCCCGCCGGGCGAACCCGGCGGGGGCAGACGCGTGCGCAAGCCGCAGCCGCAGCCGCTAGCCGTTCTGGCCCGGTGAGGGGCGTCGCCAGGGCAGCCGTGGTGTCGGGAGCCGGGAGAGCAGCTCGTCCCTCGTGTCCGACCAGCGGGCGGCGAGCGCCCAGGCCACCCGGACGGTGGAACGCGGCAGCAGCAGCGCCCGCAGCTTCGTCCGGCGCCCGGCGTGCGCCCGCAGGCCGACCTCGACCTGGTGCGCGTCCCGGGCGAGACCCGCCGGGACCTGCGGACGCGGAGCGTAGAGGACTTGCTCCACCGCCGCCGCCACCCGGTGCACCGCCTCCGCGGCCGACGGTTCCAGCTCGCCGAGCCGCACGATCCGCGCGGCGGCCTTGCGGGGCGTCTGCGACTCGTCCGGCGCGATCCCGTAGTCCCACGCCGTGTCGGCCACCTCCTGCCACGCGGCCAGCGCATGGGCCGCCGCGGCCTCCGTACGGCCGTACCCGGCGGCTCTGCCCGCTGGGGCCGGGGCGCCGTCGAACCCGCCGCCCTCTGCCTCGTCGGTCACGTCCCGGGCGAGAGCCGCCTCGCGGGCCCCCTTGGGCACCGTGCCGTCGTGCGCGCCCAGCCGTACGGACCGGACCCGCAGCCGCCACAGCATCGGCAGCAGAGGGATCGCCAGGACCAGGAGCGCTCCCGGGAGGATCAGCAGAGTCCAGGGCGAGAAGAACAGCAGGCCCCAGAACGAGCGCGGGTCGTCGTCCGACCCCGCGACCGCCGCCGCGGACTCGCTCGCGCAGGCGCCGAGCTTCGCCTCCTGCGGAGTGCAGCTCGCGCTCGCCGACGGCTCCGCAGGCGCATCCGTGGGCGCCGACTGCGAGGGCCGGGGCACCTCGGGCAGACCGCCCGTGCCGGTGTCCTCGGGCACCGTGTACGGGGGAGTCGAGCCCCGGTTGGGGGTCGGCTCGAAGCGGGTCCAGCCCACACCCTCGAAGTACAGCTCCGGCCAGGCGTGCGCGTCGCGCAGCCCCACCGACATCGTGCCGTTCGTCTGCGGGGTGCCGGGAGTGAAGCCGACGGCCACCCGGGCCGGTATGCCCAGCGTGCGGGCCATGGACGCCATGGCGAAGGAGAAGTGGACGCAGAAGCCCTCCTTCTCCTCCAGGAACCGGGCTATCGCCCGAGCGCCCGTACCGGACCGCACCTCGGTGTCGTACGTGAACTCGCCGCTGAACGCGAACCAGTCCTGCAGCTTCACCGCCCGCTCGTAGTCGTTCGTCGCGCCCTTGGTGACCTCCCGCGCGGTCTGCGCCACCACCGGCGGCAGCGAGGCCGGCACCTTGGTGTACTCCCGTCGCAGCGACGGCGGGGGCTCCGGCGCCGAGGAGAGCTGCTCCGCGGTGGGCTGCACGATCAGGCTCTCGACCGTGTACTGGGCACCCTTGGTGTCCTGGTCGTGATCGCCGACGAGGGTGCGCCCCACCGGCTCGTACCGCCAGTCGCCGTCGATGTCCACGCCGGTCACCGGGTACGGCATCGGAAGCCAGTCCTGCGAGTAGTTCTCCGCCGCGACGATCCGGGTCGTGATCGTCGTCCGCTTGACGTCGGTGCTGAGGCCGGTCGGAGTGCCGAAGTCGTCCGGCACCTCGGTGATGGAGCGCTCGGTCGGCGTCCACGCGGTGCCGTCGAACTTGTCCAGGGAGACGATCCGCAGATACATCTCCTGCACGTTGTCCGTGTTGGTGCGGTACGACAGGACCTGGCGGTCCTCGTCCACGTTCAGGCTGTCGCCCAGCTGCACCACGGGGTTCACCGCGGAGATCGTGCCGCCGCCCCCCGAGCCCCGGCCGATACCGGCGCCCGTGGCGTCCAGCAGCCCGCCGTCGAGGGAGGGCAGCCCGAGCGGCACCACCAGGGCGATGCCCAGCGCGACCGCGCCGATGCGCCGCCCCGTGCGCACCGGGGCCACGGCGCCGCCCGCGGACTCCGGGCGCGGGCCGCCCGGCGCGCCGCCGAAGACCCGGCCCCACTGCGAGAGCCGGTCCCGGCTTTCGGTCAGGAGCAGCAGCAGATAGCCGGCGGAGGCCAGCACGAACCACAGCCACGCGGCGCCGTCGGAGAGCCCCGCGGCGACCGAGTACAGCGCGAGCAGCGGCAGACCGGCCGGGGCCGCGCTGCGGAACGTCACCGCGAGCGCGTCCACCAGCAGACCTATCACCAGCACACCGCCGATGATCATCAGCCGGATGCCGTCGCTCAGCGGCGCCGGGATGGCGTACCGGCCGATGTCCTCGGCGCCCGTCTGCAGCAGCGTCCCGAAGTACTGGAACGCCTCCGGGCCGGGCACGATCCCGGCCACCGCCTGCTCCCGGGCGAAGACCAGTGTCAGCATCATCAGCGTGACCAGCGCCTGCGCGGCCACGGTCAGCGGCCGGGCCAGCGGCACCCGCCGGGTGAGCGCTCCCACGCCGGTCTGCACACCCAGCATCAGGGCCGCCTGGAAGATCCAGGTCGCCGGGGCGACCAGGGGCAGCAGTGCGCACGCCGCCATGATCGTGGCGGCCCAGGCGCACAGCGCCAGCCTCGCCCGCCCGCTCATGACCGTCCCTCCATGCCGCTCCCGGACATCACGCCCGTGCGCTGCTGGTCCGCCTGGCGCCACAGGTCCGTCAGCGAGGCGCCGCGCGGCACCGCCAGCGCCGTCCAGCCCGCCTCGTGCAGCAGCCGCAGCGACTCCTCGCTCGCGCTCCCGGCACCGGGCACCTCGCCCGGCTCGGTCGTCCACGCCTCGCTGTCCAGCAGGAAGGCGACCGCCCCGCCGCTGCGCTGACGCATCTTGCCGATCACCGTCGCCTGCTCCTCGTCGAGGTCGCCGAGGAAGGCGACCAGCAGCCCCTCGTTCCCGCCGCGCAGCACGTCGTACGCGGGCGACAGACCCGTGCCGTCGGAGTGGTCGATCACCGCCAGGGTGTCCATCATCAGCCCGGCCGCGTCGGCGGACCCCTGGCTGGCGCCCGCGAACCCGTCCGCGCCCTCACCGGGCACCGAACTGCCGGTGTCCGTCAACAGCCGTACGGAGAAGCCCCGTTCGAGCATGTGGACCAGCATGGAGGCGGCGCCGGAGACGGCCCACTCGAAGGCCGAGTCGGGGCCCGCGCCGAGGAAGGCCTCGCCCCGGGTGTCCAGCAGCACCGTGCAGCGGGCGCGCTGCGGCTGCTCCTCGCGGCGCACCATCAGCTCGCCGTAGCGCGCGGTCGAACGCCAGTGCACCCGGCGCAGATCGTCGCCGTGCCGGTAGCCGCGCGGGATCACGTCGTCGTCGCCGGCCAGCGCCAGCGAGCGCTGCCGCCCGTCGCCGTACCCCTTCGCCTCCCCGCCCAGCCGCACCGACGGGAGCGCCTCCACGCGCGGGACGACCGTCAGGGTGTCGTACGTCGAGAAGGACCGGGTCAGCTCGCACATGCCGAACGGGTCGGTCAGGCGCAGCTGCAGCGGGCCCAGCGGATAGCGGCCGCGCAGATCGGAGCGGACGCGGTACGACACCTCGCGGCGCCCGCCCGCCTCCACCCGGTCGAGGACGAACCTCGGGCGCGGACCGAGCACGTACGGCACCCGGTCCTGGAGCATCAGCAGCCCGGTGGGCAGCCGGGAGACGTTGTCCATCCGCAGATGGACGCGGGCCTCGCTGCCGGCGGGCACACGCGCGGGGGAGAGGCGGCGGCTGCCCGCGACCCGGTAGCGGGTGCGGTACAGCACGGTCGCGCAGACCAGCGGCAGCACGGCCAGCAGCAGGCCCACCCGCAGCAGATCGCTCTGCCCGAGGACGTACGCGCAGACGGCCGCGGCCACGCCGGCGGCCAGGAAGGACCGCCCGCGCGTGGTGAGGCCGGCGAGGGCCGTGCGCAGCCCGCCCTTGTCCTGCTCCGGGGCCGGTGCCGGCCCGGCGGTGCTCATCCAAGCCTCCGCGGCGGCTGCTGCGGATACGCGGGCGCGGAGTGCACCGAGCCGAAGCCGCTCTGCGCCTGCGGTGCCTGCGGTACCGGCGTGCGCTGCAGGATCTCCTGCACGACCTGCTCCGGCGTACGCCGGTTGAGCTGGGCCTGGGCGGTGGGCAGCAGCCGGTGGGCGAGGATCGCCACGGCCAGCGATTGGATGTCGTCCGGCAGGGCGTACTCCCGGCCGCTCAGGGCGGCGGTCGCCCTCGCCGCGCGCAGCAGATGCAGCGTCGCGCGCGGCGAGGCGCCGAGTCTGAGATCCGGGTGGCTGCGGGTGGCACCGACCAGGTCCACCGCGTACCGCCGGACCGTTTCCGCGACGTGCACATTGCGGACGGCCTCGATCAGCTTCACGATCTCGTGCGCGTGCGCCACCGGCTGCATGTCCTCCAGCGGCGAGACGCCGCCGTGGACGTCGAGCATCTGCAGCTCGGCCTCCGGGCTCGGGTAACCGACGGAGACGCGGGCCATGAAGCGGTCGCGCTGGGCCTCCGGCAGCGGGTAGGTGCCCTCCATCTCCACCGGGTTCTGCGTGGCCACCACCATGAAGGGGCTCGGCAGCTCGTACGTCGTGCCGTCGATCGTGACCTGGCGCTCCTCCAGGGACTCCAGGAGCGCGGACTGCGTCTTCGGCGAGGCACGGTTGATCTCGTCGCCGATCACGATCTGCGAGAAGATCGCGCCCGGCTTGAACTCGAACTCCTTGCGCTGCTGGTCCCAGATGGACACACCCGTGATGTCCGACGGCAGCAGGTCCGGCGTGAACTGGATACGCCGCACCGAGCAGTCGATGGACCGCGCCAGTGCCTTGGCCAGCATGGTCTTGCCGACGCCGGGCACATCCTCGATCAGAAGATGTCCCTCGGCGAGCAGCACTGTCAGCGAAAGCCGTACGACCTCAGGCTTGCCCTCGATCACTCCTTCGACCGAACTGCGGACTCGCTCCACAGTGCTGGTCAGATCAGTGAGGCTCGCTCGATCGTCATAGGTCGTCACCCGGCCCTCCTCGGCCCGTTCTTTCTCCGGGCCGTCGCTCTGCGATGCGGACCGGCCCACCCCGAAACACGGACACCACGCGCGAACTGCTCAGCGTGACGTCACACCAGCATTCTTGCTGCCGTTACCAATCCGTGTCACTCGCCTGTGGATAACAGTCCGCGATATGCCGGTTTTGCTGTGTTTTGAAGGGCGAGATGCCAGCAGATTGACAGGAAACCAGGGCTGCGCGGGACCGCCCCGGGGCGGTAGGAAGGCGGTCCCGAAGGCGCGGTTCGACGGGGGTCAGGCCGGGTCGATCTCCCGGAGCAGGCCCGTCTTCACATCGAAGACGAAGCCGCGGACGTCGTCGGAGTGCAGCAGGAACGGGTTGGTGCGCACCCGCTGCATGGACTGCCGTACGTCCTGGTCCACGTCCCGGAACGACTCCACCGCCCAGGCCGGGCGCTGGCCGACCTCGGCCTCCAGCTCGGTGCGGAAGTCCTCGGTGAGGGCCTCCAGGCCGCAGCCGGTGTGGTGGATGAGGACGACGCTGCGGGTGCCGAGCTTGCGCTGGCTGATGGTGAGGGAACGGATCACGTCGTCGGTGACCACGCCGCCCGCGTTGCGGATCGTGTGGCAGTCGCCCAGCTCCAGGCCGAGCGCGTCGTGCAGGTCGAGGCGGGCGTCCATACAGGCCACGACCGCGACCCGGAGGACGGGGCGGGCGTCCATCCCGGGGTCGGTGAACGCGGCGGCGTACCGCTCGTTCGCCTCGACGAGGCGGTCGGTGACGGTGCCGTCGGATATGGCGCCTTCGGGCCCGGTGGGAACTGCTGCGGAGGTCGTCATGGCAAAGACGGTACTGGTCACGGGCGCCGGGGGCGCTCTGTGAGAGAGGACAAAGAACTCCATTGAGGCTTGTTGTGAGGTAACCCACAGGAGTGGCGGGATCACGGCCGTACGGGTGATTTCTCCGGATTCGCGGCATCGACCCGGGCGGGCGTCGCGACGCGCAGGCCGGTTGATTGACCGCGCGGGGCCGTGGACTAAAGTGACGCCGAGCGGGGGCCAGGTCCTGTCGGCCCGACCCCCTGCTGGACCGAAACCCCAAGGAGAACCGGCGAGAGCCCGGCGTCTCCCCGCGTGCGCGGCGCGTACGTGCGGCTCGCGCCGGACCTGAGAGGGCCCCTTGAGCAACAGCCGCCACGTCCCCGTCATGCTCCAGCGGTGTCTGGACATGCTGGCCCCGGCCCTCTCGGAGCCCGGCGCGGTGGTGGTCGACTGCACCCTCGGCCTCGGCGGCCACAGCGAGGCCCTCCTCACCCGGTTCCCCGACGCACGGCTCGTCGCCCTCGACCGCGACAAGGAGGCCCTGCGCCTCTCCGGCGAGCGGCTCGCCCCCTTCGGCGAGCGCGCCACCCTGGTGCACGCCGTCTACGACGAACTCCCCGACGTCCTCGACCGCCTGGGCCTCCCGCGCGTCCAGGGCGTCCTGTTCGACCTCGGCGTCTCCTCCATGCAACTCGACGAGGCCGACCGGGGCTTCGCGTACGCCCAGGACGCCCCGCTCGACATGCGGATGGACCAGACGACCGGCATCGGCGCGGCCGAGGTCCTCAACACCTACCCGCCGGGCGAACTCGTCCGCATCCTCAGGGCGTACGGCGAGGAGAAGCAGGCCAAGCGGATCGTCTCCGCGATCGTGCGCGAGCGCGACAAGGAGCCCTTCACCAACAGCGCCCGCCTCGTCGAACTGATCCGCGACTCCCTGCCGCAGGCCGCCAAGCGCACCGGCGGCAACCCCGCCAAGCGCACCTTCCAGGCGCTGCGCATCGAGGTCAACGGCGAACTCACCGTCCTGGAACGGGCGATCCCCGCCGCCGTGAAGTCCCTCGCGGTCGGCGGCCGGATCGCCGTGCTGTCGTACCACTCGCTCGAAGACCGCCTGGTGAAGCAGGTGTTCGCGGCGGGCGCCGCCACCACCGCGCCCCCCGGACTGCCCGTCGTCCCCGAGCGCTATCAGCCGAGACTCAAGCTCCTCACCCGTGGTGCCGAACTTCCCACCGAGGAAGAGGTCGCCGAGAACCGGCGCGCCGCCCCCGCACGACTGCGCGGGGCGGAACGCGTACGGGAGGACGTCGAATGAGGGGTGCGGGAGACGCGTGAGCAGGAAACCCGAACTGAGGGGCCGGGCCGCCCGTCTCGCGCGGCTGCTGCCCACGAGGCCCAAGGGGGCCGCCCGCACCCCGTTCGTCCTCCTGGTCGTCCTGCTGCTCGGTGGCGGTCTCATCGGCCTCCTCGTGCTGAACTCCGCGCTCAGCGAAGGGTCGTTCAAGCTCGACGACCTCCAGGACGACGTGAAGAACTACACCGACGAGGAGCAGGCGCTCCAGCGTGACGTGGACGCCTACTCCGCGCCCGACGCCCTCCAGCGCCGCGCCCGCGAACTGGGCATGGTCCCCGGCGGCGACCCGGCCTTCCTGAACCCCGACGGCACGGTCAAGGGCGTCCCCGGCGCCGCCCAGCCGTCCGTGGTCCGGATGCCGCTCGTCCTCGCGCCCGAGATCCTCGACCCCGGCCCGCCCACGAGGCCGAAGCCCACCCCGAGCCCCACCCCCTCGGCCACGGCGACGCCTACACCGACGCCGTCCTCGCCGTCGCGGGCCCCGGAGCCCGCGGGCGCCCCCGGCCTCGCCTCCGCCCCCGCACCGACCCCCACCCCCGCGTCCGTACAGTCCACCCAGCTCCCGACGACCCCCGGCAGGTGACGGAAGTGGCCGATTCAGGCAGGCAGCCCCCGCGCCGCCGCGTACCCGGACCCGCCCGGCCCGTACGACCGGGCGGCCAGCAGCGCCGGCCGGGCCCCGGCGGACGCCCCGCCGCGCAGCGCCGCCCGGCCACGCCCAGGCCACCGGCCGGCCGCACCATCCGCCTGGGCAGCCCGCGACCCCGGCTGCGCATGGTGAGCCTCGCGCTGACCCTGGTGATGATCGCCTTCGTCGTACGGCTGCTCCAGGTGCAGGCCGTCGACGCCAGCGAGTACGCGGCCAAGGCCGACCAGAACCGGTACGTCGGCCGGGTGCTGGCCGCCGAGCGGGGCGGGATCACCGACCGCAACGGCGTCGCCCTGGCGATCAGCACCGACGCCAACGACATCACCGCCGACCCGACGATGTTCACCCGCGAACAGCTGAAGGTCGACGACGGACCCGAGCAGGCCGCCGCGCTCCTCGCACCGATCCTCGGCGCGGACCAGGCGACGCTCACCGAGAAGCTGCGCACCAAGAACACGCGCTATGTGCTCCTCGCCCGCCGCCAGACCCCCCAGGTCTGGAACCAGATCAGCGACCTGAAATCCGCGCTCGTCGAGCGGTCCAGGCAGGAGAAGGGCACGGTCAACGTCCTGGCGGGCGTCTTCCAGGAGCCCAGCACCAAGCGCGTGTACCCCAACGGCGACCTCGCCGCCGGGATACTGGGCTGGGTCAACGCCGAGGGCAAGGGCGGGGGCGGCATCGAGCAGCAGCTGAACAATCGTCTGGCAGGCAAGGACGGCAAGATCCGCTACGCCCAGTCCGGCGGCCGTCTGGTGCCCACCGCGGGCTCCACCGAGACGCCCGCCGTGGCCGGCTCCGATGTGGAGCTGACCATCGACCGCGACATCCAGTGGGCCGCGCAGAACGCCATCACCGAGCAGGTGAAGAAGTCCAAGGCCGACCGCGGCTACGTGATAGTGCAGGACACCCGCACCGGCGAGATCCTCGCCATGGCCAACTCGCCCGGCTTCGACCCCAACGACCTCACCAAGGCGAACCCGGACGCGCTCGGCAACGCGGCCCTCCAGGACGCCTACGAGCCCGGCTCCACCGCCAAGGTCATGTCGATGGCCGCCGTCCTGGAGGAGAACGTCGCCACGCCGGGCACCCATGTCACCGTGCCCAACCGGCTGCACCGCGGCGACCGGCTCTTCAAGGACGACATCGACCACCCGACCTGGTTCCTGACGCTCAACGGCGTCCTCGCCAAGTCCAGCAACATCGGCACCATCCTCGCCACCGGCGAACTCGGCAGGAACCAGCAGGAGTCCAACAAGATCCTCTACAACTACCTGCGCAAGTTCGGCATCGGCGACTACACCGGCCTCGGCTTCCCCGGCGAGACCAAGGGCATCCTCGCCGCACCCGGCGACTGGTCGACCTCACAGCAGTACACGATTCCTTTCGGCCAGGGCGTGTCGGTCAACGCCATGCAGGCGGCCTCCGTCTACTCGACGATCGCCAACGGCGGCGTACGCGTCGAGCCGACCCTCATCCGGGGCACCAAGGGACCGGACGGCCGCTTCGCCCCCTCGGCCAAGCCGGAGAAGACCCGGGTCGTCAGCGAGAAGACGGCGAAGACCCTCGCCCGGATGCTGGAGTCCGTCGTGGACGACGAGGAGGGCACGGGCACCAAGGCGCGTATCCCCGGCTACCGGGTCGCGGGCAAGACGGGTACGGCCAACCGTGTGGATCCGGCCACCGGCAGATACCGCGGCTACACCTCGTCGTTCGCCGGGTTCGCGCCCGCCGACAAGCCGAGGGTCACCGTCTACTGCGCGATCCAGAACGCCACCAAGGGCAACTACTTCGGCGGCCAGATCTGTGGACCCATCTACAAGGAGGTCATGGAGTTCGCCCTGAAGACCCTCCAGGTCCCGCCCACCGGGGCGAAGCCCGCGAACCTGCCCGTCGCCTTCACGCCCTGACCGCCTCCTGCCCGACCCTGATCCACCCGTCGATCAGCGCAACCAGCCAGGAACCGACTCGTGACCATGATCACTCCCGACCCCGGGAACCGCGCATCACAAGCCAGCTCGCACAAACCCTCGCTTCGCCCCGGCAGGGGTGTGCCCGGTACGCTCACCGCCGTGCCACACGCTGATCAGTCCCAAACCACCCAGAAGGGCGTTCCTGTGACATATCCGGGACCGCCCAGGCCGACCCAGGTCTCCGCCACACCCCTCGCGGAGCTCGCCGGCCAGGTGGGTGCCGAGCAGCCGGGGAGCACCGCGGAGGTCACGGGCATCACCCATGACTCGCGGGCCGTCCGCCCCGGCGATCTGTACGCCGCCCTGCCCGGTGCCCGTCTGCACGGCGCCGACTTCGTGGACCAGGCGGTCGGCCTGGGCGCCGTCGCCGTGCTCACCGACCCCAGCGGCGCCGAGCGCGCCGCCGCCACCGGGCTCCCCGCGCTCGTCGTGGAGAACCCGCGCGCGCGGATGGGCGAGCTGGCGGCCACGATCTACGGCCGGCCGGGCCGCGAACTGCTCCAGATCGGCATCACCGGCACCTCCGGCAAGACCACCACCGCGTACCTCGTCGAGGGCGGTCTGAAGACCGTCCGCTCCACCGGCCTCATCGGCACGGTCGAGATGCGGATCGGCGACGAGCGCATCAAGTCCGAGCGGACCACCCCCGAAGCCACCGACCTCCAGGCCCTGTTCGCCGTCATGCGCGAACGCGGTGTCGACTCGGTCGTCATGGAGGTCTCCAGCCACGCCCTGGTCCTCGGCCGGGTCGACGGCTGCGTCTTCGACGTGGCCGTCTTCAACAACCTCAGCCCGGAACACATGGAGTTCCACTCCGACATGGAGGACTACTTCCGGGCCAAGGCACAGCTCTTCACCCCCGAGCGCAGCAGGCTCGGCGTCGTCAACCTCGACGACGAGTACGGCCGCCGCCTCGTCGACGAGGCCGGCGTCCCGGTCGTCACCTTCTCCGCCGAGGGCCACCCCGACGCCGACTGGCGCGCCGAGGACGTCCGGGTCGGACCGATGGACTCGACGTTCACCGTGGTCGGCCCCAAGGGCGAGCGGATCACCGCCAGGTCGCCGCTGCCGGGCTCCTTCAACGTCGCCAACACCCTGGCGGCCGTGGCCGCGCTGGCCGTCGCCGGGATCGACCCGCAGACCGCCGCCGACGGCATCGCGGCCGTACCGGGCGTACCGGGCCGGCTGGAGCGCGTCGACGCCGGGCAGCCGTATCTCGCGGTCGTCGACTACGCCCACAAGACGGACGCCGTCGAGTCGGTCCTCAAGGCGCTGCGCAAGGTCACCGAGGGCAGCCTGCACGTGGTGCTGGGCTGCGGCGGCGACCGGGACACCACCAAGCGCGCGCCGATGGGCGCCGCCATGGCCCGGCTCTCCGACACCGCCGTACTGACCTCCGACAACCCCCGCTCCGAGGATCCCCTCGCGATCCTCGCCACCATGCTCGAAGGCGCGGCCTCGGTGCCCTCGCACGAGCGCGGCGAGGTCCTCCTCTTCGAGGACCGGGCCGCCGCGATCGCCGCGGCCGTGGCCCGCGCGCGCTCCGGCGACACCGTGCTGGTCGCGGGCAAGGGCCATGAGCAGGGCCAGGACATCGCCGGCGTGGTCCGTCCCTTCGACGACCGCCAGGTGCTCCGCGAAGCTATCCAGCAGACCCAGGGATGAACTTGTGATCGCCCTCTCTCTCGCCGAGATCGCAGAAGTCGTCGGCGGGCAGACGCACGACATACCGGATCCGTCGGCGCAGGTCACCGGACCGGTCGTCCGGGACTCCCGTGAGGTGGAGCCCGGCAGCCTCTTCGTCGCCTTCGCGGGCGAGCGTGTGGACGGACACGACTTCGCGGCCGCGGTCGTCGAGGCGGGTGCGGCAGCGGTGCTGGCGTCCCGTCCCGTCGGCGTGCCCGCGATCGTCGTGCCCGACGTCCAGGCGGCGCTCGGCGCCCTCGCCCGGCACGTCGTCAGGAAGCTGGGCACGACCCTCGTGGCCCTCACCGGCTCGGCGGGCAAGACCAGCACCAAGGACCTGATCGCCCAGGTGCTCCGGCGCAAGGCGCCGACGGTGTTCACGCCCGGCTCCCTCAACAACGAGATCGGGCTGCCCCTCACCGCGCTCAGCGCCACGGAGGAAACCCGTTTCCTGGTCCTGGAGATGGGCGCCCGGGGCATCGGTCACATCAAGTACCTCACCGATCTGACCCCGCCGAAGGTCGGCCTCGTGCTGAACGTCGGCACCGCCCACATCGGCGAGTTCGGCGGCCGTGAGCAGATCGCGCAGGCCAAGGGCGAGTTGGTGGAGGCCCTTCCGCCGGCGAGCGAGGGCGGCGCCGCGATCCTCAACGCCGACGACCCCCTGGTCCGGGCCATGGCGTCGCGTACGAAGGCGAAGGTGCTCCTCTTCGGCGAGTCCGGCGAAGCGGACGTACGCGCCGAGAACGTGACGCTCACGGACGCCGGACAGCCCGCGTTCAGGCTTCACACACCCTCCGGTGCAAGCGATGTGACCATGCGCCTGTACGGTGAGCACCACGTGTCGAACGCGCTCGCCGCGGCCGCCGTCGCCCATGAGCTGGGCATGTCCGCAGACGAGATCGCCACCGCGCTCTCCGAGGCGGGCTCCCTCTCCCGCTGGCGCATGGAGGTCACCGAGCGCCCGGACGGCGTGACGGTCGTCAACGACGCCTACAACGCGAACCCCGAGTCCATGCGAGCCGCTCTGCGCGCGCTCGCGGCGATGGGCAAGGGGCGGCGGACCTGGGCGGTGCTCGGCAAGATGGCCGAGCTCGGGGACGAATCGCTCGCCGAGCACGACGCGGTCGGACGGCTCGCCGTCCGGCTCAATGTCGGCAAGCTCGTCGCGGTCGGGGGCAGGGAAGCGTCCTGGCTGCAACTGGGCGCATATAACGAGGGTTCGTGGGGTGAGGAGTCGGTGCACGTGTCCGACGCACAGGCGGCGGTCGACCTGTTGCGCAGTCAGTTGCGCCCGGGAGACGTCGTACTCGTGAAGGCGTCCCGGTCGGTCGGGCTCGAGAGCGTGGCGCAGGCGCTGCTCGACAGCGGCAACGAGGGTGAGGTTGCCGCCCGATGATGAAGCAGATCCTGTTCGCGGGAGTCATTGGCCTCTTCCTGACCCTGGTCGGCACCCCGCTGCTGATCAAGCTGCTGGCCCGCAAGGGCTACGGCCAGTACATCCGCGACGACGGCCCGCGCGAGCACGCCAGCAAGCGCGGTACGCCGACGATGGGCGGTATCGCCTTCATCCTGGCGACGATCGCCGCGTACTTCCTGTCCAAGCTGATCACCGGTTACACACCGACCTTCTCCGGTCTGCTGGTGCTCGGTCTGATGGGTGGCATGGGCCTCGTCGGCTTCCTCGACGACTACATCAAGATCGTCAAGCGCCGTTCGCTCGGTCTGCGGGCCAAGGCGAAGATGGCCGGCCAGCTGATCGTCGGCATCGGCTTCGCGGTCCTCGCGCTGCAGTTCCCGGACGCCCGCGACCAGACGCCGGCCTCCACCAAGATCTCCTTCGTCCAGGACTTCGGCTGGACCATCGGCCCGGTGCTGTTCGTCATCTGGGCGCTGTTCATGATCCTCGCCATGTCGAACGGCGTGAACCTGACCGACGGTCTGGACGGCCTCGCCACCGGCGCCTCCGTCCTCGTCTTCGGCGCGTACACCTTCATCGGTGTCTGGCAGTTCCAGGAGTCCTGCGCCAACACGCTGACGCTGACCAACCCGGCCGCCTGTTACGAGGTACGAGATCCACTCGACCTGGCGATCGTGGCCTCCGCGCTGATGGGCGCCTGCCTCGGCTTCCTGTGGTGGAACACCTCGCCGGCCAAGATCTTCATGGGGGACACCGGTTCGCTGGCCCTCGGCGGCGCGCTCGCCGGTCTCGCGATCTGCTCCCGCACCGAGCTGCTGCTCGCGCTCCTCGGCGGTCTGTTCGTCCTCATCACCATGTCGGTCGTCATCCAGGTCGGCTCGTTCAAGCTGACCGGCAAGCGGGTCTTCCGCATGGCCCCGCTCCAGCACCACTTCGAGCTCAAGGGATGGTCCGAGGTCCTTGTCGTGGTCCGCTTCTGGATCATCCAGGGCATCTGTGTGATCGTCGGACTGGGCCTCTTCTACGCGGGATGGGCGGCCGAGAAGTGACCGACTGGCAGGGCAGACGCGTCACCGTCGCCGGACTCGGCGTCTCCGGCATCCCGGCGGCCAAGGTCCTGCGGGACCTCGGCGCGACCGTCACCGTCGTCAACGACGGCGACGACGAACGCGCCCGCGCACAGGCCGCCGATCTGGAGGCGCTCGGCATCACCGTGCGCCTCGGCGACGGCGCGACCCTGCCGGAGGGCACCGAACTCGTCGTCACCACCCCGGGCTGGAAGCCCGACAAGCCGCTGTTCGCGGCGGCCCGCGCGGCCGGTCTGGAGATCTGGGGCGACGTCGAACTGGCCTGGCGGCTACGGGGACCGGACGCGGCCCCCTGGCTGGCCGTCACCGGCACCAACGGCAAGACCACGACCGTCCAGATGCTCGCCTCCATCCTGACGGCGGCGGGCCTGCGCACGGCCGCCGTCGGCAACATCGGGGTCTCACTGCTGGACGTCGTCCTCGGCGACGAGCCGTACGACGTGCTCGCCGTGGAGCTGTCCAGCTATCAGCTGCACTGGGCGCCCTCCCTGCGCGCCCACTCCGCCGCCGTCCTCAACCTCGCCCCCGACCACCTCGACTGGCACGGCTCCATGGAGGCGTACGCCGCCGACAAGGGCCGTATCTACGAGGGCAATCGGGTCGCCTGCGTCTACAACGCCGCCGACAAGGCCACCGAGGACCTGGTGCGCGAGGCGGACGTCGAGGAGGGCTGCCGGGCCGTCGGGTTCACGCTCGGCACCCCGGGGCCCTCCCAACTCGGCGTCGTGGACGGCATCCTGGTCGACCGCGCCTTCGTCGAGAACCGGCAGAAGAACGCGCAGGAACTCGCCGAGGTCTCCGACGTCACCCCGGCGGCCCCGCACAACATCGCCAACGCCCTCGCGGCGGCGGCCCTCGCCCGGGCCTTCGGGGTGCCCGCGGCGGCCGTACGGGACGGGCTGCGGGCCTTCACCCCGGACGCGCACCGCATCGCGCACGTGGCCGACGTGGACGGCGTGGCCTACATCGACGACTCCAAGGCCACCAACACCCATGCGGCGCAGGCCTCGTTGGCGGCGTACGAGTCGATCGTGTGGATCGCCGGCGGGCTCGCCAAAGGCGCGACCTTCGACGAAATCGTCGCCGGTGCGGCCGGGCGGCTGCGGGGCGTCGTACTGATCGGCGCGGATCGCGCGCTGATCCGGGAAGCGCTCGCGCGACACGCGCCCGAGGTGCCGGTCGTCGACCTCGACCGGACCGACACTGGGGCGATGTCCGCCGCCGTCCGCGAGGCGCGGACGCTGGCGCGGGCGGGCGACACGGTCCTGCTGGCGCCGGCCTGCGCGTCGATGGACATGTTCGTCAACTACAACAAGCGCGGGGACGCGTTCGCGGAGGCAGTGCGCGAACTCTCCCCCGCGGACGGCTGACCCGGCCCGGCTTCGCCTGGCGGCGCCGGGTGAGACTGGGAGGGACGTGTGACACGGATGTGGTCGGTCGGCGGCGAAGGCGCCCCCGATGCCGAGTAGCCGTACGAGCCGTGCGCCCCTCCAGCGCGTCACCCGGCGGCCGCCCGTCTCCCGGCCGCCGCGCGAGAACCCCCTGCGGCGGTTCCTCACCCGGGCGCGCAAGGCCTGGGACCGCCCGCTGACCGCCTATTACCTGATCCTCGGCGGCAGCCTGCTGATCACCGTGCTGGGGCTGGTGATGGTCTACTCGGCCTCCCAGATCACGGCACTGCAGAAGTCGCTGCCCGGCACCTTCTTCTTCCGCAAACAGTTCCTCGCCGCCACGATCGGCACCGTGCTGCTGCTCCTGGCCTCGCGGATGCCGGTCAAACTGCACCGGGCGCTGGCCTATCCGATCCTGGCCGGCTGTGTGTTCCTGATGGCCCTGGTTCAGGTGCCCGGAATAGGGCAGTCGATCAACGGCAACCAGAACTGGATCGCCGTCGGCGGCTCCTTCCAGATCCAGCCCAGCGAGTTCGGCAAGCTGGCGCTGGTGCTGTGGGGTGCCGATCTGCTGGCCCGCAAGGAGGACAAGCGGCTGCTGACCCAGTGGAAGCACATGCTGGTGCCGCTCGTTCCGGTGGCGTTCATGCTGCTCGGGCTGATCATGCTCGGCGGCGACATGGGCACCGCGATCATTCTCACGGCGATCCTGTTCGGCCTGCTGTGGCTGGCCGGGGCGCCGACACGGCTGTTCACGGGCGTGCTGTCCGTCGCCGGGCTCATCGGATTCGTCCTGATCAGGACCAGCGACAACCGCATGGCCCGGCTGGCCTGCATCGGAGCCACCGAACCCCGGACGGACGGCGCCGACTGCTGGCAGGCCGTGCACGGGATCTACGCCCTGGCCTCGGGCGGAATCTTCGGCTCCGGGCTCGGCGCCAGTGTGGAAAAATGGGGTCAACTCCCGGAAGCGCACACCGACTTCATCTTCGCCGTCACCGGTGAGGAACTGGGCCTCGCGGGGACGCTGTCGGTGCTCGCCCTCTTCGCGGCTCTAGGCTATGCGGGTATCCGCGTGGCCGGACGCACGGAGGACCCCTTCGTCAGGTATGCCGCGGGAGGCGTGACCACCTGGATCACCGCTCAGGCGGTGATCAACATCGGTGCGGTGCTCGGTCTGCTGCCGATCGCCGGAGTCCCGCTCCCGCTGTTCTCCTACGGGGGTTCCGCCCTGCTGCCGACCATGTTCGCCATCGGGCTGTTGATCGCGTTCGCGCGTGACGAGCCCGCCGCACGGGCGGCGCTTGCCATGCGGCAACCCCGCTTTGGTAGAAAGCGTGGCGGCGGCCCTTCGGGGCCCGGGAGATGGAACACGATGCGACGGCGTGTCTCGGCACGTTCGTCCGGAGAGCGGTGAATTTCGGTGCATGTCGTACTCGCCGGTGGCGGAACCGCCGGTCACATCGAGCCCGCGCTCGCCCTCGCGGACGCCCTGCGCAGGCAGGACCCGACCGTGGGCATCACGGCCCTGGGCACCGAGCGCGGACTGGAGACCCGCCTCGTCCCCGAGCGCGGCTACGAACTCGCGCTGATCCCCGCCGTACCACTGCCGCGCAAGCCCACCCCCGAGCTGATCACCGTGCCCGGCCGGCTGCGCGGCACGATCAAGGCGACCGAGCAGATCCTGGAGCGCACCAAGGCGGACGCCGTGGTCGGCTTCGGCGGCTACGTCGCCCTGCCCGGCTACCTCGCCGCCAAGCGCCTCGGCGTGCCGATCATCGTCCACGAGGCCAACGCCCGCCCCGGCCTCGCCAACAAGATCGGCTCCCGGTACGCCGCCCAGGTCGCCGTCTCCACCCCGGACAGCAAGCTCCGCGACGCCCGCTACATCGGCATCCCGCTGCGCCGCGCCATCGCCACCCTGGACCGGGCCGCCGCCCGCCCCGAGGCCCGCGCCCTGTTCGGCCTCGACCCGAACCTGCCGACCCTGCTGGTCTCCGGCGGCTCCCAGGGCGCCCGCCGCCTCAACGAGGTCGTCCAGCAGGTCGCCCCCTACCTCCAGCAGGCCGGGATCCAGATCCTGCACGCCGTCGGCCCGAAGAACGAACTGCCGCAGGTGCACCAGATGCCGGGGATGCCCCCGTACATCCCGGTACCGTACGTGGACCGGATGGACCTCGCGTACGCCGCGGCCGACATGATGCTCTGCCGCGCGGGCGCGATGACCGTCGCCGAACTCTCCGCCGTCGGGCTCCCGGCCGCCTACGTCCCGCTGCCCATCGGCAACGGTGAACAGCGGCTCAACGCCCAGCCGGTGGTCAAGGCCGGCGGCGGACTGCTGGTCGACGACGCGGAACTGACGCCCCAGTGGGTGCAGCGACACGTCCTGCCCGTCCTCGCCGACCCGCACCGGCTGTACGAGATGTCGCGCGCGGCCAGCGAGTTCGGCCGCCGGGACGCCGACGACCTGCTCGTCGGGATGGTGTACGAGGCGATCACGTCGCATCGCCGTTAGGACCGGGTGACGGAGGGCTGGAAGCGTGGCCGGAGCGACCACCGCCGAACGCGGGGCGGACGAGGACCTGGACCCCGGCCCGCCGTCGCGGCGGCGGCTCCCCGGCCCCCGGGCGCTGATCGCCGCCGCGGTCGCCCTGGTGCTGATCGCCGGCGCCACGGTCTGGACCCTGTACGGCTCCTCCTGGCTGCGGGCCGAGCGGGTCTCGGTGTCGGGCACCCGGGTGCTGACCGAGGCCCAGGTGCGCGAGGCCGCCGGCGTGCCGCTCGGCGATCCGCTGATCTCCGTCGACCTCGACGGGATCGAGGCACGGCTGCTGGAGAAGCTGCCCCGAATCGACTCGGTCGAGGTGGTTCGTTCCTGGCCCGACGAAATCGGGCTGAAAGTGAGCGAGCGCACCGCGGTCCTGCTTGTCGAAGCGGCCGGGAATTCGGGCAAGTACGTCGAAGTGGACGCGAAAGGTGTGCGTTTTGCCACGGTTTCGCGCGCCCCGGACGGCGTTCCCCTCCTGGAATTGGCGATGCCCCGATCGGGTTCGTCCGCCGCCAGTCTGCGGCGATTCGACGAGGACCGGCTCGTACGGGAGGCCGTGCGGGTCGGCGGTGCCATTCCGGCCGCGATCGCGCACGAGACCCTGGTCGTCAAGGTCCGTTCCTACGACGCCATCTCGCTGGAGTTGAGCGGGGACCGTACGGTCGCGTGGGGGAGTGCGGAGAAGGGGCGCGCGAAGGCCCGCGCGCTCACCGCCCTGATGAAAGCCGCCCCGAACGCCGGGCACTTCGACGTGAGCGTCCCCACCGCGCCCGCGTCATCAGGGAGTTGACGCACATCCGCGCAGGCCAGCACCCTGGTTGGGCAGCGCTATGGCTGATCACATAGGGTGAAAAGAAAAACGGGAGGTTCGGCGTGTTCGTTGAACGTGCGCCACTTGTCGACTTAGTGTCCTGTTCGGAAGAGTCCAAGGAACAGTCACACTGGTAACCCTAAACTTCAGCGTTAGGGTTCGGGTCGGCGTTCGGACCGTCCCACTTCGGCATCAGTCGTCGCGTCGCGGGTCCCTCGCGAAGCGGCGACACGTAACTCGAGGCGAGAGGCCTTCGACGTGGCAGCACCGCAGAACTACCTCGCAGTCATCAAAGTCATCGGTGTCGGCGGCGGTGGTGTCAATGCCATCAACCGGATGATCGAGGTCGGTCTCAAGGGCGTCGAGTTCATCGCCATCAACACCGACGCGCAAGCTCTGTTGATGAGCGACGCCGACGTCAAGCTCGACGTCGGCCGTGAACTCACCCGCGGACTCGGCGCCGGCGCCAACCCGGCCGTCGGACGCAAGGCGGCCGAGGACCACCGCGAGGAGATCGAGGAGGTCCTCAAGGGGGCCGACATGGTCTTCGTGACGGCCGGCGAGGGCGGCGGCACCGGCACCGGCGGCGCGCCCGTCGTGGCCAACATCGCCCGCTCGCTGGGCGCCCTCACCATCGGCGTGGTCACCCGCCCCTTCACCTTCGAGGGCCGCCGCCGCGCCAACCAGGCCGAGGACGGCATCGCCGAGCTGCGCGAAGAGGTCGACACCCTCATCGTCATCCCGAACGACCGGCTGCTGTCCATCTCGGACCGCCAGGTCTCCGTCCTGGACGCGTTCAAGTCGGCCGACCAGGTCCTGCTCTCCGGTGTCCAGGGCATCACCGACCTCATCACCACCCCCGGTCTGATCAACCTCGACTTCGCCGACGTCAAGTCCGTGATGTCCGAGGCCGGTTCGGCCCTCATGGGCATCGGCTCGGCCCGCGGCGACGACCGCGCGGTGGCCGCCGCCGAGATGGCGATCTCCTCGCCGCTCCTGGAGGCGTCCATCGACGGCGCGCGGGGCGTGCTGCTCTCCATCTCCGGTGGCTCCGACCTCGGCCTGTTCGAGATCAACGAGGCCGCCCAGCTGGTCAGCGAGGCCGCCCACCCCGAGGCCAACATCATCTTCGGCGCGGTCATCGACGACGCCCTCGGCGACGAGGTCCGGGTCACGGTCATCGCGGCCGGCTTCGACGGCGGCCAGCCCCCGGCCAAGCGGGACAACATCCTCGGCTCGGCCGCGGCCAAGCGTGAGGAGCCCGCGCCGGTGCGGCCCGCCGAGAGCCGCCCGTCCTTCGGCTCGCTCGGCAGCGTCAAGCCCAAGGAGGAGCCGGCGCCCGCCCCGGAGCCGGTGAACGACGTGCAGGTAGCCCCGCCCGTCCCGCCGTCCCGGTCCTACACGGACAGCGCGGCGGAGGAGCTGGACGTGCCGGACTTCCTCAAGTGATAGGACGGCGCGGATCCGTGAGCGGCGCGCACTTCGCCTTCACCGACAGGTGGGGCGGGGTGAGCGCCGCTCCGTATGAGGAGCTCAATCTCGGCGGGGCGGTCGGGGACGCCGCCGACGCCGTCCTCACCAACCGGGAGCTGGCGGCCAAGTCGCTGGGCCTGGAGCCCGACCGGGTCGTCTGGATGAACCAGGTGCACGGCGCGGACGTGGCGGTGGTCGACGGCCCGTGGGGTTCGGCCTCGGGCCCCGGGTCCGCCCCGGGTCCCACCACGGGTTCCGGTTCCGGCGACATCCCCTCCGTCGACGCGATCATCACCACCCGGCGCGGTCTCGCGCTCGCCGTCCTCACCGCCGACTGCGTCCCCGTCCTGCTGGCCGACCCCGTCGCCGGGGTCGCGGCCGCCGTTCACGCCGGCCGGCCCGGCATGATCGCCGGGGTCGTTCCCGCCGCCGTACGCGCCATGACCGAGCTGGGCGCCGACCCCGCCCGGATCGTCGCCCGCACCGGACCCGCCGTCTGCGGCCGGTGTTACGAAGTGCCCGAAGCGATGCGCGCCGAGGTGGCCACCGTCGAGCCGGCGGCGTACGCCGAGACCAGTTGGGGCACGCCCTCCGTGGATGTGTGCGCCGGAGTGCACGCACAGCTGGAGCGCCTCGGGGTGCACGACCGGGAGCAGTCGCCGGTGTGCACGCTGGAGTCGCCCGACCACTTCTCGTACCGCCGCGACCGCGCCACAGGGCGACTCGCGGGATATGTCTGGCTGGACTGATGGACATGACAGATATGGCGGTCCGCAGGGCGCAACTCGCCGGGAACCTGGCGAAGGTGGAGGAGCGCATCGCCGCGGCCTGCGTGGCCGCCGGCCGCAAGCGCGACGAGGTGACCCTGATCGTGGTCACCAAGACCTACCCCGCGAGCGATGTGCGGATCCTGTCGGAACTCGGTGTACGGCATGTCGCCGAGAACAAGGACCAGGACGCGGCACCCAAGGCTGCCGAATGTTCGGATCTGCCCCTTGTGTGGCACTTCGTGGGGCAGTTGCAGACCAACAAGGTCCGTTCTGTGGTGCGTTACGCGGATCTCGTGCAGTCCGTCGATCGTTCCAGGCTTGTCACGGCTTTGTCGAAAGAGGCCGTTCGGGTCGGGCGTGAGGTGGGATGTCTCATCCAGGTCGCGCTCGACGCCGACGAGAGCGGCCGGGGTGAGCGGGGAGGTGTCGGTCCGGGCGGAATCGAAGAGCTGGCCGACCTCCTGGCGGAGTCGCCGGGTCTGCGGGTCGATGGTCTGATGACCGTCGCGCCGCTCACCGGGGAGTACGCCGGACGCCAACGGGCCGCGTTCGGGCGGTTGGTGGATTTGTCGACCGACCTGCGCCGAGCCCATCCGGCTGCCACCATGGTCTCCGCAGGGATGAGTGCGGACCTCGAGGAGGCCGTGGCTGCCGGAGCGACACATGTACGCGTCGGCACTGCGGTACTCGGAGTCCGTCCCGGGCTCGGGTAACGTCGCCAAGAAGTCGGACCACAGCAGAAAATATGGTCATTCCGTCGAGAGGCGGGCGCAACGACCTCGTGGATCGCGGGCACTTGGGAAGTCGTCAGTCGATCCACCACAGAGCGGAGGACTCAGAGCATGGCCGGCGCGATGCGCAAGATGGCGGTCTACCTCGGCCTCGTGGAGGACGATGGGTACGACGGCAGGGGATTCGACCCCGACGACGACTTCGAGCCCGAACTCGACCCGGAGCCCGAGCGGGACCACCGCCGGCATGAGCCGGTGCACCAGTCCCACCAGTCACATCAGTCACATCAGTCCCAAAGGGATGAATCGGTACGAGTGGTGCAGCCCCCGGTGCAGCGCGAACCGGTGTCGCACGCCACTTCGCTCCCCGCGGAATCGGTGCGACCCGCCCGGATCGCGCCCGTGGCGTCCATCACACAAGAACGTTCGAGTCTGGAGAAGAACGCACCGGTGATCATGCCCAAGGTCGTGTCCGAGCGAGAGCCTTACCGGATCACCACGTTGCACCCGCGGACCTACAACGAGGCCCGTACCATCGGGGAACACTTCCGTGAGGGCACCCCGGTGATCATGAATCTGACTGAGATGGACGACACAGATGCGAAGCGACTTGTCGACTTTGCGGCCGGTTTGGTGTTTGGTCTTCACGGCAGCATCGAGCGGGTGACGCAGAAGGTGTTCCTGTTGTCGCCTGCTAACGTCGATGTCACGGCGGAGGACAAGGCCCGTATCGCAGAGGGCGGGTTCTTCAACCAGAGCTGAGACACAGGACCGGAGCAAGGCGTGGAACAGGGGAGAGGGAAGCACGGATCATGAGCGTGGTTTGGCAAGTGCTCTGGATCGCTCTGATGTGTTTCCTCATCGTGCTGATCTTCCGGTTGGTCATGGACTACGTGTTCCAGTTCGCCCGCTCGTGGCAACCCGGCAAGGCCATGGTGGTCGTTCTGGAGGCCACCTACACTGTCACTGATCCACCGCTCAAGCTTCTGCGGCGGTTCATCCCGCCGCTGCGTCTCGGGGGCGTGGCGCTCGACCTGTCCTTCTTCGTACTGATGATCATCGTCTACATCCTGATCAACATCGTGGGTGGACTTGCGAGTTGACTGTGGACGATCCGGTCTTGCCGACTGCCGATGACTACGTTGAGGTGAAGAGATGCCGTTGACCCCCGAGGACGTGCGGAACAAGCAGTTCACGACCGTCCGCCTCCGAGAAGGCTATGACGAGGACGAGGTCGATGCCTTCCTCGATGAGGTCGAAGCCGAACTGACGCGCCTGCTCCGCGAGAACGAGGACCTGCGCGCCAAACTGGCCGCGGCCACGCGTGCTGCTGCCCAGAACCAGCAGAACATGCGCAAGCCTCCGGAGCCGCAGGACCAGCAGCAGGGCGGTATGCAGCAGGGCGGCATGCAGCAAGGTGGCATGCAGCCGGGCGGTATGCAGCAACAGGGCGGTATGCAGCAGCAGGGTATGCGCGGTCCCGGTGGACCCGTACCCGCCGGCATATCGGGCCCGCCGCAGCAGATGGGGGGCCCCATGGGTGGCCCGCCCCAGCTGCCGAGCGGCGCCCCGCAGCTGCCCGCGGGCCCCGGTGGCCAAGGGCAGCAGGGTCCCGGCCCGATGGGTCAGGGACCGATGGGCCAGGGCCCCATGGGTCAGGGCCAGATGCAGCCGCAGATGGGCCAGGGCCAGATGGGCCAGGGTCCCATGGGCGGCCAGCCTCCCATGCAGCAGATGGGTGGCCCGATGGGCGGCCCCATGGGCGGTCCGATGGGCGGCCCCGGTCAGGGTCCCGGTGGCGACAGCGCCGCGCGGGTGCTCTCGCTGGCCCAGCAGACCGCCGACCAGGCGATCGCCGAGGCCCGTTCCGAGGCCAACAAGATCGTCGGTGAGGCCCGTAGCCGCGCCGAGGGTCTGGAGCGGGACGCCCGTGCCAAGGCCGACGCGCTGGAGCGGGACGCGCAGGAGAAGCACCGCGTCGCGATGGGCTCCCTGGAGTCCGCCCGCGCCACGCTGGAGCGCAAGGTCGAGGATCTGCGCGGCTTCGAGCGCGAGTACCGTACGCGTCTGAAGTCGTACCTGGAGTCGCAGCTGCGTCAGCTGGAGACCCAGGCGGACGACTCGCTGGCTCCGCCGCGCACCCCGGCGACCGCGTCTCTGCCGCCGTCCCCGGCGCCTTCCATGGCCCCGGCCGGCGCGAGCGCCCCGTCGTACGGCGGGAACCCGGGTGGCATGGGTGGAGGCATGGGCGGCGCCCCCGCTCCGGCCGCGCCCTCCTACGGCGGTCAGCAGCAGATGTCGCCGGCCATGACCCAGCCGATGGCTCCGGTCCGGCCGCAGGGTCCCTCTCCGATGGGGCAGGCTCCCTCGCCGATGCGTGGGTTCCTCATCGACGAGGACGACAACTGACGAATACTGGTACGCCGTAGGCGTCGGCAGCGTTCAGGGCGGGGCCCCGGATTTTGATCCGGGGCCCCGCCCTTTCGCTGCGCTGGCTTGAGCCGGGCGCCTACGGGGGTGCCGTGTTGTGTCTGGTGGCGGGTGCGGGTGCGGGTGCGTTGTGGCTGGTCGCGCAGTTCCCCGCGCCCCTGGGAGGGCGCGGGGAACCGGGGGTCATGCCTTGCGCAGGCGGAACGTCAGCGACAGGCCCTCTTCGGCGAAGGGATCGCCGTAGGTGCCGTCCGCCTCTCCCTGGGCGAAGTCCGTCGCGAGGACCTCGTCCGCGATCAGGGTCGTGTGCTCGGTCAGCGCCGCGGTCACCGCCGGGTCCGTGGCCGTCCAGCGGAGCGCGATGCGGTCGGCGACGTCGAGGCCGCTGTTCTTGCGGGCCTCCTGGATGAGGCGGATCGCGTCACGGGCCAGGCCCGCCCGGCGCAGCTCCTCCGTGATCTCCAGGTCCAGCGCGACCGTGGCGCCCGAGTCGGAGGCCACCGACCAGCCCTCGCGAGGGGTCTCGGTGATGATGACCTCGTCGGGGGCGAGGGTGACGGTCTCGCCGTCGACCTCGACCGAGGCCGTGCCCTCGCGCAGGGCGAGGGACAGGGCGGCGGCGTCGGCGTTCGCCACGGCCTTGGCGACGTCCTGGACGCGCTTGCCGAACCGCTTGCCCAGAGCCCGGAAGTTGGCCTTGGCGGTGGTGTCCACCAGGGAGCCGCCGACCTCGGAGAGCGAGGCGAGTGAGCTGACGTTCAGCTCCTCCGTGATCTGCGCGTGCAGCTCGGGGTTCAGGGCGTCGAAGCCCGTCGCGGCCACCAGGGCGCGTGAGAGGGGCTGGCGGGTCTTGACGCCCGACTCCGCGCGCGTGGCGCGGCCCAGCTCCACCAGGCGGCGCACGAGGACCATCTGCCTCGACAGCTCGGGGTCGATCGCGGAGAGGTCGGCCTCCGGCCAGGCGGCCAGGTGCACCGACTCGGGGGCGCCCGGGGAGACGGGCACGATCAGGTCCTGCCAGACCCGCTCGGTGATGAACGGGGTCAGCGGGGCCATCAGCTTCGTGACCGTCTCGACGACCTCGTGCAGGGTGCGCAGCGCGGCCTTGTCGCCCTGCCAGAAGCGGCGGCGCGACCTGCGGACGTACCAGTTGGACAGGTCGTCGACGAACGCCGAGAGGAGCTTGCCGGCGCGCTGGGTGTCGTAGGCCTCCAGGGCCCCGGTGACCTGGTCGGTGAGGGCGTGCAGCTCCGAGAGCAGCCAGCGGTCCAGGACCGGGCGGTCGGCCGGGGCCGGGTCCGCCGCGCTGGGCGCCCAGTTCGACGTACGGGCGTACAGGGCCTGGAAGGCGACCGTGTTCCAGTACGTGAGGAGCGTCTTGCGGACGACCTCCTGGATGGTGCCGTGGCCGACGCGGCGGGCCGCCCAGGGGGAGCCGCCGGCCGCCATGAACCAGCGGACGGCGTCGGCGCCGTGCTGGTCCATGAGCGGGATGGGCTGGAGGATGTTGCCCAGGTGCTTGGACATCTTGCGGCCGTCCTCGGCGAGGATGTGGCCGAGGCAGACGACGTTCTCGTACGACGACTTGTCGAAGACCAGGGTGCCGACGGCCATCAGCGTGTAGAACCAGCCGCGGGTCTGGTCGATGGCCTCGCTGATGAACTGGGCCGGGTAGCGGGACTCGAAGAGTTCCTTGTTCTTGTACGGGTAGCCCCACTGCGCGAACGGCATCGAACCCGAGTCGTACCAGGCGTCGATGACCTCCGGGACGCGCGTGGCCGTGCCGCCGCAGCCGTCCTGGGGGCAGGGGAAGGTGACCGCGTCGATGAACGGGCGGTGCGGGTCCAGCCCGGACTGGTCGGTGCCGGAGAGCCGGGACAGCTCCTCCCGGGAGCCCACGCAGGTGAGGTGGTTCTCCTCGCAGCGCCAGATCGGCAGCGGGGTGCCCCAGTAGCGGTTGCGGGACAGCGCCCAGTCGATGTTGTTGGTCAGCCAGTCGCCGTAGCGGCCGTGCTTGACCGAGTCCGGGAACCAGTTGGTCTTCTCGTTCTCCTGGAGGAGACGGTCCTTGACGGCGGTGGTGCGGATGTACCAGGACGGCTGCGCGTAGTAGAGGAGCGCGGTGTGGCAGCGCCAGCAGTGGGGGTAGCTGTGCTCGTACGGGATGTGCTTGAAGAGCAGGCCGCGCTGCTGGAGGTCCTCGGTGAGCTGTTCGTCCGCCTTCTTGAAGAAGACGCCGCCGACCAGGGGGACGTCCTCCTCGAAGGTGCCGTCGGGACGGACCGGGTTCACCACGGGCAGGCCGTACGCGCGGCAGACCTTGAGGTCGTCCTCACCGAAGGCGGGGGACTGGTGGACCAGGCCCGTACCGTCCTCGGTCGTGACGTATTCCGCGTTGACGACGAAATGCGCTGCTTCCGGGAACTCCACGAGCTCGAACGGACGTTGATAGGTCCAGCGCTCCATCTCGGCGCCGGTGAAGGTCTGACCGGTGGTCTCCCAGCCCTCGCCGAGCGCCTTGGCGACGAGCGGCTCGGCGACGACGAGCTTCTCGCTGCCGTCCGTGGCGACCACATAGGTGACCTCGGGGTGGGCGGCGACCGCGGTGTTGGACACCAGCGTCCACGGCGTGGTCGTCCACACCAGGAGCGCGGCCTCACCGGCGAGCGGACCGGAGGTGAGCGGGAAACGGACGAAGACCGAGGGGTCGACGACCGTCTCGTAGCCCTGCGCCAGCTCGTGGTCCGACAGGCCGGTGCCGCAGCGGGGGCACCAGGGGGCGACGCGGTGGTCCTGGACGAGCAGACCCTTGTCGAAGATCGTCTTCAGCGACCACCAGACCGACTCGATGTACTCGGGGTCCATGGTGCGATAGGGGTCCTGGAGGTCGGTCCAGTAGCCCATGCGGGTCGTGAGCGCCTCGAAGGCGTCGGTGTGCCGGGTCACGGACTCGCGGCACCTGGCGTTGAACTCGGCGATGCCGTACGCCTCGATGTCCTTCTTGCCGTTGAAGCCGAGCTCCTTCTCGACCGCCAGCTCCACGGGGAGGCCGTGGCAGTCCCAGCCGGCCTTGCGGGCCACGTGGTAGCCGCGCATCGTGCGGAAGCGGGGGAAGACGTCCTTGAAGACGCGCGCCTCGATGTGGTGGGCGCCCGGCATGCCGTTGGCGGTGGGCGGGCCCTCGTAGAACACCCACTCGGGGCGGCCCTCGGACTGCTCCAGGCTCTTGGCGAAGATCTTCTGCTCGCGCCAGAAGTCGAGCACCGCGTGCTCGAGGGCGGGCAGGTCCACCTGGGCGGGTACCTGGCGATACGTCGGCTCTGTCATGAGCGGGCTTCCTCCAACGGACGTGCTGCCTTCCGTCGGAGGGACGAGAGCTTCGATCCTTCGTACGCCGTGTGCGGCGCGCTCCCGCGGTACCACCCTCCTTGGCTCCCCTGTGCGCCGTACGCGCCGGTGAGCCCCCTCATTGGGGTCGCGATACCGGGTCTACTCGCCGTGCCCCAGGGCGTGCGGCAGGGGCTGCGGCTTTCTTCCGGCGGCTCCGGGGTGATCTTCACATCGCGCTCGCCCCCGGGCTTCCACCGTCCCCGGGTCGCTCTGGGCTGCGTCCGACGCTACTCGTCCCCATCCACGCTTCTCGCTCCGCCCAGTGTACGGCGCCGCACGGACGGCGGCGGACCGGTTTTCCGGGGGCCGTGGGAGGGGTGGGGCGGGCCTTTCGGCGGGGTCGGCGGCCGGGGGCGCGGTGACCTGCGGGGTGACCCGAATGGAGCGGGTCGGGCGTCCGGATCCTGGGACGACCGGCGGGGCGGAATACCCGGCGGGGAGCTGGGCACAACGCTTGCAGGCTCGCCGCGCGCGGTCGTGGGGCGGGTGGAATGGGTGGTCCGCCCCGTTGCCGCGGGACTCGGGTCGATTTATCGTCCCAGCACGATTCGCGTGCAAGATCACAATATGTGAAGGGGCCGCGGCCATGGTGGCGAAGAAGACCGCCGTACAGCAGTCGGCGTCCGGCAGATCCGCGGTGGCCGCCGGCGGCGGGGACGGCGGCGACGAGGGCGAGAAGGCCGCGGTGGTGAAGGCGGCCGGCAACAAGACGGTGGCGAGGAAGGCGACGGCGAAGAAGACGGTGGCCGAGAAGGCGGCGGCGAAGAAGGCGACGACGAAGAAGGCGGTGGCCGGGACGGCCGCGGCCGAGGGGGCGGTCGCCGGGAAGGCGCCTGCGAAGAGGGCCGCGCCAAAGAAGGCGACGGCGGCCGGGAAGAGTACGACGGCCGGGAAGAGTACGACGAAGAGCGTGGCCAAGAGCCCCTCTGCCAAGAAGAGCACGGTCAAGAAGGCGGGCGCGGCCGAGGCCGCCGAGACGACGGGAGCCACGACGGTGGTTGCGAAGAACACTCCTGGTACGGCTACGGCGGCGAAGAAGAAGCCCTCCGCCGTCCCCAAGGCACGGCCCGCCGCGGTGGAACCCGGCGAGCTGGCGGTACGCCCCGGCGAGGACCCCTGGAGCCCGGACGAGGTGGCCGAGGCCCGCACGGAACTGCAGTCCGAGGCGATGCGGCTGCGGACCGAGCTGGAGGCCTCCGAGCGCGCCCTCACGGGCCTGATGCGGGACTCCGGGGACGGTGCCGGCGACGACCAGGCCGACACCGGGGCGAAGAACATCACCCGTGAGCACGAGCTGTCGCTCGCCCACAACGCGCGCGAGATGCTCGACCAGACCGAGCGCGCCCTGGAACGGCTCGCCTCGGGCACCTACGGGCTCTGCGAGAACTGCGGCAATGCGATCGGAAAGGCACGGATGCAGGCATTCCCCCGGGCCACACTCTGCGTGGAGTGCAAGCAGAAGCAGGAACGCCGCTAGCGATCTCCGCCTGAGCCCCTGGTCCGCGCAGGTCGTGTCGTACCTTTGTCCTCAGTCAGGAACCTAGGTTGAGGGACTCACGTGGCAGAGGCGGAGCGCATCATCGGTACGCCGGACATTCCAGACGCGACGGGGGCCGACCCGGAGCAGTCCGACGGCGGGAACGGCGCGGTGGAGGAGCGGGCCGACGCGGGCGCGCGCCCGCGCGGCAAGCGCCGGATCGCCGTGCTGTTCGGGGTCGCCGCGCTGGCGTACGCGCTCGACCTGGTCAGCAAGATGATCGTGGTCGCGAAGCTGGAGCACCACGAGCCGATCGAGATCATCGGGGACTGGCTGAAGTTCGAGGCGATCCGCAACGCGGGCGCGGCCTTCGGCTTCGGCGAGGCCTTCACGATCATCTTCACGGTGATCGCGACGATCGTGATCGTGGTGATCGCCCGGCTCGCCCGCAAGCTCTACAGCCTGCCCTGGGCGATCGCCCTCGGACTGCTGCTCGGCGGTGCGCTGGGCAACCTCACCGACCGGATCTTCCGCTCGCCGGGCGTCTTCGAGGGCGCGGTCGTCGACTTCATCGCGCCCAAGGGCTTCGCGGTGTTCAACCTCGCGGATTCGGCCATCGTGTGCGGCGGCATCCTGATCGTGCTGCTGTCGTTCCGCGGGCTCGACCCGGACGGGACCGTCCACAAGGACTGACGCCGGTCCACAAGGACTGACGCCGCTCGTGCGGGGCCGGTGGGCGCCTTGAGTTTCGGTGGGCACCTTGAGTTATCCACAGGCGCGGTCAGGGGTGAGTCACCCGTCCGGCATACTCGACGGGTGAGCACGATTCCCGAGATCCGTACCCTGCCCGTGCCCGACGGCCTGGAGGGCGAGCGTGTCGACGCCGCCATCTCCCGCATGTTCGGCTTCTCCCGTACCAAGGCCGCCGAGCTGGCCGCCGCGGGGAAGGTCACGGTCGACGGGTCGGTGGTCGGCAAGTCGGAGCGGGTGCACGGCGGGGCCTGGCTGGAGGTCGAGATGCCGCAGGCGCCCGCGCCGGTGCAGGTCGTCGCCGAGCCGGTCGAGGGCATGGAGATCGTGCACGACGACGACGACGTGGTCGTGATCGTCAAGCCGGTCGGTGTGGCCGCGCACCCCAGCCCCGGCTGGTCCGGGCCGACCGTCATCGGCGGGCTCGCCGCCGCCGGGTACCGGATCTCGACGTCCGGCGCCGCCGAGCGCCAGGGCATCGTGCACCGGCTCGACGTGGGCACATCCGGCCTCATGGTGGTCGCCAAGTCGGAGTACGCGTACACGTCCCTGAAGCGCCAGTTCAAGGAGCGGACCGTCGACAAGCGGTACCACGCGCTGGTGCAGGGCCACCCCGACCCCACGAGCGGCACCATCGACGCGCCCATCGGACGGCACCCGAACCACGACTACAAGTGGGCCGTCACCGCCGAGGGCAAGCCGTCGGTCACGCACTACGACCTGATCGAGGCGTTCCGCGCCGCCTCCCTGCTCGACATCAAGCTGGAGACCGGGCGCACCCACCAGATCCGCGTCCACATGTCTGCCCACCGGCACCCGTGCGTCGGCGACCTGACGTACGGCGCCGACCCGACGCTCGCCAAGCGGCTCGGCATCACCCGCCAGTGGCTGCAGGCCGTCCGGCTCGGCTTCGAGCACCCCGGGGACGGCAGCTGGGTCGAGTTCGAGAGCGACTACCCCGCGGATCTGCAGAAGGCCCTCGACAAGGTGCGCGAGGAGACGTACGCGTGAGTCCCGCGCCGGTGCCCTACGAGGTGCGCGTCGCCGATGACCCCGGCGACCGCGAGGCGTGCTTCGCGGTGCGCAAGGAGGTCTTCGTCGTCGAGCAGGGGGTGCCGGAGGACCTGGAGTACGACGCGTACGACGCCGGGGCCGTGCACGTCCTCGCGGTACGGGACGACGGGGTGCCCCTCGGGGCCGGGCGGCTGCTGTACGGGGAGGCCGCCGCGGGCAAGACCGGTGGGGCGTCCGGGGTGGGGTCCCTGGGGCGGCTCGCGGTCGTGGCGGAGGCCCGGGGGCTGGGCGTCGGGGTCGCGCTGGTGCGGGCCGTCGAGGAGGCGGCCCGGGAGCGTGGGCTGACCGCGGTGGACCTGGGGGCGCAGACACACGCGCTGGGTTTCTACGAGCGGTTGGGGTATGCGGCGTACGGACCGGAGTTCCTGGACGCGGGGATACCCCACCGCGCGATGCGGCGGAGGCTTTAGCGTTCGGCGGTGCGGGTGGGGCACCCTGGGCATTCGGTCGTTCGTGATCGTCTAGCACCAGCGGAGCGCCCCCATGGATCAGTTGGCCCTGTTCTTCGTCCTGTTGGTCGGGGCCGTGGTCAGTGTGCCGGTGGGGGAGCGGCTGAAGCTGCCGGCGCCGGTGCTGATGACGTTGCTCGGTATCGCGCTGGCCATCCCGGGGTTCGTGCCCAATGTGGAGATCCCGCCCGACCTCATCCTGCCGCTGCTGTTGCCGCCGCTGCTGTACGCGGCGGTCCGGCGGACCTCGTGGCGGCAGTTCACGGCGAACGTGCGGCCGATCCTCCTGCTGGCCGTGGCACTGGTGTTCGTGACCACCGCCGCGGTGGCCGCCATGGCGCAGGCGATCGTGCCCGGCCTGCCGATCGCGGCGGCCGTGGCGCTCGGCGCGCTCGTGGCGCCGCCCGACCCGGTGGCGGCGACGGCCGTGGCCGGGCAGCTCGGGCTGCCGCGCCGGCTGGTGTCGATCCTGGAGGGCGAGGGACTCTTCAACGACGTCACCGCCATCGTGCTGTACCACGTCGCCATCGCGGCCGTCGTCAGCGGATCCTTCTCCTGGCCGAAGGCCGCGCTGCAGCTGGTGCTGTCGGCGGTCGTCGCCCTCGCCGTGGGGTTCGCGCTCGGCTGGGCCGCCAACAAGCTGATGGACTTCCTGGAGGACGCGACGCTGCAGATCGGCCTGACCCTGCTCGTGCCGTACGCGTCGTACGTGATGGCCGAGGAACTGCACGGGTCGGGGGTGCTCGCGGTGCTCACGACCGCGCTGTTCCTCGCGGAGTACGCGCTCGGCGCGGACGACGTCCTGACGCGGCTCGCCGGGCACACCGTCTGGGACGTCGTGGACACACTGGTCACCGGCGTGGCGTTCGGGCTGATCGGGCTGGAGCTGCACAACGCGATCCGTACGGCGTCCGGGCGGTGGCCCGAGATGCTCGGCTGGGCGGCGGCCGTGGTGGCCGTCGTGGTGCTCGTACGGCTGGTGTGGCTGCTGCCGGCCGCGTGGCTCGCGCGGCGGTGGCACGCGAAGCGGGACTACGACGAGGAGATCCCGATGTCGTGGCGCGAGACCGTGGTGATGTGGTGGTCGGGGATGCGGGGGGTGGCGTCCGTGGCGCTGGCGCTGGCGGTTCCGCTGGAGACGGACAGCGGGGCGCCGTTCCCGGACCGGGACGAGATCGTCTTCATCGCGTTCGGGGTGATCATGGCGACGCTGGTGCTGCAGGGGCTGACCCTGCCGCGGCTGGTGCGGTGGCTGGGGGTGCGGGCGGACGAAGGGGTGGAGAAGGAGTTCGAGAAGGAGTTGGCCGTGCGGGCGGCGAAGGCGGCGAAGCGGCGGCTGAAGGAGATCGAGGAGGTGGAGGAGCTGCCGGAGGAGATGTCCGAGCGGTTGCTGCGGCGGGCCTTCGAGATCGGGGTGCGGATCAGTCCGGAGGTGGGGGAGGACGAGCGGCGGGAGGGGCATGAGCAGCGGGTGCGTCGGCTTCGTCGGCTTCGGCGGATCCAGGGGGAGATGTTGAGTGCGGCTCGGCACGAGGTGCTGGCGGCGCGGAGTGAGCCGGGGGCGAATCCGGAGGTGGTGGATCGGGTGCTTCGGCATCTGGATGTGCGCAGCTTGCGGTGAGTTGGTGGGTGCGGGTTGTGGGGGGTGGCCGTTGAGTGGTCTCCCACCCGCGCACCGCCCGTCACTCCCTGGTGGAGGAGTGCGGGTTTCCTGTGGGGGTTCGCCTCGTCGGCGGCTGCGGATCGTGGGTGGTCCCGGCGGCGGGGGAACCGGGTGGGTGAACGTCGTGGCGCCCGGCTGTGTGGAGGACACCGAGTTCTTGGGCGGGCCGGTGGAAGGCGCGCGGCCGGCCCGGCTCGTCGGGGAGACCTCGACGGGGCGGGCCGGTGCGCCTGCGGACGTCGGCGAGACGCTGTACTGGCTTGCCTCACCCGGTGCCGGACACGTCATCGCGCAGGTCGTCCAGGTCAACGGGGGCGCGGAGCGCGGACGCTGAGGTTCCGTGGGCCCCGCGCGCCCCGTTGCATCCCCGGCTCATCCCCGGCCCGTCGACCTCGGTGGCTCGTGGACGCGGCTTCGGTTGGCGCGGGGGATCGTGCCGTCCCGGTGGGCGTTGGGGTGGGTCGGGGGCAGGACCGCGTCGGCGGTGTTGACGCGGGGGAGGGCGTAGGGGTGGGTCTCGGTGAGCCAGTGGATGAGCTGTTCGCGGACGGTGACGCGGACGGTCCACAGGTCGTCCGGGTCCTTGGCGGTGACCAGGGCACGCACCTCCATGGTGGAGGGCGTCGAGTCGGTGACGGTCAGGTCGTAGTGGCGGCCGTCCCAGGCGGGGCAGGAACGCAGGATGTCGCGGAGCCGGTCGCGCAGCGCGGGCAGCGGCGCGGCATGGTCGACGTGCAGGAAGACCGTGCCCGTCATCTGGGCGCCGCCCCGGGACCAGTTCTCGAACGGCTTCGAGGTGAAGTACGAGACCGGCATCGTGATGCGGCGCTCGTCCCAGGTGCGGACCGTCAGGAAGGTGAGGGTGATCTCGTCGACCGTGCCCCACTCGCCCTCCACGACGACCACGTCACCGAGGCGGACCATGTCGCCGAAGGCGATCTGCAGCCCGGCGAAGAGGTTGCTCAGCGTGGACTGCGCGGCGATACCGGCGACGATGCCCAGCAGCCCGGCCGAGGCCAGCAGCGAGGTACCGGCCGCGCGCATCGCCGGGAACGTCAGCAGCATCGAGGCCACCGCCACCACACCGACGATCGCCGCGACCACCCGCATGATCAGCGTCACCTGGGTCCGCACCCGGCGTACCCGGGCCGGATCGCGGTGCGCGCGGGCGTAACGGCTGTACGTCGTCTCCACGACCGCCGCCACGATCCGGATCACCAGCCAGGCCGTCGCGCCGATCAGCACCAGCGTCAGGGTGCGGCCGACGGCGGTCCGGTGCTGCTCCAGCAGCTGCGCCTCGTCGTACGACGCTCTGAGGAAGGCCGCGCACAGGACCAGCTGGTAGGGGATGCGACCACGGCGCAGCAGGCCCCACAGAGGTGTCTCGTGGTGGCGCTCGTCCGCTTTGCGCAGCAGCAGGTCGGTCGCCCAGCCGATGAGCAGCGTGAGGACGACCGAGCCGCCGATGACGATCAATGGCCGGAGTAGATTCTCCATGCCTTCGAACGTAACCGGCCGCGCGGGGTCATGAACATGTGACTTCGGCCGCCCTCTGGGTACGCGCGCGGTGCCGGTCGCCGGACCGGTCGCCGGACGCGTTGTCGGACCCGGCTGGCACCATGGCCCCATGAACATCGTGCTCTTCCACTCGACCTACGGTCTGCGGCCCGCGGTGCGCGCGGCGGCCGACCGGCTGCGCGCCGCCGGACACGAGGTGTGGACCCCCGACCTCTTCGCCGGACGGACGTTCGACACGGTCGAGGAGGGCATGGCCTTCAACCAGGAACTGGGCAGAGAGGAACTGCTGAAGCGGGCGGTGCTGGCCGCCGCGCCCTACTCGGAGCGAGGGCTCGTCTACGCCGGGTTCTCGCTCGGTGCCGCCACCGCGCAGACCCTCGCCCTGGGCGACAAGAACGCGCGCGGGCTGCTGCTTCTGCACGGCACGTCGGACATCGCCGCCTCCGCGTCCGTGGACGAGCTGCCCGTGCAGCTGCACATCGCCGAGCCCGACCCCTTCGAGCCGGACGACTGGCTGAGCGCCTGGTATCTGCAGATGCGCAGGGCGGGCGCGGACGTCGAGGTCTACCGGTACGCCGGCGCCGGTCATCTCTACACCGACCCCGAGCTGCCCGACTACGACGAGGAGGCCGCCGAGGCCACCTGGCGGGTGGCCCTCGGCTTCCTGGAGACTCTGTAGCCGCCCTTGATCTATACGGGGTCGTACGTCCGTTCCACCTTCTGGGTCCCGGTCCGCGTGCGGTACGAGCGCGCCCAGGAGGACGTCGCGCCGGCCTTCGTACGGTCGGACAGGACGTAGAAGTCCATCTGCGCCCGCGCGGCGGTGATGTCCAGGACGCCGTAGCCGTGCCGGTCGGTGTCGACCCAGTGGACGTGCCGGTTGGCGGCGCGGATCAGCGGGGAGGCCAGCGCGGAGACCGTGCCCTCGGGGACCTTGACGAGGTCGTCGAGGTTGTCGGAGGTGACCGAGGTGACCACGAACTCGGTCGCGGCGGAGGCCGACAGCGGGTACGTACCGGCGTTGACCGGTACGTCGTTGGCCCATGCCATGTGGATGTCGCCGGTGAGGAAGACCGTGTTGCGGATCGCGTTCTCCCGCAGATGGGCGAGGAGTTCGCGGCGGTCGTCGGTGTAGCCGTCCCACTGGTCGGGGTTGAGGGCGAGGCCCTCCTTCGGCAGTCCGAGCAGCTCGGCGAGGGGTTCGAAGAGGTCGGCGGTGAGGTTGCCGAGGGCGAACGGGGCGATCATCACCGAGTTGCCGACCAGCCGCCAGGTCGTGTCGGAGGACTTCAGCCCGGCCTTCAGCCAGTCGAGCTGGGCCCGGCCGGTCAGCGTACGGTCCGGGTCGTCGACCTCGCCGTCGCCGACGCCCACCTGCTGCGAACGGTAGGAGCGCAGGTCGAGGAGCGAGAGGTCGACGAGCTTGCCGAAGCGCAGCCTGCGGTAGGTGGTGCCCGCGAGCGCCGGGCGCACCGGCATCCACTCGAAGTACGCCTGCTTGGCCACCGACTGACGGGCCGCCCAGCTGCCCTCCGTGCCCTCGGTGTGGTTCTCGGCGCCGCCCGACCAGGCGTCGTTGGCGATCTCGTGGTCGTCCCAGATGGCGACGACCGGCGCCGCCGCGTGCAGGGCCTGGAGGTCCGGGTCGGTCTTGTAACGGCCGTGCCGGACGCGGTAGTCGGCGAGGGAGAGGATCTCGTGGGTCGGCGCGTGCGGCCGTACGACCTTGTCGCGGGTGCCGTACTCGCCGGTTCCGTACTCGTAGATGTAGTCGCCGAGGTGCAGCCACGCGTCCAGGTCGCCGCGCGCCGCGAGATGGCGGTAGGCGGCGAAGTAGCCGCCCTCCCAGTTGGCGCAGGAGACCACGCCGAAGCGGAGGCCGGTGGTGGCGGCGTCGGGGGCCGGGGCGGTGCGGGTGCGGGCGGCGGGCGAGTCGGTGCCGCCGGCCGAGAAGCGGAACCAGTAGTCCGTGGCGGGCGCGAGGCCGCGTACGTCCGCCTTCACGGTGTGGTCGGACGCGACGGACGCGGTCGTCGAGCCCTTGGCGACGATGTTCGTGAACGCCTTGTCCCGGGCGATGGTCCAGCCGACCTCGATGTCCGGGCCGAGCCCGGAGCCGGGTATCGCGGCGGCGGTGGGCGTCACCCGGGTCCACAGCAGGACACCGTCGGGCAGCGGGTCACCGGAGGCGACGCCGTGCAGGAAGGCGGGGGTCTCGGCCGCGCGCGCGGGTATCGCGGCGGCCAGCGGGGCCGCGAGGACGGCCCCGGCCGTGGCCGCCTTGACGACCGTACGGCGGCTCGGGGCGGCCGAACCCGTGGGCCGGGCGGGGGAGTCGGGGCAACCGGAGCTGGAGTGAGATCTGCGACTGGTCACGGCGGATGAGATTACTGATCGGTAGCGTCGGGGGTAAGGCGGTAGCCCGGAATCCGCTCAATGTTCAGGCAGGCGTGCGCTGTTCGTAGGCTAGTCGGCCGGAGAACAGCGCGGCGGCTGGCGCGGGAGCCGGGGGTTCGTGATCGGTCGATGGGCCGCGATGGGGCGGTGGGCCCGCGATGGGGCGGTGGGCCCGCGATGGGGCGGCGGGCCCGCGCGGGTCGGCGGTGGGTGGCTGTCGGTCATCGACCGTCGGTCACGGCTGTCGGTCACCGGCAATCGGCCGCGGCTGTCGGGCACCGGCCGTGCGTCACGGGGCGTCGGCGTACCGCCTGGCCAGGGCGATCAGGGCGGCGCGGTCGGGGCGGCCGGTGCGTTCGCGGAGGCTGGCGAGGTGTTTCTCGACGGTGCGCGGGGAGAGGAACAGGTGCTCGGCGATCTCCTGGTTGCCGAGCCGGGCGCCGAGCAGCCGCAGCACCTCGTACTCCCGGGCGGTCACCCCGGCGCGCCGCAGTTCCGGTGGGATCGTGTCGTGGCCCTGGCGGCGGCGCGGTACGGGGGCGCCCGCGTCGCGCAGCAGGGCCCGGCAGGCGGCCGCCACCCGGGTCGTGCCCCGCTCGTGGAAGAACTGCTCGGCGGTGCGCAGCCATTCGACGGGCCGGCCCCAGCCGTCGGCCAGTGCGGCCTGGGCACCCAGACGCAGACAGAGGTGGGCGGCAAGGGGCGTGGCGGCGGTCCCGGCCAGCGCCTCCTCCGCCGTCTTGGCGGCCTCGGCGGCCCGGCCCTCGCGGCCCAGCAGCACGGCCCGGGACCAGCCGGCGAAGGGCCGGTCCCAGTGGACCTGGGTGAGCCGGTGGGTGCCGGGGCCGTCCAGTTCGGCCCAGTCGGCCGTACCGCGCAGGGTGCGCAGCAGGAGGTACGGGCCGAGGAACCCGGTGACGCCGCCCGTGCTCGGGAGTGCCCGCATCACGCCGTCCGCCTCGGTGAACTCGGCCAGCGCGCGGTCGGCTTCCTCCCGCAGCAGGGAGCAGATGCCCTGGGCCCAGCCCCACACGGAGGTGTCGGCGTAGCCCCAGAGCGCGCCGGCGCTCCGCCCGGCGAGCGCGCGCTCCAGCGTGCGCAGGGTGGCGTCCAGCTTCTCCCGTTCCCCGAGCGAGGCGGCGATGATGCCGTCCACGCCGGCGCCGATCAACTCCACCTCGCGCAGCCGCAGTCGGCGTGCCGTCGACCGGAGCCGGCGCGCGGACTCGGTGGCCCGGTCGTGTTCGTCGCGCAGGATGTGGGCGAGGGTCAGATGCATGTCGGCCCAGGCCGTCATGAGCACCGCGCCGGTCTCCTCGGCGGCCCCGCGCGCGGCGAGCAGCCGGTCGGTGCCGGTGAAGCGGACCCGGTCGAGCACCCCCAGCTCCAGCAGGCCGCGGATCCGCCACACCGGCAGCGCATGGGCCTCGGCGGTGGCGACCAGCCGGGCGAACGCGTCCTCCGCCCCGTCGAGGTCCCGGGGCCGCAGGCAGTAGCCGAGCATGTTCAGCGCCTTGCACGCCACCTCCGGCAGGCCCACCTCCTCGGCGGTCGCGACGGCGCCCTCGGCGAGCGCCCGCGCGCTCTCCAGGCGGTCCGGGCGCTGGGAGTTGAGCACCAGATGGGCGGCGACGGCGTCCAGGGCGGCGCGGGACGCCGGGTCGGGCGTGTCGCCGAGCAGGTCCCTCGCCTGCCGTACGGCGGTCAGGCCCTCCTCCCACTGCTGGGCGGTCGCGGCGGCCCGTGCCCGCGTCAGAAACCCGGCCGCGCGTCGGCCGGCCGGCGCGCCCGACACCGTCAGGACCCGGTCCAGCCGGTCCCCGAGTTCGGGTACGCGCCGTACGTCACCGGTGAGGACCAGCGTGCCGAGCAGTTCCTCCAGCAGCCGGGCCACCGCCTCCGGTGGTGCGTCCGGTGTGTCGGCGGTCAGTTCCAGACCTCGGTCGAGCAGTTCCACGGCGGTGAGCAGAGCCCCGCGCGCGACCGCCTGTCGCCCGGCCCGGGTGAGCAGTACGGCGGCCCGCGCGGGGCGGCCACCGGTGACACACAGCTCCGCCGCGAGCCGGTACAGGTCGTCGGTGGCATCGGTGGCATCGGTGGCATCGGTGGCATCGGTGGCATCGGTGGCGAGGGGGTGGTGCGGGGCGGCGGGGTCCGCCGGGGTGGAAGCGCGGGTGTGGTGCGGGGTCGGCGTGTCGGGGGTCGCGGTGTCGGCCGGTTCCGGGCGTGTCGGGCGGTCGATCGCGTCCGCCGCCGCCAGACAGAGGGAGGCCCGTTCGGCGGGGAGGAGGCGGTGGGTGATGGCGTCGGCCGTGAGGGCGTGGCGGAAGGTGTGCCAGCCGGGGTCGGACGGGGTCGTGGCGTCGGAGACGAGGTGGGCACGGGCCGCGTGGCGAAGCTGGGTGAGGGCGGTGGTGTGGTCCAGGCCGGCGGCGCGGGCGGCGATGTCCACGGGGAAGCGTCTGCCGAGGACCGCCGCCGCCTCCAGCAGGGCGATGCCCGCCGGGTGCAGCTGGTCCACGCGTTGCAGCACGGCGGCGGCGACGGTCGCGGGCACCCCGGCGTCCAGCGAGCCCGTCACCGTCCAGCGGCCGGCCCCGTCCCGGACGAGACCGCCGCCGTCGACCATCGCGCGCAGCAGTTCCTCCACCACGAAGGGGACACCCTCGGAGACGGTGTGCAGCCGGTCCAGCACCGCCGCCGGGACGTCCTCGGCGGTGTCATGCCCCAGACACCGCGCCGCCAGCTCGGCGGTGCCGGCCGGTCCGAGCCGGGCGAGCCGGACCGTACGGGCCGTACGACGGGAGGTGGCGGCCCCGGCGAGGTCGAGCGCCGGGCCGGACTCACCGCGCAGGGTGGCCAGCAGGACGGCCCGCTGACCGGCGAGGTTGTCCGCCAGATAGTCGACGATGGCGAGCGTGTCGGCGTCCGCGTCGTGCAGGTCCTCCAGCACCAGGACACAGCCGTCGCCACGGCCGAGGACGTGCAGGAGCCGCAGCACCGCCTCGGCGTATCCGACGAGCGGTGCGCCGTCCTGGGGTGCCAGCCCGCACAGCCGGGACAGCAGCGGCTCGTAGAGGCCCAGGTCCCCGCCCGAGGGCGCGCCGTCGCCCCGTAATCCGGAGAACACCGCCTCCGCCAGCGGGCGCAGGGGCAGCGCGCGCCCGGCGGACGCGGCCCGCCCGCGCAGCACCCGCGCTCCGGCGTGCGCGGCGGCGGACGCGGCCTCCTCGACGAGCCGGGACTTGCCGATGCCGGGCTCGCCCAGCACGAACACCGACGAGCCGCGCCCCTCCCGGGCCGCCCGGACGGCGGCCGTCAGAAGCTCCCGCTCCGCGGCCCGGCCGACCAGGGCGGGCGACGACAGCGACGAGAACGACGACAACTCCCGGCCCCCTGCGCCCTGTTGGGCTGGTCGTGGCAACCCTCGAATGCGCCTTCGAGGCGCGTAACAGCGTAGCCCCCAGTTTCACAGGGCCCGCACAACTACATGGGGGATCTTCCCCGATACCCGGGGGCCCGGCGTCCGGCACGCTTCTGTCTCGGCAGGGCAGGGGGGACAGGGCATGGCCCGGGGGAACATGCCCTGCCTGCTTCTTCTTCTTTCGGCAGGGAGGTCGTCAATGCAGCGTGCCCGGATATGGGTCGCCGCGGGAGTGCTGGGTGCGGTCCTGTGCGGGTGTTCGTCACCCGGCGGCACCACTGGCAGCGGGAGCAGCAGCGGCAGCGGGAGCGGCGGCGGTTCGTCGTCGGCCGGAGCCGCCGCGGACGCACCGGAGGTGCCGGTGACCACCCAGGACCTGGAGCGGGTCTGCACGGACGGGCTCGGTTTCGCGGGGCTGCCGCCCTACGACCGTACGAAGAAGACCGTGCACCCGGCACAGCTCATGAACAGCACCGGGGACGGCTGGACGAGCGGTGTGCCCCTCGACGGCGACTTCCCCAAGGGCTGGTTCCTCGGCTACGAGGACAAGCCCGAACAGGCCGAACTGGTCGTCTGTGTCGAGCGCACCAAGGCCACCGCGACCGGCAAGGTCTGCGACATGGAGGCCGACGGCAAGCCACTGAAGATCAAGACGTACAACACCTCCTACCGGCTGCGGGTCGTCGAGGCGCGCACCGGCAAGGAGCAGTACAGCCACAGCGGCAAGGTCGAGTCCGACGAGTGCCCGGTCTACATCTTCACCTCGGACGGCGAGGACGCCGACAAGTACTACAACGAGGTCAGGTCCGAGGACTACCGGGGGCGCGTCAAGCCGTACATCGCGCCTTAGGGGGTCCTGACAGACGGACGGGCGGGTGCTCCGGACGGCCTCCGGGAGCACCCGCCCGTTCAGGTGCGTTACTTGGTGACGCCCGCGTCCTTGAGCGCCGTCTCCCAGTCCGCGACCGAGGACGGGTTGGTGATCGTCTTGTCGTTGATCTTGATGGTGGGGGTCGACTCGACCCCGTCGGCGTCGTCGAAGGACTTGCTCATCCTCATCGCCCAGGCGTCGTAGGTGCCCTTCTCGACGGCGTCCTGGAACTTCTTGTTGTTCTTGAGCGCGTCGACCGTGTTCGCCACCTTGATCAGATAGCTGTCCTCGGCGAACTCGTCGGTCGACTCCTCCGGGTGGTACTTCGCCGAGTACAGCGCGGCCTTGTAGTCGAGGAAGGCCTCGGGGCTGACGTTCAGCGCGGCGCCCATCGCGCTCAGCGCGTTCTTCGAGCCCTCACCGGTGAGGTTGCCGTCGAGGAAGGTGCCGAGGGTGAAGGAGAGCTTGTAGTCGCCGTCCTCCATGCCCTTGTCGACCGTCTCCCCGACGGTCTGCTCGAAGCTGGCGCAGGCCGGGCAGCGCGGGTCCTCGTACAGGTGGACCACGTTCTTGGTCGTGGAGTCGCCGATCAGCACCGTGGTGCCGTTCTTGCCCGAGGTGTTGGCCGGGGCGACCACCGTGGCGTCGGCGGCCTCCTCCCACTTGGTGGGCTTGTTGTTCTGGACGACGGCGTAGCCGATGCCGCCGGCTATCGCCAGCACCGCGACGATCGAGGACGCCACGATCGCCTGCCGCCTGACCTTGGCGCGCTTGGCCTGGCGCTCGCGCTCCAGACGCAGCCGCTCACGGGCCGCCGACTTCGCCGCGTTGCTGTTCCGCTTGCTCATGGTGGGTGAACTCCCTGCAGGACGCGCACACGTGGTGCGCGGAGAAATGGGTGGTGGAGGACGTGCTCGTGCTCAGCAGGCGGTCACGCGAAGGCGACCGGGGTCACGCGAAGGTGACCGAGCACGGCGGTCCACGCCGTCCCAGGGAGTGCGCGAAGAGAAGGGTGCGCGCGCCGGCCGTACGGTGCGAGGTGCGCCTCGGCCGCTGCTCCGCCGGGGCGGGCCGCACCATGACCGCGGCGACCGCGATCAGCAGCGGCCGGAAACCGGCGGCGACCGCGGCCTCCAGCAACTGGGCCAGCGCCCGCTCGCCCCGCCGCAGCCAGGCGGCGGCCAGCAGGCCCACGGCGATGTGCGCGGCGAGCAGCAGCCAGACGGCGGCCGGACCGGCGCCCGCGAGCAGCACCCCCGCCCGCTCGGAGCCCCCGGCGACCCGCGCCAGCGGAGCGCCGACACTGCCGCCGCCGCACAGCATGTCCAGCCCGACCTGCCGCAGCGGACCCGTGACGGGGCCGCCCGCCTCGCCGTAACAGGCGTGCTGTCCCGCGGTGAAGACCGTGTCGGCGGCCAGCTCCAGCGGGATCAGCACCCCGGCGATCCGCCCGAAGCCGCGTTCGCGGCCGGCCAGCGCGTAGGCGACGAGGAAGACGGCGGCGGCGATCACGGCGACGGTGGTGAACGGCAGCGGGACCCCGGACAGCAGCACGTGCGACGCGGTGCCGAGCGTCACGACGACCGCCGTGAACAGCGCCGCGCGTACGGCTCTGAAGTGGGTCCCGGATATGTCCATGGCGTCGAAGAGTCTCCCACGCCCACCCGTAAGGGACCCCTAAAAGGTCCCTGTGAGTGGGCGATGCCTCATTTCCCGGCGGTGGTCCGCCGCGGGGGTCAGTGGTTGCGCAGACCGGGGATCCGGCCGTTGCGGAACAGGTCCACGAAGATCTGGTGGTCCGCACGCGCGCGTGCCCCGTACGCGTGGGCGAAGTCGACCAGGAGCGGCGCGAAGCCCTCCTCGTCGGCCGCGATCGCCGCGTCGATGGCCCGCTCCGTGGAGAACGGCACCAGGGACTGCCCCGTCAGGTCGTCCGCCGCCGCGTGCATCGTGGCCGTGGCCCGGCCGAGGTCGGCGACGACCGCCGCGATCTCCTCCGGGTCGTCGATGTCGCTCCAGTCCAGGTCCACCGCGTACGGCGACACCTCGGCGACCAGCTGCCCGGCGCCGTCCAGCTCGGTCCAGCCCAGCCACGGGTCCGCGTGCGCCTGCAGCGCGCGCTGGGAGATCACCGTGCGGTGGCCCTCGTGCTCGAAGTAGTCACGGATCCGCTGGTCGGTGATGTGCCGGGAGACGGCCGGGGTCTGGGCCTGCTTGATGTAGATCACCACATCGTTCTCCAGGGCGTCGCTCTGCCCCTCCAGCAGGATGTTGTACGACGGCAGGCCCGCCGAGCCGATACCGATGCCCCGGCGGCCGACGACGTCCTTCACCCGGTACGAGTCCGGGCGGGTCAGGGACGACTCCGGGAGTGTCTCCAGATAGCCGTCGAAGGCGGCCAGCACCTTGTAGCGGGTGGCCGCGTCCAGCTCGATGGAGCCGCCGCCCGGCGCGAAGCGGCGCTCGAAGTCACGGATCTCCGTCATCGAGTCCAGCAGACCGAAACGGGTCAGCGAGCGGGCGTCGCGCAGCGCGTCCAGCAGCGGGCCCTGGGCGGTGTCCAGCGTGAACGGGGGCACCTCGTCCCGCTTGGCGCCGGTCGCTATGGCGTGGATCCGCTCGCGGTAGGCGGCCGCGTAGGTCTCCACCAGCTCGGTGATCTGCTCGTCGCTGAGCGCCTTCGCGTACCCGATGAGCGCCACGGAGGCCGCGAAGCGCTTCAGGTCCCAGGTGAAGGGGGCGACGTAGGCCTCGTCGAAGTCGTTCACATTGAAGATCAGGCGGCCCGTGGAGTCCATGTACGTGCCGAAGTTCTCCGCGTGCAGATCGCCGTGGATCCACACGCGCGAGGTGCGCTCGTCGAGGTAGGCCCCGTCGGCCTTCTCCTCGTCCAGGTCCTTGTAGAACAGGCACGCCGTGCCCCGGTAGAACGCGAAGGCCGAGGCCGCCATCTTCCGGAACTTCACGCGGAACGCGGCCGGGTCGGCGGCCAGGAGCTGGCCGAAGGCGGTGTCGAAGACGGCGAGGATCTCCTCGCCGCGTCGCTCGTCGTTGAGCTGCGGAACCGACATCGCTGGGTGCCTCCTGGTGGATCACGGGTGGGTCGACTTCTCAACGTGCGAGGGCGCGCGGTAGTGCCCGCGACTCCTCCCCGAAAGGTACGGGGGAGACCCCTCGCGGTGTCAGTCCCGAGGCATAGACTTCGACGCTGTCCCCCAGACTGTCCGCAGCCCGTGGGGAAGTCGTTCACGCCTGTTTCCCCTGTGTCCCCTGGAGGCCGAAGCCGTGTCAAAGCCGCCGTTCACGCACCTGCACGTCCACACCCAGTACTCGCTGCTGGACGGTGCCGCGCGGCTCAAGGACATGTTCAACGCGTGCAACGAGATGGGCATGACCCATATCGCCATGTCCGACCACGGCAACCTCCACGGGGCCTACGACTTCTTCCACACCGCGAAGAAGGCCGGCGTCACCCCGATCATCGGCATCGAGGCCTATGTCGCCCCCGAGTCCCGGCGCAACAAGCGCAAGATCCAGTGGGGCCAGCCGCACCAGAAGCGGGACGACGTCTCCGGTTCGGGTGGTTACACCCACAAGACGATCTGGGCGGCGAACAAGACGGGTCTGCACAACCTCTTCAAGCTCTCCTCGGACGCGTACGCCGAGGGCTGGCTGCAGAAGTGGCCCCGGATGGACAAGGAGACCATCTCCCAGTGGTCCGAGGGGCTCATCGCCTCCACCGGCTGCCCCTCCGGCGAGCTCCAGACCCGGCTGCGCCTCGGCCAGTTCGACGAGGCGGTGAAGGCGGCCTCCGAGTACCAGGACATCTTCGGCAAGGACCGCTACTTCCTGGAGCTGATGGACCACGGCATCGACATCGAGCACCGGGTCCGCGAGGACCTGCTCCGGGTCGGCAAGAAGCTCGGCATCCCGCCGCTGGTCACCAACGACTCGCACTACACGTACGCGCACGAGGCGACCGCCCACGACGCCCTGCTGTGCATCCAGACCGGCAAGAACCTCTCCGACCCGGACCGCTTCAAGTTCGACGGCACCGGCTACTACCTGAAGTCCACCGACGAGATGTACGCCGTCGACTCCTCGGACGCCTGGCAGGAGGGTTGCGCCAACACCCTGCTGGTCGCCGAGCAGATCGACACCTCCGGCATGTTCGAGGCCAGGAACCTCATGCCGAAGTTCGACATCCCCGAGGGCTTCACGGAGGTCACCTGGTTCCGCGAGGAGACCATGCGCGGTATGCACCGCCGCTTCCCGGACGGCATCCCGGACGACCGCATGAAGCAGGTCGAGTACGAGATGGACACCATCATCTCGATGGGCTTCCCGGGATACTTCCTCGTGGTCGCCGACTTCATCATGTGGGCCAAGAAGCAGGGCATCGCCGTCGGCCCCGGCCGAGGTTCCGCCGCCGGCTCGATCGTCGCGTACGCCATGGGCATCACCGA
>NZ_JBVKAY010000012.1:0-81828 GCF_055657445.1 Streptomyces sp. NPDC107538 | reverse complement strand
TTCATCATGTGGGCCAAGAAGCAGGGCATCGCCGTCGGCCCCGGCCGAGGTTCCGCCGCCGGCTCGATCGTCGCGTACGCCATGGGCATCACCGACCTCGACCCGATCCCGCACGGACTGATCTTCGAGCGGTTCCTCAACCCCGAGCGCATCTCGATGCCCGATGTCGACATCGACTTCGACGAGCGCCGGCGCGTCGAGGTGATCCGGTACGTGACCGAGAAGTACGGCGCCGACAAGGTCGCCATGATCGGCACCTACGGCAAGATCAAGGCGAAGAACGCCATCAAGGACTCCGCGCGCGTACTGGGCTACCCGTACGCGATGGGTGACCGGCTCACCAAGGCGATGCCCGCCGACGTCCTCGGCAAGGGCATCGACCTGAACGGCATCACCGACCCCTCCCACCCCCGCTACAGCGAGGCGGGCGAGATCCGGTCGATGTACGAGAACGAACCGGACGTCAAGAAGGTCATCGACACCGCCAAGGGCGTCGAGGGCCTGGTCCGGCAGATGGGCGTGCACGCCGCCGGCGTCATCATGTCCAGCGAACCCATCGTCGACCACGCCCCGATCTGGGTGCGGCACACCGACGGCGTGACCATCACCCAGTGGGACTACCCGCAGTGCGAGTCGCTCGGCCTGCTGAAGATGGACTTCCTGGGCCTGCGCAACCTCACGATCATGGACGACGCCATCAAGATGGTGAAGGCCAACAAGGGCATCGACCTGGAGATGCTCGCCCTGCCGCTGGACGACCCCACGACCTTCGAACTGCTCTGCCGCGGTGACACCCTCGGCGTCTTCCAGTTCGACGGCGGCCCCATGCGCTCGCTGCTGCGCCAGATGCAGCCCGACAACTTCGAGGACATCTCCGCCGTCTCGGCCCTCTACCGGCCCGGCCCGATGGGCATGAACTCGCACATCAACTACGCCGAGCGCAAGAACAAGCGCCAGGAGATCACGCCGATCCACAAGGAGCTGGAGGAGCCGCTCGAAGAGGTCCTCGCGGTCACCTACGGCCTGATCGTCTACCAGGAGCAGGTGCAGAAGGCCGCCCAGATCATCGCCGGGTACTCGCTCGGCGAGGCCGACATCCTCCGCCGCGTGATGGGCAAGAAGAAGCCCGAGGAACTGGCGAAGAACTTCGTTCTCTTCCAGAAGGGCGCCCGGGACAAGGGCTACAGCGACGAGGCCATCCAGGCCCTGTGGGACGTCCTGGTCCCCTTCGCCGGCTACGCCTTCAACAAGGCCCACTCCGCCGCGTACGGCCTCGTCTCCTACTGGACCGCGTACCTCAAGGCCAACTACCCGGCCGAGTACATGGCCGCGTTGCTCACCTCGGTCAAGGACGACAAGGACAAGTCGGCGGTCTACCTCAACGAGTGCCGGCGCATGAAGATCAAGGTGCTCCCGCCGAACGTCAACGAGTCGGTGCACAACTTCGCCGCCCAGGGCGACGACGTGATCCTCTTCGGCCTCGAAGCCGTCCGCAACGTCGGTACGAACGTGGTCGAGTCGATCATCCGCAGCCGCAAGGCCAAGGGGAAGTACGCCTCCTTCCCCGACTACCTCGACAAGGTCGAGGCGGTCGCCTGCAACAAGCGGACCACGGAGTCGCTGATCAAGGCGGGCGCCTTCGACACGATGGGGCACACCCGCAAGGGCCTCACCGCGCACTTCGACTCGATGATCGACAACGTGGTCGCGGTCAAGCGCAAGGAGGCCGAGGGGCAGTTCGACCTCTTCGGCGGCATGGGCGAGGAGGAGAGCAGCGAGCCCGGCTTCGGCCTCGACGTCGAGTTCACCACCGACGAGTGGGAGAAGACCTATCTCCTCGCCCAGGAGCGGGAGATGCTCGGTCTCTACGTCTCCGACCACCCCCTCTTCGGCCTGGAGCACGTGCTCTCCGACAAGGCCGACGCGGGCATCGCCCAGCTCACCGGCGGTGAGCACGCGGACGGCGCGGTCGTCACCATCGGCGGCATCATCTCCGGCCTCCAGCGCAAGATGACCAAGCAGGGCAACGCCTGGGCCATCGCCACCGTGGAGGACCTCGCCGGCTCCATCGAGTGCATGTTCTTCCCGGCGACCTACCAGCTCGTCTCCACCCAACTCGTAGAGGACGCGGTGGTGTTCGTCAAGGGCCGCCTCGACAAGCGCGAGGAGGTGCCGCGCCTCGTCGCCATGGAGATGCAGGTCCCCGACCTGTCCAACGCGGGCACCAACGCCCCGGTGATCCTCACCATCCCGGCCACCCGCGTCACCCCGCCCATGGTCAGCAGGCTCGGCGAGATCCTCACCCACCACAAGGGCGACAGCGAGGTCCGGATCAGGCTCCAGGGGCCCACCAAGACGACCGTGCTGCGCCTGGACCGGCACCGAGTGAAGCCGGACCCGGCCCTGTTCGGCGATCTGAAGGTGCTGCTCGGCCCGTCCTGTCTGGCCGGCTGAGCGGACCTCGGCGGACCCGCGGGCGTGCGAAGCGCGAGGGGCGCATCCGATCTTTCGGATGCGCCCCTCGGTGTGCCCGGGCCTCAACAGCCCGTCCGCTGATGTCAGTTGTGAGATGTCAGTTGTGACCGAAGCGCTTCTGCCGACCCTTGCGGGCCATGTCGCCGGGGGTCACCTGGGTCGCGCGCTGCTCGGCCTGCGACTCCAGCGAGGACTGCTGGGCCTCCTGCTGACCACGCTCGGACTGCGGCTGCTTACGGTCCTGCTTCTTGTTCTTGGCCATGGTGATCTGCCTCCTGAAGGGGGTCTAGGGGCCAGGGCCGCGACCAGACTCACATAGCATGACAAGGCACGCATTTCGGAAAATCACCGTCCGTGACGAGAGTTGTCGGACCGTGTGCCGTACGGCAGGGCGCGCGCGGCCAATACGCCACGCCGAAGATCGAGTTCCGGCCGTTAACCTCCGCGCGGTCGGGCAGACTCGAAGGAAGCCCGAAGCAAACCTCCCGGAAAGAGGGTGGATCGCGTGGACCGCTGCATCGTCCTGGTGGACGCCGGGTATCTGCTCGGCGCGGCCGCCAGCCTCCTCGCCGGGGAACCCTCCCGCTCCCGCATCACCGTCGATCACGCCGCCCTCATCCAGGGGCTGCGCGAGCGCGCCGAGGCCGACACCGAGCGGCCGTTGCTGCGCATCTACTGGTTCGACGGCGCCCCCGACCGGGTGCCGCAGCCCGAGCACCGCAGGCTGCGGGTGATGCCCCGGGTGACCGTCCGGCTCGGCGCGCTGACCCGCAGCGACGGGCGCTGGGCGCAGAAGGGCGTGGACGCCGCCATGCACGCCGAACTGACCGAACTGGCCCGCAACCGCGCCTGCTCCGACGTGGTCCTGGTGACCGGCGACGGGGATCTGCTGCCCGGCATGATGGCCGCCAAGGAACACGGCGTCGCCGTCCACCTGTGGGCCGTGCAGGCCGCCGACGGCGACTACAACCAGTCCGAGGACCTGGTCGCCGAGGCCGACGAGCGGCGTGTGCTCGACCGGATCTGGATCACCAAGGCCGTACGGGCCAAGGACCTCGGCGGGATCTGCGCGCCGCAGCCGGTGCCGCGGCCCGAGATCGCCGCGATCCTGTCGGCGCCGCTGCCGGAGTCGGCCCTCGCGGCCGCCGCCGAGCGGGCACCCGGGGAGCCCGAGCACGCCTCCGCGGCGGGCGCCACGCAGAACGGCGCCGCCGAGCGGTCGTCGGCACCCAAGGGCGTCCCCACGCCGAAGGATCTCGCGGCGATGCGCGGGCCCGGGGCGCACGCCGCGCCGCAGCCGGCGACCGCGACCCTGCGGTGGTCCTCCGACAAGGGGTGGGTGGACCGGCCGGGGGGCGCGGCGGAGCCGCCGGAGGCGGCGGCCATGCCGACGCTGGCGCAGCTGACGACGGCGGAGCAGCGGTGGGCCGACCGGGAGGAGGACATCACGACCGTGGGGGGCGATCCCTTCGAGGTCGGTCAGGTGTTCGCCCGGCGGTGGATGGCCCGGCTGACCGATCAGGTCCATCTGCAGAAGCTGTCGGGAATGTATCCGCGGGTGCCGCATCGGGTGGACGGCGAGCTGTTGCGGTACGCGGCACGGTTCGGGCTGCTGGCGCACAAGGACGATCAGATCGACGAGCACGACCGGTACGCCATCCGGGCCGGGTTCTGGCGGGAGATCGATGTCCGGACGGGGGTCGAGCATGCGCCGGCCGGGGAGCGCTAAGGGCGTCTGGTAGCTCGGGGACGCCTGTTCGTGGGCGGGTGCGCGTTCGTTGTGGCTGGTCGCGCCCACGCGGCGGAGCCGCATATGTGACAGCCCCGCGCCCCTTTGGGGCGCGGCTGGGGTGACCCGGCGGAAAAACCGTGCCCCGGACCCCGTAGGCTCGTCCCTCGTGAGTACGCGTACGGCACCGGCGATCCAGCGCAGCGGGGATGTCGTGTGTGCTGTGCGGGGGCTCACCAAGACGTATCCGGCGACGCGCGGGCGGCGGGGTGCGCCGGGGACTCCCGAGGTGCGGGCCAACGACGCGGTGGCACTGGAGGTCCGGCGCGGGGAGATCTTCGGGCTGCTCGGGCCCAACGGGGCGGGCAAGACCACCCTCGTACGGCAGCTGACCGGGCTGATGCGGCCCGACGACGGCACCGTCGAGATCCTGGGCCACGACATCGTGCGGCACCCGGAGCGGGCCGCGCGGATCCTCGCCTATCTGGGGCAGGAGTCGACGGCCCTGGACGAGCTGACCGTGGCGCTCGCCGCCGAGACCACCGGGCGGCTGCGCGGCCTGGAGGTACGGCGGGCGCGGGCCGAGCGGGACGCGGTGCTGGAGGAGCTGGGGCTGACCGAACTCGCCTCACGTCCGCTGAAGAAGCTGTCCGGGGGGCAGCGGCGGCTCGCCTGCTTCGCCACCGCGCTCGTCGGGGAGCGGCCCCTGCTCGTGCTCGACGAGCCCACCAGCGGGATGGACCCGGTGGCCCGGCGCGCCGTATGGGCCGCCGTCGACCGGCGACGCGCCGAGTCCGGCACCACCGTCCTGCTGGTCACCCACAACGTCATCGAGGCGGAGACCGTGCTCGACCGGGTCGCCGTCCTCGACACCGGACGGGTCATCGCCTGCGACACGCCGGCCGGGCTGAAGGAGCAGGTCGCGGGCGAGGTCCGCGTCGACCTGGTGTGGCGGGAGAAGGCACCGCTGGACGTGCCCGAGGTCGCGGCCCTGCGCCCGCGCGCGGTGGAGTCCGGGCGCCGGTGGACGCTCCGGCTCGCGCCCGAGGAGGCGCGCGCCGTGGTGGCCACCGTGACCGGGGGCGCCGCCTTCGTGGCACTCGACGACTTCACCCTCGCCACGCCGAGCCTGGAGGACGTCTACCTGGCCCTCGGCGGCAGCGCGGGCAGCGCACAGGGACTGGTCAAGGGGTGAGGGACGCGGGCGTGAGCCGGAGAACAGCCGAAGCGGACGTGAACGGCAGGGCTGCCGCAGCCGTACGAAAATGGGCGACAGCCGAGGCGAAGAGGAGCAGCTCGACGTGAGTGTCGTACCCGCCGAGATCCTGCCGGGCAAGGCCCTGGCCGCAGAGGAGCGCGTGGAGCGCCGAGCCGCCGAGCTCGGACCCCGCGCGCGCCTGTGGCCGTCGCTGTGCGCGGTGTACGTGGCGCAGCTCTCCCGGGCGCGGGTCGCACGGATCCCCCTGCTGTTCGTGGCCACCTTCCAGTCGATCGGGATCATGATCCTGATGCGCGGAGTGGTGGACGGCGGGGCCGAGGCACACGCCGTGGTCGCCGGTTCCGCGGTACTCGTCGTCGCCTTCGTCGCACTGAACCTGCTGGCCCAGTACTTCGGACAGCTGCGCTCCAGCGGCGGCCTCGACCACTACGCGACGCTGCCCGTGCCGCCCGCGGCCGTGGTGCTCGGCGCGGCCGGCGCGTACGCCTCCTTCACCGTCCCCGGCACCGTCGTCACCGCCGTCTTCGGCTGTGTGCTCTTCGGGCTGCCGCTGACCCACCTCTGGGTGCTGGCCGCCGTGATCCCGCTCGCCGGGGCCGCGCTCGCCGGACTGGGCGCCGCGCTGGGCCTGCTCGCCCCGCGTCCGGAACTCGCCACCGTGCTCGGCCAGCTCGGCATGTCCGCCGCGCTGCTCCTCGGTGTGCTGCCGGCCGACCGGATGCCGGGCTTCGTCCAGTTCGCGCGGGACCTGCTGCCCTCGACGTACGGCGTGGAGGCGCTCGCGCGGACGTTCGGGCCGGACCCCGACTGGGCGTTCGTGCTCGGAGACCTCGCCGTGTGCGCCGGGGTCGGGGTCGTCTCGCTCGCCGTCGCCACCTGGGCGTACCGGCGGGCCGCCGTCCGGTGACGCGGCGCACAGCCGCGCCTGGCACGATGGCAGGGTGACCGCACCGTTGACTCCCCCTCCGCCGCCGCACAACCAGTCCCCGAACGACCCCTGGGCGCCACCGCCCACCAGCGGTGGGGGCGGGGCCGCGCTCTGGTACGAGCCGGAGAAGCCGGCCGGGCCCGGCCTGAAGACCGAGCTGATCGAGGCCGCCGTCGTCACCGCGGTCATGGCGCTGCTCGGAGGCGCGCTGCTCGGACTCCTGTGGTGGTGGCTCGCGCCGCACGTACCGCTCGTCTCCGACGGGTCGGCGGTCTACTTCAAGGACACCGAGGGCGAACAGGCCGTGGGCGTCGACGGGACGTTCACGCTGCTGGCCCTCGGCGCGGGTGCGTTGAGCGGGCTCGTCGTCTTCCTGCTGCGCCGGCGGGGCGGGGTGCCGCTGGTGGTGGCGCTCATGGTGGGCGGGCTGCTGGGGGCCGTGCTGGCGTGGCGGCTCGGGGTGTGGCTCGGGCCCGAGACGGATGTCGCGGCGCGGGCGAAGGAGGTCGGGCAAGGGGTGACGTTCTCGGCGCCGCTGAAGCTCGGGGCGAAGGGGGCGTTGCTGGCCTGGCCGTTGGCGGGGCTGTTGGTGCACCTCGGGTTGACCGCGCTGTTCGGGCCGCGGGATCCGGAACCGGTGGAGCACGAGCCGGTGTTGGGCGCCTCATAGCTCGGGGGTACCTGTGAGCTGGCGGCTGCGGGTCCGGTGGGGCTTCTCGCGCCGTTCCCCGCGCCCCTGAAAAAGCGGGCTGCGCCCTGCTTTTTCGGCCCGAAAGGGCCGTAGGCCCTTAAGGGGCGCGGGGAACGGCGCGAGAAGCCCCACCGGACCCGCAGCCGAAAGACGCCGTAGACGCCGTCAGGCGCGGCCGATGGCCGCGAGCGTCGCCCCCGTCAGCGCCAGCAGATCCCCCGGAGCCAACTCCACCTCAAGACCACGGCGCCCGGCGGACACGCACACCGTGGCGTGGCCGTCCGCCGACGCGTCCAGGACCGTGCGGAGCTTCTTGCGCTGGCCGAGGGGGGAGATGCCACCCCGGACGTACCCGGTCGTGCGCTCCGCGAGCGTCGGGTCGGCCATCGCCGCCCGCTTGCCGCCGACCGCCGTCGCCAGCGACTTCAGGTCCAGCGACCCCGCCACCGGCACGACCGCGACCACCAGCGCGCCGTCCACGTCCGCCACCAGCGTCTTGAAGACCCGCTCGGGCGACACACCCATCGCCTCGGCCGCCTCGTCGCCGTAGGACGGATGCGCCGGATCGTGCTCGTAGGCGTGCACGGTGAACTCCACGCCCGCCGCCGTCAGGGCCACCGTCGCGGGCGTGCCACCGGTCTGCTGCTTCTTCGACTTCTTCGCCATCGGCCTTCTCGTGTATGTGGGCGTCAGTTGAGGCTCGTCGGCCCGCGCGTCAGCTCCGACGCGGGCAAGGACGGCAGACTACGGATGATCGCGGACTCGGCGCGCAGCAGTTTCAGCTCGTCGCGCAGCCGGGACGCGGTGTCCGGGGCCTGCAGGAGGCGCTGCTTGGCGGGCGTGTCGAGCATCATCGCCGCCGCGACGAGGTACGAGACGACGGCCGGCTCGTCCGGGAGGTCCGCCCCCGTGGACAGCGAGCGTTCCCGAGCACCCGCGAGCCGCTTCTGGTACTGGCGGAACGCCCGCAGGACCCCCTCGGCGAGCGCGCCCGCCTCGTCCCCGGCGTCCTCCGGCAACTCCTCCAGATCCGCCACCAGAAACGGCCCCGAGGCGTCCACCGACAGCAGACGCACCCGGCTGGTACCGGTCGCCAGAACCTCGAACGTGCCGTTGTCGCGCTCCCGGATGGTCGCCGCGTCCGCGATACAGCCCACGGAGTGGAACGCCTTCGTCGGCTCGTCGCCGAAACCGGCGGTCGGCCCCTTGTCGGGCAGGGCGGTCGGATCCGGCATGCCGGGGGCGCTCGGCGCGACCTCGTGGCCGTCGCGGATGGCGACGACGGCGAAGCGGCGGGGTTGGTCCTCGGGGGTCTTCAGCAACTCGCGCATCATGGCGCGATAGCGCTCCTCGAAGATGTTCAGAGGAAGCACGAGCCCCGGGTACAACACCGAGTTCAGGGGGAAGAGCGGCAGCCGGACGGTGGTCACGAAGCCAGAGCCTAATGGTCGTCGGGCCGCGCGCGTTCGCTCGTATTCGTTTGGTGACCTCCGGCGAGGCCTATCCTTCGGCCCGCGCGGGCCTCCTCGGCCGTGCGCGCAACGGCATCGAGCACGCCACCTCCAGCCGTACGCCGTCCCGCAGCTCAAGGAACTGGCCCAGCGGATCGTCCGACACGCGGTCCCACGGGAAGGACGTGGCGTACGGGCCGACCATGCGCAGCTGGGCCAGGGCGTCCGGCCAGCGCTCCAGGCGGACCAGGACGTAGGTCAGCAGATTGCGGACCTCGGCGGGCCAGGGGTCGCCGGGCGCGTACTCGGCGGAGAGCGCGATCGCGCCGTCCGCCGCCCGGTCCAGCCGTCCGCGCGGGATCACGGCTCCGCCGCCCTCGGCGAGGTAGGAGAAGGCCGCCCGTACCGGCAGGGCCCGGACGAGGGAGCCGGGGAGGGCGTCCTCGGCCGCCCGCTCGGCGAAGTCGAAGCACTCGCGGTGCGAGCCGTACCAGGCGGCGGAGAGGTACTTGAGGGCGGAGACATGGCAGCCGTAGTGGTGCGGGGAGCGGCGGACCGCCTCCGCCCACAGCCGCTCGAAGCCGGTGTGGCCGAGGCCGGTACCCCGGGCGTGGTCGAGGGCGATCCGCCAGGGCACCGGATCACGCGGCTCGGCCTCGGCGGCAGCGGCGATCAACGGGTGGACCTCGCGCAGCAGTTCGACGCGGGCGGGGGAGTGCCAGCCGCGCGCCACCGCCAGCTCGGCCTTGACCAACAGCACGTCCGGATCGTGCGGGGCGGCCGACTGCCAGGCCCGCAGCCACGCGTCGCGCGCGCGGGCGAAGGCGGCGAGCCGCAGCGTGTACCGGTCGCGGTTCTCCCACTCGGCGGCCTCCCGGGTGGTCGCCAGCAGCTTCGCCGCCGGCGCGTACTCACCGCGGCCGGCCGCCACCAGCACGGGTCCGAGCCGCTCGTCGGGGGCGTCGAGCAGCACGTCGTCGTCCGCGGGCAGCCCCGCGGCGAGCCGTGACGTGTGGCGTGCCATCCGGGCGGTACGGACGAGCGCGCGCAGCGGATCCATGGCGCCGAGCCCCCTTCGCGCCTCTACCGGCGACGCTCTCGCGGACCGGGTGCTCACCGTCGTGGTGTCGCAGTTGATGGTTCCGTAGCAAGACGGAGGGAAGGCGAGCCAGGTTGTGTGCTTCTCGGACCAGGTCCGGATCGCCGAGCATTTCCTGGGCAGAACCTGTCAATTCCGGCTCAGGAGCCGGGTGGCGCCCGCCGCCACCGTCGTCGCGAGGATCCAGCCCAGAATGATCACCACCGCGGCCAGCCACTGCCAGCCGCCGCGCAACTGCCAGTAGCCGGCCTGGCCCAGGTCGATGACCGGCAGCAGCAGGTCCAGGGCGAACAGGGACGGGCTCCACTCCGGGTGCTCGCCCTTCTTCATCGGCGGATGGTCGGCATGCGAGAAGGCGTACGAGGTCAGCGCCCACAGCAGCGCCATCCACACCGCGGCCCGGCCCGGCCGGTACCCGTAGGCGACCGTCCAGTCCTGCGCGTAGCCCCAGAGCTTGGCCGCGAGCGGCAGGTTCTCCCGCCGGTGGCGCTGCTTGGCGAGGAGCACCTCGCGGGCGCCCTCGTCGTCCCCGCCGGCCCGCAGCACGGTCGCCAGCCGCTCGTACGGCTCCGGGCTGTACTCGGCGGTCGCCGCCGCCACCCACTCCAGCCGTTCGGCCAGCGGGAACTGGCCGCGCGGTACGAGGGTCTCGTACTGGAAGCCGCCCATGTGGAGGTTGCCCGGACCCGGCCAGCTGTCCGCCCGGTCGACCAGGACGCCGACCCGGGCGCCGGACAGGACGACCTTGCCGCGCTCGGGTCTCTCGCCGAGAAACCGCAGCTCGGGCACCTGGACGCGGCGCAGCGACAGCTCCTGTTCATCCGTGAAGGTGAACCGGGCCCGCTCCAGGTCGACGGAGTCGCCGAACCGCCCGTCGTCCAGCCGGATGCCGCCCTGGCACTCGAAGCGCTGCACCCGGGTGCCGCGCGCGGGCGTGCTGCCGCTGGTGTGCAGCGGGTTGCCCACGCCCGCCGGGGTCAGATAGAGCGTGCGTTCGACGGTCAGCTGGGGGGCGTTCAGGGCGAGACGGTCGTACGGGTTGGCGAGCCGGCTGCCGCGCAGGCTGAGCGAGGCGCCGACGGTCGCGCCGCGCAGGCTCAGCTCGCCGTGCGACTCCAGCATCTCCGCCTGGACGTCCTGGGCGACGGTCAGCCCGTCGGCGGAGAGCGAGCGGCCGTGCCGGTCGCGGTAGACGATCGCCTGGTTGAGCAGCAGATCGGTGCCGATGTGCGCGTCCGCGAGCCGCACCCCGTTGTGGAACCGGCAGCGCGGCAGATGCAGATCGCCCTCCGTGTGCAGCCGGGCCGCCTCCAGCCGGGGCACCGAGCAGTCCACCAGCCGTACGGTCGTGAACCGGGCCTCCGGGACCAGGATCTCCTTCTCGAACCGGCAGCCCCTCATCTCCACGTACGGCACCACCTGGCCGCCCGCCAGCTCCAGGACGCCCTTGATCTGCACGCCCACCAGCTTCAGCGCGGAGACCCGGCCGGCCAGCGCCGGCGGTCCGTCCAGCAGCAGCCAGGCCACGATCCGGGCCCGCACGGTCCGCTCGGGCCCCCAGGGGTGGCCGCCGTGCGGGTCGTCCACGGCGATGTCCCCGTCGCGCAGGTCGTACACACTGCCGTTGCGGAACGCCTGCCACATGCCCGCCTCGGCCGCCGTCAGATCTTCCGGCAGGTCCCCGTCGTCCCGGATGCCGGGCCCCTCACTCACTGCTCTTCCTTCCCCCGTCCCTCACTCACGTGTATGGCGCAACTGGTCACACCGGTGATGCCCGCTGAGTCACCCCTCGAACACTCAACGTGCTGTGCCTTCTGGGGGACACCCCCAGACCCCCGGGATCTTCCGCGTTCCCCGCCGATCTGTATCAGCCATTGATACGCGCGAACAGTGGCCTGCGGAGGTCTGAGAGAATTGGGCGTGTGATCTCCCGAATCGATCTGCGCGGCGACGCCCTCCCGGAGGGACCCGCCCTGCGCGACCTGCTGCCCCGAGCCGACTTCGACGTCTCGGCCGCCCTGGAGAAGGTGCGTCCGATCTGCGAGGCCGTGCATCATCGGGGCGACGCGGCGCTGATCGACTTCGCGGAGAAGTTCGACGGGGTGCGTCTGGCCTCCGTACGGGTCCCGGCCGAGGCGCTCACGCGCGCGTTGGAGGAGCTCGACCCGGCCGTCCGCGCGGCGCTGGAGGAGTCCATCCGCCGCGCCCGCATCGTCCACCGTGAGCAGCGCCGCTCCACCCACACCACCCAGGTCGTCCCCGGCGGCACGGTCACCGAGAAGTGGGTCCCGGTCGAGCGCGTCGGCCTCTACGCCCCCGGCGGCCGGTCGGTCTACCCGTCCTCCGTGATCATGAACGTGGTCCCGGCGCAGGAGGCCGGTGTCCCCTCGACCGCCCTCGCCTCCCCGGCGCAGGCCCAGTTCGACGGGCTGCCGCACCCCACGATCCTGGCCGCCTGCGCGCTGCTCGGCGTCGACGAGGTGTACGCGGCCGGTGGCGCCACCGCCGTCGCGATGTTCGCGTACGGCACCGAGTCCTGCCCGCCGGCCAACATGGTCACCGGGCCGGGCAACATCTGGGTGGCCGCCGCCAAGCGGTACTTCACCGGGGTCATCGGCATCGACTCCGAGGCGGGCCCGACCGAGATCGCGGTCCTCGCCGACGACACCGCCGACCCGGTGCACGTCGCCGCCGACCTGATCAGCCAGGCCGAGCACGACCCGCTCGCCGCCGCCGTCCTCGTCACCGACTCCGTCGCGCTCGCCGACGCCGTCGAGAAGGAGCTGGCGCCGCAGGTCGAGGCCAGCAAGCACATCGAGGACCGCATCCGGCCCTCCCTCGCGGGCCGCCAGTCCGCGATCGTCCTGGTCGACGGCGTCGACGAGGGCCTGAGGGTCGTCAACGCGTACGGCGCCGAGCACCTGGAGATCCAGACGGCCGACCCCGCCGCGGTCGCCGAGCGGGTCGTCAACGCGGGCGCGATCTTCATCGGCCCCTGGGCGCCGGTCTCCCTGGGCGACTACGCGGCCGGCTCCAACCATGTGCTCCCGACCGGCGGCTGTGCCTGCCACTCCTCCGGTCTGTCCGTCCAGTCCTTCCTGCGCGGCATCCACATCGTCGACTACACCGAGGACGCGCTGGCCGAGGTCGCGCACCATGTGGTGACGCTGGCGGAGGCGGAGGACCTGCCCGCGCACGGCGCGGCGATCAAGGCCCGGTTCGGGTGGAAGGTACCTGGTCAGTGAGTTTCGGAATCGACGATCTTCCCGTACGGGACGAACTGCGCGGCAAGAGCCCGTACGGCGCCCCCCAGCTCGACGTCCCCGTACGCCTGAACACCAACGAGAACCCGTACCCGCTGCCCGAGCCGCTGGTCGAGCGGATCGCCGAGCGGGTGCGGGAAGCCGCCCGGCACCTCAACCGCTACCCCGACCGGGACGCGGTGGAGCTGCGGACGCGGCTCGCCGAGTATCTGACGAAGACGTCGGGATACGGGGTCGATCCAACAAACGTTTGGGCGGCCAACGGCTCCAACGAGGTCATCCAGCAGCTGCTGCAGACCTTCGGCGGGCCCGGCCGAACCGCCATCGGCTTCGAGCCCTCGTACTCCATGCACGGGCTGATCGCGCGCGGCACCGGCACCGGCTGGATCTCCGGCCCGCGCAACGACGACTTCACGATCGACCTCGCCGCCGCCGAGCAGGCGATCGCCGAGCACCGGCCGGACGTCGTCTTCATCACCACCCCCAACAACCCCACGGGCAACGCCGTCCCGCGGGAGACCGTGCTCGCGCTGCACGAGGCCGCCCAGGCCGCCGGGCCGTCCATGGTCGTGGTCGACGAGGCCTACATCGAGTTCAGCCACGGCGACTCACTGCTGCCGCTGCTCGACGGACGGCCGCACCTCGTCGTCTCCCGGACGATGTCCAAGGCCTTCGGCGCGGCCGGACTGCGCCTCGGCTATCTCGCCGCCCACCCGGCGGTCGTGGACGCGGTCCAGCTCGTACGGCTGCCGTACCACCTCTCCGCCGTCACCCAGGCGACCGCGCTGGCCGCCCTGGAGCACACCGACACCCTCCTCGGCTATGTCGAACAGCTGAAGGCGGAGCGGGACCGGCTGGTCGCCGAACTGCGCGCCGTCGGCTACCAGGTGACCGAGTCCGACGCCAACTTCGTGCAGTTCGGCAGGTTCGAGGACGCGCACGGCGTCTGGCGGAAGATCCTCGACCGGGGCGTCCTGGTCCGGGACAACGGCGTACCGGGATGGCTGCGTGTGACGGCGGGAACCCCGGCCGAGAACGACGCGTTCCTCGACGCGGTACGTGAACTGAAGAAGGAGACGGGCGAATGAGCCGCGTAGGACGTACAGAGCGGACGACGAAGGAGACCTCGGTCCTCGTCGAGATCAACCTCGACGGCACCGGCCGGACGGAGATCTCCACCGGGGTCGGTTTCTACGACCACATGCTCGACCAGCTCGGCCGGCACGGACTGTTCGACCTGACCGTGAAGACCGACGGCGACCTGCACATCGACTCCCACCACACCATCGAGGACACCGCCCTCGCGCTGGGCGCCGCCTTCAAGCAGGCCCTCGGCGACAAGGTGGGCATCTACCGCTTCGGCAACTGCACGGTCCCGCTGGACGAGTCCCTCGCCCAGGTCACCGTCGACCTGTCCGGCCGCCCCTACCTCGTGCACACCGAGCCCGAGAAGATGGCGCCGATGATCGGCGAGTACGACACCACCATGACCCGGCACATCCTGGAGTCCTTCGTCGCCCAGGCCCAGATCGCGCTGCACGTGCACGTGCCGTACGGGCGCAACGCCCACCACATCGTCGAATGCCAGTTCAAGGCGCTGGCGCGGGCCCTGCGCTACGCCTCCGAGCGCGACCCGCGCGCGGCGGGCATCCTTCCCTCCACGAAGGGGGCGCTGTGAACGGTCTGTCCACCGTCCTGATCGTCGTCGGCCTCTTCCTGGTCGGCGGGATCATCTCGTTCGCCAAGCAGCAGATGCCGAAGAGCCTCATCACGCTGCTGTCGATCGGCGCCGCGATGTGTCTCGTCGCGGGCATCCTGCGGCTGGAGGTGTGGAATTGAGCGCCACCGCGAAACGAGTCGTCGTCTTCGACTACGGCTTCGGGAACGTACGCTCCGCCGAGCGCGCCCTCGCACGCACCGGCGCCCAGGTCGAGATAACGCGTGACTTCGACACGGCCATGAACGCCGACGGGCTGCTCGTCCCCGGCGTCGGCGCCTTCGCCGCCTGTATGAAGGGCCTGAAGGAGGCGCGCGGCGACTGGATCATCGACCGCCGGCTCTCCGGCGGCCGTCCGGTGATGGGCATCTGCGTCGGCATGCAGATCCTCTTCGCCCGCGGCATCGAACACGGCGTGGAGACCGAGGGCCTCGACGAATGGCCCGGCGCCGTCGAACCGCTGCAGGCCGAGATCGTGCCGCACATGGGCTGGAACACCGTCGACGCCCCGGCCGACACCCGGCTGTTCGCCGGCCTGGACGCCGACGCCCGCTTCTACTTCGTGCACTCCTACGCCGTCCACGACTGGTCCCTGGAGACGCACAACCCCGCGCTGACCGCGCCCAGGGTCACCTGGTCGACACACGGCAAGCCCTTCGTGGCGGCCGTGGAGAACGGCGCGCTGTGGGCCACCCAGTTCCACCCCGAGAAGTCCGGCGACGCCGGAGCGCAGCTGCTGAACAACTGGATCGGAACCCTCTGATGGCTTCGAAGCTCGAACTCCTGCCCGCCGTCGACGTCCGCGACGGCCAGGCGGTCCGGCTCGTCCACGGCGAGTCCGGCACGGAGACCTCCTACGGCTCTCCCCTGGAGGCCGCCCTCGCCTGGCAGCGCGCGGGCGCCGAGTGGCTGCACCTGGTCGACCTGGACGCCGCGTTCGGCACCGGCGACAACCGGGACCTGGTCGCCGAGGTCACCCGGGCCATGGACATCAAGGTCGAACTCTCCGGCGGCATCCGGGACGACGCCTCCCTGGCCAAGGCCCTGGCCACCGGCTGCACCCGCGTCAACCTCGGCACCGCCGCCCTGGAGACCCCCGAGTGGGTCGCCAAGGTCATCGCCGAACACGGCGACAGGATCGCCGTGGGCCTCGACGTACGCGGGACGACCCTCAAGGGCCGTGGCTGGACCCGCGACGGCGGCGACCTCTACGAGACGCTGGAGCGCCTCGACAAGGAGGGCTGCGCGCGGTACGTCGTCACGGACATCGCCAAGGACGGCACCCTCCAGGGCCCCAACCTGGAGCTGCTGAGGAACGTGTGCGCGGCCACCGACCGCCCGGTCGTGGCCTCCGGCGGCGTGTCCTCTCTCGACGACCTGCGGGCCATCGCCGAACTGGTGCCCCTCGGCGTCGAGGGCTCCATCGTCGGCAAGGCCCTGTACGCCAAGGCGTTCACCCTGGAAGAGGCACTGGAGGCCGTGTCGTGACTGCCGTGACTGTCCCGGAAACGAGTGCGTCGTCATGACGTCCGATGCCGTGCGGCGCGTACAGAGCGGGAGTCCCTGGGAGGAGTCCTTCGGTTTCGCGCGCGCCGTCGCGGCGGGCGACCGCGTCCTGGTGGCGGGCACGACGGCCTTCAAGGGCGATGTGCTGTACGGGGAGGGCGACCCGTACGAACAGGCCAAGGTGGCCTTCACCAGCGCGGTCGAGGCGCTCGGCGAGTTCGGGCTCGGTGCCGGGGCCGTGATCCGTACGCGGATGTACCTGACGCACATGCGGGACGTGGAAGCCGTGGGGCGGGCCCACAAGGAGATCTTCGACCCGGTGCGTCCGGCCGCGACCCTGCTGGTCGTGGAGGGTTTCGTCGACCCGCGCATCCTGGTCGAAGTAGAGATCGAAGCATTCAGAGGCTAGGCCTTCCGGGGCCTACTTAAGGAGCCGTGGATTCTCATGACCCTGGCGGTCCGAGTCATCCCCTGCCTGGACGTGGACAACGGCCGGGTCGTCAAGGGCGTCAACTTCCAGAACCTGCGCGACGCGGGCGACCCCGTCGAGATGGCGAAGGTGTACGACGCCGAGGGCGCCGACGAGCTGACGTTCCTGGACATCACCGCCTCGTCGGGCAACCGCGAGACGACGTACGACGTGGTGCGCCGCACCGCCGAGCAGGTCTTCATCCCGCTGACGGTCGGCGGCGGCGTCCGCACGGCCGAGGACGTGGACAAGCTGCTGCGGGCGGGCGCGGACAAGGTCGGCGTCAACACGGCGGCGATCGCCCGCCCCGAGCTGATCCGTGAGATCGCCGAGCGCTTCGGCCGCCAGGTGCTCGTCCTGTCGGTGGACGCGCGCCGCACCGAGTCCGGATCCTTCGAGGTCACCACCCACGGAGGGCGCAAGGGCACCGGCATCGACGCCGTCGAGTGGGCCCACCGGGCCGCCGACCTGGGCGCCGGCGAGATCCTGCTCAACTCGATGGACGCGGACGGCACCAAGGACGGCTACGACCTGGAGATGATCACCGCCGTCCGCAAGCACGTCACCGTCCCCGTCATCGCCTCCGGCGGCGCCGGCCGGCTCGGGGACTTCCCCCCGGCCATCGAGGCGGGCGCCGACGCCGTCCTCGCCGCCTCCGTGTTCCACTTCGGCGACCTGCGCATCGGCGAGGTCAAGGCCGCGCTGCGGGACGCCGGACACCCGGTGCGCTGACACCGCAGGCATCTCTACGGGCTCTGATGTAAGCCCCGGCCACCAGGTGGCCGGGGCTTACATCAGGGGTCATGGCCGGGGCACGCGTGCGGTGGCCACGCCTCAGATCCCCAGCTGCTTCGTCTCGTGCAGCTTGGTGATGGCCTCCTTCTCGCCCTCCAGCTCCACGTCGGCGACCTGCTGACGGCCGTAGAGGAAGAGGAGGAGTTCGGAGGGTTCGCCGGTGACGGTGACGACCGGGGCGCCGCGGTGGGCGACAGCGGTCCGGCCGTCGGGGCGGCGCAGGACCAGGCCGGTGGGGGAGCCGCGGCCCATGAGGCGGGCGGTCCGCTCCAGACGGGACCACAGGGCGTCCTGGAAGACGTGGTCCAGCTCGCGCGGCGTCCACTCGGGCCGGGCGCGGCGGATGTCCTCGGTGTGGACGTAGAACTCGATCGTGTTCGACGCCTCGTCGATCTGCTTGAGGTTGAAGGGTGAGAAACGCGGCGGACCGGTGCGCACGAGCTGGATCAGCTCCTCGTACGGCTTCGCGGCGAACTCCGCCATCACCCGGTCCAGGCGCGACGCGAGCTGCTTGATCAGAATGCCCCCGGCGGCGTCGGGGCGGCGCTCGCGCACCACGACGTGCGCGGCGAGGTCACGGGTCGTCCAGCCCTCGCACAGGGTGGGGGCCTCGGGGCCCGCGGTCTCCAACAGGTCGGCGAAGAGAAGCCGTTCACGCTTGGCATGGGTCGACATGCCGCCAGCCTACGACCGGGCCGGTGCTCCGCCCAGCGCAGGTCCGGCCGAGACGGGACGGACCCCCGGGCCTGGGGGTGTGTTCGTACGACAGGTTCGTATGACAAGAAGGTCCGGCCTGTGGACAACCGGCGAGGCCGGTCGGCGCGGCGCGGCACAATGGCACGCATGACCAGCACGCCGTCCCCCAGCAGCCCCCCCAGTTCCGGAGCCCCCGCCGGCCCCGGCACTCCCAGCGCGCTGGATCCCGAGATCGCCGCCCGCCTCAAGCGCGGCGCCGACGGGCTCCTGCCCGCCGTCGCCCAGCAGTACGACACCGGCGAGGTGCTCATGCTCGGCTGGATGGACGACGAGGCCCTGCACCGCACGCTCACCACCGGCCGCTGCACCTACTGGTCGCGCAGCCGCCGCGAGTACTGGGTGAAGGGCGACACCTCCGGCCACTTCCAGTGGGTGAAGTCCGTCGCCCTGGACTGCGACGCCGACACCCTCCTCGTCAAGGTCGACCAGGTCGGCGCCGCCTGCCACACCGGCGCCCGCACCTGCTTCGACGAGGACGTCCTCAAGTCCGCCGAGGGCGGCGCCGATTCCGACGTACCGTCACTGGATCAGTAAGGTCAGCCGCCATGGACCTCGAGACCTTCCGCAAGCTGGCCGACGACCGCCGGGTCATCCCCGTCAGCCGCAAGCTCCTCGCCGACGGCGACACCCCGGTCGCGCTCTACCGCAAGCTCGCCGCCGAGCGCCCCGGCACCTTCCTGCTGGAGTCCGCGGAGAACGGCCGCTCGTGGTCCCGCTACTCCTTCGTGGGCGTCCGCAGCCACGCCACCCTCACCGCCCGGGACGGACAGGCCCACTGGCTCGGCACCCCGCCCGTGGGCGTCCCTGTGGACGGCGACCCCCTCGCCGCCCTGCGCGCCACCATCGAGACGCTCCACACCCCCCACCAGGAGGGCATGCCGCCCTTCACCGGCGGCATGGTCGGGTACCTCGGCTACGACATCGTGCGCCGCCTGGAGAAGATCGGCCCCGGTGAGCGGGACGACCTCGGCCTGCCCGAGCTGACCATGCTGCTGACCAGCGATCTGGCGGTCATGGACCACTGGGAGGGCTCGGTCCTCCTCATCGCCAACGCCATCAACCACAACGACCTGGACACCGGCGTCGACGAGGCGTACGCCGACGCCGTCGCCCGCCTCGACGCCATGGAGGCCGACCTCGCCCGGCCCGTCGCCCAGCCCCCGGCGGTCCTCCCGCCCTCGGAGCTGCCCGAGTACACCGCGCTGTGGGGCGGCCCCGACTTCCAGGAGGCCGTCGAGGACATCAAGGAGCGCATCCGGGCCGGCGAGGCCTTCCAGGTCGTCCCCTCCCAGCGCTTCGAAACCCCGTGCACGGCAAGCGCGTTGGACGTCTACCGCGTCCTGAGGGCGACCAACCCGTCGCCGTACATGTACCTGTTCCGCTTCGACGGCTTCGACGTCGTCGGCTCCTCGCCCGAGGCCCTGGTCAAGGTCGAGGACGGGCAGGCCATGGTCCACCCCATCGCCGGCACCCGGCACCGGGGCGCCACCCCGCAGGAGGACCAGACCCTCGCCGAGGAGCTGCTCGCCGACCCCAAGGAGCGCGCCGAGCACCTGATGCTCGTCGACCTGGGCCGCAACGACCTGGGCCGGGTCTGCGAACCGGGCTCGGTCGAGGTCGTCGACTTCATGTCCGTCGAGCGGTACTCGCACGTGATGCACATCGTGTCCACCGTCACCGGCCGGGTCGCGGCGGGCCGTACCGCCTTCGACGTCCTCACCGCCTGCTTCCCCGCCGGCACCCTCTCCGGCGCCCCGAAGCCCCGCGCGATGCAGATCATCGACGAGCTGGAGCCGTCCCGCCGGGGCCTGTACGGCGGCTGCGTCGGCTATCTCGACTTCGCGGGCGACTCCGACACCGCCATCGCCATCCGCACGGCCCTCCTCCGCAACGGCACGGCGTACGTCCAGGCCGGCGCCGGAATCGTCGCCGACTCCGACCCGGTCGCCGAGGACACCGAGTGCCGCAACAAGGCGGCGGCGGTCCTCCGCGCGGTGCACACGGCCAACCGGCTCGGACGACAGGAGGTTTCTCACGTGAACCCCGGGTGACGAGCCACCGGGGCGGCAGGCGATAGTGGAGTACGTGACCGCTGTACCTCACCCCCGTTCCGAACCCGTGGCTCTCCGCTCCGGCCGGCGCAGCCTCGCCGTGGCGCTGCTCAGCGGTGCGCTCGGCGCGGCCGTCGCGCTGCTCGCCAGCCGCCAGCGCTGGTCGGAGGGCACCATCTCGGTGGCCGGCGGCGACTTCCCGCTGACCGCCCAGGGCAGCGACGTCACCGGCGTGCCCGCGGCGCTCGCAGTGGTGGGCCTCGCCGCGCTCGTCGCCGTCTTCGCCGTACGCCGGTCCGGGCGCGTCCTGGTCGCCGCCCTGCTCGCGCTCTCCGGCGCGGGCACGGTCGCCGCCGCGCTGCTCGGCGCGTACGACAGCTCGGCGCTAGACGACAAGGCGGCCGAGGCCTCCGGCGACAACGCCGCGACCGTCGACGCGCTCAGCCACACCGGCTGGCCGTACGTCGCGGCCGTCGGCGGCGCGCTCATCCTGCTCGCCGGGCTGCTCGCGCTCCGCTACGGACGGCTGTGGCCCGCGATGTCCGGCCGCTACGAACGCGACGGCACCCCCCGGCCGCGCAAGGCCAAGCCGGTCGACCCCGACCGGCCCGAGGACATGTGGAAGGCCCTGGACCGGGGCGATGACCCGACGGGACCGGATCCGGCCTAGGCCGCACCGGCCGACGGGCCGACCGAACGAAACCCGGAACGTGAGAGTGGACACCCCCGCTCAAGGCACCCGCATCCGTACGGGACAATGGACGGCGAGCGTCCGACTCAGCACAGGCATCGAGCGACACGCATCGAGCACCGCGCAATGAACAACGAGGAGCAAGTCATGGCGGGCAGCAGCCACGGTCACACCCCGGCCGCCTGGACCGGCGTCACCATCGCCTTCATCGGTTTCTGCGTCTCGGGCGCCTACATGGTGATGGCCCAGCCGCTGGGATTCTGGGCCGGCATGGTCATCGTCGTCCTCGGCGGCGTCGTCGGCATGGTCATGCGGTCCATGGGCCTGGGCCAGCCGAAGGACGCGCACGCCGCGTACGAGACGGCGACGGTCCGCGCGCAGGGCGCGACGACCCCCGAGCCGGCCGGCGCCAAGAGCTGACTTCGGCGCTGACGCCCGTACGAGGGACGGCCCGGCACACCACCGGGCCGTCCCTCGTGCGCGTGTACGGCCCGCGCGGGGCAGAATGCGGTGTGTGAACGCCGAGACCCAGCCGACCGCGCCGCGCGCCGGAACGGCCGATGCGACCGCCGCGCACCCGGGCCGGGGCAGGGGCCGCGAACCCGGCCGCACGCCGGGCGGGCTCTGGCTGCCCGCCGCGGTGCTCACGGCCGTGGGCGGGGCCTTCGCGTACGTCGCGGCCGTGGACCCCAACGAACCCGGCCACTACCCGGTCTGCCCCTTGTGGCGCTTCACCGGTCTCTACTGCCCCGGCTGCGGCGGTCTGCGCAGTGCGCACGCCTTCGCGCACGGGGACCTCGCGACCGCCCTCACCGACAACGCGCTGGCCGTGGCGGGTTTCCTGGGCTTCGCGGTGCTGTGGACCGTTTGGGTGGTCCACACGGCGCGCGGTCGACCGCTGCGGCTGCGGCTCGGACCTGTGCAGATGTGGTCACTGGGTGCGTTGGCGCTGGTCTTCACGGTTGTCCGGAACTCGCCGTTCGGTGGCTGGCTCCATCCTTGATCAAATGGCGAACGTCCAGGTAGTGGGACCGCCGTCAACCGGATGTGAGGCCTACGCCCTCCTGCGGATACCATCACAGTGAACTGCCTGAACCCTGAGAACCGCCCGACTGTCAATACATGACCGTCAAACGTTGTCACCGATTTTCATCGTTCTCACCGTCTGAAAGGGGGCCGCTCGCGTGAGTGTGCTCGACGAGATCATCGACGGAGTCCGTGCCGACCTCGCGGAGCGGCAGGCGCGCGTCAGCCTCGACGAGCTCAAGGAGCGCGCGGCGAAGGCTCCGGCGGCCAAGGACGGCGCGGCCGCGCTGCGCGGCGACGGCGTCAAGGTGATCTGCGAGGTGAAGCGGTCCAGCCCCTCCAAGGGCGCGCTCGCCGCGATCGCCGACCCGGCCGGACTCGCGGCCGACTACGAGGCGGGCGGTGCGGCGATCATCTCCGTCCTCACCGAACAGCGCCGCTTCGGCGGTTCGCTCGCCGACCTGGAGGCCGTCCGCGCGCGCGTGGACATCCCCGTCCTGCGCAAGGACTTCATCGTCACCTCCTACCAGCTGTGGGAGGCACGGGCGTACGGCGCCGACGTCGTCCTGCTGATCGTCGCGGCCCTCGACCAGCCGGCGCTGGAGTCGCTGATCGAGCGCGCCGAGTCCATCGGGCTCACCCCGCTCGTCGAGGTGCACGACGAGGACGAGGTCGAGCGCGCGGTCGACGCCGGTGCGCGGGTGATCGGGGTCAACGCGCGGAACCTGAAGACCCTGGAGGTCGACCGCTCCACGTTCGAGCGGGTCGCCCCCGAGATCCCCGACTCCATCGTCAAGATCGCCGAGTCCGGTGTCCGGGGCCCGCACGACCTGATCGCCTACGCCAACGCCGGTGCCGACGCGGTCCTCGTGGGCGAGTCGCTCGTCACCGGCAAGGACCCCAAGACGGCGGTCGCCGACCTCGTCGCCGCGGGCGAGCACCCGGCGCTGCGGCACGGCCGGAACTGACCCGGCCATGAGCGACCGCGACTTCGCCGGCCGCCGACCGGGGTCCGCCCCGGCCGGGGCGGTGGGGTGCGGGTTCTCGCCGGTTGGGCCGCCGCCGGGTGTGGCCGGGGTCGCTCTCACGGGTGAGGCGGGGCCGGTAGGCTGTGCTTCGATGTTCTCGATCACCATGACTCCCAGGGACCCCTACGCGCGCCTCGCGCGCGGGTGCCGTCCCCGTGGCTGCCGGGCGCCTGCCCGGCGGGTCCACGGGCGCCGGGTCCGTTACGTCATCGGTGACGAGCCGGGTCAGGTGAACGGCATGCGATGGCCCCGGTCGCCTGCGCGCGCATGCCCTGCGGGCAGCTGAGCCGCCGCTTCCTTCCGTGACCGCCGGGTGTTCCGTTCCCGGTGGTAGGTGAGGTCGCCACCGGTCTGTTCGGCACCGCCGGTCGACGCCGTCGTGGTTTCCCGCCGTCGCGGCGGATGAAGCGGCGCGGCGGACGAAACCGGGCGGTGGCGAAGCGGGGTGGCGGAGACACCGGGTGGTGCCGAAGCGGGGCGGCTGAGACACCGGGCGGTGGCCGAAGCGAGCTCGTGGGGCCGCCAGCCAGGCCGGGGCCGAAGCGAGGCCGTGGCTGACGCCACGCCACGGTTGACGCCGAGCGAGGTCACGCCGAGCCACGGTTGAAGCCGCGCCACGGTTGACGCCGAGCCAAGGCTGATGCCACGCCACGGTTGACGTCGAGCCGCGAGTCACGCCGAGCCACGGCTGATGTCGAGACACGGTTTACGTCAAGCCGTGGAGCGGTCGGTTTGCCGAGTGGGGCTCGAGGGTGGTGTGCGCACGTGATTGCTGTGAGTCATAGTCCGACCGACGATGGGGCTACGCCCCTGCGAGGTATGCGCATGTCCAGTGAGTTCTTCATTCCCGACCCCGAGGGTCAGGTCCCCAGCGCCGAGGGGTACTTCGGCGCGTTCGGTGGCAAGTTCATCCCGGAGGCGCTGGTCGCCGCCGTGGACGAGGTCGCCGTGGAGTACGACAAGGCGAAGCAGGACCCCGAGTTCGCGAAGGAACTCGACGATCTGCTCGTCCACTACACGGGGCGGCCCAGTTCGCTCACCGAGGTGCCCCGGTTCGCCGAGCACGCCGGCGGCGCGCGGGTCTTCCTCAAGCGTGAGGACCTGAACCACACCGGGTCACACAAGATCAACAACGTGCTCGGGCAGGCCCTGCTCACCAGGCGCATGGGCAAGACCCGGGTCATCGCCGAGACGGGAGCGGGCCAGCACGGCGTCGCCACCGCCACGGCCTGTGCCCTCTTCGGGCTCGACTGCACCATCTACATGGGTGAGATCGACACCCAGCGGCAGGCCCTCAACGTCGCCCGTATGCGCATGCTGGGCGCCGAGGTCGTCGCCGTGAAGTCCGGCTCCCGAACCCTCAAGGACGCCATCAACGAGGCGTTCCGGGACTGGGTCGCCAATGTCGACCGCACCCACTACCTGTTCGGCACCGTCGCCGGCCCCCACCCGTTCCCCGCCATGGTCCGCGACTTCCACCGGGTGATCGGCGTCGAGGCACGGCGGCAGATCCTCGAACGCGCCGGACGGCTGCCCGACGCCGCCGTCGCCTGCGTGGGCGGCGGCTCCAACGCCATCGGCCTCTTCCACGCCTTCATCCCGGACGCCGGCGTACGCCTCATCGGCTGCGAACCCGCCGGGCACGGCATCGAGACCGGTGAGCACGCGGCGACGCTGACCGCCGGTGAGCCGGGCATCCTGCACGGCTCGCGGTCGTACGTCCTCCAGGACGAGGAGGGCCAGATCACCGAGCCGTACTCGATCTCGGCAGGCCTCGACTACCCGGGGATCGGCCCCGAGCACTCCTACCTCAAGGACAGCGGTCGCGGCGAGTACCGCGCGGTCACCGACGACGCGGCCATGCAGGCACTGCGGCTGCTGTCGCGCACCGAGGGCATCATCCCGGCGATCGAGAGCGCCCACGCGCTCGCCGGGGCCCTGGAGGTCGGCAGGGAACTGGGCAAGGACGGGCTGATCGTCGTCAACCTGTCCGGGCGCGGCGACAAGGACATGGACACGGCCGCACGCTACTTCGGCCTGTACGACAGCGGTGCCGACGCCGAGGTCGCCGCCGACGCGGCCGATCTCGCCGAGATCGAGGGGGACGCCAAGTGAGCGGCAACATCCAGCTGTTGAGCGACACCCTCGCCGCGGCCAAGGCGGAGGGGCGGTCCGCGCTCATCGCCTATCTGCCGGCCGGGTTCCCGACCGTCGACGGCGGTATCGCCGCGATCAAGGCGGTCTTCGAGGGCGGCGCCGACGTCGTCGAGGTCGGGCTGCCGCACAGCGACCCGGTCCTCGACGGCCCCGTCATCCAGACCGCCGACGACATCGCCCTGCGCGGCGGCGTCAAGATCGCGGACGTGATGCGGACGGTGCGGGAGGCCTTCGCGGCCACCGGGAAGCCCGTCCTCGTCATGACGTACTGGAACCCCATCGACCGCTACGGCGTCGAGCGCTTCACGGCCGAGCTGGCGGAGGCGGGCGGCGCGGGCTGCATCCTGCCCGACCTGCCCGTCCAGGAGTCGGCGCTGTGGAGGGAGCACGCGGAGAAGCACGGCCTCGGCACGGTCTTCGTGGTCGCGCCCAGCAGCAAGGACGCCCGGCTCGCCGAGATCACCGCGGCGGGCAGCGGCTTCGTCTACGCCGCCTCGCTGATGGGGGTCACGGGCACCCGCAAGTCGGTGGGCGCACAGGCCCAGGACCTGGTGGAGCGCACCCGGGCCACCGGTTCCGGTCTGCCGGTCTGCGTCGGGCTCGGGGTCTCCAACGCCGAGCAGGCGGCCGAGGTCGCCGGGTTCGCCGACGGAGTGATCGTCGGGTCCGCGTTCGTGAAGCGGATGCTGGACGCACCGGACGAGGCCGCCGGCCTGGACGCGGTCCGGGAACTGGCGGGCGACCTCGCGAAGGGCGTACGCCGGGGCGCGTGACGTTCACCCGTTATTCGTACGGGATGGCTGGACGTAACGGGCAATACGCTCACTCGAACGGGTGGAAGTGGGATCGGGGAGGCGCTGAGCGCCTCCCCGGTTCGTTCTGCGGGATGTGAGCGAGAAGAACCGTGAGGGAAAGCGCACCGCCCGGGAACGGCTGGCGGAGGAGCGCGAGAAGCAGAAGACCGCCGAGAAGCGCCGGCGGGCACTGATCGTGGGTGCCTCGGTGGTGGGCGTGCTGGGACTGGCCGCCGTGATCGGCGTGGTGGCGGCGAACGCGGGCAAGGACGATGCCGACAGCGCGGGCCCGGTCGTCGCGCCCTCGGGTGCCAACGGCGAGGACAGCCTCGCGATCCCCGTCGGGGACGCCGGCGCCAAGTCGACCCTCTCGGTGTGGGAGGACTTCCGCTGCCCGGCCTGCAAATCCTTCGAGGACGCCTACCGCTCGACCATTCATGAGCTGACCGAGGCCGGAAAGCTGAAGGTCGAGTACCACCTCGCCACCCTGATCGACGGGAACATGGGCGGCAGCGGCTCCCGCAAGGCCGCCAACGCCGCCGCTTGCGCGCAGAACGAAGGCAAGTTCCCGGCGTACCACGACGTGCTCTACCAGAACCAGCCGCCCGAGACGGACGACGCCTTCGCCGACGAGACCAAGCTCCTCGACCTGGCCAAGAAGGTGGACGGGCTGGACACCGCGGAGTTCCGTACCTGCGTCGAGGAGGGCACGCACAACAGCTGGGTCGCGAAGTCGAACGAGGCCTTCCAGAAGGGTGGCTTCTCCGGCACGCCCAGCGTCTTCCTCAACGGCACCAACATCTACGCGGACCAGTCCATGACCCCCGCGAAGCTGAAGCAGATGGTGGAGGCGAGGGCCGCGGGGTGAGTCGCGTGTGAGTCCTGAGGCCGCCGGGGCCCGTGGGGCGTCAAGGGAGTGGTGGTACGGCGTTATGGACCCGTTGCCGGGCTGCTTGCCGTCCGCCGGGCCCGGCAGGGTAGCGTCGACCCTGCCATGGAACTTGCCTACATTCCCAGCCCGTCGCGCGGGGTGCTGTACCTCGGTCCCGTCCCGCTGCGCGGCTACGCCTTCTGCATCATCATCGGTGTCTTCGTAGCCGTCTGGCTCGGCAACAAACGCTGGGTCGCGCGGGGCGGACAGGCCGGTACGGTCGCCGACATCGCCGTCTGGGCGGTGCCCTTCGGTCTGATCGGCGGGCGGCTCTACCACGTGATCACGGACTACGAGCTGTACTTCAGCGAGGGCCGTGACTGGGTCGACGCCTTCAAGGTCTGGGAGGGCGGGCTCGGCATCTGGGGCGCGATCGCGCTCGGCGCGGTGGGGGCGTGGATCGGGTGCCGTCGGCGGGGGATCCCGCTGCCCGCGTACGCCGACGCCGTCGCGCCCGGTATCGCGCTGGCGCAGGCGATCGGGCGGTGGGGCAACTGGTTCAACCAGGAGCTGTACGGCAAGCCGACGGATCTGCCGTGGGCCGTGGAGATCACGTCCTCCACGGACGGGCGGCTGCCGGGGACGTACCACCCGACGTTCCTCTACGAGTCGCTGTGGTGCATCGGTGTCGCGGTCCTCGTCATCTGGGCGGACCGGCGGTTCAAGCTCGGGCATGGGCGGGCGTTCGCGCTGTACGTCGCCGCGTACTGTGCGGGGCGGTTCTGGATCGAGTACATGCGGGTCGACGAGGCCCACCACATTCTTGGGCTGCGGCTCAACAACTGGACCGCGATCTTCGTCTTCGTCCTCGCCGTGATCTACATCGTCCTGTCTGCGCGGAAGCGGCCGGGGCGGGAGGAGATTGTCGAGCCGGGGGTCTCCGACGGTGGTGGGGACGAAGGGGCCGCGGTGGTGGATGAGGGCTCGGAGTCGGCGGAGCCGGCGGACAAGGCCGACGTGAAGGAAGAGAAGAGCGCCGAGGATGCCTCTGATGCCGGGGGCGAGAAGAAGAAGGCCGAGTCCGCGGAGAAGAGCTGACGTTATCGGTTTGGTCGCCCCACCCACCCGCCCCTTTTCACTGGGGTGGGTGGGTTTTTGGGTTTCGGAGGGAGGGGGGAGAGTCGGTGGGGGGTGACTGAGGTGGTGGGCGGGTGCGGGTTCGGTGGGGCTTCTCGCGCAGTTCCCCGCGCCCCTGAAAGACCAGGCCCCTGCGGGCCTGGGAGACCAGGTCTCGCGGGTCTGAAAGCGGCCGGTGGTTGGGGGAAAAGCATGGGCGTAGCCCTGCTTTTCAGGGGCGCGGGGAACTGCGCGACCAGCCCCCACCGGGCGGACGTGTGGGGGTCGAAGGGGCGCAGCCCCTGTGGGATGGGACGGGTAGGGGCGGCGGGGGCGGAATCAGCGTTTGGCGGGACGGTTGGCGAGGGCCAGCGTCTTGTGGGCGGCGGCGATGACCGCAGGGTCGATGAAGCGGCCGTCGGGGAGGGCCTGGGCGCCGGGCGTGGTGGAGGCTGCTTTCAGGGTCTGCTCGGCCGATGCCACCTCCTGGGGGGTGGGGGTGTAGGCGCGTTCGATCACCGGGAGTTGGCGAGGGTGGAGCGCGGCGCGGCCGAAGAAGCCGAGAGCCCGGCCGTGGGCGGAGGAGGACGCCAGACCATCGAGATCCTTCGTGTCCGGGTAGATCGACTGGGCGGGGGCGGGGAGCCCCGCGGCACGCGCCGCCACGATCACTCGGGAGCGGGGCCAGTCCAGGGCCCGGTCATGACCGGCGGCCAGATCCGCGCGGAGATCCGCCTCACCGAGAGCGATGCCGCGCAGGGCGGGATGGGCCGTGGCGATGTCGTACGCCCGTTCCACGCCCAGGGCCGATTCGAGGAGGGCGTACAGCGGGAGCGCCCCGCCGTCCGCCGGCGCGGTCCGCTCCGCGACCTTCGCGATCTCGGCCGGGGACGTGATCTTCGGGAGGCGGAGGGCCGTCAGGCCGGGGAGGGCGGAGAGGGCACGGAGGTCCTGCTCCGCCTCCGGGGTGGCCAGGGCGTTCACCCGGACGTGGACCGGGACGGGCGGCGGGGACGAGAGGAGTTCGGCGGTCGCCGCGCGGGCGTAGGCCTTGCGGTCCGGTGCGACCGCGTCCTCCAGGTCCACGATCACCACGTCCGCGCCCGAGCCCAGGGCCTTGGTGACCACCTCCGGGCGGTCACCGGGGACGTACAGCCAGGTGAGGGGGAGAGGCGGCGACGGTCGCGGGGTCATAGGGCGCCCTCTTCGCGGAGGGTCTCGATGTCCGTGTCCGACAGGCCCAGTTCGGTGAGGACCGTGTCCGTGTCGGCGCCGTGCGCGCGGCCCGCCCAGCGGATCGCGCCGGGGGTCGCGGAGAGCCGGAAGAGCACGTTCTGCATGCGCAACGGGCCGAGGTCCGGGTCGTCGACGGTCGTGATCGTGTCCAGGGCGCGGTACTGCGGGTCGGTCATCACCTCCCGTACGTCCTGGATGGGGGCCACCGCCGCCTCCGCCTTCTCGAACACCTCGACGACCTCCTCCCGGGTGTGACGGGCGATCCACGCGCCGACCGCCTCGTCCAGGACGTCCGCGTGCCGGGCCCGCTCCGCCCCCGAACCGAACCAGGGCTCGTCGATCAGCTCGGGCCGCCCGACCAGACGCATCACCCGCTCCGCGATCGACTGGGCCGAGGTGGAGACCGCCACCCAGGAACCGTCCGCCGTGCGATACGTGTTACGGGGCGCGTTGTTGGCGGAGCGGTTGCCCGTGCGGGGCTGGACGTGGCCCAGTTGGTCGTACCAGAGGGGCTGGGGGCCGAGGACGGTGAGGATCGGCTCGATGATCGCCATGTCGACCGTCTGCCCCTGACCGGTTCGGTCACGCGCGGCGAGCGCGGTCATCACCGCGTACGCCGTCGCCAGGCCCGCGATCGAGTCGGCCAGGCCGAAGGGCGGCAGGACCGGCGGGGCGTCCGGCTCGCCGGTGATCGCCGCGAAGCCGCTCATCGCCTCGGCGAGCGTGCCGAAGCCGGGGCGGTGCGCGTACGGTCCGAACTGGCCGAAGCCGGTGACCCGGGCCAGGACCAGACGCGGGTTGACCGCCGACAGTTCCTGCCAGCCCAGGCCCCATTTCTCCAGGGTGCCGGGGCGGAAGTTCTCGATGATCACATCGGCGGTGGCGGCGAGACGGAGGAGCGTGTCCCGGCCGCCGGGGGTCGAGAGGTTCAGCGTCAGGGTGCGCTTGTTGCGACCCAGCAGTTTCCACCACAGGCCCACGCCGTCCTTCGACGGGCCGTGACCGCGGGACGGGTCGGGCCTCGTGGGGTGCTCGACCTTGATGACCTCCGCGCCGAAGTCGCCGAGCATCGTGGCGGCGAGGGGGCCGGCGAAGAGCGTGGCGAGGTCGAGGACGCGGAGGTGGCCGAGCGGGGGGTCGTACGCATCGGTCGTCGTGGGTGGCGCCTGCGTCGTGGGTGCCTGCGTCATGGGCGGGGGGTCTCCCGGAGGGTGAGGTGGGCCAGGGTGTCGAAGCCGATGCCGTTGAAGTCGGCGATCGAGGTGGCCAGCCGGTTCTTGAGGGGGGCCGTCCAGCGGTCGGGCAGCGCGTCCGGGGAGCCGGTCAGCAGGCCCGCGATGCTGCCCGCCGTCGCGCCGTTGGAGTCGGTGTCCCAACCGCCGGACACCGCGCGGCAGATGGAGGCCGTGAAGTCGCCGTCCGCGTGGGTGAGGGCGGCGGTGAGCAGAGCCGTGTTGGGGATGGCGTGGACCCAGTGGTGGTCGGCGTAGGTGGTGTGGAGGGCGTCGACGACCGTGTCGAAGTCGCGGGCGCCACGGTTGCTCCGGGCTTCGGTGGTGAGTTCGAGTGCGTGCTCGATCGCCTTCGCCAGGCGGGAGTTCGGGGGGACGACGGTCAGGCCGGTGCGCAGGCAGTGGTGGATGTCGTGGGTGCCGGTGGCCGCGTCCGCGATGGTGGCCGCGACGAACATCGCCGCGTAGACGCCGTTCGCGGTGTGGGTGAGGGTGGCGTCCCGGTGGGCCTGCTCCGCCGCGCCGGCCGGGTCGCCGGGGTTGGTCCAGCCGTGGACGTCGGCGCGGATCAGGGCGCCGATCCACTCGCGGAACGGGTTGCGGTGGCGGGCCGTGTGGGGTGGCTCGATGCCGGTGAGGAGGTTGCGGTAGGCGACGCGTTCGGCGGTGAAGGTGCGGCCCGCGGGGAGTTCGTCCAGCCAGAGGGTCGCGACGTCGGTGGTGGTGAAGTCGCGGCCGTGGCGGGACAGGAGGAGGAGGTTGAGGAGGGGGTAGTTGAGGTCGTCGTCCTCGGGCATGCCGTCGATGTTCTCGGCGAGGGAGGTGGGGGCCGAGCGGCGGTTCCAGGGGTGGGCGGTGAGGAGGTCCTCCGGGACGCCTCGGGCGGTGAACCAGGTGGTGAGGGGCCAGTTGCCGGTGGCCGTGGCGAGTTGGCGGATGGCGGGGAGGGGGAGCTTCTCGACGGGTTTGCCCAGGAGGCAGCCGGCGGCGCGGCCTAGCCAGGCGGCTTCCAGGCGTCGCGAGTTCGTGGCTGGGGCGGGGAGGGTTCCGCCGCTCGGCGGTGACGAGGTGCCGCCTGCGCCCACCCTCCCCCACTCTCGGCTCCGCTCGAGCGGGGGGACCCCCATCGCCCCAGCGGCACGATTGCCCGCAGGGTGCGCGGGTTGAGCGGGGTGGGTGGGCTGAGTCGGGAGTGCGGGCCAGTTCGGGCACTGGGCCTTGATCCTGCCCAGGGCCGTCGGCTCGTGTTCCGCCAACGCGCTTGGTAGGTCTGCCAGTTCGTCGAGGAGGTCTTCGGCGAGTTGGCGGAGGTAGCGGGAGGTGGGGTGGGGGGAGGCGCCGGCGCGGAGGGGGGCCGGGGGGCCGCCGGCCGCGCGCCAGCGGGCGGCGACGGCCGCGGGCTCGCGGCCGTCCTGGCGGGCCTGGTGGAGTTCGTGGCCGAGGAGGTCCTCCGGCTGGACCCAGGTGAGACGGAGGGGGGTCACCGGAGGTGGGCCAGGGTGGTGAAGGCGGCCTCGTGGGCGCGCCGGCGCGCCACGTCCTGGGCGTGGATCCGGCGGGTGACGTCCGCCAGGGTCGTGGCGGGGGCGTGCAGGTCCAGACGGCTCGCCTCCGCCACCGTCTTGGCCCAGTCGGACGGGATGTCCGAGCCCAGCGCGCCCGCCAGGGCACCGGACATCGTGGCGATCGAGTCGCAGTCCCGGCCGTAGTTCACCGAACCCAGCACCGCGTGCCGGTAGTCGCCGCGGGCCACCAGCAACATGCCCAGGGCGATGGGGAGTTCCTCGATCGCGTGCAGACGGGAGGGGCGGCGGGCGCCGAGGGAGGGGGCGCGGTAGTCGGGGCCGACCGTGTCGAACGGGGCCACCGCCTCGCGCAGCGGTCGTAGCGCCGACTCGAAGTCCGTGTGGCGGCGGGCCACTTCGCACACCGCCTCGATCGCCGCGCGGGTGCCGTCCTTCGCCAGGGAGAGACCGGTCTCGATCACCGATTCCGCGGTCGCGCCCGGCGCGCACGCCGCCGCGACCGCCGCCGCGAACACGCCCGCCGCCTCCCTGCCGTACGACGACTGGTGGGCGCCCGCGACGTCGAGCGCCTCGGCGTACGCGCCGGGCGCATTGGCCGCGTTGACCAGGCCTACGGGGGCCATGTACATCGCGGCGCCGCAGTTGACGATGTTGCCGGTGCCGGCCTCGCGGGGGTCGATGTGGCCGTAGTGGATCCGGGCGACGAGCCATTTCTCGGCGAGGAAGACCCGTTGGAGGGGGAGGGCCTCCGCCTCCAGTTCGGGGATCCAGCGCGGGGTCGTCATCATGTCCGGCACCAGGTGCTCGGCGACGGAGTAGGCGTCGAGATGGTCGCGGACCCGGTCGTACACGCGTACCAGCGCATGGGTCATCAGGGTGTCGTCGGTGACGTGGCCGTCGCCCTTGTGGTACGGGGCGATGGGGCGGGCGGTGCGCCAGTCGTCGCCGTTCCAGGGGCCGACGACGCCGTGGACGCGGCCGCCGTGGCGTTCGAGGATCTGCTCCGGGGCGTAGCCCTCGACCGGGCCGCCGAGGGCGTCGCCGACGGCCGCGCCGACGAGGGCTCCCGTGATGCGCTCGTCGAGGGTCGCCGCGGTGACATGCTCCGCGTGGGGCGCAGATGTCGTCCGTGCGTCGCGACGTGCGGCGGTGGGGGGTTCGTTTGGGGGCGTCATGCCCGAATCATCCTCCTGGGACGGCGAGTTCCGTGGCTGCGAGAAGTTCGGCGAGGTGTACGAGATCGGTGCCGGTGAGGCGGGGGAGGGCGCAGCCGGAGAGGGTGCGGCAGGCGTCCCGCCAGGTGTCGGGGATGGCGGTGCCGCCGCTGAGCGCGCCGGTCAGGGCGCCGGCGAGGGCCGGGGCGGAGTCGGCGACACGGGAGAGGCAGGCGGCGGCGGGGACGGCCTCGGCGATCCGGCCCCCGGCGGCGGTGGCCAGGGCGAGGGCCACGGGGACGGTCTCGGCGGCGGCGATGCCGTAGCTGTAGACGTGGTCGACGATCTGGTGCTCCAGGAGCGGGACCAGAGCGAATGTTCCTTCTTTTTTGTGGCGGTGGGCGAGGTCCAGGGCGTGGCGGGCGTTGCGGCCGATCTCCGTCTCGGCGGGGAGTTCGGCGAGGGCCGCCGCCGTGCAGTCGTCGACGTTCGCGCCGACGAGCGCCAGCGCGAGCGCGGCGGCCATCGCGCGGGCGCCGTGCACGCCGTCGCCGTCCTGGGTGTAGCGGGCGTCGAACTCGGCGAGGTCGGCGGCGCGGTGCGGGTCGCCGGGGTGGGCCACGGCCAGGACGCAGGCGCGGACGCAGGCCGCGTCGTCGAAGTAGTGGGGGTTGTCGTGGCCGGTGGCGGGTGGGCGCAGGCCGGTGGCGAGGTTGCCGAGGCCGGCGCGTACGGAGATACGGGCGCGCAGGGGGAGTACGGCGGACTCGACCTCGGGGGCGCGTTCCGCTGCCGCGGCGATCTCGCTGGCGACGGCGTTCCAGGAGAGGTCGATCGAGGCGCGGGTGCGGCGTTCGAGGCTGAGGTCGCCGAGGGCGGCGGTGTCGGCCGCGCGGAGGAGGGACTCCGCGGCGAAGACCGCCCATTCGGCGTCGTCGGAGGGGCCGAGGCGGAGGGGCTCGGGGGGCTGGTTGAGGGCGATGGGGACGGGGAGGGTGGTGGTGGCGTTCTGTTCGGCGAAGGTGTCGAGTTCGCGGGTGAGGCGGCGGGTCCATTCCGGCATGCGGGCGGCTCGGTGGCGGGCGGCGGGCCAGCCGGCGGCGTCGCCTGCGGCCAGGCCGAGGAGGAGGCCCTCGATGCGGGTGCCCTTCGGGGGGCGGGGCCTGCCGGCCTCGGCTTCGCCTTCGGCCGGTTCGGTTTTCCCACCCGCACCGCCCGTGCGGGTTTCGTCGTCGGGTGCGGGTGGCCCCTGTGGGGCGTCCTCGCCGCCGGCGGCCGCGGGCCGTGGGGCGACCGGCTTCGCCACGCTCGCTCTCTCGGGGCCGGTCGGCTTCGCCGTGACGGTGCCTCCGGTGCCTCCGGTGTCGGTCGGCTTCGCCGCGCTCGCTCTCCCGGGGCCCGGCGGCTTCGCCGGGACCGGGCGTTCGGTTCCGCCGGGGGTGGTGAGGGGGGTGGTTTCTTCCCACGGGGTCGGGGGGGTCATGACGGGGTCTCCGATGTGGGGGAGGGGGCCAGGGTGAAGGCGGTGGGGGGTGGGGTGGGGCGTTCCTCGCGGTGGAGGGGGGGTGTGGTGGTGGCCCACTTGCCGCCCTCGCCGGGGACCAGGAGTTCGGCCACGTCCAGGACGTGGTGGCCGGCCATGGAGGGGAGGCAGGTGCCCCTCGCCGGGCCGATGGCGGTGGTCCACTCGGGCGGGATCGCGGTCGCGCCCCGGGTCGCTCCGGCCAGCGCGCCGGCGACGGCGGCGGTCGTGTCGGCGTCGCGGCCCATGTTCACCGCCGTCAGCACGGACTCGGTGAAGTCGCCGTCGGCCGCCGCGTAGGCGCCGAAGGCGAGGGCGACGGCTTCGGGGGCGAGGTCGGTCCAGGGGTAGCCGCCGATGACGATGGCGGAGCGGACCGCGCGTTCGCCCCGGTGGGCCACCGCGACGGCGCGGCGCAGGGAGCGGGCCGTCCAGGAGTCGTCGGGGACCACGGCCAGGGCGGAGGCGACCACCGCGATCGTCGGGGCGCCCGCCATCGCCGCCGCGACGCCCGCCGCGACCGCCTGACCGCCGTAGATGCCCTCGCCGTCGTGGCTGACCGAGCCGTCGACGGCGACCAGCCGGGCGGCCTCCGCGGGGCGGCCCGCCGCGAAGACGCCGAAGGGGGCCGCGCGCATGGCCAGGCCGTCGCTCCAGGCGTGCCGGTGCTGGGCGGAGATCGGCGCGGCGAGGCCCCGGCGGAGGTTCTCCAGGGTGCCGCGTTCGCTGAAGCCGGCGCCCCGGAACGGGCCCTCGTCCCGGTCCGCGATCCACTGGTGCCAGGCCGTCTCCACATGCGTGACCGTGAGCGCCGAGCCGTGCCGGGCCAGCAGCAGCCCGGAGAAGATGGCGTACTCGGTGTCGTCCGTGCCCGACGGGTTCTCGGCGACGTATCCCGTGATGCGCCCCCAGCGCGCGCGGATCTCGGAGGGCTTCATGTTCTCGGCGGGCGCCCCCAGCGCGTCCCCGACGGCGAGCCCGAGCATGGCCCCGCGTGCCCGATCGCGCAGATCGGCGGCGTCCCCGGGCGCCGGGACCGAGGGAATGCAGGCGATGGAAGGCATAGGGTCGCCTCTCTGGCCCGGTGGGCAGTTCTCCGGCCCGTGGGCAGTTGATCCGCTCTGAAGATTTCGGCGATCTCGTGGTGACGATCTCGCGCTGAAGGATTCGCGCCGACGATTTCGCTGTGAAGATCTCTCCCACATCGGGTGCTTCACCGGCGCGGGAACCCTCACGTATCACCCGGTCGACATCTGTGCAGGGGCATGTACGAATGAGCGGCAAGGGTTTCTCGAACAATCGCCAACCCGGGTAAGTACGGCCTTCCTTGCTGGCAGAAGCGATTTTCCGAGCGTACGTTCGACGTATGGCGATCATCGACACCGAAGCCGCGCTGCACGAGGCGCACCGCGACAACCACACCCACCGGGACGTGAACGGCGGCTGGCTGCGGCCCGCCGTGTTCGGGGCGATGGACGGGCTCGTGTCCAACCTGGCGCTGATGACCGGTGTCGCGGGAGGGGCGGCCGGCCGGGAGGCGGTCGTCGTCGCCGGACTCGCGGGGCTCGCCGCCGGGGCCTTCTCCATGGCCGCCGGCGAGTACACCTCCGTGGCCTCGCAGCGCGAACTCGTCGAGGCCGAACTCGACGTCGAGCGCCGGGAGTTGCGCAAGCACCCCAAGGACGAGGAGAAGGAGTTGGCCGCGCTCTACGAGAGCCGTGGGGTCGAGGCCGGGCTCGCGCGGGAGGTGGCGCGGCAGTTGTCGCGCGATCCGGAGCGGGCGCTGGAGATCCACGCCCGTGAGGAGCTGGGTGTCGACCCCGGCGACCTTCCCTCGCCGGCCGTCGCCGCCGTGTCGAGCTTCGGCGCCTTCGCGCTGGGCGCCCTGCTGCCCGTACTGCCGTATCTGCTCGGTGCGGGCGCGCTGTGGCCCGCCGTGCTGGTGGCGCTCGCGGGGCTCTTCGGGTGCGGGGCGGTGGTGGCCCGGGTGACGGCCAGGAGCTGGTGGTTCAGCGGGCTGCGGCAGCTGGCTCTCGGGGGCGCCGCGGCGGGTGTGACGTACGCCCTGGGCAGCCTGTTCGGAGCGGCCGTATGATGGATCGGATGGCTACGTATACGAGGGACCGTATAAGTAGTCGTTACTACGCGGTTTCGAATGCTTAACCGCTGGGCATGAGCCGTAAGCGCCGCAGGCAATGACGCCTGCACCGCACCTGAAGCAGTGGGCGACGACGCTCCCTGCGCCCCTCGGTCGACCGACATCGATCTGTCCGGTCGGCCCCCTTTGGTCACGTTCTTTGTCACGCCATCGAGCGCACACCCCTCCGCGCTCGTGGCGTCCGCATGGTGGGACGAAGTATCCGGTTCCCGAGAATCGTTTCATCATGTAACCTGCACGAAATTTTGCACTTTATCGCAGAGGGCCAGCGTCGTCCCTCGGCCATTGCATATGCCAGATGACGACGACGGGAGAGCCGATGCGTACGCCGCGCCAGCCGTCCCAGCACTCCGCGAATGGCCAGAAGTGGTCCTTCATGGATGCTCGCCCTGCTGCGCAGGGTATGTACGACCCCCGCAACGAGCGCGACGCCTGCGGCGTCGGCTTTGTGGCCACCCTCACCGGCGAGGCGAGCCATGCGCTGGTCGAGCAGGCGCTCACGGTTCTTCGCAACCTGGAGCATCGCGGCGCGACCGGCTCGGAGCCCGATTCGGGGGACGGCGCCGGCATTCTCTCCCAGGTTCCCGACGCGTTCTTCCGCGAGGTGGCCGGATTCGAGCTGCCCGAGGCCGGCTCGTACGCCGTCGGTATCGGCTTCCTGCCCGAGGAGGGCACCGAGGACGCCGTCGCCCGTATCGATGCCATCGCGGCCGAGGAGGGCCTGACGGTCCTCGGCTGGCGCGAGGTCCCCGTCGCCCCCGAGCTGCTCGGCGCCACGGCCCGCTCGACGATGCCCGCCTTCCGCCAGGTCTTCGTGACCGACGGTTCCTCGAAGGACATCGACCTCGACCGCAAGACGTTCGTGCTGCGCAAGCGCGCCGAGCGCGAGGTCGACGTCTACTTCCCCTCGCTCTCCGCGCGGACCATCGTCTACAAGGGCATGCTGACCACCGGCCAGCTGGAGCCCTTCTTCCCGGACCTGTCCGACCGCCGCTTCGCCTCCGCGATCGCGCTCGTGCACTCCCGGTTCTCCACGAACACCTTCCCGTCGTGGCCGCTCGCCCACCCGTACCGCTTCGTCGCGCACAACGGCGAGATCAACACGGTCAAGGGCAACCGCAACTGGATGGTCGCCCGCGAGTCCCAGCTGGCCTCGGACCTCTTCGGTGCGCAGGAGACGCTGGACCGGATCTTCCCGATCTGTACGCCGGACGCCTCCGACTCGGCGTCCTTCGACGAGGTCCTGGAACTGCTCCACCTCGGCGGCCGCTCCCTGCCGCACTCCGTGCTGATGATGATCCCGGAGGCGTGGGAGAACCACGACTCCATGGACCCGGCCCGCCGCGCCTTCTACCAGTTCCACTCCACGATGATGGAGCCCTGGGACGGCCCGGCCTGTGTCACCTTCACCGACGGCCGCCAGGTCGGCGCGGTCCTGGACCGCAACGGCCTGCGCCCCGGCCGCTACTGGGTCACCGACGACGGCCTCGTCGTCCTCGGCTCCGAGGTCGGCGTCCTCGACATCGACCCCGCCAAGGTCGTCCGCAAGGGTCGGCTGCAGCCCGGCCGGATGTTCCTCGTCGACACCGTCGAGCACCGCATCATCGAGGACGACGAGATCAAGGCCCAGCTCGCCGCGGAGAACCCGTACGCGGAGTGGCTGGAGGCCGGCGAGATCGAGCTCTCCGACCTGCCCGAGCGTGAGCACATCGTGCACACCCACGCCTCGGTCACCCGCCGCCAGCAGACCTTCGGCTACACCGAGGAGGAGCTGCGCGTCATCCTCGCGCCGATGGCCAAGACCGGCGGTGAGCCGCTCGGTTCGATGGGCACCGACTCGCCGATCGCCGCGCTGTCCGCGCGTCCGCGGCTGCTCTTCGACTACTTCACCCAGCTGTTCGCGCAGGTCACCAACCCGCCGCTGGACGCGATCCGCGAAGAGCTGGTCACCTCGCTCAGGAGCTCCCTCGGCCCGCAGGGCAACCTGCTTGAGCCGACCGCCGCGTCCTGCCGCAGCGTCACCCTGCCGTTCCCGGTGATCGACAACGACGAGCTGGCCAAGCTCATCCACATCAACGCCGATGGCGACATGCCCGGCATGAAGGCCGCCACGCTCTCCGGTCTCTACCGGGTCTCCGGCGGCGGCGACTCCCTCGCCGCGCGCATCGAGGAGATCTGCGCCGAGGCCGACGCCGCCATCGACAACGGCGCCCGGCTGATCGTCCTCTCCGACCGCCACTCCGACGCCGAGCACGCGCCGATCCCGTCGCTGCTGCTCACCGCCGCCGTCCACCACCACCTCATCCGCACCAAGCAGCGCACCCACGTGGGCCTGCTGGTCGAGGCCGGTGACGTCCGCGAGGTCCACCACGTCGCCCTGCTCATCGGCTTCGGCGCCGCGGCGGTCAACCCGTACCTGGCGATGGAGACCGTCGAGGACCTCGTCCGCGCCGGCACCTTCCTCTCCGACATCGAGTCCGAGCAGGCCATCCGCAACCTGATCTACGCCCTCGGCAAGGGCGTCCTGAAGGTCATGTCCAAGATGGGCATCTCCACGGTCGCCTCCTACCGCGGCGCCCAGGTCTTCGAGGCCGTCGGCCTCGCGGACGACTTCGTCGAGAAGTACTTCAACGGCACGGCCACCAAGATCGGCGGCGTCGGCATCGACGTCATCGCCAAGGAGGTCGCCGCCCGCCACGCCAAGGCCTACCCGGCCAGCGGCATCGCGCCGGCCCACCGCGCCCTGGAGATAGGCGGCGAGTACCAGTGGCGCCGCGAGGGCGAGCCGCACCTGTTCGACCCGGAGACGGTCTTCCGCCTCCAGCACTCGACCCGGACGCGCCGCTACGACATCTTCAAGAAGTACACGGACCGCGTGAACGAGCAGTCCGAGCGCCTGATGACACTGCGCGGCCTGTTCGGTTTCAAGGCCGGCGACCGCCAGCCGATCTCCCTCGACGAGGTCGAGCCCGCCTCCGAGATCGTCAAGCGGTTCTCGACCGGCGCCATGTCGTACGGCTCGATCTCCCGCGAGGCGCACGAGACGCTCGCCATCGCCATGAACCAGCTGGGCGGCAAGTCCAACACCGGTGAGGGCGGCGAGGACCCGGACCGTCTCTACGACCCGGCGCGGCGCTCCAGCATCAAGCAGGTCGCCTCCGGCCGCTTCGGTGTGACCTCCGAGTACCTGGTCAACGCGGACGACATCCAGATCAAGATGGCCCAGGGCGCCAAGCCCGGTGAGGGCGGTCAGCTGCCCGGCCACAAGGTGTACCCGTGGGTCGCGAAGACGCGTCACTCGACGCCGGGCGTGGGCCTGATCTCCCCGCCGCCGCACCACGACATCTACTCCATCGAGGACCTGGCCCAGCTGATCCACGACCTGAAGAACGCGAACCCGCAGGCGCGGATCCACGTGAAGCTGGTCTCCGAGGTCGGTGTCGGCACGGTCGCCGCGGGTGTCTCCAAGGCGCACGCGGACGTCGTCCTCATCTCCGGCCACGACGGCGGCACGGGCGCGTCCCCGCTGACGTCGCTGAAGCACGCCGGCGGTCCCTGGGAGCTGGGCCTCGCCGAGACCCAGCAGACCCTGCTGCTCAACGGCCTGCGCGACCGGATCGTCGTGCAGACCGACGGCCAGCTGAAGACCGGCCGTGACGTCGTCATCGCCGCGCTCCTCGGCGCCGAGGAGTTCGGCTTCGCGACCGCGCCGCTGGTCGTCTCCGGCTGCGTCATGATGCGCGTCTGCCACCTGGACACCTGCCCGGTCGGCATCGCCACCCAGAACCCGACGCTGCGCGACCGGTTCTCCGGCAAGGCCGAGTACGTCGTGAACTTCTTCGAGTTCATCGCCGAGGAGGTCCGCGAGATCCTCGCCGAGCTGGGCTTCCGCACCATCGAGGAGGCCGTCGGCCACGCCGAGACGCTCGACGTGACCCGCGCGGTCGACCACTGGAAGGCCCAGGGCCTGGACCTGGCCCCGCTGTTCCACGTGCCCGAGCTGCCCGAGGGCGCCGTCCGCCACCAGCTCATCGAGCAGGACCACGGCCTGGAGAAGGCGCTCGACAACGAGCTGATCAAGCTCGCCGCCGACGCGCTCGCCGCCTCGGACGCCACCGACGCCCAGCCGGTCCGCGCCCAGATCAAGGTCCGCAACATCAACCGCACCGTCGGCACCATGCTCGGCCACGAGGTGACGAAGAAGTTCGGCGGGGCAGGGCTTCCCGACGACACGATCGACATCACCTTCACCGGCTCGGCGGGCCAGTCCTTCGGCGCCTTCCTCCCGCGCGGTGTCACGCTGCGCCTGGAGGGCGACGCCAACGACTACGTCGGCAAGGGCCTCTCCGGCGGCCGGGTGATCGTCCGCCCCGACCGGGGCGCCGACCACCTCGCCGAGTACTCCACCATCGCGGGCAACACCATCGCCTACGGCGCCACCGGCGGCGAGCTGTTCCTCCGCGGTCGTACGGGCGAGCGGTTCTGCGTCCGTAACTCCGGCGCCCTGGTGGTGTCCGAGGGCGTGGGCGACCACGGCTGCGAGTACATGACCGGTGGCCACGCGGTCGTCCTCGGCGAGACGGGCCGTAACTTCGCGGCCGGTATGTCCGGCGGCATCGCGTACGTCATCGACCTGGACCGCGACAACGTCAACGTCGGCAACGTGGGCGCCGTCGAGGCCCTCGACGACACCGACAAGCAGTGGCTGCACGACGTGGTGCGCCGCCACGCCGAGGAGACCGGCTCCACCGTCGCCGAGAAGCTGCTCGCCGACTGGTCCGTCGCCGTGACCCGGTTCAGCAAGATCATCCCCAGCACGTACAAGGCAGTGCTCGCCGCCAAGGCCGCCGCCGAGCAGGCCGGTCTCTCCGAGACCGAGATCACCGAGAAGATGATGGAGGCGGCGATCAATGGCTGACCCGAAGGGCTTCCTCAACCACGGGCGCGAGGTCGCCAAGTCCCGCCCCGTCGACGTACGGCTGAAGGACTGGAACGAGGTCTACGTCCCCGGCTCCCTGCTGCCGATCATCAGCAAGCAGGCGTCGCGCTGCATGGACTGCGGCATCCCGTTCTGCCACAACGGCTGTCCGCTCGGGAACCTGATCCCCGAGTGGAACGACTACGCCTACCGCGAGGACTGGGGCGCGGCCTCGGAGCGTCTGCACGCGACCAACAACTTCCCGGAGTTCACGGGCCGCCTGTGCCCCGCTCCGTGCGAGTCGGCGTGCGTCCTCGGCATCAACCAGCCTGCCGTCACCATCAAGAACGTCGAGGTCTCGATCATCGACAAGGCGTGGGACAGCGGCGATGTCGCGCCCCAGGCCCCGGAGCGCCTCTCCGGCAAGACGGTCGCGGTCATCGGCTCGGGCCCGGCCGGTCTGGCCGCCGCCCAGCAGCTGACGCGGGCCGGTCACACGGTCGCCGTCTACGAGCGCGCGGACCGCATCGGAGGCCTCCTCCGGTACGGCATCCCCGAGTTCAAGATGGAGAAGCGGCACATCAACCGCCGTATCGAGCAGATGCGCGCGGAGGGCACCCGCTTCCGGACCGGCATCGAGATCGGCCGCGACCTCAAGGCGACGGACCTGAGGAAGCGGTACGACGCCGTCGTGATCGCGGCGGGTGCGACGACCGCGCGTGACCTCCCGGTCCCCGGCCGCGAGCTGGCCGGCATCCACCAGGCCATGGAGTACCTGCCGCTGGCCAACAAGGTGCAGGAGGGCGACTTCGTGGCGCCCCCCATCACGGCCGAGGGCAAGCACGTCGTCGTCATCGGCGGCGGCGACACGGGCGCGGACTGCGTGGGCACCGCCCACCGCCAGGGCGCGGCGTCGGTGACACAGCTGGAGATCATGCCGAGGCCGGGCGAGGACCGCGCCGCCAACCAGCCGTGGCCGACCTTCCCGATGCTCTACAAGGTCACCTCCGCGCACGAGGAGGGCGGCGAGCGGGTCTACTCCGTCTCCACCACCCACTTCGAGGGCGACGAGGACGGCAACGTGCAGTCCCTGCACCTCGCCGAGGTCGAGTTCGTCGACGGCAAGCTGACGCAGAAGCCGGGCACGGAGCGGAAGATCCCCGCCCAGCTGGTGACCCTGGCGATGGGCTTCACCGGCACCGACCGCGAGAACGGTCTCGTGGACCAGTTCGGCCTGGACCTCGACGAGCGCGGCAACATCGCCCGCGACGCCGACTTCCAGACCAACGTGCCGGGCGTCTTCGTCGCCGGTGACGCGGGCCGCGGCCAGTCCCTCATCGTCTGGGCCATCGCCGAGGGCCGCTCGGCCGCCCAGGGCTGCGACCGCTTCCTCACGGGGGCGAGCGAACTCCCGGCCCCGATCCGGCCCACGGACCGCTCGCTGATGGTCTGATCACCCGGACCGCCACATACGTCCCGTACAACGGCGTACGGAACACGGACGGCGCCCGCCCACCAGTCCCCGACCGGACTACTGGGCGGGCGTCGTTGCGTGTCCCGACGCCGGTACGGCTACTTGACCGGGGCCAGCCAGGTGATGATGACGGCGGCGGCGACGGCCAGGACACCGAGGAGGGCGAGCCAACGCGTCCACTCGATCAACGCCCAGATCTCCCGGGGGCGTCGGTTCTCGTAGTCCAGCAGGCGGGTCGGCTCCCCGTAGAAGTCCGCGCCCGGGCGCCCGTGGGCGGCGAGCACGGTGAGCCAGGAGGCCACGATCAGGGCGAGGAATCCCCCGGCGAGGAGGGAGATCACGGTCCAGCGCGGGCAACTCTGGAGCTTGCTCAGGTCCTCCTGGCCCTTGAGGACGAACACCGCGGTGAGCAGCCCCGTGAGGGAGGCCACGAAGTTGCGGTAGCCCTCGGCCTGTTGGAGCGCCGCCGTCAGCTGGCGCTCCGGGTGCGTCATGTGTTCCAGACGGCGTTCGGCGTCGTCGAGTTCGGCGCGGGTGTACGTCATGGCGTCGCACCGTCCGTCCAGGAGGCGATGGTGATCCGTGCGCCACAGCCGTCCTCGACCCCGGCGGGGCGGCCCGTGTGCAGGGAGGTGCACCGGCACAGGGTGCTGAAGGGCTGGGAACCGGGGTCCTTGCGACGGTTCCGGAAACCGCCGCCTTTGGCCTGGGCGTACTGCGCCGCCGTGAACCGCCTGGTCATGGTGCAACCGCATTCCGGGCAGGCGCCGGTGGCCTCGTACACCTCCCTTCCACCGGAGTCCTTGACGGCCCATCGGAAGGCGACGGGCGTGGTGTGGTGCGGTTCGGCGTTGTACGGGTCCAGGGGGCTCACGTGGCTTCCTCGTCGGCTTCGCGGTCGTTTTCCTCGGGCGGGAGTCGGAGATCGAAGAGAGCGGCGTACCGGCTGAGGATCGCGCGTACGTCCGTCTCCGGCAGATCGGTCTCCTCGGCGCAGAGCGAGATGTGGTCCTGGGACACCGCTCCCGAGACGGCCGGGGCGCGGCCGGTGAGCTGCTCGGTGAGGACGATGACATCGCACCAGTGCGGGACGATCCCGCCTTCCTCCGGGGTCGGTTCGCGGACGGTCACGTCCAGGCCGAGGCGGCGGAAGGGGGCGTAACGGGCAAAGGTCTTCCGCAGGGTCCAGCTGAAGCGGCCGGCGACGACGACCAGTTCGAGGGGGCCGAGGATGCCGGAGCCGAGGAGGCCGGCGTCGAAGGCCATGTGGTCGAAGTTGTCCGGGACGAAGCCCATGAGGATGTCGGCGTCGGGGCCTTCGAAGTCGTCGGGCGGGGAAGGGGCGCCGAGAACGGTGAGGGCGGAGAGCCGGGCGATGGACGGGGCCAGAGTGGTCCCGAGACGTTCGGAGTGTCTGAAGAGACGCCGGATGGTCGGGACGGAAAGCTCACCGGTGCTCTCCAGCGCCGAGCCCGAGCCCGAGCCCGAGCCCGGGTTCGAGCCCGTGTTCGAGCCGGAGTCGCTGTCGGGGAGGAGCAGGAGGTCGTACCTCTCGACACGCAGAGCGCGGGCCTCCGGTGTCACGGAGGGAAGGGCGAGAGGCAGGTGCCTCTCCGCCGCTTCCATCCGGTCCAGGACGTCGCCGAGTGTCTCGCCCGGGGCGGCGTGCGCCATGCAGTAGTGGAGGGGAACCGGCCGGAGGTCGAGATCGCCGTAGTTCCCCTCGGGATGGGCGATGCCTATCGGCGGGGCAGCCGTCTGCCGGATCAGGGCCTCGTTGTCCCAGGCGGGGTCCTTGGCGAGGAGCCCGCACGCGTCGAGCACGGTCACGAGCCGCCGGGCCTCGTCGAGGTCGCGCGCGTTCCGGCCCGCGGGGCCGTCGAGATAGGCGTCGACGAATTCCCAGGGACCGAAGGCCTGCTGGTCGTTCCGCCAGTGCTGCATGCGACGGGTGAGCCACAAGGGGGGTGTCCAACCGGCGGCCGCGGCGGGAACGTCAGGGACCCGGATACCGGTGCTCGACGACGACTCGGTGAGAATCCGGGTCGCCTCACCCAGCGGGATGGACAGTTCCTCGGCCGCCCGCACCAGTTGCCGCATGGACAGCTCGCCCTTCCGCCAGGGGTTGCCGTCGGCGATGTCGACTTTCAGGAGCAGGCGCTCGGCGGCCGTCAAGGCGGCGAGCTCGTTCCGTGGCGCGTCCTGGTGCCCCAGCACGGTGAAGCCCAGAGGCGTCAAGCGGCGGAGACGGCCCAGCGCTTCCACGACCGCCGACGCGTCGCCACCGGTCTGCGAGACGCGCTGCTTGAGTTGGGTGATCGACACCTCGCCCGGGTGCCACGACCGGGCGTTCGCGAACCGACCGGCGGTGGTCTCGCCGACCAACCGACCGGCGGTGGTCTCGCCGACCAGTACGGCCGCTTCGGTACGCGTGAAACGCTCCTGGGCGAGTGCTTCGTCGAGTTCCGGGGCCGACGGAAGGCCGGTGCCCAGGGCGTGGAGCTGTCCCAGCAGGGACACGCACTCGCCGAGGGACAACTGGTGCTTGGCGGCGACGATCAGCATCGGGGCGTGCGCCGCCGCCGGCTGGAGGCCACGGGCCGGCCTGGCGCGGTAGGCGGCATGGAGATCGGCCGCGGCGGCGGTGACGCGCACGGAGAGCCGCGCACGGATGTCCGCGACCGCGGGAACCTGGGCTCCCACGATCGCGTAGCGGCGCAGTGCCTTGATCGCGGATCTGACCGGAACCCCCGCCGCGGCCGCGGCTGCCAGCGCGCTGGCCCATCCGCCGCGCGGCGACAAGTCGTCGAGGAAGAGCAGCGCGTCGAGGCCGGTCGGCCGGGGATATCCCTCGGGGAAGAACTCCTCCCGCGGCGCCGGTGTGTGCTCCAACTGGGTCAGCCGCCAACGCTTGAACAGCGAACGGATGGGACCTCGGCCACCCACCGCCCCGCGCTGGGCGACGATCAGTTTGTCGACGGGCAGACAACCCGAGGCCGTCAACGGAAGTCTCTCGCGGAGCATCCTCGTATCGCTCTGCAGCGGTTCGAGGACCGCCGTGACGTCGTCGCCCAAGGCCTCCAGAAGCGCCACGGCCAGGGGAGGCTGCAGCATCGACAGGTCCCAGAGCCACCGCAGCGACACCTCGCTCCACTGTGCCGCCGCCCGGGGAACGACGGCGCGCAGCTCGTCCAGCACCAGCCGCTCGTCGTACGACAGGAGGTTGTTGCGGTCGACACTCGGCACGGGCCGGTGCCGCTCGCGGAGACTGGCCACATAGCCGAACACGGGGCGGGCGTCCGAGACCACCACACCGTCGAGCAGCAGCTGCCCCATGCCCTGGACGAGCCACAGGTCGGTCCCCGCCACATGGGCCGCGGGGCCCTGCCACGACGTGGCGGCCTTGAGCTCCCCCGGTTCCCAGGCCCGGCTCCGCACCTCGCGGCCCGGATCGTCCCGCGCGTACTCCACCGCCCGTACGGCGTAGTCGCTCACCCACAGCATGGACTGCAACGTCTCCACCAGCGAGGGGGGTTGCTCGTCCTCGGCGAGGCCGAGGTACAGCCGTATTCGGGTGCCGCCCTTGGTGGGTACTCCCTTGCCGGGGGTGATGCGCAGGAGACCCGAGCCGGACTGGATCTCGGCCCGCGAAGCCTGGGCGAGGGACTCACGCAGGCCGTAGCGGTTCACGGGCGCCGTGGAGACGATGATCTCCTCGGCCAGCATGAAGTAGCTGAACACCCCGATGCCGAAACGGGAGTTCAGGGCGATGGGGGGCACGCCCGCCCGGCGCCACTCGCGGCGCTCCTGCATGAACTCGGGGTCCTGCTCGTAGCGTTTGCCCGCGCGCGCGAACATGGAGGTGAGTTTGGCGCGGCTCATGCCGGTGCCGTTGTCCTCGCACTGGATGTAGAGGCGTCCGTCCTCGTCCCAGCCCTGGGTGAAGGTGATCCGGCCGGTCCACTCCTCCTCGTTCTCGCCCCGCTTGCGGCCGTACGCGTTGCGCATGTCCCGCAGCCGGCAGGCGTCCAGCGCGTTCTGGTACAGCTCGCGGACGGCCAGCATCTTGTCGCCGTACAGCTGAGCGCCCATGAGCAGGGGGCGGATCTCGTCCTCGGCGAGGCGGAAGCGCTCCAACGGAGCGGTGTACTGGCCGGGCTCGGGGACCAGCTGCCGTGCGGTGACCCGTACGGGCAGACCGCGCAGCAGGGACGGGAGGCTGGAGCGGTCCCGCAACCACCGGCCCCGGATCGCCCCGACGGCGGCGTCGGCCCGTGCCGCGACCTCCTCCACGGCCGCGTGCAGCGCGGGATGGGGACAGTGGAAACGGACGTCGAGACCGTACGCGCCCCCCGTGTCGAGACCGTACGCGCCCCCCGTGTCGAGGCCGTACGCGCCACCCGTCAGATCGCCCACCGCCGCGAGGTCGAACTCCTCGGACAGAGCCTTGACGACGGGGCGCGGACGCAGCGGTTCGTGGGCGCCGAGATGGTCGACCAGCACACTCGACATCCTGCGTGGATCGGCCGACAGCAGCCCCGCCGTCCACAGCAGTTGGGCGAGTTGCTTGGCGCGCCACTCGCCGCCGAGCACCGGGGCGATCCTGCTCCAGTCCTCGTCCCCCGAGTCGTTCACCCGTGGCCGGTCACCCGGTTCCACCGTCAGATGGCCCAGCACCTGGCGCAGCTGTCCGTCGATACGTTGCAACGACTGCTCCGAGTGTCCGCCCGGCGGCGGTTCCTCGGCGGAGTCGGCGATCACACGGGCGAGTCTGCACAGCAGGTTGTCCACCGACGGGTAGTCACCGGAGTGCTCCCACAGCAGATCCCAGTCCGCGACGAAGCGGTGGCGCAGCCAGTGTTCCGCGGCCTGCGCCTCGGCGACGAGACCCCGTCCGCGCAGCGTTTCCAGTGTGCCCTGCACCTGCTGGTGGGCTCGACGGACGTCCTCGACGGCGGCCACGACCAGTTTCCCGTGTGCGTCGACCCGGCCGCCGTCCAGTATCTGCCTCAGCTCCTCCAGGGCCACGGCGGTGATGTCCTCGTGCACCAGCGGGGCCGCGAGCAGCACGGCCGTCTCGGCGGGGGACAGCAGCGGGCGGAGGTCGCTGCCCGGGATGTGTTCCACGAGCCCGACGAGCCGGCGTTCGAAGCGGGCCGGGTACGTGGGATCGTGCCACGGGTCGGCCCGGTGGGCCCTCGACTGCGCCACATTGCGGCCCACGTACTCCGCGAGGTCCACAAGACCGGCCTTGACCCGGTCGTGGACCGCCTCGCCGCCCGAGGTGTACTTCCACAGGGCGGAGTCCGTGACCATCGTGGTCCAGGGGAGCGGCTCCTTGTACCCCTTGCACAGTTCGAGCGCGTCCACGGACTGTCCGAACGGCGCGAGATGCTTGACCGTCGGCGGCTCCACCGGCTCGTCCGCCGCCAGCTTGCGCATCTCCTGCTCGGTGTACCGCATGATCTCGCCGAACGTGGTCGGCGGCGTCTCGGGGGCGAGCGCCCGTGCCAGCGCCTGGGCGAACCAACTGCCGTGTTCCTGATCGGCGTACGAGCGCTGCCCCGCTCCGCAGCTGTACAGCCACACGGCGTCCTGGGCAGGCACCCGGACACCGGAGGAGTCGTCGTTCTGCGGCAGCTCCGCCTCCCGGCAGGCGTCCAGACAGACGACGACCGTCACTCCCTTCCGCGGACCGCCCAGCTGCAGGCCGACCGGATCGGCGGCGAGCAGTGAGTCCTTCAGCAGGGTGGCGGTGCCGTCGGGGCGGGGATCACCGGGCTGCGCGTCGGCGGCCAGCAGATAGTCGCTCTCGCCCAGCGTCACACCGTGACAGGAGAGGTAGACGAAGGCGGTGTCCCCCGGTTCGCAGGAGGCGAAGAAGCGGCGCAGTTCGCCCCTGAGCCCGTTCTTGCCCAGTTCGAGTGCGGAGACCAGGCCGACATGGTGTTCCTTGACGGTGTAGCCCGACAGCTCCAGGGCCCCGGCCACGAGCGAGACGTCCTTCTCGGCGCAGGGCAGCGGGGCGAACCTCGCATGGAGTTCCGGTTCCTTGGCGAGAAACGGTGTCTCCGTCACCCCGATCAACAGCGCCCGCCGCCGTCCCTGGGGTTCACCTTGCACCATGCCTGCGGACCCCACCCGTGACTCCCTCGCCGATGTGCCGATCATCGACATGATTCCAGAAGTGCCCGGTCTGCGGCGTACGTTGAGGAGCACGCCGGAGCACGCCGGAAGGGGCACGAGGCGCGGGGCGGTGTCCCGCGGCTAGCCCGTCATCGCCGCGACCTTCGTGAGCGCCAGCACGATCAGCAGTGCGAGTACGAGGACGCATGCCCCCGCCTGCATCAGGACCCGTCGGCGGTCGCGGGGGGCGTAGGCGAACGCGAGGGCCACGAGGCCGCCTGTCAGGAGGCCGCCGAGGTGGCCCTGCCAGGAGGTGACGACCGCCGAGATGACCAGCCAGATCAGCAGGCCCGCCATGAAGCGGTTGATGCCGGCCGGGTCGGCGCCCAGGCGGCGGGCCAGGACGTAGTACGCGGTGCAGACGCCGAAGATCGCGCCGGAGGCGCCGACCGTGGTGCCGTCGGGGTCGAGGAGGAGGACGAGGACGGAGCCGCCGAGGGCGGAGAGCAGGTACAGGGCCAGGTAGCGGACGCGGCCGAGCTGGGCCTCGACGATCCTGCCGACGTTCCACAGGGTGACCATGTTCATCACGATGTGGAGGATGCCGAACGTGCCCTCGGTGGGCGGGAGATGGAGGAACGCGCCGGTGAGGAGGCGGTACCACTCGCCGTCGATCACGCCTTCGAGCTGGAAGTCGGACGGATAGGCGCTCTGCCAGACGTAGTGCAGGCCGTCCGAGCCGAGCAGGCCCCGGCCCAGCATCGCGAAGTCGTCCACGACCGAGGGGCGGAGGAGTTCGGCGACGTAGGCGACGACGTTCAGGCCGATCAGGACGTACGTCACCAGCGGGACGGTCGAGATACGGCCGCCGAAGGCCGTGCGGGCCTGGCGGACCGTTCTCGCGCCCTCCTTCACACACTCCGGGCACTGGTGGCCCACGGCCGCGTCCCGCATGCAGTCCGGGCAGATGAACCGCTCGCAGCGCGTGCAGCGGACGTACGACTCCACTTTCGGGTGGCGGTAGCAGGTGGTGACGGCGGGCTCGGACGACGACGGGGACTCGGGTTCCACGGCCGGCTCCTTGGGGGTGCGGGGCTGATGACGAGCCGGTGAGGACGGCGGCGAACAAAATAGCGAACATGGGTGGGAGTGTGGTGAGGGGGAGTGCCCTGGCCGTACGGGGCTCGCCTGCGCCTGTTCGGGTCCGGGGCGCGGATTCCGAAGGCGACGGTCGAGGTCACCGGCGGTGAGCAGCACCACTGAGCACCGTGCTCCGGCATTCGCTCGGGCTGCCCCAGGCGGTCCGCAGGGCGGTGGCCTTGGTCAGCCAGAGCGACAGGTCGTACTCGGCGGTGTAGCCGATCGCGCCGTGCAGTTGGAGCGCCGTGCGCGCGGTCGCGTACGCCGCCTCGCACGCCGTCACCTTGGCCGCCGCCACGTCCGCCGGGTCCAGGGTGACCGCCGCGCCGAGGACCAGGGGGCGCGCGAACTCCAGGGCCACCTTCGCGTCCGCGAGCCGGTGTTTCACCGCCTGGAACGAGCCGACGGGCACCCCGAACTGGGTGCGCTGCCCGACGTACGCCACCGTCCGGTCCAGCAGCGCGAGCCCGACGCCCAGGGCCTGCGCGGCCACCGCGAGACGGGCCCAGGCGAGGGCGTGGGCGAGGGCGGGCGGGTGCGTGGGGAGGAGTTCGCCGCCGGGGGAGAGCGGGGTCCGGCGGCGGGCCGGGTCCAGGGAGGGGCGGACCGGGCCGTGGCCGGGGGAGAGGCGCACTCCGCCCGCGTCCGGGTCGAGCGACAAGCGGACCGTCGCCACGTCGCCGTCCAGCGCGTACGCCCCCGGTGCGGGCGCCACCGTGGCCATGATCTCCCCTGACACCAGTGCCGGGAGCAGCCGCTCGGCCGGGCCCGGGTCCTCCAAGCCGGCCAGGAGCACCACCGCCGTCACCGTCTCCACCAGCGGGCCCGGTACCGCGTGTCGGCCCAACTCGACGAAGGCGACGGCCAGTTCGACGGGGAGCGGGCCGACCCCCTCGTACTTCTCCGGCGCCGCCAGCGCGAAGACACCGGCCCGCGCCACCCGCGACCACACCGCGCGCCCCGGCCCGTGCTCCCCGCGCCCCCAGGCCCGTACGACGGACGGGGTGCCGGCGGCCGTCAGCATGGCGTCCAGCGACCCGGCGAACGCCCGCTGCTCGGTGTCCAGGAGGAAGCGCATCAGCGGCGGCCCTTCGGCAGGCCGAGGAGGCGTTCGGCGATGATGTCGCGCTGGATCTCGTTGGTGCCGGCGTAGATCGGGCCGGCGAGGGCGAAGACATAGCCCTCGGACCAGCCGGTGTCCGCCGACTCGCCCTCCTCGCCGAGCAGTTCCAGGGCCGTTTCGTGCAGGGCGATGTCGTACTCGGACCAGAAGACCTTGTTGAGGCTGGACTCGGCGCCGACCGGTGTGCCCTCCAGCAGGCGGGAGGCGGCCGCGTGGGTGAAGAGCTGGTAGGCGCGGGCGCCGATCAGCGCGTCGGCCACCCGGTCGTGCGCCGAGGCCGGCGCGCCCCGGTCGTGCCAGAGGTCGAGCAGCCGGTTCGCGGAGGCATGGAAGCGGCCCGGGGAACGGAGCATCAGACCGCGTTCGTTGCCGGTGGTGGACATGGCGATCTGCCAGCCCCGGCCCGGCTCGCCGATCACGTCCTCGTCCGGGACGAACACATCGTCGAGGAAGAGTTCCGCGAAGGCGGGTTTCCCGTCGAGACGGCCGATCGGGCGGACGGTCACGCCCGGTGCGCGCAGGTCGAACATCAGATACGTCAAGCCCTGGTGCGGCTTCGGGGTGCCCCGCTCGCTGCGGAACAGGCCGAACGCCCGGTCCGCGAAGGCCGCCCGCGACGACCAGGTCTTCTGGCCGGACAGCAGCCAGCCCCCGTCCGTGCGGGTGGCCCGGGAGGTGAGCGAGGCCAGGTCGGACCCGGCCTCGGGCTCCGACCAGGCCTGCGCCCAGACCACCTCGCCGGAGGCCATCGGGGGCAGTACGCGCGCCCGCTGTTCCGCCGTGCCGTGGTCGAAGAGGGTGGGGGCGAGCAGGGTGACGCCGTTCTGGCCGACACGGCCCGGGGCGCCCGCCGCGTAGTACTCCTCCTCGAAGACCAGCCAGCGCCACAGGTCCGCGTCCCGGCCGCCGTACGAGGCCGGCCAGTGCACCACCGACCAGCGGTCGGCGGCCAGTTCGGCCTCCCAGGCGCGGTGCGCGGCGAAGCCGTCCGCCGTCTCCAGGGAGGGCAGCGGCCCGGTCGGGACATGGGCGCGCAGCCAGGCGCGGGCCTCGGCGCGGAAGGTCTCGTCGGCGGGGGAGTGGGCGAGGTCCATGGGGGCTCCCTCTTTTGCCTGACAAACGTTTGGCTGAGCTGACAAACGTTTGGTCGGTGCCTACCAAACGTTCGCTCTTCCCTAACAAGTGTTTGGTAGGTTAGCGTGCCCGCATGAGCAACGTCGAGACTCCGGCGTACCTCCCCGCCCACGGCCTCCTCACCGGCCGCACCGCCGTCATCACCGCGGCGGCCGGCGCGGGCATCGGCGGAGCGACGGCGCGGCGCTTCCTGGAGGAGGGCGCGCGGGTGCTGATCAGCGACGCCCACACGCGCAGACTCAAGGAGTTCAAGGCCGAGCTGGCCGACGAGTTCGGGGCGGAGTCCGTCCGGGCGGTGCCGTGCGACGTGACCGACGAGGACCAGGTACGGGCGCTGTTCGAGGCGGGGGCCCGGCTGCACGGACGGCTCGACATCGTCGTCAACAACGCGGGCCTGGGCGGCACTTCGGCGGTCGTCGACATGACCGACGAGCAGTGGTCCAAGGTGCTGGACGTGACCTTGAACGGCACCTTCCGGTGCACCCGGGCCGCCCTGCGGCTGATGCGGGACAGCGGTGGCGGGGTGATCGTCAACAACGCCTCCGTCGTCGGCTGGCGCGCCCAGGCGGGCCAGGCGCACTACGCTGCGGCGAAGGCGGGCGTGATGGCGCTGACCAGGTGCGCGGCGGTCGAGGCGGCCGAGTACGGGGTCCGCGTCAACGCCGTGTCGCCGAGCCTCGCCCTGCACCCGCACCTCGTGAAGGTCACCACCCCGGAGCTGCTGGAGGAACTGACCGCGCGGGAGGCCTTCGGGCGGTACGCCGAACCCTGGGAGGTGGCGAATGTGATCGTCTTCCTGGCTTCCGGCTACTCCTCGTACATGACGGGTGAGATCGTCTCCGTCAGCAACCAGCACCCGTAAGGACAACGAACAGCGTGCCGACCAAGAAGAACCCCCAGGCGCCCGACACCGCGCCCGCCCGTCGTAGCGAACTCCTGGGCAAGGCGGCCAACGTCTTCGCCGCCGTGGGGTACACCGCCACCACCGTCCGCAGGATCGCCGACGACGCGGGCATGCTCGCGGGCAGCCTCTACTACTACTTCGAGTCCAAGGACGCGATGCTGGAGGAGATTCTGCGGACCTTCCTCGACGAGCTCTGGGAGGCGTACGACGCCGTCCTGGACGCCGGACAGAGCCCCCGGGAGACCTTCGAGGCGCTGGTCGTCGAGTCGTTCCGGGCCATCGACCGGCACCGGCCCGCCGTCGAGATCTACCAGAACGAGGCCAAGCAACTGGTCGCGCAGGACCGGTTCCTGTTCCTCGACGCGTCACGCATCAAGTTCGAGAGGGTCTGGCAGACCACGCTGGAGCGCGGGGTCGCCGTCGGGCAGTTCCGGGCCGACCTCGACACACGGGTCACCTACCGGTTCGTGCGCGACACCGTCTGGGTCGCCGCCTCCTGGTACCGGCCGAGCGGACTGTACAGCCCGGAGGAGATCGCCCGTCAGTACCTGTCGATGGTCCTGGACGGGATCGCCGTACGCGAAGAGCCGCAGGTGGAAAACCACAGGCGGACAACCGCACATGAAGCGCCGCACATGAAGCACCTTTGACGTCAGGGGAGTTGCCATGGCCGAGGCCTATATCGTCGAAGCGGTCCGGACGCCCGTCGGGCGGCGCGGGGGAGGGCTCGGCCGGGTCCATCCGGCCGACCTCGGCGCACACGTCCTCAACGCGCTGGTCGCGCGCGCGGGCGTGGACCCCGCCGCCGTGGAGGACGTCGTCTTCGGCTGCCTGGACACCGTCGGACCGCAGGCCGGTGACATCGCCCGCACCAGCTGGCTGGCCGCCGGGCTGCCCGAGGAGGTGCCGGGCACGACCGTCGACCGGCAGTGCGGCTCCTCGCAGCAGGCCGTGCACTTCGCCGCCCAAGGCGTGCTCTCCGGCACCCAGGACCTGGTGGTCGCGGGCGGCGTCCAGAACATGACGATGATCCCCATCGCCTTCGCCTCCCGGCAGGCCGCCGTACCGCTGGGCCTCACCGAGGGACCCTTCGCGGGCAGCGAGGGGTGGCGGGCACGGTACGGGGACCGGCCGGTGAACCAGTTCGCCGGCGCCGAGATGATCGCCGCGAAGTGGGGCATCGGCCGCGGCGACCAGGAGGAGTACGCGCTGCGCTCCCATCAGCGGGCGGTACGGGCCGTCGACGAGGGCCGCTTCGCGCGCGAGACCGCGCCCTACGGGGACGTGACCGTCGACGAGGGGCCGCGCCGGGACACCTCCCTGGAGAGGATGGCCGCCCTGAAGCCGGTCATCGACGGCGGCACCGTCACCGCCGCCTGTTCCTCCCAGGTCTCCGACGGCGCCGCCGCCCTCCTGCTCGCCTCCGAACGGGCCGTACGGGAGCACGGGCTGACCCCGCGCGCCCGCGTGCACCACCTCTCCGTACGCGGCGAGGACCCCATCCGGATGCTCACCGCGCCGATCCCCGCGACCGCGTACGCCCTGAAGAAGACCGGCCTCACCCTCGACGCGATCGACCTGGTCGAGATCAACGAGGCCTTCGCCCCGGTCGTCCTGGCGTGGCTGAAGGAGACGGGCGCCGACCCGGAGAAGGTCAACGTCAACGGCGGCGCGATCGCCCTCGGCCATCCCCTCGGCGCGACCGGCGCCAAGCTCATGACGACCCTCCTGCACGAACTGGAGCGCACGGGCGGCCGGTACGGGCTCCAGACGATGTGCGAGGGCGGCGGGCAGGCGAACGTGACGATCATCGAGCGGCTGTGACGGAGACCGGAGCCGAACACCTCAGAGGCCGCCGAGCAGCTCCCGCGTCTCCTCCGCCTCCTTCATGATCCGTTCCACCAGCTCCGCGCACGACGGCAGGTCGTCGATCACCCCGGCGACCTGCCCGGCCGCCATCAACCCGAGGTCCGTACGGCCGTCCACCATCGCGGACCTGAGCAGCATGGGTGTGTTGGCGGCGAGCAGGACCTGACTGAACGTGAGGTCCTTGCCGTGCCGCAGCGCGAGGCCGTCGCGGACCATACGGCGCCAGGTGAGCCCGGAGAGCCGCCGGAACCCGGCCGCGTGGCGCACGGCGTGCAGCAGGGCGCGCGCCCGGCCGGACGCCTCCAGCGCGCTCACGAACTCCGTGCGGAGCATCCGGTGCGGCAGCCCGTCCACGGCCCTGGTGACGGTGACGTCCTTGACCGTCGCGGCCAGATAGCGGGCCTTCACGGCGTCGGGCACCGTCGAGTCCGAGGTGAGCAGGAACCGGGTGCCCATCGCCACCCCGGCCGCCCCGAACGCCAGCGCCGCCACCAGCCCGCGCCCGTCGTGGAAGCCGCCGGCCGCGACGACGGGGATGTCGACGGCGTCCACGACCTGCGGCAACAGCACGGTCGTCGCCACCTCCCCGGTGTGTCCGCCGCCCTCGCCGCCCTGCACGACCACCGCGTCCGCACCCCACGCCGCCACCTTCTCGGCGTGCCGCCGGGCGCCGACGGACGGGATCACGACCACGCCCGCGTCCTTCAGTTCGGCGATCAGTTCCCGGGACGGCGCGAGCGCGAACGACGCGACCCGGACGCCCTCCTCGACGATGATCCGCACCCGCTCCCGCGCGTCGCCCGCGTCGGCCCGCAGGTTCACCCCGAACGGCGCGCCGTCCGTGCGGGACCGCACCTCCCGTACGGCGTCCCGGAGTTGGGGCGGTGTCATCGTCGCGGAGGCCAGGATGCCGAGGGCTCCCGCGTTCGCCGTGGCGGAGACCAGCCGGGGGCCGGCGACCCAGCCCATCCCGGTCTGCACGATCGGATGGCGGACGCCGACGAGCCGGGTGAGAGCGGTCTCCATCGGCCCGGTCCCCCTCAGCCCTGGACTTCGCGCGCGCGGGCGTTCTCCGGATCGAGCACCTCGCGGATCAGCCGCAGCTCGTCCTCGGTCGGTTCCCGGGTGTACGGCACCTCGTCCGGGACGGCGAGCTCGAAACCGGTCGCCTCCCCGACCTGCTCGACCGTGACACCGGGGTGCAGGGAGGCCAGCCGCATCCTGTGGTCGGGCGTCGCGAAGTCGAACACGCCGAGGTCGGACACGACACGCGGGAGGTGGTGGAAGCGGGCGGCGGCCGGATGCTCGGCCACCCGGTCGTAGCCGACCCCGCACACCATGTCGACCTTCTCGACGAAGACCCGCCGGGAGTGCCGGGGGACCCAGTAACTCGTGGGGTTGTTGAGGGTGTTGACCGGGGCGCCCCGCACCCCGAGCAGCTGCCGTCTCGGCCTCGCCCAGTCGCCGACGCACGAGATGTTCTGGTTGCCGTACCGGTCGAGCTGGCTCGCGCCCATCATCACGTGCCGTCGGCCGCCGGTGACCAGGGCCAGGTGCCGCCGGTAGGGCAGCCACCCCTCCACGGTGCCGTCGGGGCCGACGAGCAGGGCCTCGCCGTCGGTCAGCAGCAGGTCCGGCGCGAAGGTCCGCCGGGCGAGGCGCGCGCCCAGCGCCGGGACGAGCCCCATGGGGCTGGCCAGGATCTCCCCGGCACCGCGCCAGGCCTCGGCACAGGCGATCACGCAGTACTCGGCACGGGTCGCACCGCTCATGAACCCTCCCCTTGCCACGCGCGCACGGCCGACTGGTAGGCGGGCTCGTCCCCCGTCAGGAACCGCCCGGCGAACTCCTCCCACGGCGTGCCCGCGTACAGCTTCTGGAAGGCCTCGTCCCGGCCGTAGTCGGGGGCGCACGAGGTGAAGTGCGCGCCGTTCGGGGCCTCGATCACGCCCGTCACCACCTGGCGGCCGACCAGCAGCGACTGGGGTGGGCCGGCCTTCGTCAACTCGGCCGTGTCCACGAGCCGTTCGCACGACAGGTACGCCGACTCGGCCGCCTCGCAGAAGAGGTCGTCGAAGTATGGATCCGGGCCCAGATACTGGCCGTTGCCCTGCCGGTCGGCCCGGTTGACGTGCACGAACGCGGCGTCCAGGCGCAGGGCAGGCATGGCGACGAAGGTCTCCCCGTCGTCGTACGGCGAGGTGACCGTCCGCAGAGCGGGGTTGACCCGCATCACGTCCGAGCCGATGCCCGCCCGGACCGGCAGGAAGGGCAGCCGGTGCGCGGCGGCCCGCAGCCCCCACATGAACATCGCCTCGTCGATCTCCATCAGCTCGAACGCGCCCCGCTCGCGCGCCGCGCGGTAGTGCGGTTCCAGGGGGATGGAGTCCAGGGTGGCGAAGGGGGCGACCAGCTTCCGGACGCGTCCGGCGGCGGCGAGCATGCCGACGTCCGGGCCGCCGTACGAGACGACGGTGAGATCGGTGACCCCGGACCGGAGGAGCGCCCGCACCAGCGCCATCGGCTTGCGGCGCGAGCCCCAGCCGCCGATGCCGAGGGTCATGCCGCTCTCCAGCCGTGCGACGGCCTCCTCGGCGGTCATGCTCTTGTCACTCACCCGGATTCCCCTCTCCCGCGCCGCTTCCCTCGGGCGAGCCGTCCCTCTTGGCCGCCCCGGACGTCCCGGCCCTCCCACCTCTCCCACCCTTCCCGAACGCGTCGCGGACCTCGTCGGCCACCCCGCTCAGGTTCACCTCGAAGGTGAAGCCCTGCTCGAAGCGGTAGCTGCGGCGGACGTCCACGGGGTCGATGCCGTTGAGCGCGGCCTTGGCCAGCCGCAGCAGCCGGCCGTCCTTCGCGGCGATCTCCCGCGCCAACTCCAGTGCGGCGGCGCGCAGTTCGGCAGGCGGTACGACCCGCCACACCGAGCCGTGGGACCGTAGCTCGGCGGCCGTGACCGTACGCGAGGTGTAGAACAGCGCGCGCATCAGATGCTGGGGCACCAGCCGGGCCAGATGCGTCGCCGCGCCCAGCGCGCCCCGGTCCAGCTCCGGCAGCCCGAAGGTCGCGTCCTCGCCGGCCACGATCGCGTCCGCGTTGCCCACCAGCCCGATCCCGCCGCCCAGACAGAACCCCTGCACGGCGGCGACCACCGGCACCTCGCACTCGTACACGGCGGCGAAGGCCTCCGCGCAGCCGTGGTTGGCGCCGAGCAGCGCGCTCGGCCCCGCCGCCTGGATCTCCTTGATGTCCACCCCGGCGTTGAACCCGCGCCCCTCCGCACCCAGCACCACACACCGCACCCCGGGATCGCGGCCCGCCGCGCGCACGGCGTCGGCCAGCTCGAACCACCCGCGCACCGGCAGCGCGTTCACCGGCGGGAAGTCGACGGTGACGACGGAAATCCCCTTTTCCGGGGACGAGGTGGAGACACCCATCGGAGCATCAGCTACCTTCCACCTAACGTTTGTTAGGTATGTCTCGTGAGGGGAAGGTAGCAGCGGATGCCGCTCAACGGGAAGGGCCTCCACGGGAAGCGGCTCAACGGCAAGGTCGCCGTCGTCACCGGCGGCACACGCGGTGTCGGCGCCGGCCTCGCCCGGGCCTTCGCCGAAGCCGGCGCCGAGGTCGTGACCTGCGCCCGCCGCCCACCCGAAGTGCCGCTCAAGGGCGCCGAGTTCAGACCGCTGGACGTCCGGGACCCCGACGCCGTGCACCGCTTCTTCGCCGAACTGCCCCGCGTGGACGTCCTGGTGAACAACGCCGGCGGCACCCCCTACCGCCCGCTCGCCGAGACCGACGCCCACCGCCACGCGCGCGTGATCGAACTCAACCTCACCGCCCCGCTGACCGTCTCCCTCGCCGCCCACGCACACCTCCGGCGGGCCCGGGGCGCGATCGTGATGATCGGCAGTGTGAGCGGCAGCCGCCCCTCCCCCGGCTCGGCGGCCTACGGCGCGGCCAAGGCCGGCCTCGACCACCTCGCCCGCTCCATGGCCGTGGAATGGGCCCCGGAGATCCGGGTCAACACCCTCGTCCTCGGCATGGTCCACACCGAACTCGCCCACCTCCACTACGGCGACGAACAGGGCGTCGCGGCCGTCGCCCGCACCGTCCCGCTGGGCCGCCTCGCCACCCCCGCCGACATCGGCGAAGCGGCCGTCTTCCTCGCCTCCGACGCGGCGGCCTACATCACCGGAGCCTCCCTCCTCGTCCACGGCGGCGGCGAACGCCCGGCCTTCCTGGACGCGGCGACGACCGGCACGGACGAAGGAGAACCACGATGAACACGTCAGACGCCACGGCGGAGGACACAGCACGGGACACACCCCGGCTCTGCGAAGGGCGCGTCGTCGTCGTGACCGGCGCGGGCCGTGGCCTCGGGCGGGCGCACGCGCTGGCGTACGCCGCCGAGGGCGCCCGCGTGGTCGTCAACGACCTCGGCGTCGGACTCGACGGCACCCCGGACGCCGACAGCCCGGCCGCCCGCGTCGTCGAGGAGATCCGCGCCGCGGGAGGGCACGCGGTCGCGCACGGCGCGGACATCGCCACGACCGCCGGCGCCGCCTCCCTCGTCCGCACCGCCCTGGACACGTACGGCCGCCTCGACACCCTCGTCAACAACGCCGGGTTCCTGCGCGACCGCATGCTCGTCAACCTCGACGAGGACGACTGGGACGCCGTCCTGCGCGTCCACCTCAAGGGACACTTCCTCCCCCTGAAGCACGCCGCCGCCCACTGGCGCGCCGAGACCAAGGCGGGCCGCACCCCCACCGCGCGCGTCGTCAACACCAGCAGCGGCGCGGGTCTGCTCGGCTCCCTCGGCCAGGGCAACTACAGCGCCGCCAAGGCCGGCATCGTCGGCCTCACCCTCGTCGCCGCCGCCGAACTCGCCCGGTACGGCGTCCAGGTCAACGCCATCGCCCCCGCCGCCCGCACCCGCATGACCGAGACCACCTTCGCCGACACCATGACCGCCCCCGACACCGGCTTCGACGCGATGGCCCCCGAGAACGTCTCCCCCTTGGTCGTCTGGCTCGGCTCCCCCGCCAGCGAGGGCGTCACCGGCCGCGTCTTCGAGACAGAAGGCGGCCGCATCACCGTCATGCAGGGCTGGCACCCGGGCCCGACGGAGGACAAGGGCACCCGCCGAACCCCGGAGGGGGCAGGAGAGACCGTACGAAAGCTCCTGGCGGAGGCGAAGACACCGGGCCCGGTGTACGGGACGGGATGACCCGGGGCCTTTGAAACAAGGTCGCGCCCCCGATTTTTTTGGGGGCGCGGGGAACTGCGCGACAAGCCCCCACCGACCCGCACCCGCCGACGCACCGCCCCCCACCACCCCCTCCCGCGCCCCCAAAACCTACGTGTCGCACTCCAACACCGTCCGACACAACCCACACCGAGCCCGCACCCGCCCCCGCACCGGCACCCGAATCCGCTGATGACACGTAGGACAGGGAAACGACACCCGCAACAACCCACCCCCACCCCCACCCCCCTCCGCAGTGAACACATACGGCACCCCCACCCCCGGCACAGCCGACCGCAGGTCCCCCGCATGGCGCCGATCCCGCGCATACCGCCGCCGCCCCGCCCACCCCGCCGCCGTCAGCGGCGGCTGCCGCTCGTCCCGCTGCGCCCGCACCCGGCCCTCCGCGAACGCGGAGTACGCCTGCGCGCTGGTGAACCACACCGACGGATCCTCCCCGAACACCTGCGCCCGCTTGGCCAGCACGTACCCGAACTCCTCCGGCGTCAGATACCCCAGCTTCTGCGACGACGCGGCGTCCTCCCGGTACGCGTCCAGCAGCAGCCACCCCGCCCCCAGATACGTCGCCGCCGTGTCCGTGAGGATCTCGTTGTCACGGGTGCCGGGGAAGGACAGCCCGAGCCGGTGCAGATAGACGTGCATGATCTCGTGCGCGAGAGCCGCCCCGATGTCCCGGCGGTGATTGCGGAACCGGTCGTTCAGCTCGACGAAGTACTCCGGCCCCGCCGCCAGCTCCACGCTCGCCGCCTGCGTCATCTCCCGGAACCCGACGATCATCCGGGCGTCCGGCAGCCGATAGTGCCGCACCAGCTCCCGCGCCACCCGCTGCGCGCCGAGATGCAGATCGTCGGTGTCGCAGAAGGCCACGTCGACGGGGGCCACGCTGGTGGCGAAGGTCTGGATCGTGTCGTAGGAGAGCCGCTTGTACAGCGCGGTGATCGACGCCCGCACGGTCTCCAGGTGCGGGTAGCCGTGCTCGACAGGTCCGCCGTTCGCCACGTCCGCACCCCTTAAGACGCCTCGATACGTTCCACTCTAAGCCGGTTCGGGCGGCGAACCACGGCGTCGTAGGGTGACGACCATGACCACCAGCAACACCAATGAGGCGAAGACCGCCACCGCGCCGGCCGGCGAGGTCGACGCGGACGTCCGGGCGGAACTCACCCGACTGCGGGACAGCATCGACAACATCGACGCCGCCGTCGTCCACATGCTCGCCGAACGCTTCAAGTGCACCCAGCGGGTCGGCCACCTCAAGGCCGCGCACCAACTGCCCGCCGCCGACCCGGGCCGCGAGGCCCAGCAGATCGACCGGCTGCGCGGACTCGCCGAAAGTGCCAAGCTGGACCCGGCGTTCGCGGAGAAACTGCTCAACTTCATCATCGCCGAGGTCATCCGCCACCACGAACGCATCGCGGACGACGCCCTGAACAGCGCGACGGGCACGGCCGCCACGGCACCGCACGCGGGGGAGTGACATCGAGTCCGTCAGCGGGCATCCTGCGTGAGCACTCCTCGTCAGGAATCGACCACTCACGGTGAGAGGCCATGCCGTCGGAAGCCAAGATCCTCATCGTCGACGACCATGAGGACACGCTGTTCGCCCTGGAGAGCGCCCTGGCCCCGCTGGGCTACCGACTGACCCGCGCCACCAGCGGCGACGCGGCACTCAAGGAAGTCCTGCGCGGCCAGGTCGGCCTGCTCCTCCTCGATGTCCGTATGCCCGGCGTCAGCGGCATCGACGTCGTCCGCTACATGCGCGGCGTCGAACAGACCCAGCACATCCCCGTCCTCCTCCTCACCGGCTTCGGCCCCGACGCCGAACTCACCGCCACCGCCTTCCGCCTCGGCGTCGCCGACCTCGTGATGAAACCCATCGACCCCTGGGCCCTGCGCACCAAGGTCCGCTACCTCTACGACGCCCACGAACGCGCCCACGCCCTGGAACGCGAGGTCCGCGACCTGCGCGCCCGCCTCAAGGACCACGAGGACCTCACGCGAGCCGACGGCGACCACCGCGGCCGGGGGCGCGTCCCCGCGCAGCACGACGGCGCGAAGGGCCGGGCCGAGGACCGGGCATAGGCCGCATACGACCGGACGCGCGGCGTACGCGACCGGACAAAGGTCGCGTACCAGGCCCGCCCCTGTCCTGTGCCAAAGGCATCAGGCAGCATGTCCCTCATGTCCGTACTGACGCGCGACGAAGCGCATGCCCGTGCTCGGCTCCTCGACGTCCACCGCTACGAGATCGCCCTCGACCTCACGCGCGGCGACGAGACCTTCGACTCCCGTACCGTCATCCACTTCACCGTACGGGGGAAGAAGAAGGCCGCGGACACCTTCGTCGAGCTGAAGCCCGCCGAACTGCGCTCCGTCACCCTCGACGGGGAGCCCCTCGACCCCGGCACCCTGGACGGCAACCGCCTCCTCCTCAAGGGCCTCACCCCGGGCGACCACGAACTGCGCGTCGACGCCGCCATGCGCTACTCCCGCACCGGCGAGGGCATGCACCGCTTCACCGACCCCACCGACGGCGAGACGTACGTCTACACCCAGCTCTTCATGGACGACGTCCAACGCGTCTTCGCCGCCTTCGACCAACCCGACCTCAAGGCCGTCTTCGACCTCACCGTCACCGCCCCGCAAGGCTGGACCGTCCTCGCCAACGGCGTCACGGAACACCAGGACGACGGCACCTGGCGGGCGGCCACCACCCCGCTGATCTCCACCTACCTCGTCGCCGTCGCCGCCGGCCCCTGGCACTCCGTCCGCACCGAACACCGCGGCCTGCCCTTCGGCATCCACTGCCGCCGCTCGCTCGCCCCCCACCTCGACACCGACGCCGACGAGCTCCTCGACATCACCCGCGCCCTCTACGACCGCTACCACGACAAGTTCGAGGAGCCGTACCCCTTCGACTCCTACGACCAGGCGTTCGTCCCCGAGTTCAACGCCGGCGCCATGGAGAACCCCGGCCTCGTCACCTTCCGCGACGAGTTCGTCTACCGCTCCGCCGTCACCGACACCGAACGCCAGACCCGCGCCATGGTCATCGCCCACGAGATGGCCCACATGTGGTTCGGCGACCTCGTCACCCTCAGGTGGTGGGACGACATCTGGCTGAACGAGTCCTTCGCCGAGTACATGGGCTACCAGACCCTCACCGAAGCGACCCGCTTCACGGACACCTGGGTCGACTTCGGCATCGCCCGCAAGGCCTGGGGCTACGACGCCGACCAGCGCCCCTCCACCCACCCCGTCGCCCCCGAGAACGTCGACGACACCGCCGCCGCCCTCCTCAACTTCGACGGCATCTCCTACGCCAAGGGCGCCTCCGCCCTGCGCCAACTCGTCGCCTGGCTCGGCGAGAAGGACTTCCTCGCCGGCATCAACGCCCACTTCACCCGGCACCGCTTCGGCAACGCCACCCTCGCCGACTTCATCGACAACCTCGCCGGCGCCACCGAACGCGACGTCCACGCCTGGGCCGACGCCTGGCTCCGCACCACCGGCGTCGACACCCTCACCCCCAAGGTCACCCGCGCCGCCGACGGCACCCACACCGTCACCGTCGACCGCACCGGCAGCCGCCCCCACCACATCGCCGTCGGCCTCTACGACCGGGACCACGGCGACGACCAGGGCCACCTCACCCTCCGCCACCGCGTCGCACTCGACCTCCCCCAGAACGCCGACCAGCCCGAGCAGCCCATCGGCAAGCGGCCCGCCCTGCTCCTCCTCAACGACGGCGACCTCACCTACGCCAAGGTCCGCTTCGACGCCGAGTCCTTCGCCGCCGTCACCGCCCACCTCAGCGGCCTCCCCGACCCGCTCACCCGCGCCGTCGTCTGGAACGCCCTGCGGGACGCCGTCCGCGACGCCGAACTCCCGCCCACCGCCTACCTGGAGGCGGCCCGCACCCACCTGCCGCGCGAGACCGACCTCGCCATCGTGCAGGGCGTCCTCGCCTTCGCCACCACGCAGGTCGCCGACCGTTTCCTCGCCCCCGAGCAGCGCGCCGCCGGCCTGTCCACGCTCGGCTCCCTGTGCCGCGACCTCATCCGCCGCACCGAGGACGGCGACAACCCGGGGCTGCGCCTCACCGCCGTACGCCACTTCATCGACGTCGCCGCCCACCCCGAGACCATCGCCGCCTGGCTCGCCGAAGGCACGGTTCCGGGCGGGCCCGAACTCGACCCCGAACTGCGCTGGCGCGTCCTCGGCCGGCTCGCCGTGCTCGGCGCGGTGGACGCCGCCGCGATCGACGGCGAACTGGAGCGGGACCCCAGTGCCAGCGGCCGGGAGGGCGCCGCCCGCTGCCGGGCCGCGCTGCCCGACGCCGAGGCGAAGCGGGCCGCCTGGGAGGCGATGTTCACCACCGACGACCTCTCCAACTACCTGTTCACCGCGACGGCCCAGGGGTTCTGGCAGCCGGAGCAGGCGGAACTCCTCACGGAGTACGTCGAGCGGTACTGGGGCGACGCGGTCGCGCTGGCCGCTCGGCGCGGGCCCGCTATCGCGGAGGCGGCGGGGCGGTGGGCGTTCCCGGTGTACGCGGTGGATCCGGAGACGCTGGGGCTGGGGGAGCGGTGTCTTGAGGACGGGGAGCTGATTCCGGCGTTGCGGCGGAAGCTGGTGGATCAACTGGATGATCTCGGGAGGGCGTTGCGGGTGCGGGAGGGATAGACCGGAGCGCCGTGGGGGCTTGGGGGTTCTGCGGGCTTGCGGCCGTAGGTGGCTGGTCGCGCAGTTCCCCGCGCCCCTTTCGGGGCGCGCTGCACTACCCTCTTTTGGTTGTAATTAGCCGTCTTTTCGGGCTCGGCACCCGATCGGCGTACAAGATGGGATTCCCCGTGCTCGGAGGAATCCATGACTGCCCCGCCTCTCGCGTCGGGACCCCAAGGTCCCGGTGTGCTCCGGCCGTTGCTCGACACCGTGCTCGACGCGTTGCGGGAGGGGGCCGAGGCGCGGGGCGGGCCCCTGCCGGCCGGTGGTCCGGAGGCGGTCGCGGCGAGGGTGCGGGACGTGCTCGGGGAGGCGCTGCCCGTCGAGGGGGAGCCGGACGCCCTCCCTCGACTCGTCCGGGCCCTCGCGACCGGCACCGCCGACCCCGCCGACCCGCTGTGCGCGGCCCACCTCCACACCCCGCCCCTGGCCGTGGCGGTCGCCGCCGACCTCGCCGTCTCCGTGCTGAACCCGTCCCTCGACTCCTGGGACCAGGCCCCGGCGGCCTCCGCGCTCGAAGCGCTGGTGACGCGGGCCCTGGCCGAGGAGACCGGCGCCTCCGACGCGCTGGTCACCACCGGGGGCACCGAGTCCAACCACCTCGCCGTCCTGCTGGCCCGTGAGGCGCACCCCGGCGTACGGCTCGTCCACGGGGCCAACGCCCACCACTCCCTGCCCCGCGCCGCCTGGCTCCTCGGCCTGCCCGAGCCCGTCGCCGTCCCGACCCCGGCCGGCACCCTGGACCCCGCCGCCCTGGACGACGCCCTCACCCACCTCCGAGGGCCCCTCCTGGTCGCCGCCACCGCCGGAACCACCGACGCCGGGCTCATCGATCCGCTGCCCGATATCGCCGACCTGTGCGAGGCCCACGGCGCCCGCCTCCACATCGACGCGGCCTACGGCGGAGGCCTCCTCTTCAGCGACCGGCACCGGGCCCGCCTGGACGGCCTCGCCCGCGCCCACACCGTCACCCTGGACCTGCACAAACTCGGCTGGCAGCCGGTCGCCGCCGGCCTCCTCGCCGTACGCGACACGCACGATCTCGAAGTCCTCGGCCACCGCGCCGACTACCTCAACGCGGACGACGACACCGAGGCCGGGCTGCCCGATCTGCTCGGCCGCTCCCTGCGGACCACCCGACGGCCCGACATCCTCAAGATCGCCGTCACCCTCAAGACCCTGGGCCGCACCGGACTCGGCCGTCTCGTCGACCGGGTCTGCGCGCTCGCCCAGGAGTTCGCCGCCGGCGTCGAGGCACACCCCGGCCTCGACCTGTACGACCGGCCCACCCTCAGCACGGTCCTCTTCCGGCCCGCCGGGGCCTCCGACGCCACCGTGGCCGCCGTACGCCGCCGCCTCCTCCACGACGGCCGGGCCGTCATAGGCCGCGCCGCACCCGACGGCCGTCTGTGGCTCAAGGTCACCCTGCTCAACCCGCACACCCGGCCGGCCGACCTCGCCACCCTGCTGAAGCTCGTGGCAGCCGCCACACCCGCAGACCTCGCAGCACTCCCCGAAGGACACACCCCCGCATGAGCACGCCCCCCGCGCACGACCGGCGCGCACCCGAAGCCCCCCGCGACCTCGTCGGTGTCGGCATCGGACCCGCCAACCTCTCCCTCGCCGCCCTCGCCCACCCCCTCACCGAACTCGACGCCGTCTTCTACGAACAGCGCCCCGGCTTCGACTGGCACCCGGGCCTCCTCATCGAGGGCGCCACCGTCCAGGTCCCGTTCCTCGCCGACCTGGTGACCCTCGCCGACCCGAAGAGCCCCTGGTCGTTCCTGAACTACCTCAGGACCCGCGACCGGCTCTTCCCGTTCTACTTCGCCGAGCGGTTCCACATCCAGCGCGCCGAGTACGACGCCTACTGCCGCTGGGTCGCCGAGAACCTCCCCGGACTGCGGTTCGGACACCAGGTCGACTCGGTGCGCTGGAACCCCGAACGAGACCTCTTCGAGGTCGACCACACCCACCTGGACGGCGACGGCGAGACCGAGGTCCTCGGCCGCACCTACGCCCGGAACATCGTGCTCGGCGTCGGCACCGAACCCCATGTCCCCGAACCCCTCAAGCCGCTCGTCGAGGCGGCCGGCGTGCCCGTCATCCACGCCGCGGACTACCTCGGCGAGCGCGACCGCCTGCTGGCCGCCGGACATGTCACCGTCATCGGCGCCGGACAGTCGGGGGCCGAGATCTTCCTCGACCTGCTGCGCCACCGGCCCGTGGGCCGCGAGCGCCTGCACTGGCTCGGCCGCACCGAGGCGTTCGCACCCATGGAGTACTCCAAGCTCGGCCTCGAACACTTCACCCCGGACTACACCCGCTACTTCCACGCCCTCACCGAACCCACCCGGGACCGGCTCGTCGCCGCCCAGTGGCAGCTCCACAAGGGCATCGGCGCCGACACCCTCGCCGCCATCCACGACGAGCTGTACCGCCGCACCCTCGACGGCGGCTGGCCCGACACCGTCCTCACCCCCGGCGTCCACGTCCGCACCGCCGGCCGGCTCGCCACCACCAAGGTCGAACTCCACCTCGAACACGGCGAACAGGGCACCCGCTCCCGCCTCACCACCGACGCCGTCGTCCTCGCCACCGGCTACCACGAGCGCCCCCTCGACCGCGTCCTCGCCGGCCTCGACCCGTACATGCGGCGCGACAGCCGCGAACGGCCCCGCGTCGACGACCGGTTCCGAATGATCCTCGACCCGTCCGTCACCGCCGCCGGCCGCCATGTCTACGTCCAGAACGCCGAACTGCACACCCACGGCGTCGGCGCCCCCGACCTCGGCCTGGCCGCCTGGCGCAGCGCCCACATCCTCAACACCCTCACCGGCAAGGAGCCCTACCCCCTGCCCAGCCGCACCGCCTTCACCACCTTCGGCCTCGAACCCGGCCCGCGGATCCCGCCCGCGCGCGGCGAGCGGTCCGCCCCCCGGCTGACGCCCCTCGCCGACGTAAGGTAATCGAACAGTAAAGAAGTAGGGCAGGAGTGGTGACGGCTGCAGAGAATCTGCCTACCTTTCGGCCATGACCAGCACCCGCGCAGGCAAGACCTGGATCGCCGCCCACCGCTCCGCCGTCATCGACCCCCACGAAGCCTTCAAACTCTTCGAAGTCCGAGGCTTCACCGACCAGACCGTGCGCCAGACCCTGCGCCCGGCGGGCGGTGGCGACGCCCTGCGCGTCCGCCTCAGCAACCGCTACGGCCGCACCCCGCTGGAGATCGGCGGCGCCCACCTCGCCCACCGCGTCGAAGGCAGCACCATAGACCCCGCCACCGACATCACCCTCCTCTTCGCCGGCGCCGAGACCGTCACCGTCCCGCCCGGCGAGGAGATCGTCAGCGATCCCGTCGAAGCCCCCGTCATCGCCGGCCAGGAACTCGCCCTCAGCCTCTACCTCCCCGGCGACACCGGCCTCACCACCCACTCCGCCATCCCCTACGACGTCGGCCACGCCGTCCCCGGCGACCAGCTCACCGCCGAATCCCTCGACGAGTCCGACGAACTCATCACCGGGCACCTCGTCACCGGCCTCGACGTCCTCGCCGCCGACACCACCCGTATCGCCGTCGCCTTCGGGGACTCCTGGATCGAGGGCATGGCCACCACCCCCGGCACCGGCGGCAGCTTCCCCGCCCGGCTCGACCGCCGTCTCACCAGCGGCTGGATCGTCGCCACCGGCATCTCCGGCAACCGCCTCCTCACCGACGAGATCGGCGCCCACCTGCTGTCCAGGGTGGAGCGGGACGTCCTCGACATCCCCGGCGTCAGCCACGTCATCGTCCACACCGGCCTCAACGACCTCGGCCTGCCCGGCGCCATCGCCTTCCCCGAGCCCGCCAAACTCCCCACGGCCGCCGACCTGATCGCCGGCCTGACCACCCTCGCCGACCGCCTCCACGCCGCCGGACTCACCGTCATCGGCAGCACGGTCGGCCCCTACGCCGGCACCGTCTACCCCGGCTACGACACCGACGAGGGCCAGGCCGTCCGCGCCGAGGTCAACACCTGGCTCCTCGGCGACACCCACCCCTTCGACGCCGTCATCGACGTCGCCGCCGCCGTCGCGGACCCGGACCACCCCACCCGCATCCGCGACGCCTACAACAGCGGCGACGGCCTCCACGTCAACGACGCCGGCGCGAAAGCCATCGCCGACGCCGTCGACCTGTCACTCCTGAACCTCTAGAAGACCGGCGTACCGTTCCGCGTCAGCTTCCAGTCCACCGACGCGAAGGCCGCCGGGTCGATCGACCCCTTCGCCTTCACCCACGCGATCATCGTGTTACGGATCTCGTCCGAGTTCGACCACAGCAACTGGGCCGCGGCGACATGCGGGAAGTTACCGCCGCCGTTGGCCCGGTAGTTGTTCACCGCGAACACGAACTTCTGGTCGTCCGCCAGCGGCGCACCCTCGAACCGCACGTTCGTGATCCGCGACCCGGCCGGCTTCGCGATGTCGATCTCGTACGACAGACCGCTCACCGCGTCGTAGTTGTAGTCCGGCGTGCCGTTCGCGTTCGTCAGCTGCGCCGGATCGACCGCCGCGTCCGCCCCCGTCTGCACGAAGTAGTTCGCCGAGAACTCCAGATACGCCTTCATCTGGGCGCCCGTCATCAGACGCGCCTCCAGCGTGTTCTCGAAGACATACAGACCCGCGACGTCCCGGATGGTGACGTTCCCCGCCGGGATCACCGCGCTCCGCGAGAACGCCGCCGCCTGCGACAGCACCGGCAGCGACCCGTACTCACCCGACGCCAGCGCCTGCTTCACCGTGTCGGCCTGGATGTGGTTGATCAGGTCGATGATCGGCACGTCCTTGTAGGGCGCCTCCACCGACGTCATCTCGGCCGCGTTCGTACCGATGATCTGATTGACGTACGCGACGACCTTCTCGTGCTCGTCCCCGAGCATCTTCACGATCTTCGGGTCCTCCTCCACCGTGTTGGAGTTGAGGACCTGCGCCGCGACCTTCTCGACCTTCCAGCAGCCCTTGCTCCACACCAGCTCGAAGTCGAACAGCGTCAGCCGCTGCCCCCACTTCAGCGGCTCCGACAGCACGACCTGCTTACCCGTCTCCTTGTTGGTGACGAAGTACTCCGGGATCTCCGTGTGCGCGTGCCCGACGAGGATCGCGTCGATCCCCGGCACCTGCTCGGCCACCAGCCCCGCCGCGTTCTCGATGTACGGCAGCTGATCACCGTACGACGACGTCCCCGACGAGCCGCTGTGCGCCGACACGATGACGACGTCCGCCCCCATCGACCGCAGCTTCGGCACCCACTTCGCCGCCTGCTCCTCCAGCCCCGGGAACGTCATCTTCCCCTGCACATTGGCCTTGTCCCAGATCGCGATACCCGGGTTCGTGAGCCCCAGGACCGCCACCCGCACATCCGGCCCGTGCGGCGTACGCATCCGGTGCATGCTGTACGGCGGGAACGCCGGCAACAGCGTCTTGGCGTCCAGCGCGTTCGCGCCCAGCAGCGGGAAACGACACTGCTTCTGGAACTTCCGCAGCACCGGAATGCCGTAGTTGAACTCGTGGTTCCCCAGCGCCGCCGCGTCGTAGTCCATCGCGTTCATCGCCTGCGCCATCGGGTGCACCGGACCGCCCTTGGCGGTGATCGGGTCCACCTTCGCGTAGTAGTACGACAACTGCGTGCCCTGGATGGTGTCACCGGCGTCGATGAGCAGCGTGTTCCGGCGCCCCTTCTCCTCGCGGATCCGGTTCACCAGCGTGGAGATCTTCGCGAGACCGACGTCGTTGTGCGCCTTGTCGTCGAACTCCTTGTCCGTGAAGTAGTCCCAGTTGAAGACGTTGCCGTGCAGGTCGGTCGTCCCCATCACGGTGAAGCTGTACCGCTTCGGCGCCTTCTTCCCGCCGGCCGTCACCGTGGCCGCCTGCGCGCTGGGAGCCATCGCCGTACCGGCGACGGCCAGTCCCGCACCGGTGACGGCCGACTTCTTCAGGAACTTCCGGCGGTTCAGGGGCATGTCTGGGCACTCCTCGGAGGAACGGACGGTCAGTCTTGACGCGCGTAGATTCTGACCCGTCCGGCCCCCGCCGCAACAGCCCCCACAGGTTGCGATCTGGTGACCTGCGGCCGCCATGACCAGGCCACGGATGCCGGACCCGAGTGACAGAGTGGGACGTATGACCACCAGTCCAGAGGAAGCCCAGCCCGCCGCCGTCCCCTACGGCACCCCCGACGCCCCCCGCATCGCCGTCCGCGGCGAGGCCCGCCTCGAAGTCGACCCCGAGATAGCCCGCATCGGAGTCACCGTCCTCGCCCGGGGCAGGGACCGGCGCGCCGCCCTCGACGACCTCACCCGCCGCAACGCCACCGTCCTCGACCTCGTCAAGTCCTACGGCCAAGCGGTCGAACGACTGGAGACCGGCGCCTTCTCCATCACCCCCGAACTGAAGGAGAAGGGCAGGGGGGAGCGGATCCACGCCTACCACGGCCGCGTCCACGTCACCGCGGAGCTGACCGACTTCACGGCCCTCGGCGAACTCACCACCCGCCTCGCCGACCTGGACCTGACCCGCGTCGACGGCCCCTGGTGGGCCCTGCGCCCCGACTCACCCGCCTACAAACGGGCCAGGCAGCAGGCGGTCAAGGAAGCCGTGCAGCGCGCCCGCGAATACGCGGAAGCCCTCGGCACCACCCTCGCCGCCCTCGTCGAACTCGCCGACATCGGAGCCGAGGCCCCTCAGCCCGTCGGCCCGGCGGCCCCCGGCGGCCGTATGCGCTCCATGGTCGCCGCGGCCGAGAGCACCGCCGCCCCCCTCGACCTCGAACCCCAGCGCCAACGCGTCCACGCCCAGGTCAACGCACGCTTCACGATGCTGCCACCGCGACTGTGACCTCATCCCTTCAATGCTTGGCGGCCGTGGGGCGCAGTGTGGTGACCACTTGTCAATTACCCTTCACCTGACGGCCGTTGAGTAGTCACGCTCCACCACATCACTACCGGTGGGTAAGCCATAGGCTCGATCCATGCGCCGAGCAAAGATCGTCTGCACCCTCGGGCCCGCCACCGACTCGTACGACCAGATCAAGGCCCTGGTCGAGGCCGGCATGGACATCGCCCGCTTCAACCTCAGCCACGGCGGCCACGCCGAACACGACGAGCGCTACCAGCACGTCCGCAAGGCCGCCGACGAGACCGGCCGCAGCGTCGGCACCCTCGCCGACCTTCAAGGCCCGAAGATCCGCCTCGGCCGCTTCACCGAAGGTCCCGTACTCCTTGAACGCGGCGACACCTTCACCATCACCGTGGAGGAGGGGGTGGCAGGGGACGCCGAGATCTGCGGCACGACGTACGACGGCCTGGCGGCCGACGTGAGCCCCGGCGAACAGATCCTCGTCGACGACGGCAAGGTGACCCTCGAAGTCACGGCGGTCGACGGCCCTCGCGTCCGCACGAAGGTCGTCGAAGGGGGCATGGTCTCCGACCACAAGGGGTTGAACCTCCCGGGCGTCGCCGTCTCGGTCCCCGCCATGTCGGAGAAGGACGAGGACGACCTCCGCTGGGCGCTGCGCACCGGCTTCGACGTCATCGCCCTCTCCTTCGTCCGCTCCGGCCGGGACATCGAACACGTCCACCGGATCATGGACGAGGAGGGCCGCCGGCTCCCGGTCATCGCGAAGATCGAGAAGCCGCAGGCGGTGGCCGCCATCGACGACATCGTCGCGGCCTTCGACGGCATCATGGTCGCGCGCGGCGACCTCGGCGTCGAAATGCCCCTGGAACAGGTCCCGTTGGTCCAGAAGCGCACGGTCAAACTCGCCCAGCGCAACGCCAAGCCGGTCATCGTCGCCACCCAGATGCTCGACTCGATGATCAACAACTCCCGCCCGACCCGGGCCGAGGTCAGCGACGTGGCCAACGCGGTCCTCGACGGCACGGACGCGGTGATGCTGTCCGGCGAGACAAGTGTCGGCAAGTACGCGGTGGAGACGGTCCGCACGATGAGCCGCATCGTCGCGGCGGCGGAGGCGGAGATGCTGGCCAAGGGGCTGCCGCCCCTCACCGAGCACAACAAGCCCCGCACCCAGGGCGGCGCGATGGCCCGTGCGGCCGCCGAGATCGGCGACTTCCTCGACGCGACATTCCTGGTCGCCTTCAGCCAGTCCGGCGACACGGCCCGCCGCCTCTCCCGCTACCGCTCCCCGATCCCCCTCCTCGCCTTCACCCCCACCCCCGCGACCCGCTCGCAGTTGAGTCTGACGTGGGGCGTGGAAACCTTCCTCGGCCCCCAGGTCGACTCCACCGACGCGATGGTCGACCAGGTGGACGAGCTGCTGCTGAAGTACGGCCGCTGCAAGAAGGGGGACGTGGTGGTGATCACGGCCGGGTCACCGCCGGGGGTGGCCGGCACCACGAACATGGTCCGCGTCCACCACATCGGAGAGGACGACAGCCCGAAGCAGCAGTAAGGGCTCAGTATGGCTCAGTACTTCGGACCCACATGGGCGTCCATGAGGGCGACGGAGGCTTTGCGGGCGATGGAGATGTTGAACGGGTCGCTGCCGCGAGCGAGTGTTGTCCACTCGACGCCTACCTTGTTCAGAGTGTCGGTGAAGAGCCCTCTGATGTCGTCCGACTTGTTGGTGAAGAGGTAGCGGGGGTATTCGTAGCGCTTTGTCACACCGGCGACGAGGCGGGTCGTCCAGTTGGTGATGCGGCACCCGTCGGAGTGGATGAGGCCGCGGATGAACTCCCAGGGGTGGGCGTCGACGATGGCTTGTTGCCAGCTTTCGAGGGTGATGGGGCGTTCGTGTTTCCTGCCGGGACCGTGTTGGGGAAACAGGCAGGGCAGGTGCTTCGAGTAGAGCTTGATGTTCTGGCATCCGGTGCGCTGGAGCCGATGCACACCGTTGTCCGGAAAGACGGCTTGCATCGCGGCTTTGGTCTCTTTGGCAATCCCTGGCCATGCGTCGGCACTGGCGATCGTGAGGCTCGGCACGCGGTGCTGCGAGTAATGGCTGATATGGCCGTCGCCCAGGTACTGGCCGAGTAGATAGGAGTACGCGGCTGTGTCCAAGGGGCGCCCGTCGCAGCGTGGACAAGCCGGTTGGTGGGGGCCAGGGCACTCTCCGCGCTTGGCGCGGTCCATGTGCTTCCAGTAGCTGATCGTGCCCAGCGGGATGTTGAGTGTCCGCGCCACATCCGCGTTCTTGGAGCCGCTCCTGAGAAGCGTGATCGCTCGCTGTCGTACTTCTGTGCCGTGAAAGTTCATGCGACCACTCTGTGTCACTGATCGCAACCGTGTGCAGCAAAAAGCGGATGTTCACGAGAACGTGGACATCCGCTTTTCGACAGGTACCGGGTGCGGGACTCGAACCCGCAAGCCCTCACGGGCAGAGGTGTTTGAGACCTCCGTGTATACCGTTCCACCAACCCGGCCGGTGCTTCGGAGAGTGTACCGGGTCACCGTGCTACGCCGCAGCTAGGTACCCTCATGTCAGCAGTACCCCTGCCCTGCAGCTAGGAGCCCCCGTGACCGCCCCCGAGTCGCCCCAGCCCGTCGCCGACGACGATGACAAGTCGCACGTGCCTCCGCTGACGACCCGTGTCGTCATCGCCGAGGACGAGGCGTTGATCCGTCTCGATCTGAAGGAGATGCTGGAGGAGGAGGGGTATTCGGTCGTGGGGGAGGCCGGGGACGGTGAGCAGGCCGTCGAGCTGGCCCGGGAGCATCAGCCGGACCTGGTGATCCTCGATGTGAAGATGCCCAAGATGGACGGGATCTCGGCGGCCGAGAAGATCGCCGAGGAGCGCATCGCCCCCGTGCTGATGCTGACCGCCTTCTCGCAGCGCGACCTCGTCGAGCGGGCCCGGGACGCCGGCGCGATGGCGTATCTGGTGAAGCCGTTCAGCAAGAGTGATGTCGTTCCGGCGATCGAGATGGCCGTCTCGCGGTTCACCGAGCTGAAGGAGCTGGAGAACGAGGTCGCCGACCTCACGCTCCGCCTGGAGACCCGCAAGCTCGTCGACCGCGCGAAGTCGATCCTGCAGACGGAGTACGGGCTGACCGAGCCGGCCGCGTTCCGCTGGATCCAGAAGACGTCGATGGACCGGCGGATGAGCATGCAGCAGGTCGCCGAGGCGGTCATCCAGGACGCCGACGAGAAGAAGGCGGCCAAGGGCTGACCCCCGCCACTGCCCGTACCTACGACGAGGCCCGCACCCCCTTCCGCAGGGGGTGCGGGCCTCGTCGTATGCGAGGGCGATGCCCGGCGTCGGCCTCAGTCCTCGCCGAGGTACGCCTTGCGGACCGACTCGTCGTGCAGCAGGTCGCCGCCCGAGCCCGAGAGGACGATCTTGCCGATCTCCATGACGTGACCCTGGTCGGCGAGGGAGAGCGCGGCCTGCGCGTTCTGCTCGACGAGCAGGATCGTGGTGCCCTGGGACTTCAGTTCGGCGATGGTGGCCATGATCTTCTGCATCATGATCGGGGACAGGCCCATGGAGGGCTCGTCCAGCATCAGCAGCTTCGGCTGGGACATGAGCGCGCGGCCCATGGCCAGCATCTGCTGCTCGCCGCCGGAGAGGGTGCCCGCGGCCTGCTTACGGCGTTCGCCCAGGATGGGGAAGAGGTCGTAGGCGCGCTGGATGTCCTTCTCGATGCCGGCCTTGTCGTCGCGCAGGAACGCACCGAGGCGGAGATTGTCCTCGATGGTCATGCGCGGGAAGATGTGCCGCCCCTCGGGGGAGTGGGCGAGCCCGAGCGCGACGATGTCGTGCGCGGGGATCTTCTTCAGCGACTTGCCGTTGAACTTGATCTGGCCGCCGACGGGCTTGAGCAGCCCGGAGAGGGTGCGCAGGGTCGTGGTCTTGCCGGCGCCGTTGGTGCCGATGAGGGTGACGACCTCGCCGGCGTTGACCTTGAAGGAGATGCCCTTGACGGCTTCGATCTTGCCGTAGGCGACCCGGAGGTCTTCGACTTCGAGGAGTGCGGTCATCGGTCGTTCTCCTTGCCGGGCGCGCCGGGCGCGGTGTCCTTCGTGGGCTCGGCGTTCGCTTCGGCGGCCTCGACCTCGGCGACCTCGTCCTGGCCGGGTGCGTCCTCGAAGGGTTCACCGAGGTAGGCGGCGACGACGCGTTCGTCGCCCTGGACGGTGGCGCTGTCGCCCTCGACGAGTTTCTCGCCCTGGACGAGGACGGCGACGCGGTCGCAGAGGTTGAAGATGAACCGCATGTCGTGCTCGATGACGAGGACGGCGATGCCCTTGTCGCGGATGGCGAAGACCAGTTCCTCGGTCGTCCGCGTCTCCTGGGGGTTCATGCCGGCGGTGGGCTCGTCGAGGAGGAGCAGGCCGGGTTCGCTCGCGAGGGCCCGGGCGATCTCCAGCTTGCGCTGTTCGCCGTAGGGGAGGTTGCGGGCGAGGTGGTCGGCCTTGGCGTCGAGGCCGACGAACTCCAGGAGTTCCATGGCTCGTTCGCGGGAGGCCTTCTCCGCCTTGTGGAAGCCGGGGCCGCGCAGGAGCGCGGACCAGAGGCCTTCCTTGGTGCGGGTGTGGCGTCCGACCAGCACGTTCTCCAGGACCGTCATGTTGGCGAAGAGACGGATGTTCTGGAAGGTGCGGGCGATGCCGGCCGCGGTGACCTTGAAGGACTTGGGCGGCAGGACCTGGCCCTTGTAGCGGACCTCGCCCTCGGTGGGGATGTAGAGGCCGGTGAGGCAGTTGAAGAAGGTCGTCTTGCCGGCGCCGTTGGGGCCGATCAGTCCGACGATCTCGCCGCTGTTGACGGTGAGGTTGACGTTGCGTACGGCGGTGAGGCCGCCGAAGCGCATGGTGACGCCGCGGGCGTCGAGGACGGTCTCGCCGGGGGCGTCGGGGCCCGGGGCGGTGTCCTTGGTGGTGGTGTCGGTAGTCATCGTGGTCAGGCCCCTGCCTTGCTGAGGACCGTGGGCGCTTCGGCCTCTTCGTGGAATTCGAGCTGGCGGCGCCGGTTCGGGATGAGGCCCTCCGGGCGGAAGCGCATCAGCAGGACGAGCGCGAGTCCGAATGCGAAGAGCTGGTAGTCGTCCAGGAACTGGAGCTTGGACGGGATGAGGTAGAGCAGCGCGGCGCCGACGAGGGGTCCGCTGATGGTGCCCATGCCGCCGAGGACGACCGCCGCGAGGAGGAAGGCCGAGTTGGGCGGGACGACCGCGGCGAACTGGTACTGCTCGGGTGTCACGGTGTAGGTGACGTGGGCCTGGACGGTGCCGGCGAGGCCGGCGAGCGCGGCGCCGAGGGCGAAGGCGATCAGCTTGACGCGGAAGCCGTTGATGCCCATGGCGAGGGCGGCGGTCTCGTCCTCGCGGATGGCGATCCAGGCGCGGCCGATGCGGGAGTCGCTGCTGCGCCGGAAGACGACGACCACGACCAGCGTGATGAGGAGCATCAGCAGGAAGTAGTTGGCGAAGCGGGCGATGGTGAAGCCGAGGAAGGTGTGTTCCTGGCCGAAGTCGAACCCGAGGATGTTGAGGTTCGGGATCGAGGAGATGCCGTTGGAGCCGTTGGTGATGTCGGGGCCGGAGGTGCCGTCCATGTTGAGGACGGCGATCCGGAAGATCTCACCGAAGCCGAGCGTCACGATGGCGAGGTAGTCGCCGCGCAGCCGCAGGGTCGGGGCGCCGATGATGACACCGAAGATCATGGCGACGGCGGCACCGAGGAGGGCGGAGGCCCAGAACGGCAGCTGGATGTCGAAGGGGGAGGAGGGGGAGCCGGAGACCATGGCCGCGGTGTAGGCGCCGACACCGAGGAAGGCGACGTAACCGAGGTCGAGGAGGCCGGCGAGGCCGACGACGATGTTCAGGCCGAGGGCGACGGTGGCGAAGATCAGGATGTAGACGCCGATCGTCGCGTACTGGTCGTCGGACTGGGTGAACGGGAAGGCGGCGGCGGCGACGAACGCGCCGATCATCGTCACGTTGCGGTGCTTGGCGGTGAGGGCGGAGACCCGGCCCACGAGGCCGGCCTTCGAGGCCGCGCCGAAGCAGAAGCCCGCGGTGATGAGGAAGCCGATGAACAGTTCGTCGTACTCGGTGCCGATGCCGTAGGTGAAGACGGTCAGGCCGAGGGCGAGTGCGGCGACGATGATCAGGATCTCGGTGTACGCGGGCAGTTGGCGTGCGGGGGCGGCGGTGCCGGAGGCGAAGGCGCCCTTGATGACGGTCCACTGGTTGCGCGCGTTGTGGCGGAACTGGTCCCAGCCGGTGTCGTCCGGGTCGCCGGGCTCGGTTTCGGGCCGTGCGTACGGCAGCGCGAGGGCGCCGAGGAGGGCGGCGAGGCTGGTGATGCCCGCGACCCAGGCGCCGGGTTCCAGGTTGACGAGTCCGCCGAGCTGGGCGGTGATCGCGATGATCGTGTACCAGGTGGTGACGAAGGTACCGAGCGCGGCGAGCTTGATCGCGCCGTCGGCGCCGGCGGGGGTCAGCCAGCGCAGGCCCTTGACTCCGTACGACGACAGGCCGAGGAGTGCGGTGATGGCGCCGCCGATGAGGACGAGGACCTGGAGGCCGCCGGGGTAGCCGTAGACGGTGAGGTCGCCGGGGAAGGCGGAGGTCCAGGTCCAGGCCAGGAAGGTGGAGACGACGGCGAGGGCGCCGCCGCCGGTGGCGAGGGCGCGGCCGATGTGCGGGGGGATGCCCACGAGGCTGTGCGGGGTGCCGGCGATCGTCTTGGCGTCGGCCTGGGGTGTGGTGGTCTGTGTGGTCATCGGTGTCACGCCCTGTCCGCCACGCGCTCACCGAGCAGGCCCTGGGGCCTGACGAGGAGCACGAGGATGAGGAGTGCGAAGGCCCAGACGTTGGCCCAGGACTGGCTGCCGAACTGGTCCATGCCGGGGATGTCGCTGATGTAGGCGGTGGAGAGGGCTTCGGCGACGCCGAGGACCAGGCCGCCGAGCATGGCGCCGTAGATGTTGCCGATGCCGCCGAGGACGGCCGCGGTGAACGCCTTGAGGCCGAGGATGAAGCCCATGCGGAACTGGACCTCGCCGTACTTGAGGCCGTAGGCGACGGAGCCGACGGCGGCGAAGGCGGCGCCGAGGGCGAAGGCGACCACGATGATGCGGTCGGTGTTGATGCCCATGAGCTTGGCGGTGTCCGGGTCCTGCGCGGTGGCCTGCATGCCGCGGCCGGTGCGGGTCTTCATCACGAAGTACGCCAGGATCGCCATGCTGATGGGGGCGGCGAGCAGCAGGAAGATGTCACCGGTCTGGATGGTGACGCTGCCGATCTCGAAGGGGCCGCCGTCGATCTGGGGGAAGGTGATCGAGGACCGGGCGTTGGGGTACCAGGCCCATACCGCCTGCTGGAGGGCGAGGGAGAGGCCGATGGCGGTGATGAGGGGCGCGAGGCGGGGGGCTGTGCGCAGGGGGCGGTAGGCGAAGCGTTCCGCGCCGACCGCGACGAGCACGGCGACGAGGATGCCGCCGATGAGCATGAGGGGCAGCGCCACCCACATGGACGTGCCGTCGGGCAGCACGTACAGGTACATGGTGAGGGCACCGAATCCGCCCACCATGAAGATTTCACCGTGGGCGAAGTTGATGAGCTGGACGATGCCATAGACCATCGTGTAGCCGATGGCGACCAGCCCGTACATGGATCCCAGTAGCAGGCCGTTGACCAGCTGCTGCGGCAGTTCGTTCACCGCATGTCCTCCGAGACTTCGGATTGTCGAGGGGTGTGACCGGATGCGAGTCCGCGCGGGGCGCCAGTGGTGCGGCGCCCCGCGCGGCTCATGGGTTGGTGCGGGTGTGGATCAGCCGGTGTAGGTACCGGACTTGACGGCCTTCCACTCGCCGCCCTCGACGGAGTAGACGGTCAGCTGCTTGTTGGTGGCGTCTCCGTACTCGTCGAAGGAGACCTTGCCGGTCACGCCGTCGAAGGAGACGTTCTGCACGGCCTCGGTGATCTTGGCGCGGGCGTCGTCGGGAAGCTTGCCGTCGTTGTCCTCGACGACCTTCTTCACGGCCTCGATGATCGCCCAGGCCGAGTCGTAGGAGTAGCCGCCGTAGGCCTCGTAGGCCTCCTTGTAGCCCTCGGTCTTGTAGTTGGCGACGAACTCCTTGGCCGAGGGCAGTTCCTCGACGGGCGCGCCGACGGAGGTGGCGAGGTCACCGGTGGCGCCGGTGCCGGCGAGCTTGATGAACTCGGCGCTGTAGATGCCGTCACCGCCGACGAGCGGGATCTTGGCGCCGGCGGCCTTGATCTGCTTGCTGAGCGGGCCGGCCTGGGGGTACTCGCCGCCGTAGTAGACGACGTCGGCGCCGGAGGACTTGACCTCGGTGGCGACCGCGGAGAAGTCCTTGGCCTCGGGGTCGATGTGCTCGGTGCCGACGACCTCGCCGCCGAGCTTCTTGAACTCGGCGGTGAAGGTGGCGGCCAGACCGGCGCCGTAGGTCTTCTTGTCGTCGATGACGAAGACCTTCTTCTTCTTGGCGTCGTTGTAGACGTACTGCGCGGCGAACGGGCCCTGGATGGCGTCCGTGGTCGCGGTGCGGAAGTACGACTTGTACGGGCGGGTCTTGGTCTTCTGCCAGTCCGGGCCCTGGGTCAGGGCCGGGTTGGTGTTGGCGGGGGAGACCTCGACGAGCTTGGCGTCGTCGAAGACCTTCTGCATCGACTCGGCGACCGAGGAGTTCAGGGGGCCGACGACACCGAGGACGTTCTTGTCGGCGACGAGCTTGGTGGCGTTCTGCTGGCCCGAGGAGGGCTGCGCCTGGTCGTCGAGGGCCTCGACCTTGAAGGTTATGCCCTCGACGTACTTGTCCTTGTTGGCGGTCTTGGCGGCGAGGTCCACGGAGTTCTTGATGCCGAGGCCCAGCGCGGAGAGGTCACCGGTGAGCGGGGCGTCGACGCCGATGACGACAGTGGTGCCACCGCTGGTGTCCGAGCCGCCGTTGCCCTCGTCGCGCGATCCACAGGCGGTGAGAGTGAGTGCTCCCGCCGCCAGAGCGGCGGTGATGGCGATGAGCGAACGTTGACGCACGATCAGTCCTTTCCCTGGCACGGCCCTTCCTGTTTGGAAGCGGCCGAGTCGAGCGCTGGGCCGAAGACGTGACTTCGATTCCGTTGGCGCGGTGACTGGGCGTGACTCTAAGCGTGTGTGGGGAACGTGGAGGAGAGTCTGACCAAGGCTGTGACGCTCTTGTTATGACACGAGGTAATGCAGAGCGGTACTCAGTGGGTGGATGTGCGGAATTCGGGCCGATTCGCCCTGTCCGCATGGTGAGAACGTGCAGGGTCGACGCGGGTAGGTTCAGCAGTGTTCAGGCGTTTGGTGATGACATGGAATCGTTGCTACAGGCGACCTGAAGGGCGTCGGAGAGGTCCTGCGCATAGCGCTCGCCCAAGATGAAACTGTGCGCTTCTATTGCGCGCGTATTACGTAGAGTTACGTCCAGGAAAGGAAGTCCGGCGCTCTCCGGTACTTTTCCGCATTCCGTGATGCGCATGGTGATGA